>CAWACI010000013.1:0-23657 GCA_963780465.1 uncultured Pseudomonadota bacterium
AGACCGCCTTTTCTGCCGATCCCTACATCCGCCTGCGTGGCGCCCGCTCCATTCTCTGTCTGCCGTTGCTCAACCAGGCCAAGCTCATCGGTGTGCTCTACCTGGAAAACAACCTGAGCCCCCGCGTCTTCGCAGCGGCCCGGATCGCGTGCTGAAACTGCTCGCCTCGCAGGCCGCAGTCTCGCTGGAAAATACCCGTCTTTACCGCGATCTGGAGCAGCGCGAAGCGAAGATCCGCCTGGTCGACGCCAATGTCATCGGGATCATCATTTTTGCGCTCGATGGCCGGATCATCGAGGCCAATGACGCGTTTCTCCAGATGGTGGGCTACGACCACGAGGATCTTGCCGCGGGTCGTATACGCTGGACGGAGCTGACGCCGCCGGAATGGCGCGACTATGATGCGCGGGCCGTGGCGGAGATAAAGGTGACCGGGAGCGCGCAGCCTTGGGAGAAGGAGTACGTCCGCAAGGACGGGAGCCGCGTGCCCGTGCTGGTCGGCGTGGCGATGTTCGAGGAAGGTGACGACGAGGGTGTCGCCTTCGTGCTGGATCTGACCGAGCGCAAGCGGGTGAAAGCCGAAGCGCGCGAAGGCGAGCGGCGCTATCGCGAAGTGCAGGCTGAGTTGGCACACGCGACCCGCGTCGCGACGGTGGGGCAACTAACCGCCCCCATCGCCCATGAGATCAACCAGCCTATCGCCGCAACAGTCACCAATGCACAGGCTGCCCGACGCTGGATGCAAGCAGAACCGCCAATCTCGGGGCGCTCGGGCGGGCGCTTGACCGCATTGTCCAGGACGGCACTCGCGCCGGAGGCATCGTCCATCACTCGCGCCCTCATCCACAAGGCGCCTCCGCGCCAGGAGGTGCTGGCGATCATCGAGCCATTCTCGAGGTCATCACCCTGCTTCACGGTGAGGTGGTGAAGCACGGCATCTTAGTGCAGACGCAGCTGGCGGACGACGTGCCGGTCATTCACGGCGATGGGTACAACTGCAACAAGTGATCCTCAATTTGATTCTTAATGCCATCCAGGCGATGAGCAGCGCCAGCGAGGGGCCACGAGAGTTGTTGATCAGTGCCGGGAGAGCCGAGCCGGACGGCGTGCTCGTTGAGGTGCGGGATTCAGGGCCGGGGCTGGCGCCGGCGGTTCTCGAGCGCCTGTTCGAGCCCTTCCACACGACCAAGCCCTCCGGATTGGGGTTGGGGCTGTCGATCTGCCAATCGATCATCGAAGCGCATGGCGGACGGTTATGGGCGACCGCGAACATGCCCCGCGGCGCCGAATTTAACTTCACGGTGCCGGCCCATTCGGGCAGCGCATCGTGATCGGGCGGCCGAGCCCCGCGGGCGCCTTGGTCGCCTGATCGGCGCCGATCAGGGGCCGTTTTGGGGGATGTGGTGAGCCGCCAAAAGGAAATGGCCATTCGCTCTCAGGGTGAATGGCCGGAAAACGCTGGTTTGTAAGCAATTTCGGCGGGGCCACAGCCCCCCACGCGCCGCTGCGTCAGCCGCGTGAACGGGCACTCCGCGGCGCGCGGGGCCCCTTACGAATTACCGGCACATGCCGCTACCAGAGGGGGCCCTTTTTCACGCCGATCGGGGGTCCTAATTCAACGCCGATTGACACCCGAGGCCGGCGGCTATCCCGCCATACCCTGCGGCGGCCTTCTCCGTCGCCGCGAACAACCGCCGGCCTCTTTCAGTCAACTGGGCCCTGATGGCCGCATACCCCGCGCGGATCGCGTTTTCATCGATTATCCGCGTGCACCGCCAAGCCGGAATCCTCTTTCGGAGTAAGTCACAGCCCAAATCGTTTATTCCTGCTCGGCTCCTTAGCCGGAGGCGGGATGTGCCCGAGATCTGGAAAGACACGAAGCTGAAGTCAATAAAATACCTCAACAACATAATTGAGCAGGGCCACGGGGGCGTGGCTCTGGTGCACATTGACTGCATGGACGAGTGACTTCCGTGTGAGTTTAAGGATTTCAAGCCAACAGCACCGCGGTCCAGACGGCGTGCGCAGCTTGGCCCTGAACACCTAACGACCCAGATCGAACTGCCCGTTTGTTCTTCAGGTACAATCCAAACTGTGTTGCTCTGCCGCGTCACGGTCGCAGGCAAAAGCCTGCGGCCGCCGATGGCTTCCGGCCCACTAATCCGAACTTCAGGGCAATTTGTTAATGTCTCCATCCTATTGATCCGACGCGATTTTATATGATTCTGTAGGGCGTCTGATTTTGAGGTTTGGGCGATGGAGTTGAAGAAGGTTTTGGAACGGATCCCTGATCCGCGTGGTCGGCAAGGACGGGACTACAGGCTTTGGTCGATCCTTGGTCTGATTTTGGTTTCCATGCTTTGTGGGCGGCGGGGCATGAAGGCTGCGTTTCTTCTGGGGCGAAGTCTGACGCGCGTGCAAAAACGGCAATTGGGTTTTATGCGTGGCCATACCCCCTGTCACGCGACGCTGACCGAAACGCTGCGCATCCTCGATGCCCAGGCCGTTGCCGATATCCTGGGCGCGGTCGTGCTGGCGGATAACAGTGATGACCGTCATATTGCCATAGACGGCAAGACACTGCGGGCAAGCAAGGATGGAGATGGCCGCGCCGAGCACGTGCTGTCAGCTTTTTGTGGAGGTCTGCAGACGATCCTTTCGCATGAGGCGTCACGCGGCAAGGGGCTGGAAATTCCTGATGCACTGAAGTTACTCGCCCGGCTTGATTTACGCGACCGGATTGTCACCGGTGATGCGATCTTCTGCCAGAGGACCATTGCACAGACCGTGGTGGACGCTGGCGGAGACTACCTTCTTCCCGTCAAAAACAACCAAAAGACATTGCGAAAAAATATTGAAACGGCCTTCGCGGAGCCGGTTTTTCCCCCTCGCAATTTTCGATAGCGGCGCCACCAAGGCGCATGGACGTATCGAACGGCGCAGGATCGAAGTGTTGCCGGCCCAAGCAGCAGACATCACGCAGGAATGGCCAACCGTCAGCCAGATATGCCGTGTAACCCGTTCACGCCAACGCAGGGTGAAGGGCGTGTGGCAGGAGCAACAGGAAACTGCCTATCTCATCACCAGTCTGAGCAAAGGCGAAGCATCGCCGGAATACCTTCTCAACCTAAACCGCAAGCATTGGGGCATCGAAATCATGCATCGAAACAAAGACGTCATGCTCGGAGAAGATGGTTACACCAACCGGCTCGACAACGCACCTCGTAACGTCTTCTCGCTCACCAGCTTCGCTCTCAAAGTCATGCGCACGGTTTCACAGTCACCCACAAGGGCAATCGAGCATTTCCAGGACAAACGAAGCCGAGCCACACAAATGATCGCAGCAGTTTATTGAATCGCCCTGTCCGAACTTTACGGCTTTTTGAGGTAAGGCATTGATAGTGGCTGAAACTCTCAAAATGCAGTCATGTACTTTGACGATTTTTCTTGACGCG
Organism: uncultured Pseudomonadota bacterium; assembly: GCA_963780465.1. GTDB lineage: Bacteria > Pseudomonadota > Alphaproteobacteria > Acetobacterales > Acetobacteraceae > Acidocella. The sequence goes on from CAWACI010000013.1 coordinate 3,456, forward strand.
ACGCAACTCGGCTTAATTCCATTGCACCATGTACGTAACAATTGTCCCGAAATCGGAACTCGCCGCCGGCGATCCTGCTGCGGGAGAGTTATCGCGAAGGCGGTAAAACAAAAAACCGGACGTTGGCAAACCTTTCCAAGTGGCCAATGGATAGGATTGAGCTGCTGCGTTCGGTACTGCGCGGCGATAAGCTGCTGCCGGCGGATCAGGTGGTGCAGATCGAGCGGGCCCTGCCGCATGGCCATGTGCTTGCCGCACTGGCCACGGCGCGGCGGGCCGGGCTCGAGGCCCTGTTGCCGCGCCGCGGGTCGCAACGCAAACGCGATCTGGCCTATGGCCTGATCATCGCCCAGCTGCTCGAGCCGGCGGCCAAACTTGCCACCGCGCGGATGCTCGATCCGGCGACCGCCAGCCATTCGCTGGGGGAGATGCTGGGCTTGGGCAGTGTCAGCGCCGGAGAGGTCTATGCGGCGCTCGACTGGCTGGGGAAGGAACAGGATTTTATCGAGACAAGCCTGGCGCGGCGGCACCTCAGCGAGGGTGCCCTGCTGCTGTACGATGTGACCTCGACCTATCTTGAAGGACGCTGCTGCGAACTGGCAAAACACGGTTATAGCCGCGATCATCGCCGGGATCGCCCGCAACTTGTTGTTGGCCTGATGTGTGCGGCCGATGGCTGCCCGGTTGCGGTCGAAGTGTTCGAAGGCAACACGGCGGATCCATCAACTTTGTCGGCGCAGATCGACAAGGTGAAGCAGAAATTTAAACTGCGGCGCGTGGTGATGGTCGGCGACCGTGGCATGCTGACGAGTGCGCGGATCGATGAGACGCTGCGGCCGGCCGGGCTGGACTGGATCACCGCACTGCGGGCGCCAGCGATCCAGGCGCTGGCCGCCGAGGGCGGTCCGTTGCAGCTCTCGCTGTTCGATGATCGCGACATGGCGGAGATCACCAGCCCCGCCTATCCGGGCGAGCGCCTGGTGGTTTGCAAGAACCCGCTGCTTGCCGAAGAGCGTGCCCGAAAACGCCACGAACTGCTCGCCGCCACCGAGGCCGAGCTGATAAAAATCCAGGCGCGGGTGCGGCGGTCAAAAAATCCACTGCACGGTGCGGCGGCCATCGGCATGGCGCTGGGTGCCGTGCTGGGCAAACGCAAGATGGGCAAACACTTAACCACCGCTATCACCGATAATAGTTTCGACTTCACCAGAGACGATGCGGCGATTGCCGCCGAGGCGGCCCTCGATGGTATCTACGTGGTGCGCACCAACCTGAGCGCCGAGCAATCCGACGCCGCCAGCACGGTGCGCGCCTATAAAAATCTGGCGGTCGTCGAGCGGGCGTTCCGGTCGCTCAAAACCGTCGATCTGGAACTGCGGCCGGTATTCCACTGGACCGCGCCGCGGGTGCGCGCCCATGTGCTGCTCTGCATGCTCGCCTACTATCTGGAATGGCACATGCGCCAATGCCTGGCGCCAATTCTCTTCGACGACCACGACCCGGCGGGGCGAGAGGCACAACGCATCTCCCCCGTCGCCAAGGCCAGGCCATCAAAGGCCGCACGCGACAAAGCCGCCAGCAAGCAAACCGACCCCGCACACGGCGCCAGACTGCCGGTGCATAGTCTGCAGACCCTGCTTGCCGATCTGGCAACGTTAACCAGAAACAATGTCCGCATCGGTGACAACAAGCTCACCATCCTGCTCGCCACCCCAACCAAAATTCAACGCACCGCATTCGATTTACTTGAGGTGTCACGCTGACTACGTAGGCATGCAATCAAAATAAGTGGAAACAAATTCAAAGGCTTGCGCTCAAAACACAGTAAAGTTCGGACTAAAAAAAACATTCTCAAGCCACACCTGAAGAAGCAATGGGTGATCCCACCAGACGGCAGCGCCGCGTTTGTCGCCGCCATGGAGGATGTGCTTGAAATCTATCACAAGCCGCATGATCCGGACTTTCCGCTGGTTTGCCTCGACGAGACCTCGAAGCAACTGATCGCCGAAACCCGCCTACCAATTCCGGCCAAGCCGGGAATGCCGGCACGACATGACTATGAGTACGCCCGTAATGGCACCGCCAACCTGTTTATGCTGTTTGCCCCGCTGGAAGGGTGGCGGCACGTCAAGGTGACGGATCGGCGCGCGACGATAGACTATGCGCAACTTCTCAAGGAACTGTCTGACACGCACTTTCCCGAGGCGCAGAAGATCAGGCTCGTGCAGGACAATCTCAACACTCACAAGCCAGCCTCACTCTACGAGGCTTTCCCCGCTGCCGAGGCGCGTCGGTTGGTCGAACGGTTTGAGTGGCATTACACCCCGAAACACGGGAGTTGGCTAAACATGGCTGAATCCGAGCTCAGCGTTCTGTCGTCGCAGTGTCTCGACCGGCGGATCCCCGATAAGCAGGCTCTGATTGACGAGGTCGCCGCTTGGCAGGACAGCCGCAACCTGAACCATGCGAAGGCGAACTGGCAGTTCACCACCGCACAAGCTCGCGTCAAACTGAACAGGCTGTACCCCGCATTATGAGCGACTCGCGGCACTAGGGCGAGTGCGGCGGGGATCTTACAGCTATTGAGCGCGGTTTGCCCCGCGCGGATCAGTCGGTTGGCGCTGTAGCCGCCTGCGATGGACCCGCCGATGCCACAGGCGAAGGGGATTGCCGCCGCGATGCCGGCGGTTTGTACGCTCATGTGGCGCTGGATCTCGAGATAGCCCGGCAGCCAAGCCTTGTAGATATAACTCATGTAGATGATACCAAAAAAGCCAATCATCATCCCCCAAGTGGTGCGGAACTCGAACAGCTTTTTCCACTCGCGGAATGTCACCGGGCTCGGGCGGCCTGCAGGATCGCCCTCTGTGCAATAGGCAATTTCGGCGTCCGTCAGCGTTACTTCTGACGGATCGATATAGTTGATCGCGTTTGAAATAAGCAGCATGGTGAGCGCGCTGCGTTGGGCTTTTCGGACTCTTTCGGAGACTTGTAGCGGAGTTGACATTGGTTTCCTCCTGTTTCTGTCGGCATCGTCACTCTCTGCAGGCGAGAGCGGCGGTTATTTCTTATGAGCGTCCCGTACTCTTAGAACTTGCCCGCGTTTTCGTGTCCTCGGCATCATCTTTGATGCTCGACGTCGTGCCATCGAAGTCTTAAGCTGGATTCGTCGGCGTGAGTTAGTCGCCGGGCGCTGCGACATCCCTGGCGTGGGCCCTGCCAGTCCGTGTGGGTGAGGCCGAAGAGCGAGAGCGCGCAGCCACCTTGTCAATGCGAAATCGCAACCAATTGTGTCTGGTTATTTCGTACCCCGTCTACTAATTTTTTTAATTTTTCGAGCGCAGTATTGTCGGGGGCTGGCAACCTTAAGTGCCATCAAAACGCTGACGGCCAGTTCGTCGAATCTCGCTTCGCAGTTACATTTTTCGTACGCCGAAAATTCGGATCACTCTGGCCAAAGTCCGCAACCAGCTGCACCAAGAGAGCTGGAGTTGCCTTTCGTGTCGTCTCCTCGCCCATGCAGCGACGATATCTTGGCCGTTAGAAAACTCTACATAGAAACGCACCACGAAATGTCTTCTCACTCACCGGCCTCGCCCTCAAAGTCCTGTGCTGGGTCTCGCCTTCACCCACAACGGCAATCGAGCATTTCCGGGACAACGGAAGCCAAGCCACTCAAATGATCGCAGCAGTTTAATGAATCGCCCCGCGCCGTGTGTTTTGCCATTGACGGGTGAAAACTTCTATGGCCGAGTACAAGGAATAGAAACGCTAACCACATATGTGGAGACGTCAGTTGCGTATGGATCAAGCCAAAACGCAGCGCCGCAGTGAAAAGACCGACGACCGTGCCAGAAACAAAACAAAAACGGCGTGGCGGGGCATCATCGCCGCGCGGGGGAAAGTGCAATGTCCGATAGAGCTTTGGCGCTCGACAGTCGCGTCCGTTGGATGCGCCTCGTTCCCGTCGTGTTTCTTGTCTACACCATCGCCTTCTTCGATCGCGTCAATATCAGCCTGGCGCTGCCGAGCATGTCGCACGATCTGCATCTCTCGCCGACAGAGGCGGGACTCGCCGGCGGTATCTTCTTCTGGGGCTATCTCATCACCTACCTGTTGACCGGTTGGCTCGCGCCGAGGTTCGGGGCACGGCAGATTGTCTTCGGCGCGCTTCTTGTCTGGGGCGCCTGCGCGATGGGCACCGGCCTCGCGCAGAGTTTTCCGCAGTTGCTGGCGATGCGCTTCCTGCTCGGCGCCGCCGAGGGGCCGGTCTTCACTTCGGTCACGATGCTGCTCGCGCAGTGGTTCGTGGCGCCGGAGCGTGCGCGGGCCTTCGGATTGTGGACTCTCTGCATGCCGGTTGGGGCGGTGATCGCGGGGCCGGTCTCCGGGTTGATCCTGAGTTATGCCAACTGGCACATGATGTTCGTTTTGGAAGGGCTGCCGGCCTGGATCTGGGCTTTTGTCTGGTGGCGGACAATTCCGCGAACATTGAACGATGCCGTTTGGCTCGGGTCCGTGGAGCGTGTGGCCCTTTCGCGCGCACTTGAGGCCGAACAGGCGGAGCTTCGGTGTCACCATCGCGGCTCCTGGCAAGATGTTCTACGCGAGCCGAATGTCTGGCTGCTGCTCGGCGCGTTTTCTTTGATCAACTTGTTCGGCTACGGCTTTAACGTCTGGTTGCCCAGCGCGATCAAGGCCGCGAGCAGGCTCGAGATCGGCAGTATCGGTCTGCTCTCGGCGCTGCCGTATCTTGCGAGCACGGTCGGGCTGGTCGTGATCACGCGGAGTTCCGATCGTCATCGTGAACGGCGCTATCACGCCGGCATCCCGATGATCATAAGCGGGGGATTGCTTGGGGTCGGCGCGTATTGCGGGCGTGACTTCGCTCGCGCTCGAGATCGGTGCGTTCACCCTGATGGGGTTCTTCCTTTATATGTTCCTGCCGCTGATTTTCGTATTCCTGACCGAAACCCTGCCGCGGGACATGGCGATTTCCGCCATCGCCTTCGTCGGTGCTATCGGCAATCTTTTCGGCGGCTTCATAGGGCCGCCGCTGGTCGGCTGGGTGAAAACCGAGAGCGGATCCTTCACCACGGCGTTCGTCATGCTCTCGATGGTCGGCGTGGTGGCGGGATGTCTGACGTTGCTCGTCCGCGTGCCGAGCGGCGCATCGGCGCAGGAGCCGAGCCTCTATACGGAAGCCAGGGCCGACAACCCGAGCTGATCTGGCATGTGGCTCGTGCCGGTGGGGCACGGGCCACGTTCAGCATACAGCGAACGTCCGCGCGCTGCCGCCACGAGCGGATTCCATAGTCCCACCTGCCCATGAAGAGCTCGACCCAGTTGTGATGTTGGGAGAAGCCGATCGGGATCTGAAGCTGCTCGCGGCTGACGACACGACCGTGGAACGCCCAGGCTCGATCGAGAATCCGATGGATCAGGGGGTGGTTCTCTTCGGCGATCCGCCAGGCGAACTCGCGGCCGACGAGGTAGGGGGAGAGATCGGCGGTGACCCGACGCGCTTCTCCCGATCACGATCGGTCGGCGCCCATCTGGGGCTGACACCAAAACAATATCAGTCCGGTGAGATAGACCGCTCCAGGCAAGCTTCAGGCCCGGCTCCGCCCATTCGAGTGCCGAAAGCCGCCCCGTGCCGGAAAGCGTAATGTACGCGGTCGCCTCGCGCAAATGAAATCGTCCGCAAACTCAATACGACAGGCTGTCTAGAGATCGCTCCAGGCAAGCTTCAGGCCCGGCTCCGGCCATTCGAGTGCCGCAAGCCGCCCCGTGCCGGAAAGCGTAATGTACGCAGTCGTCATCATCGCCCCTCCAAAGCAGATATTAGTGGTCATGGGATCGCCGGTCATCATCTGGTCCAACACGTCACCGCCCGGCGCGATGACGGTGATACAGCCCGTCACGAGCGTGGCGACGCAGATGTTGCCGCTTGCGGTAACGGCAAGACTGTCGAAGCGCTGATATCCGGGCAGGCCGCAGACCAGCCGCCCGCCGTTCGGCGAGGGATAAGGGTGGCGCCGCATGCGTCCGGGACTCTCCAGATCGAAGGCCCAAAGCCGCGCCGTCTCGGTCTCCGCCACGTAGACCGTGCAGCCGTCCGGCGAAAGCCCGACCCCATTCGGTGTGATCATCGGATAGGCGATTTCGACAAGCTCCGTTCTATCCAGGCGAGCATAGTAGACGCCGCCATGGTCTCGATCGCGCGACCAATTCTTACCCGAATCCGTGAAATAGAACCCGCCATGGCCGTCGAGCACGATGTCGTTCGGCCCACAGAGCATGTTGCTGCCGCAGCGGTCATAAAGCAGCGCTAATGCCCCTGTTTTTGGATCGATCTGCTCGATCCGGCCGCTCTTATAGTTTGGATCGAGGCCAGGGCGCGTGTGATTGAAGCCGGCGCGGTCCTCGAACAGAACTCCGCCGTTGTTACAGACGTAGAACGCGCCGTCCGGCCCGATCGCGAGGCCGTTCGGACCGCCGCCGGTCGCCGCGATCACGTCCACGGCGCCGTTTGGTGTTACGCGGCTGACGGTCCCACGCTGGCTTTCAACGATGGAGACAGACCCGTCGCCGTGAGCGACGGGGCCCTCCGGAAACTTCAGCTTGGTCGCCAAAATGCTCATTTCGCCTATCATCTCGATCATCCTCCACTAGTATCTCAGCCCTGACGAGCCATGGGCTCGGCCGTGAACACGTCGGGTATCGTGATCCGACCTGCCGGCAGCCCACATCACCTTCAGTGACATAGGCGTCTCTCCTTCATCAACGTCTGTTCAAAGACGCCGCTGTCGCAAACGCCTTAAGCCGCGATAAGGGGCGTAGCCATTCGATACTGTCTGGCCCATCAACTAGTTGCGTTATGCAAACGTTTACATAGTGCGCGCAGCCAGTCAAATGCTGGCCTTTCTGCTGCTTTGAGATGTCATCGAAGGGGAAACAAAATGGCCAAAATCATTCCTGTTTCGGCACATGCCGTCCATATTCCATTGCGTCAACCGACGGCAGCGATCCGCTGGCGGGCGCAGATGAGTGCCTGTGATGACATTGCTCCGTTGCGTAACGGTGGCGATCGTAAATCTGGCCGGATTGAGGCCGAAGCTGAGTTCATTCTTCGCCAGGTCGAGGAAAGCCGTGACATCATACCCGGCGGTCGTCACAGTTCGAGATGCTACCGCCGTGATAGGGCGATGAGCCGTGTTCGGTATAAGTGGTATCGTGCCCCCGCAACCAACTTGATTTGCGATAACAGAACAGACACCGAACCGTCTGTGCCAACACGGGCGGTTTTGTTATTTGGAGCCGATAGAGCCAGGATTCCGGCCAGGGCGCCGCGGATCTCGACGCGCAGCTCGCCATTCTCCGGGACCAGGCGCACCTCCTCGATCAGCGTGCGGATGATGCTGAAGGCTTCGTCCTTGGTCCGGTTATCGCAGGTGCCCTTGTTGCGCGCCGCGGCGCAGCCGAACAAGGTGGCGCTGATCTTGTGGTAGCCACCGCCGCAAACGCCGCAACGCATCAGCCCGGTCAGCAGATGCTTCGGCCGCTGGTTCGACCAGAAGCCGGTCTTGGCAGCGGGCGTATCGTTGTTGCGGCTCGGCGCTGTCTTGGGGAAAGCGCGTTTGCTGGCATCGGCTTGGCGGGCCTTGACCGCCTGCCATAGATCGTCGTCGACGATCCGCAATTCTGGCGCGTCCTTGATGATCAGTTTATCCGGCTCATTGGGCCGGGAGACGCGCTTGCCGATGGCCGGATCCTTTACATAGTGCAGCCGGTTCCACACGAGGCGGCCAATATAGAGTTCGTTGTTCAGGATACCGGTGGCGCGCTTCGGATTGCCGTTGATCGTGCTTTGCCCCCAGCCCTCGCCGCCAGGGGCGGGGATGCTGTCATGGTTGAGACCAATGGCGATCTGGCGAGGTGATTTGCCGGCCGCAAACTCCCTGAACACCCGTCGCACGATCTCGGCCTTGGCAGGCTCGATCTGGCGTTCGCCGGCCACAGGCGAGCCATCGGCACTGAAACCGCGGATGACCTTAGCCCGTACGCGTTGCCGCCACCAGATTTGCCAGCCTCAATCCGCCCGCGCATGCCGCGACGTGTCTTGGCCGCGAGGTCCTTGAGATAAAGGGCGTTGAGGGACGACTTGAAGCCGATATGCAGCTCGCCGATCAGATCCTGGGCCGGGTTACATCGACATGCCTTGATGACAATGATCGCCTACACATCCCTCCAATCCCGCTGCCTCAAAGCAGCGGGACGGAAAAAAAGAGTCGAGGGTCCGCCGCTGCAACCGAGCGTGGCGGCAATCAGGAATGCGATACTCAACCTCTACGCACGGCCCCCGCCTCTTGCCCGATCGCCAGCCTTGCCAGGAAGCATGCGAATGCATCTGCAAAATGCTGGACTACCGAACCAAATCGATTCAAAATAAACCCGCTGTTAGAGAGAGAAACGTCATGGACCAGAAGCCGATCCGCATCGCCGTGCTCAAATTCGCGCACGAGACCGTCACCTTTCTGCCGTCGGACACGACGATCGACGACTTCACTTATCCCGGCTCGCCTGCGAAGGGCGAGGCGCTGCTGACCTCCGAACCTTACGACTACATCGGCGGCTTCGTGAAGGTTGCGCGCGAATTTGAAGGCGTGGAGCTGGTCGGCATCGAATCCCCGCTCTGGTCCAAGCGCGGCACCGGCTCGGGCTGGATTACTAACGACACCTACGAGCATTTCCTTGGCCGCATGCTGGTAGATCTTGCGGCGGAAGGCCCGTTCGACGGCGTGTATCTCTCACTGCATGGCGCGATGGGCGTGCGCGGCGTGCCCCGCCCCGAAGCGGATATCGCGCGCCGCGTGCGCGCGGTGGTGGGAAGCAAGGCGTTCATCACCGGCACATTCGATCCGCACGGCAACGAGGATGAGGAATACCTACGCCATGCGGACATGGCTTTCACGGTCAAATACTTCCCGCACTACGACATGCATCTGCAGGGCGAGCGCGCTGCGCGCATGCTCGTCCGCGCGATCCGTGGCGACTACAAGCCAACGCATGTCACGGTGAACGTGCCGATCATCTCGCCGACCGTGCAGCAATGGACCGGCGCCTCGGCCTGGCGCGATCTCGTGCAGCTGGCACTCACCTGGGAGGCGCGTGCGCCGGATGTCTATGTCAACATCTTCTTCGGCTTTCCCTGGTGCGACGGGCCGGATGCCGGCATGACCATCCAGGTGCAGACCAACGGCAAGCCCGAGCTGGCGCGCAAGGTTGCGGACGATATCGCGCAAACCGCCTGGCGCCGGCGTGAGGAACTCCTGAACGCCGTGACCATCTACAGCGTCGAAAAAGGCGTGGCGCTCGCGCGGGACGCCGTGGCGCAAGGCGCGAAACCCGTCGTGCTTGCCGACTATAGCGACCGTTCGGGTTCCGCGACTTGGCTTCTGGCGGAAATCATCAAGCAGGATCTGGGCAAGACGCTGATCGCGACGGTCGCGGATCCCGATGTGGTGCCGGCACTCTTGGCCTCGGGCATCAAGGCGGGTGATGCGTTCGACCATGAGATCGGCGGCCGCGTGGACGAATCCGCGGGTGCGCCCGTGCGCGTCACCGGTACCGTGCTCGCCGTTAGTCAGAGCCAGCCTGGCAAAGCTGTAGAGCCTTGGATCGTGGTCGGCTTCGGCTGCGGTAACGTGCTGTTGCTTAGCCCCGTCCTCGTGCAGGCGAAAGAGCTCTCGACGATCCGCGACCGCGGCGTCGAGCCAGGCGATTTCGATGTCATCGCCATCAAGTCCCGCGTCCATTTCCGCCGCGGCTTCGACGATAGCGGTTTCGCAAAGACCATCCTGCTGGTCGAGCCGGAGCAGCCGTTCCTCGGCACGGTCCGCCTCGAGGCGCTTCCCTACGAGTTTGTGGAGCTGACGAAATTCTACCCGTACGGTGCGCCTTCGTTCCCGTAAGACATAGGAAAGTAGTCGCTTTTTGAGGCGGTTAGCGCGCAAGCGCGCGCTAACCTTTAACGATCAGGCACTAAGCCTCAACGGCCCTGCGCGCGCGAGATTGCATGACCAGCAGCGTGCAAACCGCGGAAAGAACCAGGAGCGTCGCCAGCACGTAGAGGCCATCCTGGTAGCTGCCGGTATGGCTCTTGGACCAGCCGAGGGCAACGGGACCGATAACGCCTCCCAGCCCGCCGATCCCGTTGATCACGGCCAGGCCGGCCGCCGCTGCCGATCCCGACAGGAACATGCTCGGCATCGCCCAGAGCGGCGGCTTCGCGGAGCCTGTTCCCGTGTTGATCAGGATCAGCGCGACCATGACGCCTAGGATGGTCGGCAGGTTAGCGCCGAGCATCATGCCGCCGCAGGCGACGAGGCAGGGGAGGACGACGTGCCAGGTACGCTCCTTGGTCCGGTCGGAACGCCGCGCCCACATGATCATCCCGATGACAGCGACGATGTTGGGTAGCCCGTTCAGGACGCCGACCTCGAGAGAGGAGTAGCCGAATTGCTTGATCATCGTCGGCCCCCACAGCGCCAGCGTATAGCTGCCGGCCGATACGCCTGTGTAGACGATCGCCAGCAGCAGCACGCGCACATCGAGGAGGGCGCGCAGCGCACCACCCACATGGCGGGGATGCCGATGCGTCTCCGCTTGCTCCGCCGCGAGCTCGCTCACGAGCCAGTCGCGTTCCTCGTGTGCCAGCCACGGTGCCGTTTCGGGGCCGTCCGACAGCACCTTCAGCACCAGGAAGCCCAGAATGACGGCCGGAACCGCCTCGGCAATGAAGAGCCATTGCCAGTTGCTAAGACCGGCGACGTGCGGGAGCTCCATCAAACTGCCCGAGATCAGCGAACCAACGACGCCCGAGACCGGTGCGGCGGCCATGAAGAGCGCCGTCGCGGCGGCGCGCTGGCGTGAAGGGAACCAGAAGCCAAGATAGAGGATGATGCCCGGAAAGAAGCCCGCCTCCGCCAGGCCGAGCAAGAAACGCAGAACCTCGTAGCTGATCGGCCCGGTCACGAACGCGAAAGCGGCGGATACCAAGCCCCAGGTGATCATCACGCGCGCGATCCAGACGCGCGCCCCGACCTTGACGAGCATTAGGTTCGATGGAACCTCGAACAGGAAATACCCGATGGCGAAAAGACTGCCGCCGAAGCCGAATACCTCCGGACTCAAGCCAATCGCCTTGTTCATGCTGAGCGCTGCAAACCCGGCATTCACGCGATCAAGGAAATTCACGAAATAGAGCAGCATGATAAACGGCATAATGCGCATGGTCACCTTGCGGATAACCTGCTTTTCCAAGGCGGACGTCATCGAATTCTCCTAATGCGATTAGCTGATTGCGCTAATTGCGTTCATTAGGACACAGGACAAGTAGATGTTCAACGCATGGAGACGCAAACAGCTCAAAAAATGCTCTTTCGGCGTAATTCAATGCGTGGCGCACCGAACTTCAGGACATGAGAGGCGTCTCTTTGGGCATATTTTTAGCGATTTTCGAGTTTGCCGCACACGTCAAGCGCTACCACCGTGGCAACGGTCGAAGCGGTTGGCATCGTATCTAGCGGAAACCTGGTGAAGCCGTCACGCTTCTCACGTTCACGAAGAAGCGATTTCCCGCGGCACGAAGTCGCTCGAGCGATATCGCTTGAAATCTGCGCGCGTAGCGATGCGATGCTCGTACGAACAAGGCCAGAGCATCATTGAGGTCACGCAATCATGCGTTAGCCTTACCGGTGCAAATCAATCGGTCCCTGCAATTTGGGCGATCTGGTTGAGGATGCAGAGCAACGTCGTCTTTTCTCTTCACTTTGTTTAATTTCGGCCAACGCCATCCGTATCGAGATCGTGCGCAAACTCGGACGTTGGGTGGCCGAGACTGTTTTTATCTCCATCGCGACTATGCGAGCGCGGTTACCTGGATCTCCACAAGGCAGCCATAATGCAATTGGGGAGAGACCGCGACTGTACGCGCGGGACGGTGCTGTCCCATGATGTCGGCGTAGACCCGGTTGATTTCGGGCCAGTGCGCGATGTCAGTGACAAAAACGATTGCGTTCACGATCTTGTCGAGACTTGATCCGGCAGCAACGAGCACGTGCTCGACATTCGCAAAGGCCTGCCGCGCCTGGGCTTCGATCCCCTCTGGCGGATGGCCGGGGCGGTGGCGATCAAACGGCAGCTGACCAGCAACGAAGATGAAACCATTAGCGCTTACAGCCTGGCTGTAGTGCCCGCCCGGCGCAGGTGCATCCGCTGTGCTGATGAACTCCATCGGGGTCTAGACTTCCCTGGGGGTAGGTGAAAGCCAACCGAACTTCCGCTGCGCGAGGCATAACGCGCAGCCGAAGGCATCAGGCACTTGGCCTGCTTGGAACTGTGGGTGGCGTAGCCTAGTCGCAACCATTTAGATCTTAGCCTCCAGTCGTTTCTCGGGACGACTGGAGGACGTTCGCCTTATAAAGACGAAAAGTCAAGTCATTTGACAAACCGTCCATTTCGATGAAAGTCGGAGATAACTCGATGAGTGAGCTTTCCGGATCGCCGAAAAGGCGATCCATATACGGTCCTTTTGTAGTCGACGGGCTTCGTCGGAGAGAAAAAATGCCAAGGCGACGCACGCGCAAACCAACCGACGGGCACGACGAGGCCGGCAGCGATGCGGATCTGCGCCTCGCCACTCTTGCGGGCATTATCGGACCACTCGCCCAATCGCTGGGGCCGAACGCGGAAATCGTCCTGCACGATTACCGGCAGCCTGAGCATTCCGTTGTTTCGGTCGCGGGCTCGGTCACCCGGCGTAAGGTTGGCAGCGCCATGTCCGAGATCGGGCTCTCCGTTCTGTCCGAAGGGGAGGGCGCGCGCGATCGTCTGAACTATCTGGCCGCCACGTCAGCGGGCCGGGTCATCAAGTCGTCGACGATCGTGTTGCGCGACACAGCCGGTTATGTGTTCGGGGCGCTATGCGTCAACGTCGATATCACTGAGCTGCGCGAGGCCGCCGCGGTGCTGGCACAACTTGCAGGCGAGCCGATCGGCCAACCCCAACCCGCCACTTTCGTCGATAATATCCGAGAGGTCATCGATACGGTTTTGGCCGCGCAGCTGGGTAGTCGTCATGCTGGCAATCTGACCCGCGACGATCGTCTGGCGATTTTTCGCGCGCTGGAAGAGCGCGGCGTCTTCGGTATCAGACATAGTCTCGGACAGGTCGCCGAGCGTCTCGGCATCTCACGAGCCGCCGGATATACGTATCTGCAAACCATTAGGAACAGCAAGGAGGAACGACCTGCCGAAAAACAGCCTCATAAATCCGCTCACGCGTGATCACCTTTCGACTTTAATCTGCCACTGTGAGGTGCATGAATATTTCCATAATGAACGTTATCTTCCGCGATCAAACGATACAGATCACCGCTATTGCTTGATCAAAATCGATGATCTAACGCTAAGCCCCAGCTGGGCCCAGCCCGGCACGATACCTGCTACTACCTGCAAGAGAGAAGCGCCATGGACCATAAGCCAATTCGCATCGCCGTGCTCAAATTCGCGCACGAGACCGTTACCTTCCTGCCGTCGGACACGACGATCGACGACTTTACCTATCCCGGCTCGCCCGCGAAGGGCGAGGCGCTGCTGACCTCCGAGCCTAAGTCCTATATCGGCGGCTTCGTGAAGGTCGCACGCGAATTTGAAGGCGTGGAGCTGGTCGGCATCGAATCTCCGCTCTGGTCCAAGCGCGACATCAGCTCGGGCTGGGTCACCAACGACACCTACGAGCATTTCCTTGGCCGCATGCTGGTAGATCTTGCGGCGGAAGGCCCGTTCGACGGCGTGTATCTCTCACTGCATGGCGCGATGGGCGTGCGCGGCGTGCCCCGCCCCGAAGCGGATATCGCGCGCCGCGTGCGCGCGGTGGTGGGAAGCAAGGCGTTCATCACCGGCACGTTCGATCCGCACGGCAACGAGGATGAGGAATACCTACGCCATGCGGACATGGCTTTCACGGTGAAATACTTCCCGCACTACGACATGTATCTGCAGGGCGAGCGCGCTGCGCGCATGCTCGTCCGCGCGATCCGTGGCGACTACAAGCCAACGCATGTCACGGTGAACGTGCCGATCATCTCGCCGACCGTGCAGCAATGGACCGGCGCCTCGGCCTGGCGCGATCTCGTGCAGCTGGCACTCACCTGGGAGGCGCGTGCGCCGGATGTCTATGTCAACATCTTCTTCGGCTTTCCCTGGTGCGACGGGCCGGATGCCGGCATGACCATCCAGGTGCAGACCAACGGCAAGCCCGAGCTGGCGCGCAAGGTTGCGGACGATATCGCGCAAACCGCCTGGCGCCGGCGTGAGGAACTCCTGAACGCCGTGACCATCTACAGCGTCGAAAAAGGCGTGGCGCTCGCGCGGGATGCCGTGGCGCAAGGCGCGAAACCCGTCGTGCTTGCCGACTATAGCGACCGTTCGGGTTCCGCGACTTGGCTTCTGGCGGAAATCATCAAGCAGGATCTGGGCAAGACGCTGATCGCGACGGTCGCGGATCCCGATGTGGTGCCGGCACTCTTGGCCTCGGGCATCAAGGCGGGTGATGCGTTCGACCATGAGATCGGCGGCCGCGTGGACGAATCCGCGGGTGCGCCCGTGCGCGTTACCGGCACCGTGCTCGCCGTCAGCCATAGCAAGCCTCAGCCTGGCAAGGCCGAGGAGCCGTGGATCGTGGTTGGCTTCGGCCGCGGCAACGTGCTGGTGCTCAGCCACGTCCTCGTGCAGGTCATCGAGCTCTCGACGCTCCGCGATCGTGGCCTGGAGCCCGGCGACTTCGATGCCATCGCCATCAAGTCCCGTGCCCATTTCCGTCGCGGTTTCGACGATAGCGGTTTCGCGAAGACCATCCTCCTGGTCGACCCGGACCAGCCGTTCCTCGGCACGGTCCGCCTGGATGCGCTGCCCTACAAGTTTGTGGAGCTGGAGAAATTCTATCCGTACGGTACGCCTTCGTTCCCGTAAGGAAGGGAAAGCCATGGGCGTTGTCACTGACAACGCCCATGGCCCAGCATCGTAAAAGTTTTTGCGCCGCTTTTTTCAAAAAGCGGCCTCTTTCTTCCTGGAGCATGATCGCTTTAGATGCGATCATGCTCCAGCTTTTGCAGGGCAATTCACGTTTTATACGCCCGGTGTCAGAATCTCAACTCTCTGGTAAAACCTTTAAATTCCCTTGGAGCGGTTCATGTGATTCGCTCTCTGTGCGCTCAATTCGGGGAGGTTAGCATGGGGACGGCGATCCAGATCACACGGTGCGATTTCGACGCTGCGGGGCTTCGGCGCGAGGCGCGGCGTACAAAGGACGTTGCTGCTTCTCGACGTATGCTGGCGCTTGCTTTGGTTTTGGAGGGCGCGTCGCGCACGGATGCCGCCAAGGCGGCGGGGATGGACCGCCAGACATTGCGGGACTGGGTGCATCGGTTCAACGAGCAGGGCCTCGCGGGTCTGTCCGACAAGACGGGTAATGTCGGCCCCAAGCCCTTGCTGTCGCCCGAACAGGAACGAGAAGTTGCCGAGTGGGTCCGGCGCGGACCCGACCTGGCCGAGCATGGCGTGATACGCTGGCGCCGAGCGGATCTCGCGCGGGCGATCGCGGCGAAGTTCGGTGTGGTGCTGGCCGAGCGCAGCATGAGTGACGTGCTCCGGCGAATGGGCTTCCGTCGGCTGGTGGCTAGGCCACGCCATCCCGGCCACGACGCCGCAGCGCAAGCGTCTTTCAAGGCAACTTCGCCGCCCTCGTAGATCAAGCGCTACCAGAGCACGCCCGCGGCAAGCCGCTTGAGCTCTGGTGGCAGGACGAGGCCCGCATCGGCCAGCAGGGAACCCTGACCCGGGTCTGGGCCGAGCGCGGCTCGCGGCCCTCGGCCCCCCGCGATCAGCGCTACGATTGGGCCTATATCTTCGGTGCGATCTGCCCGGCCCGCGGCATCGGGGCCGCGCTGGTGCTGCCGTTCGCCAACGCCGAGATGATAAATCTCCACCTCGCGGAGATCAGCGCGAATGTCGCCCCCGGAGCGCACGCCGTGCTCACAGTCGACGGCGCCGGCTGGCACCAGAAAGGCGACAAGCTGCGCGTCCCCGACAACATCACCCTCCTGCACTTGCCGCCCTACAGCCCCGAACTCAATCCCGTCGAGAATGTCTGGGCCTACCTGCGCAGCAACAAACTCAGCAACCGCGTCTTCGAAACCTACGAGGATATCGTCGATGCCTGTTGCGATGCGTGGCGTTGGTTCACGTCTGAGCCCAACCACATCACGTCAATCGGAACACGTCTTTGGGCATGCGTCAGTTAATGACACCGAGCGTATTAGCTCCGGTAAGCGCTGTGTCGGCGTGTGAACCTCTGCAGTTTGTTACGACTTTTGGCGCTTGAGGTGTTTTACGCGGTGTTTTTGATAGGCGGTGATTTCCCGAGCGTTGGGTAGCCTTGGATCGAAGCGTAAGTGGGTAATCGAAACATGGACGGCATTTTCATTGGTCGGGATTTCGAGGCGACACATGATGCCGCCTTCGTCGCCTGCATAGTTCACGGCGGTGATGGTGGCCGTTGAGGCTGTGTTGGCGATATTTTGCGTTTTCAACATCGCCGCCAGTTCCGGCGTGGCGCGGGCCGGTAATGGCAGTGCCGCCTGCAGCTGAGCCAGCAGACGCTGCATTTGGATCGGGTTGTCGATCATGCCGCTGCCGGTAATTCCGCCATGCCGGCGGGGCGCCAGTTCCATGGTAACAGGGCCTCGATTTCCGTGATTTTTGTCCGGGCGGCGACGATGCGCTCCAACGCATCGGTGAGGTAGGCGAGCGGATTGACGCCGTTCAGCTTGGCCGAGGCAATGAGTGTGGCTGCAATTGCCCAATGCTCGGCGCCTGCATCATTGCCGGCGAACAGGGCGTTCTTGCGCCCGAGCGTAATCGGGCGGATTTCGCGCTCGACCGTGTTGGTGTCGAGTTCCAGCCTTCCATCGTCGAGGAACCGGGTCAGCCCTTCCCAGTGACGCAATGTGTAGCGGATGGCCTCGGCCAGTTTCGTCGCCTTCGAGATGCGCGGCAGTTGCTGGTTCAACCAGGCATGCAGTGCCTCGACAATCGGCCGGGAGCGCTCATGCCGCACGGCCTGGCGTTGGGCGGCGGGCTTGCCGCGGATTTCGGCCTCGATCGCATAGAGCGCCGCGATCCGCGCCAAGGCTTCCGCCGCAATCGGCGATTTGGTCGAGGCATGCACTTCAAAAAAGCCGCGGCGCGCATGCACCCAGCAGAAGGCGAGTTTGACGGAAGCGTCAGCACGCTCCTTCACCACCTGGCCGAACCCGGTATAGCCATCGACCTGCACAATGCCGCGGAAGTTGGCCAGATGCGTGGTCGGGCGCGCCCCTTTACGGTCCTCGGCATAGACATAAGCGACAGCCGGCGGCGCTGGGCCACACCATGGCCGGTCATCAATCGCGTAGCACCAGAACCGGCCGGTCTTCGTTCGTCCCCGGCCGGGGTCGAGCACCGGCAGGCTGGTGTCATCGGCAAAAATCTTCTCCGCCGCCATGATATGGCTCACCAGCCGTTCATAGACCGGGCGCAGCCACCAGCAGGCCCGGCCGATCCAGTCGCCGAGAGTCGAGCGGTCAAGCGCGATGCCCTGGCGCAGAAAGATCTGCGCCTGCCGATACAGCGGCAAATGATCGGCGAATTTGCTGATCAGCACATGCGCGATCAGCGCCTCGGTTGCCATGCCGCCATCAATCGGCCGTGGCGGTGCTGGCGCCTGGGTAATCGGCGTATCGCACGCCTGGCAGGTGTAGCGCGGCCGGCGGATGACTTTCACCCGCAGCTGCGCCGGCACAATGTCCAACATCTCGGCCCGGCTTTCGCCGACGCGCTGCAGTTCGCCCCGGCAGCACGGGCAGGTCTTGTCTTCGAGGTCGATCACCACCTCGAAGCGCGGCAGCGAGTCCGGGAGCTGACCGAGATTGCGCCGCCGGCGCGCGGGCCTGGTGCCGGATGACTGCCCGGCTTGCGCTTCGCTTTCAGCCCGGGCTTCGCCGGCGGCGGCACCGGCGCCCATGGTCTGCTCAAGATCCTCGATGACCAATTGCATCTGCTCGGCATCCAGCTGCTCGGAACGCTTCCCGAACCGGTGCCGCTGAAAGCCCTTGATCAGCATGTGCAGCTTGTCGATCTCGGCACGCAATCCGGCATTCTCAAGCTCGGCATTGGTAACCAGCTCGCGCAGCGCGTCGGCATCCTCGGGAAGATTTTCAAGGTCGATGGCCACAGCTGAGTCTGGCAAAAACCTTGGCGTTGCGTCAATAAATCTTGCGGGATAACCCGCTTATCCTGCCAATTCCGGGCGCAGGCTGCGCACCGGCGCGCGCCACTCACAGCCTTCCAAAAGTGTGGCCAGCTGACCTGGTGACAGGGCCACCAAAGCAGCGCCAGTCTGCGGCCAGGCAAACCCGCCGCGCTCCAGCCGCTTGGTCAAAAGACACAACCCGACACCATCATGCCAGAGCAGTTTCACCAGCCCGGCACGCCGGCCGCGGAACGCAAACACGGCACCACCAAACGGGTCCTCGGCAAAACCCTGTTGCACCAGCATCGCCAGACCATCCATGCCCTTTCTCATGTCGGTTCGCCCGCAGGCGAGATAAACACGGACCCCGGAACCCGGCGCGATCATGTGTTCTTCAACGCCGCCAGCACCCTTCCCAGTGCCGCCTGATCAACATCCGCGCCAACACGCACGACCATGCCGTTCGGCAGCGCGATCTCGATCAGTTCGCCATTCATCGACGGGCTGCGGGGCTTCTGCCGACGCGATGGCGCGGCAGGGTGGCCCGACATTGGCAAAGGCACTTCTGGCGCAGCCAAAGTCTGCGTCTGCGCAACCACCGCTTGAGCAAAGTTCAGAGTCGGCGCAGACGGATGACCCAGCTTGCCCTCCCTCAACTGCTGACGCCAAACGCTCAACTGCCCGCTGCCAATCCCGTGCTGCCGGCAGATCGCCGACGGCATCGCTCCAGGCGCCAAGCTGGCTAAAGCAATCGCGCGCTTCTCCTCAGGCCGCCAGTTCCGCCGCGCCCCACGCGTGATAACCTCAACCCGCTGCTTCGGAATGCTCCTATGAGCACTCGTACGAGCACTTCTTAAAACCTCAGACCCAGTAGGCAGAATCTCGGTATCATCCATGATACCAAAATCTGATATCCCAACAAAAATTCACAGCGGGTCAGGGAAACAGCGCTTACGTATATTGGACATTATGACGGCCGGCCGTAATAGTCAGATCCGCAAACGAACTCCTCCCGAGAACTGAGGAACGGATTTGCTTCTTACCATAAAGGGATATTTTCCTATGCCTTTCGTCTCCAAGCTGCTGCCGGCTCTGGCTCTGGCCGTTGCCTTGTCCCCTCTTGCTGCGGGCCAGACCGTCGTGCAGAGCGGGTGGTAAACCAGATGTATCCTCCTCCGTCGGCGGCTGACCTTGTCGACACATTCGACGTAACTACGACCTCAGACCTGTCTGGGCCGCAATCCAGAAAGCTACCCTAAAATGTCGTTCTCTTTGAAAATCCCGCCGGCTGTCGCCTTGGCCATTGCCCTGGCGCCGCTGGCCGCTCAGGCGCATAATAGTGACCCGCATCTCATGCACCAAGTAAACATCATGAAAACATCTTCGGATTGCGGGGCGACGAATTTTGGCTTCCAGTCCAAAAACTGCAAACAGGCCATCTGTACCGTGATCCAGAAGGGGTTCTGGCCGCGCCAACGATAGTTGCCGCAATTCCCCAAAGTTCTTTCGGGAATTACGACAGAAGTCGTTGCAAGAAAGGATCAAGCGCGGACACGCGCTTGATCCTTTCTTGCAAGGTACAGGCGTCGTCTGCCAGTGCGATGCCCGCAAAAGGAAACCTAGAGTGCGATCGTTTTAGGTTCGCGCACTTTGCGCGGTCGCCTCATCAAAAAGGCTACAGCATGATCTCTTCTAAAGAGATCATGCTGTAGAGCGTCTCCACCTTCATGGAAAACGCTCTAGCCCGTTGCTAATTTTCTTATACCGAGGAGTCGCGCTTCACGTAGGGCCGGTAGATCGGCTGCCACATATAGGCGCGGATCGCCTCTTCAATGCCGGCCGCGTCG
>CAWACI010000014.1:0-49014 GCA_963780465.1 uncultured Pseudomonadota bacterium
CCGCTGGCCGCTGTTGCTGCGCGCGGTCGCCCCAGGCCGAATAGCCACCAAATGCACGCACCGGCGACCAGTCCGGCATCGCCGACGGCGGTGCGCTGGTGTCGAAGCGCGCGAACTCTGCAGCGCCATATACCACCTTGCCGCCGACCACCGTGAGGAGCGAGACGGTATCGGCGATCTCGTTCTCATCGCAGGCGAAGAAATCACGATCGGGCACGATCAGGTCCGCGAGCTGACCAACCTCGATCCGGCCCTTCCTGCCTTCCTCGTTGGAGAACCAGGTAACGTTCTCTGTCCACATCCGGAGCGCGGTTTCGCGATCGAGGCAGTTGCGCTGCGGGTAGAGCCGCAAACCGCCTACCGTTCTGCCGGTGACCAGCCAGGCAAGCGACACCCAAGGATTATAGGAGGCCACACGGGTGGCATCAGTGCCCGCCGAGACCTTCACGCCGGCTTCCAGGATACGCGATACAGGTGGCGTCGCCTCGGCGGCGCCGAGGCCATAACGCTCGACGAAATACTCGCCCTGATAGGCCATGCGGTGCTGCACGGCGATGCCGCCGCCCAGGGCCGCGATGCGGTCGATCGACTGGTCCGAGATCGTCTCGGCATGATCGAAGAACCAGTTCAGGCCGGCGAGCGGAATATCCTGGTCTACCCGCTCGAACACGTCGAGCGCCCGCGAGATGGTTTCGTCATACGTGGCGTGCAGCCGCCACGGCCAGCGATTCGCGGCGAGGATGCGCACCACCGCCTCGAGCTCGCTTTCCATCTCCGCTGGCATGTCTGGACGCGGCTGCCGGAAATCCTCGAAATCCGCTGCCGAGAACACCAACATCTCCCCGGCGCCGTTATGGCGGAAATAATCGTCGCCCTGGTGGTAGGTGGATGTCTTGGTCCAGTTGAGGAAGTCTTCCTTTTCGCCTTTCGGTTTTTGGGTGAAGAGGTTGTAGGCGAGGCGGATGGTGAGCTGATCCTCCGCCGCCAGTTTCTGCACAACGGCATAATCCTCGGGATAATTCTGGAAGCCGCCGCCGGCATCGATCGCGCCGGTAACGCCGAGCCGGTTGAGTTCGCGCATGAAATGCCGCGTCGAGTTCACCTGATAGTCGAACGGCAGCTTAGGGCCCTTGGCAAGCGTTGCGTAGAGAATGCCGGCATTCGGCTTGGCGAGGAGCAGGCCGGTCGGGGTGCCGTCCGGGGCGCGCACGATCTCGCCGCCCGGCGGCTCGACGGTCTCCCTGGTGTAGCCCACGGCGCGCAAGGCAGCAGCGTTCAGCAGCGCGCGATCGTAGAGGTGCAGGATGAATACCGGCGTTTCCGGCGCGGCGACGTTGACCTCCTCGATGGTCGGCAACCGCTTCTCGGCGAACTGGTGTTCCGTGAAGCCGCCGACCACGCGCACCCATTGCGGCGGCGGCGTGATCGTGACCTGGCGCCTGAGCATCGCCATTGCGTCTGCGAGCGAGCGCACGCCATCCCAGCGCAACTCCATGTTGAAGTTGAGACCACCGCGGATGATATGCAGGTGGTTGTCGATCAGGCCCGGCAGAACGCGGCGACCGTTCAGGTCGATGATTTTAGTGCGGGGGCCGGCGAGCGGCATGATCTCCCGGTCGAGGCCGACCGACGTGAACCTGCCATCCCGGATCGCGACGGCGCTCGCGGTGGGGTTGGTGCGGTCCAGCGTGGTGAACAGGCCGCGATGCAGAATCAGATCGGGGGCGGTCGTGCCGTGATCGGTGCTCATGAATCTGTCTCCGAATTTGCAGCAGGAGGATTGGCGGCCGCCCGCGCCACATCACGCCCCGGCAATGTGCCAAACAGATGTTGAGTGCACCCCGACTGCCGCCAAGCGACGGCCAACGGCGTGCCGGCGAGGATCTGTCGGCCGACGGGAATGACCTGTTCGTCGGCCAGGATGCCAAGCAGGCCAACCAGGGCGACCACCGGCGGCGCCGGTGAACGGACGGCGATAAGACTATAGAATATCCCGACCATCACGCCGGCCCCAAGCGAGAACAGATAGAGTTTCATTGTCACGCCTCGTGGTACTGGTGGGGTGGCCGGGATGCGCAGATCAGGCGGCCTTCGGTGCCGAGCCGGCTTCGGATGCGTGCTCGCCGAGTGCCCATTTCGAGAACCGCACTTGGATGCCATACGGCGAATGCGCCCGGAGGATTTCCATCACGCCCTCATAGGTCTCGGTACGCGCCCAATCCTGCTGCAGCTCGAAAACATACTGGAGCGAGGTGATCGGCACCGCGCCGGCCTGGACGGCGCGGTCCATCGCGCGGTTATGCGCCTCAGGCGAGAGATCGCCGCAGGCATCGGCGGGGATATAGACCTCGAAGCCTTCCTTCAGCAGATCGAGCGTGGGGAACAGCACGCAGGCTTCGGTCCACAACCCCGCGACGACGAGCTTTTTCCGCCCGGTCTCATGAACGGCCTTGCGGAATTTCGCATCCAGCCAGGAATTCATTGAGGTGCGATCGATAACGTCGTGATCGGGGAACAGCTCGATCACTTCCGGCATGAACGGGCCGGAGAAGGAATTCTGGGCGACTGTCGAGATAACGGTCGGGATGCCGAACAGCTTGGCAGCCTTGGCGAGAACCTGGACGTTGTTGAAGGTCACCAGCCGATCATGCGATTGCACACCCTGGAACATCGCGGGCTGGTAGTCGATGAGGGCAATGGCGCTGTTCTGCGGGGTCAGCATTTCAACGGCGGACATGGTTTCGATCTCCCTTTGGCAGTGAATGACACAGGATCGAATACAAAATGCAGTGCGCCGATCCGTGAGGATGATCCTCACCGCCGATGCTGCGGCTGTCTTGTCGGCGACCGCGAATTTTGTCGATTTTGCCCCTTAACCGACACCGTGAACCGGTTTTTCACGAAAGAGGCGGACAAAGCCGCTATCCGGATATGCCGATTGTATAGAGTGCCAGGAGCAACAAGCCGCCCACGATCGCGACATGCTCGAGGCTGGTGGTGAGTTCCATTTTCGCCTGATTGCCATGCAGCAGCCAGAAGCGATGACCGAGAACCGTCGCCGTCACGGTAAACGCCGCGAGCAACAGGGCGCCGATCGCGGCCCCGACACCGGTTGCCACCATCGCACCGCCAGCGAGCTGCGTCAGGATCGTCAGGGCGGCGAAAATGCGTGGCCAGGGGATGCCGAGGGCGGTCACTTCCGCGACGCCGTCACGCCAATGCCTGAGCTTGTCGGCGCCGCTGTAGAGGAACACCGCCGCCAGGCAGAGCCGCACGACGAGGAAACCGATATAGCCCATTCTTCACCCCCGACCTTCGCTGGATCCCTATTGGGGCAGGAGGCTATCCGATCCGGGCGGCGGGGTATTTCATGGAATGACGCCTGTTTTGAACAATTCTGACATAAAACCCTGCCCACAAGGCGCCTACCGGGATGTGCGATGGGTCTTGCGCGGCCCCTGGCCGGCGATGTTGGCGAGTACGAGGGCGAGCCCGACTTTTGGATCGACGTCGTTCGATTTTGGACACTTTTGACCAACCAACACGGCCCGCAATCCAGGAAAAAACTCATCGGATCCCCCAATGACAATAAAAACTTTGGCCTAATGCGAGCACAGGTGCTGGCGTTCTTTGCCGGGCTGTCACCATGTCTGGTCGGTATGGAGGCATGCGGCACATCGCATCACTGGGCGCGGGAGTTGGCGAAGCTCGGGCACGAGGTACGCCCGATGCCGCCAGCTTACGTCAAACCGTTGATCGGGACATTAAAGCTTCATCAGCATCGAACATCAGACCCTCCCGATCCGTTTCCAGGATTGGTCAGGCACGGGCGTGACGCGCCAATATGAACTGGAGGCGGTCATGCTATTCGAATGCCTTGCCCAGTTGTCGGCCGTAGGCAGAAATTTGCTTCCCAACCGGTTTTCGGTCTTGTTCAAAGGCGACAAGTGCGGATGTCATCGCTTTCCGCAAGCCGTACGCGAAGGGCCAGCGCGTCGCCAGCAGCTTTGGCTACCCCCATTGCGATATGAGGGCGCGCCACAAAGGCGGCGTCGCCAAGTAAGGCCACTCGGCCGCTTACCATCTTCGGGGCCTCGAAATCGAAAATTGCCCGAAGAAACGGCTGAGGTTCTACCGCGACGGCCGCGGCGTCCGCCACGAGGGTTTTTAAACTGATTGCGGAAATATGCTCTTTTATGAGTTTTAATGATGGATTATATATCTAGTAATGACGCTTTCTGCACCTGGCTATAATAAAATTTGACTCAACGTGATTCTTGCTCACAAGATCGCGCTTAATCCAACGCCACAGCAGGTGGAGTATTTTGCTCGTTCATCCGGCGCGGCCCGCTTTGCTTGGAACTGGGCTCTAGCCAGGTGGCGTAGTGAGTATGCTTTGTGGAGAGAGTATCGGTGCGGCCCTAAACCAACCGAAGCCTCACTGCGCCGCGACCTGAACGCGATCAAAGAAGATGCCTTCCCGTGGTTGTTGGAGGTTACGAAAAACGCTCCCCAGCAAGCCATCAAGAACTTGGGCGCCGCCTTTAAGAATTTTTTTGAAGGCCGAGCCAAATACCCAAACTTCAAGAAGAAAGGAGTCTCAAGAGACGGTTTCCGGGCCGATCCAGGCACGGACAAAACACATCCGAACGCGGTCGAAGTTGATGGGAAGCGAGTCAAGCTGCCCATCATCGGCTGGGTCAAGATGCGTGAATCCGTTCGGTTCGTAGGTAACATCAAATCCGCGGTCGTTTCCCGCATCGCGGATCGTTGGTTTGTCAGCCTAAGTGTCGAAGTCGATCACACACCGCCTATTCGCGAAAACCAAGTGGTAGGTGGCGTTGATCTCGGTGTGAAAGCAATGGCGACCATGAGCGATGGCACGGCCATCGAAGGTCCGAAGGCGCTGAGAAAACACATGAAGACGCTTCGCCGCTGCAGTCATGCCCACAGCCGCAAGGTCAAAGGTTCTGCCAATCGCCGGAAGTCTGCCATGCGACTGGCTAAGCTGCACGCTCGCATCGCCAACATCCGCAAGGATGCGTTGCATAAGGCCACCACCGAGATCGTGCGGAAATTCACCGTCATCGGTATCGAAGACTTGAATGTCCGCGGCATGATGAAGAACGGGAAGCTGTCCCGGGCGGTTGCTGACGTTGGGATGTTCGAGTTTCGCCGGCAGCTTGAATACAAGGCCCCGATGCATAGCTCTCGGGTTGTTGTCGCGGACCGCTGGTTCCCAAGCAGCAAAATGTGCAATGCCTGTAAGTCCATTCACTCCGGCCTGGTTCTGAGTGATCGGGATTGGACTTGCACCGAATGCGGTGTGGTTCACGATCGAGACGATAACGCCTCAAATAACTTAAAAGACATGGCTGCCAGTTCGGCAGTGACAGCCTGTGGAGCGACGCGCTCTGGCCCTGGCCTCGCGGCCAGGACGAAACGAGTCGCAGTGAAGCAGGAACCTAAGCAGGAGATATTTGCCTATGCTTAGGAGAACGGTCTGGCGTCTTGTCTCTGACAGGGCACCGGGAGGCAACGAGTAGCGATGGATATGACCGTGAGCGTCGGTCAGGGCTTCATCGAGCCCTGCCTGACCCAGGGCAGTCCGATACCAGACCCAATTGTAGCGGCGGCTGCCCCGGGTCATTTCTGCATTCGGACCGGCGACGACGTATCCCAAAACATGCGAACGCGGCATGTTGTAGAACGCAAAACGATCGAGCAGGATCTCCGCCGCAAAGGGGGGCAACGCTAACTCCGGGAAGAGGCGACGCCTTTTCGCTGAGCTAAATCAATGCCACCGGGTAGCCATCCAAACGCATTCAAAAAAACCGGCTTCAGTTGTTGTTATTATTATTAAGCAGTCCATAAGTAATTTCATTTTTTTATTGACGCG
Organism: uncultured Pseudomonadota bacterium; assembly: GCA_963780465.1. Taxonomy (GTDB): domain Bacteria; phylum Pseudomonadota; class Alphaproteobacteria; order Acetobacterales; family Acetobacteraceae; genus Acidocella. Next base: position 5,900 of record CAWACI010000014.1, read on the forward strand.
TTGAGTTGGCTATGATTCTTTTTTGGCATGAGAGAGGATGATGCTCGCAAGCTGGATCACGCAACCTTGGAGGCGCTGCGGATGCGCGCGGTACGCAGCGTGCAAGACGGGGAAAGCCCTGAGATTGTGGCGCGAACATTAAGGGTGACGATCCGGGCTATGTATAGATGGTTGGCGGATTACCGTGGTGGCGGTTGGAATGCCCTGAAGGCGAAGCCTTTGGCAGGTCGTCCGCCGAAGTTAGACGACAAGAAGCTGAAGTGGATTTACGACACCGTGACGCAGAAAACTCCGCAGCAGCTCAAGTTCGAGTTTGCACTATGGACGCGGGAGATGGTCGCCGAGTTGATCAAGAGAAAATACGGTATCAGGCTGGCCAGGAATTCCGTCGGCCGCTTGTTGGTGCAGCTCGGCATCACCTGCCAGAAACCTTTGCATCGTGCAATTGAGCGTGACGAGGCTTTGGTTCAGAAATGGCTGAAGAGTGAATATCCGAAGATCAAGAAAATGGCGCAAGCACAAGGCGCTGACATCTATTTTGGCGATGCTGCGCACATGCGTTCGGACCATCACGCGGGACGGACATGGGGCAAACGAGGTGAGACACCTATCGTTGAAACAACAGGCGCTCGCCACAGCCTTAGCCTGATTTCGGCGATTTCATCGAAAGGCCTGATGCGATTTATGATTAAGGAAAAAGGCGGTGTGAACGCCGATGTGTTCATTGAGTTTCTGAAGCGGCTGATGATCGGCGCTGTGCGAACGATTTTTCTGATCGTCGATAATGGCCCCGCCCATCGCGCGAAAAAGACAACAGCATTTGTTGAAACGCTCGGCGGGAAATTGAAGCTGTTTTTCCTGCCACCCTACTCTCCAGATCGCAATCCCGACGAACTCGTTTGGAAACACCTGAAAGCCGATACTGTGGGACGGATGGCCACGACGAGCAAGGCTGACTTCAAAAGAAACGTGGTTTCATCAATGCGTAGCCTCCAAAAAAATCCGCAAAAAATTTGTGCCTCTTTTGAAATCCGAGTGGGTTGAGGCTGCCGGTCTGGCGGCCTGACGACGAACCCGCATCCATCCCTTTGTTCGACCAGGGAGACCATCCCTTCGCTCCCGACCTGCCTTCCTCAGGGCAAGGCGGCGGTCGGCGGTCAAGGATGGCCATCGGCCACCGCGCAGCGGCGCGGAGCGTCCTTGAGGGCCGAGCGCCGTCTTGCCATGCTGGGCGCAGGTGGGGCTCGGGAGGAGCGTGCGCAGATGCAGAACCAACTCTTTGAAGCGGCCTTGGGCATTGCCAAGCCGTGGTACGTCAACGGTGTCGATTTCGACGCGGCCAAGAAGACGCTGACGATCAACGTGGATTTCGTCGCGGGAACGCGGTTTCCGGTACCCGACGTGGCAGGCGTGCATCCGGTTCACGACACCCAGATCAAGCGCTTGCGGCATCTCAATTTCTTCCAGCACGAATGCTTTCTGGAAGTCAGGACACCGCGGGTGAAGCTGCCGGACGGGAAGGTCGTCCTGTTCGAGCCCGACTGGTTCGGCAAGCTCCCCGGGTTCACTTTGTTGTTCGAGGCGCTGGTGCTGGCCATGGCTCAGCAGATGACCTTTGCCGCCGTGGCCAAGCTGGTTGGCGAATCCTGGCATCGCGTCCACGCGATCTGTTCGCGCTATGTCGATCTTGCCCTGGCCGAGGCCGATTTGTCGGCAGTGACCGCCGTAGCGATCGACGAGACGTCGTGCCGGCGCGGCCATAATTACCTGACCATCGCCGCCGACATGGACAAACGCAAGGTGGTGTTCGTCACCGAAGGCAAGGACGCCAAAACCATCATCGGCTTCGCCGAATACCTAGCCGCGCACAAGGCCACGCCCGAGCAGGTCGCCTCGGTGAGCATCGACATGTCGCCGGCCTTCATCAAGGGCGTCGCCGACAGCCTGCCGAACGCGCGCGTCACGTTCGACAAGTTCCACGTCGTCGCCCACGCCTCCACCGCCGTCGATGAGACGCGTCGCCTCGAACAGCGCACCGACCCGAGCCTCAAGGGGCTGCGCTGGACGCTGCTGAAGGATCGCGACCGCCTCTCCGACCAAGGCCGCGCCGACCTCGACGCGCTCATCGCCAAGGCCGCCACCAAGCGTACCGCCCGCGCCTGGCTCTACCGCGAGCATCTGCGCGAAATCCTCGACCGCAAGCAGATCAACGTCGTCTCCGCCATGCTCACGCAATGGTGCACCAATGTTCTGCGCTCCAGGGTCGAGCCGATGAAAGACGTCGCAAGAATGATCCGCAAGCACTTCGAGGGCATCGTCGCCTGGACACAGACACGCCAGACCAACGGCTTCATCGAGGCCCTCAACGGCCTCTTTCAGGCCGCCAAACGCAAGGCCCGGGGCTATTCGCGCTTTGCCACCATGCGAACCGTCCTCTTCCTCATCGCGGGAAAACTCGACTTCACCCGGATCAACCCGCATGCCGCATAGCCCACTCAAAATTCAAAAGAGCCAAATTTGTTCCTTCTACCAGAAACCTTCTCTGAAATACGCCGCGTTGTAGCGCGACAATCAAAACACAGGTCTCAGCGTCAATCAAAGCACAACTTTAAATAGAATAACCTCGTCTTGTTCGTCGTCCGTTAAGCCCCGGAGCCAGCGAAAATGGTTGCCTAAAAGGCGTGGTTTCGCCGATGGTTTATCAAAGAAAACAATCGGGCACGTATTCAACTTTTAGCTGAACAGCGAGATTTTCAAGCGGTGACTTTGATTGACGCTGAGACCTGTGTTTTGATTGTCGCGCTACACCGCGTAGACATGAACTTATTTATGGACTGATTAATAGTCCTCCTCCCACTCTGGGTTTGACGCAAAGCCGCGCCGAATGCTGACCAACGGGCGGGGCACCGGGGGTGGTCTGGCAAATGACCTGGGGCGTCATCGTGCACCAGCAGCACGGACCTAAGGCGGATGGTAAAGCGGCAACAAATACGTTACGATACCGCAAAAAGAAGGCTGAGCATTATGAACGACGACTTCACGCAGCGTTTGACCGCACTGAATGCAAAGGCCAACGCAGCCCACGACCAAGCTGAGGCCGCCAAAGCCCTGCAGACAGAGGAGTGGCAGCAGAAAATCGCGCGAGTCAGAGAAGCGATTGACTATTGGAACGTTAACATAGAGCCCGTCATCATAGACGCTGTGGCAACGGCCAATCAGCTAATCACCGTTAAGGGATTCCATCTGACTGCGAAGCAGGATGTCGTCCGTACAACCTCTTCAGGCGGCCGCACGCCGCCGATACCAAATCTACCGCAGATGCTGATTAGGGCGGGTGTTCGCCAGCCTGGTTTGTCACCCGTGATCCATGGGCGGGAGAACACGCCAGCGAAGCAGCCACCAGCGCCAACACACGTCAGGATCGCCGTTAGCTCTGATGGAAGGATCGAGATCACCCGCTCCGTCGGGGATATTCCCGTCCCACTCGAGATTTCGGAAGCTAGCGAGGAAAAAATCGAGTTGATCATTGGTGATTTCGTGGAAGGGTTAATTCCGGGGCAGCAGTAAGCCCACTGTCAGTCGAAGCCTTCCGGCCCCCCATACATGATCCGGCTCGCACCGCCGTGTTTCCAGTCGAACTCGATCATTCCGCCTCCTATCCAGGGCAACATGGGTCAACAGGACACGTAGGGCCGCACCCAGTCACGTCCGGTCGCGGGGCGATGCGTTTAATGGGAAATCCTCCCCCTGGGGTGTCCTCAGCACACCGGCAAAGACCCGGGAGACAGCCTGCCAGAACCGGAAGAGCGCGTGAGATGGCTTGAGGCTGGCCGGGGCTACTCGACATGGCAGGCAGCGCTTAAGTTATTGTTACTATTCGTCTTAGCCGAGCGCTCTGTGTGACGGGACATTCAGGGAAGCTTCAGGTTCTTGTTGGACAGGCCCAGACCCGCATTCTGGGCCGGGGTGCCGGGGGCATATGGAAGGCTACTGGGTGCGTCATCGAGCACCGGCAGCACAAGCCGGGCGAGACAGTTACAGCCTATCGTTTTTGTCTGAAATATCTATTTTCCGCCTCCTTGTGCTGTACATGATAAGGCCATTCTAAACCGTCTTATTATGGCGTATGCTAAGGGGCGGCGTTTGGAAGCACGCTTGCACGCTATCTCAGTCGACCGCATCGGTTACTGGATGCCAGCCTTTTCGACGCGGAGGATTTACTTGCTTGCGTCCCCTCGGCTCTGAGACACGCCATTAGCGGCAGGAGGTAAAAATGGCGACAAATTGCGGTTCCGTGCGATGCGCCGAGGGCGTTCTCGGTCAGCACCGTCACATTTGCGCTTTTTTCAACAGCGCGGACGAGGAATACAGGGTGCTTCGCTCGTTCATCAAAGAGGGCTTTGAGCAGGGGGACAAAGCTTGCCACCTCGTGGCCCCCGATCTGCGGGAAGACCATCTCAGACGGCTCGCCGACGCCGGCATCGACGTGTCGCAAACGATGGGTACGGGCCAACTTGTGGTGCGGCGCTGGCAGGATAGTTACTTGCGCGGCGATCGCTTCGATCAGGACGCGATGCTTGCCTGGGTCGAGGAGGCGCTCCAATCGGGGGCCGCTTCCGGTTATCCGCTTACCCGGTTGGTGGCTCACATGGAATGGGCGCTGCTCGATAAGCCAGGCGTCGGCGACCTGGTGGAATACGAGACACGCCTCAATTACCTGCTACCAAAATATGATGATCCGGTGATCTGCACCTATGACCTGTCGAAGTTCAACGCCAGCGTGGTGATGGACATCATGCGGACCCACCCGGTCGTTATCGTCGGCGAGGTCATGCAGGAAAATCCGTTCTTCGTTCCCCCTGATCAACTCCTACTCGAACTCCGGGAGCGACGCCGGTCCACCCAGACTCACTAATTATAACGGAATATCAATGAGTCTCAGGGCCGACGAGCTTCGGCTGCGAAGAGCGCTCCGGGATCTCGTGGCATTGTCGGCCCTTCCGGCGGCGTGGGTCGGGAGAGAACCACCCGCCATCGCTGCCGGGCTTGCCGACGTGCTGGTCAGTTCACTGTACCTCGACTTCGTTTTTGTGCGTCTGTCCGATCCCGACGGGAGCGCCGTTGTCGAAATCGCGCGAGGAACCGCATGGCAGGGATTTCCGGAATGGCTACAGCAATATTTGGCCTCCAATGGCCGCTTGTCGCACAGGGAAATCGTTCGTGACATCGGCGGTGGAACGCAGGGAGGCCGCGGTATTGTCCTTCCCGTCGGTGTCGATGCCGAGGGCGGTCTGGTTGCAGCGGCGTGTGATCGCTCGGACTTTCCTAGCGAAACCGACCAGCTGCTGCTCTCCGTGGCGGCGAACCATGCCACGACGGCATTTCGGATGGCACGCCTCGTCCACAATCACTGCCGCGCCGAGGAAGCATTACGCGAGAGCGAGCGACAGCTTCGCAAAGCCCGCGACGAGCTCGAGATGAAGGTGGTGGAACGGACCGCCGAATTACAACGCAGCGAAGCAAAGATCAGGCGCCTGGTCGACGCCAACATCATCGGGATCTTTTTCTTTTCAGCCGATGCCCGGATCACCGAGGCCAATGATGCCTTTCTTCACATGGTGGGCTACGACCGTGAGGATCTCGCCTCAGGCCGCCTGCGCTGGATGGATCTGACGCCGCCGGAATGGCTCGAGCGCGATGAACAACAGTGGGTGCCGATGTTGCAGACGACGGGGATCCTGCAACCGTTCGAGAAGGAGTACTTCCGCAAGGACGGCAGCCGCGTACCCGTGCTGATCGGCGTGGCGAGCTTCGACGAAACCGGGCAGCAAGGTGTTACATTCGTGCTCGATCTGACCGAACGCAAGCGAGCCGAAGAGACGTTGCGCAAAGTGCAGATGGAGTTGGCGCACGCGAACCGCGTCGCCACCATGGGCCAGCTCACGTCCTCCATCGCCCATGAAGTTAGCCAGCCGATTACCGCGACGGTCATCAATGCCAAGGTCGCGCTGCGCTGGCTCGGCGCGGAGCCGCCGGCTCTGGATGAGGTCCGGCAGTCGCTTGATAAGATCGTCAGGGACGGCCATCGAGCGGGCGACGTCATCGACCGGATTCGTGCCCTCATCAAGAAGGCGCCGCCCCGGAAGGATCGCCTGGACATCAACGAGGCCATCCGCGAGGTAATTGAGGTCACCCGCGGCGAAATGGTGAAGAACGGCGTCTCGGTGCACACGGACCTCGCGGATGGCTTGCCGCTCATCGAAGGCGACCGGGTGCAACTACAGCAAGTGATCCTGAACCTGATCGTCAATGCCATTGAGGCGATGCACGGTGTCAACGACGGGCCGCGCGCCCTGCTGATCAGCACTGGGACTGCCGAGGGGGAGAGCGTGGTCGTCGCTGTGCAGGACACCGGTCCAGAGCTGGATCCCGCGAATCTCGAGCGCTTGTTCGAGGCCTTCTACACGACCAAGCCGGAGGGCCTGGGCATGGGCCTGTCAATCTGCCGCTCGATCATCGAAGCGCATGGAGGGCGACTATGGGCGAGCGCGAACACGCCACGCGGTGCCATCTTTCAGTTTGCCCTGCCGCGCGATGCAATGGGGGGCCAGCCGGAGCAACCGGTATCATTGGTCGCGACCACCGCAGGTCCGGTCGGAGGTTAACTGCCAGGCGGCGCGAAGCCACTCAACATCACTTGGGGCCTTTGCAGACGCCACCTTGTCGGGTGGCCGCAGGGCAATTTCTCTCACAGTCGTGTTCTAAACAAACAAATGATATCAGTATGAGCGTCCGGAGTTCCAGCCGACAGCACGGCCTCGGTTGCGGCCTGCGCCACGGTTTTTCAGGTCCATCTCGGAGTTTTACTAACCTATAAGCTAGTTCCCCTGACAGATCGGGATGCCAGCGGGTAGAAATCATCTTGGTCCGACCGCCCCTCCACTCTGCACAGGCACTTCCGGCCACAAGGAAGAATCCGGCGAGCCCTCCGGAAGAGAAGCCAGCCTGGCGTCCCCGGCGGGAAGAGGACTCCCGCAGAGCGCGTATTCACTGGTTATACACCACCCGGCCCATATGTCCGACATCAAATGACTAAATTGCTCGATCGTAAACAATGAAGCGCGCAACGTTGGGACGACCAAGACCGCAAGCACATCAGGTCGATCCACGGATACGCGACGGCGGTCGTGAGTGCCCGTCTGTTTTCTCTTTCAGAACGGTCTAGGTGGCCCGTGGCCATTCAGAATCTCCAAAACGCCAGGATTCCGCTTTTATGATCTCGCCGCAAAAACAGAAAAGCCATACTGCGAAAAACATCACAGTATGGCTTACACTCACAACCGATTGGTTAGCTGTTTCCGCCGATCCCGCTTCCCAAGACACCGCTGGCCTTTTTCTCGGCAGCCTTGCCAGTGTCAGCGGCCAATGCCGCCGCACCTTGCGAGCGGGTGACAGCTGCCGTGCCGAGGTCAGTATCCAGCGATTGCGCGCCCTGTGCTCGGTCGACCTCAGACGTCGCTTGGCCAGTTGCTAAAATTTTGTTGGAATCAGCCACCGATTGCGCAACATTGCTTTGTGCATTTTGAGCCCGCAGCTGCGCGTTGATCATATCATTTTCGCGGTTCGCGTCCGTCTGCTCTTTTTCCAGCTGAATCTGTTGCTGCATTATGACAAGCTGCCGCTCTTGATCCTGGAATTTTTCGTTCCGCGCGTTTTCAGCGTCAGCCGCAGCGTCAGCCGCCGCCTGCCGCGCTGCGGCCTGCCGCTGAATTGCTGCTTGCCGCTCCTCATACCGCGCTTCCGCCTGCGCCTGCGCCTGCTCTTGGGCTTCTTGCGCCGCTTCAGCCTGCGCCTCATTCTGATTCTGTGCGGCACTCATGGCGGCAAGCCCACCGTTCAATTCGGCTTGGCTTTCTTGAGCATAACAAGCCCCAGCTATGGCGGTGAAAACTAAAGCGGTCGCAAGAACTTTCATGGTCGATCCGTTTTTAACGTTAAGACAATATTTTAGCCGTTGCTGGCGGACTTGGCCGGGCAAACAGCATTCGGCTGGACACGGGTTTCATTAGCCTGTGTGGTAACGACCATGGCTTGACCCATCTGAAACTGGCACATTTCACCAACCTGCGTAGAGGTGTGAAGCGCGCCCGCTTCAGTATAACCAATCGTCACGCCAGGAACCAAAACCTGACCGGGGACAAGCGAGCCAGCCGCAGCGCCACCAACGCCACCTACGGCAGCACCCGCTACAGTGTCACCGCCAGCGGTCCAACGATTCCCAAGGCTATTTCCAAGCAAACCACCACCCACCGCGCCGAGAACGCCACCAACGACTTCAGCGGTGTGCTGATTTTGAGCGTTGCTGACCTCGACCTTAGCCGGTGAAAGCGAGAGAATATTGATGATTTTGGCGTCTTGAGACTGATTCACTTGGTCCGCCTGGTACACGTTAGCCCCCAGGTCCGCACCGGGCTGCTGGCAAGCGGTGAGCAAGGCAAAACCGGAAATCGCACAAAAACCGGCATACTTAGTGAGACGCATGTTAGCCTCTTAATGTTGATATATTAACTAACGCTTAGATATTACGTCCTTGTCAATAGTTTGCTTCGCTATCGATCTGCCACCCTCACCCGGCACCAAGTCCGTTAATCGGCGATACATTTACTACCTGCGCGTCAGCACAGATAAGCATGTGCAACTCTGCCTTAGGGCTGAGAGCACAGCGCGCAGCGGTCGCGGCGTTTCTGAAAGGCGGCTTGCGTGGACTGCTCCGTCGCTCCGCGTGGTGGAGCGCGGTGATCGGCGGGACGCCCCCTCCCCTTTTTTCTTCTACTGTTTAATATCAAACCACAACAAAATGGACGCTACATGTTTAAGATCCAAAATTTTGCCGTGGCCTCAATCCTGGCCCTGTCCGCCTGTTCAGTCGGCATGGAGGCTAGCCGGCCGACGCCGGTTGATATCGGCCAGTTCAAGACGGGTGCCCAGCGGCTCGATGTCGTGTCGAAACTCGGTGCCCCGGAGGGCAATATCACCGTCAGCACCGGCCCGTGCGACATTTATCAGCTCTACACCACCGGGTTGGGTGGGTTCGGCAAAGGCGTTGTTACCGGAACCGAAGTGCTGACCGATATCGGCACGTTGGGCCTGGCGGAAGTGATCTGGTCGCCGGCACAAGCTGCGACCCGGCCGGAAAAGCGCACCGTGTTGTTTTGCTACACCAACGACAGGCTGGTGAGCGTGACGGTAAATGGGCATCAGCACGTTGGCAGCCTCCCCGCGAGCACCGCGCCAGCGGGTTAACAATCCCAACGATACGACAAAAACCCCGGCGGGTAATCCTGCCGGGGCTTCATGACGCACCCGGTAGCTTCCAGATGCCCCCAGCACCGCGCCGGTCGCCACCTTCTCCTCGCCCTGGATGTATGCGCCGTCCTTGCGGATCGCCGGGAGGACATCGCGAGTCACCCAGCCTTGGAACTGCCGAGCTCCGAGCTTGTTGGACCTCATTATGAGCTTATACAGGCCCGACGCTGAGATCAGCATTATCGTGGAGCCTGTTCTACCGGAGAAAAGCTCCGGGTGAATGTGACAGCGGGATTTTAGCTTTTCTTCAGGATGAAGCGCGACGAGCCACTGGGATGCACCATATTCAAGCCCCATGCCAAGCGACCTGCACGCATTGCTGGCGTCGTGGTGAAGGCAAAGTCTTTTTGCCTCTACGTAGAGGCAGGTTAGTTTTCTCATCTGCGTAAAGTCCCTTCAACGCTGCGTTGGTGCTCACCCTGCCGTCTGGGCGGATGGCAATCCAAAGCGCGCGGCAGCATCGTGCGGTTCCTCGCCCAGCTACAGTCTACTGCTGTATTCACTGATTCAGCGCGTTGGCTTGGTTCGCGGCGGTGAGGCCCTTACTTAAGCCATCCCAGACCCCCTGACCGCTGAGCATCCCGCTGGAAAACGCCAGTCATTGCGCCGCCTCTGTGCCGCCGTACGAACACCGTCTCCGTCCGGTTGATCATGCTGTATGACGCATCATCAAGATGTCAATTGATTCCGCGCGGCGCGTGTTAAGATTCCGCTAGTGTACCTATTCTAACGTATCGTTCCCTCCTGACGCGCGGAAAGCTGCGGTGCAGCGCGTCTAGGGGTCGGAACGAAGCGTTAGGGTCAGTACACTAGAGCCAGAAACGGCCAGCGGGAATCCCTCCAAAGGGATTTCAAAAAGTCGGCTTCAGTTATTGTTATTATCGTCATAGTCGAGGACTGCGTGATATACATATTTGGCTAGAAGGCACGTAGACGTTCCAAAAAGAAAACTATGCCGTGAATAATTTGGGGGATGTTATGGGTAGCCGCGATTTATCACATTGGTTGCAGGCCGTCGCGCTTCGTGGTGCGACCACTGCGCTACAATCCCTCAATCCGGTGCAGTCATCTAATCTGTGCGCGTGGATCACCAGAACGTTAGGTCCACTGATGCCAGCATCAAAAATTGCTGACAGCAATCTTCGCCGGGCGTTTCCGGAAATGAGCGGGTCAGAACGCGCATCGGTTATAAGAGCGGTATGGTCCAACCTCGGTCGTGTCGTCGGGGAATTGCCCCATCTCGCCAGACTTAAGCAATCACCCGATGAGCCTGGCTGGGAGATTGAAGGGGCAGAGCACATCGAGGCTCTCATAGCCACGGGCGGGCAAGCCTTGTTCTTTTCGGGCCATTTGGGCAACTGGGAAATGATTTTGCCCATTGCATCAGCCCTAGGCTTGGCCGTAGCAGGGTTCTACCGTCCCGCGTCGAACAAGCGAGCTGATGTCCTGATACAGGCGCTGCGAGAACGTGCGCTCACTCAACATGTGGCGATGTTTCGAAAAGGGCCTCAAGGGGCGCGCGCGGCGCTCCGTCATTTACAGAACGGGGGTTCTCTTGGCCTATTGGTAGACCAAAAGATGAACGATGGAATGGCCGTGCCTTTTTTTGGGCAACCCGCAATGACTGCCCCCGCTCTCGCCCAGCTTGCGCTGCGTTTTCAGGTCCCGATCATACCTGTCCGTGTCGTCCGTCTTGGCCCTGCGCGCTTTCGGATGGTGTGTGAGCCACCGATCACCGTAGGTCGGACGGGCGATCAGAAAATGGATGTATATATGATCTTGCTCGTAGTGAACGCGACCCTTGAACGCTGGATTCGAGCAGATCCGGCGTCTTGGCTTTGGCTACATCGCCGTTGGCCTAAGTAAAGCTTCGCCTTCATCACCATCGCCAGCCTTCGCGAGAAGCTCGGCAAGCGGCAATCTCTCCTCGGTCATCGGGTTCTCCAGGTTCAGGTTGAAGTCTAGCAACTCCACCGTACCCACCAATCCGAGGGGCGATGACTCCTCCTCGCGCCGGGGACGTCATTTAAATCAATTAGTTACAAGCATCCCTCAGATTTCTGTCCAACATTTGCCCAATATTCATCCTTAGATATGTATGGCTATCTATGCACACCGTTCATGCTGGCTGGAATAAATATCCGCACTTTGTCCGCGTAGTCGACGGGATGCTGACATGGGACGGCTTGCTTCGAAGTGGGGTTTTAGGAATCGGGTAAGCCGATGTGAACACCGCCGCTCCTTCCACCCGCGCCATCGAAAGCAGCGGAAACCTGTTGAATGAGGGTAAGCAGGTAACTCCGGTCGACCGTGGGCTTGGCATTATTATTAAACACGACCTTGCCCTCCGCGATGGCAATCTCCTTAACGGTCTGCAAAATCGCATCCTCGCGGGTAATGTGTTCAGCCATAATTATCCTCCTGTCCCTGGTTCGATCGCCAAAATAATAGCTTCAAGAATGTAGTCTCGGTGGCCATATGCGGCGGGCAGTTTGACCGCCGCATATGCATTTCCAGGTAATGGACACCGACTTAGGCTGACGGTGAATGAGCATCTTAAGCCAAAGCCCTGAGTAGGTCGTCAACAGTCCCATGATCATCTGTAAGAGAGCTGGTGCGCCCCCAAGGCTATCAATGAGAGCGCAAGTTCAACTGTAGCAACGATACGCTGCCCCTTTGCAGGTGGCCGAAGGAGTGGTACGAAGAGTTCTGCTATGTGTCGGCAAGTCATTGATTCGATTGACGTCTTTGGCTGCGGGTGTCCGTCCAGGTCCCCCAGCCATCTCACTGAAAAGCTCAGCGCCTTAAAAAACATCAAGTAAATCAAGGACTTGCGCCTTCTCGTGGCACGAAAAAGAAAAAATGTACGAAGTGGCCCCTAAGATGGTCGAACCTACGAAGCATTCGAAGAGCGAACGATACCGTATCCCAGAGCGTCCTGCACGTCAGCCAGACCAGCTCCCCGCTGCAGCAGCCAGGACGCGAACGTGTGCCGTAGGCTGTGGATCGTGCTGCATTCAGGCCGTGACCGAGGCGGTGCTGTCAGCTTGAGTTCCGGATGCGCATACTGATATCGTTTGTTTATTCAGAAAACTCCTGCGAGAGCGAGAAATCAGAACTATGAACTTCACCTGCGATCATATCCATCTCCGCAGTCTAGACCCAGAGAAGGCGGCGCAATTCTATGCTGCGATGTTCGGCGCTACCATACGGAGCAGATCACACCACGGGGAGGCTCTGAGGGTCGTTGTTGATCTCGGTGGTGTGCAGCTCTTCATTGAACAGGTGCCCCCGCACACCCCGGTGCCGCCACCGCCGCCATTCGTCGGAATCGAGCATGTCGGCCTGAGAGTAGAAAATCTTGACGCAGTGGTAGCGGATCTACGCGGCAAGGGCGGGCGCTTCGTGGTGGAACCGAACTCGCCTCGGCCGGGCCTCAAGCTTGCCTTCATCGAAGGTCCTGATGGGGTCCGAATTGAGCTCTTGGAACGGTCTAGTCTATAGGTCCCAGCCGAAGTCGACGGCGCGGTCCAGCTCGACATTGGTCCTGAGCGAAGCTCCCCGGCACTCCCCAAATCACAGTCTGCCCTTAGAGTTTAGGCCATGTAGAACAGCGCATTCACGACGCTTCGTAAACAGGTTCGTCTCGGCCGCCCCAGCCGCCGCGCACGCGGAAGAAAGCTCTCAATCAGAAGCCACTCCTCGTCGCTCACGTCGCTTGCATAACGCAGCCCATCGCGCCGATATTGGGCACGGGTGATTTTGGTCCAGGCCATTATGGAATCCATCGTAGTTCGCAATCACGATTGAACCATAACAGACTGAAATCACTAAACTCTTTTTGAGGCACGCGCAGGCGACCGGGATCCTCCTCGGACACGTCGTTCGCCCGAAATGATATGTTACAGTGTCATTGCAATAATATGTTGCTCATGTAACGATGTTGTGACAGATTAAGAATACCTTCCTAAAGTTTATAATTTAAAATACCCATTTCAGGAAAACGCTGTGCCAGTCCACGACATCGACTTTCGGATGTTCGCCCGCTCCGCCGGGACCGTCTGCACCTTCCAGAAGGGAGAGATTATCTTCCAACGGGGAGATGCCGCTAGTGCCATGTGGATCGTGCTCTCCGGCACGGTGGAAATCGAGTACGGCGATCGGGTGATTGATATTGTCGGCACCAACTATGCAATCGGTATCCTGTCGCTCATCGACAATGAAACACGTAGCGCTACGGCCCGGGCCCTTGAAACATGCGAGCTGGTCAGGATCGATCATGGCCAGTTCCGGTTTATGTTTGAAGAAATGCCGAATTTCGGGTGGTATACAATGCGGCAATTAGCCAGCAGGCTGCGCGCCACCACTGGCGCCTTAACCGGCTGAAGCTTGGAGAATGCCGCGGGGGCGGCTCAGAACTGCGGCAGAGCCGGTCCGCTACCTTGCCCCCTTTCAGGTTCCGCGTAAAAGGCTGCTTGTGACTCAATTTTATCAACCTGAAGACGACAGCGCCGCGACCGCGATCGCCGGCATCGGCGACGAGCTCTCCCTCTTCGATGACTGGATGGACCGCTACCAGTTCATCATCGAACTCGGCCGCAAATTGCCGCCCTTCCCCGCCCAATGGCAGGATGAAGCTCATAAAGTGCAGGGCTGCCAAAGCCAGGTCTGGTTGGCCGCGGAACCGCAGGGCGATAAGCTCTATTTCACAGGCGCGTCCGACGCGGCGATCGTCTCCGGCCTCGTCGCGCTGGTGCTGCGCGTCTATTCCGGGCGCGGCCGCACCGAAATCCTCGGCACGTCGGCCAAATTTCTGCACGATTTGGGCTTGATCGGCGCGCTCTCCACCAATCGCGGCAACGGCGTCGCGGCGATGGTCGAACGCATCCAGGCCCTCGCCAAGGCAACTGACAGCGCTTTAGGGTAAGGCACGCTTCTTGTTGTGAACCAAAAGAAGCAAAAAACTTTTTTAAAACTGGGCCGTGCTGGTTGCAACGCACCGTCCCGAAAATGCAAAAGTTTTGCGCCGCTTTTTTAAAAAAGCGGCTGCTCAGGCTCTCGGCGCCCCCTTAAGTGCCGCTGAGCCGGCGGCGGTTGGCGCGCACCTTGCGGCGGTAGAGCTGTATCACCTTGTCAGCGCCAAGATCCTGCTTGCCGCCGAGGACTGCTGTCATCATCATCTGCCCGCCTTCGGCCAGGGTAGCGAGTTTTTCCGAGACCATCAGCTGGGCTTCGTGCCGCACTTCCGGCCCGCCCGTCGCCAGCTTCGCCAGACGCAGGCCGATCACCTGCTGCGCCTCGATCGCCAGCATGGTGCCCTGAAAGGCCAGGTTCGCCAGCGTCTGGCTCGGCCAGGGGAATAGCAGGTTCGATTTTGCCATTGTCAGTCCTTCACATCGTTATTTTGTGCAGTGCACATATAGGTACCGCAATACAGCGCCCGTAGAGCGTGCGCCGGCATGTTGCAAGTTCGTTACCACGATCAACTCCGGACGATCAGCTCCGTCTGCCGCGCGAGGCGGCCCAGGGTTTCCGCGCCAGGGCCTAGCGGCATGGCCGGCCTGGAGCGTAATTTTCCGCAAAAACAATCTTCTATCCAGCGTTTCCATTCCTCCCAGAGCGGCCGCTCGGCATCCGGTATAGGCGGTCGGTCGAGTGACAGCACGGAAAGCCGCCCAGCCATGCGCCGCAGCGCCGCATCCACCACCGCGCCGCGTTCGATCACCGGATCCCGCCGCCGGTGCGGCTCCAGCAAGGCGCGGGACAATGCCGCTTCCAGATTGTTGCTGGCGAGGCCGGCAGCGCGGCGTGGCGCATCCGGCGCCGGGCCGCCTTCCTGCAACGCCTGAAACACCGCCTTGGCGTAGGCGGCATGGGCAGCGATGGCGCCGGCAATGCTGGCCTCCAGCCGTGTTCCCTCGAACCCCGGCCAAAGCACAAGATTGGCGAGGATCGCCAGACCGCCGCCCAGCAGCGTGTAGGCGATACGGGAGATGGCAATGTCGAGCTCATTGGCGCCGGGGGCGATCTGTTCGACCAGCAACACGATCATCGGTGTCAGCGCGGCCATGAAAGCGGTAAAGCTGACCGAGCAAATCGTGAAGGCGAAGATCGTCAGCGGCAGCATGGTGCAGGCGAGCGCCAGCGGTGTCTGGCTGATCAGACCGATGCCGGCGGCGACCAGCCCGCCCACCGCCGTGCCGACCACCCGCTCCGCCGAACGCAGCCAGGTGGCGGAGAAATAGGGTTGCAGGCACAGCACCAGGGTAATCGTGGCCCAATGCGCGTACTGGTCGCCATAAAACATCATCCAGGCCAAAGCCGGGGCGGCGACGATGGCGGCCCGCAGGGCATGGCGCATCGGCATGGAGGAGAACGAGAAATTCTGCCGCAGCGGACCAAAAACGCGCTGTGCGAGCGGTGGCGGCGCCATCACCGAGCCGGGCAGCGGCCGGGCGGTGGCGCGCGACACCGCGATCAGCACGGCCAGGTGCTCCGCCATCGCCTGCATCACATGCCGCGCCTCGGAGGTTTCCGGTAGGCGT
Organism: uncultured Pseudomonadota bacterium; assembly: GCA_963780465.1. GTDB lineage: Bacteria > Pseudomonadota > Alphaproteobacteria > Acetobacterales > Acetobacteraceae > Acidocella. Next base: position 21,811 of record CAWACI010000014.1, read on the forward strand.
TCCAGCCCGGCGCGCAGGCGTTGCAGGCTGGCTTGTTTCTTCGCCGTGTCGAGCGGCCGGTCTGCCTCGATATCAGGGCCAAGTGCGGCCAGCCAGCCGGCAAGCCGCCGCACCGGCTGCGCCGCTTCCAGACGGCAGACGGCGCTGCTTTCCAGCGTGTCGGACAGTGCGACCAGCGCCTCAAAGATCTGTTCCAGCGTCTGCAACCGCACGGAGAGCTGCGCGCCGCGTGGCGAGACCGGGCCGCGGCGGCGGAATGTCTCGAAGGCGACATTGCGCGCCGTCTCGATCGCCTCGCGCACCTGGCGCCGGTGCAGGGTGGCATGCGCCTCAAAGGCGGCGGTGTTCTCCTCCGCATTCGCCAGCGCCGCCAGCTCCCGGGCGAGCGCCGCCAGTCGCAAGCAGACATCGGCAACCGCCCGGCGCGACGGCGCATAAGGGTGCAGCCGCCAGATCACCAGCGTCAGCAGCGTCGCCCAGGCGGCGCCGGCGCAGAGATTCAGCCCGACCAGCGCCGCCTGATGCAGGCTGGTGAGCGGGGTGCCCAAAGCGAGCACGATAACCACTGAGAGCAGGTTGCCAACCTGCTGCCCGCCCTGGCCATAGACCCGCGCATAGCTCGTGGCGAAAATCGTCAGCCCGGCGGCGACGGCAGAGATCCATACGCCCTCGGCGCGGATCAGCCCGAACGCCGCATAGGCGATACCGCTGCAAATCGCGAAGGCGATCACCGCCGGGGTGCGGCGGGCAATCGGGCCGCCGGGGTCGGAGAAACAGGTGAGCAGCGCGCCAAGCGCGGCCAGGCCGAAATGCGGCAGGCCGAGCAATTGCGCGACCAACAGCGTGGCCGCCACGGCAATGCCGGCGCGCACGCCTTCGGCCAGCGAGACGGCGCGCGGGTCGAGGGCGATGGGGAGGTCGCGCAGCCTCATGGTACCCCGCCTTGCGCCAAAATCGTCTGTGTCATGCCCTTCCCGTCACCTGTCTCCATGGCCTTGATTCGCCAGGATTAAGGCAAGGTTCGGGCAGTCAGCTTGATTCGTCGCCGAATTTTCCGGATTTCGGAAAACCATTGGGCGGCAGGCGGCCGGCCTGGGCGCGGCTACCCAGCCATTCGGTAAGTTTTTGCTCCGTTCGCGTGTTGGCGCCGAGCCGCCAGGTCAGGCCCTGGGCGATGCTGAACACTTTGACGTCGGCGATGCCGCCATCCTTGTATTTTTGCAGCTGCACGCCGGTACCTTTTGGCATTTCCGGCACTTCGGCCAGCGGGAAGACGAGCAGTTTGCGATTCTGGCCGATAACCGCGACATGGTCACCCTGGGCCGGCACGCAGGAATGCCATTCCTCGCCCGGTTTGAGGGCGAGGATGGTTTTGCCGGCACGGCGCTCGGAGATCAGTTCCGCGCCGGGGAGCAGAAACCCGCGGCCAGAGCTGGAGGCGACCAGATATTTGCCCAGCATGTCGGGCAGGAATAGGCGCAGGACGCCGTCCTCGTTCGCCAGCTCGATCAGCAGCCGGATCGCCTGGCCGTCGCCGCGCCCGCGCGGAAGGTCCGAGGCTTTGATAGTGTAGACGCGCCCATTGGTGGCGAGCAGCGCGATCCGGTCGGTGGACTCGCAGCGGAGCAGAAAACCGAGTTTGTCGCCTTCCTTGAATTTCAGCTCCGCATCGGCGGCCAGATGGCCTTTTTGCGCGCGGATCCATCCTTTTTGGCTGAGGATCACGGTGATCGGCTCGCGCTCCACCAGCGCCTCGGCGACGATTTCCACCACCGGGGCGGCGGCGCTGATCTGCGTGCGGCGCGCGCCGAGCGGGCCGGAGCCGAATTTCTCCCGCACCTCGGCGATCTCGCCGGAAATCTTCTCCCAGCGCTTGCCCTCGTCCTTCAGCAGCGCGTTCAGGGATTTCTGCTCCGCGCTCAGCTTCTTGTGCTCGTTGCGGATCTCCATTTCCTCGAGCCGGCGCAAGCTGCGCAGCCGCATGTTGAGAATCGCCTCGGCCTGCATCTCGGTAAGCGTAAAAGTCTTGATCAGCGCCGGCTTCGGCTCGTCCTCGGTGCGGATGATGCGGATCACCTCGTCGAGGTTGAGGAACACCGCGAGATAGCCCTCGAGGATTTCCAACCGCCGGGCAATCGCGTCCAGCCGGTGGTTGCTGCGGCGGACCAGCACCTCGTGTCGGTGGTCGAGCCAGCAACGCAGCAGGTCGCGCAGCCCCATCACGCGCGGGGTGCGGCCGTTCTCCAGCACGTTCATGTTCATCGCGAAGCGTGATTCCAGCGCGGTCGCGCGGAACAGCGAGGCCATCAGCATGTCGGCATCCACGGTGCGGGATTTCGGCTCCAGCACCAGGCGGATGGTCTCAGCACTTTCATCGCGGATGTCACCCAGCAAAGGCAGCTTCTTCTCGCCCAACAGCAAGGCGATCTGCTCGACCAGGCGGGATTTCTGCACCTGATAGGGAATTTCCGTGACCACGATCACCCAGGTGCCGTTCTTTTGCGCCTCCTTCACCCAGCGGGCGCGGGTCCGTAGGCTGCCCCTGCCCGTCTCGTAGGCGGCGCAAATGGTGGCCTCGTCCTCCACCAGCTCGCCGCCGGTGGGAAAATCCGGCCCGCGCAGATATTGCAGAAGATCCCGCGTGTTGGCCTGCGGATGCTGGATGAGATGCATGGCGGCGGCGCACACCTCGCCGGCATTATGCGGCGGAATGGAGGTCGCCATGCCGACCGCGATGCCGGCGGCGCCATTGGCCAGCAGGTTCGGAAACGCGCCCGGCAGCACCACCGGCTCGCTCTCCTCGCCATCATAGGTCGGGCGGAAATCGACCGTGTTCTCGTCGATGCCGCGCAGCAGCAACTCGGCGATCTCGGTCAGGCGCGACTCGGTGTAACGCATCGCCGCCGCGTTATCGCCATCGATATTGCCGAAATTGCCCTGCCCCTCGATCAGCGGGTAGCGCGAGGCGAAATCCTGGGCGAGCCGCACCAGCGCTTCGTAGATCGAGGAATCGCCATGCGGGTGGAACTTACCCATCACGTCGCCGACCACGCGGGCGCATTTCTTGAAGCCCGAGCGCGGGTCCAGCTTCAGCTGGTGCATGGCGTAGATGAGCCGGCGGTGCACCGGCTTCAGCCCGTCCCGCGCGTCGGGCAGCGAGCGCGACATGATGGTGGAGAGCGCATAGGCCAGGTAGCGTTCCGACAGCGCGTTGCTGAGGGGCGCTTCCACGATCTGGCCGCTGATATCATTCGGCATTTTTCTGTTCCTGCTCCGCGAGGCTGTCCGAAAGGAGGTCATAGAGACGCGCACGCGCCGTTGGAAGGGGGCGATGGCGCGCGCCGAACACGTCGCGGGCGAGGAAATGCTGCGTCAGGCGCAGCCCGGCGACGAGATCTTTGAGGTCCGGCTCAACTTCCTGGAGCAGAAATTCCGGGAGCGGCAGCAGCCGGTCCACCCACTCCCCCGCCTGGGAGAGTGTCACCGCGCGGCCCGTGCGGGGCGAGACATAGGCCAGAAGGTCATTGCCGCCAGCGGACGTGGAAAAGTCCAACCCGAAGCCCAGCTCGCGGAGGAGCAAAACCTCCCAGCGAACCATAGCGGGCAGCGGGTGGCCGGGGATGTTGATCCCGGCCAGCAACCGGGTAAGCCCTGCGAACACCTCCGGATGCGGCTCACGCTCCGGCAGGGCGCCGGCGGCGAGGGCGCAGGCCGCCTCGAGAACTGCCAGCGTGTCCGATTTCTGCATCGCCAGCGCCGCACCGGGATGAACCAGCTCGCCCGTGATGGCGCCGAGTTGGTCCGCCAGCCGCGCCACCCAGCGCGCGGAAAGCAGATTGCCCTTCTGCCAGATCGCGGCCTTGGCCCGCGACGCGCCGCCTTTGGCCAGCGCGCGCCAAGCCCCCAACGGGGTGAGCACCGTGACCAGAAGATCGCCCTCGCCATAGGCGGCGGTCTCCAGCACGATGGCGGGTTCCTGCCATTCCATGGCTAGGTCAGGACGATCAAAAAGAAAGTGGCCGCTTTTTGGAAAAAGCGGCGCAAAAGTTTTTGCCCATCTGGGCCCGTGGCGGTGAAACCAGCACGGCCCAGTTTAACAAAAGTATTTTGCCTCTTTTTTTTAAAGAAGCACTTCCTCTCATTTCCTTATGACTTAAGCGCGGCTTTGGCCGTCTCCGCCAGGTAACCGGCAGCGATCGGCAGCAGCTCGTCGTTATAGTCGAAGTTCGAATTGTGCAGCCCTGCCGAGGGGCCATTGCCGATCCAGGCATAGGCACCCGGCACGCGCTCGATGAAATAGCCGAAATCTTCGGCGCCCATCGTCGGCTTCATGTCGTGGCGCACTTTCAGCCCCATCCCGGCCGCAACCCCGGAGGCAAGCTCGACCTCGGCCTTGTGGTTGATGGTCGGCGACAGATAATTGCCGAACTCGGCCTCGGCGGTCAGGTTGAAGGCGGCGGCGGTGTTCGCGGCCACCTCGCGCATGCGCTTCTCGATGAACTTCATCATCTCGTTGCTGTGCGCGCGATAGGTGCCACCGATGCTTGCGCTTTCGGGGATTTGGTTGAACGCGTCGGCGCCCTTCAGCCGGGTGACGGAGATCACCGCGGAATCAACCGGCTCGACATTGCGAGCGACGATGGCGTTCAACGCCACCACCAGATGCGCCACGCCCTGCACCGGGTCGGCGGTGAGATGAGGCATCGCCGCATGGCCGGCATGGCCGGTGAGGGTAATGGTGAAATTGCCGGCCGCGGCCATGCACGGCCCGTTATGCAGCATCACCGTCCCGGTCTCGAGATTCGGCCAGTTATGGTAGCCGAAGATGCGCTCCATCGGGAATTTCTCGAACAGCCCGTCATTGATCATGTTGAGCGCGCCGCCATAGCCTTCCTCGGCCGGCTGGAACACGAAATGCACGGTGCCGGACCACTCCTTGTCGTCCAGCAGCATTTTCGCAGCGCCCAGCAGCGAGGTGGTGTGGCCGTCATGGCCGCAGGCATGCATCACGCCAGGCGTCTTCGAGGCGTAGGGCTTGCCGGTGGTCTCGGTGATCGCCAGCGCGTCCATATCGGCCCGCAGGCCCACCGCGCGGTTGGAGGCGCCGCGCGTCAGCGTCGCCACCACGCCATGACCACCAATATTGGCGGTGTAAGGAATACCCATCTCCCGCAGTTTTTCGCAGACGAAGGCAGCGGTGGCGGATTCCTGCAGCGACAGCTCCGGATGGGTGTGCAGATGGTGCCGCCAGGCGGTCAAGGTTGCAGCGAGATCGAAAGGCATTGGTTCATAACCCTTTAAAATTGCGGGTCCCATAGTTGTGGGTTTGCCGGGGTTTGTCGAGATTGGTCAGGCAACCAGCATATCCAAACAAGAGGAAGGCCCCTTTTTGTGAACAAAAAATAGCCAAAAAACCTTTGTTAAACTGGGCCGTGCTTGTTTCGGCGCCATAGGCCCAGAGGAGCAAAACTTTTTGCGCCGCTTTTTTTAAAAGCGGCTACCTCCCTTCACAGGCCCTACGCCGGCGCCTCGGCCATGGCGATGTAGTTCACCGCCATATCCTTGGAGACGGCAAAGGTCATTTTCAGCGGCGAGAAGGACATGCCGGCGGTGTCGGCCAGGCGCAGCCCGGCGGCGCGGCAATGCCGGCCAAGCTCCGCCGGGGTGATGAAGCGCTGCCAGTCATGCGTGCCGACGGGCAGCAGGCGCAGCAGGTATTCCGCGCCGAATTTCGCGACCAGATAGGATTTGGGCGTGCGGTTCAGCGTGGAGAGGAACAGCACCCCGCCCGGCGCCAGCAATTGCGCCAGCGTGGCGACGAAGGCGGCGGGCTCGGCGACATGCTCGATGATCTCCAGCGCCGTGATCACCGGAAATTTTTGCCCCTCGGCGGCCAGTTCCTCGGCGGTGCCGGCGCGATAGGCGAGGCTGAGCCCCCTGCCCTCGGCATGCGCCTTGGCCGCGTCGATCGCCTCCGCCCCGGCATCCAGCCCCAGCACGTTGCAGCCGGCCTCGGCCAGCGACTCGGAGAGCAGCCCGGCGCCGCAGCCGATATCCAGAACATCGACCGGCCCGGCGCCGAATTTTTGTCGGATGCGCGCGAGAATCCAGGCCGAGCGGCAGGGATTCATCATGTGCAACGGCTGCATCGGGCCGGAGGGGTCCCACCAGCGTGCCGCCAGCGCGTCGAACCGGGCGATTTCGTCAGGTCTGACCGAATCTTTTTGCATCGCTCTGACCGAATCTTTTTGCATCGCGGAGCACTCCAGGCCGACCGGTACACGGCATCTCATGCCGCCCCGAACAAAACATTAGGAAAAACGCTTAAAGGAAGATAACCCGCGCGAGTTGCACCCCCAAACGTTCCGGCTGTATGTGACGCCCCTGCCGGTTTTCCACAAGGGATAGGTAAATGGCGCGTATCGTGATGAAATTTGGCGGCACCTCCGTCGCCGATCTGGACCGTATCCGCAATGTCGCGGCGCGCGTGAAGGCGCAGGTCGACCAGGGCGACGAGGTGGCCGTGGTCGTCTCCGCCATGGCCGGCACGACCAATCAGCTCGTTGACTGGTGCCAAAAGCTCTCGCCGCTGTTCGACGCCCGCGAATACGATGCCGTGGTGGCGACCGGCGAGCAGGTGACGGCCGGGCTGACCGCGATCGCGCTGCAAAACATCGGCGTCGAGTTGCGCAGCTGGATGGGCTGGCAGATCGCCGTGGAAACCGACGGCCAGCACGGCAAGGCGCGCATCGCCTCGATCGAGGGCGAGGAGCTGATCGAGCGCATGAAGGCCGGGCAGATCCCGGTGATCGCCGGTTTCCAGGGCATCGGCCCGGACAACCGCATCACCACGCTCGGCCGCGGCGGGTCCGATACCTCGGCGGTGGCCCTGGCCGCAGCGCTGAAGGCGGATCGCTGCGATATCTATACGGACGTGGACGGCATCTACACCACCGATCCACGCATCGTGCCGAACGCGCGCAAGCTTGCTAAGATCACCTATGAGGAAATGCTGGAACTCGCCTCGGTGGGCGCGAAGGTGCTGCAGACCCGTTCCGTCGAGCTGGCGATGAAGGAGCGCGTGCGGGTGCAGGTGCTCTCCAGCTTCAAGGATGCCCCCGGAACCCTGGTTGTTGATGAGGAAGAAGTCGTGGAACAGGAAATCGTCGCTGGAATCGCCTATTCGCGGGATGAGGCGAAAGTCACCGTGCGCCGGGTGCCGGACCGCCCGGGCATTGCCGCCGCCATTTTCGTGCCGCTGGCCGAGGCGCATATCAATGTCGACATGATCGTGCAGAATGTCGCCGAGGATGGCACCACTGACATGACCTTCACCGTGGGCAAGACCGATTTCCCGCGCGCCATCCAGGTGCTGGAGACGGCGCGCCAGGGAATCGGCTATGGGGAGATCGCCTCCGACCACAACGTCGCGAAAATCTCCGTGGTGGGTGTCGGCATGCGCAGCCATGCCGGCGTCGCCGGCACCATGTTCCGCACCCTGGCCGAGCGCGGCATCAACATCCAGGTGATCTCCACCAGCGAGATCAAGGTAAGCGTGCTGGTGGCGGCGGAATATACCGAGCTCGCGGTGCGGGCCCTGCACACGGCGTATGAACTCGATGCTTGATTTCCCGCTCCGGGCGGAGACGGCATTCGCAAGCCTGCAGGCGCGCGGCTGCGCGTTTCTCGGCACCGAAATGGCGATCATGGGCGGGGCGATGAGCTGGGTGAGCGAGCGCAACCTCGTCGCCGCCATCTCCAATTCTGGCGGCTTCGGCGTGATCGCCTGCGGCGCGATGAGCCCGGCTTTGCTGGAGGCGGAGATCGCCGCCACCCAGGCACTGACGCAAAAACCGTTCGGCGTGAACCTCATCACCATGCATCCGCAGCTCGACGAGCTGGTGCAGGTCTGCCTGCGCGCCAAGGTCGGGCATATCGTGCTGGCTGGCGGCATTCCGCCCGGCCCGGCGGTACGGGCGGTGAAGGATGGCGGCGCCAAGCTCATCGCCTTCGCCCCCGCTCTGGTGCTGGCCAAGCGCCTGATCAAATCGGGCGCCGATGCGCTGGTGATCGAGGGTTCCGAAGCTGGCGGGCATATCGGCCCGGTCTCCCTCACGGTACTGGCGCAGGAGATCCTGCCACATATCCGTGATGTGCCGGTGTTCGTCGCCGGCGGCATAGGCCGCGGCGAGGCGGTCCTGGGCTATCTGGAGATGGGCGCCGCCGGGGCGCAGCTCGGCACCCGCTTCGCGGCTTCCGCCGAGAGCATCGCGCATGCGAATTTCAAGCAGGCTTTTGTGCGCGCGAATGCCCGCGATGCCATCCCCTCGATCCAGCTCGACGAGCATTTTCCGGTGATCCCGGTGCGCGGCCTGGTCAATGAGGGGACGCGGAAATTCCTCGCGCATCAGGCCGAGGTGGTGCAGCGCTTCCAGTCCGGCGCGGTTGACAAGGCGGCGGCGCAGCTGGAGATCGAGCATTTCTGGGCCGGCGCACTTAGGCGCGCGGTGATCGACGGGGATGTCGAGAACGGGTCCGTGATGGCCGGGCAGTCGGTCGGCATGGTGACCTCGGTGCAGAGCGTGGCGGACATCCTGGCGGAGCTGAAGGCCCAGGCGGTCGCCGCCTTGGTGGCGCGTGCCGCAGGATCTTGACCACATAGCCAAGCCGCGCAAGCGGCGGCGCAAGCCGAAATTCGGCGATACCAGGCAGCTTTTCGCGCGCCTGCGGGAGGCGCTCGCCTCCGGCCATGCCGGGCTGCCCGACATCGCCAAGCTGGTCGCTCAGGGCCTGCCGGCCGATGCCAGCGTGATCTATGTGGCACGTCCGGGCGAGGTGCTGGAGCTGGCCGCCACGCACGGGCTGAATGTGAGCGCTGTTGGCCGCATCAGGCTGCGCCTCGGCGAGGGCATCATCGGCATGGTGGCCGCCTCGGGCGATCCGCTGAACCTCGGCGACGCGCAGAACCACCCCCGCTACGTCTACCGCGCCGAGCTCGGCGAGGACGACATGTCCTCGATGCTGGCGATGCCAGTAAAGCGCGCCGGGCGCATTCTTGGCGTCATATCGGTGATGTCGCGCGAGGCGAGGCTGTTCGCTCCGGTCGAGGTGGAATCGATCGCCACCGTCGCCATGCTGCTGGCGGAGATTTTGTCCCAGGCCGGGGCCACCAATCTGCCGGAGGAAGGCTTCTCCGGCGCCCTGCCCCGCCGCTATGCCGGGCACGTGCTGGCGCCCGGGATCGCGCGCGGCACGATCCTCGTCTATGGCGCGTCACAGCCGATCATCCGGCTGCTGACCGACGACCCCACCACCGAACTCGACCGACTGGATCAGGCGGTGGAGACCGCGAATAAGAGCCTGGACGGGCTGATCTCCGCCTCACTGCCGGGTGGCAATGCGCCGCGCGAGGTACTGGAAGCCTATCGCATGGTGGCGCAGTCCTCCGGCTGGCTGACCCAGGTCCGGCAGGCGATCAATGACGGGCTTACCGCCGAAACCGCGGTGGACAAGGTGGCACGGAACCTGCGCGAGCGCATGCGCCGCATCGCCGATCCCTACTTACGCGAGCGGCTGGCCGATATCGAGGACATGGTGAACCGGCTGATGGTCGCCTTGGGCGGCATGGAGCCGAAGCCGGAATGCGCTGCGGGGCAGATTTTGCTGGTGCGCCGGCTCGGCCCCGCGGATTTGCTGGACTGGCACGCGCGCGGCATCGCCGGCGTGGCGATCGAGGAGGCGAGCCCCTCCGGCCATGCGGCGATCCTGGCCCGGGCGCTCGGCCTGCCGGCGCTGGCGGTGGATCGTGGCGCGGTGGAGGCCGCCACCGCTGGCGACGACGTGCTGTTGGATGCCGAAAGCGGGACATTGATCCTGCGGCCCGAGCCGGAGGTGGTGCAGGTCTATGAGCGGGCGCTGGCGGCGCGCAGCGAACGTGCCGCGGCGTTGGCTGCCTATCGCGACCGGCCGGCGATCACCCGGGACGGCACGGCCATCTCGCTGATGTTGAATGTCGGCCTGGCGCTGGAGCTGGATCAGCTGGAGCGCACCGGGGCTGACGGCATCGGCCTGTACCGCACGGAAATCGCCGCTTTGGCGGCGGGGGGCGTTCCCGACGTGGCGGGACAGGCGGCGGAATATTCGCGGGTGCTGGACCGTGCCCTGGGCAAGCCGGTTCAGTTCCGCACGCTCGATCTCGGCGCCGATAAATTGCTGCCGGGCGAGGCCGGGCAGGGTGAGGAGAACCCGGCGATGGGCTGGCGCTCCTTGCGCGTCGGGCTGGACCGTCCGGCGATCCTGCGGCGGCAGTTGCGCGCGCTGCTGCTGGGGGCGCAGGGGCGTCCGCTCTCCATCATGTTCCCCATGGTCGCCACGGTCGAGGAATTCCGCGCCGCGCGCGATCTGCTGGATGCCGAGGCCGCGCGCATCCGCCCCGCGCCGGAGCATATCGAGGTGGGCAGCATGATCGAGGTGCCCTCGCTGCTGTTCCAGCTGCCGGGGCTGCTGGCGGAGGCGGATTTCGTCTCGGTCGGCACCAATGATCTGATGCAGTTCCTGTTTGCCGCCGATCGGGGCACGCCGGAACTGGCCGCCCGTTACGATACGCTCTCCGCCCCGGTTCTGGAGTTGGTGGAGCAACTTGTGGTTGCCTGTAATCAGGCCGGGGTGCCGCTTTCCATCTGCGGCGAGGCGGCGGGCGGGCCGCTGGAGGCGCTGGCCTTCGCGGCGGTGGGGGTAACCCGGCTTTCGATGTCGGGCAACGCCATTCTGCCGGTCAAGGCGCTTCTGGTGGAGGCGGATCTCCATGCTCTGCGGCCGATTTTGCGCGAACTGCGGCGCGCCGGGGCGGCGGGCGGCAGTATCCGCGAGCCGCTGGCGGCGTGGGCACGCGAGCAGAATTTGCCGGTTTGACAATCGCTTCCACAGCCCCCCGGTAGCGCGATCAGGCTGAGCAGTATAGAAAGCGCACCAGGATGCCGAACGATGCCCTGCAGAACGATATGATCGACCAGGACCGCCTCTATCCGCCGCCTTCCCCGCTGAGCGGCGCCGCCCAGGTCGGCGCCGGCTTGCGCGAGGTCCGGGAGCGGCTGGGCTGGAAGCTCGTCGATGTCGCCGAGGCGCTGCGCATCCGCTTGCCCTATCTTGACGCGATCGAGCGCGGCGACCTCGCCGCTCTGCCGGGCCCGGCCTATCAAACCGGTTTTGTGCGCTCCTATGCGCAGATTTTGGGGTTGGATTCGGAGGAAATCCTGCGCCGGTTCCGGGCCGAGGGGCTTGGCCATGCGCCCAAGGCGGAGCTGAGCTTTCTTGCCCCCGTGCCCGATCGCGGCGTGCCCACCGGAGCGATTGCGCTGGTCGGCGTGGTGGTGGTGCTGGTCGGCTACGGGCTCTGGTACCTGCATACCGCGCATGAGCGTCGCCTGGCGATGACGGTGCCGAGCGTGCCGGCGGAGCTGGCGCCGCTGGCGACCCCGCCGCAACCACCCGCGCCCAAGCCCGTGCCGGCTCCAGCACCTGCGCCAACGCCAGCGCCGGCAACCGTGACGGCGCCGAACGCGCCTCAGCCCCCGGCGGCAACGCAAGCGACGGCCTCCTCCCCGCCGCCTGCGGCACAGGGTCAATCTCCGGCCCTCCCCCAGCCGGCAACGCCCGCCGCGGCGGCTCAGGGCAAAACGATCGTCGCCCTCGCCGATAGCTGGATTGAAGTGCGCGACGCCACGGGCAACATCCTGTTCAGCAAGGTGCTCCATGCCGGGCAAAGCTGGCCGGTGCCGCAAGAGGCCGGCTTGACGATGACCGCCGGCAATGCCGGCGGCACGGCGGTTGCCGAGAACGGCAAGCCAGGGGCGCCGCTGGGCGCCAATGGCGTGGTCCTGCATCATTATGTTCTGACGCCGCCTGCCGCCCCCGCGCCCCATTAGCGCGTGAGCGGTTCAGCAAATCATGTCGAAGCGAAGGTTTCTTTTTTAAAAAAAGAGAAGCAAGAACCCCTTCCGCTCCTGAGCCGTGCCGGTGTCCCTGCCACAGGCCCAGAGGAGCAAAAGTTTTTACGCCGCTTTTTTCAAAAAGCGGCTGCTTGCCTGTTTCCACTTAAGCTCATCACGCTCTAATGGAGTTTCCATGAATTACCGCGAATATCAGCAGATCGACCGCCGCAAGAGCCGGCAGATCAGCGTCGGCAATGTAAAGGTTGGCGGCGACGCGCCGGTGACGGTGCAGACCATGACAAACACGCTCACCACCGATGTGGAGGCGACCGTGGCGCAAATTCTGCGCGCCGAGGCGGCGGGTGTGGACATCGTCCGTGTCTCCTGCCCGGATGAGGAAAGCACCGCGGCGCTGAAGGAGATCGTGAAGCGGGTGAACGTGCCGGTCGTGGCCGACATCCATTTCCATTACAAGCGTGGCATCGAGGCCGCCGAGGCGGGCGCCGCCTGCCTGCGCATCAATCCCGGCAATATCGGCAGCCCGGACCGCGTGCGCGAGGTGATCAAGGCGGCGCGCGATTATAATTGCTCGATGCGCATCGGCGTGAATGCCGGCAGCCTGGAGAAGCATCTGCTGGAAAAATACGGCGAGCCGAACCCCGAGGCTCTGGTGGAATCCGCGCTGGAACACGCGAAGATTTTGCAGGACCACGACTTCCATGAGTTCAAGATCAGTGTGAAGGCGTCGGACGTGTTCATGGCGGTCGCCGCCTACCAGCAGTTGGCGGAAGTGTGTGACCACCCGCTGCATATCGGCATCACCGAGGCGGGCAGCAAGCGCGCCGGCACGGTGAAATCCTCGATCGGCCTGGGCTCGCTGCTCTGGGCCGGCATCGGCGATACGATGCGTGTCTCCCTCTCCGCCGAGCCGGAAGAAGAAGTGCTGGTCGGCTGGGATATTCTGAAATCGCTCGGCATCCGCCATCGCGGCGTGCGCATCATCTCCTGCCCGTCCTGCGCGCGCCAGGGTTTCAACGTGATCAAGACCGTGGAGACGCTGGAAGAGCGGCTCGCGCATATCCAGACGCCGATCACCCTGTCGATCATCGGCTGCGTGGTGAACGGCCCCGGCGAGGCGTTGATGACCGATCTCGGCCTGACCGGCGGCGGCGGCGGACGGCACATGATCTATTCGGCCGGCAAGACCGACCACACCATCTCCGGCGAGGACATGGTGAGCCATATCATCGACCTGGTGGAAGCCAAGGCCGCCGCGCTGCAGGCCGAGAAGGACGCCGAGAAAGCGGCAGCGGAGTAACACGCATGGCGGGGCGGATTTCCGGCAGGATTGACGGCGAGCGTTAGCGAGGGCTTTTCTGCGCCCCTGCCGACCCCTTGCCCGTTTTTCTGTTCGAAAGTTCGCTCCTCATGGCTCAAGCACTGCAACCCGTCCGCGGCACCCGTGACCTCATTGGCGAGGACGCGGCGCGCTACGCCCATGTGGTGGAGACAGCGCGGCGGGTGACGGCGCTGTACGGCTTCGCCGAATGGCAGACGCCGATTTTCGAGGACACGCGCGTGTTCTCCCGCACCCTCGGCGAAACCTCCGACGTCGTGACGAAGGAGATGTACACTTTCGAGGATCGCGGCGGCAATTCGGTCACGCTGCGGCCCGAGGGCACGGCGGGCGTATGCCGCGCGCTGATCACGGGCGGGCTGACGCAGACACTGCCGCAAAAGGTTTTCTACGCCGGGCCGATGTTCCGCTATGAGCGGCCGCAGAAGGGCCGTTACCGGCAGTTCCACCAGATCGGCATCGAGTTGCTGGGGCCAAGCGTGCCGCTGGCCGATGCCGAGGTGATCGCGGCGGGCTGGCAGATCCTCAACGAGCTGGGCATCGCCGATGAGGTGGTGCTGAACATCAACACGCTGGGCGATGCCCAATCGCGCGCCAATTACCGCGCCGCCTTGGTGGCGTATTTCACCCAGCACGCCGCCTCGCTCTCCGCCGACAGCAAGATGCGGCTGGAGAAAAATCCGCTGCGGATTCTCGATTCCAAGGACGAAGGCGACCAGAGGCTGGTGGCGGATGCCCCGGTGATCTACGCGCACCTCACGGAGGCCGCCGCCGCCTTCTATAACGAATTGAAGACGACGCTGACCGCGTTCGGCGTGCCGTTCACCGAGAATCCGCGCATCGTGCGCGGGCTCGACTATTACAATCACACCGCGTTTGAATTCGTGACCACGGCACTCGGCGCGCAGGGCACGGTGCTGGCCGGCGGCCGTTATGACGGGCTGGTCGAGCAGATGGGCGGGCCGAACGTGGCGGGCATTGGCTGGGGCGCCGGGATCGAGCGGCTTTCCATGCTGATCGCCCCACCAAAGAGCGCCGCGGTGCCGGTGGCGGTGATCCCGATGAACGAAGAGTTCGCCGGCGCCGCGTTAGATGTCTTGAAGACGCTGCGCGCGGCGGGGGTGGCGGCGGAGACCGCCTATTCCGGCAACGCGAAGAAGCGCATGGAGCGCGCGAACAAATCCGGCGCGGCGTTCGCCGTGCTGGTCGGGGCTGATGTGAAGCTGAAAAATCTGACCGACGGCTCGCAACACGATGTGGCCGTGGCCGATCTGCCCGGACTGCTGCGGCGATGATCGGGACGCAAGAAAGGAGCCGCTTTTCAAAAAAAGCGGCGCAAAAATTCTTATTTAACTGCGACTGTGACGCCGAAACCAGCACGGCCCAAATTCACACAAGGTTTTTTGCATCTTTTTTCCAAAAAAGAAGCCCTTCTCTCCAGGCCAAATCCCCATGAACAACATCGACCAGAAACTAGACCGCATTCTCTCCCGCGCCGAGGAGCTGCGCTTCATGCTCTCCGGCACGCTGAGCGGCGATGCCTTTGTGAAGGCGTCAAAGGAGCTGGCGGAGGTCGAGCCGATCGAGGCGCGCATCGCCTCTTTGCGCGCCGCCGAGCTGGCGCGCAAAGAGGCCGAGGCGATGCTGGCCGACCCGGAGATGAAGGAGCTGGCGGCGGCGGAGCTGGAGAGCCTGCGGCACCTTCTGCCAGAACTGGAAATGTCCGTGCGCCTGGCGCTGCTGCCTCGGGATGAGGCGGATGACCGCTCGGGCATTCTGGAAATCCGCCCGGCGGCCGGCGGTGACGAGGCCGGGCTGTTCGCGGCGGAATTGTTCCAAGCCTACCAGAAATACGCCGGGCTGCATGGCTGGCGCTTCGAGGTGCTGGAATATGGCGAGAGCGAGCTTGGCGGGCTGAAGGAAGGAATCGCCGAGATCACCGGGAAATCGGTGTTCGCCAAGCTGAAATTCGAGTCCGGCGTGCATCGTGTGCAGCGCGTGCCAGCGACGGAGACGCAAGGGCGCATCCATACCTCCACGGTCACGGTGGCGGTGCTGCCGGAGGCGCAAGAGGTGGACGTGGACGTGAACGAGAGCGATCTGCGCATCGACGTGTATCGCGCCTCGGGTGCCGGCGGGCAGCATGTGAACAAGACCGAATCGGCCGTGCGCATCACGCATCTTCCCACCGGCATTGTGGTGGCGATGCAGGAGGAGCGCAGCCAGCACAAGAACCGCGCCAAGGCGATGAAGATTTTGCGCTCGCGCATCTACGAGCAGCAGCGCCTGAGCCTGAACGCCACCCGCGCGGCGGATCGTAAATCCCAGGTCGGCACCGGCGATCGTTCCGAGCGCATCCGCACCTATAACTTTCCGCAAGGACGGGTGACGGACCATCGCATCAACCTGACCCTGCACAAGATCGACCGGGTGATGCTGGGCGAGATGGACGACATTATCGACGCGCTGATCGCCGAGGACCAGGCGGCGCGGCTCGCGGCGGACAATTGATCGCGGTTGCCGCCGCTCTAGCGCTGATCACCCAGCGCCTCGCGGCGGCGGGGATCGAGGCGCCGCGGCGCGAGGCGCGCATTTTGCTTGCCGCCGCGGCCGGCGTGAGCGCCGCCGGGCTGCTGGCGTTGGACGAGGTGGACGAAACCCGGTTCGCGTCCCTGCTGGCCCGGCGCGAGGCACGCGAGCCGATGGCCTATATTCTGGGCCGGCGCGAGTTCTGGGGGCTGGATTTCACGGTCTCGCCCGCGACGCTGATCCCCCGCCCCGACACTGAAACGCTGGTCGAGGCGGTGCTCGCCACCGGTATCGCGCCGCGGCGCGTGTTGGATCTCGGCACCGGCACGGGCTGCCTGCTGCTGGCTGTTTTGCATGAATTCCCACCGGCTTTCGGCGTCGGCGTGGACGTCTCGCCCGAGGCCAGTTTGCTGGCCAAGCGTAACGCCGCTTCTTTGGGCATGGCGGATCGCGCCGTCTTCCTGACAGGAAGCTGGGCGGATGCGCTGGACCAAACATTCGACCTGGTGCTGTCCAACCCGCCTTATATCGAGGCGGCGGATGTGGCCGGGCTGATGCCGGAAGTGGCGCGCTATGAGCCGCTCTCCGCCTTGGCCGCCGGGGCGGACGGGCTGGACGCCTATCGCGCGATCATCGCCGGTTTGCCACGCCTGCTAACCCCGGATGGCCTTGCCGTTCTTGAACTCGGCGCCGGACAGGCCCTCTCCGTGGCTCAACTCGGGGCAGCAGCGGGATTTTCCTGCACGACACGCCAGGGCCTCGATGGCATCGATCGGGCGGTAGTATTGACCCGTTGCAAATAAACCATTGGCAGACGACGAATATAGGGCTAAGCACAAAGGGGCGCAGGCGAATTCGCCGCGAGTCTCGGTAGTGGCTGAGGCCGGATCAGGTTTGGTGGTGCAGGCGCACCCCGCCGCGCAAGCAATCTTACGAGGATAGACGAGAAACAATGAACATGAAGCGCATGCGTGGTCGCAACCATCGCCCGAATGGCGGTGGCGGCGGTGGTGGCGGCGGGTTTCGCAACCAGCAGAACGGCATCCCGCTCAACCGCAACCACGTATTCGACAGTTCCGGTCCGGAAATGCGGGTGCGCGGCACAGCCCAGCAGCTCTACGACAAGTACCAGCAGCTGGCGCGCGATGCGTCCAGCAATGGCGATCGTGTGACCGGCGAGGCGTATTACCAGCACGCCGAGCATTATTTCCGCATCATCAGCGCCATCAATCAGGCGCAGGGCCAGGCGAACCCGCAGGGGCAGCAGAATGCCGGCCAGGAGCGCGGTTTCGGCGGCCATGGCGAGCAGCGCCGCGAGCATGGCGACCTCTTGGAGACCGCCGAGGCGCGGCCACAGGAGCCGCGCCCGGAGCATCGCGAACAGCGCGAGCATCGGGATAACCGCGAGCCGCGCCGTTTCGAGCCGCGCAGCTTTGACCAGCGCCAGCGTCCCGAGCGCGGCGACCGCCCGGAGCGCAACGAGCCGCGCTTCCGTCCGGAGCCGATGGTCGATGCGCGCATCGATATCAGCTCGGCGCTGGAAGCGGAGCTGGCGGCGGCGACGGCCGAACCGGCCGGGCTCGGCGAACAGCCAGCCATTACCACGCAGCTTGCCCCGGCCCCGGCCCCGGTGGAACCCGCGCCGCGTGCAATTCCCATCCTGCGCAACGCGCCGCCTGCCGAACCGCCGGCGTCGCAGCCCATGCTCATTCCCGTTACCGAAGCCGCACCCGAGACCCCGGCCCCGCGCGTGCCGCGCCCCCGCGGCCGCCCGCGCACGGTGAAGCCGGAAGCGGTTAAAGCCGAGGAGTAAGCAGCGCCTTCACGGTCGCGGCCAGGCGGTCGATATCGGCCTCCTGGTGCGCGGCGGTGAATGTGAAGCGCAGCCGGGCGGTGCCTTCGGGCACCGTCGGCGGGCGGATGGCGGTGATAAGAAATCCCGCCGCCTGCAATTTTTTTGAAAGCTCGAGTGCTGCCGTCGCGGTGCCGACGATCAGCGGCACGATTGGACTCGTTGCTTCGGGCAGAGCCAAAGCCCGCGCAAAGCGCCGCGCCAGGGCCAAAGGCCGGGCCGCGTAATCCGGATTTTGCGCAATGACATCCAACGCCGCAATCGCCGCCGCCACCGTGCCGGGCGGCAGCCCGGTGGTATAGACAAAGCTGCGGGCACGGTTGCGGATCAGTGCCACGACATTTTTACTGGCGCAGAGATAGCCGCCATAGCCGCCGATGGCCTTGGAGAGCGTGCCCATCTGCAGCGGCACGCGTTCGGCCCCCGCGGGCTTCGGCAGGACGCCCAGGCCATGCGCGTCATCGGTCATCAGCCAGGCATCATGCGCCGCGGCGAGATCGGCCAGCGCCGCCACCGGCGCCACATCGCCATCCATGGAGAACACCGTGTCCGTGGCAATCATCGCCCGAGGATGCGCCGCCCGGTGCGCCGCCAACAGTTCGGCCAGATGCGCCATGTCGTTATGCCGGAACATGAGCGTCTTCGCGGCGGAGAGTTTCGCGCCGGCCCAGATGCAGGCATGCGCCAGCTCGTCGACGAAGATCACGTCCTCCTTGCCGATCAATGCCGGGATGATACCGCTATTGGCGAGATAACCGGCGCCGAACACCACCGCATCCTCTGTGCCCTTGAGCGTGGCGAGCCGCGTTTCCAGTTCCGCGTAAAGCGGATGATTGCCGGTGACGAGACGCGAGGCGCCGGAACCGACACCGTAGCGCCGCGTCGCCGCCACCGCGGCCTCGATCACGGCCGGATGCACCGAGAGGCTGAGATAGTCGTTGCAGGAAAACGAGAGCAAAACCTGGCCGCCACGCTCCACCAGCGGATGCTGTGTGCGCGACGTGACCTGCAACTCCCGCCGCAGCGCCCGCTGTTCCAGCGCGTTAAGTTTTCCGGCGGCAAAGTCTTCGAGAGAGTTCATGGCAGCTCCCGCTGGCCAGAGCCTGACAGGCTGGCCGAAGCAAGAAAGAAGCCGCTTTTTTGGAAAAAGCGGCGCAAAAACCTTTCTTCCTTTAGGCTTGTGGCAGCGGAACCAGCACGGCCGAAAGGAGCAAAAGGCTTCTTTTTGTTCACAAAAAGAAGCCTTCCCTTGCGCTTGGCCGCGCTAGCGCGGCGACAGCACCATGACCATCTGCCGATTTTCCATCTTCGGCATCTGCTCGACCTTGGTTTCCACATCCATATCCGCGCGGATCCGCTCGAGCACTTTCACGCCCAGCTCCTGGTGGGCCATTTCGCGCCCACGGAAGCGCAGCGTGACCTTCACCTTGTCGCCCTCGCCGATGAATGTCTTCATCGCGCGCAGCTTCACCTGGTAGTCGTTCTCGTCGATGTTCGGGCGAACCTTCACTTCCTTGATTTCGACGACCTTCTGCTTCTTCCGCGCTTCGTTGCGCTTCTTCTGCTGCTCGTACTTGAACTTGCCGTAATCGAGGATTTTCGCGACCGGGGGCTCGGCGTTCGGGCTGATCTCGACGAGGTCGAGGCCAACGGAAAAAGCCCGGGAGATGGCGTCGCGGGTGCTCATCACACCCTGCATCTCACCATCCTGGTCGATTAGACGTACCTGCGGAATTCTAATTTCATCGTTGACCCGGGGCCCTTCGCGGAGGGGCGGCGTGGGTGGCGCTGGCGGTCTGGCTATGGAAAAATCTCCTGCAAAAGTTCGGGATACCGGCTTAGTCGAAAATCGTGAGCAATTGCAATCGTCACGATGCATGGCAGTCAAAAGCCCCGGAAACAGCCCCCGGCATGATGCCGGAGGGCTGAGGATCAGAGAGCAATCGGGTTAGGATAAATCATGCTGAAGCGAAGAAAGCGCTTCTTTTTTGGAAAAAAGAAGCAAAAAACTTTTGCGAAACTGGGCCCTACTGATTTCAACACCGCCGGCCCAGAGTAAGAAAGAGTTTTTTGCGCAGCTTTGTTCAAAAAAGCGGCTGCTTCATGTTTCAACCTGGTCAGCGGCGCAGATCGGGCGGGGTTGCCTCCGCCTTCAGCAGCGCCACCGCCTCGGCCAGCGGCAGCATTTCCTGCGCGGCGCCGCCCAGGCGGCGAATCGCCACGGTGCGCTCCTCCGCCTCCTTGCGGCCGACCACCAGGATGTTCGGCACGTGGTGCAAGCTATGCTCGCGGATTTTCGCCTGGATTTTCTGGTTCGACACGTCGAGCTCGGCGGTGAGCCCGGCGGCGCGCAGCGCCTCGGCCACCTCGGCGGCATAGTCATCGGCATCCGAGACGATGGTCGCCACCACCGCCTGCACCGGCGCCAGCCAAAGCGGGAAGCGCCCGGCATAGTTTTCGATCAGAATCCCGAGAAAGCGCTCGAAACTGCCGATGATCGCACGGTGCAGCATCACCGGACGCGCGCGCGCGGAGTTGCTTGTGACATATTCCGCGTCCAGGCGCTCCGGCAGCACGTAATCAACCTGGATGGTGCCGCATTGCCAATCACGGCCGATTGCGTCGCGCAGCACGAATTCCAGTTTCGGCCCGTAAAAGGCGCCCTCGCCCGGATTCAGCGTGTAGGGCAGACCCGCCGCCTCGCAAGCGCCTTTGAGCGCGGTCTCCGCGCGGTCCCAGTCCTCATCGGACCCGGCGCGCTCGGCCGGCCGGTCGGAGAATTTCACCGCGAAACTCTCGAAACCGAAATCCTTATAGACCGAGTTCGAGCAATTCGACGAAGCGCACCGTCTCGGAGACAATCTGCTCCTCGGTGCAGAAAATATGCGCATCATCCTGGGTGAAGGCGCGCACGCGCATGATGCCGTGCAACGCGCCGGACGGCTCGTAGCGGTGGCAGGCACCGAATTCGGCCATGCGCAGCGGCAATTGGCGATATGAGCGCAGGCCCTGCTTGAAGATCTGCACATGGCAGGGGCAGTTCATCGGCTTCAGCGCCAGCGTTGCCTCTTCGTCCACCACCTCGGCGATGAACATGTGCTTGCGGTACTTGTCCCAATGGCCGGACTCTTCCCAGAGCCGGCGGTCGACGAGCTGCGGCGTGCGCACCTCCTCATAGCCGTTCTGATCCAGGCGGCGGCGGATATAGGCTTCCACCGTGCGGTAGAGCTTCCAGCCCTTCTGGTGCCAGAAAATCGAGCCGACAGCCTCTTCTTGGATATGGAACAGGTCCATCTCCTTACCGATGCGGCGGTGGTCGCGACGCTCTGCCTCCTCCAGCTGGAGCAGATAGGCGTCAAGTTCCTTCTGGTCGCGCCAGGCGGTGCCGTAGATGCGGCTCAGCATCGGGTTACGATGGTCGCCACGCCAATAGGCGCCGGCCGTCTTCATCAGCTTGAAGGCGTTGCCGATATCGCCGGTGCCGCGCATGTGCGGGCCGCGGCACAGATCCAGCCACTCGCCCTGACGATAGATCGTTATCGTCTGGTCCTCCGGCAGGTCACGGATCAGTTCGGCCTTGAAGCGCTCGCCCTTGGCCTCGAACAAAGCGATGGCCTCGTTGCGCGGCAACACCTCGCGGGTGAAGGGCGCGTTGGCGGCGATGATCTCGCGCATCTTCGCTTCGATGGCCGGGAGATCAGCCGGGGTGAACGGCTCGTTGCGATGGAAATCGTAGTAAAACCCGTTCTCGATCGCCGGGCCGATCGTCACCTGCGTGCCGGGATAGAGCGCCTGCACCGCCTCGGCCAACACATGCGCTGTGTCGTGGCGGATGAAATCCAGCGCCGCTTCGTCCTTGCGGGTGATGAACTTCACCGCCGCATCTTCGGTGATCTCACGGGAAAGGTCCTGAAGCTGGCCATTCACCTCCATCGCCAGGGCGGCGCGCGCCAGTCCCGGGCCGATGGCGGCGGCGATGGTCGTGCCCGTCACCGCACCGTCGAAAGAGCGGATGGAACCGTCGGGCAGAGTGATTGCGGGCATTGGGGTCTCTTCTCGGGGTTAATAAGTTTACGTAAAAAACAAGACAGCAGCCGCTTTTACAAAAGCGGCGCAAAAACTTTTGTTAATTTGGGCCTGTGGCGGTGAAATCAGCACGGCCCAGATTAACAAAAGTTTTTTGCTTCTTTTTCTCAAAAAAGAAGCGCTTCTCTCCTCTTTAGCTTCACCATGATTTGTCCAAATCCTATCACGCTCCCGGTGTCATAAAGTCAGCGCGTTATGGCAGGGAGGCCAGGACCTGTGCAACCGGGAGGTCCTTGAGGTCTGGCACACGGCGCAGGACAGGCCAGCCGCCATCGGGGTAGCGCGGCGCGGTCAGCTTCGGGTCGCTGGCGCCGGAGAACAACACGACCGAAGGCGTGCCAAGGGCCGCGGCCAGATGCATCGGCCCGGTATCGTTGCCGATGGCCAGCCGTGCATGCGCCAACACCGCGGCCAGTTCCAGTAGGCTGGTGCGCCCGGTCAGGTCGATGCCGCCGATCTCCGCCGCCATTTGTCCCTCCCCGGCGGCGCCGCCGACCACCGCCACGGGGCAGTCCAGGCTTTGCGCCAGAGCGGCAAAATTTTGCGTCGGCCAGCGTTTTTCCGGCCGGTGCGGGGCAGCCCCCGGCACCAGCACAACAAAATTGTCCGGCAGGTTGAACTTGCCGATATCGGCCTTCGCCCAGGACAGGTCCGGGGCTGGGAGATTAAAAATCCCCGCATCGTGCAACTGCCCTTCCAGCCGCTCGCGCGTGTGCACAAAATCCCGGTTCGGGTCGGCATGCGGCAGCGAGCAGCCTTTGGCAATGCCAGACCAAAGCGGGCGCCCCGCCAACGCGAAATAGCGCGCGCTGCGCGCCGAAGTCTGTAGGTCGTAGACCATGTCATAGCCGCGCAACTGGCCGCGCAGCCGCCGCAGCCCGAAGAGATTCCAGAAGGCGGGGCGGCGGTCGATCTCCACATGGTCGAACCAGCGCGAGGCGCGGGCCAGAGGCGCGAACGGCGCGGTCGTCAGCAGGGTGATATGCGCATCCCCATGCGCCGCGCGGATCGCCGCCATCGCCGGAAAAGCCATGACAAAATCGCCCAAGGCGCTCAGCTTGATGACCAGGATCTCCATGCGACCGCGCGGTTGCGGCGGGCTCCAGCTGGCATCGGCCTGTTTCATGTCAGCAGCTCCGCATACACATCGAGCACCGCGTGCTGCATCGCTGCTACGGAGTAATGCGCCGCTACATGCGCCCGGGCGTTTCGGCCCCAGGTCACGCGGTCATCGGGCGGCATGTCCAGCGCCGCATCGAGCCGCGCCGCCAGCGCCTGTGCATCGCCGGGCGGGGCCAGAAAACCGGTCTCACCGTCGATGATGGTCTCGCGCGCGCCGCCATGGTCGGTGGCGATGACGATGCGGCCCATCGCCTGCGCCTCGACGATGGTGCGGCCGAAGGCTTCCGGGTCGGTGGAGGCGTTCACGACCACATCGGCCAGCATCATCGCCGCCGGCATGTCCTCGTTATGGCCGACCAGCCGCACCCGCTTGGAGACGCCGAGTCGCTTCGCCAGCGCCGCCAGCTCCGCCGTGTACGCGTCCCTCCCCTGCGCGCCGCCGGCAAGAATCACCACGGCGTCCTGGTGTTTTAACCGCGCCAAAGCCTCGATGACGATTTTTTGCCCCTTCCAGGAGGTCAGCCGGCCGGGCAGCAGGATCACCGGGTCGGCCAAATTCACCGACCACTCGCGCGCCAGCCGGTAGAGCCGGTCGCTGACCATGGCGGCAGGGTCGAATTTGACGAGGTCCACGCCGCCATGAATGACGCGCAACACCTGCTCCGCGGTGCCGTAGCGGGCACGGATCAGCGCGGCGATGAAATGGCTGACCGCGATCACCCGGTCGCCCTTCGCCATCACCACGTTATAGCGTCGCTTCCAGGCCGATTTTTCGCCGTAGCTGCCATGATAGGTGGTCACAAAGGGCGTGCCGGTCGCCTGCGTCGCCCACCAGGCGGACCAAGCCGGGGCGCGGGAATGCGCGTGCACCAGTTGCACCCCGCGCTGGACGATGAGTTTTTTCAGCCGCCCGGCATTGCGGCGCATCGAAAACGGCGATTTCGTATCCAAAGGCAGCTCGATGATTTCCGCCCCGGCACGTCGCGCGGCGGGGCTGAGCACGCCGCCCTCACAGGCGATCAGCGCTTTGTGGCCGGAGGCGTGGATCGCCTCGCAAATCTCGATCACCACGCGCTCGGCACCGCCGGTATCGAGCTTTGGCAGCACCTGCAGAATCGTGATGGGTCGCTCAATCATGGCGGGGGCGCTATCACGTATTTGCCTGCCAGGGGAGATTGCTGTGGCGAAGACCTATCGCGTGCCGGATGTGGCGCTGGAATATGAATTTTTGGAGGGCGTCGGCCCGGTGGTAGTGTTCTGCCCCGGCTTCGCCTCGGATATGGGCGGCACCAAGGCGATGCGGCTCTGGGCGCAGTGCCAGGCGCGCGGCCAAGCGATGCTGCGCTTCGACTATTCCGGCCATGGCGCCTCCGGCGGAAACTTCACCGATGGCTGCATCGGCGACTGGGCTGCGGATGCCGCGCATGTGATCGCGGCGGCAATTCCGGGACGGGAGATGCTTCTCGTCGGCTCCTCGATGGGCGGCTGGATCGCGCTGCTGTTGGCCCGGACCTTCAGCGCACAAGTGGCGGCGCTGCTGCTGATCGCCCCTGCCCCCGATTTCACCGAATTGCTGATGAAGCCGGCGCTGAGCCCGGCCCAGGAGGCGGCCCTCGCCCGCGACGGGGTGATCTACCAACCCAGCGAATACGGCGCGCCGACGCCGATCACCGCCAAACTTTTGGCCGACGGCGCGGGCCACCTGCTGCTGGGCGCGCCGATTGCCATCACCTGCCCGGTGCACATCCTGCATGGCATGAAGGATCCGGACGTGCCCTGCGCGCTGAGTCTGCGGCTCACCGAGCAATTACAGACGCCGGATGTGCGGCTGATCTACGTGAAGGACGGCGACCATCGCCTCTCCCGCGAGGCGGATCTGGCGCTGCTGGAACAGGCCCTGGTTGCGCTTCTGTAATTGCTAGAAAAGTAGCCGCTTTAAAAAAAGTGGCGCAAAAACTTTTACTCTATGGGCCTGCGGCAGAGACACCAGCACGGCCCAATTTAAAAGAGTTTTTTTGCTTCTTTTTGTTCACAAAAAGAAGCCTTCCCTTCCTCGGCTAAAATTGCCGCCAGCCCTTCGCGATAGGTCGGGTACCGCCAGCTCAGGCCCAAAGCCGCCTTGGTCTTGGCATTGGCGACCTTGCGGTTCTCGGCCCAGAAACTCACCGCCATCGGCGACATTTTTTGCACCGCCTCGGCATAGGGCACCGGGGCCGGCGGCTCGACGCCGCGCAGCCGCGCCGCCTCCACCACCACATCAGCGCTCGCCGCGGGCTCGTCATCGGCGAAATTGAAAACGCTCACACCGGGGGCTGCGTCACGGCGCATGGCCACCAGTACGCCAAGGGCGATGTCGTCGCGATGGATGCGGCTGAACAGCTGGCCGGGTTTTACCACCCGCCGCGCCGTACCCTCGCGCAGATCGTCAAACATCGAGCGCCCGGGCCCGTAAATGCCACCCAGACGGAAAATATCCACCGCAACGGGATAATCCCGCCAGGCCCGCTCCGCCTGCACCCGCCGCCTTGTCCGGTCCGTTTGCGGTGCCGGGGTTAAATCCTCGTCGACCCAGCCGCCGGCCTGGTCACCATACACGCCGGTGGTCGAGAGATAGCCGATCCAGCGCAGATTTTTCGCTGCCTGGATGGCCGCGCCGTAGCGCGCCAGCACCGGGTCGCCCGCCTCGCCAGGAGCGGCAGTGACAAGCAGATGCGTGGCGTTGGCGATCGCCGCCTCGGCAGCATCGAACGGGATCACCGCGATGCCCGGCTCAGCTTCCTGGGAACGGCGCGAGGTAACGGTGACGGCAAACCCGGCATCCCGCGCCGCTTTGGCGATGGCGGTGCCGGAATAGCCGAAGCCGAAAATGAGCAGGTCGGGCACATCAATCTCCGTTGCCGGTGGTCTTGAGGAAGCGAAGAAGAGAAAGGCTACTTTTTGCAAATAAAAAGTAGCAAAAAAACGTTACTCATCTGGGCCGTGCTGGTTTCACCACCCTGGGCCCAAACGAGCCAAAACTGTTACGCCGCTTTTTTAAAAGCGGCGTCTTGCTGACCTCGGCCTCGGCTTAAAAATCCAGATCGGCGTAATGCGGCGGTGCGGCCATGCCGTTCACCCGGTCGGCGAGGATCGCGCGGAAGGACGGGCGGGATTTCATGCGCGCGTACCATTCCTTCGCCGCCGGGGCGACCGACCAGTCCACGTCGCCGATGAAGTCGATCGAGGAGAGCATCGCCGCCGCGGCGAAATCCGCGAGCGAGAGGTTCGCCCCCGCCAGCCATTGCCGGTGCTCGGCCAGCCAGTCGATATACAGCATGTGCTGCTTCAGGTTCGTATAGCCCGCCCGTAGCGAGCCGCCATCCGGCGCGCCCAGCCGCAGCGCCTGCTTCATGGTCTTCTCCCAGAGCAGGTTGCGGGTCACCTCGGCGGCGAATTTCTGGTCGAACCAGGCCACCAGCCGGCGCGTCTCCACCCGCTCGCCGATGGTGCGGCCGATCAGCGCCGTGTCGGGATAGGCTTCGTCGAGATATTCGCAGATCACGTTCGAATCCGGAATGACCAGGCCGTTATTGTCAACCAGCGTCGGCACCGTGCAGGCCGGGTTCAGCTCCAGATATTCGGGCCGTCGCTCCCAGACTTTTTCCACGCGCAGTTCGAAAGGCAGACGTTTCTCCGCCAGAACCAGACGGACTTTGCGGGCATAGGGCGAAAGGGGGAGATGGTAAAGGACGCATAATGCGCATTATGCCAAAAGAGTTCGTACGAAAGTGAGACCACTCCGGCGCATGATGCAAGGAAGCGAGCCTCTTTTCCAAAAAAAGCGGCGAAAAAACTTTTGATTTTATCCGATTGTGGCAATGAAATCGCCTCCACACGGCCCAGAAGAGCAAATTTTTTTCTTCTTTTTTCAAAAAAGAAGCCTTCCCTTTCCTCTCATCAGGGTCACGCGCGACTTCCTCTTGCTCCTCAGCCAACGGCGCCGCCAGGTACCTCACGTATTCCTTCGGCACGACCTGCCAGAAATGCGGCGGTTCGCGCGTCCAATCGTTCAGCAGGGTCGCGGCGTAACGGCTTTCGGTTTCCGCCACATGGCGCTGGATCAGCGTTTTGAGCGCCTCTTCCCAGTACGGCGTGGCCACGCGCTGCCAGAGCAGCGTGTCGGGGTTCATGCGCAGCTCGAACTTCTCTTCCGGATCATAGACGAACGCGACGCCGCCCGTGAAACCGGCGCCGAAATTATTGCCGACCTCGCCCAGCACCACCACCGTGCCGCCGGTCATATATTCGCAGCCATTGGAGCCGATGCCCTCGACCACCGTGACCGCGCC
>CAWACI010000015.1:0-628475 GCA_963780465.1 uncultured Pseudomonadota bacterium
ACCCACGGCATGCCGTGCAAATCACCGGCAGCAGCTTCCTGCCGCTTCTACCACCCATTCCGACACTGCTGGTTGCCCTGGCGCTGATCGCTGCGGCATGGTGGCGAGAGAACGGAGCTGCTTCATGAACGCCAACACCGATGCCGTCATCACCGCCTATTACGCCGCCTTCAATGCCGGCGACATTCCCGCCTTTCTCGACCTGCTGACCGATGACGTGCGCCACGACATCAACCAGTCCGGCACGGAAACCGGCAAACAGGCCTTCGCCGCCTTCCTGCAGGAAATGAACCGCTGCTACAAAGAGACGATCACCGACATCGTGATCTTCTCCGACGCCTCCGGCACCCGCGCCGCCGCCGAATTTGTCGTGCAGGGCGAATATCTGCAGTCCCAGGACGGCCTGCCGCCGGCAAACGGCCAGAAATACACCCTGCCCGCCGGCGCGTTCTTCACCCTGCGCGACGGCAAGGTGTGCCGTATCTCCAACTATTACAACGTCCCCGCCTGGTGGCGCAGGTCGCCTGACCGCCCCCGCTTTGCCGAAATCGGCATAGCCCATCTTTGACATGATTCCGGTTATTTTGGAGGATTTTGGCCTGTTCCCGACGAAGAAATGGCGGAAATTCGCCATTTCTTCTGCGGCTGATTTTTGTAGTGCCATAATATTTATTTTTTCGTCGATTTCGGTTGATTTTTGCCGATTTCAGAGCGCAGTGTTGCCCCATGTTCATTCGGCGCACCAAGACCCGTAACGGCAAGACCGGAGAAGAATATTTTACCTTTCGGTTGGTGGAGACGGCCCGCATCGGCGGAGCCGTGCGGCAGCACACGCTTTTGAATTTGGGGGCACATTTCGATCTGCCGCAGGCCGAATGGACGGCCCTGGCGGTGCGGATCGAGGATGTGTTGCGCGCTCAGGCATCGCTGGTCACCCCCAGTCCGGCCATCGAAGAGTTGGCCCAACGCTACGCGGCGAGGATCGTCGCCCGCCCCGGAGACCAAGCGGCGGCCGGGGATGGGCGTCCGGCCGCGGCGGATCGGTTTCACGACGTTGATCTCGATACATTGGAGCTCATCCGGCCCCGCCATGTCGGCGTGGAGCATGCGGCGCTGACAACGTTGCGGCGTCTCGGCATCGACGACAAACTGCGTGCGCTCGGCTTCAACAAGCCGCAGATCGCCGCGGCAGTGGGGAACATCATCGGCCGTATGGCTGTTCCGGCCAGCGAGCTGGCAACTCATGACTGGTTGCAACACCGCACGGCCCTGGGGGAGTTGATCGATTACGACTATGAGGGGATGGACCTGCAACAGTTGTATCGCAGTGCCGACACTCTTCTAAAACATCGCGATGCTCTCGAGGCCCATATCTTCGGGGCCACGAAATCCCTGTTCGATTTGAGCGAGACGATCACGCTCTATGATCTGACGAACACCTATTTCGAAGGAAGCGCCGCCGGCATCGGCAAGGCAAAACGCGGCCGATCCAAGGAAAAACGCAGCGATTGTCCGTTGGTGACCATGGGATTGGTGCTCGACGTCAGCGGCTTTCCCAAACGCAGCCGCGTCTTCGCCGGCAATGCCGGCGAGGCCGGCACACTGCAAGAAATGCTGGCGGAACTGGCCGCACCGAGCGGCGCTACGGTGGTGATGGATGCCGGCATCGCCAGCGAGGCCAATCTCACCTGGCTGACTGAGCAGGGCTATCGCTATGTCGTGGTCAGTCGCAAGCAGACGCGGATCTTCGATCCCGAGAAGGCGATCGAGGTTCCGACCGCCAGAGGCCAGTCGGTACAGGTTCAGAGGGTTCAAGAGGCCGGCCGCAATGAAGTACTGCTCTACTGCTATTCACCGGCACGCGCCGAAAAGGACCGGGCGATCGACACCAAAAAGGCCGACTTCTTCGAGGCAGAGCTGACAAAACTGGCCGCCGGCCTGACGAAGCCCCGCGCCATCAAAGATCCGGGCAAGATCCGCGAACGTATCGGCCGCGCCAAGGAAAAGTACGCCCGCGCCGCCCAGCATTACACCATCGAGCTGACGCTGGACGAAGCCGGCAAGACCGTTACCGCCATCACCTGGAAAAAGGCGCCGAAGGCCAACTCTTCCATGGCCAATCCCGGCATTTATTGCCTGCGCACCACGCTGACCGAGCCGGACGACGCCACGCTATGGCGGATCTATTCCATGCTGACCAATCTGGAGGCGGTCTTCCGCTCGCTGAAAACAGACCTCGGCATGCGCCCCGTCTACCATCGCATCGAGCGCCGGGTGGAAGGCCACCTGTTCATCAGCCTGATCGCCTACTGCATCGTGCACACCATGCGCCTGCAGCTCAAGGCCCAGGGAATCAAAAACTCCTGGGATACCATCCGCGACACCCTGTCGAACCAGGTGCGCATCACCACCACCCTGCAATGCCGCGACGGACGGACCGTTCATGTCCGCAAGGCTAGCCGCCCAGAACCCCATCAACAGGAAATCTACGCCGCACTCGACCTCTCACCCAATCCGGGCGGCACCCAGCGCACCATCGTTTGATCTGCTGCCCCACAGCCCATGAATAAAAGTAGTGCCATACGAGAGCGGGAAAATAACCCATCTATATGATACAAAACAACTTTTGTGAGAAAAATGTCAAAGATGGGATAGGGGGCGATCATTGCTGATCGCTCCCCTGCCACACCACCCGGCATGCGGGTCCGCACCGGGCGGTTCGAGAGATTGAGGTTAGGCAAGTCTGGGCATTCCGATCTGGTCGGCCCAGGCGATTGTGAGGACGGCATTGAGGAGCATCCCGCTGTTGCGCCACCAGCTACGGGCGTTTCCCGCTACCCGCTGGGCTACATTGGGTTTGGCCCCCAAGGCCGTCAGTTCCCGGAAGATCGTCCTACCGCGCTTCCACTGTTTGAGTTGGATGGCCCGCAGGCGATGGCGCATCCATTCGTCCAGCTGTCGCCAGACGCTGGGCGTTTGCGCCAGCCTGAAGTAGGCCCTCCATCCCAGTACGAAGGAACGCAGCCGCTCCGTTACCATGTGCATCGAGCGTCCCGTTACACGGGGCGTCAATTCACGGATACGGTCCTTGAACGTTTTGATCGCCTTACTGGCGACGCGCCGTTTGACCACACCACCCGGCGCCGCCCAGAAGGCGTAGCCGAGGAATTTGCGGCCAAAGACGGAGGCGATGGCGCTCTTGGCCTCGTTCACCGTCAGGTGAAGCTGACCGTAGAGCCGCCGCAGCAGGGCCATCACCCGCTCCCCAGCTCGCCTGGACCGAACATAGACGTTGCAGTCATCGGCATAGCGGCAGAAGGCGTGGCCCCGCCGTTCAAGCTCCTTGTCCACTTCGTCCAACAGTAGGTTGGCCAGCAGCGGTGACAGCGGTCCGCCCTGCGGCGTGCCCCTGCTCCGCTTGATGGTCACATCCCTATCGGCGATGTCGGCGTTCAGATAGGCGCGAACCAGGCGAATGACGCCTGGGTCAGGGACTTTCCGGCGCAGACGGTCGATCAGGATGTCGTGGTCAACCCGGTCGAAGAATTTCTCCAGGTCCACATCCACTACGACTCGCCGCCCGGACTGCACGAACGACTGCGCCGCGAGGACGGCATCGTGCGCGCTTCGCCCCGGACGGAAGCCGTAGCTGTGCTGGCTGAAGCTGGGATCAAGGATCGGCTGAAGGACTTGCAGGAGCGCCTGTTGGATCAGGCGGTCCTGCACCGTGGGAATGCCAAGCTCGCGCTCGCCGCCCCCCGGCTTCGGGATTATCACGCGGCGCACCGGCGATGGCCGGTACGTCCCCTTCAGCAAGCTGTCGCGGATGGCGGGCCACGCGGTCCGCAGCATCGAGGCCGTCTGGTCAATGTCCAGCCCGTCCACACCTGCCGCGCCCTTGTTGGACCGCACCTGCTTCAGCGCCCGCTGAAGGTTCTCTCGCGCCAGGACCGCCGTAAGCAGTCCTGGCCCCGTGTCGTTCGTGGGCCGAGGCGAATGTTCGGCTTCGTCAAGGCGTGAGCCATGGCGGGCTTCACCCGCTTCCCTCTCCTGCCTCCCGGTCACTTCCGGCATCTGACGCATGGCCTCGCATTTCCTCGGGTGAACTTCACTCTCTCTCGTTCGGCCCTTCGCCAACGGTCGCCCGCTGACTACTACGGCCTCGGCTGACTTCTCGCTCCGGCTCAACACCGTCGCCCTTTCAGGCATGAGGCGAGATCTCCCCAGGTAAGAACGCACTCCTTCACTGCGCGACCGCCAGATTTACGCCATCGACCTTTGGTCACAAGAGCTTCGCGGCTTATGGCCCGCTCGTCCTGGTCGGCAACGCCTCATATCCAGTTCTTGTTCATCAGCCCGCAGTTTCGATCCACGCTTCCTCCCCACGGTCGGTCGCCCTGCCGCAGTTGCGCTTCACTTCGCTCGCTGTGACCAGCTTGCGGCGGGACTTCCACCCGCAAGAATGCGCCCATGCTGGGCGCACCATAAAAAAGGCCGGGCATTTGCCCGGCCTTTTTTCGTGAAGAGGAAGGCTTCTTTTTTGGAAAAAAGAAGCAAAAAACTTTTTTAAACTGGGCCGTGCCGGTTTCAGCGCCACCGGCCCAGAGGAGCAAAAAGTTTTGCGCCGCTTTTTTCAAAAAGCGGCTCCTTCCTTCTCTCAGACTTTAGAACAGCACGCCGGCTTCGATCGTGCCGAGGAACTGGCTGCGGCCGGTGCTGTTGTTGCCGTAGCCGTACGTCGCGCCATTGGAGGCCTTGTTGTTCAGCAAATACAGGTAGCCGGCGTTGGCGCGGGCGAACAGGTATTTGTACTGCCAGGTCGGCGCCACCGAGAAACCGACCGCCTCGGCGTTCTGGCCGACGAACCAGGAGCTGAGGTTGGCATTCGCCTCCGCCGCCGAACCGTGCGAGTCGAAATACTCGACCCAGCCGCCAAGCGAGTACGGCGAGGAACCGAACGTATAGTCGCCGAACAAAGCCGCGCCGAAATTGCTGGTCGGCTTGTCTAGGCCCAGCTGCGCATCCGCCTTGGCGATCTGATACTGCACTTCCGGCACCAGGTTCAGGTTGCCCTTGGTGTAGCTGTAATAAGCGCCGATCAGGTCCGAATTCGCCGCTTCCGGACCGTAGGCGTAGACCGTGCCGTAGCAGCCCGGGGCGGTGCTGCCATAGGCGCAGGTGCCGCTATAGGTCTTCGCGGCCAGACCGGTGCGGCCGAGATTGGCGCCGAAGAACACATTCACCACGTTCGAGGAGTTGAACGTGTAGGTGAACAGCCCCTGCAGGAAGTTGAACACGCCGGTGTTGTAACCGTCGCCGAACGACACCGTGGCGTTGACCGGGCCCTTGGTATAGTTCGCGCTGACACCGCGGCTCTGCTGGTTCTCCACATAGAAGATCGCGGTGGTGATCTGGTCGGGATTGTTCCAGTCAAGGCCGGATTCATATCCTTCCAGCGAGGCCAGCATGCCGGCGGAGACGGTGACCGGCGAGCCCTTCGGCGCGATCGTGACATAGCCCTCATAAAGCGGGCCGGTGGAGAGGTTGGTGATGGAGGTCTGCACCGGCGGCGTCCCGAGCGTCACCGCCCCGCCATTGGAGCCCACCTCAATGTTGAACTGCAGTAAGCCGGTGTTTTTCTGCAGATCGATCAAGGCGTTCGCGACGTTGAAGCCGTCGGTCTTCTGGCCATTCGCCGCGCCGCTCATGACATAGCCGTACCCCTCGACGCCGCCGCTCAGCTGCAGCGAACCGAGCGGGCCGCCATCGATCTGGATGGCCGCCGGCGCGTTCATGGCGTGCGCCGCATTGAGTGCAAAGAGAGAAGACGCGGCAACCACGCCCAACCCCAACAACTGCCGACGCATATTGATCAATTCTGCCTCCTGAGTGCGCATTGTGCGCATGAATGCCTAAAACGGAACCACGACACGTCGCAAAACCAGGAGAAAACCTGTTTTAACGCCATCTCGCCGTCACGGAATGGCAATCTACATGCCAGAAATGAGCGGAACCAGACGAAAGCGCACCGGTTATTGCTTTGCAGCGTTAATGTTGCCCAAATGACACAAACGACAAGAGATCCATAAAGGACAAGGCCTTATCGGCAAGACCTCTACGGAACGGAATCGAAACATCCGCGCCGTCACTTGCTTTGCTGCGCATTTCAAACCGGCGGCACGCGGCCACCCGGCTCCCCCCGCCTCCGCGCCGGCAGCGCCTGCCTCAACAAGGATAAAGCCCCCGCAAAATTAAATTTCCTATATCGAAACGGCGTAAAGGCAAGCTCTCGCCGCCACGCCGGCAGCCGCTCAGAGCGTCGCCATCTCCGATTCCGCCGGCACCTCGCCCGATGCTGGAAAAAACAGCAGCGCCTCGAACCCGTCGGCAGCCCCCTTGGCCGGCGAGGCAAGCTCCAGCCTGCCGCCAAGCTCGGCCATGATTTTTTCCACGATGGCGAGGCCCAGCCCGCCGCCCTCGCCCTGCGTCGTGCCGCGCCGGAACGGCAATTTCAGCGTCGCCAGCACATCGGCCGGCACGATCTCGCCGCCGTTGCGCACACGCAGACATCCCCCATCCTCGAGAATCACCTCGATCGGCGCGTCCGCCGCCCCGTAACGCACGGCATTTTCCAGCAGATTGCGCAACGCGATGCCGAGCACGTCGAGATCGGCCAGCACCACGAAGCGCTCCTGGCCATGCCGGTGCACGACCAGCCGCTCGCCCACCCCCTCCTGGCGCCGGAAATCATCGACCAGGATGCACAGCAGCCGCGCCACCTCGATGCGCTCGCGCTGCAACGCCATCCCCGCCTCGGTGCGGGAAAATTGCAACAGCTTCTCCGCCAGGTTGCCCAGCGACTTTACCTGGGCGACGATGCGCCGCGCACGCGCCGCATGCCCGGTCCCGGCGAGCTGCGTGGCCAGCACCTGCAGCTGCGCCTGCACCGCGGCGATCGGCGTGCGCAGCTCATGCGCGCTATTCGCCGCAAATTGCCGCTCATTCACCAGCGCCCGCTGCAACCGGTCCAGCAGCCGGTTCACCGCGGTATGAATCGGTACCAGCTCCGCGGGCATCGGCAGTTCGGGAATGATGGTCAGGTTGGAGCCATCCCGCTTGCCGATCTCCTGCTGCAGGCGGATCAGCGAACGCATGCTGCGCTTCACCGCCCAGCGGATCAGCACCCAGGACAAGGGCAAAAAGAACAGCAGCGGCAACACCGACAGCCCGATCGCCCGGCGCAGCGCCTCGTGCCGGTGCAGGTCCGGCTCCGCCACCTCGATGAAATAACCGCCCGCCGCCGCCGGCTGCGTATACACGCGCCAGCGCGGCACATTATGAAATCCGGTTCCCAGCGCCGGCGCGAACGGCGCCACGGGCGCGTTTTCCGAACGCAACGCCACATGCCCGCCCGGCGCCAGGATCTGGTAGGCCAGCGCCTTCGGGTTCAGCGTCGAGACCAGCTGCTTGGCGATATCGCCCATCACCTGCGGCGCGCTCAGCGCGTCGGTGGTCGCCGGCAGCAGGCGCTGCGCCACCTCCACCAGCGCATTGTCCAGCCGCTCGTTCACCTCGAACACGGTCAGCATGCCGGACGTGACGCTGCCCAGCAGCCATAACCCCGCCATCGCCGAGGCCAGCAACCAGATCAGTCGCGATACCAGGCTGCCACGCATCATCTTCTCAACTCCTGAGCCGATAACCCAGACCGCGCACGGTGCGCACGAAATCGCGCCCGAGCTTGCGCCGGATCCGGCTGATATAAACCTCGATCGCATTGCTCTCGATCTCTTGCGCGAAGGCGTAGAGCGCATCCTCGATCTGCTCGCGCGACACGATGGCGTTGGGCCGGCGCAGCAGCACCTCCAGAACCGCCCATTCCCGCGCCGTCAGGTCCACCTCTGCCCCCTCCAGCCGCACCTGCCGCGCCTCCAGCTCGATCTCCACCGGGCCGAA
This sequence comes from uncultured Pseudomonadota bacterium, assembly GCA_963780465.1. Classification (GTDB taxonomy): domain Bacteria; phylum Pseudomonadota; class Alphaproteobacteria; order Acetobacterales; family Acetobacteraceae; genus Acidocella. The sequence continues at coordinate 7,957 of CAWACI010000015.1, forward strand.
TTGCTGCGTGGTGGTGGTGGTGCCGAAATAGCGCCGCGCCACGGCATTCAGCCGCGCGTTCAGCTCATCGAGGTCGAAGGGTTTGACCAGATAATCGTCGGCCCCGGCGCTCAGCCCCTCGATCCGGTCGCTCACCTGGTCGCGCGCGGTCAGAATCACCACCGGCAACGCATCCCGCCGCGCCCGCAAGGCGCGCAGAAAATCCAGCCCCTTGCCATCCGGCAGGTGCAGATCCAGCAACAGCGCGTCATAGGCCACGGCGCGGATCGCCGCGTCGGCCTCGCCCAGGCGCTGAAACCAGTCCACCGCATGGCCCGCCTGGCGCACATGCTCCTGCACCGCAGCGCCCAGATTGGGCTCGTCCTCGACCAGCAGAATTCGCATCCGTTACGTCTTATTCCCAGGAGACATAGGCGTGCATACATCCGCGTTCTGGCTGACGCTACGCTGAATGGCTAAAATCTACCCCCGTAAGCTTGGCGTCAGAATATTTCGCTACGCTGCCAATCAACCAAATCTGCCGCCGGAGTGTATCCATGCGTTTTATCTACGCGCCCGCCATGAAGACGGCGGCCCGTCCGCTCGTTACCCCCTGTCTCCGGCAGGGAGCGCGGGCATGACCCAGCGCCGGCTGCTGCTCTCCGGCGGCGCGCTGATCGCCGCCGCCGCCATCGGCTTCATCGCCGGCCATGCCGGCCATGCCGGCCATCCGGCGCCGGGCGCGGCACAGGCGGATCAGGCTGGCTCCTCCGACACGCCGACGCTGCCGCAAAACATCGCCGTCTCCCCGGACGCGCTGGCGAACATGCAGCTGCATTACGCCACCGCTGCGATGCGGCCGCTGGTGCGCGAGGTGCCGGCCACCGGCATCGTCACTTACGATGAGCTGCGCCTGGCGCGCATCACCCCGCCCGCCCGCGGCCGGGTCGAGAGCATCGACGCCGTGGTCGGCGAGAATGTGCAGGCCGGGCAGCGCCTCGCCGTGCTGGACAATTTCGACCTCAGCGCCGCGCGCAGCGGCGTTGCCAGCGCTGCGGCCGCCGTGACGCAGGCGCAGTCCCAGCTTGCCGCCGCCAACGCTGCCTTAACGCGGGCGGAGGATCTGGTGCGCACCGGCGGCATGGCGCAGAGCGATCTGGACACGCGCCGCGCCAACGCCGCCGCCGCCCAGGCGACGCTGCGCACCCAGCAGGCCACGCTGCAGCAATGGCAGGATACCGAGCAGCGCCTGATGCCGATCGCCCCTGGCGGCGCCACCACCGGCGCCACCACCGGCGCCATCCCGGACCCGCGCGATTCCCAGGGCGCCGTGGTCGCCCCGTTTGCCGGCGTGGTGGACTCGGTCACCACCGCCACCGGCCAGCTGGTCGATCCGTCACAGCAGATTTTCACCGTCGCCGACCTCTCCAATGTCTGGGTGCCGCTGCAGGTGCCGGAAAACCAGATCGGCGCGGTGCAGGTGGGCGATACCGCCTCCATCACCGTCGATGCCTATCCCGGCCGCGTGTTTACCGGCCGCATCGCCTATATCGCCGACAAGGTCGATCCGAACACGGGCACCGTGATGGTCCGCTGCGAGGTGCCGAACCCTGATGGCGCGCTGCGCATCAACATGTTCGCCAATGCCAGCATCAAAGCACCGCTCAACCGCAGCGCCGTGCTGGTGCCGGATTCCGCCCTGCAGAACGTCAACGGCCAGCAGGCGGTATTCTCGCCGACGGGCAGCGGGCATTTCGCCTGGCATGCGGTGCATCCCGGCCTCAGCACCGGCGGCTACACGCAGATCCTCAGCGGCATCGCCCCCGGCACGCCCATCGTCACCGATGGCAGCTACTGGCTGAAGGCGACGCTGATGCAGACCACCATCCCGGACGAAGGCTAGAGCGAGACCGGTTTAGGACAAGTCATGTCGAAGCGGAGCGAGAGACTTCTTTTTGTGAACAAAAAGAAGCAAAAAAACTTTTTTACTCTAGGCCGTGCTGGTTTCAGCGCCACGGGCCCAAAGGAGCAAAAGTTTTTTGCGCCGCTTTTTTTCAAAAAAGCGGCTGCTTTCCTGCACCCACTTAAACCCATCAGGCTCTGAGAAAGGCCTCCCCATGATTACCAAGATCGTTGACGCGGCGCTCGGCAACCGGGCGGTCATGATGGTGCTGGTCGCGGTGCTGATCGGCCTTGGCGTGATGAGCATGCGGAGCCTGCCCTTCGACGCCGACCCGGACATATCGCCGCTGCAGGTGCTGGTCACCACCCAGGCCCCGGGCCTGGCCCCGCTGGACGTGGAACGCCAGGTCACCGCGCCGATCGAGCTGGCGCTGCAGGGTCTGCCCGGCATGCAGAGCCTGCGCTCGGTCTCGCGCTACGGCGTCTCGGTGCTCTATGTCCGCTTCGCCGACGGCAGCAACATCCTTAGCGACCGTGAGCAGGTGAGCCAGCGCCTCGCCACACTCTCGCTGCCGCCCGGCAGCTCCACGCCACAGATGGGCCCGCTCTCCGACGGCCTGAGCGAGATCTACCAGTTCCAGGTCGAGGGGCCGGGCAAATCGCTGATGGATCTGCGCACCATCCTGGAATGGCAGATCGCGCCGAAGCTGAAGGAAGTGCCCGGCGTCGTCGACGTCAACGTCAATGGCGGCGATCTGAAGACCTATACGGTGCAGGTCTCGGATGCGGCGCTGACCCGCTACGGCCTCTCGATCGGCGACATCGAAGCCGCGATCCAGAACAACGACGCCGATGTCGGCGGCGCCACCATCGACCATAACGGCGAGGAGGCGATCATCCGCGGTGTCGGCCTGCTGCAGACCCGCTCGGATATCGGCAACATCGTGCTGCGCACCTCCGCCGGCGGCGCGCCGCTTTATGTGCACGACGTCGCGAAAGTGGTGCTGGCGCCGATGCCCCGGCTCGGCGGCGTGACCCGCGACGGCAAGGGCCAGGCGGTGATCGGCGTGGTGCTGATGGGCCTCGGCCAGAACACCCGCGTGGTTGCAGGCCGCGTCACCGACGCCGTGGCGGAGATCAACAAAAGCCTGCCGCCCGGCGTGAAAATCGCGCCCTATTACAACCGCGCCGACCTGATCGACCGCGTGCTCGGCACGATTGCCCATAACCTCGCCGAAGGCGCGATCCTGGTCATCGCCGTGCTGTTCCTGCTGCTCGGCAATCTGCGCGCCGGCCTCATCGTCGCCGCCGCCATCCCGCTCTCGATGCTCGCCGCCGCCATCGCCATGTACTGCGCCGGCCTGTCGGGCAACCTGATGAGCCTCGGCGCCATCGATTTCGGCCTGCTGGTCGACGGCGCGGTGGTGATGATCGAGAACGTGGTGCGTCGCCGCGCCGAGTTCCCGCACCGCCCGGTGCAACAGGTGGTGCGCGAAGCGGCCATCGAGGTCGCCCGCCCGGTGACCTTCGCGGTTGTCATCATCACCGCCGTGTACATGCCGATCCTCAGCCTGCAGGGGCTGGAGGGCAAGATGTTCCGGCCCATGGCGCTGACCGTGATCTTCGCGCTGCTCGCCTCGCTGGTGCTCAGCCTGACGCTGATGCCGGTGCTCGCCAGCTTCCTGCTCAAGAACAAAATCTCCGAGCACGAGAGCAAGATCGTCCAGGGTGCGCGCCGCCTCTACGGCCCCGCTTTGGCGAAAACCCAGGCGCATCCCGGCATCACCATCGGCGCCGCAATCACCCTGCTCGCCGTCGCCGTGCTGCTCGGCTCCAATCTGGGCTCGGAATTCCTGCCCAAGCTCGATGAGGGATCGCTGACTGTCACCACCACCAAGCTGCCTGGCATCTCCCTGACCTCGGCCCTGCAGACGCAGGAGATGGTCGAGCGCACGCTGATGCGCTTCCCCGAGGTGAAGACCGCGGTAACACTTGGCGGCAGCTCGGAAATCCCCACCGACCCGATGGGCATCGAGCAGAGCGACACCTTCATCATCCTGAAACCGCAATCGCAATGGAAGACCGCACACACCCAGGCCGGGCTGGTCACCGCCTATTCCAAAGCACTGAACGCCGACGTGCCCGGCATCACGCAGGACTGGGCGCAGCCGATCGAGATGCGCATGGACGACATGCTGCAGGGCGTGCAGGCCGATGTCGCCATCATGATCCACGGCAGCGACCTCACCACGCTGCACAACACCGCCGAGCAGGTGGCCCGCGTGATCTCCCAGGTCCCGGGTGCCGCCGATGTGGAGGCCGAGCAGACCATCGGCCAGCCCTACATGACCGTCAGCGTCGACCGCGAGGCGGTGGCCCGCTATGGGCTGAACGCAAGCAACGTGCTGGAGGTGGTGCAGGCGCTCGGCGGCACCACCGTGGGGCAGATCGATGACGGCGTCGGCCGCTTCGACATCCGCGTGCGCTACAACCCGGCGGACCGCGCGAACATGGCCGAGATCGGCGATCTGCGCGTCAGCAACGGCGCCGGCATCTCCGTGCCGCTCAGCGAAGTCGCGAAGATCACCTGGGAGCCCGGCCCCTCGGAGATCACGCATGAGGAGGGCCAGCGCGTAATCATGGTGCAGGCCAATGTGCGCGGCCGCGCCCTCGGCAGCTTCGTGGCCGCCGCGCAAGCGGCGGTGGCGCAGCAGGTGAACCTGCCGCCCGGCTACACCATCTCCTGGGCCGGCAGCTTCCAGAACATGCAGGAGGCGATGGCGCGTCTCTCCATCGTCGTGCCGGTCTCTCTCGCCGTCATCTTCGCGCTGCTCTACGTCATGTTCGACAATGCGCGGCTGGCGGCGCTGATCTTCTGCAACGTGCCGTTCGCGGCGATCGGCGGCATCTTCGCGCTCACCGCGCGCGGCCTGCCCTTCAGCATCTCCGCGGCGATCGGCTTCATCGCGCTGTTCGGCATCGCCATCCTCAACGGCGTGGTGATGGTGAGCTATATCGAGGAACGGCGGAAATCCGGCATGGGTGCCCGCGCCGCGGCGCGCGAGGCGGCGATGACCCGGCTGCGCCCGGTGCTCACCACCGCCACGGTGGCAAGCCTCGGCTTCCTGCCGATGGCGCTCTCCACCAGCTCCGGCGCCGAGGTGCAGCGCCCGCTCGCCACCGTCGTCATCGGCGGGCTGATCACCGCCACGGCGCTGACCCTGCTGGTGATCCCCGCGGTCTATCCCTGGTTCGCCGGACTGCGCGTGACATCGCGCCAGGAAGCGCACCACCCTTCGCAACAATCCCAGCCGGCGGAATAGAGCGTGATGGGTTTTGGACAGATCATGTTGAAGCAACGAGAAGACAGCGCTTCTTTTTTGAAAAAAAGAAGCAAAAAACTCTTCTGCTCCTGGGCCCTGCTGGTTTCAGCGCCGCAGTCCCCAGTGAGCAAAAGTTTTTGCGCCGCTTTTTTCAAAGGGCGGCCTCTTCCCTATTTCGACCTAACCTTATCAGGCGTCCTGCAATGAAGTTGTTGCTCAAACACACCGCGCTGCCGGCGCTGGCCCTCCTCACCGGCTGCGCCGTCGGGCCGAATTTCCACCAGCCCGCCGCCCCCGCCGGCGCCGGCTATTCGCCCACCGCGCTCACCGGCACGCATGCCGCCGCCGGCCCACTCGGCGCCGCGCAAAACTTCGCTTCGGGCCAGGATATCCCCGGCGAATGGTGGACCCTGTTCCAATCCCCGGCGCTGGACGCACTGATCAAACAGGCCCTTGCCGCCAACCCCTCGATCACCGCCGCGCAGGCATCGCTGCGCGTCGCCGAGGAGAACACGCTGGCGCAGGAGGGAGGCTTCTTCCCCAGCATCGGCCTGCAGGCCAGCGGCTCGAAGAACCAGACCTCCACCGCCAGCCTCTCCCCGGTCGCGGCCAATGACAAAGCGTTTTATTCGCTCTACACCGCGCAGCTCTCCATCTCTTATTCCCCGGACGTGTTCGGGCTGAACCGCCGCACGGTGGAATCGCTGGCGGCGCAGGCGGAGAACCAGCGCGACGAGCTGGAAGCCGCCTATCTCAGCCTCAGCTCGAACGTGGTGATGACAGCGGTGCAGGAAGCCGGCCTGCGCGCCGAGATCGCCGTGCAGCAGGACACGATCAATGCCGACGAGCAGCTCGAGCAGATCATCGCGCATCAATACGCGGTCGGCGAGGTCTCGCAATCCGTGCTACTGCAGCAGCAATCCGTTTTGGCGCAGGCGCGGCAGCTGCTGCCGCCGCTGCAACGGCAGTTGGACATGCAGGAAAATGCGCTGATCGCGCTGGCCGGTGGCTACCCGAACGAGGTGCTGCCGGAAACCTTCGACCTGTCGCAGCTGCATCTGCCGCAAACTTTGCCGGTCAGTCTTCCCTCCAAACTGGTGGCGCAACGGCCGGACATTCTGGCGGCCGCGGCGATGATGCATTCCGCCAGTGCGCAAATCGGCGTCGCCATCGCCAACCGCCTGCCGCAATTCCCGCTGACGGCGCAGCTCGGCACCTCCCCCGCCGCCATCGCCAACGCCTTCACCCCCTACAACCAGTTCTTCACCGTGGCCGCGGGGCTGGCCACGCCGCTGTTCGACGGCGGCACGCTCAAGCACAAGCAGCGCGCCGCCGTGGCGCAGTTCCAGTACACCGCAGCAATGTACAAGCAGACCGTGATCGGCGCGTTCCAGAACGTCTCCGACACGCTGCGCGCGCTGCAGACCGATGCCGACCAGCTGCAGGCGGCGCAGACCGCGGATAACGTGGCGCGGCAGAACCTGGCGATTGCCCGCACGGAGTTGCAGGCCGGTGCCATCGCCTACCTCTCAGTGCTCAACGCCGAGCAGATGTACCAGACCGCGCAGCTCTCGCTGGTGCAGGCGGAAATGATGCGCCTCACCGATACCGCGGCTTTGTTCCAGGCGCTCGGCGGCGGCTGGTGGAACCGCAACGACCCCACCGCCACGCCGATGACCGTGGCCAGTAACGTGAAATAAGGAAGCAGCCGCTTTTTTGAAAAAAAGCGGCGCAAAAAACTTTTGGCTGAACTGGGCCGCTGGCGTTGAAACCAGCACGGCCCAGGAGCAGAAGAGTTTTTTGCTTCTTTTTGTTCACAAAAAGAAGCCTTTCTCTTCTCTTACATCTCAGAACCGCTGCGACATGCCGACCAGCACGGTCCGCCGCAGCCCGTATTGCGGCGCAAACACGCCGATACCGGCGCCGCTGCGCAGCGCATAGGTACGGTCGAACAGGTTGATGACGTCCAGCCGCACAGAGGCGCCATGCCAGCCGGCGAAATTCAACTGCTGCACGATCGAGCCGTTCACCGTTAAATAGTCCGGCATTTCCGCACCGTTGGGGATCGTCTCGCCCATCGCATCGGTCGCATCCTGGCGCAGCCCGCTGCCATAGGTCAGATCCGCGGAGAACAAGGTCGGATTCCGCGTCGTCGCATTCAGCGTGTAGGCGATGCCGCCAGAGCCGGTCCAGCGCTGGTCATGGTCGAGATAGATCCAGTGCTGCGCGCTATAGGCCAGAACCTCCGGATCGAAATTGAACTGCGCGGTGTTGATGCCCTTGCCGATCGCGCGTGAGTAGGCGAGGTTGCCATAGATCGACCACGGCCCGCGATCGTAGCTGCCCGTGAGTTCGATGCCGCTATCCTGACCCTGTGCGTAGTTGAAGGCGGTGAGGATCACCGGCGCGCCGAACTGTCCTTCGTCGATCAGATCCGTCGCCTGTTTGAAATAGGCATCGAGCCCCACCTGCAGCCCCGGCATCAAAACCTGTGTGATGCCGGCATCATAATAATTGTCCCGCTCCGCCTTCACCGTGCTGTCCTGCGGGGAGAGCGCCGCACCGGTGGTCCCGGAGAAGGCCGCCACCGTGTTGCCGGCGACCAGCTCGAAAGGCGGCGGCGTGAAGTAGCGCGAGTAGCCGGCATGCAGCGTGGTCGTGTTTGTTGCGTTCCACACCACGTTAATGCGCGGGCTGAGCTGGGTTGCGCTGGTGTATTCGTTCACACCGTCAAAACGCGCGCCGTAATTCAACGTCACATGCGGCAGGATCTTCCATTCATCCTGCACATAAAATCCATACAGCGTGCCGGTCTTCTGCGTGCCCTGATAGATGGTGAAAGGCTGGTCCGAGGTCTGCACGCCTTCCGCGTTCACCGGCAGCACCGAGGAGGCGGTGCTCACGTTCAGCTCATCCGCCTCAACCTGAAAGCCAAAGCGCAGCGTGTGCGCGTTGTTGATCCGCCAGCTGCCATCGGACTGCACGCCGTTCGACCAGATCGAGCGCGACGCCGTCTGCGCGATGCCGTTGAACAGCAGGTCGCCGATCGGGTCGGGCGTATAGTTCAGGCTGCTGTAGCGCGAATAGAGCGAGATCTGCTCATCGACGGTATCGTAATGTTTTTGCAGCGACATAATGCCAAAATCGGTGATCTCGCGCTGATATTCGTTAAGGTCGCTGCTGTTATATGTGGTGATGCCGCTCACATTGAGGCCGAGCATCGGCGTCTGCCCGGGATTGTTGGGGATCTGGAACTCCTCGTTCGACACGCCGACGATCAGGCTCACCCGCGTGTTCTCATCCAGCATGTCCGAGACATGCCCGAGGAAATGGTACTGGTTGCTGACGTCATGCTGCGCGGAAAAACTTCCCGTCGGATTCTCGATGCCGACCGGGTTGCGCAGATAATCCCCGGTGAAGAAGTAATCCATGTTCCCCGCGCTGCCGCCATAGGAGAAGGTCGGCTCCAGATAGCCGCGCGAACCACCCTCCATGGAAACCTCGCCGCCCGGATCGGTGGAGCCGGATTCGGTCTGGATATCCACAACGCCCGCCTGTAAAAACCCGTACTCCGCCGGCAACGCCCCGGTGATCAACGACATCGAATGCGCAAACCGCAACTCCAGCGCCTGGCCGAACACCGAGAGCCCCTCCGGCAGTTCCACGCCGTCCAGCCGGTACTGCACCTCGTTATGGTCGCCGCGCACATGGATCTGGCCGAAACTATCCTGCGCCACGCCCGGCGCCTGCAGCAGCACCTGGTTCAACGGCGCGTTAGCCCCCTGCGGGATCGTCTCAAGCGCCTTATGGCTGAAATTATACCGGCTCGCCCCCAGGCTGGTTTCGATCTGGCTGCGCGCGGCGTTCAGCTTTTCCGCCACCGTCACTTCACGGATCGTCGTCGCATCTGCGGCATCGCTTGCCGGCGTGCTTGCCACCTGGCCGGCACTCGTCGCGGCCGGCGCGGTCTGCGCGGCCGCCGGCAGCACGCCGAGCCCACCGGCGGTCAGGACAAGAAAAGTCGATTGCAACAACGTCTTACGCGTCAGCGTCATGAAACCCTCTATCGATACCCTGTGCCGCTTCTGTTGCGGCGTGAATCATATATTATAACATAACATTACGTGCCCACAAGCCGCGCTCCGGGCAATCGGCATAGGGGGCGATCATTGCTGATCGCTCCCCTGCCACACCACCCGGCATGCGGGTCCGCACCGGGCGGTTCGAGAGATTGAGGTTAGGCAAGTCTGGGCATTCCGATCTGGTCGGCCCAGGCGATTGTGAGGACGGCATTGAGGAGCATCCCGCTGTTGCGCCACCAGCTACGGGCGTTTCCCGCTACCCGCTGGGCTACATTGGGTTTGGCCCCCAAGGCCGTCAGTTCCCGGAAGATCGTCCTACCGCGCTTCCACTGTTTGAGTTGGATGGCCCGCAGGCGATGGCGCATCCATTCGTCCAGCTGTCGCCAGACGCTGGGCGTTTGCGCCAGCCTGAAGTAGGCCCTCCATCCCAGTACGAAGGAACGCAGCCGCTCCGTTACCATGTGCATCGAGCGTCCCGTTACACGGGGCGTCAATTCACGGATACGGTCCTTGAACGTTTTGATCGCCTTACTGGCGACGCGCCGTTTGACCACACCACCCGGCGCCGCCCAGAAGGCGTAGCCGAGGAATTTGCGGCCAAAGACGGAGGCGATGGCGCTCTTGGCCTCGTTCACCGTCAGGTGAAGCTGACCGTAGAGCCGCCGCAGCAGGGCCATCACCCGCTCCCCAGCTCGCCTGGACCGAACATAGACGTTGCAGTCATCGGCATAGCGGCAGAAGGCGTGGCCCCGCCGTTCAAGCTCCTTGTCCACTTCGTCCAACAGTAGGTTGGCCAGCAGCGGTGACAGCGGTCCGCCCTGCGGCGTGCCCCTGCTCCGCTTGATGGTCACATCCCTATCGGCGATGTCGGCGTTCAGATAGGCGCGAACCAGGCGAATGACGCCTGGGTCAGGGACTTTCCGGCGCAGACGGTCGATCAGGATGTCGTGGTCAACCCGGTCGAAGAATTTCTCCAGGTCCACATCCACTACAACTCGCCGCCCGGACTGCACGAACGACTGCGCCGCGAGGACGGCATCGTGCGCGCTTCGCCCCGGACGGAAGCCGTAGCTGTGCTGGCTGAAGCTGGGATCAAGGATCGGCTGAAGGACTTGCAGGAGCGCCTGTTGGATCAGGCGGTCCTGCACCGTGGGAATGCCAAGCTCGCGCTCGCCGCCCCCAGGCTTCGGGATTATCACGCGGCGCACCGGCGATGGCCGGTACGTCCCCTTCAGCAAGCTGTCGCGGATGGCGGGCCACGCGGTCCGCAGCATCGAGGCCGTCTGGTCAATGTCCAGCCCGTCCACACCTGCCGCGCCCTTGTTGGACCGCACCTGCTTCAGCGCCCGCTGAAGGTTCTCTCGCGCCAGGACCGCCGTAAGCAGTCCTGGCCCCGTGTCGTTCGTGGGCCGAGGCGAATGTTCGGCTTCGTCAAGGCGTGAGCCATGGCGGGCTTCACCCGCTTCCCTCTCCTGCCTCCCGGTCACTTCCGGCATCTGACGCATGGCCTCGCATTTCCTCGGGTGAACTTCACTCTCTCTCGTTCGGCCCTTCGCCAACGGTCGCCCGCTGACTACTACGGCCTCGGCTGACTTCTCGCTCCGGCTCAACACCGTCGCCCTTTCAGGCATGAGGCGAGATCTCCCCAGGTAAGAACGCACTCCTTCACTGCGCGACCGCCAGATTTACGCCATCGACCTTTGGTCACAAGAGCTTCGCGGCTTATGGCCCGCTCGTCCTGGTCGGCAACGCCTCATATCCAGTTCTTGTTCATCAGCCCGCAGTTTCGATCCACGCTTCCTCCCCACGGTCGGTCGCCCTGCCGCAGTTGCGCTTCACTTCGCTCGCTGTGACCAGCTTGCGGCGGGACTTCCACCCGCAAGAATGCGCCCATGCTGGGCGCACCAAAAAAAGCCGCCGGATGTTCCGGCGGCTTTCAGCGAAGAGAAGGACTTCTTTTTGTGAACAAAAAGAAACAAAAAAACTTTTTTAAACTGGGCCGTGCTGGTTCTCCCGCCACAGTCCCACAAGAGCAAAAAGTTTTTGCGCCGCTTTTTTCAAAAAGCGGCCATTTTCTTACTTCCCAAAACGCGGCGTTACCCGGCGCGCGAACCGACCTGCTGGTTGATTGCCGTCGCCGCCCACACACCCAGGGCGCAGGCCGCCAGGCAGATGATCACCGAGGCGGCGACATAGGCTGCCGCCCGCCCCGCCTGCCCGGTGCGCGCCAGTTCCACCGTCTGCAGCGAAAAGGACGAGAAGGTGGTGAACCCGCCGCACAGCCCGACGGTGACGAAAATCCGCGCCTCATACGGCAGAGCAAAGCGGTGCGCCGAGCCGGTCAGCACGCCGAAAAAGCTGATCACGAACGAGCCCAGGACATTGATCAGCAGCGTTCCCCAGGGGAACGCCGCGCCGACCGCCACCGCCATCGCATTGCCGAGCCAGAACCGCGCCACAGTGCCGATGGCACCGCCGATCGCAACCCAAAGATACTGCATCAGCCGAGTTCGGCGAGCAGCGCCTGCTGGTTATCGCGTGTCTCGGCATTATCCGTCAGCGCGATCGGATACTCGCCGGTGAAGCAGGCATCGCAGAAAGCCGGCGCCTTCGGGTCGCGCCCCGGCCGCCCCAGCGCCCGGTACAGACCGTCGATGGAAATAAAGGCCAGGCTGTCCACGCCGATCAGCTTCGCCATCTCCTCCACGCTGTTGCGCGCCGCCAGCAGCTTGCCGCGCTCCGGCGTGTCGATGCCGTAGAAGCAGGAATGCGTGGTCGGCGGCCCGGCGATGCGCATATGCACCTCCGCCGCACCGGCCGCACGCACCATCTCCACGATCTTCTGGCTGGTGGTGCCGCGCACGATGGAATCGTCCACCAGCACCACGCGCTTGCCCTCGAGCATCGCGCGGTTGGCCGAATGCTTCAGCCGCACGCCGAGATGGCGGATCTGATCCGTCGGCTCGATGAAGGTGCGGCCGACATAATGGTTGCGGATAATGCCCAGTTCAAAGGCAATGCCGCTGGCCTCGGAGAACCCCATCGCCGCGGGCACGCCGGAATCGGGCACCGGGACGATCACATCCGCCTCAGCCGGCGCTTCCAGCGCCAGCTGCGCGCCGATCTTCTTGCGCGCGGCGTAGACGGAGGTGCCCTCCATCACCGAGTCGGGACGGGCAAAATAGATGTACTCGAACACGCAGAAGCGCGGCTTCTCGGCGCCGAACGGCTTGATGCTGTGCAGCCCGGAATCGTCGATCACGACGATCTCGCCCGGCTCGACATCGCGCACGAAATCCGCGCCGACGATATCCAACGCGCAGCTTTCGGAAGCCAGCACCCAGCCGGGCTTGCCGTCCGCGCCATGCAGGCGGCCCAGGATCAGCGGCCGCACGCCGAGCGGGTCGCGCACGCCGATCAGCTGCTCATTGGTCAGCGCTACCAGCGAATAAGCACCCACCACCTGCTTGATCGCATCGATCAGCCGGTCGATCACATTCGCGTACAGGCTGATGGCGATCAGGTGCACGAAGACTTCCGAGTCCATCGTGCTCTGGAACAGGCAGCCGCGCCGCACCAGCGCCTTGCGCAGCGTATGCGCATTGGTGAGGTTGCCGTTATGCCCGACCGCGAGGCCGCCGAACTCGAATTCCGCGAAGAGTGGCTGCACGTTGCGCAGCACCGTCTCGCCAGTGGTGGCGTAGCGGTTATGGCCGATCGCTCGCGTGCCCGGCAGCCCGGCCATCACCTTCGCATCTCCATAATTGTCGCCAACCAGGCCAAGGCCCTTATGCGAATGGAACCGCACGCCGTCATGCGTGACGATGCCGGTGGCCTCCTGGCCACGGTGCTGCAGCGCGTGCAGGCCCAAGGCCGTGATCGCCGCCGCGTCCGTTACATTCCAGGCACCGAAGACGCCGCATTCCTCATGCGGCTTGTCATCATCGATCAAGTTTAAGGCCCACCCCTATGCTGTAGCCGCCGCGCTCTCCCTAGACGTGTGACAGTCCCATGTCGAGCACGAACAGCGCATTGCACGAATACCGAAGCCTTTGCACCAAAGCGTGATCCGGTTGAGAGCACATCATATCGAAGCGAAGAGAAGAAGCGCTTCTTTTTTTAAAAAAAGAAGCAAAAAACTTTTTAAACCTGAGCCGCGCCGGTTTCACCGCCAAGGGCCCAGATTAGCCAAAAGTTTTTTGCGCCGCTTTTTTCCAAAAAAGCGGCTGCTTTCTTGCCTTCTGTCCCTTTTCCGCTCCCGCGCCGGTCAATGCGCCAGCGCGCTGCCGGCGACCGGCTGCTGCATCAGCGAGGCGGCGCTGGGTGCCACGTCACCTGGCAGCGGGGCCACTTTCGGCTGGTACTGGTGCGGCAGGTAGGAAACCAGATCCACCGCGCCGGCATGCGCCCAGGGCAGAAAACGGGCCGTCACCACCGCCGCCGGCCATTGCCCCTGATCCACCCCGACCGAAAGCGCGATATAGGCCAGGCAGATGATCACCGCGCCGCGCACTGCGCCAAACACCACGCCGAGGCTGCGATCCAGCCCCGACAGAGCCGAATCCCGCACAAAACCGCCGATCAGCGCGGAGACGATGCTGAGCACGATCAACGTGACCAGAAACACCACGCCCATCGCGGCATAAACCACCAGATTCTTCATCGGCAGCACGCTGTTCACGTAAGGCTGCACCAGCGGATAGTAGCGGATCGCGGCGAAACCGGCGCCGAGCCAAGCGAACACGCCCAGCACCTCGCGCACAAAGCCGCGGACCATGGCGAATGCCGCTGAAAGAACCACGATCGCCAGCGCCGCAGCATCAATCCAGGTCATGAGGCCTCCTTGCTCTGCAACGCCCGCTTCACCCCAGACGTTGCCACGCCAACTAGGTCAGTCAAGTGTCCAATTTCAATAAGCTTCAAAGAGTTGGGCACTGAAAGTCGCGCGGCCCCCCCGGCCACGCGCTTCGGGCTGGCGGCCTGGGCGAAACCAAGCTTCGCCGCCTCCTTCAGCCGCAATTCCGCCTGCGCCACCTGACGCAGCTCGCCAGACAGACCGATCTCGCCAAAGAACACCATCGACGGATCGGTCGGCACATCCGAGGCGGCGGAGATCAGCGCCGCCGCCACCGCAAGGTCAGCCGCCGGCTCGCTGATGCGCAAGCCCCCGGCCACATTCAAATACACATCGTTCATCGCCAACTTCAGCCCGCAGCGCGCGTCCAGCACCGCCAGCAGCATCGAGAGCCGCCCAGAATCCCAGCCGATGACCGAGCGCCGCGGCGAGCCGCCGGGATTGGGCGAGAGCAGCACCTGGATCTCCATCAGCACCGGCCGCGAGCCCTCAAGCCCGGCGAACACGGCACTGCCCGAGACATTGCCGCGCCGCTCAGCGAGAAACAGCGCAGAAGGATTGGCGACCTGCGCCAGCCCGCCTTCGGTCATTTCAAACACGCCGATCTCATCGGTCGCGCCAAAACGGTTTTTCACCCCGCGCAGGATGCGGAACTGGTGGCCGCGATCGCCCTCGAAATGCAGCACCACGTCGACCATGTGCTCCAGCACGCGCGGCCCGGCGATGTTGCCCTCCTTGGTCACGTGCCCGACCAGCATCAGCGCGAAGCCTTGCGTCTTCGCGGCGCGGATCAGCTCGAACGCCGCCGCGCGCACCTGCGTCACGCTGCCCGGCGCGGAATCCACCCCGTCGGTCCACATCGTCTGGATCGAGTCGATCACCACCAGAGCGGCGTCGGGAAACTGCGTCAGGCTGGCGAGGATGTCCCCCAGCTGCGTCGCCGCCGCCAGCTCCATCGGCGCGCCGGTCAGCCCCAGCCGCAAGGCGCGCATGCGGATCTGATCGACTGATTCCTCGCCGGAAATATACACGACCCGCCGCCCGGCCTGCCCGAGCGAGGCGCCCGCCTGCAGCAGCAGCGTGGATTTGCCGATACCCGGATCGCCCCCCACCAGCACCACAGAGGCCGGGACCAGCCCGCCGCCCAGCACGCGGTCGAACTCCTCGATCGTGGTGGCGACGCGCGGCGGCGGCGGCGACACCCCCGCCAGGCCAACGAATTCAATCCGCCCGGCCCGCGCCGGGTTCGGCTTCATGCCGCCGGGCAAAACCTGCAGCGGCGCCTGCTCCTCCAGCGTGTTCCATTCGCCACAGGCCTCGCAACGCCCCGCCCATTTCGGAAAAGCGCTGCCACAAGCCGCACAAACGAAGCTTTTAACCGGCTTGGCCAATCAGCTCGGCTGCCAGCCGAAATTTTTCGCCAGGAATACCTGCAGCTCGGCCTGTTCGGCGCCGCCCTGGCTCAGCGCGTTGAGCGCGGCCTGCGCCACCAGCGCCGGCTGCAGCGCAATCGAGCTGGCGCTCGCCGCCGCCGCCAGCGCCGGGCTGGCGATCGCCGCATCGGCGGCACTGCGCCATTGCGCCACCTTGTTCGGATCGCTGAGCCGCGGCAGCACCAGCAGAAAATCGGTCCGCGCCGCCGCCGCCGCCGCGCGGTAGGCGGCATCCAAAAACGCCGTCTCGCTGCCGCTGAAAGCGACCACATCCGGCAGGCCGGGGAATAACGGATCTTCCGCGACCACGCCGTTCGGGGCGATGCCGCCCAGGCTGAACACCGGCACGCCGCCGCCAGCGGTCAGCGGCGCGATATCCTCCGGCACCCCCTCGCCCGCCAGGAACACGGCATCCACCTCGCCGGAGAGAAACGCCCGGGTTTTCGCGTCGCTGTCGCGCAGGCCGAAGACCGGGGCGACCGGCACGCCCATCCGCGCCAGCGCCAGCAACGCCGCGAGATCGTTGCTTTGCGGCTGATACGCCGCCAGGCGCAGCGGCGGGCGCGCGCGGAGGCTTTGCAGGTCCGGCGCCGCGCCGGCCGGCAGGCGCGCCACCAGCACGCCGGAATTGCAGCCGACCATCAGCGGCAGCCAATGCGCCGGGTCGAAATGCACACGGCTGTCGCCGGTCAGCCAGGCGAGCATCGCCGCCCCCGGCAGGATCGCGGCGGTCTTGCCGTCCGGCACCACCAGCGTCTCCAGCTGGTTGGCGCCGGTCACCCCGTCCCACCCGCCGACCGGCTGCGTCATAATCGTCGGCGCATTCGGAAAACCGGCGGACATCGCCAGCGCGCAGGCATCCCCCCAGCGGCTCATCAGATCGCCCTCGGGGCCCGCCACCAGCAGCGTGAGCGCCGGCGCGCCCGACACCATCTGCGCGTCAGCGAAACCGAACGATGCCAGCGCCCCGGCAAGCCCCCCCAGAAGCTGGCGGCGTTTCATGGCTTGCTCACCCCTCCAGCACTGCACGTCATCCCGATCGGACGCATCATTTTATTGGTTATTTGTCGTACTGAACCAGCAACTCGAAGGGCACGTCGAGTTTGCTGCGCCCGCCAAGGAAGGTCAGTTCGATCAGCGCCGCGGCGGCGACCACATCGGCGCCGACACTCTGCAGCAGCCTGATCCCGG
This sequence comes from uncultured Pseudomonadota bacterium, assembly GCA_963780465.1. GTDB lineage: Bacteria > Pseudomonadota > Alphaproteobacteria > Acetobacterales > Acetobacteraceae > Acidocella. Next base: position 24,722 of record CAWACI010000015.1, read on the forward strand.
CCGCCATGGTGCCGCCAGTCGCCAGCAGATCGTCCACCACCACCACCCGCGCACCCTTCTCCACCGCATCGGCCTGGATCTCGATCCGGTCGGTGCCGTATTCCAGGTCATAATCGTAGCCGACCGTGGCACCGGGCAGCTTGCCGCGCTTGCGCAGCATCACAAAGCCACAGCCAAGCTTCAGCGCCAGCGGCGCCGCCAGCAGAAAGCCGCGGCTCTCAACCCCGGCCAGCACGGTGGGATGATAAGCGCGCACGGCATTGCTCAGCCGGCCCATCGCCACCTGCCAGGCATCGGGATGCCGCAGAAGGGTCGAGATGTCGTAGAAAAAGATTCCCGGCTTGGGGAAGTCAGGAATGCCGCGGATATGATCTTTAAGGTCCATACCGCGTCTATACCCGACCCGCTCGGCACGGCAAAATCTGGCGCGCTGCTTGGGCTTACCCGTTCCAGGAAGCGGCGGCGGCATCGTCGCTGGCGCGCGCCTCCACCCATTCGGTCTCGCCGCCCGCCAGCTCCTCGGCCTTCCAGAACGGCGCGCCGGTCTTCAGCCAGTCGATCAGGAAGGCGGTCGCCTGCAGCGCCGCAGCGCGGTGCGCGCTGGCGGCAGCGACGAACACGATGTTCTCGCCCGGCAGCAGCCGGCCGACACGGTGGATGATGGTGCAGCCGGTCAACGGCCAACGCGCCTCCGCCTCGGCGGCGATGCGCTCCAGCGCGGTTTCGGTCATCCCCGGATAATGCTCGAGCCGCAGCGCGGTCACCACCCGCGGGCTGTCCAGCTCGGCGCGGACGGTGCCGATGAAACTGGCGATGCCGCCCACCGCAGCACCGGCCAGGCGCGCGGTTTCCGCCGCGATGTCGATATCCGCTTCCTGGACCAGAATGCGCCGCATGTTAGAGCCCGACCGGTTGAAGTGGAGACAGGACAGCAGCCGCTTTTTTGAAAAAAAGCGGCGCAAAAAACTTTTGTTTGACTAGGCCCGTGGCGCCGAAACCAGCACGACCCAGTTTAGAAAAGTTTTTTTGCTTCTTTTTTTGCAAAAAAAGAAGCACTTCCCCTTGCTTCAACATGACTTGTCCTGCCCCGATCACGTTCTAACCCCCGGTCACCGGCGGGAAAAAGGCGATCTCCCTGGCGCCGGCAATGGCGGTGTCGGGCGTGCCGAATTCCTGATCGACCGCGCAGCGTACCAGCCGCGCATTGGCAAACGCGGTGTCATGGCGCGGGCTCTGCTGTTTCAGCCAGCCCACCAGCTCCGCCACGGTGCGCAGCTCCGCAGGCGGCGTCCGCTCCTCCTCGGCCACGCCGACCTTCTCGCGCAGCCAGGCGAAGTAGAGAATTTTCATCGCGCATCCCCCGGCACGGCCGGGGGCACTGCCTGCCCGCCGCCCGGCAACGGAGCATAGAGCGAACCGTCGAGATCCTCGTTGTCAGTCGGCGAGGGTCCCTGGCCCGGCGGATAAGGCGAAGGCAGAGACGGCGTATAGCCCTCGCCGACCGGCAGGTTGGCATGGCTCTGCACCTCGCTCAGCGTCGGCATCGGCTGCACCGGGCCGGGCCAGACATCGCCCGCCTGCGACGTAATCGGGGTCACCTCCGCCTGGCGGCCCAGCGCCCGCTGCGCGGTCTCGCTGGTTGCCGCCGGCGCGTTGGGATTACCGAACGGCCAGAGCGAGTCGTAGGCGAACTGCCGTTCGCTGCTGCAGCCGGACAACAACAAGACCAGGCCGATGGCCAAACGGTGCCGCAAATCATCGCTCCTAACTCTGTGACCTCTGGTGTAGACGAAGTGCGCCGATGAGGAAATCCGCGATGGCATGCGCATCCTGCAGGTCGAGCACCGGCAGCGGGCAAGCCGGCAGCGCCGCATCGGAGGCCACGGCGATCACATCCATCGCGGTCCAGAGCGGCGGCTTGCCGATGCTGGGGCGGTGCACCTCCAGCTTCGGGATCTCGTAGCCCTTGAAGCCCTCGACCAGCACCAGATCGACCGCGCTCAGCCGCGCCAGCATGTCCGCCAAAGGCGGCTCATCCTGATAGGAAAACAACGCATAGCCGCGCGCCGAAGCCAGGATCACCTCTTCCGCCCCGGCCTCGGCATGGCGCGCGCTGTCCTTGCCGGGCTTGTCGAGCGGCAGGTCGTGATGCGCGTGCTTGATGCTGGAAATACGCAGCCCCCGCGCCCGCAGCGCCGGGATCAGCGCGGTCAGCAGCGTCGTCTTGCCGCTGCCGGACCAACCAACGATGCCGAGCGCCTGCATGAAAACGGATCAGATGGTCGGGCGCGGCGTGGTGACGTGGCGCAACCCGGCGTTCAGATAGTCCCATCCCGTCACCAGGGTCAGCACCGCCGCCGCCCAGAGCAGCGTGCCGCCGATCCAGGACATCGGCAGCGCCCCCAGGCCGATGACATGCGCGCCACCCTGCCCCAGCAGCAGCAGGCCGAGCGCCAGCATCTGCACGCCGGTCTTCCATTTCGCCAGTCGCGTCACCGGCAGGCCGATGCGGATTTCCGCCAGATATTCGCGCAGGCCGCTGACCAGGATCTCGCGCAGCATGATGACGATGGCGGGATAAATGCCGCCCGCCGGCAGATGGCCGAACCCGACCAGCGCCATCAGCGTCGCGCCGATCAGCAGCTTGTCGGCGATCGGGTCGAGCATGCGGCCGAGATCGGAGAGTTGCAGCCGCTCGCGCGCCAGCCGCCCGTCGAGATAGTCGGTAATCGCCGCCGCCGCGAACACCAATGCCGAGAAAAAATCCGTCCAGGGCGCGCCAATCGCCACCAGCAGCACCAGCAGCGGAATGACGCCAATGCGCGACAAGGTCAGGATATTGGGCAGGTCGCTGATCATGAGGCAGAACCTTACCCGTCTTTTCGCCGGCGCGAAACCGGCAAAGCGGCACCGATCTCTGCCAAAAACGCCGCACCCGCCTGCCGCGACGACGCCTCCAGCCCGCGATAGGCCGCCAGCACCTGCACTCCGGTCTCGGTCAGCTTCGCCCCGCCGCCGCCCGCACCGCCTTTCGCCGCCTCGACAACCGGCGCACGGAACAGCGCGTTCATCGCCTCCACCAGCGCCCAGGCACGCTTGTAGCTCATGCCCATCTCCCGTCCCGCCGCGGCGATCGAGCCGGTCGCCTGGATGTTCTCCAGCAAATCGGCACGCCCCGGCCCCAGCACCAGATTCTCGCCATGCACGAGCCGGATCCGCAAGGTGAAACCGCTCTCTTTCGTCTTGATTGTCATCGGCGAACAGAAGCATGAACGTCGTACATTGACGATATTTTCAGCCAGGGATATCGCTTAAAAAACATATCGGAGACCTCATGATGCTGAAATCACGCCGCGGCATGATCGCCGCCGCCCTGCTCGCCGTCAGTGCCGGCGCTCTGCCGGCCCATGCCGCCGGCAGCATCACCGTCGCCTATGCCGGCTCCATGGGCGTGCTCATGGATCGCGGCATCGCTCCCGCCTTCACCGCAAAAACCGGCACGCAGGTGCACGGCATCGGCCAAGCGGCGATGGCCCTGGCACATCTGATCACCGCGAAGTCGATGGATGCGGACGTGTTCGTGTCGGTCTCCGCCGCGCCGATCAAAACCGTCGAGGCCGCCGGCCTGGCCAGCAGCGCCGTGCCGGTCGCCAGCTCCGCCATGGTGCTCGCCTATTCGCCGAAATCGAAATACGCCGCGCAATTCGCCGCCCCCAACGCGGACTGGACGCAGCTCCTCGCCACCCCGGGCCTGCGCTTCGGCCGCACCGACCCCTCGGTGGACCCGCAAGGCCAGTACGTGCTGTTCGCCCTGCAGCTCGCGGAGAAATATTCCCACAAGCCCGGCTTCGCGCAGCAGGTTTCCGGCCCGGCGCTGAACCCGGCGCAGGTTTTTGCCGAGCCCTCGCTGCTGGCGCGGCTGCAGGCGGGGCAGATCGACGCCACGCTCGGCTATGAGAGCGCGGTGATCTCGCAGCACCTGCCCTTCATCGCGCTGCCGGCACAGGTCAATTTCAGCGACCCGGCCTATGCCAAAAACTGGTATACGCAGGCTGCCCTCACGCTGCCAGGCCAGACCAAAACCCTGCATCCGAGCCCGCTGGTGTATTACGCGACCGTGCTGAAGAACGCGAAAAACCCTGAAGCCGCCAAAAACTTCGTGAACTTCCTGAACAGCCCCGAGGGGCAGAAACTGTTCGCGACGTACGGCTACAACCCCGGCAAGGGACCGTCGATCTGAAACTTTTCGCCCTCGCAAGGCCGGTCCTGCTCCTGCTGGTGCTGGCCTTTCTCTCGGTGCCACTGCTCGGTTTGCTGACCGGCGGCAACTGGAACCCGGCCGACCTCACCACGGATGATTTCTGGGCCATCGTCACCTCTCTGCTCGGCGGCGCCGCGGCCGTGGCGATCATCGCCGTGCTCGGCACGCCGCTCGCCTTCTACCTCGCCCGCACGCGCGGCCGCGCCAGCGCCCTGGCCGAGGCGCTGGTGCTGATCCCGATGCTGATGCCGACCTTGGCGCTCGGCATCCTGCTCGCCGCCTTCTACGGGCCGAACGCCCCGGCCGGGGAAGTCTTCGCCCGCATCGGCCTCGTGCTCACCAACACCCCCGCCGCCTTCGTGCTCGCGGCACTGTATTCCGCGCTGCCGACCTATGTGCTGACGGCGCGCTCCGCCTTCGTCGAAGTGCCGACGGAATACGAGCAGGTCGCCCGCACTTTGGGCGACGCGCCGCTGCGCGTGTTCTTCCGCGTCACTCTGCCACTGGCGCAGCGCGGCCTGGCCGCCGCCTTGGCGCTGTGCTGGGTGCGCGCTCTGGGCGAATTCGGCGTGGTGCTGATCATCGCCTATTTCCCCGCCGGCATGCCGGTCCGGCTCTGGACCGATGTGCAGGACCTCGGCATCCAGGCGGTGTTCCCGCTGGTCGCCGCCTTCCTGCTCGCCACCCTGCCGGTACCGCTCTGGCTCGGATTGCGCGCCCGCCGCCTCGCTGCTTAGCTCCTGCGCGGTAAAAGGAAAGTGGCCGCTTTTTGAAAAAAGCGGCGCAAAAATTTTTTGCTCCTCTGGGACTGTGGCGTTGAAACCAGCACGGCCCAGTTTAGCAAAAGTTTTTTGCTTCTTTTTTTAAAAAAGAAGCCCTTCTCTTCGCTTCGGCACGATTTGCCCCAAACCCGTCCCGCTCTAGACATCGCCCTATGACTCCTGTCGCCATCGATTACCGTCTGACCCAGCCGGTCGCCCTGCATGCCCGTTTCGAGATCCGCGGCTTCACTGCGTTGCTCGGCCGCTCCGGCGCCGGCAAATCCTCGCTGATCAAGGCGCTGGCCGGGCTGATCCCGGCCACCGGCACGCCCTGGGCGGAGCTGCCGCCGGAGGCGCGCTCCATCGGCTACCTGCCGCAGAACGCCGCCCTGTTCCCGCACCTCACGGCGCTGGAGAATGTTGCCTTCCCGCTGCGCGGCCGCGACCGGTTCGACCGCGCCTGCGCGCTGCTCGATGAGCTCGGCCTGCGGGAATTCGCCCCCCGCCCGGCGAAACAACTCTCCGGCGGCCAGGCGCAGCGCATCGCCCTCGCCCGGGCCCTCGCCCATGCGCCGAAACTGCTGCTGCTGGACGAGCCCTCCACCGGGTTGGACGCCACCACCCGGGACACCACCTTCACCTGGCTGATCGATACGCTGAAGGCCCGCGCGGTGCCGGCGCTGGCGGCCACGCACGACCCCGGCCTCGCCGGCTTCGCCGACTGGCTGGTGCTGATGGCGGAGCAAAAGATCATCCGCGAGGGCACGCCGCAGGAGCTCTTCGCCGCCCCCGGCAGCGTCGCCGCCGCCGAGCTGCTGGGCTTTGAGAATATCTGGCAGGAAAACGACGCCTGGTTCGCCGCCCGCAGCACGGATTTTTGCCCCGCCCCCACTGGGCGGGAGGCGCGCATCGTCAGGGCCCGGGCGCAAGGCGGCGGGCTGCGCCTGGATTGCGCCATGCCGCAGCCCATCGTGGTGCATACGCAAGGGACGCCGGAAGCCTTCCCGCCCGGCGCGGCCATTTTTTTGCACATTCCCCCGGAAAAATGCCGGCGGCTCGAGGTTTCGTAAGTAAGCAGCCGCTTTTTGGAAAAAGCGGCGCAAAAACTTTTACTAATCTGGGACTGTGGCGCCGAAACAAGTACGGCCCAGTTTAACAAAGTTTTTTTGCTTCTTTTTGTTCACAAAAAGAAGCCTGCCCTTCCACCTTTATATGCCGCCCCGCCAACCGCGACAGATGCCAGATCAGCCCCAGCGTCGCCAGCGCCCCCAGCGCCAGCAGCGCGTCATGGATCAGCGCATTGCCCTGCCGCCTTGCCTCCATGCCCAGCGCGCCGATCGCCACATAGCCGAGCAGCGGCGGCAGCGAGGCGAGCGTGCCGAGCACGTAATCCCGCAGCACGATCGCGGAGAATCCCAGCACGTATGAGGTGACTGAGAACGGCATCACCGGGGAGATGCGCAGCAGCGCCACCAGCTGCCAGCCGTCACGGGCGATCGCCGCGTCCAGCGCCAGCAACCGCTGCCACCGCCCAAGCAGCCGCGCGATCACCGGCCGCAGCAGCGAACGGCTGAGCGCAAAGGCGGCGATCGCCCCGGCGATGATGCCGCTGGCCGCGACGACGAAGCCGAACGCCACGCCGAACACCGCCCCGGCGGCGATGCCCAGCAGCGCGCCCGGCACCACCCCCACCAGCGTGGTCGCGAACGTGCCGGCGGCGAACAGCACGCCACCCCAGAGCCCCATGCCGCGCAGCGCGCCGGAAGCCGCCAGCGCCAACCGCACTAGGGACGGGCCAAAGTAAAAACTCACTGCCAGCGAGGCGAATGCCAGCACCGCCCAGAGCGGCAGAAGTGCCGGCCTAGCCCGCATCGAACAGCGGCGAGGACCGCAATTTCCACCGCGCCAGCCTGTAGGCGAGCGCCGTGCGCAGCACGCCCAGCCCATAGGTCACGGAGCGCGCAAAATTGATCGAGGACGCCTCAGCGAAATAGCGCGTGGGGCAGGAGATCTCGCCGATTGCAAATTTCTCGTACGCCGCCTGCGCCAGCATCTCGTTATCGAACACGAAATCGTCCGAACAGCGCTCCAAAGGCAGCCGCTCCAGCACCGCCCGCGACCAGGCGCGGTAGCCGCTATGATATTCGGAGAGCTTCAGCCCGAGCAGGAGGTTTTCGATGAGGGTCAGGATGCGGTTGGCGACGTATTTGTACGGCGGCATGCCGCCGGCGAGCGCGCCGCGGCCGAGAATGCGCGAGCCGAGCACCACGTCGTAATGACCCGAGGCGATCATCGAGGCCATCGCCGTCACCAGTTTCGGCGAATACTGGTAGTCCGGGTGCAGCATCACCACGATGTCGGCGCCGCTTTCCAGCGCCGCCGCGTAACAGGTTTTCTGGTTGGCGCCGTAGCCGCGGTTACGGTCATGCACCAGCGTGCGGATGCCCAACCGCTGCGCCAGCGCCACCGTGCCGTCGCCGCTGGCGTCGTCGGTGAGGATCACCTCATCCACGACATCAAGGGGAATTTCCGCGTAGGTGCGCTCCAAGGTGAGCGCCGCGTTATAGGCAGGCAGGATCACGGTCACCCGCCTGCCTGCCAGCATGTCAGGCGGCGCGGGTCAGGCGCTTGATGAAGGCCGAGACATGGTGGCGGCGCATCTCCGCCTTCGCCTTGGTGCTGGTGGTCATGTAGTTCATCTGCAGCACGTAGCGCTGGCCGACGAACTGCTTATGGCCGTGGAAGGTGCTCGGCCCGTTCGGGAACACCAGCAGCGTGCCGTCCACCGGCGGCACTTCCACCACGTAGTTTTCCAGGTCGGTATTGTTGCGCAGCAGGCGCAGGCAGCCTTTCTGCTGCGCCCAGGCCTCGCCGTTGCCGGGGTTCAGGTACAGCAGGATGGTGACGCGCTTGGCCGTGGAGTCGGTATGGATCTGCCCATCCTTCTCGCCGGAATTGCCGCGCAGGGTGGTCATCACCGGCGCGCCGTCCAGCTCCAGGCCGAATTTCTCGGCGATGATGCTGCGGAAAGTGGCCCCCTCGAGTCCGGCGACCATCTCTTTTGCCGCCGGCTTCAGGCTGAGCGCACCGATCGGGAAGCTGCCGCGGGCGCGCATCGCCGGCAGCGCGCCGACCACCTGCGCCAGCGCCGTCGGCTTGATGAAATTCTGCACCACGATATGCGCGAACGGATTGTTCGAGACGGGCGTGGCGCGCATCAAGTCGAAATCGAAAATATCCATGATGATGGTATCCGTATTGAAAGGCGACGTTGCCGTCAAATGCCCCAGACATAGGCCCATTATTGCGCCGCACAACCCGCTGCGGTATCCGGGACCGGCATGTCCAGCGTCCTCCCCCCGCCGCCCGGGGTTATCCCGGAATACCGCGCCCGCATCGCCGCCGGCAGCATCGTCTCCGACCCCGCCCAGGCCAGCGCCGCGGAACGGCTGCAGGGCCTGTGGGCCAAATTGCGCGGCTACGACCCGGTGCCGAAAGCGCCGCCGAATGGCTGGATGAGCCGCCTGCTGCGGCGCAAACAGGTGGAAGACGTGCAGGACCGGCCGAACGGGCTGTACCTGGTCGGCGATGTCGGCCGCGGCAAATCGATGCTGATGGACCTGTTCTTCGAGGCTGCCGAAGTGCCACGCAAGAAGCGCATCCACTTCCACGAATTCATGCAGGACGCGCATCGCCGCTTCCACGAGATCAAGCGCAACAACCCCGATGTGGCCGACCCGATCCCGCCGCTCGCCGACCGGATCGCCGCGGAGGCGGCGCTGCTCTGCTTCGACGAGTTCCAGGTGCACGATATTGTCGATGCGATGATCCTCGGCCGGCTGTTCGAGGCGCTGTTCGCCCGCGCGGTGGTGGTGGTCGCCACCTCCAACACAATCCCCGACGATCTCTACAAAGGCCGGCCCGGGCGCGACGCCTTCCTGCCTTTCATCGCGCTGCTGAAAGCCAACCTCGATGTACTGGTGCTGGACGCGGCGCGTGACTACCGCCGCGACCGCCTGCACGGCTTGAAAGCCTGGTACGTGCCGGCAGACAGCCGCGCCGATGCAGCACTCGACCATGTTTTTGCCGAGCTGGCCGGCGACACGCCGCCAAAGCCGGAACACTTGCTGGTCGCGGGGCGCAAACTCGCCGTGCCGTTGAGCACCACCGATGCCGCCCGCTTCGATTTCCAGGCGCTTTGCGGCCAGCCGCTCGGCCCCGGCGACTATCTGGCGCTGGCGACGCATTACCACACCATCCTGATCGACGGCGTGCCCCGCCTCTCCCCGGATAATTTCGACGAGGCACGGCGCTTCGTGACCCTGGTGGACGCGCTCTACGAGCACCGGGTGAAACTCTACGCCTCCGCCGCAGCCCTGCCGGACGAGTTGTACCGCGCCGGCGAGGGTGCGAAAATTTTCGAACGCACTGCCTCGCGGCTCGAAGAAATGCAGAGCGACTCATACCTGCGCCTGCCGCATCTAACATGAAGTCTAGTGCATGCCCGACCCGAAAATCGGTCGCCGCAATGCAACACGGTTCTTGCCGGACTAGAATGATTGGAGTAGCACCCGCAACAACGCCGCTGTTAACTTCCACAAATAGGTAGGCTGAGTCCCAATGAACATACATGAGTACCAAGGCAAGGAACTGCTGAAGGCCTATGGCGTCGCAGTGCTCGACGGCCATGTCGCCTGGACGCCTGAGGAAGCGGTTGAAGCCGCAAAAAAACTCCCGGGCCCGATTTATGTTGTGAAATCACAGATCCATGCCGGCGGCCGCGGGGCTGGCAAGTTCAAGGAAGACCCTAACGGCAAAGGCGGCGTCCGCCTCGCCAAATCCCTCGACGAGGTGCGGGAAGCCGCCGCGGCGATGATCGGCCACACGCTGATCACCAAGCAGACCGGCCCGGCCGGGCGCATGGTCCGCCGCGTCTATGTCGAGGCCGGCTGCGATATCAAGCGCGAGCTGTACCTCTCCCTGCTGATCGACCGCTCGGTCTCCGAGATCGTGATCATCGCCTCCACTGAAGGCGGCATGGAGATCGAAGACGTCGCCGCGCACAGCCCGGAAAAAATTCTCCGCGCCCCCATCGACCCCGCCTCCGGCATCTCCTCCTTCCATGCGCGCAAACTTGCTTTCGGCCTCGGCCTCGAGGGCAAGCAGGTCGCCACCTTCACCAAGTTCGTCACCGCCATGTACGAGGCCTTCGTGGCGCTTGACTGCGCGATCGTCGAGATCAACCCGCTGGTGGTCACCGGCGCCGGCGAGATCATCGCCCTCGACGCCAAGGTGAGCTTCGACGACAACGCCCTCTACCGGCACCCGGAGATCGAAAAACTCCGTGACGAATCCGAGGAGGATCCGAAAGAGCTGGAAGCCACCAAGCACAGTCTCAACTACGTCGCGCTGGACGGCTCGATCGGCTGCATGGTGAACGGCGCGGGCCTGGCCATGGCGACCATGGACATCATCAAGCTGTACGGCGGCGAGCCCGCAAACTTCCTCGATGTCGGCGGCGGCGCGACGAAAGAGCGCGTGACGGCGGCCTTTAAAATCATCCTCTCCGACCCGAATGTCGAAGGCATCCTGGTCAATATTTTCGGCGGCATCATGCGCTGCGACGTGATCGCCGAAGGCGTGATCGCCGCTGCCCGCGAGGTCTCGCTCTCCGTGCCGCTGGTGGTGCGCCTGGAAGGCACCAACGTGCAGCTCGGCAAGGACATCATGGCCAAATCCGGCCTGCCGATCATCCCGGCCGACAATCTGGCCGACGCCGCTGAAAAAATCGTCAAAGCCGTGAAGGAAGCCGCGTAATGGCCATTCTCGTCAACAAGAACACCAAGGTCATCACCCAGGGCTTCACCGGCGCGCAAGGCACCTTCCATTCCGAGCAGGCGCTCGCCTACGGCACCCAGGTGGTCGGCGGCGTGACGCCGGGCAAAGGCGGCCAGACGCATCTCGACCTGCCGGTGTTCAACACCGTCGGCGAGGCGGTGGCCAAGACCGGCGCCAACGCGTCCGCCATCTATGTGCCGCCGCCATTCGCCGCCGACTCCATCCTGGAGGCGATCGACGCCGGCGTGGAGCTGATCGTCTGCATCACCGAGGGCATCCCGGTGCTCGACATGGTGCGCGTCAAGCGCGCCCTCTCCGGCTCCAAATCGCTGCTGGTCGGCCCGAACTGCCCGGGCGTCATCACCCCGGACGAATGCAAGATCGGCATCATGCCGGGCCATATCCACAAGCGCGGCAGCATCGGCATCGTCTCGCGCTCCGGCACCCTCACCTACGAGGCGGTGGCGCAGACCACGGCGGCCGGGCTCGGCCAGTCCTCCTGCGTCGGCATCGGTGGCGACCCGGTGAAGGGGCTCGACTTCATCGAAGTGCTGGACATGTTCCTGCACGACGACGAGACCCAGGCGATCATCATGATCGGCGAGATCGGCGGGCCGAGCGAGATCGACGCGGCGGAATTCCTTTCCCGGCACAAGATCAAAAAGCCCATCGTCGGCTTCATCGCCGGCGTCACCGCCCCGCCCGGCCGCCGCATGGGTCATGCCGGCGCGGTCATCTCCGGCGGCAAGGACACGGCGGAAGCCAAGACCAGCGCCATGCGGGAAGCCGGCATTTTCGTCGCCGACAGCCCGGCCGCACTCGGCAGCACCATGGTCAAGGCGCTGCAGGCTTAGACGCAAAGAAAACGCTTCTTTTTTGCAAAAAAGAAGCAAAAAACTTCTGCTGAACTGGGCCGTGCTGGTTTCACCGCCACCGGCCCAGGCGACCACACGTTTTTGCGCCGCTTTTTTTCAAAAAGCGGCCACTTCCCTGTTGCCGCTTAAAACCCACGCGTTACCGACTTATATCGTTACCAACGCATGCAATCGCAACAACCCTGCCCCCTTTTCCTTGGGCCGCGATTGCCGCAGCCTATTGGCTTATATGCGGCGACGGATAGAGTGCCCGCCGCCTCGCAAAAAACGGGCGCCCTGCCCACCGCCGGCCGAACCGGCGGATTGTATCGCTGAACGGAGGATAGGTTCGTCATGGCCGGTGTAGACGTCATCGCAACTGCCATGAACGGCGCGAATGCGCAGTTCATCGCCCAGCTTTACGCCAAATGGGTTACCGACCCCAATTCTGTGGACGGCGATTTCGCCGCCCTGTTCGCCGCCCTCGACGACGAGGCCAAGTCGGTCCTGACCGACGCCACTGGCGCCTCCTGGGCGCCCCGCCCGGTCGCCTTCGAGTCAGCCCCCGCCGCGGCCGTGAAATCCGCTGCCGCCCCCGCCGCCGAAACCCGCGCGGCGACGCTCGATTCCATCCGCGCGCTGATGCTGATCCGCGTCTACCGCGTGCGCGGCCATCTGCAGGCGCAGCTCGACCCGCTGGGCCTGAAGCAGCCCGCCTATCATGTCGAGCTCGACCCCGCCACTTACGGCTTCACCGAAGCCGACATGGACCGCCCCATTTTCATCGACGGCGTGCTCGGCCGCGAGACCGCGACCATGCGCGAGATCCTGGAGATCCTGCGCGCCAGCTATTGCGGCCCGATCGGCCTGGAATTCATGCACATCCAGGACCCGGTGCAAAAGGCCTGGCTGCAGCAGCGCATCGAAGGCGCGCCCTGGCTCACCAGCTTCAGCACGCAGGACAAGGAAAAGATCCTCCGCCAGCTGACCGAGGCGGATGGTTTCGAGACCTTCTGCCAGCGCCGCTATGTCGGCACCAAGCGCTTCGGCCTGGAGGGCGGCGAGAGCACCATCCCGGCGCTGCACGCCATCATCGAGACCGCCGCCGATCACGGCGTCAAGGAAATCGCCATCGGCATGCCGCATCGCGGCCGCCTCAACACCCTGGTCAACATCGTCAAAAAGCCGCTGACCGCGCTGTTCAGCGAATTCGGCGGCGCCAGCGCCAAGCCTGAGGACGTGCAGGGCTCGGGCGACGTGAAATACCATCTCGGTACCTCCACCGACGTCACCATCAACGGCAACGTGGTGCATCTGTCGCTGCAGCCCAACCCCTCGCATCTCGAGGCGGTGGACCCGGTGGTGGTCGGCAAGATCCGCGCCCGCCAGGACATGACCGGCGACACCAAGACCCGCCGCTCCGCCATGGCGATCCAGATGCATGGCGATGCCGCCTTCGCCGGCCAGGGCCTGGTGTATGAAACCCTGGCGATGAGCCAGCTGATCGGCTACCGCACCGGCGGCTCGCTGCATCTGGTGGTGAACAACCAGATCGGCTTCACCACCATCCCGGCGCACGCCTTCTCCGGCCTGTACTGCACCGACGTGGCGAAAGCCGTGCAGTCGCCAATCCTGCATGTGAACGGCGACAATCCGGAGGCGGTGGTGTTCGCCGCCCGCATCGCCACCGAATTCCGCATGGAATTCGCGGTGGACGTGGTCATCGACCTGGTCTGCTACCGCCGCCACGGCCATAACGAGAATGACGAGCCGGCGTTCACCCAGCCGCTGATGTACAAGTCGATCAAGGCGCTGAAGACGACGCGCGCCCTCTATGCCGACCGGCTGGCGGCGGAGAACAGCGTGCCGGCGGAACGCGCCCAGGCGCTGGCCGATGCGTACAACCAGACCCTGGAGGAAGCCTATAAGGGCGCGCAATCCTACAAGGTGAACAAAGCCGACTGGCTGGAAGGCCATTGGGCCGGGCTGAACGAGGCCGGCGAGGAGAGCGAGAACGAGGAGCAGATCACCGCCGCCCCGCTTGAGCAGCTGCGCGAGGTCGGCGCCGCCCTCTCCAAACCGCCGGAAAACTTCGACCTCAACCCGAAAATCCTGCGCCAGCTCGAAGCCAAGAAGCAGATGATCAACTCCGGCGAGGGCATCGACTGGGCGACCGGCGAAGCGCTGGCCTTCGGCACGCTGATGCTGGATGGCCACCGCGTGCGGCTCTCGGGCGAAGACTGCCAGCGCGGCACGTTCAGCCAGCGCCATGCGGTGCTGATCGACCAGTCCAACCAGAACGAATACGTGCCGCTGAACAACGTCCGCGACGGCCAGGCGCGTATCGAAATCTTCAACTCGCTGCTCTCCGAAGCCGGCGTGCTCGGCTTCGAATACGGCTACGCCATCGCCGATCCCGGCGTGCTGGTGCTCTGGGAGGCGCAGTTCGGCGATTTCGCCAACGGCGCGCAGGTGATCATCGACCAGTTCCTGGCCTCGGGCGAGACCAAATGGCTGCGCATGTGCGGCCTGACGCTGCTGCTGCCGCACGGCCAGGAGGGCCAGGGGCCTGAGCACTCCTCCGCAAGGCTGGAGCGCTACCTGCAGCTCTGCGCCGAGCACAACATGACGGTGTGCAACCTCACCACGCCGGCGAACTACTTCCACGCTCTGCGCCGGCAGCTGAAGCGCAACTTCCGCAAGCCGCTGGTGCTGATGACGCCGAAATCGCTGCTGCGTCACAAGCTGGCCGTCTCCACGCTGGACGAGATGAGCAGCGGCTCGAGCTTCAAGTTCGTGATCCCCGAGACCGACGAGCTGGTGGCTCCGGAGCAGGTGAAGCGCGTGGTGATCTGCTCGGGCAAGGTGTATTACGACCTGCTGGCCGAGCGCCGCGAGCGCGGCATCAAGGATGTCGCCATCGTGCGGATGGAGCAGTTCTATCCGTTCCCGGCGAAATCTCTGAAGACCGCGATCGAGGCCTATACCAAGGCAGAGGTGGTGTGGTGCCAGGAGGAGCCGGAGAATAACGGCGGCTGGACCTTTGTCGACCGCCGGATCGAGGCTGTGCTGAGCTGCCTGGACAACGCCGCCAAGCGGCCCCGCTATATCGGCCGTAAGGCCGCGGCGAGCCCGGCCACCGGCCTCGCCAAAGTCCATGCGGCGGAGCAGGCGGCCCTGGTGAAGCAGGCGCTGTCAGTCTAGAGCAACAGGGCAAGTTATGTCGAAGCGAAGGGAAGCCCTTCTTTTTTAAAAAAAAGAAGCAAAAAACTTTTGTTAATCTGGGCCGTGCCGGTTCCAACGCCCCCGGCCCAAAGGAGCAAAAGTTTTTGCGCCGCTTTTTTCAAAAAGCGGCCGCTTCCCCTAGAGCCACCGCAACGCACACAAGTTTTTTCATCCGACCTCGCGTAAAAAAACTGAGGAGCATCTATGGCCGCCGATATTACCGTCCCGACGCTTGGCGAAAGCGTCACCAGCGCGACCATCGCGCGCTGGATCAAGAAAGCCGGCGAGACCGTCGCCGCCGACGAGCCTGTCGTCGAGCTGGAAACCGATAAGGTCACTGTCGAGGTGAACGCGCCGGAAGCCGGCGTGATCGCCGAGATCATCGCCGACGAAGGAGCGGAGGTCGAAGTCGGCGCCCTGCTCGGCCGCATCGGCGCCGCAGGCGCCCAGCCGACCGCAAAAAAGGCCGAGGCGCCGAAGCCTCCCGCCAACCCCGCGGCCGTGCCGGCCACCGGCGTCAACCCGCCGCCGGCAGCCCCCGGCCCGGTGCCCCGCCCGGGTGCCGCTGCCCTGCCCGCCGCCGCCAAGCTGATGGAAGAGAAAGGCCTCTCCGCCGGCGAGATCGGCCAGGGCACCGCCAAGGACGGCCGCATCTCCAAGGGTGACGTGCTGGCCTTCATGAACAAGCCGCAGACCGCCCCGGCCCCGGCCGCGCCCAAGGCGCCGCGCACCCCGGATGTCCGCGAAGAGCGCGTGAAAATGACGCGCCTGCGCAAGACCATCGCCGCCCGCCTCAAGGAAGCGCAGAACACCGCCGCCATGCTGACCACGTTCAACGAGGTCGACATGAGCGCCATCATGGCGCTGCGCAGCGAATACCGCGACGCCTTCGAAAAGAAGCACAAGGGCGTGCGCCTGGGCTTCAACGGCTTCTTCGTGAAAGCCGTCTGCGCCGCTTTGGCCGAGTTCCCCGCGGTGAACGCCGAGATCGACGGTGACGAGATCGTCTACAAGAAGTTCGTCAACATGGGCATCGCCGTCGGCGGCGCCAACGGCCTGGTGGTGCCGGTGATCCGCGACGCCGAGCAAAAATCCCTGGCCGAGATCGAGGCCGAGATCACCGGCTTCGCCAAGCGCGCCAAGGAAGGCACGCTGAAGCTGGAGGAACTTTCCGGCGGCACGTTCTCCATCACCAATGGCGGCGTGTACGGCTCGCTGATGAGCACGCCGATCCTCAACCCGCCGCAGAGCGCCATTCTCGGCATGCACAAGATCCAGGACCGCCCGGTCGTGGTCGGCGGCAAGATCGAGATCCGCCCGATGATGTACCTGGCGGTCTCCTACGACCACCGCATCATCGACGGGCGCGAGGCCGTGTCCTTCCTGGTGCGCGTGAAAGAGAGCCTGGAAGACCCGCGCCGCCTGCTGCTCGCCATCTGAGCGCGGATTTTCCGCAGCTAAACAAAAAGGGGGCTTCGGCCCCCTTTTTCTTTAGGCCGAACTTTACCGCAAAAATCGCGTAACATATTGATGTGGAACAGTTTCATTTGTTGAAACATGCGCCACCTCATTTCGTCGGCAAACTACGGAAATTTCACGCTAAGGTAGTATGCCGCGCCTGTTTTTGTTCGCCAAAGTGGCTAAACGAGACGATCTTGAGTTTCGAGCACTCCTGTCAAGATTTCGTCTTGCCGAAACATGCCCGCAACGAATGCCAAGATTGTTATGTTTCAATGTCTTATTGAAAAAACAGGGTAAAGTTCAGTTTAGGTTAAGCAGTCGCTTTTTTGAAAAAAAGCGGCGCAAAAAACTTTTGCTCCTCTGGGCCCGTGGCGTTGAAACCAGCACGGCCCAATTTAGCGAAGTTTTTTTGCTTCTTTTTGTTCACAAAAAGAAGCCTTCCCCTACGGCGTGATCACCCGCGGCAGGCCGCGCGGCAGCCCGGCGCCGGGCGGGTCCGCCAGCGTGTACACATGCACCCGCCGCGCCGCCGGGGATTGCAGAATCACGAACGGGTCCGGCGCATCCAGCCCGGCCGCGGCGAGTTCAAGCGGCACATCGCCCTGGTTATGCCAGGCGGCCAGCACGCGGCGCTCATAGGGCAGGCCGAGATCCGGCGTGGCGGAATGGTAGTCGGCGATGGCGCTGTTCCACGAGCCGGTCTGCCGCTTCAGCCGGAGCAAAAATCCCGCCGCGTAGCTGGCGTTTTTCGCCGGGTCGAACGCATCCTCCAGGGTCGCGAAGGCGTCCGGATGGCGCTGCAGGCTGACCTGGAAACAACCGACATCCACATCCCGGGCGCCGGACGATTCCGCCAGCCGCACGAAGGCGACCGCCGCCGCCTCGTTGGCGAAAAACTTTCCGGCGCCATCCACGTTCACGGTCCAGGGCCAAGGGGTGAGATGTCCGGTCAGCGCGTCGGCACGGCCGCTCTCCACCAGGCCGATCGAGACCAGCAGATTGGCCGGCAAGGCGGAAGCCATCTCGGCGGCGCGTCCGGCGATGCCGCATTCCGTGTCCGGGGGAATATCGGCCGAGGCACGCGCACCGAGACACAGCGCCAGCACCGCCCCTGCCCCCAGCATGATCCCAGATTTCAAACCGCCCCCGCGAAATTCCTTGTCTGATTAGCCGATCTGCGGTTGCAATGACGAGGCTTTAATGTTTGCGAGAGATCATTTTTCTTGCTCCTGCCCCGTCATCCCCCAAGTTTTTATGCGCCCACTAAGGTAACGCCCATAAAACAAGGAGATCGGACATGCGCTCCCTCTGGCTGGCTTCAGCCGCCCTCGTTGTCACCACCGGCATGGCATGTGCCCAAACCACCCCCGCCCCGGCTGAAACCGCCCCCGGCATGGAACCGGGCAACATGGCCCCGCCGGGCGCCATGTCTCCAGGCACAATGTCCGGCCCGCAAAGCTCGCCCGGCAGCGGGGCGAAGGGCATGGCCCCGCATCACCATCAAGCGCATACGCCGGCCGATGGCAGCACCATGATGTATCTGCACATAGCCGACCAGGCCATCCACCACCATAACCGCGCCCAGGCCGACGAAGCGCTGAGCCGTGCCGAAACCCGGATGCTGACGCGCACGGTGCTGCAAACGTCCGGCCCCGCGGCCGACACCTCGCCCGACGTAACCGCCGTCGAAAACGCCCGCGCCGCGCTGCGCAAGGGCGACTGGGCCGAGGCGGCGCAGGATACCAAAATGGCGATGCAGCAACACGGGACAGATAACGAAGGCACGGGCAACATGGCCCCAGCCGCCAGCAGCAACATGATGAGCCCGGACACCGGGCATTAGGGCCTGATCGGTTTCGGCTAAGCAGGAAAGCGGCCGCTTTTTAAAAAAAGCGGCGCAAAAACTTTTGTTCCTCTGGGCCTGCGGCGTTGAAACCGGCATGGCCCAAATTACAAAAGTTTTTTGCTTCTTTTTGTTCACAAAAAGAAGCCTTCCGCCTCGCTTTATGGCCGCCGCAGGGCGCCCATTCCGTTTTTGCCCTCGCTTTTGCGGCGCAATATCGCTATGCGGGGCGGGAGAATTTTCGTCCAGGCATTCCCATGGATCGGTTGCCCCGCTCCCGCGAGGCGGCAGACCCATCTTTGCTGTTAACTGTCAGGCGCTTTTATGTCCGTACCGAATATCCGCAACGTCGCCATCATCGCCCACGTTGACCATGGCAAGACCACGCTTACCGACCAGCTTCTCAAGCAGTCCGGCGCTTTTGCCGCCCACCAGGCCGTGGCCGAGCGTGCGCTGGACCGCAACGACCTGGAAAAGGAACGTGGCATCACGATTCTCGCCAAGGTCGCCTCGGTGGTCTGGAAAGACACGCGGATTAACATCGTCGACACCCCTGGCCACGCCGATTTCGGCGGCGAGGTGGAGCGTATTCTCAGCATGGTGGACGGCGCGGTCATTCTGGTTGACGCCGCCGAAGGCGTGCTGCCGCAGACCAAGTTCGTGCTCGGCAAGGCGCTGGCGCGCGGCCTGAAGCCGATCGTGGTGGTGAACAAGATCGACCGTGGCGACGCCCGCCCCGACGACGTGCATAACGAGATGTTCGACCTGTTCGCCTCGCTCGACGCCAATGAGGAGCAGCTCGACTTCCCCATGCTGTTCGCTTCCGGCCGCCAGGGCTGGGCTGTCGCCAATCTGGACGACCCGCGCGAGAGCCTGACCCCGCTCTTCGAGCTGATCCTGAGCCATGTGCCGGCGCCGAAGCTGGACGTGGACGCGCCCTTCGCCATGGTCGCCACCATCCTGGAATCCGACACCTTCCTCGGCCGCGTGCTGACCGGCCGCGTCGAGCAGGGCCGCGCCACGCTGAACATGCCGGTGAAGGTACTGAACCTGGACGGCACCGTGGTGGAAACCGGCCGCCTGACCAAGCTGCTATCCTTCCGTGGCCTGGAGCGCGTGCCGGTGGATGAGGTGAGCGCTGGCGACATCGTCGCCGTGGCCGGCCTGTCCGACACGACCATTCCTTATACGATCTGCGCGCCGGAAGTTTCCGCCCCGCTGCCGGCCACGCCGATCGACCCGCCGACCCTGTCCATGACCTTCCGCATCAATGACGGCCCGCTGGGCGGCCGCGAGGGCAAGAAGGTCACCTCCCGCCAGATCCGCGACCGTCTGTTCGCCGAGACGGAGGGCAATGTCGCCATTCAGGTGGCCGTGGCACCGGAGACGGACGCTTTCGAGGTCTCCGGCCGCGGCGAACTTCAGCTCGGCGTGCTCATCGAGACGATGCGCCGCGAAGGTTTCGAGCTGACCATCGGCCGCCCCCGCGTGCTGACCCGCACCAATGAGGAAACCGGCGAGCGCGAAGAGCCGTATGAGGAAGTGCTGATCGACGTCGACGAGCCCTATGCCGGCGCGGTGGTGGAAAAAATGTCCCGCCGCAAGGGTGAGCTCTCGGACATCCGCCCCTCCGGCGGCGACAAGCAGCGCCTCACCTTCCGCATCCCCTCGCGCGGCCTGATCGGCTATCATGGCGAGTTCCTCACCGACACGCGCGGCACCGGCGTGATGAACCGCCTGTTCGCCGGCTACGGCCCGTGGAAAGGCAAGATCGAAGGCCGCCGCAACGGCGCGCTGATCTCCTCGGAAGACGGCGAGGCCGTGCAGTACTCGCTGTTCTCCCTGCAGGACCGCGGCGCGCTGTTCGTCTCCCCGGGCGAGAAGGTTTACGTGGGCATGATCCTCGGCGAGCATAGCCGCGAGAACGACCTGGACGTGAACCCGGTGCGCGAAAAGAAGCTCACCAACATCCGCGCCGCCGGCAAGGACGAGGCGCTGCTGCTGGTGCCGCCCCGCAAAATGTCGCTGGAGCAGGCGATCGCCTATATCGAGGATGACGAGCTGGTCGAGGTCACCCCGTCCGCCGTGCGCATCCGCAAGCGCCACCTCAACCCGAATGACCGCAAGAAAGCCGAGCGCCGCTCCGACGACGCCGCCTGATGAACAAAAAGCCCGGCTTCGGCCGGGCTTTTTTTATGCGAAGAGAAGTGCTTTTTTTTGAAAAAAAAAGCAAAAAACTTTTTTAAACTGTGCCGTGCCTGTTTCAGCGCCACCGGCCCAGCCCAACCAAAAGTTTTCGCGCCGCTTTTTTCAAAAAGCGGCTGCTTGCTTTCCTGATCTTTACGGCACCAACGCGCCATGGTGTTTCGCCTTCACCTCAGGCTCGACATGGATGGTGATGACCGCCCCTTCCATCTCGCGCTTCAGCGCCGCCTCGATCCGGTCGCAGATCTCATGCGCCGCGGCGACCGACATCTCGCCCGGCACCACCAGGTGGAATTCCAGAAAACTTGCCGGCCCGGCCTGGCGGATGCGCAGGTCGTGCGCCTCCAGCGCGCCCTTTGCGTGCAGCCGCACCAGCTCCTGGATGCGCGCCGTCATCGCCGGCGGCGGCGCCTCGTCGAGCAGCCCGCTCAGCGAACGCAGCACCGTGGAGCCGCCCATCACCGCGACGTTCAAGGCGATGGCCAGGGCGATCAGCGGGTCGAGGACCGGCAGATGCAGCAACCCCGCCGCGCCGAGCGCGATGACGATGCCGGCGGTGGTCAGCGCGTCGGTGAACAGATGCTGCGCATCGGCGCGCAGCGCCGGGGAGCGATGCGCGCGGCTCACCTGCAGCAGCACGAAGCCCCAGGCGGCGTTCGCCAGCCCGGCCAGAAAGTTCAAGCCGAGCCCCGCCCCCAGCCCATGCCGCCAGGCGGCCAGCGGGGCCGGATGGAACAACTCGCCGATGGCGCGCTGGAAGATCAGCACGGCGGCGACCAGGATCATCGCCCCGGTCGCCACCGCGCTCAACAGCTCCACCTTGGCGTGGCCGTAATGGTGCTTCTTGTCGGCGGGCTTGGCGCCGGCGATCAGCGCATAGAGGGCCAGGCCCGAGGCCGCGACGTTCACCAGCGATTCCAGCGCGTCGGAAAACAGCGCGGTGCTGCCGCTGACCCGCGCCGCCAGGAATTTGAGCAACAGCACAGCAATGCCGACGGCGATGCTCACCGCGCCAAATTTTACAATCGGTCTCACCCCCCCTGCTAACAAGGCTTTCCCCCGGCGCGCAACGATTCGTTCGCCCGGCGCCGCATGGTTGTTTCCATATTGGCACAGTGCGGGTACTTTTTTACGCAAACGGAATACGGCATACGGAATGTCGATTGACAGTTCCACGCGGAATGATTGTGATAGCTGTCAAGCGGGCCTCCGAAGACGCCCGCAGCCACAAAAAGGAGGTTTCCTGTCGATGTCGAAAATGCCCAAAACACTCCGGGCCAGCTTCATCGCGGCCATGCTCTCCCTTGGAGTAAGCCTTGGCGGACATGCCGCCTATGCCTCCGACCCGTTTCCGGGCGATGCCATCGCCCCGCCGGTCGATGTCAATATCGGTATGTTCTACAATGAGTTCTCCGATGCCGGGAGCATCGGCGCGCCGAGTGGGGGCAGCTACAGCCAGGACACGCATATTTCCACCGATATCCTGGTCGGCCGCTATATCCGCACCTTCGATGCCGCCGGCCTGCTCTCCGGTGTCCAGATGTACGTGCCCTATGTCGGCTTCATCGGCAGCCAGCGCGCCGGCACCAGCAATATTCCCGGCCCGCCCGGCACCGCCGGCATTCTGCCGAGCTACGGTCCGGGCTACGGCTCGCTCTCCAGCGAGAGCGGTTTCGGCCAGCCGAATTTCGGCGTGTTCACCTTCCCCATCAACGATCCCCGCACCGGCTCCTATCTGGTCGTCGGCCCCTGGATCGCACCGCCGCTCAGCAGCTTCAACAATAACGACTACCTGAACCCGTCGCAGAACATCTGGACCTACGAGTTGGAGTTCGGCGCGCGGAAAACGCTGCTCGGCACGCCGGCCACGCGCAACCTCGCGATCGAGGTCTGGGGCGAGGCGTATCTGTTCAGCCCGAACAACGAGTCAGCCCAGGTGACACCCACCGTCTTCGCCAACAACATCCCGCCGATCTACAGCCTCGTGAACGCCCTCGATCCGCTGGTTCCGGCAAGCAACCCGCTGGCGCGATCGACCGTGACGCCGGCGAGCTTCCATGAGGAACCCTCGGAAGAGCTGCGCATCTACCTGCCCTACGAGTTCTATCCGGCAACCGGCGCCTTCATCGCCCCGGGTTTCTACCAGTCCTTCGGTGGCAAGCAGTATTACACGCTGAACAACGGAACAAAGGCGGATACCCTCAACCGCACCGACGAATCGCAGCTGCGCCTGGTCGCCAGCAGCTTCGTCACACCGACCATGCAGGTGATGCTGGTCGGCGAATACGACGTCGCCAATCACGGCGGCCCGCTGCAGCGCACGGTGCTGTTGCGCCTGGCCAAGTTTTTCTAACGGAAAGAAGGCTACTTTTTGTGAACAAAAAGTAGCAAAAAAACTTTTACTACTCTCGGCCGTGCTGGTTTCAACGCCACGGGCCCAGCCCAACCAAACGTTTTTTGCGCCGCTTTTTTTCAAAAAAGCGGCTGCTTCCTACCCCTCCGGCCCGGTGCGGCGCAGGCGCTTGATCTCGCCGCGATGGCTTTTCGCCTCCAGCCGCCTGGTCTTGGAGGCTTTGGTCGGCCGCGTCGGCTTGCGGTAGACCGGGGCGATGGCGGCGGCGCGGATCATCTCGAACAGGCGCTCGCGGGCATCCTCGCGGTTCTGCAACTGCGTGCGGAAGCGGTTGGCGGTGATCACGATCACCCCGTCCTGGCTCAACCGCCGCCCTGCCAGCGTGCGCAGCCGCGCCTTCACCGGCTCCGGCAAGGTCTCGCATTTGCCAAGGTCGAAACGCAGTTGCACCGCGGTCGCGACCTTGTTGACATTCTGCCCACCCGGCCCCGAGGCGGCGATGAAACTTTCCGCAAGATCGGCCTCGTCAATGCCGAGTCGCGGGGTGACCTGAATCCACATACGGCCCCCTATATGAAGTAGCCGCTTTTTTGAAAAAAAGCGGCGCAAAAAACTTTTGCGAAACGGGGCCAGTGGCCGCGAAACCAGCACGGCTCAGTTTAGCAAAAGTTTTTTGCCTCTTTTTTCCAAAAAAGAAACGCTTCTCTCCCCGTCCCATAACAACGCGAAAAAGCCGGCGCGAGGCACCGGCTTTCCGAAACTCACCAAACGTAAGCCGGTCCTGACGGACCAGCCGGGGCATCAGGCGGCCTTGGCTTCCTTCTTCGCCACAGCGCGCTCCAGGCGGCGCTTCAGGGCCAAGCCTTCGACGGTCAGCTTGCTGTCGTTCTGGCTCATCAGGAACGAGTCCAGGCCACCATTATGCTCGATCGTGCGGATCGCACGGGTGGAGAGGCGCAGACGCACCGTGCCCAGCACGTCGGAGAGCAGCGAGGTCTCCTGCAGGTTCGGCAGGAACCGCCGGCGGGTCTTGTTGTTCGCATGGCTGACATTATTGCCAGCTTGCACGGTCTTTCCGGTCAGGTCACAACGGCGGGCCATAGCTCTATCCTCAAACGACGCAATAAACGCAAAGCGGGCTGGCAGCGGCCAGCCCGGAATTTCCGACCTTATGGGCTAGAATCGCCCGGCAGGTCAAGCCTCGCCGGCGTGGTCCCGGCCCGATTGCGCGCGCATTTCGCCTGATTCCACGCTTTCGATCGCGTTGCTCAGGATCTGCACGATCACATCATCGGGCAAGGTGCGGCTGAGCAGGCCCATGGCACCGCCCAGCAGCGCCGAGGCGATCGCCAGCGAGCTGACCTGCTGGCCCATCATGTATTCGATCGCCTTGTCCACCACCGATCCCGCAAGGCTCAGGTCCCGCTCCGGTGCCGCTTGTCTATCTTCCATAGTCGATTCCACTCACGCCTCTCGTTTATCTGGTTGTTCTTCCGGCCTGTACCACCCGGGACAAACTTATTCTGCGACTTCAGAGACAGATTTTTGCAGCTGCACCGCATCCACCCCGGCGATATCCGCCGCCTCGTCCAACTCGACCTGCGCCGCCCACATGCCAGCATAGACGCCGCCCGCCTCCAGCAGCGCCGCATGGCGGCCGCGCTCGGCGATCTCCCCGTCGCGCAGCACCAGGATCTCGTCGGCATCGGTGACGGTGGAGAGCCGGTGCGCGATCACCAGCGTGGTGCGGTCGAAGGCCACCCGGCGCAGCGCCGAGCCGATCTCCTGCTCTGTCGCGGTGTCCAGCGCGCTGGTCGCCTCGTCCAGGATCAAAATCCGCGGGTTCTTCAAAATGGTGCGGGCAATCGCCACGCGCTGCTTCTCGCCGCCCGACAGTTTCAGCCCGCGCTCGCCCACCTTGGTCAGGTAGCCCTGCGGCAGCGAGACGATGAAATCGTGGATCTGCGCGAAGCGCGCCGCCTGCTCGATCTCCGCCACACTCGCCCCCGGGCGGCCATAGGAGATGTTATAGAGGATGGTGTCGTTGAACAGCACGGTATCCTGCGGCACCACGCCGATGGCGCCGCGCAGCGAATGCTGGGTATAGTCGCGCACATTCGCGCCATCGACCAGCACCTGGCCGGACACGGTGTCGTAGAAGCGGAACAACAGCCGGCTGATGGTGGATTTGCCCGAGCCGGTGGGCCCGACGATCGCCACCTTACGCCCGGCCGGCACGGCGAAGCTCACGCCTTTGAGGATATCTCGGTCGGGGTTGTAGCCGAAATGCACGTTCTCGAACCGCACCTCCGATGGCGCCCCCTGCGGCGCCAGAACCTTGGCGCCCGGACTGTCGGTGATCTCCCGGTTGACGCGCAGCAGGGAGAACATCTGCTCCATGTCCACCAGCCCCTGATTCACCTGCAGGTAGACGAAGCCCAGGAAGTTGAGCGGCACGTAAAGCTGCATGAGATAAGTGTTGACCAGCACGAACTGGCCGACCGTCATGGTGTGGTGCACCACGCCGCGCGCCGCCATCAGCATCATCACGCCCAGCGCCGCCGAGATGATCGCGGCCTGGCCGATGTTCAGCGCGTTCAGCGAAACCTGGGATTTCACCGAGGCTTTTTCGTACCGCGCCAGGCTCTCGTCGTAGCGCCGCGCTTCGTGCTCCTCGTTGCCGAAATATTTGACCGTCTCGAAATTCAGCAGGCTGTCGATCGCCTTGGTCTGCGCCTCGTTATCGGTCTCGTTCATCGTCCGCCGGAATTTCGTCCGCCAGGCGGTGAAGGTGAAGGTGAACACCATGTACATGCCGACCGCGAGGAAGGTGATGACGGCGTACCAGGCGTTGAACAGATGCCAGAGCACGCCGACGGTCAGCAGCAGCTCGATCACCGTCGGCAAAATGTTGAACGTGGCCATGCGCAGCACGTTCTGGATGCCAAGCGTGCCGCGCAGGATGATGTTGGAGAGGCCGCCGGTCTGCCGGTCCAGATGGAACCGCATCGACAGCGCGTGCAGGTGCTCGAAGGTCTGGCGGGCGACGACGCGGGAGGCGCGCATCTGCACGGCGGCGAAGATCGCGTCGCGCAACTCGCCGAACCCGGCCGCGGCGATGCGCACCAGCGCGTAGGCAACGATGAGCGCCGCCGGCACCGCCAAGGGCCCGGCCTTCGGCGTCAGGTGATCGATGGCATGGGAATACAGGATCGGCACATAGACCGTCGCCACTTTGGCCAGCACCATGGCGATGCTGGCCAGCACCAGGCGCACCCGCAAGGCCGGCGCGTTTTTCGGCCAGAGATAAGGGGCCAGCGACCAGATGGTGGACCAGGAGCCGCGTGACGGCTTGGCACCGGCGGTTTTCGGCCCGGCATGGGGGTTGGCAGAGGCGGCTGAACGGGTCATGTCTGCGCACATGGCACCTGACGCGCGTCTTGCAAAGCTCCTTCACCACATCTCTGCAGTTCACAGCGCCGTGCTGCCCGGCCAGCGGCTGCCGCTTTACGCCGGCCCGCACCATATCGGCTTTTTGTTCCCCGATCTGGCGCGCCGGCTGGCGGCGTTGGAGGCCAGCGTCACCCTGACGGCGGAGCGGGTCAGCCTGCCGCTGGAGGCGCTGCCGAAGATCAACCAACTGGCCGCCGCCCTGGGCATTCCGTCGCGCCATGAGAATTTCGACATCCGCACGCATGCTGACGGCCCGGTGCTGGGCGTGCTCGACCGCGGTGCTTTGCCCAGTTTCGGGGTGATCGGCGTCGGCGTGCATCTCAACGGCCTGGTCCGCCGCGCCGATGGCTGGCATGTCTGGGTCGGCAAACGCGCCGCGGACAAAAAGCTCGACCCCGGCAAACTCGACAATCTGGTGGCGGGTGGCGTGCCGGCCGGGCTCACGCAGTTCGAGACGCTGCTGAAAGAAAGCGAGGAGGAAGCCTCCCTGCCCGAGACGCTGACCCGCAACGCGCAACAAGCGGCACGATTCTCCTATAATATGGAGCGCGCGGAAGGCCTGCGGCGGGACGTGATCTACACCTACGACCTCGAATTGCCCGAAGATTTCACCCCCCACCCGGCGGATGGCGAGGTCGAGCATTTCGAGCTCTGGTCCCTGCCCCGCGTGCTGGAGGTGCTCTCCACCACAGACAACTTCAAATTCAACGTCGCCCTGGTGCTGACCGACCTGCTGCTCCGCCACGGGCTGATCGAGGGCGACGCCGCCGACACGCTGCGCCGGGCGCTTAGCAAGGAATAGAAAGTGGCCGCTTTTTGAAAAAAGCGGCGCAAAAACTTTTTGCTTGTTTGGGCCTGCGGCCGCGAAACCAGCACGGCCCAGTTTAAAAAAAGTTTTTTGCTTCTTTTTTTCAAAAAAGAAGCCCTTCCCTTATCCCTAAACCGCTTCGCTTGACTTCGTCCCCGCCACGGCGCAAGAGCGGCGCAGGCTAAAACGCCGTGCTGCGAGGGTTCGCACCACGGCGCATTTTGCGTTGTGGAGTTTTTGCACCATGTTCGAACTCGCTGTCGGGCAAACTTTCAGGGGTTTTCGACAGGCTCCGCCGCCGTGGCGCCCTGAACGAAGAGGACGTGTCCGAGGCGCTGCGGGAGATCCGCCTGGCGCTGCTGGATGCCGACGTGGCGCTGCCGGTGGTGAAGGACTTCATCACCGAGGTGCGGGAGAAGGCGGTCGGCTCGGAAGTGCTGCGATCGGTCTCACCCGGCCAGATGGTGGTGAAGATCGTCAACGACGCGCTGGTCGAGGCGCTCGGCGGCACCGCTTCCCCGCTTAATCTGCTTGCCCCCGCGCCCATCCCCATTCTGATGGTTGGCCTGCAAGGCTCCGGCAAAACCACCACTTCGGGCAAAATCGCGCTGCGGCTACGCACCCGCGAGCGGCGCAAAATACTGCTGGCCAGCTTGGATACGCAGCGCCCCGCCGCGCAGCTGCAACTCGAGCAACTGGCGCAGCGCGCGGAAGTCGCCTCGCTGCCCATCATCGCCGGCCAGACCCCGCTGCAGATCGCCCAACGCGCCATGGATACCGCGCGGCGCGAGCTTTACGACGTCGTGATCCTCGACACCGCCGGCCGGCTCTCCATCGACTTCGCGCTGATGGAAGAGGTCAAATCCATCCGCCAGGCGGTCAACCCGGTGGAAACCCTGCTGGTGGTCGACGCCATGACCGGCCAGGACGCGGTGGCCACCGCCACCGCCTTCAACGACGCGCTGGGCATTACCGGCATCGTCATGACCCGGCTGGACGGCGATTCCCGCGGCGGTGCGGCGCTCTCGATGCGCAAGGTCACCGGCGCGCCGATCAAGCTGGTCGGCCTCGGCGAGAAGCTGGACGCGCTGGACAATTTCGACCCCGAGCGCGTCGCCGGCCGCATCCTCGGCATGGGCGATATCGTCGGGCTGGTGGAACGCGCCGCCGAGACCATCGACAAGGACGAGGCCGAAAAGCTCGCCAAAAAAATGGTGAAGGGCAAGTTCGACCTGGAGGATTACGCCTCACAGCTGAAGCAGATCTCCAAGATGGGCTCGCTCTCCGGCATTCTCGGCATGCTGCCGGGTGTCGGCAAGATCAAGCAGCAGATCGAGGACGCCAATCTCGATACCACCGTGTTCAAGCGCCAGGCCGCGATCATCGGCTCGATGACGGTGGCGGAGCGGCGCAATCCGGACATCCTCAAGGCCAGCCGCAAAAAGCGCATCGCCGCCGGCTCCGGCACCTCGGTGCAGGAGGTCAACAAGCTGCTGAAGCAGTTCGACGACATGTCGACGATGATGAAGCGGATGAACAAGATGGGCGGCCAGCAGGCGATGATGCGCCAGATGCAGGCCGCCATGGCGCAACACAAAAACGGCCGCCGGCCGTTCTGATTTTCAACCCCTTACGTTTTAACCTCAGGAGTATTCATGTCTCTTAAAATTCGCCTTGCCCGCGCCGGCGCCAAGAAGCGTCCTTTCTACCACATCGTCATCGCCGATGCGAACAGCCCGCGCGACGGCCGTTTCATCGAGCGCGTCGGCACCTACAACCCGATGCTGCCGGCCGACCATGCCGAGCGCGTGACCCTGGTGACCGAGCGCCTGACGCACTGGATCGCCAACGGCGCGCAGGCCACCGACCGCGTCGCCCGCTTCCTGGGCAAGGCCGGGCTGATCAAGATGCCGGTCTATGCCGAGCAGCCGAAGCAGTCCGCGCCGAAGAAGAAGGCGCAGGAACGCGCCGCTGAGCGCGCCAAGGCCGCCGCCTAACCACAAGGACGGCAGGTGGACGAACGGTTGATCCTGATGGGCGTGATCGGCAAGCCGCATGGCGTGCGCGGTCTCGTGCGCGTGAACTGCTTCGCGGAGGACCCGGCGTCCCTGGAAGCGTACCCGCTCACGGACCGCAACGGTAAGCGCTTTGCCCTGGCCTGGCTGCACGACAATGTCGCACGGCTGAGCGAGGTCACGCCGCAGGGCAACCGCCCGATCACCGACCGCAACCTGGCCGAGACGCTCACCAATACCGAGCTGTTCGCGCCCCGCTCCGCGCTGCCCGAAACCGACGAGGAAGAGTTCTACCTCGCCGATCTCATTGGGCTGCAGGCACGGAGCGAGACCGGCGAGGCGCTCGGTACCATCGCCGCCGTGCATGATTACGGCGGCGGCAGCAGCCTGGAGATCATGCCGGGCGCGCTGCTGGTGCCGTTCACCCGCGCCGCCGTGCCGGTGGTGGATCTCAAAGCCGGGCATGTCGTCATCGTGCCGCCGGTGGAAGTGACAGCGTCCCCATGACCTGGCGCGCCGACATCCTCACCATCTTCCCCTCGATGTTCCCCGGCCCGCTCGGCGAGTCCCTCGCCGGCAAGGCGCTGGCGGAGCAGACATGGTCGCTCGGCGTCACCGATATCCGCGATTTCGGCCTCGGCCGACATCGCAGCGTCGATGACACGCCGTTCGGCGGCGGGGCCGGGATGGTGATGCGGCCGGACGTGGTGGACGCGGCGATCGGCGCGGTCGCGGATGAGCGTCCGCTGATCGTGCTCACCCCGCGCGGCACGCCGCTCAGCCAACAGCGCGTGCGCCAGCTCGCCGACGGGCCGGGGGCGATCTTGCTCTGCGGCCGGTTCGAGGGCATCGACCAGCGCGTCATCGAGGCGCGCGCGGCCGAGGAGATCAGCATCGGCGACTACATCCTCTCCGGCGGCGAAATCGCCGCCCTGGTGCTGCTGGACGCCGTGATCCGCCTGCTGCCCGGCGTGATGGGGGCGGCGGAGAGCGCGGATGAGGAGAGTTTCTCCACCCCGCTGCTCGAATACCCGCATTACACCCGCCCGGCGGTCTGGGCGGGGCGCGCCGTGCCGGAGACGCTGACCTCCGGCAACCACCGGGCGATCGCCGCCTGGCGGCACGCAGCGGCGGCCGAAACCACCAGAATCCGCAGACCCGATCTCTACAACCAATACATTGCATCCGGCGCGCCCGCGCCCTAAACCGCTTTCGAAAAGGATTTTTGTCATGAACACCATCCAGACCATCGACGCCGAACAGATCGCCAAACTCACCGAAGGCAAGACCATCCCCGCCTTCGCCCCCGGCGACACGGTGCGCGTCAGCGTCAACGTCAAGGAAGGCGAGCGCTCGCGCGTTCAGGCGTTCGAAGGCGTCTGCATCGCCCGCTCGAACCGTGGCATCAATTCCAGCTTCACCGTGCGCAAGATCTCCTATGGCGAGGGTGTGGAGCGCGTGTTCCAGCTCTACGCGCCGACCATCGCGGAGATCCACGTGATGCGCCGTGGCGATGTGCGCCGCGCCAAGCTGTATTACCTGCGCGGCCGCCGCGGCAAATCCGCCCGCATCGCCGAGAAGGCCCGCGAGGTCGAGACCGCCGCTCCCGCCGCGGAATAAGATTACGGAGGGGGCTCTGCCCCCTCCACCCCCGCTAAGGGCGGAGCCCTTAGAACCCTTGAGGTCAGAATTTTGAAAGAGGCGCCGTTCCCGCCTCCCCCCGGTGCCCCTTTCAAAATCCTTTTTTCGCGGATCCAACGGCGCGGCCGTTGGCGGGGGTCCAGGGGGCAGTGCCCCCTAGGCCTTCTTAATTTTAGGAGGCAGATTGGCAATGGCACGAACTCTGTTCGATAAAATCTGGGACGCCCATGTGGTGGAGCGCATGGAGGACGGCACCTGCGTTCTCTATATCGACCGCCACCTCGTACACGAGGTCACCAGCCCGCAGGCGTTCGAGGGTCTCCGCCTCGCCGGCCGCCAGGTGCGCCGAGTGGATGCGACCATCGCGGTTGCCGACCACAACGTGCCGACCGAGGACCGCAGCGGCGGCATCGCCGAGCCGGAGAGCCGGCTGCAGGTGGACACGCTGGAGGACAACGTCGCCGCGTTCGGCGTGCCCTATATTCCGGTCACGGATACGCGCCAGGGCATCGTGCATGTCATCGGCCCTGAACAGGGTATTTCGCTCCCCGGCATGACCATCGTCTGCGGCGACTCCCACACCAGCACGCATGGCGCGATGGGGTCTCTCGCCTTCGGCATCGGCACCTCCGAGGTCGAGCATGTGCTCGCCACCCAGACGCTGCTGCAGAAACCCGCCAAGAACATGCTGATCCGCGTGGACGGCACCCTGCCCCCGGGCTGCGTGGCCAAAGACATCATCCTCGCCATCATCGCCAAGATCGGCACCGCCGGCGGCAACGGCCATGTGATCGAATATGCCGGCGAGGCGATCCGCGCGCTCGACATGGCCGGGCGCATGACGATCTGCAACATGAGCATCGAGGCGGGCGCCCGCGCCGGTCTGGTGGCGCCGGATGAGACCACCTTCGCCTATGCGAAGGGCCGCCCCTACGCGCCGAAAGGCGCGGATTTCGACCGCGCGGTGGACTACTGGAAGACGCTGCCGAGCGACGAGGGTGCGCATTACGACAAGGTCGTGGTGCTGAACGCCGCCGAGATCGCCCCGCAGGTGAGCTGGGGCACCAACCCCGAAGCGGTGATGCCGATCACCGGTGCGGTGCCGGACCCGCAGGCCGAGCCCGACGAAGCCCGCCGCGCCCAGCTCGTGCAGATGCTGAAATACATGGACCTCACCCCGGGCCAGAATCTGGCCGGCACGAAGATCGACGTGGTATTCATCGGCTCCTGCACCAATTCGCGCATCGAGGATCTGCGCGCCGCGGCGAAAATCGTGGAAGGCCGCCACGTCGCCGAGGGCGTGCGCGCTCTGGTGGTACCGGGCTCGGGCCTGGTGAAGGCGCAGGCCGAGCAGGAAGGTCTGGCGAACATCTTCCGCGCGGCCGGATTTGAATGGCGCGAAGCAGGCTGCTCGATGTGCCTGGGCATGAACCCGGACAAGCTGAAGCCCGGCCAGCGCTGCGCCAGCACCTCCAACCGCAACTTTGAAGGCCGTCAGGGGCCGGGCGGGCGCACCCACCTGCTCTCCCCCGCCATGGCCGCCGCCGCCGCCGTCACCGGCGCGCTCACCGACGTTAGGGAGCTTGTCTGATGCAGAAATTCACCGAACTCACCGCCATCGCAGCACCGCTGAACCTGGCGAATGTCGATACCGACAAGATCATCCCGGCGCGGTTCTTGAAGACCATCAAGCGCAGCGGCCTCGGCGTGAGCCTGTTCTCCTCCCTGCGCTACAACGATGACGGGTCCGAAAAACCGGATTTCGTGCTGAACCAGCCGCAATACCGCAAAGCGGAAATCCTAGTCGCCGGCGAGAATTTCGGCTGCGGCTCCTCGCGCGAGCACGCCCCCTGGGCGCTGCTGGATTTCGGCATACGCTGCGTCATCGCGCCCAGCTTCGCCGACATCTTCTTCAACAACTGCTTCAAGAACGGCATTCTCCCCGTGGTGCTGCCGCAGGAGATCTGCGAGCAGCTGATGGAGGACGCCAGGCTCGGCACCAATGCCCGCCTCACCGTGGACCTGGAGAACCAGGTGGTGGTGCGGCCGAACGGCGAAAAAATCGCCTTCCAGGTCGAGCCGTTCCGCAAACACTGCCTGCTCAACGGGCTCGACGATATCGGCCTCACTCTGGCCCACACCCCGGCCATCGACAGCTTCGAGTCGCGCCGCGCCCAGGAGCAATCCTGGCAGCCATCCATCCACGGAGTTTGAATTCATGACCGCCACAAAGACCCTGCTCCTCCTGCCTGGCGATGGCATCGGCCCGGAGGTGATGGCGCAGGCCAAGCGCGTGCTGAACTGGGTGCAGACGGCCCGGGGTGCCCGCTTCGAGATCACCGAGGAGCTGGTCGGCGGCGCGGCGATTGACGCATATGGCGTGCCGGTGACTGACGCCACCGTGGCGAAGGCGCTCGCCGCCGATGCGGTGCTGTTCGGCTCTGTCGGCGGGCCGAAATGGGATTCCGTGCCGTTCGAGATCCGGCCCGAGGCCGGGCTTCTGCGCCTGCGCAAGGACCTCGGCGTGTTCGCCAATCTGCGCCCGGCGAAAGTGTTCGACGCGCTGGCCGAAGCCTCCTCGCTCAAGCCCGAGCTGGTGCGCGGCCTCGACATCATGATCGTGCGCGAGCTGATCGGCGGCATCTATTTCGGCGAGCCGCGCGGCATCGAGACGCTGCCCGACGGTTCCAAGCGCGGCATCAATACCGAGGTCTACACCACGCATGAGATCGAGCGCGTCGGCCGCGTCGCCTTCGACCTCGCGCGCAAGCGCGCAGGCCGCGTTTGCAGCGTCGAGAAGGCGAATGTGATGGAGAGCGGCCTGCTCTGGCGCCAGGTGATGACGGCGCTGCAGAAGGCCGAATATTCGGATGTGCAGCTGACGCATATGTACGCCGATAACTGCGCCATGCAGTTGGCAAAGAACCCGAAGCAGTTCGACGTGATCGTCACCGGCAACCTGTTCGGCGATATCCTCTCCGACCTCGCCGCCATGCTCACCGGCTCGCTCGGCATGCTGCCCTCGGCGACACTGGGCGCCATGGACGCAAACGGCCGCCGCCACGCCTTCTACGAGCCGATCCACGGTTCCGCGCCGGACATCGCCGGCAAGGGCCTCGCCAACCCGTGCGCGCAGATCCTGAGCCTGGCGCTGCTGCTGCGCTATTCCTTCGACATGGAGGCAGAGGCCGCGGCGATCGAGGCGGCGGTGGAGCGCGTGCTGGCCAAAGCCGGCCGCACCCCGGACATCGCCGCCCCCGGCCGCGCCCAGATCTCCACTTCGGAGATGGGGGATGCGCTGCTCGCAGAGCTCGAGGCGATTTAATTTACCCGGGTGGGGTTGCCTGATCGCGACGGTTCAGTTACATCCCCGCCCACGACGCGCCCGTAGCTCAGCTGGATAGAGCATCAGACTACGAATCTGAGGGTCAGGAGTTCGAAATCTCTTCGGGCGCGCCACGAAATTCCTTACAAACCAACGGTTTCCGGCCATTCACCCCCAGGGCGAATGGCCGTTTCTTTTTGCCGTCCCACCACATTCCCTCAAACGGCCCCTGTTCGGCGCCTAACGCCCCCGAGGCTCGCGGGCCCTGGCGCCCAATCACGCTGCGCTGCCCGGGTGGGCGGGCACCGTGAAGTTAAACTCGGCGCCGCGGGGCACGTTCGCGCTCGCCCATAGTCGTCCGCCGTGCGCTTCGATGATCGATCGGCAGATCGACAACCCCAGCCCCAATCCGCCGGGCTTGGTCGTGTGGAAGGGCTCGAACAGGCGCGCGAGAACCGCCGGCGCCAGCCCCGGCCCTGAATCCCGCACCGCAACGAGTACGCTGTCCGGCTCGGCTCTCCCGGTGCTGATCAGCAACTCTCGTGGCCCCTCGCTGACGCTGCTCATCGCCTGGACGGCATTGATGATCAGGTTGAGGATTACCTGTTGCAGTTGCACCCGATCGCCCTGAAGCATCGGCAAATCGTCCGCCAACTGCGTCTGCACGGAGATGCCGTGCTTCACCACCTCGCCATGGAGCAGGGCGATGACCTCGAGAATCGCTTGGTTGATCGCCAGCGCCTCCTGGCGCGGCGGCCCCTTCTTGATAAGGCCACGGATCCGGCCGATGACCTCGCCCGCCCGACTGCCATCCTTGACGATGCGCCCCAGCGCCTGTCGCACCTTGTCCGGATCCGGCGGCCGCGCATCGAGCCAGCGCAGGCCCGCCTGGGCGCTCATGATCGCGGCGGCGATCGGCTGGTTCACTTCATGGGCGATCGAAGCCGTGAGCTGGCCCATGGTGGCAACGCGGTTCATGTGCGCCAGTTCCATCTGCGTCTCGCGGTAGCGCCGCTCGCTCTCGCGCGCTTCGGCTTCCGTCCGCTTGCGCTCGGTCAGATCCAGCACGAAGGCGACCCCATCGTTGCCACCTTCCTCGAACGTCGCCGCGCCGATCAGCACAGGTATGCGGCTGCCGTTTTTGCGAATGTACTCCTTCTCGTAGGGCTGCGCGCGCCCGGTCAGCTTTATTTCAGCCATGGCCCGCCCATCATGGTCGCGCCATTCCGGCGGTGTCAGGTCCGTCCAGCGGAGACTGCCCGAGATCAGATCTTCGCGGTCGTAGCTCACCATCTGGAGAAAGGCGTCATTGGTCTCGATGATCCGGCCGTCGAGCGCGAAAATGAAGATCCCGATGACGTTGGCCTCGACCAGGCGGCGGATCTTCGCTTCGCGTTCTGCGAGATCGCGGTACAGACGAGTATTTTCCAGCGCAATCGCCGCCTGCGAAGCGAGCAGCTTCAGGACCGCGATCCGGGCTGGTGCGAAGACGTGGGGGGCCAGATTGTTTTCCAAGTAGAGCACGCCGATGAGCTTGGCCTGGTTCAGCAACGGCAGGCAGAGAATGGAGCGGGCGCCATGCTGCCGGATATAGGGATCGGCCGAAAAGGCGGTCTCGGCTGGAGCGTCGTCGAGGATCACGCCCTCCCGCGTGCGGAGCACATAATGGAGGACCCCTTCCGGCAGCGCGGTGCTGGCCACGGCCTCGTCGCACAGACGCACGACGACCGTGTCGCCGCTGGTTTTGGCTTCCGCCTCGATCCGTTGCCCGGCGCCGCGCGGCAAAATCAACAGGCCGCGCTCCGCCCCCGCCTGCTGGAGTGCAGTGCGCATGAGCGTGTCGAGCATCTTTTCCAGGACGATCTCACCCGACACGGCCTGCGACACCTTCATCACGGTGGCGAGGTCCAGGTGCTCGACCGGCGCCCCGATCGTGGCGGCCGGACCGGTTGCGCGTTCGTCCTGCCGCAATTGCGGATAGAGCCGATCGAGTTGCTGCACTTTCCCGTCGGCGCCCCAGCGCAGATAGCCATAGCGGGCGTCTTGCAAATACACACGGGCAAATTTCTCGAAGCCGCGGGCCGCGTAGAAGCGGGCGGCCAGTTCGTAGGCGAGCGCCTCATTGTGAATAAAGCCATTGGCCCGGGCCGAGGAAATCGCCTGTTCATAGAGGCACTCGGCATCGAGCTCGCGGCCCTCCAGGCGGGCGATCTCGGCGCCAACCAGGGCGGCGCGGTTCTCGAAATTGTCTGGGCAGTTTACCGCCCAGAGCTGGAGCTGCTTGTGATGCGCAACGACAGTGTCTAGATGCTGCGGCCGTCGTTGGCCTGCCGATGCCGACTCGCAGCATGCCGCTTGGGAGAGTGCTCCGTAAAAGTGATACTCTGCCGTTTCGAACAATGACGGCGATGTCCACAGCAGCGGCTGCGCCCTGGATGAGGCCTCGATGGCCGACGCATAGTCGCCGGCAAAGAAGCGCGCCTGCAGCTTGCGGATCCAGTACCAGCACTCGATAAGCGCCAAATCCGGATTTTCTGAAAAGCGGCGCTCAATCCGACGCTCGTCAAACTGCGCATCGTCGAAGGAGCCGAATGTCGGCGTCAAGCCGCGCAGCGTCCGGATCAGCCCTAGCTGTGTCGCGATGATGTCGATGGCAAGCCCGAACCTCGCCTTCTGCGCAAAGGCGAGGCCATGTTCTGCTTCGCGTTGCACTTCGGCCAGCGGATCGCCCGCCGCGAGCAGGTTGGTGTTCAATTGGTTGCAGCAATAGGCGGCGTAAGTGAGGTCGCCGATCTCGCTTGCCGCGTCGAACGCGCGGCGCAACAGATCGCGGCCAGCCAGGACATGTCTCGTCCAAGGCAGAACGACGTTGCCAAAGGGCATATAGGTCCTGGCCTGGAAACGCTTCCATCCACGTTGTTCGACCAGATCATAGCCAAGCTGACCGAAGCGGCATGCCGCCTGATAATCGCCGAAGCGGGGGCCCGCGAGAACGCCAAGGAATGTGTAGGCGGGGCAGGAAGCGTCGCAGTTGCCGCGTTCGAGGCTGAGATTGACGGCGCGGCAGATGACAAGGAGATACAGGTTCGCATCCGTATATGTGGCGGGTGGCCCGAGCTTGGTCAGAACGTCCATGGTCGCGAGGGATGCCGGGTCGCTCATTAAAGGCAGATCGATCAGATCCTCGATCATGCGGCTCCCGAGCTGCGACCAGATCTGTTCGTATTCGCGTCGCGCTTCCTCTTCCGTCGGATGTGGCGACCAATCGATGCTCAGATGGCGGAGATAGTCGAGACCGACGGCACTGGCGCGGCTGCACTGATCAAGGGTCGTGTACAGATCGATGCGCAAGCACGCGACCGTGGCCCGTTCCACGGTATTTGCGGCGCGGGTTGATAGCGCCGCCAGACGCTGCTCCGCCTCCGCCAACGCGCCGGTGAGGAACTCGCATTCGGCCCGATCCAGTTCCAGCGCGAAGGCGAGTTCGTGCCGGCGCTCCCAGCAATCCTCTGCCAACAGGGCCGCGCCGGCGACGAGACAGGTGAGCGCCGAGGCATAAGCGGTTGAACGCTTCGCGCGCTGGCCCGCAATCAGGTTGAACTCCGCCAGTTGCTCGCGCTCGTCCCGTGCGGTGATCAGCGCGGCGCCGCGGTTGAGCTGATTGATGATCTCGAAGATCGCCTCCTTCCTCTGCTCCGGCGGCGTGTGCGCCGCCAGCAGCCGGCCGATCCGCAGATGCGCCGCGGCACGCAAGTCCGCTGGGATCAGCGAATAGGCGGCTTCCTGGACCCGGTCATGGACGAACTTGTAGACGCCTTCCAGGTACAGGATCAGCTCCTGCCGAACCGCCTCCCACAGATCCGCATGGACCGCCTGCGCTGAGGTGCCGTGGATCAGGCAAAGTGTTGCGGTGTCGGCGACATTTCCGAGGCATGCGAGAAGCTGCAACGCCGTTTGGGTTTCCGTGGGCAACCGGGTCAATTTCCCGGTCATGAGGTCCACCACATTGTCGGTGTACCCCTTGGCGTGAATGCGATCGAGATCCCAGCGCCAGCGCGCCGCGCCATGGTCAAAGATCAGCAAGCCCTCGTCGTCGAGCACGTGCAGGAACTGAATGGTGAAGAAGGGGTTGCCGCCGGTCTTTTCATGCACCAGTTGCGCCAGCGGCGCGGCCTCCTCCGGCCCGCAGCGCAGCGTATCCACGATCAACTGCCGCACGTCCGCGCGCGCCAGCGGCGCCAGGCTGATCTCTTGCAAGCGGGCCCCCGCCTGGCGGATCGCCTCGAGCTTGCGCGCCAGTGGATGAGCGGCATCGACCTCGTTGTCGCGGTAGGCGCCGATCAGCAGCAGGTGCCGCACCTCCGGCTGGGTCAGCAGATCCTCCACCAGACCGAGCGTCGCCGGGTCGAGCCATTGCAAATCGTCGAGGAACAGCGCCAGCGGATGGTCCGGCCGGGCAAACACGCCGAGAAACCGCCGGAATACCAGCTGGAAACGGCTGTGTGCCTGCTGCGGCGGCAGCTCCGGGACGGGCGGCGATTCGCCGGTGATCAGCTTCAATTCGGGAACCAGATCGACCATGAGCTTGGCGTTCGGGCCCAGCGCTTCGCGCAGGGCCTCGCGCCAACCGGCCAATGCCGCTTCGCTCAAGCCCAGCAGGGGACGGATCAGGCCCTGAAACGCCTGCGCCAGCGTCGCATAAGGGATGTCGCGCTTGTACTGGTCGAACTTGCCCGAGGCGAACAGCCCGCGCGTCGGCACCAGCGCCTTGTGCAATTCGTGGACGACGGCGGACTTGCCGATGCCGGAATATCCCGACACCAGCAGCAGCTCCGGCGCGCCGCCGTCGACGATGCGATTGAAGGCGGCAATCAAGGTCTCCACCTCGCGCGCTCTCCCGTACAGCTGCTCGGGGATCATTAGCCGGTTCGGAATGTCGTGTTCGCCAAGCGGGAAGTCATCGATGCGGCCGCTTTCTTCCCAGTCGGCCAGGCAGTGCCGCAGATCGCGCTCGACGCCGGCGGCAGTCTGATAACGCTCCTCCGCGGTCTTGGCGAGCAGCTTCAAGATGAGGGCGGAGACCGCGGCCGGGACGGCCTTCAGCCGCTCGTGGGGCGGCACCGGCTTCCTGGCGATGTGGCAGTGCACCCATTCCATGGGATCGGTCGCCGTGAACGGCAGTGAGCCCGTGAGCATCTGGTAGAACACGACCCCGATTGCATAGAGGTCGCTGCGGGTATCGACCGAGCGGTTCATCCGCCCGGTCTGTTCCGGCGCCATGTAGGCGAGCGTGCCGGCGATGGTCTCGGGAGGTGGCTCGCGCGGCAGACGCGAGGCGATGCCGAAACCAGTGAGCCGGATCTCCCCGTCGGCGCGATTCACCAGGATATTGGCCGGTTTGACATCCTTGTGGACGAGCCCGGCCTGATGGACCTTGCCCAAGGCGACCGTGGTGCCAATGGCGAGGTGCAAAAAGCATCCAATCTCCATCGGCGCGCCGAGCAGCCGGTCGAGTGGCTCGCTGCCGGAACCCTCCAGCACCAGCATGGGCCAGCCGTGGTCGCGGACGAGCTCCAACGGCCGTACCGCCCAGGTTCCGTCCAACGCATCCTTCAATGCATATTCGTGCGCCAGGCGATCCAGGGTCGCCGCTGTCGGATGCTCAGCGGCGGGAAGCACGGCCAGCACGACGTGCCGGCTGCCATCGGCATCCTGGCGCCACGCACGGCAGAAGACGCGGTCGCCGTCCTCCCATAAGACCTGGAAGTTGCGATCTCCGTCTGCGCTGAACCGCGTAGATGTGCTCAACTACCGCACTCCACCATCAGTCTCGCCGCTCTCGAGCCCAGAAGGTCGCCGCGCCCCTTCGTCCGTTCGGCTGGCCAGACCATGCTTGAACTACCGAAGAAGAAGTCTGCCACAGACAACGCGCTATGGCGATGTCAGATTGTGGAACGCGCGGCCGGACGACCCATCGCCCCCCGTCCTCTCCCGTCGTCTGAAAATCCGTTCGCCGACGGAAGAAAAAATAGATCAGGCGAGGGGCGCTCCCCGGCGCCCCCCTGATGATCAATTCCGTTCGTGCCTGATCCTCTCTCATTCTCCTGACCTGGGGCGCCTAAATCGTCATCGCAGCTCCCCGCAGGCACCAGCGCCAGAAGCCCCAGATAGCCACCGCCGTGATGATCGTATCCAGTCGGAGGCCAAAATGCAGCCGGATGTCGGCGCTGCACAGCATCAGCAACAGCACCACGCCGATGGCAACCTTTGCGGCGAAAGGTAGATTTCCCCCTCCCCGGCTGGAACCAGGCAACACGGCCAGCCCCGCGCCGCCGGCCACCCGCACCACGGCGTGCACACCCCGCAATGTCTGGCCCGGCCTCACCACCAGGTTCGGCTTGCCCGGGAAATCCACGGTGGCCCCCGCGCCCATCAGCGCCAGTGCGATATGATCGGCGGCGTTGACGGTTGATCCCCCTGCCCCGCCCGTAATGACGATCTCTACGTTGTCGATGCTCATGATTGCTCTCCTTCCACCGACCGCGGGGCCGGCTGTTCCTTTTCTGTTATGATTGACCGGGGACGACGGTTCCGCCGACGAAATAAGCGTCGGCCGCCCAACCGATCGCCTCGGTCAGGGCGGCGGCGGTGATAGCGTTGATGGCATTGCCTAGCCCCGGCACCCAGCCGAGCAGGCACTGGCTGGCGCCACGCCCGAGGGCCGCCGCGGAGAACGGCAGGATCAGCTCGGCCGCCGCGGTCTTGCTGATCGGCGTGCCGTGCTCGGCGCCGAGGGCGACGATCATGGCGACCTGGATGGGCGTGATCACGGCGGTGTCGGCGCCGGGCGCCTGGGCCAGCCCGCCGCCCACGGCGGCGCAGGAAGCGGCGGCGGCATGGATGAGCGCATGTATTTTTTCGGCCTTGGTGGCCATGGCGTAAGTCTCCTTGAACTGAAGTGATGGATTGCGGTGATCATGGTGGGTTGGGAGAAGGCGCTGCGGCGCCTTCTCCCTCGATGGTGGCCGGCCCTAACCGGCCGTCTGGTCCTGTGGCGCCGGTGGTGCTGGCAATAGGTTCCAGGCGTTCGCCGCCGTCGTCGCGGTGGCGATGAGACGCTGCGGCGAGTGGTGGGCATACCTGGTGGTGGTGGACAGTTGGCTGTGGCCCCGCACAGTGCCGATCTCGTTGAGCGGCGTGCCGGCGTTGGCCAACGCCGAGGCGAAGGAATGTCTCAGGTCATGGACCCGCAGATCATCCGGCAATCCTGCCGTCTTCTTGGCCCGCCGCCACGCCGCGCGGACGCTCTCGATCGCCCGGCCGCAGCGCCGCCAGCTCGGGAACACGTGCGGATTGTCCGGCAGCCGACGGGTGGCCTGGCGCTCCAGGATCGCCACCGCTATCGGCGAGAGCGGGATGTACCGGGGGCGGCCATTCTTGGATCTCGGCACGGTGAGCATGCCGCGATCGAGGTCGACGTTCTCCCAGGACGCCAGCATGATCTCGCTGAGCCTGGCGCCGGTGACGGTGAGCATGGCGAGCACCGCGGCCGCCCCCTGGTCCCGCTCCAGGTCCAGCGCCCGCATCAGGGCCTGGGTCTAGTCCGCCGTGAGGTACTTGTCCCGGTGGACGGCGCGCATCATCCCCGGCGCCGCCGCCGGGTTTCTTCCCTCGAAGAGCTGCCATTTTTGAGCGAGGTTAAACATCCGCCGCACCGTGCCGAGGTGCCGGTTGATGCTCGAGGCCGACAGCCCTTCGTCGATCATCCGGCGCCGCAACGTGGCGACGTCGTCCTGGTTGATCTCGTCCAGCGCCTTGCGCCCCAGGAAGGGCACGATGCGCAGGCGCAGGCAGGACTCGATGTCCTGGGCGCTGCACAGGTGCTCCTGGACGTGCGGCAGATATCGCTCGGCAGCGAATTCCGAAAGCAGCGGAACCGCGCGCTTCTTGTCCCGCTCGGCCAGCGGGTCGGCCCCCAGGCTGACCGAGGCTTTCAGTTGTTCCGCCCGCTTGCGCGCCTGCTCGACCGTCAGATCACCGAGCCGGCCGATCTTGATCTCGCGGTTGCGGCCGCGCTGGTCCTTA
This sequence comes from uncultured Pseudomonadota bacterium, assembly GCA_963780465.1. Lineage (GTDB taxonomy): Bacteria > Pseudomonadota > Alphaproteobacteria > Acetobacterales > Acetobacteraceae > Acidocella. The sequence continues at coordinate 66,850 of CAWACI010000015.1, forward strand.
TAGCGAAGATAGAACGTCGTGCCGGACTGGCGCTGCTCCGCAATAAAACCGCGGAGCCGACTGTCGAAGATGCGAAATTTTGCGACGCCGGGTGCCAGCGCCGGGAGATCGCGCATGGCGCTGGGCGTGATTGTGGTGCGGGCCATGGGCCTGTGCTCCTTGCTGAACGTTGGGATTGATGACTTGCGAAAGCGCCCGACGGGACGAACCCTGTCAGGCGCTTTCAGCTGTGGTGGCGGTGTTTGCGTTGGCGTTTCTTCGCTTGGCTCAGCCAGAAAGACCGGCTGCCGGCGATCTGGCGCGCGCGGCCTGCACCCGCGCCACCTCGGCCACCAGGGCGTACTTCACGGCCTTGCGCATCGTCCAAACGCGCCGGAGGTACGGCGCCTTGCCCGACCATTCGAGCAGCATCTGGTCCAGGATGATCAGCAGCTGCTCGGGCGTGACGCCCTCCCCCCAGCTTTCGGGATCGGGGCACAAAGGCAACGCGAACGGGCCGCACCACGCCACCGTCCACGGGTAGGGCGAAGTGGGCGCGGCCGCCTCGAAGGTGACCGCCGGAGAGGCAGCTGCCGGAACATCGGCGTAGACCGCCAGGGCGCGCTCCAGGCAGGCGAGCGCCGCTTCGGTGGAGCCCCGCAGCGAACCGCGCCTGCTCGGGGACCAGCCGCGCCTGCACGACGGTCAGGAGCTGCTTCACGGTCCAGCGTCGCAGGCGAGCGTGGCGTCGGGCCGGACGAGCAGGCCATGGCCATCCGCGCCGGTATCGGCCACCACGCACCAGAAGCGCAGCGGCCAACCGGGCAGCACGCCGGCGGAGGAGAAGATCACGAAGCGCCCGTCGGCGGCGTGGCGGGTCGATGTCGATCATGGCGCGGCGCCCGGCTCGAACAGCAGCCAATTGCCATCGCTCGCCATGACCACGGCGATGCCCTCCACGACGCGGAAGGCGCGGATTTCCTCCTCAGTGTCGTCGTCGTTGATCCGCAGCAGGTCGTCTATGCTCCGGACCTGGATGCCGAGGCCGGCTAGGTAGGGGAGGATTTGCAGCGGATCGTCGCCGCGCTTGACCGTCTCGTCGAAGCGGATGCGGGGAACATCGCGCCGCTCGTCGTTGTCGCCGGCATAGCGCTGCAGCAGCTCGCCGAGCGTTTCGGTGGCTGTGTTCATTGTAGGGCTCCAAATGCAAAGAACCCAGCCTTAGACAGGCTGGGTTCGAATTGACGGGACGCTCATTGCCTGAGCGATCGCATCAAATGAATCTGAAGGCGCGCCCTGTTACGCCGGATAGCAGTGCGCACCTAACAACTCCCCGGAGCTACCCAACCATCTGATTCGTATCAAGAACGACAATTGAACGGACGGTTTCGGGATCCGCGTCATCTTCCAGGGGGGGGGGAACTGTCCGCTCTTGAATCGAGTGTGCTTACCGTTTGCCCGCCTGACGCGAGGATGAGACCTCGACAACCAGCGGGCGCCCCGCTTTCTGTCCCCCTTTGACAAGGTCGACGCGTGTTTCGTATTCTGGGATTGTTACATCGAAGAGAGCTCGAGTGGCCCTGGGACAATTCAATCGCCGTGAGAACGGCAAGACGCAACCAAAGTCCCTTGCGCCGATCCAGGTGGCCTCCGGCGAGGTTTGGGGAAGGACGCCAAGGAACGGTTTAGAACCTGCTGTGCAAGCATACGCAGGAAAGCTGAACAAGCACCGTGGCATCGATTTCACCACGCTGATCGACCCTCATCCCGATGGCTCGCCATTCGAGGTGAGGTGGTATCTAACGACAACGCCTGGGGTCGAACACCGCTGCAAGGATGGCGAAGACTTCGCGTGCATCAAGGCGGTCGTCACTAACATGCAGCCGTAAAGGCAGACATATGGCCAAGATCGAGCTTTCTAAATATGAACCTGACTATGACGTCACTCCTCAGGCGATATTTTGGCGCGCGTTGAAGTACTTCACGACTCTGATCCGTGAAGGTGAAGACGGTCTTGACGAGTTCCAAGCGGCTTCTTTCATAATCGGCAACGATATCCGGTTTGATCTTCGGACGTATGCGGGTCATCCTGAATTTACGGTGACGCTCTATCTGCCGAATTACGTTACGGACAAGGAAGAAATTTCCCGCGTCATCAAGATCGTCATCAAGGAGATGGCCATTCCCAAGAACGCCGTAGCATGGCAGCGCGGCGAGCCGTTCACGTATGGGGAGCTGAAAAGGACGCGGGGTGATCGTCTGCGCGAGCCGGAGGCCAGGATTTTAGCCCTCAAAATTGCGGCTCAACGGCCCAATCGGACGGCGTCGACGCAATTCATCAAGAGGGAACTTCAGAAATATACTGAGCTGTCGGAGGTCGACCGCCGCCGCTCGCCCAGTCGCGACAACGAGGCGCTGTGGCAGCAGATCGTCGGCAACGTCATCTCACATCAGGATACTCCGGCGGGCCCCTTCAAGAAGGGCTATGCGACGAGGACCTCAAACGGCCTTTCGGTCACCGACAAGGGAATGACCTACCTGAATAACATGGGGTTCTTGGATTCCTTCACGGCTTTCGCGGAGTAGCGGCTCTTGTAGCCCAATGGCAGCCATTTCATCTCGGTCTTGCCCATGTCCTGCTTGTCCCAAACGAACCAGGCATAGGCGGTCGTCCCGCTTCCTTTTGGGACAGCGCCAGCTGGGTAGAAGGTGATCCGCTCGCTGAACACCCATATCCGCGTCGGAGGCGTCTTTGCGAAGATCGTTCTCTGACGGTTAGCGCCCTCAACGAAGGCAAGGCGCAGCAGGAGCGCCATCTTCCGGCGTGCCTGCACCAGACCGGCCTTTACGAAAGCCTCAGCGGAGTTATACGGCGGGTTAGTGACGATGTTGTCCGCGACATGATCAGCCTTGAGGAAGTCGACGCCACCCTCGCCATAGCCGCGGTCGAAGAGATCTGTAGACAACACAGGCGACCCCGTTATCTCTAGGACGCGCGACATGGCGCCGTCGCCGCACGCGGGCTCCCAAATGCCGCCCTCAAACTGCTCGTTCGCAATCAGGGCATGCGTCGCCCATTCAGGAGTGGGAAAATAGTCAGGTCCCTGGAGGTCAGCGAAGCGCTTTAACGTCGGCTTAAAGCCGCCGTTCAGGTTGTATGTCGAGTCCATGGGTCGATTCTAGCTGACGGTGGGCCAAAACGGAAACATGGTGCCGAGTCACATGCCGGCTGTCAGTTTCCACCAAAGCGGCTCTGCGCCCCCTTCAGCGACAATAGGCTGAGCACCCGCCTTGGGCGCGGCGTAGACGCTCGTACACTCAGCATCAGTACGACCAGAGCACTACTTTCACGCCCCTGGGAGCGCACGGCCGCGTGGCCGTGCGGCCTCCTGAACAGGGAATTGGGCAAACGCGCATCCGCGCGGGCCCGAACCCCAACCGTTCAGGAGGCACACATGAAGATTCTCACAGTCGCCGCAGCGAAGGGCGGCGTCGGCAAGACCACCTTGGCTGCCGCGCTGGCCACTGCCGCATCCTTCGACCAACCCTATGCCAACGTCGGGGTGGTCGACCTCGACCCGCAGGGTTCGCTCTCGCACTGGTGGAACGGCCGCGCCGAGGCGTTTCCGCTCCTGTTCAACCTGCACGCCGAACAGTTCACCGAAGGGCTTAACATACTGCGCCACGAGCGCCTCGACCTACTGGTCCTCGACTGCCCGCCCGGATTCTCTGACATCCAAGCGCAGGCGATCGCCGTCGCCGATCTGGTGATCGTGCCGACGGGGCCGAGTGATCTGGATCTGGCTGCCGTCGCTTCGACGGCAGCCATGGCGGAGCAGGCCGGCGTGCCGTTCCACTTCGTGTTAAACCACGCGGCGTTCCGCAGCCGCTCGGCCCGGCACGCCGTGGCGGCGCTGCGGGCGCGGGGCAATCTGCTGTGCCCGACGATACACCAGCGCGTGGCGGTCCATGAGGCGATGGCGGACGGCAGCACTGCGGGGGAGGCTGAGCCTAACGGCGCCGCGGCACGCGAGTTGGCAGCGCTCTGGGCGGCCGTCCGGGAGGTGCTCAATGCCAGGTCGCCGCGTGCTCGCCGCCGCCCGGTCGGGAGGAAGTTCGTATGACCGCCGGCAAGCCGCTCGGCGGCCCGCTGGTGAGCCGAAAGGGGGAGGCGAAACCACCGCCTGAGCCGGAGATCAGGCGGCGCCGGGTGGCCGAGGGGCGGCGCGTCGGTGCCACCCTGGCGACGGAAACCTACGTCCGGTTCAAGGCCCACGTGGCGCGGCACGGCACCACCGGCGAGCAGGCGATCGTCGTTGCGATCGAGTTGCTTCTCCGGAGCGACTAACCGGCCGGCGCCTGTACAGAAGAGGCCCAGCACCGGTTGGTGCTGGGCCTCTTCAATGCCTTGTGGCCGACCGTTAGATGCGCCCCTCCAGGTTCCCAAGCTGGCGCGCCGTCGATGACCGGAAAAGCTCCGCCTTTCGTTCCGACAAGAGAAAATCCACAGAGCTGGGGATAATCTTGTGGACTTGCCGTGTATTCGGTTGCACACGCCGCAGGCCGCCTATGCCTGCCTCAGTTTCGATGCCCACCACGACGGCCACCGATCTGGGTTCAAGTTGACGGGATGTTCCATGCCTGGGCATCGCATCACCGGCTGCGTCGTGCCTGGAGCGGGTTCCGAGGCCTTTCAGGTCGCGGCCACCGCTGCCCCGGCGAGCAGCAGACCCGGGTTGTGGCAGAGGCAGATCATCACCTCTGAGCCAACCATGGCAGCCGCCAGCAGCGCCATGGTGTGCCTGACGAAGAACACCCGGCGCGCCCAAAACCTGGCCTTGTACACGTTCACCCGGGCGCGCGTCCGGCGCGGTTCACGCGGCAACGCCGTGCTCCTCGGGCTCGGGCAGAAGGTTCCAGACCTTCGACGCGGTGGTGGCGGTGGCGATCAGCCGCTGCGGCGCGTGATGCGCGTAGCGCGTCGTGGTGGAAAGCTGGGAATGGCCGAGCACGGTGCCGATCTCGTTCAGCGGCGTGCCAGCATTGGCCAGCGCAGACGCGAACGAATGGCGCAGGTCGTGGATGCGCAGGTCTTCCGGCAGCCCCGCCGCCTTCTTGGCCCGCGCCCAGGCCCCGCGCACACCCTCGACCGGCTGGCCCGGCAGCTTGCGGCTGGGGAAGACGTACGGATTTTCCGGCGTCAGGGCACCCAAGGCTAATTGGCGCTGCAGGATGGCCTTCGCCACCTGTGACAGCGGTACATGCCGGCGCTGGCCGGATTTCGACCGCGGCACGGTCAACAACCCGCGTTCGAAGTCGACATGCTCCCAGCGGGCATTAAGCGCCTCGCCCCGACGCGCGCCAGTGACGATGAGCAGGGCGAGCACCGCCGCGGCGACCGGGTCCTTATCGGCGCCCAGCGCCCGCACCAGCGCCTGTGTCTCCGCCGGGGTGAGATAGCGGTCCCGGTGCTGCTCGCGCAGCATATTCGGCGAGGCGGCCGGATTGTTGGGCCCCGTGTATGCCTGCCACTTTAAGGCCAGGTTAAACATCGCGCGCACGGTCGCGAGGTGGCGGTTCACCGTGCCGTTCGCCAGGCCCTCGGCGATCAGCTTGCGACGGAGATCAGCGATGTCCGCCTGGGTCACCTCGTCCAGCGCCTTCCGGCCGATGGCCGGCAGGATGCGCAGGCGCAGGCGCAGGCAGGTCTCGACGTTGCCAGCGGCGCGCAGGGTTTCCTGCACGTGCGGGAGATACCGTTCCCGGACGAACTCTTCGACGCTGGGGATGGCGCGCAGCTTGGCAAGTCCCTCGGCGGGGTTGCCGCCGAGGCTGACCTCCGCCTTGATGTGCTCCGCGCGCTTGCGGGCCTGGTCGACGGTGACGTCGCCCAGCCGGCCAAGCTTAATCTCGTGGCGGCGCCGGCGCGCGTCCGTGTAGCGCATGTAGAACGTGACGCCACCGGCGCGCTGCTCGGCGATGAAGCCAACCAGCCTGTCGTCGAAGATGCGGTATTTCGCCACGCCCTTCGGCAGCGGCGGGAGGTCCCGCAACATGGTGCGGGTGATGATCATGGCGACCATGGTGGTCCTTTCTCTGGTTGTGATTGGGATGGAGTTTGAGGGAATCGCGCACAGCGCCGAGTGCCCCCCAGTTACGGTGGCCTCCGCGGCAGCGGTTGATCGCGGTGTTCAGTGCTTTTGGTGGTTGGTATCCGCGCATCTCGATCGAGACCGTAGGGACCGGGGGTCATAGGGGGCACAGGTCCCCAATGTCCCCTATGAGGCTCAGGTTTCGGCGGTGCTGCGCTTCCGGCTCGCTGCGATGTGCGCGTCGAGATCTTCCTGAGTGTACCGCACGCAGCGCGGGCTCAGCCTGATGAACGCCGGGCCCGCGCCGGTGCCACGCCAATTCTCCAAGGCCTTCTCGGTGGTACCGAGGTAGGCGGCGGCCTCCTTCGGGCCGAGCAGGTGGTGAACCAACTCGGCCTGGGGCTTGGCGGTTATGGTCTCGGCGTCGCCAGTCTGGTTGTTGTCCATGGGACGATGTCTTTCTCGTGCTGGGCGCCGGCGGCGATGCTGCCCCCGTTTGACCCAACGATTTGTTTCGAGATCCCCTGTGACCCTGCCCGGGCTCTTTTGCCCGGCAGCGCCTGATCGCCTTTGCGCTCGCGCGGAAGCACAAGACGGCGAGGCCCACGTGGTATTCGCGCCGGCGTTTCAACTTTTTCGAGAGGGAGAACAACCCAGCGCGCGCCACGGTCCATGGGTAGGATGCCGATTCTGCCGCACAGGGCACGTCCTCGAACGCCACCGGCAGCACCGGGTCATCGTCCAGGGCCTCGCGGTGCACCGCGGCGGCGCGAGCTCCAAGCAGCGGATAATGGCCTCCACTTCCGGCGCGCCAATGCGAGCACCGCCAGCAGCCAGGTCACCGACCAACCGTTATTGGCACCGAGCAGGCCGAGGCGAATGAAGGCATCATTGCCTGGCTCTGTGCCCCCTGTGCCCTCAATGCCATGTGCACCGCCGCCCGCGGAATCCCCGGTCTCAACCAGACCGGGAATCAGATCGGTGGCGATGAAGGACACGAGCCGCCCGCTGCTGGTCAAGCGCTGCGCCACGATATCGCGACGCCCGCGGCCAACGCCACCGTCGCCGATCTCGGCTTTGGCGCTTGCCATGCTTGTTCCCATCATCGCGTGTACATGAGCCATCGGCCATCAACCGCCGGATGCACGGCGACACCTCCTCCACGCGGTAGGCTTCGAGTTCCTCCTCGGCAGGATCGTTGCAGGCAGCAAGCACACCCTCCAGGCCTGCAATTTTCACGCCGGCATCGGCGAAGTAAGGCAGCGCGTGCAGCGGATCATCGCCGCGTGCCAACGCCTCGGCGAAGCGAGGACGTAGCGCGGCAGGCCGCGGCCCGCCGCATGGCGGCGCAGCATTGGCGAAATCTTCTTCTCTGGCCTCGCTCATCGCGATCTCGAAATAGAAAAAGCCCTGCCGGCCCACGGCAGGGCTTTGGTTAAGATTGGAATTTGCCCACAGGCGTGAGCACGATCATGAAACCGGCTAGTTGAAGGAGCTATTGCGGCGCGCAGACCCTGCCTATGTGGTGAGGCCTGCGTGCGCCAAGCTGGCAGATTGCCGGCTTGGCTTCACTGTGGCTGTCTAGATTTCTTCAAGCTCCTTTTCATCAGCCGGCTCGATGCTGCCGGGCTGGGTTTCCGTGGTGGTGACGACCGGCGCGGGGCTGATAGCGCGCGCACGGCGCACCGGCCCCTGGACTGCCTGCGACAGCGGGCGTGGCCTCGCGGCCTCACCCAATCCAACGAAGCCACGATCACGATCACCGCCCCCCACGGGCCCGCCATCATCGATGAAGGACCCGATTTTGGTCATCTTGTACTTTATGGGCGACCATTTGCCCGTTTTGGGCAGGGCCTCGAACTTCAGGGCATTATTGATCGTACCGTCCAGGCGGGCGAGCTCTCGCGCCACATACTGGCGCGGCCGTCCGTACGGGTTGAGGAACGATCTTACGGCCTCATGCAGCCCGCCGGATTCCACCAAGCTCTCGCCATAGTGGCGCCACCACAGCTCGAAAAACTCGCAGATTTCCTGGCGGAGCGGATCGAGATGGCTACGCTGTTCCATTGCCTCGACGGGGTCAGCGCAGCCGAGGGCGACGAACGGATCGCGGCACAGCCGCGCCCATTCGCTGAAGCTTCCCAACGGTTTTCCTGCAGGTATCTCCTCAGGGTTCTGTTGGCCCCATTTGATGATGGTGAGGAAGTCCGACAGGATTTCCGCCCGGTCGCGCTTCACTTCTTCCAGGAAGTCACCCGTGAAGTTGCGCCCTTCGGGGCGTTCCTGTCCCGGCTCAAGCCTCACTTGCAGGAACCGCCGCCGCAGGTCCTCCGTGAGCGTCAGGCCGTTGCCCGTGACGCAGAAGAAGGCGAAATGGTTCAGGTCGACCATCTCGCTATATCCGAGGCGCCTCACCCTGGCTGGATTTTCCGTGATGGCAGATGCCATCACGTTCGATCGCAAATCTGTCGCGTTCACGTTGTCGAGGAAGACCATCGGACTTCCGGTCATCAGCTCGGCGGACACGCGCTTGTCCAATTCTTCCGCGCTGTGGCCCGGGGTCAGCGCGCGGGGCGCTTCACCGTGGGCGACTTCACCAATGAAGCGGGCAAGCAAGCCCTTTCCGGCACCGGCACCAGAGACGTAAGGCGCGATGATGGCTACGCCCGGCACGAGCCGCAGGCTCTGCCTGCAGATCGCGGTTGCCGCCGCAATGAGGACGCCGCTTTCGTCAGCGCCCGCCGGCAGGTCGGGATTAACCGCCCATTCCGCGCAGTCCGCGACCGCAATTCGGTCCGCGTTGGCAAACGGAAAGGAACTGATGCGCTTCCGCAGCCGCCGCAAGGCGGCCTCAGCCAGGCGCCGCGTGGCACGGTTCGGGACGTTGACCTCAGGAATGGCGTCGAGGAACATCCCTGATTCGTTATCGTAACCCTGGCCCGCACGGATCGTCCCGTCCGCAGCCAGAAGCGGTGTGCTGGTGATTCCGGCCAACGGCCGCAGCTTTCGCCAAGAACCGCTGTGCTCCACCCCTCGGGAAGGGACGTGTCGCATTGTTGAGACGCCTGGTTGAGCATGCTGTTCCTGGAACGAGCACTACGCCACTCCTGGGTGAGCTTGCCGGAGAAGCCGGCCCGCACTGCCGTAGACCGCAGCTGTTTGGCTAGGACTGGAACATGCTCTAATTCCGCGCGGGTGTGAATCGGCAAGGGGTTTCGACGCCTATCGGCGCCTCAACCATCAGATTGAGTTAGGTTTTATGGGGTCTCGGCGTGACGCCAATTCACAGTGCAGCGGGCGCTTGCGCTGAAGGACCGGTTCACGTTCAAGGCCGAGCTGGACGACGAGGCACGGCGGCATATGTCCAAGCATCTGGCTGACTGAGCTGAAGGCGGCGGTCCGATTGGGCCGCCGCCACCCTGGCACCAAGATCGGGGCACCAAGATCGGGCTGGTCGATGGCAACGCGCGTTCGCGCCACCGCCATCAACGCGACTTTGCGCGGCGATACCTTGGGCCGCTATGGTGGGACGTATGACTGACCATCTTCCCCCAGGCGCGAGAACCGCGCCTTCCACCGCCCGCAACCGCGCCCCAATCCTGTCGGTGTTGAAATCTTACCTGCCGCAGCGCGGCGTCGTGCTTGAAATTGCTGCCGGCGCCGGCGAGCATGCCGTCTACAACGCCGCCGCCTTCCCCGGCCTGCAATGGCAGCCCACCGATCCTGACCCCGATGCCCTTGCCAGCATCGCCGCCTGGCGCGCGCACGCCGCCTTGCCGAACCTGCTGCTCCCGCTGCAGCTCGATGCTACTGCGCCCGAGGCGTGGCCGGTCGATCGGGCCGACGCCATCGTCAATATCAACATGATCCACATCTCGCCCTGGGCAGCGACCCAAGGGCTGATGACCGGCGCCGGCCGCCTGTTGCCGGTCGGCGGCAGTCTCTTCCTCTATGGCCCTTACATTGAGCCCGGTATCGAGACGGCGCCTACCAACCTGCTCTTTGACCTGGATCTCAAAGCGCGCAACCCAGCGTGGGGGCTGCGACGCCTGGATGAGGTGACGGCACTTGCCGCACAGCATGGCCTCGAATTAGCCGAGCGTCTCAGTATGCCGGCCAATAACCTCGGTCTTATCTTCCACAAGACGTCAAGTTAAGGAATAGCGTTGAAGCCGGCGGTTCCCATGACATTGAGTTGCCCCAAACATCCCCCCAAATTCCCCCGTGGCCGTCAGGGACGATGAGGGGCGAATCGCGGACAGCGGGGGAATAAACCCTACTCCCTCCGAGTTGGCGCGGGTGTAGCCCAGGAGCACCTGGGGCCTACCGGGGCGCAGAGGGGACTGTCATTTTCGTCCTGCCACGAACTACGAATTTGAGGGTCAGGAGTTCGAATCTCTTCGGGCGCGCCACGAAATTCCTTGCAAACCAACGATTTCCGGCCATTCACCCTGAGGGCGAATGGCCGTTTCTTTTTGGCGTCCTACCACATTCCCCCAAACGGCCCCGCGAGGCCCGGAGAGGCGGGACTGACGCGACAACCCCGAGGGAAGGTGCGGCCGGACGCCCCACCAGATCGCAGTTTGCCGCCCGGAAAACATGACGCACATCAATGACAATTCCGCACGGCACCATCACTCTTGCACAAAGGTCGGGATCGCGGATGCGATACGTGCGGAGATGGCGCCATGGAAAAGACCAACGTAACCGAAATCAAGGTGAAGCACATGGGCGGCCGAGCGGGTAAAGGCACGGCCATGGAGCGGCCCCTACCCAGCGTCACCCTGATGAGCCAGGGTGAAAAGCATGCGGCCGGCGCGCCGATCGGCACACCCGGGCCGAGCGATCGTCGTGCACAAGGGAAAGCCCTCCGGGAGACCGCGCCGCGCACGGAGCATGCAGGATGGAAGGCGTCCAAGGATCGGCGCGACCCGATCGATCTGCTGATCGAATCGAATGAAGGCCGTGTGCTCGACCTGATCCCGATCAGGTTCGGACGAATGATGCAGTCGCCATTCACCTTCTATCGCGGCTCGGCCGTCGTCATGGCGGCCGATCTGGCGACCACCGTGCAATCGGGACTTCACGTACAGGCTTGTGGCGATGCGCATCTCCTGAACTTCGGCGCCTTCGCCACGCCAGAGCGGAAGATCGTATTCGACATCAATGATCTCGACGAGACGCTCCCGGCGCCATGGGAATGGGACATCAAGCGACTGACTGCGAGCGTGGTCATTGCCGGGCAATATCTCCGGCTGAGCGAGACGGAATCAGCCCGGGCTGCCGCGGCGACAGTGCGGTCATATCGCGAACATATGACCAACTACTCGTCCAAGCGGGCGCTTGAGATCTGGTACGAGACGATCGGCATCGAGGACCTGATGGAGGCGTTCGAAGACAGGGATAAGGCGAGGGTGAAGCAGCGGGTCGAGACGGCGAAGGAAAGAAGCTCCCCGGCGTTCGTGTTCCCGAAGCTCGTGGAGCACCGGGGTGCCGAGCCGCGGTTCAAGGACGACCCGCCGTTGATCTTCCACCCCTCGGAGGAGATGGCACCCGGGGTCACGAAAGGATATCGCGTGCCGATGGAACGCTATCGCGCGTCGCTGCCCGATCATGTTCGCGTGCTGCTGGACCGTTACCACCTCTGCGATGTCGCGATAAAGGTCGTCGGCATCGGCAGCGTCGGCACGATGTGTTCCGTCGGGCTTTTCATCGCGGCGGAAGATGATCCGCTGTTCCTGCAGATCAAGGAAGCGCAGGCTTCGGTTCTTGAACCGTATGCGGGCAAGAGCGACTACAAGAACCACGGCCAGCGGGTGGTGTGCGGCCAGCGGCTCATGCAGTCCGCGAGCGACATTTTCCTAGGGTGGTCGACGGGAGAGAATGGCCGCGATCTCTATGTGCGCCAACTCCGTGACGTGAAACTCTCGGCAATCATCGAGGACTGGGACGTCGACTTATTGCAGGAATATGGAAAAGCTTGCGCGTGGGTGCTGGCGAAGGCCCATGCCAGGTCGGGTGACGCCGCGAAGATCGCGGGCTACATGGGCGCGAGTTCCGTGTTCGATGAAGCAATCAGCGAGTTCGCTGTGGAGTATGCCGATCAGAATGAGCGCGACTACCGGGCGTTCATCAAGGCGATCAGGGAGGGGCGTCTGCAGGCGATCACCGAAGTGTAGTCTGGCCCGCCCGTAAGTAACCATCTCGCCTCGCCCGCAGTCCCAGATGGCGATGACCGTGATGATCGCGTCCAGCCGCGGCCCGAAATGCAGCCGAACCTCGGCGCCGCACAACACTAGCACCACTCCGATGCGCTCGCGGGATGACACAATCAGCGCGCCGGTGCTTGCGGGCTGAACCAACGGTACTGCAGCGTCACACCGACTGTCTGGAAGTTCGCGCCGATATGTCCTGTCAGCAACTTGGACCAGGCCAGTTTCACGGAAAAGCCTGCGGCAAGTGGGACGGATAGCGTGAGGCCGTAGCGCGAATTCACCTGATAATTGTGCGCCGGGACGCCGTCGGTGCTGGTTCGGCCGCCCGTGTAGTAGGTCGCGTCGGCCGCGAGCCACAGGCCGGGGCGAAAATTATAGCCCCCATGCACCTGAAACGTGTAGAATGGATCCTGGCTGAATACGTGACCTTGGAAGTAATCGTCGTTATCGGTGAATATCCAGGCGCCAGCATAGGCTTCCGCGAACCAGTTTCCCAATGGCTGCGACAGGCCAATCTCGGGTTTTAAGGCCCAGCGGTGGGAACTGATGTTGATGAGGCGCTGCGGGTCGTATTGTCCTGTGGGCGTTATAACTATGAGGCTCACCCCGAGCGCGGTCATTGGCTGACGTCGCATGAACTCAGCCGGCGTGAGCGCGGGGCCACCCAGCAAGTTCATTTCCAGCCGAATCCTCGCGTCGCCCTGCCCGGACCGGGTCACGCGCTGGTTCTGCGTATCGACCTGCCCCTTAAGCTCGCCATTGAGGTAGGGGACGATGATGGCGGCACTTGCCGAGCGTCCGAACAGGCCGAACGTATGGTCATAGCCGACATTATAGGTATCGATCGCCGCCTTGACGCCCGTGATCGGCAGCGACGGGTCGAGCGACACGGTGCCATTCGTGTCCGTGAAGCCAGAGGCAAGAAAGTTGGTGCCGATGGGGGACGCCGAGTAGGCACGCGGCTCCAGGTCCTGGGCATTTGCGGTGCCGACGCCGCACAGGAGGCTGGCCGCGGCGAGGATGACGGCACCACCGCCGCGGCTGGGGCCTTTTCTCCCAGGATCGGCTCTTCTCATTTTTTCGTCATTCGCGCTGCGATCGCACGCACCTCATTCGAATGGGCCGACGTGAAAGCGCATGCTCATGATCACCGTGAGGCCAAACGCAAAAAAGATCGCCGCGGCAAAGAGCGTAAAACGAGGGCGGGATTGGGCTCTCCCCACGGATGAGGACATCCTCGGTCATCCGCTTCCAAACCAGCTTACTTAATGCGTTTTCGCAATGGAAGGAAATTTGGACGTCTGCACCAGGGGATAGCGCCACCACTTCAACCTGGAAACGCTTTCTGTTCGAGTTGCAACGTGAGCGCCTGCGGTTCTGTAAGCGGGTGTCGGCTGTGAATCGGCAAGGGGGTTCGACGCCTATCGGCGCGTCAACCATCAGATTGAGTTCGGTTTTATGGGGTCACGGCGTGACGCCGAGTCACATCCTGGTCGCGAATTGTTGCGGTCAGGAGGCAGAGACCTGCGCGCCCATTTGCGACCCCGGACGGCCCAGCAAAGCTCAAGCCGCACAAAGAGCCCGGCGGCGGTCGGCATAGGGGCGCCGCCCCTCCCCCATGGGAACCGGCTGATTTCAGCTTGTGCACCCGCTCCGCAACCAAATACAGGGTGAAGGCATGGAAGACTTTCCCGCTCTCTCATCCGCGTTCGTCGACCAGCCGACCCTTGCCGCGCTGACGCCTCCGCAGCGTGCGACCCATCCACCGCGCTTCCTGCTGCTTTATGGCTCGCTCCGCGATCGGTCTTACAGCCGCCTGCTGGTCGAGGAAGCGGACCGCCTGTTGCGCAGCTTCGGTGCCGAAACACGCATCTACGATCCGCGGGGACTTCCCCAACCCGATGACGCAAGCCCCGACCATCCCAAGGTCAAGGAACTGCGCGAGGCGTCCTTATGGTCCGAAGGGCATGTATGGTGCAGCCCCGAGCGGCATGGGACATCACCGGCAGCTTCAAATCCCAGATCGACTGGCTCCCCCTGGAAAGCGGCGGTGTCCGCCCGACCCAAGGTCGCACGTTGGCGGTCTGCCAGGTGAATGCCGGCTCGCAATCCTTCAACGCCGTGAACGCGCTGCGCATCCTCGGCCGCTGGATGCGGATGATCGTGATCCCGAACCAGTCCTCCGTGGCAAAAGCGTACGAGGAATTCGACGGACACACGACCGCACACCGGGGGGAGCATCGAGTCAAAATTATCTTGCAAAGTCGAGGGCGTTCACACACGGACGCATGAAGGCGTCTTCCTATTACGACCGCCTTGTTGACGTGATGGAGGAGTTGGTGAAGTTCACCCTGCTGACGCGCGACAGCGCCGGGTACCTTGTCGATCGTTACAGCGAACGTAAAGAAGCCGGCCGGGAGGCTACCGGCGCGGCACATCTCGCCTCGGCATCAGGTGACGCCTCAAAGTAAAATTCGCGCCTTAATCCAGATTGATGTCGTCCTCAACCACGTGAGTGAGGTGCACCACATCGATCTGTAGCGTCATCTTCGCCCTGAGTTTCGCGTCGCCCTTGATGAGCCCGGCCTTCACCGCTGCGGTGATCGCATTCTGGATCTCTCGTTGCGAGCTGACGCCGACTTCCTTGAGGAACTTACGAACCTCCATGTTGACCTTATCTTCGTTCACCGCACGTCCCCTTCCCAACAAGAATCGTCGTTTCTACATCGCGACGTCCCGGCAGGATCGCACTTATTCTCTGAAAAGTGGAAGAAATAAGTTCCCAAAGAGCGGACAGCACTCGCCCATCACTGGTCTGGCGTGACGCCCTGAAACCGGCCTCGCTTGTCGCCTTCTCGAGCGCCCTTGCCATGGCGATGACAACATTCATCGGCAGATTGTTCGGCACATCGGCTTGAACCCAGGAAGGTCAACAAAATGGACAATCTCACCGATCGAACTCCATCGGCAACCTGTCCCGCCCAGGACGATGACCACGCCCGCTATGACGGCTTGTCAATTGCCCTGCACTGGGCCACGGCGGCGCTGGTGTTTCTGCAATTCGGCCTGGCAGAGACCTGGGGATTTTTTCCAAAAGCCGACCGCGATCTGCTGATCATCGGGCATTTATCCTTCGGTCTCATGCTCGCCACGGTCATCGTGCTACGCATCTTCTGGCGCCTGACGTTCGGCCGGAAGTCGTTCGAAACCGGCCAAGACCTCATCGGGTACATCGCAAGGATGATGCACCACGCCCTGTACGTGCTCATCGTGGCGGAAGTGGCGCTGGGTTTCCTGACCCGCTGGACCGACAACCAGGCGCTGAGTTTTTTTGGCCTGCTGATTCCCTCCCCCTTGGGCACTTTCTCCAAGGCAATCGGCGGCTTCGTCGATGACATTCATGACGTCAATGCCTGGCTGATCATGGTTCTGGTGGGCGGTCACACCCTGGCGGCGCTCGGCCATCACTACCTGCTCAAGGACGGCGTGCTCCGCCGCATGCTGCCCCTTCACAACTAGTCGTGCCCGCGGCGACGGAGGCACAATTGCCGCCGCCATCACACAGCTGCCCAGCCTCGGCGGGTATCCCCCCTCTTTCCCCCGGGGGCACCGGGGGACAAGAGGCACACAGACGGACAGAGCGACCGGCAGTCCAGCACCGAGCTTGGGTAACCGAGGGCAAACGGGGCCTACGGGGGATACAAGGGGACTTCAGTTTCGCCTTCGCCACGACCTACGAATAGGATACTTTATACAATTGCATGACGGACTTAGCCGGTTATCCTGTTCTTTCATTCGCCGAGTAGCAGCGCCTTCGATGCGGTCTTACCGCGGACACCGCCCCTCGGCCATCGATGTCCGAAAACCGCGAGACAGGAAGCTGTCGAGCCCCCATTTATGCCACCATGGATCTCGATCACGACGCCTGCTACCGCGCGGTTGAAACCCGCGACAGCCGCTTCGACGGGCGCTTCTTCACGGCGGTGAAGACGACCGGTATTTATTGTCGCCCGGTCTGTCCCGCCCGAACACCCAAAGGCGAAAACGTGGTCTTCTATGCCTCGGCCGCGGCAGCGCAGGCAGCGGGCTTTCGGCCCTGCCTGCGCTGTCGACCGGAGACCTCGCCCGACCTCGGCGCCTGGCGTGGCGTCTCCAACACCGTCTCCCGGGCCCTCGTACTGATCGAGGCCGGCGCGCTCGACGAAGGCGACGTCGAGACCCTGGCCGGGCGCCTCGGCGTCGGAGGGCGCCACTTGAGACGCCTGTTCTGCCAGCACCTGGGCGCCTCGCCCGTCGCCGTCGCCCAGACCCGCCGACTGTTGCTCGCCAAGCAGCTGATCCACGAGACAAGACTGTCCATGACGGAGGTGGCCCTAGCGTCTGGCTTCGGCAGTGTGCGTCGTTTTAACGAAACCTTCCAGCTTCTCTACGACCGTCCGCCAATCGCCCTGCGCCGCTCCAGCCCCGAGCGCGCCAGCGACGCCAGCGCGGTCACGCTGAAGCTGCCCTACAAGCCCCCTTATAATTGGGCCGCCATCCTGGCCTTCCTCGCGCCACGCGCCATCCCCGGCGTCGAGGTGATCGCGGGCGGCGCCTATGCCCGCGCCATTACCATCGGCGGGGCCAAAGGCGTCTTCATCGCCCGGCCCGCCGAAGATGACCGGCTCGCCGTGACGGTTCACTTTCCGAAGCTGGAAGCTCTGCCTGCGATCATCGCCCGCGTGCGGCGGCTGTTCGATCTTGCGGCCGATCCGCTGGCGATCGGCGAACATTTGTCGAAGGACGAGCATCTTGCGCCACTTGTCGCCACGCGACCGGGCCTGCGCGTGCCCGGCGCCTGGGACGGCTTCGAGGTCGGCGTACGCGCCATTCTGGGCCAGCAGATTACAGTTGGCGCCGCGACCCAGATCGCCGGCAAGATCGCCGCCCGGTATGGCGCGCCACTGGATGAACCGATCCCCGGCTTTCCCGGCCTGACCCGCGTCTTCCCCTCGGCCGAGGTGCTGGCCCGTTCCGACCTATCCGGCCTGCCAATGCCGCGCGCCCGCTCGGCGTCCCTGTCGGCATTGGCCGCCGCGGTCGTCGCCGACCCGCTGCTATTCGGTCCCAGAGCCTCGCTGGAGGAGGCGATCACCACCTTGCGCCGCTTGCCGGGCATCGGCGAATGGACCGCCCAATACATCGCCATGCGCGAATTGCGCGAACCCGATGCGTTTCCCGCTGCCGATATCGGCCTGATGCGGGCCATGGCCGATGAGGCCGGTATACGCCCCAGTGCTGCAGCCCTGGCAGCCCGGGCCGAAAGCTGGCGCCCCTGGCGCGCTTATGCGGCGATCCACCTGTGGAGCGCCGCGGGCGCGCGCCTGCCGGCCGGCAAGACTACCGCCGAACGAGCCCAGGCGAGGACAAAATCCCGCAAAACCCCAACCAAGGAGGTCAGCCATGCCGACCGCGGCGCCCCCTGAAGGCCTTGCCTTTGACCGCATTCCCACCCCCGCCGGCGAAGCCCTGGTCATGTGGGACGGTGACCTGCGCCTGCGCGTATTCGACTGGGCCGGCTATGAGCCGCGCATGCGCCTTCTGCTCGAACGGCACTATGGGCCGACCCAGCCGAAGAGCGCGGCTGCGCCCAAGCGGCTGAAGGACGCTTTGAGCGCCTATTTCGACGGCGACCTCAAGAGCCTGGACGCCATAAGCTGCGCGACCGGCGGCACGCCTTTCCAACGCACGGTTTGGGCCGCCTTGCGCGACATCCCGGCCGGCACGACACTGAGCTACGGCGCCCTGGCCCAGCGCATCGGCAACCCGGCGGCGGTGCGCGCGGTGGGGCTGGCCAACGGCGCCAACCCAATCGGACTGGTTGTGCCGTGTCATCGGGTGATCGGCGCCGATGGCTCGCTCACTGGCTACGGCGGCGGCATCGAGCGCAAACGCTGGTTGCTGCGCCATGAGGGCGTCACCTTACCATCCGGCTAACGCCAATTTGTCCCGCGCTGAGGCAGTTAGGTTGGAGTTAACTGCTGTTTGCCTCAGGCCGGCACGAGGTCCGTGCCGCCCAGTTCAGCCCCCATCCGGCGGGAGCTGCGGACAAGTTTATTGGGAGCTCATCTCTGTGGATCGCGATCTGACATCGCACGGTATTGCTCCGGTGCCGGTCCAGGACGTGTATCATGTTCGGGGCCATCATGTGTGGGGCAAGCGAACCGCCGGTCGCTTCGCTTCCTCTTGACCACCAGTGAAGCGCGAACACATGGCGTGTGCGCCATCGTCGCGCGGACAGGCTGACGTTGGCGAGACACAAGGACAGACAGTCATGAAAGCTATGGTTTTTGATCGCTTCGGGGGCCCCGAAATCTTGCGCCTGGCGGACGTGCCCATGCCAAAGGTGGGCCCCGGCGAGATCCTCATCCGGGTCCGCAGCGCCGCGGTCAACCCAGTTGACTGGAAGATCATGGCGGGAAGGCTGGACGGCATCATGCAGAGCTTCTTCCCGGTGACGCCTGGCTGGGATGTCGCCGGTATCGTCGAGGCGATCGGCTTCGACACGCCCGAATTCCGCCCGGGCGATGAGGTCTTCGCCTATGCGCGCAAGAGCGTCATCCATGACGGCAGCTTCGCCGAGTTCATCACCGTCTCGGCGCAGGCGGCGGCGCGCAAGCCGGCGCGGCTGGACTGGGACCAGGCCGCTTGCCTGCCCTTGGCGGGGCTCACCGCCTACCAGCTGCTCACGCGGCTTGGCATGAAGGCGGGGGACGTCATCGTCATCCATGGTGCAGCCGGCGGTGTCGGCATCCTCGGCGCGCAGGTCGCGGTCGCGGCCGGCGCCCGCGTCATCGGCACCGCCTCCCCTGCGAATCACGATTTCCTTCGCAGCTTCGGCATCGAGCCGGTGGCTTATGGCGAGGGGCTCGAGCAGCGCATCCGCGCGCTGGCACCTGCGGGCGTCGATATCGTCGCGGATTTCGTGGGCGGTGTTGCCGATGTCAGCCGCGCCGTTCTGCGCGCGGGCGGGCGGATGGGCTCGATCGTCGATGCCAGCATGGTGCCTGAGGGCGGCCTCTATGCCTGGGTGCGCCCGAGCGGCGCGGACCTGCAGAAACTTGGCGATTTCGCCGATGCCGGCCGCCTCAGCGTGCCGCTCGCCCGCGTATTTCCGCTGGAACAAGCGGCCGATGCGCTGGCGCTCAGCATGACCGGCCACGTGCGCGGGAAGATTGCGGTCACGGTCAGCCGCTGAGCAGGGTACCCGCGGCAACGGAGGCACATTCACCGCGCCGCTCCCACACGGGCGCCCAGCGGAGGCTGGCATCCCCCCTCTTTCCCCCGGGGTCACAGGGGGACAACACGGGCATAGACGGATGGAGGGACCCGCAGTCCAGCACCGAGCTTGGGTAACCGAAGGCAAACGGGGGCCTACGGGAGATACAAGGGGACGTTAACCCATCTTTGACATTTTTCTCACAAAAGTTGTTTTGTATCATATAGATGGGTTATTTTCCCGCTCTCGTATGGCACTACTTTTATTCATGGGCTGTGGGGCAGCAGATCAAACGATGGTGCGCTGGGTGCCGCCCGGATTGGGTGAGAGGTCGAGTGCGGCGTAGATTTCCTGTTGATGGGGTTCTGGGCGGCTAGCCTTGCGGACATGAACGGTCCGTCCGTCGCGGCATTGCAGGGTGGTGGTGATGCGCACCTGGTTCGACAGGGTGTCGCGGATGGTATCCCAGGAGTTTTTGATTCCCTGGGCCTTGAGCTGCAGGCGCATGGTGTGCACGATGCAGTAGGCGATCAGGCTGATGAACAGGTGGCCTTCCACCCGGCGCTCGATGCGATGGTAGACGGGGCGCATGCCGAGGTCTGTTTTCAGCGAGCGGAAGACCGCCTCCAGATTGGTCAGCATGGAATAGATCCGCCATAGCGTGGCGTCGTCCGGCTCGGTCAGCGTGGTGCGCAGGCAATAAATGCCGGGATTGGCCATGGAAGAGTTGGCCTTCGGCGCCTTTTTCCAGGTGATGGCGGTAACGGTCTTGCCGGCTTCGTCCAGCGTCAGCTCGATGGTGTAATGCTGGGCGGCGCGGGCGTACTTTTCCTTGGCGCGGCCGATACGTTCGCGGATCTTGCCCGGATCTTTGATGGCGCGGGGCTTCGTCAGGCCGGCGGCCAGTTTTGTCAGCTCTGCCTCGAAGAAGTCGGCCTTTTTGGTGTCGATCGCCCGGTCCTTTTCGGCGCGTGCCGGTGAATAGCAGTAGAGCAGTACTTCATTGCGGCCGGCCTCTTGAACCCTCTGAACCTGTACCGACTGGCCTCTGGCGGTCGGAACCTCGATCGCCTTCTCGGGATCGAAGATCCGCGTCTGCTTGCGACTGACCACGACATAGCGATAGCCCTGCTCAGTCAGCCAGGTGAGATTGGCCTCGCTGGCGATGCCGGCATCCATCACCACCGTGGCACCGCTCGGCGCGGCCAGTTCCGCCAGCATTTCTTGCAGTGTGCCAGCCTCGCCGGCATTGCCGGCGAAGACGCGGCTGCGTTTGGGGAAGCCGCTGACGTCGAGCACCAATCCCATGGTCACCAACGGACAATCGCTGCGTTTTTCCTTGGATCGGCCGCGTTTTGCCTTGCCGATGCCGGCGGCGCTTCCTTCGAAATAGGTGTTCGTCAGATCATAGAGCGTGATCGTCTCGCTCAAATCGAACAGTGATTTCGTGGCCCCGAAGATATGGGCCTCGAGAGCATCGCGATGTTTTAGAAGAGTGTCGGCACTGCGATACAACTGTTGCAGGTCCATCCCCTCATAGTCGTAATCGATCAACTCCCCCAGGGCCGTGCGGTGTTGCAACCAGTCATGAGTCGCCAGCTCGCTGGCCGGAACAGCCATACGGCCGATGATGTTCCCCACTGCCGCGGCGATCTGCGGCTTGTTGAAGCCGAGCCCACGCAGTTTGTCGTCGATGCCGAGACGCCGCAACGTTGTCAGCGCCGCATGCTCCACGCCAACATGGCGGGGCCGGATGAGCTCCAATGTATCGAGATCAACGTCGTGAAACCGATCCGCCGCGGCCGGACGCCCATCCCCGGCCGCCGCTTGGTCCCCGGGTCGGGCGACGATCCTCGCCGCGTAGCGTTGGGCCAACTCTTCGATGGCCGGACTGGGGGTGACCAGCGATGCCTGAGCGCGCAACACATCCTCGATCCGCACCGCCAGGGCCGTCCATTCGGCCTGCGGCAGATCGAAATGTGCCCCCAAATTCAAAACCGTGTGCTGCCGCACGGCTCCGCCGATGCGGGCCGTCTCCACCAACCGAAAGGTAAAATATTCTTCTCCGGTCTTGCCGTTACGGGTCTTGGTGCGCCGAATGAACATGGGGCAACACTGCGCTCTGAAATCGGCAAAAATCAACCGAAATCGACGAAAAAACAAATATTATGGCACTACAAAAATCAGCCGCAGAAGAAATGGCGAATTTCCGCCATTTCTTCGTCGGGAACAGGCCAAAATCCTCCAAAATAACCGGAATCATGTCAAAGATGGGTTGGCAGGACAGATGACGCTAACTGTCCAGACCACCCCGACGCCAGTGCAGCGTCGGGCGTTCAGCCTGCTGGGGATCGAATTGGCCGCCGCGTAGACAGAACGACGTGCGAGTTTTCCGTCATATCAACGAGTTGCGTCAAAAATTCGTAAAAGGGGCACAAGTGTTGGTGCTGCCTGCAGCACGCTGCGAGCGCGCGCGATCGAATGGTTGCGCTGAACGAAATTATTTGACGCGTCTGCCTTTCAGGCGGGGCGGCGTCGCGCTCTAACGTAATGGTCGAGCGGTTCAATGATCACTGCCCCCATTACTTTGAACCTGCTGCCCAGGAAATCCCAGACTGCGACACCGAGTTTGTCGCACGTCTTGGTGAGGCTGAGGAACGCGTCGCGGCAATCCCGTCCGACCTCGCTGCGGGTTCCAGCGCTGATCTTGCGCCTCGTGACATGGCAGCGGATGTCGTTTTCCGATCCGTTGGTGTGGAGCGGAATTTCCGGTTGTTCCAGAACCATCAACAGTTCGGCCTTATTGGCGTGCAGCCGCGCCAGCAGGCGGTCCAGCGTCACGAAGCCGGTGCGGCGGAGGAAAATACGGTCAAAGCGGGACCGTAACTCCCGAACCCGCCGCTTGGTCGGCTTCAGCTGGTAGGCCTTCAGATCCGCGTAAAAGTCCCAGATCAAACCACGAACTCGCGTCTGAGCGGCGCGATGCTCGTTGTTGAACGTGTCCAGCTTATGCACCAGCCGTTCTGCGTGAACCCAACACAGGGCGTGCCGGCCGACGTTGAATTGACCGGCATCATCGCTCAGAATCACCGCGTCGCACAGAAATTCATGTGCCTGAACGCTGCCCCACAGCGCCCCTTCGGTGGCAAGCTGAACCGGGTTGGGCGTGACCTTCAGAGCGGTGAAGCCGAGTCGGTCGAGATGCGACAGCCACGCGGCCTGATCAGCGAACCGCGTCTGTGGTCCTGCCGCCAATAAGGCGATCGACGAGGCCGGCAAGCCATGCTCGCGCATATAGCCGTAAGCAGCATCATTAAGGACGTAATCGGTATGTCCGGCACGCAGCAGATCAAGGAAATTCATGCGGCTCTTCGAGGACCGAGTTCGGAACCAGGTGAACCATTCATTGCCGATTTGCGTGCAGAAGCCGTTCTTCCCGGCATGGCGCGCGCCGGTGTCGTCCACGCTGACCCAGGGCGATGTCTCCAACCCCGCACGCAGAACATCCTGGGCCTCGGCGATCAACGCCTCGTGGTTCTCATTCAACAGGCGAACCAACTGCCGCTTTGAGATCGAAACCCCTACCGATCGCAACAAGGCGAGCAGCCGTGGCATCGTCGATTGATGTCGATGGCGGTCAGAATCCGCGCAATAACGGCGGCGGGCGAAAAGCTGGCACGAAATTTGCCGTAGCGCCACCAGGGCAGAAGGACTGTACGATAGGCCCCCTGTCAACGCCGTAAGCCGCCGAAGGCGGTGGCCGAAGGCCAGCGTTTACAGGGGCCTATCGTACAGTCACAATCGGAAGCCGGGGCTGGTGCCCGCCTGCCTGACGGCAGCCCGGTCGAACACCTTAGACGATCCGCAACGAACACGCCGCCGTTTACGCGCGGATTCTGACCGCCGTTAACAATTGACCCTGGTGGTATTGCACCAGCACGAACCTGCGAAGTTCCGGACCGAAATGGCCTAGTATTCCCTCAGGCAATGGCGCCAGGATCGTCCGGCCGTCCGGCGTGATCCAGCGTTCGCGCAGGTAGCAGGTCGCCTTCGCCGAAATCACCAGGTCCTGTACCAAAAAAGGTTCATGACCTTTGAAAATCGATCCTGGCGGGATTTCGACCCGGATCACTTCGTCCTCGACCTGCACCCGCGGGGTGACCTTGCCCCGGCCAGGCCGCTTGTTATCTTTGCCGGGTTTTGCCGGCGCGGTGCCTTTGTCCATGCCGCTCGGTTTGATGTTCGGGCGGCCTTTCAGACCTTTCAACCGCGCGTTCTCTTCGCGCAAGTCGGCGACGGTCTCTTTCAGCTTGGCGACATCGCCGTACAGTTCAACCAGAAGCGCTTCAAGCTCTGGACGTTTCAGCACGGAAAGGGTGGAGAGTGGCGGCACATGATGCAAAGAGTCCATCGCCGCGAATCGGCGCAAGAAAAAAATACCGAGTTCCCCACACTTTTGCCCAGGTTACAAAAATTCGGTAAAGTTCGGTCTAGCCGAAACAGCGCCTTGCACCAGGTCCCGGCGAAAGATTTTCAGGCTCTGAGTTGGGGGTCGCGTTTACGGTATGAGACGGGCAGGCCTGGCCGCCAGCAGAGCCTGCCCCTTCGATCTGCACCGCCTCGTGCCAATGCCTCCGGCGCTCCTCGCCCAGGGCGACCGCACTCGAAGCCCGCGCCAGGACCTCAACGGTGAGCCTCTATCGATTTGGCCGCTCGGCGAAGGTCGTCGTGGCGCAGCTCATCAGCGTCTGCACAGCCTCCTCGGCCTGGTCGGGCAGCCCCGCCTCGATCGCGCGCAGGATGGCCTCGTGCAAGGCCTTGTGGGCACCTTGTCCCAGTTCCTCCAACTCGGCCAGCAAGGCGTGCGTGTTCGCAATCGCTGACGCGGCGAAATAGCGGAACAGCTCCTCGAGCGCCTCGTTATGTGCGGCGCGGACGATGCCGAAATGGAAGGCGAAATCGCGCTCGGCGAAGGTGGCGAAATCCTCCTTCGCCGGAGCGTCTCCGCGCTCCTCGAGCAGGCGGGCGAGTTCCTTCACCTCCTCCTCGGTGCGCCGCATGGCGGCGAGCCTTGCAGCGCCCTGTTCGAGGATGGCGCGAACCTCGAAATGCGCGAGAATGCCGGCACGGCTGACGCGGCGCATGATTTCGGTGGGATCGACCTTGGAGCGGACATAGGTGCCGTCGCCCTGCCGGACCTCGAGGACGTTCGCATGCGACAGCACGCTGACCGCCTCGCGCACCGTGTTGCGGCTCACCTGAAGCTTCTCGGCGAGCTCCGCTTCCCTGGGGATGCGCTCGCCGATGGGCCAGGCGCCGGCTTCCACCTGCGCACGGATCGCCTCGATCACCGAACTGACAAGGGACCGGCGCGAAGCCTGGGGCAGAGCGAGTTCCTTCGTCATTTTGACCTGTTCCCTCCCGTTGGGGCGCCGTAACGCGGCGCACGCGGTTGTTCCGGCTTTAGATGGGGTGACCCGATCTTTCAATGCGACGCCGCGAACATGCTCTCCCAGCCGCCGCCGAGTGCTGTGTAGATCTGCGCGATCGCGACATCCGTGCTGGTCGTCGCCTGGACGAGGGCCGACTGGCTCGCGAGCAACGCATCTTCAGCGTTCAGAACGTTGAGGAAGTCCGAGGCGCCTTGTGCATATTGCGCCTGGGCTGTCGCGACGGCGATCTTGTTTTGCGCCACCGCATCCGCGAGCCGTGCACGCTGGTTCTGGTCGGCGTTGTAGGCGGTCAGCGCGTCGTCGATCTCCTTCCAGGCATTGAGCACGGTACGCCGGTAGTCGATCGCCGCCTGCTTCGCTTGAGCGCGGCGGAGCCGGAGCTGGCCGCGCAGTTGCCCGCCTTCGAACAAAGGCAGGCTGATCGTCGGGCCGACCGCATATTGCCGCGAGTTCCAGAAGCCGAGGCCGCTCGCATCCAGCGCCTGGATATCGAAGCTGCCGGAGAGGCTGACATCGGGATAGAAATCGGCCTCCGCGACGCCGATATTCGCCGTCGCCTCATGCAGCTCAGCCGCGGCCTGCCGGATATCGGGCCGGCGTTCGGCGAGCTGTGACGGCAGCCCGATGGGCACGCTGGGCGGGATCGGCGGCAGCGGTTTCGCGCTCACAAGTTCGGCCAAGAGCGTGCGCGGCGGCGCGCCGATCAGGTAGCTGAGCGCGTTGATCAGCTGGTCCGCCTGGCTCTCCAGCACGGGCAGGCGCGCCTGGATCGTATCGATCGCGGCCGTGGCGTTGGCGACGTCCAGATTGGTGGTCGCGCCGTTGGTCAGACGAAGCTGGGTCAGCGCGAGGTTCTGCTGCGCGATGCCAAGATTCTCCTGGGTGATCGCGATCTCCGCCTGAACGCCGCGCAACGCGATGTAGTCCCGCGCGGTTTCGGCGAGCACGCCGACCAGCACGCCGCGCCGCTCGTCTTCCGAGACCTCGACCGCCGCGCGCGAGGCCTCGACCGCGCGGTGGATGCGCCCGAACAAATCGAGCTCCCAGGAAGAGCCGATGCCGTATTGCCAGAGGTTGTAGGCGGGCGAGCCGTCGCTGCCTGGCAGACCGGCCGGTCCGAACCCCTGGCTGCCATCGGCGACGGTGCCCGGGTCATTTGGTGTCGTTGTGCCCATCAGGCCGAGAATGCCGTTCGGGCTCGCACGCTCACGCGCGTAGGAGCCGTTGAGATTGGCGTTCGGATATTGCGCCGAGCTTACCTCACTGCTTTCCGCGAGGCTTTCCATCACGCGCTCGGTGGCGTCCGCCACGTCGAGATTCTCGGCGGCAACCCGGCCCTCCAGGCTGGTGAGCTCGGGGTCGCCAAAAATGGTCCACCAGGACGGGGTGGCCGGGGTCTCGCTGGCTTGGCTCGGCGCGGGCTTACCCTGGGCCGGCGCGAAGGCGGCGGGGTGCGGCGCGCTCGGCGCGTGCCAGTCCGGGCCCACCACGGTGCAGGAGGCAAGCAGCGTCGCGAGCAGCGGCGCCAGACGGGCCGCACCGGTCAGGGAGGCCGCCCAGGCCGGGCGCACCAGGCTTTGCTTCGGATCGGTCATTGGGCGGCCAGATGGTCGAGGATATGGGCCGGGCTGCCGCCCAGCGACGGTGCGCTATCGGTGTCGATCGTCGCCTCGACCGACATGCCGTCGCGCAGGCGTTCGAGGAGCGGCTGGTTCGGCGTGAAGAAGATCTTCACCGGAATGCGCTGCACGATCTTGGTGTAGTTCCCCGTCGCGTTGTCCGGCGGGATCGGCGAAAAGGTGATGCCGCTCGCAGGTGCCAGGCTGTCCACCACGCCGGTGAAGACATGGCCGGGCAGCGCGTCGACCATGATGCGCGCCCGCTCGCCGCGGACAACATGGGCGAGCTGGGTCTCCTCGAAATTCGCAACGACATAGGCGCGCGCGACCGGCACCACCGCGAGCAGCGCCGTGCCAGGGGCGACATAGTTGCCGACGCGGACGCTGAGCGTGCCGACCACGCCGTCGAAGGGCGCCACGATGGTCGCATAGGACAGGTTCAGCTGGGCCTGATGGAGGGCCGCCTGGGCAGCGTCCACATTCGCCCGGGCACGGTCCTGCTCGGCCTCCAGCACCTCGATCTGGCGCTCGGCGGCGCTGGTCGCGGCGGTGTCGCGCGCCTTGGCGGCGAAGGCCTGCTGCAGGTCCGAGGTCGTTTGCTGGCGCTGCTCCACCGTGCCGGCGCCACCGGCGGCGAGATTGCGGTAGCGCACGGCATTCGCCTGGGCAAAGCTGAGCGCCGCGTCATCGGCCTCAACCGTCGCCTGGGCCTGGCTGATCGTCGCCATCTGCTGCGCGACCTGGGCTTGCAGGATCGCGAGATCCGCCTTCGCGCCGGCCAGCGCCGCCGCGGCGCTCGCGACCGCCGTGCGGTAGTCGCGGTCGTCGATATGCGCGAGCTCTTGCCCGGCAACGACGTATTGGTTGTCGTTGACGTCGACGCGGTCGATCAGGCCGGAGACTTTCGGCGCGATGACCGAATAATGCGCGGTGACATAGGCGTCGTCGGTCACCACCGAGGCACCGCTGCCCGCGAGCGCGCGGTCGGCGATCACCGCGAGGATGACCCAGACAGCGATGCCGCCGGCAATGAAGACGCGTTTCTTTGATATCATTTTGAGAGCCTGGGTCAGCGTCCCGGAGTTGCCGGCTTCGCCAGGGCGGAGGGCGGCAGAACCCGCTTGGGGATCAAGATTGTGAGGAAAAGCAGCGCGCCGATCACGAAGAGCATGACGACGTAGATATCGGCCGAGGTGAGCACCATGGCCTGGGCACGCACTGCGGCCGCGAAGCCGCCGAGCCCGCCATAGTCGAAATGAAAGCTATCCAGCGTGAAGCCGGAATTGCCGTACTGGTCGAGCAGCACCTGCGAATGCAGGTGCTCGCGCCAGGTCATCATGATGTCGATAAACCCGACCGCGAGCGCGCCCGCGAGCCCCTTCACCATGTTGAACATGGCGGAGACGAAGGGTGCCTCGGCCGGCGTGATGCTCAACGTGGTGAGCATCAGGATCGGGATGATGACCATCGGCTCACCGAACACCATCAGCGCCTGCAGCGGATAGAAGGTCGCGCCGTACCAGTCGGAGGTGATGAAGGTGCCGGCGAAGAAGGAGAGGCCCATCAGCAGCAGGCCCGCGGCGAGCACGTAGCGGCAGTCGATGCGGGGAAAGTTGCAGAACGCCGCGACGAGCGGCAGGACAAGCAGCTGCGGCAGCGCAACCATGAGCGCGACCGGCGCAATCTGCTCCGGACGGTAGTCCCACACCGTGGCGAGGAAGGCCGAGGGCACGGCGATATCGACCGCGGCAAGCACCAGGACGAGCGCGACCGCGGTGATCGAAAAGCCGATATTGCGTCTGCCCAGCATCTCAATGCGGAAGAAGGGCAACGGGTGATACCACTCGTTGACCAGGAACAGGCCGAACAGGAAGACGCCGCCCACGAGCAGGTGGCAGATCACGGGCGAGTTGAACCAGTCCAGCCGGTCGCCCTGCATCAGCGCGACCACGATCATGCAGATCGCGGGCATACCGAGCAGCACGCCGCGCCAGTTGAACTGGCGGAAGCGCTCAAGACGCAGCGGGTCCTGCGGCAGGCCATAGGCGATGGCCGCGATGCTGAGCACGCTGAAGGGGATCACCTCCCAGAATACCGAGTGCCAACCGAGATATTCGAAGCACCAGGCGCCAAGCGGCGTGCCCATGTTGGGCCCGAAGGTCGCGGTGAGCGTATAGGCGCCGAGCCCATGGATCTTGATCTTGGGCGGCAGGTAACGAAGTGCGACCGTCATCAGCAGCGGCGGCAGCGTGCCACCCGCAAAACCCTGTATTGCGCGCAGCACATAGAGAACCGGCAGGTCCGGCGCATAGGGCGATATCGCGCCGAGGACGGCGAAAAGCCCGACCATCGCGATGGCGAAGCGGCGGATCGAGAAGGTGATGCCGCACCACGGCGCGAAGGCCATGGCGGAGATCTCCGTCGCCTCGTAGATCGCCGTTACCCATGTGCCCTGGTCATGGCTGAAGCCCATCGCGCCCTGGATGTCATCGAGCTCGACTTCGATGACATGCTCGTTGAAGCCGGAGACCAGCACGGCGATCAGCACGCCGATCAGGCCGAGCATGAGGCGGAAGGTGAAGGGCGCCGGCGCCGGTGCCGGCGGGGCTGGGAGGGGCGCAGGCGCGGAAGCCCGGTTCGAGCCCTGCGGTTCGGCCGTGTGCGGGTGCCCAGCGACGGCGGCGCCGGTCAGGACGAAAGGCTGGACTATTGACATAGGGTCATCATGACATCGGATGAATTACCCCGGCAACATAGGCTCCGGTCCCGCGACGTCAAGCGTTCCCAAACCATGCCTGCCGGTGTCGATGGGCACCGATACCGCAGCCGCCCTGCGCTTCGCCGCCACTCCCACCATCGCTGCAAGACAGGCCTGCATGCCGTTCGCGCCGTCGATCCGGCCGCATCGATCGCACAGGCCCTAGAGCGTGATAGGATTAGGTTGGAACAGGAAGAAGCCGCTTTTTAAAAAAAGCGGCGCAAAAACTTTTGGTTGGGCTGGAACTGTGGCGTTGAAACCAGCACGGCCCAGTTTAGCAAAAGTTTTTTGCTTCTTTTTTTCAAAAAAGAAGCGCTTCCCTTCGCTTCGACATGACCTAGACTCTAAGAGCCGGGAAGCCGCTCACTCTTCCCCGCCGCTCCGGAGCGGCGGGGAAGGGCGATGACCTTGCCCTCGAAGCTCCGCTTTGTGGCCCGCGGTTGCACCTTGCGGGGCGCATCGTCGGCCGCCGGCTTCGCCGCGGTCTCTCCGAGCTTGAATTGGCCGACCAGACGGGCGAGTTCCTGGGCTTCCCCTGCGAGGCCGTGGCTGGCCGCCGTCGATTCCTCGACCATCGCCGCGTTCTGCTGGGTCACCTGGTCCATCTGGTTGACGGCGGTGTTCACCTCATGCAGCCCGGTCGCCTGCTCCTGGGCGGAGGCGGCGATATCGACCACCAGGCTGTTCAGCCGCGCCACCTGCGTCACGATCCGCTCCAGCGCCATGCCGGTCTCGCCGACCAGCTTCACGCCGATCCCCACCTGCTGGCCGGAGGCCGCGATCAGCGCCTTGATCTCCTTGGCGGCGGCGGCGGAACGTTGCGCCAGCGCCCGCACCTCGGTCGCCACCACGGCGAAGCCGCGTCCCGCATGGCCGGCGCGCGCCGCCTCCACCCCGGCATTGAGCGCCAGAAGGTTGGTCTGGAAGGCGATCTCGTCGATCACGCCGATGATGTTGCCGATCTTCCTGGACGAGGTCTCGATCCCGCTCATCGCCTTCACCGTCTCGCGCATCACGGCACCGGACCGTTCAGCGTCCGTCTTTGCGGCCGAGACGGTGTTACGGGCCTCGCTGGCGTTTTCCGCGGTGCGGCGCACCGTCACGGTGATCTGATCGAGCGCGGCGGCCGTCTCTTCCAGGCTCGCCGCCTGCTGCTCGGTGCGGCGCGACAGATCGTCGGAGGCCTGGGTGATCTCGCCAGCTCCCGACCTGACCCCCTGCGCCACCGTCGTGATCGCCTGCATGGTGTCCTGCATCGTCGCGATTGCGGCGTTGAAATCCGCCCGCAGCACCTCGTATTCGGCGGCCAGCGTCTCGGTCAGCCGGAATACCAGATCCCCGGAAGCCAAATGCTCCAGCCCCTCTGTGAGCGCCGCGATGGCCAGCTTCTGCTGACGTGTCGCCTTCTGGCGCTCGGCATCGAGACGCCGCCTGGCGTCATCGGCAGCCTGGCGCTGTGTGATCGCCTGTGCCGCTGCGTCCGACTGCTCTTGGATGATCCGTTGCAGTGCCTCGATCGCGGCGCCGATCGCCGCCAGCCCGCGGCTTTGACGCGCTCCTGCCGGTTCGGCCGCCACCACGGCGGACGCCTTGCGGATCCCGGCGAACAACAACCCAATCACCACACCGTCGCAAGCGATCGGCTCGTAGAGCGCCAGATAGGCCTCGCCGAAAATCTCCGTCTCACCACGATAGCTCAGCCCCTGCCGCAGCACGCGTTCATAGGCTTGCCCCGGCGCCAGCCTGGTGCCGAGCGCGCGCGACCCGTCGGCGTTCTGCACATTCGTTGCGATCCGCTGATCGCCCAGGAAGATCGTCGCGGCACCGCCGAACTTCGCCTTCACCGCGTCGACCAACGCAGAATCCCCGTTCACCCGGTGCGTCCCGAACCAGAGCACGCCGCCCTCGACCCGCGGCTCCCCCAACCCGTAAAGCGAGATCCGCAGCATATCGAGATTCTGCTCGAGCCCGTTCTGAGCAACAATCTCGCGCCCCTGCCGCACCGCTGCCGCCACGGCATCAACCGCCTGCCGGCGCAACCGCTCCACACGCACCGAGACGCGCCACGTCAGCACGGCGAGCACCATTGCAGTTATAGCCGTCCCAATTCCCGCCAGCACCGCAACCATGATCGCCCCCGCGCGTATTAGAGATCGGCCAGGCAGGCGGATATGCGTTCCACTTCAGCCTTACCGTATCGACGAATTCCCAAGCTCGATTGCTCCAGCATGATCGCCACCTCGATTGTTAACGCATCTGGGTTAGCATCAAAATTCATGCCGTTAGCATTACAATCGCACTATGCGAGGCATTGAGGCTCCCGGCAAGTTTACCGCGCCGTTGTTGTTGCGCGGCCTGATGCTCCCGTCAATCGATCTCGGCCTCCGCAGACTGACGATACCGGGCCCGAAAGTGAGGCCCATATGCGGCGCGAATTTATTGCAGCTCAAACCGCAGCCAGTAGGACAACACAGAGGTGACCGGCACGCCCCCGCGCAGGGCCGGCTGGAAATGCCAGGTCAGAACCGAGCGCCGCGCATCCTGGTCCAGCTGCGCATAGCCTGAACTCTGCGCGATGCTGGCGCCGGTCGGCACGCCGTTGCGCCCCACCTGCACCAGCAGCCGCACCATCCCCTGC
Source organism: uncultured Pseudomonadota bacterium (assembly GCA_963780465.1). Lineage (GTDB taxonomy): Bacteria > Pseudomonadota > Alphaproteobacteria > Acetobacterales > Acetobacteraceae > Acidocella. The sequence continues at coordinate 98,862 of CAWACI010000015.1, forward strand.
TCGCCCAGCGCCCGCGCGGTGGCGGAGTAATAGACCGTGCTGCCGGCATCGGGGCTGGCGGGATGCGTCACCTGCACAAGGGCCTTGCTCGCCCCCCTTCCCGGCGCCGGCACGCCGGGGGCTGCCCGGTGCAGCGAGGCTGGCTTTAACGCGACCGGCAGAGGCCGGGCCGCGGAATGCTCCCGCCGGACAAACCGCCTGGCCGCCTGCGGCCTTGCCGATGGCTGCGGCAGGAAGCGTGCCGGGAGGGGCGGCGGCAACGGCAGATCCGGCGCCGGTTGCGCGTTTGGCGGCGTGGCCGCTTCCGCCGGCTTGGCGCCGTGCGTTGGCTGTTGCGGCACCACCTGAACCATCTCGTCATCCGGAGGCGGCGTCGGCAGACGAACGACCGTGAACAAAATGATCACGAACGCCGCGGCCACATGCAGCCCGGCGGCGATACAAAGGCCGCGCGAGGGGCGGAAGCGTGGCGCGGTGGGACCGCGTTTCCGGCTTAACCCATCATCAGGTGCGGGGCTAACACCGGACATCGCCTAGGGCACCAAGACGCCACGGATTTTCGCCGTGACGACCGCCCCTTTCATCTCCCGCTTCTGCGCCTCGTCGAACAGCCGGCTCGGCGAGCGCAGCACCGTGGAACCGCCCATCACCGCGGCATCCACCAGCAATTCCAACTCGTCGGGAAACAACGCCCTGCTGCCGCGGACCCGCGTCGCCTGGAATTTGAGCAACAGACGGCGATGCTGACCGCGCCAAATTTTACAATCGGTTTCACGCCTCCTGCTAACAATATTTCATCCTGGAACGCAACAATTCGTTCGGCCCGCTGTCGCGTGGCTGTTTCCCTTGTTCCGCCGGCAACCCAATGGCGCCCTCTTAGCCCAGTGCGATGTCGTCCTCGACCACGTGAGTGAGGTGCACCGCATCGATCTGTAGCGTCATCTTCGCCCTGAGTTTCGCGTCGCCCTTGATGAGCCCGGCCTGCACCGCTGCGGTGATCGCATTCTGGATCTCGCGTTGCGAGCTGACACCGACCTCTTTGAGGAACTTACGAACCTCCATGTTGACCTTATCTTCGTTCACCGCACGCCCCTTTCCCAATAAGCATCGCCCTTTCTACATCGCGACGCCCCGGCAGGATCACACTTATTTTTTGAAAAGTGGAAAAAATAGGTTCCCGAGGAGGAGGGTGCGGCGCCACTCAGCCGCAGGCTACCGCATGTTCGGCTCACCGGGTTCGGCCTCGGCGGTATCCGCCCGACGATGGCAGAGATGTCCGCATCCGGCGTCGAGCGCGACCTGCGGCGCTGCCTGGCCGACTGGGAAGCAGGCGGCCGCATCGAGGCGTTCCTACTTGGTGAACACGACACGCCGGATCGGCTGCTGATCCCCGAGCGGCTCTACGGGAGAACGCGCGAGGTGCAGTCCTTTCAGGGCCTGATCCGCCCCTGCTGAGCCTGAGCGAGGCCGAATTGGCCGGCTGGCACGACGCAATGCGCGCGGCGCTGGGCCCGAACGCCAAGCTCACGGCCGATCCGGTCCCGGAAGTGAGGCTGAGCGCGTGACCGTTTAGAACAAGTCATGTCGAAGTGAAGCGCTTCTTTTTTGAAAAAAAGAAGCAAAAAACTTTTTTAAACTGGGCCGTGCCGGTTTCAACGCCACAGTCCCAGAGGAGCAAAACGTTTTTGCGCCGCTTTTTTCAAAAAGCGGCTTCTTCCTGTTCCAACCTAATCCTCTCACGCTCTAGAGCGTAAAACGAGGGCGGGAATGGGCTCTCGCCCCGGATGAGGACATTCTCGGTCATCCGCTGCCGAACCCGCCTACTTGCTGCGTTTTCTCAATTGAAGGAAATTTGAAAGTCTGCGCCGGGGGATCCGGCGCATCGGGTTGGCGGATCACAGTTAGGCCGCCACATCTCCGCCATAACGCCTCGTTATCCTGCTCGTCAACTCGGCTTACGCCGGTTCTCGGCTGGACCAACAGAGGATTTCATGAAGAGACGATCGATCGCCGCCATGCTTGCCGCCCTGACTCTCGGCTTATCAGCGCCCGCCTATGCAGACCCAGGCAGCACGGCCGAGCTGCTGGCCGCCCACAACGCCTATCGGGCAAGCCTCGGCCTGCCGCCGTTGCGGTGGTCCAACCAGCTGGCCGCTCATGCGCAGCGCTGGGCTGACCATCTCGCCGAGATCGGAGAGCTCGAGCATAGCGGGCCGGGCCAGAACCTGGCCATGGCTAAGTCCGGCACCCAGTCGCTGACGCAGCTGGTCGATCTGTGGGGCAGCGAGCAGACCTACTTCACGAATGGCTATTTCCCGGCGATCTCCACCACCGGAAACTGGATGGACGTGGGCCATTACAGCCAAATGGTCTGGAACGCGACGACCAAAGTCGGGTGCGGGGTTGCGGATAACTATGGGCGCGAGGTTCTGGTCTGCGATTACGATCCGCCGGGGAATGTCATGGGCGAGCGGGCCTTCTAGACTAGGGCGTGACAGGTTTAGGACAAGCCATGTCGAAGCGAAGGGAAGAGCTTCTTTTTTGAAAAAAAGAAGCAAAAAACTCTTTTGCTCTTGGGCCGTACTGGTTTCAACGCCACGATCCCAGCCCACCCCAAAGTTTTTTGCGCCGCTTTTTTTCAAAAAAGCGGCTGCTTCCCTTTACGACCTCACAGGCCCAGCCACCAGCCGCGCCCTGTCCATTCACGAGAAGGCCGGGGCGGGCGGGGCCGGCTCATCGGGCAGCGGGATGAACTCATCGTGGTCGAGGTCGGGCAGCTTCATTCGCCCAGCCTTCCAGTCGGCAGCTGCCTGCGCCAGCCGGTCCTTCGAGGATGAAACGAAATTCCAGTAGAGATACCGTTCGCCCAGCGTCTCGCCACCCAACACCATCACCGTCGACGGCTCGGCGGCGCGCAGGCGCGAAGCTGCGCCGGACAGCACAAGCATCTTGCCCGCTCCATAGCGCTCGCCGGCCAGCTCGACCGCACCGGTTGCGATGTAGAGCGCGCGCTCTGCGTGGCCGGCTGGAATTTCAGCTTCGGCGCCGGCCTCCATCTCGAGATGGGCGTAAAACAACGGCGAGTGGATGCGGACGCCCGCAGAGAGGCCGTAAGCGTCGCCGGCAATGAGCGTGCCGTGAACGCCGGCGTCGCTCCATTGCGGGAGGTCGGCGCCTTCATGGTGGGAGAAGGAGGGAGCGGTTTCCTCCTCGGCTTCGGGGAGCGCTACCCAGGCCTGGATGCCGTGGAGGCGGTCGCCTTGCGCGCGCGCCTTCTCGAAGCGTTCGCTATGGGTGATACCGGAGCCGGCCGTCATCCAGTTCACCTCATGGGGGCGGACCGCCACATGCGAGCCGACGCTGTCGCGATGCACGACCTCGCCCGAGAACAAATAGGTGACGGTTGAAAGCCCGATATGGGGATGCGGACGCACATCCACCGAACTCGGCACGCCGGGCGCCATGTCGAGCGGCCCCATATGGTCAAAAAAGACAAACGGGCCGACCATCCGCCGCTTCGCGAACGGCAGCACCCGCCCCACTTCCAGACCGCCGCCAAGGCTGCGCCGGCGTTGTTCGATTATCATTTCGATCATGTTCGCTCTCCTGTCGGTGCCGCTCTGCTGTCGAGGATCTCGGTATCATCAGGGGGACGCGTCGCCGTCCGGGACCGCCGAGGTTGAGGCCTCATGCCTCTATTTCTGTCTGCGGCAGCTAGAGCGTGACAGCTTGAGAGTATGTCATATCGAAGCAAAGGGAAGCGCTTCTTTTTTAAAAAGGAAGCAAAAAACTTTTTTCAACTGGGCCGTGCTGGTTTCAACGCCACAGTCCCAGAGGAGCAAAACGTTTTTGCTCCTCTTTTTGGTGCGCCCAGCATGGGCGCATTCTTGCGGGTGGAAGTCCCGCCGCAAGCTGGTCACAGCGAGCGAAGTGAAGCGCAACTGCGGCAGGGCGACCGACCGTGGGGAGGAAGCGTGGATCGAAACTGCGGGCTGATGAACAAGAACTGGATATGAGGCGTTGCCGACCAGGACGAGCGGGCCATAAGCCGCGAAGCTCTTGTGACCAAAGGTCGATGGCGTAAATCTGGCGGTCGCGCAGTGAAGGAGTGCGTTCTTACCTGGGGAGATCTCGCCTCATGCCTGAAAGGGCGACGGTGTTGAGCCGGAGCGAGAAGTCAGCCGAGGCCGTAGTAGTCAGCGGGCGACCGTTGGCGAAGGGCCGAACGAGAGAGAGTGAAGTTCACCCGAGGAAATGCGAGGCCATGCGTCAGATGCCGGAAGTGACCGGGAGGCAGGAGAGGGAAGCGGGTGAAGCCCGCCATGGCTCACGCCTTGACGAAGCCGAACATTCGCCTCGGCCCACGAACGACACGGGGCCAGGACTGCTTACGGCGGTCCTGGCGCGAGAGAACCTTCAGCGGGCGCTGAAGCAGGTGCGGTCCAACAAGGGCGCGGCAGGTGTGGACGGGCTGGACATTGACCAGACGGCCTCGATGCTGCGGACCGCGTGGCCCGCCATCCGCGACAGCTTGCTGAAGGGGACGTACCGGCCATCGCCGGTGCGCCGCGTGATAATCCCGAAGCCGGGGGGCGGCGAGCGCGAGCTTGGCATTCCCACGGTGCAGGACCGCCTGATCCAACAGGCGCTCCTGCAAGTCCTTCAGCCGATCCTTGATCCCAGCTTCAGCCAGCACAGCTACGGCTTCCGTCCGGGGCGAAGCGCGCACGATGCCGTCCTCGCGGCGCAGTCGTTCGTGCAGTCCGGGCGGCGAGTCGTAGTGGATGTGGACCTGGAGAAATTCTTCGACCGGGTTGACCACGACATCCTGATCGACCGTCTGCGCCGGAAAGTCCCTGACCCAGGCGTCATTCGCCTGGTTCGCGCCTATCTGAACGCCGACATCGCCGACAGGGATGTGACCATCAAGCGGAGCAGGGGCACGCCGCAGGGCGGACCGCTGTCACCGCTGCTGGCCAACCTACTGTTGGACGAAGTGGACAAGGAGCTTGAACGGCGGGGCCACGCCTTCTGCCGCTATGCCGATGACTGCAACGTCTATGTTCGGTCCAGGCGAGCTGGGGAGCGGGTGATGGCCCTGCTGCGGCGGCTCTACGGTCAGCTTCACCTGACGGTGAACGAGGCCAAGAGCGCCATCGCCTCCGTCTTTGGCCGCAAATTCCTCGGCTACGCCTTCTGGGCGGCGCCGGGTGGTGTGGTCAAACGGCGCGTCGCCAGTAAGGCGATCAAAACGTTCAAGGACCGTATCCGTGAATTGACGCCCCGTGTAACGGGACGCTCGATGCACATGGTAACGGAGCGGCTGCGTTCCTTCGTACTGGGATGGAGGGCCTACTTCAGGCTGGCGCAAACGCCCAGCGTCTGGCGACAGCTGGACGAATGGATGCGCCATCGCCTGCGGGCCATCCAACTCAAACAGTGGAAGCGCGGTAGGACGATCTTCCGGGAACTGACGGCCTTGGGGGCCAAACCCAATGTAGCCCAGCGGGTAGCGGGAAACGCCCGTAGCTGGTGGCGCAACAGCGGGATGCTCCTCAATGCCGTCCTCACAATCGCCTGGGCCGACCAGATCGGAATGCCCAGACTTGCCTAACCTCAATCTCTCGAACCGCCCGGTGCGGACCCGCATGCCGGGTGGTGTGGCAGGGGAGCGATCAGCAATGATCGCCCCCTATGCCGATTAACTGCCCAGCTACTCTCCGGGTTTCAGGCGCCCCGGAGATTTTGAGCGAGCTGATCTGGGCACTGCGTCAACGCTTCGATGAGTTTCCAGCCCTGCTTCCGTGCGGTTGAGAGGAACGAGCGGATGAGGGCGAAATCGGTAGCGCTGTCTGAGGACCGGAAGCCGCCGGATATTTTCTGCCGGAGCTTCATCATGCGGATATCTCTCTCTGCCTGATTATTCGTGAACGGCACCGAGAGGTCGCGCAGGAAGCGCAGCGTATCCGTGCTACGGTCACGCAGGCGGATCAACAGGTTATGGCCAGTCCCGCGCGCGACACGCCCCCGCCTGGCACCGTCGGCGCGTCCATGCGCGGGCTGTGCGAGATGAAACGCAAAACCTTCGCTAAGAATACGGCGGTAACCTCGTTCAACACGAGCAATGGTCTGGGGCTTCACATCCATGCCGCGCTCCCTGGCAAGGTTTGCCACATGGCAGGCGCGGCGCAGCAAACGCTGCATCTTCCCCGACCAATCCTCCTTCTCGATATCAGACAGCGCCTGCAATTCCCGCAAATGGTGGGCGTTGCACAAGGCGTTCTGGACGTCTGGCATGGTGTAGTAGGGCTTCCAATGATCATGGACCACGATCCCGGTGACTGACTCCATCAGACTGCCGCGTTTCGCGCTGACACGGTAGAAGGTGAGCCACGCATTTGACGCCACATGCAACCATTGCGTTTTGCCGCCGATGCGAAAGCCAGTCTCATCCATGTGTTTTACGCTCGCGCCTGCGACAAGATCGCGCACCACTTCGCCAAATCCATGCAGGCTCGCCGCATAGGACCGGCTCATGCGCGCGATCGTGGCTGCGGTGAGCCGGACGCCGAACAGGTCCTCCATCAGCGCCGCAAGCCGGTCTTCGGGCAGGAACTGTGCGTGCAGCAGATAAACGGCGAAGGCTGAAATTCGGCTGCCATACTGCACCGGCGCGTTAACGCCGGCTGGAAAATCCGCCCGCGTTCGGGTGCCGCAAGCGGCACAGGCGCAGGCATGGGCACGATGTTCGATGATACGCAGGGGCTGTGGCTCTGGCAGGTCAAAAACCTGCCGCGCGGCGTGCGAACGCGACATTGCCGAGGTGAGGGCCGCACCGCAGCCGGAGCATGATGCTGGGTAGTGCCCGACAATCTGATCCGGGGTCACCGATTGACGCAGCGTCTCACCAGGGTGGCCCTTTTGCCCACCGGGCTTGTTGCCAAAACGTTCGCGCAGGCTTCGTGTCCGGTTCGGCTTTTTTAACCCGTCACTCGATGGCGGTTTGCCGCTGTTGCTGCTGTTCAGCCCAAGCCGACGCTCAAGCTCGGCAACCTTCACCAACAGGGCGGCAATCTGCGCCTGCTGCGCTGCTATCACGGCAAGAAGCTCTTCGGTCGACGGAGGGATGCCCGGAGGTGCCATTACCACCTTGTGATTTTGGGTCAATCATGGGGCGGTGCTGGAGCGCCTGCTGGTGGACAGCTTCACCGCGCTGGTGCAGGCGGGTGTGGCGAGCCTGGAGCGTGTCGCCCAGGATGGGGTGCGGGTTCGCGCCTCGGCGGGGGCGGCATCGTTTCGCCGGCATTCGACCTTGCAGGATTGCCGGCGCGAAGCGGAGCAGGCGATCCAGGACTTGCGTGCGAAACTGGATACCGATCCAGGGTCTGCCAGCCGTCGGCAAGCCGCGGCTCGCCAACGCGCGGTCGAGGAGCGTGAGCAGCGGGTGCGCGCGGCGCTTGCGGTGACCGCGAAACTGCAGGCCCAGCAGCAGGAACAGGCGCGCCGGGATGCCGAGCGTGCCGCGAAGAAGAAAGCGCAGGACGAGGGCAACGGTACGAAGGGCAAGACGAAAACGGCGGAGGGGGAGAAGGAGCCGCGTGAGCCGCGGGCGTCCACTACCGATACACAGGCGCGGATCATGAAGATGGCCGATGGCGGCTTCCGGCCCGCCTACAACGTTCAGTTCGCCACAGACACCAAGAGCACCGCTATCGCTGGTGTATCTGTCGACAATATCGGCTCGGACAAGGGCAAGATGGCGCCGATGAATGACCTCCTGACCGAGCACTATGGCGAACGGCCGATCAGCATCTGGTAGACGGCGGGTTCGTCAAGTTCGACGACATCGAAGCGCTGGCGAAGAACGGTGTTGAGACCTTTGCGCCGTGCCGAGGCCACGCGACGCCAGTCAGGATCGATATGCGCCGCACCCTGATGATTCCCCGGTGGTGGCGGAATGGCGCCGGCGTATGGGGAGCGACGCAGCCAAGGCGATCTACAAGCAGCGGGCGGCCAGCGCGGAATGCGCCAACGCGCAGGCCCGCAATCGAGGACTGACACAGTTTCTGGTGCGTGGATTGGAGAAAGTGAAGACCAGTGCCCTGTGGTACGCTTGGCCATAACATGGCCTGCTTCTGGCGCCTGATTGCCGCATAAACTCACATCACGCCGTGACCAGTCAACCAGGAAACATACTGGTCTCGGCCTTTGCGGCGCGTCAACGGCTTGTGCTTGGCCAGGTGAAGGTTGCTGAAAAATCTAACGAAATCCTTGCATCCCCAAACTGCTCGACATGCTGGCGATCGAGGGGGCCATTGTCACCATCGATGCGATGGGATGCAACGTCACATCGCGCAAAAGATCGTCGACAAAAAAGCTGACTATGTGCTCGCGCTGAAAGGCAATCAGGGCACATTACGTGATGATGTCGAATTATTTACCGCGAGCAAAAGGCGCGGCTTCGCCGACAGCAATCAGAGGAACCCGTTGATGGTGATCACGGCCGGATCGAGACGCGCACAACCACCGTTATCACGATGTCGAATGGTGCAAAAACACCATAACTGGCGGGCTGATTGCTATCGTCATGGTGGAAACAGCCGCGAAATTCGGGAGAGAACGAGCAGGAACGAGGTTTACTACTCGTGGAGGAGGCAGACCAGGGTAGCTGGGCAGTTACCTCTTTTTACAAAAAGCGGCTGCTTCCTGTTCCAACCTATCTTATCATGCCCTAAACGCTGCGCCCCGGGAGGCGCAGCGCCGGTAGCAGCGCCAGCCCCCTGGCCGTCGCCGCAACCCTGCCCCGCCATCGGCATCGCTTCCCCGCGCGCCGCTGGCCCGGCAATAGTCCCGCCGATTTTCCATCACAAAGGATCTGGGGGCGTCATGAGCCGTTCTTTCTGTCTCCGGCCCATCGCCGGCGCATTGTTTGCTTTGCTCGTCACCGCGGGGGCGGCGCTCGCGCAATCACCGCCCGTGGTGAACACGGCCGAGGGCACGGTCGCCGGCCTGCGCGTGGGCGGCGTCAGCGAATTCCGCGGCATCCCCTATGCGCTGCCGCCCGTGGGCGATCTCCGCTGGCAACCGCCCGTCGCGGCGAAGCCCTGGGAAGGCGTGCGCCAGGCGACCGCATTCGGCCCCGCCTGCGCGCAGATCACCACGCTCGGCGCCTTTGCCGGCCCGGCGAATGCCAACGAGGATTGCCTCACCCTCAACGTCTTCACGCCCCCGCATAATGCCGGCGCCAAGCTCCCTGTGCTCGTCTGGATCCACGGTGGCGGCAATATGGACGGCTCCAGCGCCGGCTACGATGGCAGCCGCCTCGCCGCCCGGGGCCATACCGTCGTCGTCTCTGTCAATTACCGCCTCGGCCTGTTCGGCTTCCTCGCCGATCCCGCGCTCGATGCCGAGGGCCATCCCTTCGGCAATTACGGCCTGCTCGACCAGCAACTGGCACTAAGCTGGGTGAAGCAGAACATCGCTGCCTTCGGCGGGGACCCGGCCAATGTCACGCTCGGCGGCCAGTCTGCCGGCTCGATCGACAGCGAAGCCAACGTCGCCTCCCCGCTTGCCGCCGGCCTGTTCCAGCGCGCGATTTTTGAAAGCGTCGTGCTTGATGGCACGCCCCTTGCAGCGGCCGAGAAGACCGGCGCCGATTTCGCCGCGGCCGCCGGCTGTGGCCGCGGCGCCGCGCCCGCCGTCGCCGCCTGCCTCCGGCGTCTCCCGGCCAGCCGCATCGTGCAGCTCGAAGGCAGCGCATCCACGCAGAGCCCGTATATCATCCCGCTGATCGCGGACGGCCGGATTGTCCCCGCCGGTGGCCTTTTTGCCGCTTTCCGCCGCGGTGCCTTCACGCACATGCCGATCATGAGCGGCACCGTGCATGACGAATACAACTTCCTCGCCGCCATCGCGGAATACTTCTCCGGCCCGCCACGCCATCCAATCACCGCCGCGCAATACCGCAACTTCGTCACCACCGCCTTCCCGCCCGCGACAGCGCAGAGCGTCTTAGCGGAATACCCGCTCGCGCGCTACCGCACCCCGCAGCTCGCATGGAATGCGGTCGGCACCGACAGCCTCGTCTGCCCGCAACTCGCGCTCAACCGCACGCTCGCGGCGCAGGTCCCGGTCTATGGCTACGAATTCGACGACACGACCGCGCCTTTCTACTTCCCGCGCATGCCTGGCTTCGTGTCCCTCGCCTACCACACGGCCGACATCCAATACCTCTTCCCCCTCTGGCATGGCGGCCCCCAAGGCCAGCCCCATGCCCTGAACCCGGAACAGGAAAGCCTCTCTGACAGCCTCATCGCCACCTGGACCAATTTCGCCCGCACCGGCAACCCCAACGGTCCCGGCGCCCCCAACTGGCCCGCCTTTGCGCCGCGCCCCGGCAAACCCGGCCTCTACCTCGACGAAACGCTCCCCGCCTCGACCACGATGACGGGCGAGGCCTTCGCGGCCGAACACCGCTGCGGCTTCTGGGCGAGCCTGCCCGCACAGCTGTAACCGGACAAATGCACAGGCTTGGTGCCGCGGCCAGCCAAAGCGTCGCGGAACCAGCCTGTGTCATCGCCACAATCAGCAGCAGACCGTTAGGTGGTACACAGAAAAGGTTAGAAAATAACGGCCGCACCGGCTCGCCCCACGGCATACCTTTCCTCTGGCGCAAGTTATATTCCGTAAGCTTCGCGACAGCTTGCCATGGCAGAGTGCGGCACAGAGCCTAACATCGAACCCTCCCAACCTTCAGGAATACCACGATGCCTCGCCTCTCCGCCGCACTTCGCCCGGTAACCCTGCTTGCCGCCATCCCGCTCGCCGCCTGCGCCGTCGCGCCGCCCTCCGGCCCGACCGTGGTCGCGATGCCGCACGCCGGCACGTCGCTCCACCAGTTCCAGGCGGATGACCTCGCCTGCCGGGACTATGCCCAGTTCAAAATTGCACCGCCCAAACCGACACAGGCCGCGGCCAACCGCTCGGCGGTCGGCAGTGCCGCCGCGGGGACGGCGGTGGGCGCCGCGGCCGGTGCGCTACTCGGTGCCGCGGGCGGCAATGCCGGTGCGGGGGCCGCCATCGGCGCCGGCGCCGGCCTGCTGACCGGCGCCGCAATCGGCGCGAACAACGCCAACGCCATGGTCGGAGGTGCTCAGCGGCAATACGACATCGCCTATGCCCAATGCATGACGAGCAAGGGCGACAGCGTCACGGTCCCCCCTGCCTACAGCGACACCTATCCGGGCGGCTATCCGTATTACGGCGTGTACCCGTATGGCGGCGTGTATCCATATGGCGGCGTGTACCCGTATGGCGACTTCATAGGCGTCGGGCCGGTCTTTTGGGGACCACGCTGGCCTGGCGGGTGGGCGCACGGGCCGGCATTCCATGGCGGCGGCCATGGCGGGCGCTAACACGCTTCCCAATCACATTGAATTGGACCATGAGCTTCGTCCCCGTCATGTTGCCGCAGCATCGCCCGTTATGGAAAGCAATTCTGGAGCGTGATCGGATTAGGTTGAAACAGGAAGCAGCCGCTTTTTGAAAAAAGCGGCGCAAACACTTTTTGCTCCTCTGGGACTGTGGCGTTGCAACCGGCACAGCCCAGTTTCGCAAAAGTTATTTGTTTCTTTTTTCAAAAAAGAAGCGCTTCGATGTGACTTGTCCTGAACCGATCACGCTCTAACATATAACGCACTTGTTCGGTTGATGCGGTAAGTGTAGCTGCGCGGCATGATGGCTAAATCCCATGTCGTTGTCGGCTTCGCGGCCTGGCTTGCCGCGGCGCCCCTGCTGCATCTCTCCCCCGTAGAACCGCTCTATCTTGCTCTGGCCGTGGCCGGGTCACTCCTGCCGGACATAGACCACCCCAACTCCTGGGTCGGCCGGCGATCGCGTCCGATCTCAACGGCCGTTGCCGCGGTCCTGGGCCATCGCGGCTTCACGCACTCCGCCGTCGCGGTCGTCGGCCTGGTGGCGCTGCTGTTATACGTGGGCTTGCGGCAAGGAACGGTGTCTGCCTTGGCCGTTGGCTACTTGTCTCACCTCGCGGCAGATATGCTAACACCGCGCGGGCTGAGGCTGGCATGGCCGCTGCGGAAAAGCTGGGGATTGCCACTATGCCGCACCGGCTCTCCCATGGAGACGACCATCGTCATCGCCCTGGTTTGCGGGATCGCTTGGCGGTTGCTTCTGCACGGCACGACCAGGATCTCCCCCCTGCTGTAGCCCGTGCGGGCGCAGCGCATGTCCGCCAAGTGCAGAGCGCCTTAAGTCGAAACAGGAAAGCAGCCGCTTTTTTGAAAAAAAGCGGCGCAAAAAACTTTTGCTCGTTTGGGCCCGTGGCCTTGAAGCCAGCACGGCTCAGATTAAAAAAAGTTTTTTTTGCTTCTTTTTGTTCACAAAAAGAAGCCTTCCTCTTCACTGCAACATGACGAGCTCTGAACCTGTCTCGCCCTAGCCATGCAGTGTCACCATCGCGCGGCGGCGCGGCGCCGTTATCGGAGATAAGCGAATGCCCGGCTCGGAAGTGGGGGGACCATCCAATCGGAAGCGGCTGTCCAGGGCCAATACATGGCCCACCACCAGGCTTGGAGCATTGTGTCGTTGTTCCACACATAGCGTGGACGAAATTGAGCAGAAAAGTCAGGAATCATGTCGGAGTGCCTACGCTAAAATCTGTTCATCGGCCATACCCAGACATCGTGTCGCCGCGGCGCTTCCTGATGTCTGGTCGTTCACTTTCTACGGGAACGGTCTTCGGCGGCAACAGACAGACCGCGGCATTTCAGGACAAACAATCGGTGTTTTCGGCCATTCTGCGCAGGCGTCAGCCGGCGCCGCCGCGTCGGGGGCCAATTACGCCCGTCACAGGCCGTCCGCCGGCAACTGGAACCGGAAGATGGCGCCCTGCGGCAAGTTGGGCGTGGCCCATAACTGGCCGCCATGGGCCTCGATGATCGTTTTGCAGATCGCGAGCCCCATGCCCATGCCGCTGGATTTCGTCGTGTAGAACGGCGCGAAGATCTGCTCTTCCGCCGCCGGATCGAAGCCTGGGCCGGTATCCTCGACGCTGACGAGCACGCCGCTGGGTTGCGTGGGTTGCGCGGTGATCACCAGCATTTTCGGACGGTCCGTGACCTCCGCCATGGCATCCATGGCATTGGTGATCAGGTTCAGCAGCACCTGCTGGAGCTGCACTTTATCCCCCAGAACCGGCGGCAACGGGGCGTCTAGCGCCATGTGCAGCGCCACGCCGCGCCGGTGCAGGTCGCTGCGGGTCAAAGCGAGCACGTCCTGGATGGCGCCTTTGAGGTCGAGCGGCGCAAGCTGCGGACCGGATTTCACGGCCAGCGCGCGCAGGCTACGGATCACGTCGCCGGCGCGATGCGCATCCTTCACGATGCGCGCTACCGCCTGCCGGGCCTCGTCGAGCGCGGGCGGCTCCCGGTCCAGCCAGCGCAGGCAGGCATTGCCGCTGGTGGCGACGGCGGCCAGCGGCTGGTTGATCTCATGCGCGATCGAGGCGGCCAGTTCGCCCAAGGTGGTCACGCGGGTCGCATGCGCCAGATCCGCCTGCGCCTTGCGCAGGCTCTCCTCGGCGCGCCTGGCCGCGGTGACGTCCATCACCGAGCCGATGAATTCCAGCTCATCCGCCCGGTCCCTGACGGCCCGGCCGACGACGTGAACATATCTGACCGCGCCATCGGGCATCAGCAAGCGGTGCTCAAAATCGAAATCGGCCCCGGTGCTGGCAGCGTTCGCGACGAGGCGCTGGACGACGGCGAGATCTTCCGGATGGACCCGTTGCAGCACCATCTCCATATTGGCGATCAGCACCTTGTCGTAGCCAAAAATATTGAAACTTTCCGCCGACCAGAAGATCTCGCCGCTGGCGACCTTCCAGCCGAAACTGCCGGTGCTGCTCAGGCGCTGCGCTTCGCTCAAATAAGCCTCGCTGCGCCGCAAGGCGGCCTCGGCGTGCTTGCGTTCGGTGATGTCGACCACGACCCCGGCATGCAGCGGCGCACCGCCCATGATGGGCACCAAGAAGGTGCTGAGCTCCGCCCAGACGATGCCGCCATCCCGGCGGAGGTAACGCTTTTCGACGCGCGATATATAGAACGTATTCGCGACGCTCGCCGCAACAATCGCCTCGGTGGTGGGGCGGTCCTCCTCATGGGTGATGTCCGTGGGCGAGAGCTGCAGGAGTTCGGCCTCGGTATAACCGGTCATCGCGCAAAAGGCCGGATTCACCTCGACGTAACGCCCGTCCACCCCCACCACGGTGACGCCCACCGGCACATTTTCAAACAGGCTGCGCCACCGCCCCTCGCTCACCCGCATCCCTTCCTCGGCCGCCTGCCGCTCGTGGTTTTCATGCAGCAGATCGGTATAGAGGCGGGCATTCTCCAGCGAGATCGCGGCCTGCGCGGCCAGCAATTCCAGCACCGCGATCCGGGCCGGCGTAAAAACATGCGAGGCCAGGTTGTTCTCGAGATAGAGCGCGCCGATCAGCTCGGCCTGTTTCAGCAAGGGCAGGCAGAGGACGGAGCGGACGCGCCGTTGCCGGAGATACGCATCCGCCGAAAACGGGTTCGGGGCCGCGGCGTCATCCAGGATCAGGCTCTGCCGCGTGCGGAGCACGGTGCGCAGCAGCAATTCCGGCATCGCCGCCGCTGTCACCGCCTCCTGCCCCCGCACGACCTCGACCATCTTGTGATCAGTGCGCGCCTGCGCCGCGACCTGCGGCTCATCGCCCCGCAGGAGAATGAGCAGGCCGCGCTCAGCGCCCGCATGTTCGAGCGCCAGCGTCATCAGGGTTTCAATGAGCCGGTCCAGGAGGATCTCGCCGGAAACCGCTTGCGCGGCCTTGACCACCGCACCGATGTCGAGTTGCGCGATGGCGGTTCCCAGCGTGGCCGCCGGTCGCTGTGGCGTGGCGTCCTCGATGAGTTCCGGATGCAGCTGCTCGAGTTGCCGCACCTTGCCCAGCGCGCCCCAACGAAGATAACACTGCCGTGCGTTCCGCAGATAGGCGTCGGCAAAAACCTCATAGCCGCGCGCCGCGTAGAAGCGTGCGGCAATTTCATAGGCCAGGCCCTCGTTCTGCACAAAACCATGCTCGTGCGCGGCGCGAACAGCCTGCTCGTAGCAGCGCATCGCGTCGAGCTCGCGGCCTTCGAGGCGCGCGATTTCGGCGGCGACCAGCGCCACGCGATTGGCGAAATTCTCAGGGCAGTTCTCCGCCCATACCGCGAGCTTCTTATGGTGCGCGGTCAACGCCGTCAGATGCTGCCCCCGCTCGGCGGCCGATGCCGCGTCGTACTGTCCTGCGCGCGCCAGGGCGGCATAGAAATGATACTCGGCGACTTCAAAGAACGAGGGCGACGTCCAGAGCAGCTGTTGCGCCTTCCCGGCGGCCTCGAGCGCGGCATGGTCGTCGTTTGCGTAGACACGCGCTTGCAACTTGCGGACCCAATACCAGCATTCCGGCAGTGCGAGACGTGGATCGCTCTGCAAATGATCTTCGAACCGGCTCTCGTTGAACACGTCATCATTGAATGAGCCGAATTGCGGCGTCAGGCCGCGCAGCGTCCGGATCAACCCGAGCTGCGCCGTGATAATGTCAACAACCAGGCCAAACCTCGCCTTCTGCGCGAAGTCGAGCCCAGCCTCGGCTTCATGCTGCGCATCGACGAGCAAATCTCCGGCCGCGAGCAGGTTCGTGTTCAGGTTGTTGCAGCTATAAGCGGCAAAAGTGGTGTCGCCGACTTTGTTGGCGGCGTCGAAGGCGCGGCGCACCAGAGTCCGGCCGGCTTGGATGTGCCTTGTCCAGGGCATAACGAGATTCCCCAAGGACATGTAGGTCCGGGCCTGGTAGCGATGCAGCCCACGCTTCTCCACCAGATCGTAGCCCAGCGTGCCGAACCGGAAGCCGGCTTTGTACTCGCCAAATTGCGGCCCGAGAATCATGCCAAACCAGACAAAGGCGAAGCATGATCCGTCGCTGTTGCCATGCTCGAGACTGAGATTGACCATCCGGCAAATCACCAGGGAGAGCAGGTTCGCGTCGGTAAACAACGCTGGCGTGACTACCTGGGTCAGAACATCGAGAGTCGCACGGCACACCGGATCGCTCATCAACGGCAAGTCGACGAGTTCCTCAATGTAGCGGGTGCCGAGCTGTTGCCATATCCGTTCATATTCCGCCCGGACATCGTCTGTTGTCGGATGCGGCGACCAGTGAACACCAACCCTTTGGAGGTATTCAAGGCACACCTCCACGCTGCGGTCGCTCCGATCGATGGTCGTGTACAATGTCAGGCGCAAGCACGCCACGGCGGCGATGTCAGCGAGTGTCCCGGCGTGGCGCGCAAGCATCATGAGCCGCTCTTCCGCCGCCGCCAGCTGGGCGATCAGCAGCTCGCACTCCGCGCTGTGATACTCGAGCGCAAAGATGAGTTCGTATTGCCGTTCCCAACGGTCCTCCTCCTCCACCAGCAGCGCGCGGCCGGCAGCCAGATAGCTTAGCGCCGCGGCATAGGCCGTTGACGCCTTGGCGCGCTTGCCGGCCATAAGGTTCAACGCGGCGACCCGCTCACGTTCCTCTCGCGAATGGATCATCGCGGCACCGCGGTCGAGCTGGTTCACAATCTCGAAGATCTTCTCCTCAAGGTCTTCCGGCGCCGTGCGCGACGCGAGCACACGGCCAATGCGCAAATGGGCCTCGGCACGCCGCTCTTTTGCAATCAGCGAGTAAGCCGCCTGCTGAATGCGATCGTGCAGGAATTTGTAAGCCTGATCCGCATTGACCACGAGCCCCGCGTAAACGGCGTCCCAGAGCACCGCGTGAACACCCTCCTCCGTCTCGCCGCGAACCAGCGTCAGCACGGAGAGCGGGACGGCGTTGCCCAGACAGGCAAGCTGTTGCAGGGCGTCCTGGGTGGCGGCGGGGAGCCGTTTCAGCTTCTCGGCCATGAGATCCACAACATTATCGGTGTAGCTCTTGGCGCGGATGCAATTCATATCCCATTGCCAAGCCTGCGTGACCGGATCGAGCGTGAGCCGCCCCTCCTCGGCCAGCGCCATGAGGAACTGGATGGCGAAAAACGGATTGCCGCGGGTCTTGTCGTGCACCAGTTGCGCCAAGGGCCGCGCGCGCTCCGGTTCGCAATGCAGGGCATCGGCGATCAGCCGGCCGACATCATCGAGCCCGAGCGGCGCCAGCATGATTTCCTCAACCCGCGCGCCGGCGCCGCGGATCGCCTCCAGCGTGCGCCGCAGCGGGTGCGCGGCACCGACCTCGTTGTTCCGATAGGCGCCGATCAGCAACAAATGCCGCACCTCGGAATGCGTCGCCAGATGCGCGAGGAGATCAAGTGTCGCGCCATCCAGCCACTGCAAATCGTCGAGAAACAACGCCAGCGGATGCTCCGGCCTGGCGAACACGCCGAGGAAGCGCCGGAACACCATCTGGAAGCGGTTCTGTGCGTCCTGGGGAGGGAGCGGTGGAACCGGCGGCTGCGGGCCGATGATGAGGACCAGCTCGGGCACGAGGTCGACCATAAGCTGGCCGTTCGGGCTTAGCGCCTCGCGCAGCGCGTCCCGCCACCGGCCAAGCTCTGCCTCGCTCTGGCCCAGCAATGCGCGGACCAGGCCCTGGAAGGCTTCGGCCAGGGTGGCGTAGGGAATGTCGCGCTTGTACTGGTCAAACTTACCGGAGGCGAACAGGCCGCGCGGCGGCACCAGCGCCTTGTGCAGCTCGTTCACGACCGAGGATTTGCCGATCCCCGAATATCCGGACACCAGCACCAGCTCGGGCGTGAAGCTGGCCACCACCCGGTCGAAGGCCGCCAGCAGGGTGTTCGTCTCGGGCTCCCGGCCATAAAGCTTCTCCGGGATCAGCAGACGCTCCGAGGCATCCTGCTGCCCCAGCGGAAACGGCGTGATGCCGCCGCTCGTCTCCCATTGCGCCAGGCACCGTTGCAGATCGGCCATGAGCCCGGCGGCGGTTTGGTAGCGGTCGTCGGCCGTCTTGGCGAGCAGCTTCAACACGATTTCTGAAAGCGTTAGGGGGATGTCGGCACCCCGCTCCGCGGGCGGCACCGGTTGCCGGGCGATGTGGCAATGCACCCATTCCATCGGATCCGCCGCGGTGAAGGGCAATGTCCCTGTCAGCATCTCGTAGAAAATGACGCCGAGCGCATAGAGATCGCTGCGGGCGTCGATCGAGCGGTTCATCCGCCCGGTCTGTTCCGGCGCCATATAGGCCAGCGTGCCAGCGATGACCTCGGGCGGCGCCGGGGCCTGGTGCTCGCGGGGCAGAAGCGAGGCGATGCCGAAACCGGTCAACCGGACGCTGAAGCTGGCGGTGTCGACCAGGATATTGGCGGGCTTGAGGTCTTTATGAATCAGCCCGCGCGCATGCGCCTGCCCGATGGCCGCCGTGAGAGGCAAGGCGATGCGCAGGAAAGGTCCAATTTGGCAGGGCGTGCCGTTGATCCGGTCGAGCGTCCGGCCGCCGGGATCCGCCAGCACCAGCATCATCCGCCCGCTTTCATGCCGCAGCTCCAGCGGATGCACGGCCCAGGCCGGGTCGAGCTCGGCACGCAGGGCATATTCGTGCTCCATTCGCTTGACGATGGCAGCCGGCGGATGCTCACTGACCGGCATGACGACCAGGACCGGTGCAACCGCTTCCTCGGGCCAGCAGCGCACCAGCCGCATCTCCCCATCGTCGCGGAGCTGCTCGATAAAGTTCCAGGAAGGGCTGGCCGGCTGCTCGGTAATCTTCACTCCCATACAAGAATACTAGGCCGAGATGGTACGGATCGCTACGATTGGTTTGCGTCCGCGGGGGGCCCATTCCCCAAGGCCGCGGAAAAATGGCGTGTTTTTTGGCATTATGGGGCTGCTGCCCGGCCACAGCTCAGCTCCGGAAACGGCTCCGGTAATCGTGCGGTCCCGTGCCGATCCGCCGGATAAAAGCCCGCCGCATCGTATCCACGGTGCCGAACCCGCAGCGGAATGCCACCCGCTGCAACGGCATCTCGCTATCCTCCAAAAGCCGTCGCGCCGCATCAACGCGCGCCAGCTCGACGAAATCCGCCGGCGTGCTGCCGGTCTCGCTCTGGAACACGCGGGTAAAATTGCGCACGCTCATCGCCGCGCGCGCGGCAATGCTGGCGAGCGTCAGATCCTCCGTGAGATTGTCGAGAATCCAATGCTGCACGCTCTGGATCCGGCTTTCCGTCGCGACCTGCGCCGCGAGATGGGCGCTGAACTGCGATTGCCCGCCCGGACGCTTGAGAAACATCACCAGACGGCGGGCGACGGTCAGCGCCAGCTCCCGCCCGTGATCCTCCTCGATCAGCATCAATGCCAGATCAATCCCCGCCGTCACACCGGCCGACGTGTAGAGTGGCCCGTCCTGCACATGGATCCGGTCCGGCTCCACGCGCGCGCTCGGATAGCGCGCCGCGAGCTCGGCCGCATGCGCCCAATGCGTCGTCACGTGCCGGCCATCCAGCAGCCCGGCGGCGCCCAGAAAAAACGCGCCGGTGCACACCGATCCATAACGCCGCACGGTTAAGGCCCGCCGCCGCAGCCAGGACTGGAAATCCATCAGGCTCTCCGCCACGGCGAAATCCGGCGTGCCCGCCACCAGCAGCGTGTCAATCGGCGTGTCCGCCCCACGGATCGACGCATCGGCGACCAGCGACAGCCCGCCCGCCCGCACCACTTCGGTCTCTTCGACGGCGATCAGCGACACCTGATAGGCCGCCTTGCCGCCGGATTGCCGCACCGCCTCGAGAAAAACATCCACCGGGCCGGACACATCCAGAGACTGGGCATTCGGCGGCACAGCAATCGCCACGTGCATG
The DNA here is from genome assembly GCA_963780465.1 of uncultured Pseudomonadota bacterium. GTDB lineage: Bacteria > Pseudomonadota > Alphaproteobacteria > Acetobacterales > Acetobacteraceae > Acidocella. The sequence goes on from CAWACI010000015.1 coordinate 118,748, forward strand.
GGCAAATTTCCTTCCTTCATTCAGCCTCGGCCAGGACGGCCATGTTTCTCTCGGCATGGCCAGATCACACCGGTCTTTGGCCAAATTCGTCTGTATATACGAATTGCAGCCAGACTGCCAAAAATTTATCCTCGTGTCATCGGAACAGCCAGAAGGACCCCCCGATGTACGCCCTGCATTATTATCCCGCGAACGCCAACGCTGCCCCGCATATGCTGCTCGAGGAAATCGGCGCCGAATACAAGCTCGTCTTGGTCGACCGCACGGTCAACGCGCAGAAATCCGAAGCCTACCTCAAGATCAACCCGACCGGCCGGATTCCCGCGCTGGAGGATGACGGCCTCCTCCTGTTCGAGGCCGCGGCGATCGTGCTGCATATCGTCGACCGCCACCCGGAAGCCGGCTTCGCGCCCAAGGTCGGCACGCCCGAGCGTGCGAAATTCTACCAGTGGCTCACCTTCCTCACCAACTCGCTGCAGGAAGAGCTGATGATCTACCAGTATCCGGACCGTCTCGCCGGCGATAACGCGGCTGCCGTCGCGATCGTCAAGCAAGGCGCCGAAGCCCGCGCCAGCGCCTTCCTCGACATCATCGAGAACCACCTCGCGGCGAACGGCCCGTTCTTCCTCGGCACGCAGATCAGCGCCGCCGACCTGTACCTCACCATGCTCGCCCGCTGGGCGCGCCCGATGACCAACCCGCCGCGCTCGCGCCCGCATGTCGCAAAGCTGATCGACGCCGTGATCGCCCGCCCGGCGGTGAAGCGCGCCTATGCCGACGAAGGCATCAGCGAGCAGATCTGCTGAACCACCTGACCTAACCACGTTACCTGACGGAGAAAACCATGACAGACGTTGCGCCTACCCGTAACACACCGGACCGCATGGACATGCCCTTCGTCGGGCACGTGACCTTCGCCCGCCAGCCGGCCTGCGCCGACTGGGACAAGCTTGACGGTGCCGATGTCGCGGTGCTCGGCATCCCGATCGACACCGCCTCGAGTTTCCGCTCCGGCTCGCGGTTCGGCCCGCGCGCGATCCGCGACGCATCGATGTTCCATGCCTTCGGTCCGGAGGGCGTCTTTGATTTCGAGGACGAGGTCACCTATCTCTCCGCTGCGGATGTCCGCATCGTCGATGCCGGCGATGCCGACGTGATTTATGCCGATGCCAAACTCAGCCTCGCCAATGCCGAACAGGCGGTGCGCGCCCTGCTCGACGCCAAGACCATGCCCTTCATCCTCGGCGGCGACCACGCGATCAGCGCCGCCACCATCGCCGCCTATGCCGCGCAGGAGCCGATCCACATCGTCCATATCGACGCGCATGTCGATTTCATCGACGGCCGCAACGGCATTACCTGGGGCCATGGCAGCCCGATGCGCCGCGCCTCGGAAATGGCGCATGTGAAGGGCATCACCACGCTCGGCCCGCGCAACATGGGGGCCGTCGGCCGCAAAGACTGGGAAGCCGCGCGCGCGTATGGCGTGCATCTCGCCTCGCTGCGCCAGGTGCGCGAAGCCGGCGCCATCGCCTCGCTGCGCCACATCCCCGATGGCGAGCGCGTCTATGTCTCGCTCGACATCGACTCCTTCGATCCCTCGATCGCGCCCGGCACCGGCACGATCAGCCATGGCGGTTTCAGCTATTACGAAGTCCGCGATCTTCTCAAGGAACTCGCAAAGCGCACGCATGTCGTCGGCTTCGACCTGGTGGAAGTCTCGCCGCCCTACGATCCCGCCGGCATCACCGCACTTCTTGCCGCCCGCATCAGCCTCGATTTCATCGGCGCGATTTTTCACGCCCGTCGCCAGCGCGCGGGCGGTTAGAAACAGCGGCCACTTTTTGAAAAAAGCGGCGCAAAAACTTTTGCTCCTCTAGGCCCGTGTCGTTGAAACCGGCACGGCCCAGTTTAAAAAAGTTTTTTGCTTCTTTTTTTTCAAAAAAGAAGCGCTTCTCCTCGCTTCAACCAGAGGTCATTCACCATGTCGTCCCAAATGGAAATCGCCAACGCATCACCCTGGCATGAAGGCGAGCTTCGCCTGCAGCGCCGCGACGGCGCGGTCGAGAAGATGGATGATCTCGGCCGCCGCTTCGTCCGCAATTATCTCACCGACCAGCATCGCGAATTCTATCCACAACTGCCCTTCGTCGTGCTCGGCGCGGTCGATCCCGCCGGCGATGTCTGGGCCACCTTGCGCGCCGGGCAGCCCGGCTTTTTGTCGGCGCCCGAACCCACCCATCTGCATCTGGCGCTCGACCGCGAGTTGTCCGACCCCGCCGATGCCGGCATGGAGGATGGCGATGCCATCGCCCTGCTCGGCATCCAGTTATCGACCCGCCGCCGCAACCGCATGAACGGCACCATCGCGCGCACCGGCGCGCATAGCTTCAGGCTCGACGTGCGCCAGGCCTATGGCAACTGCTCGCAATATATCCAGCTCCGTGACTTCATCTTCGCCGCCGCGCCGGAGGCGCACGCCACCATCCCCCCGGTCGAACTAACACAGCTCGATGCGGTCGCGCGTAAAATCATCTCCCAGGCGGATACGCTCTTCGTTGCCTCCTATATCGAGGCGGAAGATGCCACGCGCCGGGTCGACGTCTCGCATCGCGGCGGCAAATCCGGCTTCGTCCGGCTCGATGCCGACGGCACGCTGACGATCCCCGACTTTGCCGGCAACCAGTTCTTCAACACCTTCGGCAATTTCCTGCTCAATCCGCGCGCCGGTCTCGTCTTCGTCGATTTCGAAAGCGGCGAGCTGCTGCAACTCACCGGCACCGCCGAAGTGGTGCTAGAGAGCCCCGACATCGCCGCCTTCGCGGGTGCCGAGCGCCTCTGGCGCTTCCGCCCGCACCGCATCATTCGCCGCCCCCAGGCGCTGCCGCTGCGCATGCATCCGACCGGCGAGTTCTGGTCGCCGCATGTGCTGACAACCGGCAGCTGGGCTGCGCCCGCCGCACCCGATAATTCCTGGCGGCCCTTCCGCGTCACCAGCATCGTCGCGGAAAGCAGCGTGATCCGCTCGCTCACGCTCGCACCGGCCGATGGCAGCCCGCTCCCCCCGCATCTCGCCGGCCAGCATCTGCCGGTCCGCGTGCGGCTGGCGCAGCACGAGACACCGGCGCAGCGGAGCTACACGCTCTCGGTCGCGCCGTCCGACGCGCGCTACCGCATCAGCGTGAAGCGCGAAGGCCTGGTCTCGACCCATCTGCACAGCCTGCGCGAAGGCGATCTGATCGAGGCGCGTGCCCCCGCCGGCGGCTTCACCATCGACGCCGCTGAGCGCCGCCCCGCCGTATTGCTGGCGGCTGGCGTCGGCATCACGCCGATGCTCGCGATGCTGCGCCACCTTGTCCATGAAGGAACCCTCTCCGGGCGGATCCGGCCGGTTTGGTTCTTCCAGGCCGCGCGTTCGCTGCAGGAGCGCGCCTTCGATGCCGAACTGGCGAGCCTGGTCGCCGCAGCGGGCGGCGCGGTGCGCCTGGTCCGGTTTCTCGACGCGCCGGACACCGCCGCACCCGAGACCTATGACCGCGCCGGCCGCATCAATATCGCCGCACTTTGCGAAACCCTGCCGTTCAACGATTACGACTTTTATATGTGCGGCCCGCCCCCCTTCATGCAGGCGCTCTATGACGGGCTGCGCGGCCTCAACATCGCGGATGCTCGCATCCATGCCGAAGCCTTCGGCCCGGCCTCGCTGCGTCGTACCCCCGATGCGGCCCGCGACAGCACTCCCGGCGCCACACCGTCAACGCAGCCCGTTCGCGTGAGTTTTGCCAAATCCGGCGGCGATGCCGAATGGACGCCCGACTCCGGGTCGCTGCTCGACCTCGCCGAAGCCAGCGGCCTGCAGCCCGAATTCAGTTGCCGCAACGGCAGTTGCGGAACCTGCCGGACACGCATCCTCGAAGGCGAGGTCGCCTATGCAAACCAGCCCACCGCTTCCGTCGGCAGCGATGAGGCATTGATCTGCTGCGCACAGCCGGCAGCGGGGCAAAGTACAAAGCTCAAGCTCGCGCTTTAAGGCGGCGCATACGGGGCGGCGGCCATGCGCATTCGCATGCGCATGGATCAGCTTGCCTTCCGGTTGGCGGTGAGGACCGCGCAGACACGGGTGAATTCGCGCTGCAACCCGTCCACACATTCTAACGTTACGTTAAAATCAACCGCCGCCGCGCGGGTTTCGATGTCGGCGCAAAGCTGGGCAAGGTGCCGCGCGCCGAGATTGGCGGCACTGCCTTTGATCGCATGCGCGAGTCTGGCGACGGAGGGAAAGTCCGAGCGCTGGAGCGCGTCGCGGAGTTCCGCAAGGCGCCTTGCCGTATCACGCATGAAAAGCTCGGCCAGTTTCGCTTTCAAATCGCTGCCCATGCCCTCAAGCCCGGGCAGGCGATCGAATCCGGGCTGGTCGATCGGGCCTGGCATCTCCGCCTCACGCGCGGCAGATGTTCCGGCCGGTTCCGCGGGCAATGCCGCATTGGCCGGGGGCGCGGCGCTCGCCCGGCCAGCACCGCCATGCCGTGCCAGGGCCTCGAACATTTTCGGCCAGTCGATCGGCTTGGTCAGCGCGCCGTTCATGCCGGCCGCCTTGTAGCGCACCATATCCTCCGCCAGCACATTGGCGCTCAGGGCCAACACGGGAACATCGCAGGCAGGCGGCGGCAATTGGCGAATCCTGACGGTCGCCTCGATCCCGTCCATCACCGGCATCTGCACATCCATGAGCACGACATCGAAGGCCTCGCGTGCCGCGCGTTCGACCGCCTCCTGGCCATTCGCCGCGGTCACGACCTCATGGCCGTGCGCGCGCAGCATGTCGGCGACTAGGACCTGGTTCATTTCGACATCCTCCGCCAGCAGGACGCGCCGCGGCTGCTGCTCGTGCGGGCGGGGCGCCGGCATCTCCCGCGGGGCCGCGTCCGCGACCACGCTCAGAGGGAGGTCGAACCAGAAGCGGCTGCCCACCCCCTCCAGGCTGTCGACGCCGATCTCGCCCTCCATTGCCTCGACCAGGCGCCGCGAGATCGCCAGGCCCAGCCCGCTGCCACCATAGCGGCGCGTGGTCGAGGAATCGGCTTGGGCGAACGGGTCGAACAGGATCTTCCGCTTGTCCTCCGGAATGCCGATCCCGGTATCGCGGACCTCGAAATGGAAGCGCTCCCGCCGATCCGCCATCGTCCGGTGCGTGACGGTGACGGTCACGCCGCCGCGCCGGGTGAACTTGATGCCGTTGCCGACCAGGTTGATCAGCACCTGCCTGAGCCGCATGGGATCGCCGCGAAGCCGGGGCGCGGCATCCTCGTCCGCCTCAAAACGAAGTTCCAGCCCGGCCTCCACGGCCAGCGGCGTGAGCAGCGAGCACACCTGTTCCAGCACCTCCGCGATGCTGAATTCAATTGCCTCGAGTTCGATCTTCCCGGCCTCGATGCGGGAGAAGTCGAGAATATCATTGATCAGCGAGAGCAGATGGCGGCCCGAGGCACGGATCCACGTCACGTATTCGCGTTGCTTCGCCGGCAGCGGCCCCTGCATCAAGAGATCGGTCATGCCAAGCACGCCGGTCATCGGTGTGCGGATCTCGTGGCTCATCACCGCGAGGAACTCCGCCTTGGCCCGGGCGGCTTCCTGCGCTGCCTTGGTCGTCTCCCGCAGCTGCGCCGTAAGCTTCTCGCGCTGCCCCAGCACCGCGGCGAGCGGCAGGGACGAGAGCAGGACGACCGCAATATAGAGCTGCAGGGTCTCAACCCTGGCGATGACGTTCGTGCCGGCGAAGGCGGCGATCGGCCCGTGGCCGGTAAACGTGCTCCAGATCGCGATGATGGCCAGAACGGCCGCCGCCGTGGTGGCACCGAGCAGGCGGCCGTTGAAGGTCGTCAGCAGCAGCAAGGGAAAGGCGAGGAACAATCCCGGCAGAGCGTCATGGAAGTCGAGATAGCCGACGACCGCGACAAGTCCGGCGAGTGCCAGCGTCTGCACTGCGGCGCGGCGCGAGCCCGCACTCCGCAGCTTCGGCTCGGTCCAGCTGAGCAGGAGCGGTGTGACCGTCAGGTAGCCGCAGACGATGGCGAGGTACCAGTTTTTCCAGCCTTCGGCGAAAGGCACCCCGTAGGCGAACCAGAGCAGCGTGGCGCCGCCCGCGGCACTCGCCATCGGCACGAGCAGACAGACCGCTGCCAGCCGTGCCATGGGCCAGATGCTCTCGTCGAGGGGCGTGGCCTCGGTGAAGCCCGAGAGTAGCGCGACGAGCAGGATCTCCGGACTGTCGCAGGCCACGATGCCCAGCCCGACGAACGTCATGCCCTTGACCATGACAAAGTTCGCCAAATAGTCGGCAACAGCGCCGAGGCCAAGCAAAACCGGCCAGGTAGAGCGCCTGCTGCGCAGCAGCGCCGTGACGACGAAGGCGTTCGACATCCATAACGGCGAATTCGGGCCGAAGAACCACAGGGTGATGGCTGCCGCGGTGAAATACCCGAGCGGCAGCACCACCGCGAGCCAGAGCGGCGGCGCGGTCAGCTTCAGGCGACGAAAGACCCTGGGCCCAAAAGCGGGGGGCATGATGCGCGGTCCATATTCGGCCAGAGATAACCCGGTTGAAGCATTTATTAGCAGACTATTATTACAATTAGAAACGATTACCGGCTTGTGGACGCCTGCCGGTGGCTGATGGCGGTGCGCAGGCGGCCGTGGCTTTGCCGAGCGCCCCCGCGATTGTTGCCCCGGGCGCGCGCCATGCTCACCGGTCGTATTCCCCCTATCGCGCCGGGCACGACGGTGGCAGTATGATGCGAAACTGAGGCAACCGTCCGCCATGAAACTGGCCGCGCCCCATTTTTTCCGCGCCGCTCCGCGGCACCCGTTCGTCGAGACCTCGCCCGACCGGCCGGACGAGCCCCCCCTCGTTGTCTCCAACCTGCCCCCGAGCCAGGCGCAGAAGCGCTTGGCCTTCGCCGTCGTGCTCGTCCTGCTGCTCGCCTTCCTCGTCACCGCCGGGCCGCTCAGCGCGTTCCATTTGCAGCGCGTCGACGCCTTCGTCCCCGCCTATGGCGCCGCGATCTTCGTCAACGATGCGATCACCGCGGCCCTGCTCTTCGCGCAATTCTCCCTCCTGCGCGCGCGGGCTTTGCTGCTCATCGCCTGCGGCTATCTCTTCACCGCGCTCATCGTAATCCCCTGGATGCTCACCTTCCCCGGCGTCTTCGCCCCCCTCGGCCTGCTCGGCGCCAGCGTGCAGAGCGCCGCCTGGCTCTACGTCATGTGGCATGCCGGTTTCTCGCTCTTCGTCACCGCCTACGCCCTGATAAACCGCGCCGATCCCGCCAGCCGCCTCGCCCAGGCGCCACGCTTCGCCGGCCCGCTCGCCAGCCTCGCGGTGGTCATCTCCGTCATCGCCGTCACCCTCCTTGCCACCCGCTACAGCACGTCCCTGCCCCGGCTGCTGCGCGACGACATCCACCTCTCCGGCGCCTGGCAATACATCGCCGCCGCCACCATGCTCACCAGCCTCATTGCCCTCGCCACGCTCTGGTCCCTCCGCCGCTCCGTGCTCGACCTCTGGCTGATGGTCGTGATGTGCGCCTATATGATCGAGATCGCGCTGATCTCATTCCCGGTGCCCGCCCGCTTCACCGTCGGCTGGTATGGCGGCCGGGTCATCGGCCTGCTTTCCGCCAGCCTCGTCCTCATCGTCCTGCTGGCCGAGACCACCGCGCTTTACGCCAGGCTGCTCAACGCCCTCCTCGCCCAGCGCCGCGAGCGCGAGGCAAGGCTGCTCACCGGCAACGCCGTCGCCGCCATGATCGCCCATGAAATCAAGCAGCCCCTCACCGGCATCACCGCCCACGCCCAGGCCGGGCTGCGCTGGCTCGACCGCCCCGCCCCCGAGCTCGACGAGGCCCGCAACGCCTTCCGCCAGATCGCCGCCAACGGGCTGCGCACCGGCCAGGTGATCGACAGCATCCGCGCGGTCTTCCGTCGCGACGCCCAGAGCCGCGTCGCCCTCGCCGCCGACCTGCTGATCGCCGACGCCCTCGCCTGCCTCCGCACGGACCTCCAGCGCCACCGCGTTTTCGTCCACACCGAACCCGAACCCGACCTGCCCGCCATCACCGGTGATCCCACCCAGCTCCGCCAGGTCCTCATCAACCTCGTCACCAACGCCATCGACGCCATGACGGACAGCACCGGCCCGCGAATCCTCTCCGTCAGCACCACACTTCGCGACGGCAGCGTGCGCATCTCCGTCGCCGATACCGGCCCCGGCATCCCTCCGGAGGACGCTGACCGCATCTTCAACCCGCTCTTCACCACCAAGCCCGACGGCATGGGCATGGGCCTCGCCATCTGCCGCTCCATCGTCGAAAACCATCACGGCCGCCTCTGGATCGCCCCCAACACGCCCCAAGGCGCCGTCGTCCACATCGCCTTCCCCACCGCCGAAGCGGAGGCCGGCTGAACTGCCGAAGGCGCTTTCACTGGAGATCAAGGGCGCGCCCCTGGCCTGGCGTTACGCCGGGGCCGGGCGGCGCCGTGTTCCGGTTTGCCCGCCCCCGGACATGCCCGAAGCGGCGTGACGCCGGATCGTTCAGGGGCCTTCGAGCACGGAATGAATGAAGTCGAGCATCTCGGTCTCATTGAATGGCTTGCTCAGATAACCGACGACACCGGCCTGCAAGGCGCTCGCCTTGTCTCGGTCATTCGGGAAGGCGGTCATGAGGATGGTGGGAATGGGCGTGCCCGCCTTGACCAGACGGTCATAAAGCTCCAGCCCGGATATCCCTGGCATCCGCATATCGGAAATCAGGCAGGACGTGTCATGGCGCCGCTCGGATGCCAGAAAATCTTCGGCGCACGCGAACGCCTCCACCCTGAACCCCATCGCTCTGAAGAGGTCCGTCGCCGCCTCGCGGACTGACAGATCGTCATCGACAACCGAAATCATCCGCACGCTGACCTTTTTGGGGCCCAGGCAGCCACCCTAACCCGTCCCGGGAAGGGGCGATCCGGGATCGGCAGGGCTGGGCGATTTATCGTGTCCGGGTCACTGCACATTCGAGGCTCCGCCTCCTCTAAAATGAATAACCGGCCATAACGGCGCGGGCCATTGAAAATTCTGTACACGCCGCCGTTGGTCACGACATTGATCCAGGTCATTTTTCATGACGGCAATGGGGCGGTGAGCAGCCCCGGCGTGACGCTCAGCGGCAATGATGTCTCCATAGCACACCGGTCGCGACAGGCGGGAAATTTCGCCCTGACAACCGATTTTTAATCTCCGTATAGACAAGCTTTTTACAGCATCGTCGCCGTAGCTGTCCCGGGCCGCCGGCGGAGAAAGGGCCGTTTCTGCCGGGCGTCCCCTCACGGATCCACCGTCCCCTGAACGCCGAGCGATGCCCGTGCGGCGACCCGGTTGCGACCGGCGCGTTTGGCCTCGTAGAGCTTCTCATCCGCAAGGGCCAGCAACAATGCCGGCGTGGCGGCTTCCCAGCGCGTGTCGATCGTGGACACGCCGATGCTGACGGTCACAATCTGCTCCGCCCCGGGGCGTGCGTCATGCGCGATGAGCAGATCCTCGATCGCCACGCGAAGCGCCTCGGCGCGGCCAAGCGCGACATCGGCGTCTGCCGGCGAGAGCAGGACGGCAAATTCCTCGCCGCCATACCGGGCGGCGCAATCGCTTGGCCGGCGCGCGAACTTCGCGACGACCGCGGCGACCTTGCGGAGGCATTCATCTCCGGCCGCATGGCCGTAATAATCGTTGAAAAGCTTAAAATGATCGACGTCGAGCAACAGCACGGAAATCGGGCTGTCATCCCGGTTGACACGGCGGCATTCGGCTTCAAGGCTCGTATCCAGGCATCTTCGGTTGGCCAGCCCGGTCAGGCCATCGGTCAGCGCCAGGGCGGCGAGCTGGTCGCGGGCCCGTTTGAGCTGGGCTTCCGCCCTGTTGCGCTGCTCGAAAACCGACGACAGCACCAGAACCATGAGCGCCGCGACCGACAGGAACAATTGCACGATCAGGATTTTGACCACCGTCTCGTTGGCGTGAACCAGCGCAACGGGGCCGTACCCCCGTAGCGTCAGTCCGAGCGAAATCACCGTCGTTAAAAACAGGCCGATCGCACCGCCGGAAAACCCCTCCTGCACGACCGCGAGAACCAGCGGCGGGTAGGTCAGAAAAAGCAACGGATAGCGCGACTGAACGAAAACGAGCGTGGAAACGCCCACAACGCTGCCGAGTGCGAGCAGCGTTCTGAGCAGTTGCTGCGGCCCGAACAGCCGGGACAGCCGGCGTCGCCGCAGCAGCAGCACGAAGGGCGTCACCGTAGCGACGCCGATTGCATGGGCAAAATAGATGCTGAGGAGCTGCGGGATATTTTTTCGTCCCTCGGTCGCGAGGACAAGGACCGCATTCAGGACGACGGCGGCGAGCGGCGCCAGCACCAGCGCGATGACGGCAAAACGCCATAAGGTTTCGGGGATGGACAGGTCGGCGGCCGCCGCAGCATGGCGCCGCAGCATGGCGCCCGCCAACGCGACTTCGACGGCATTGACCGTCGCGATACGAAGGCAGGCGATCTCGGGATATCCGGCGGCGAGGGCCGCCACGGCATTCGCCGCCGCGCTCAGGCCGATCAACATCGGCCATGATGTGCGGTGCGAGGTCAGCAGAACCGCCAGCATGATGCCGTTTCCAGGCCAGATCGTGGCAATTCTGCCAAGGCGCAGCGTCAGCAGCAAGGAAACAAACGAAACGACAAAGAGGCTGAGCGTAATGACCAGGCTTTCCGCCGCACCGGCGCTTTTCAGCTTTACCATATGGAGTTCCTCCCCATTTTGATCGATCGTTCACGGCTCATTTCGTTTCGTTTATCGCCTCGTGCCGCCTGTCATCATTGCTCGGCGATTGATAACGCCCACAGCCAGCCTAACAGAAACCGACTGGCGTTTCGACCCCAAAACAGCGCTGGAAACCGGAAGATTCCGCTTGGTTGCGGTGGGCTGTGCCACGCCGATGGCGACCGGCATCGCCTCTCGGCTCATCATGGTGACGAGGACGGGGCGCCCGCTATCTGGACCAGGTCGTTTTCCCTAGCCCCGGCCATCGGCAACGCGGCCCGCACGTCGCACCGCCGCCCGCGAGGTCGCGGTGGCCATGGAACATGGGCTTAAAATGCAAAACCCCCAGCCCTGGACAGGCTCGGCCATGATTAACAGGCCCCCCGCCTCCATCGCGCTGCCGCGCGCCGGGGGGATCATCGCCCCTGCAACGGCTTGACGACGCGCGCGTTCCCCCACGATCAAACACTCCTCGTCGGAGATCGGCAGCGCTAAGCCGTTAGCTGACCCTATGGTGACGTCAGAACTCCATAAGGCCACGCGAACTGCCTCCTGGCACCCGAAGAGCCTACGCGATTGCCGCGAGTTTCAGGCATCAATTCGTGGGGCACTGGTTTCACGAGCGAAAGTCCATTGGCCTACCAACAGAAAATTAACGCCGGGAAAACGATCCTCTGTCTCCATCGATCCTTCTGTCATGCAGGAAGCTGCTCCGCTCCACCGGCGCAAAGGCCCGGGATCTGATGACGCCGGTGCGCGGCGCCGCGCTCAATGAACAAGCGGAGACTGGACGCCCCGCGCGGGAGCATCCATTCTCCGCTGGCGTGACTGTCTGTAGAAAATGGCTTACCGGGCTGGTCCGGCAACGCAGGGAAGGGAGAACGAAACATGACCCAGCATAAAATCGCGGTGATCGCGGGCGACGGGATCGGCAGGGAGGTGGTGCCGGAGGGCATCCGCGTGCTGGACGCCGCCGCCGCGAAATTCGGCCTGAGCTTCCAATGGGACGAGCTGCCCTGGAGCTGCGACTATTATTTGAAGCACGGGCGCATGATGCCGGAGGACGGGCTGGCGCAGATCCGCCACCATGACGCGGTGTTTCTGGGCGCGGTGGGCTTCCCCACCGTGCCGGACCATATCTCGCTCTGGGGCCTGCTGATCGCGATCCGGCGCGGGTTCAACCAGTACGCCAATATCCGCCCGGTGCGGCTGATGGCCGGCATCGAATCGCCGCTGCGCAACCGCGCGCCGGGCGACATCGATTTCATCGTCGTGCGCGAGAACACCGAGGGCGAGTATTCAGCGCTCGGCGGCATCAGCTTCGAGGACACGCCCGATGAGGTGGTGATGCAGACCAGCCTGTTCACCCGGCGCGGCGTGGACCGCATCCAGCGCTACGCCTTCGAGCTGGCGCGCACCCGTCCGCGCCGCACCGTCACCTCGGCCACCAAGTCGAACGGCGTGTTCATCGCCATGCCCTATTGGGACAAGCGCTTCCAGGCGATGGCGGCGAACTACCCGGACGTGGCGACCAACCAGTTCCACATCGACATCCTGGCCGCGCATTTCGTGCGGTACCCGGACCGTTTCGACGTGGTGGTGGGCTCCAACCTGTTCGGCGACATCCTCTCCGATCTCGGACCGGCCTGCACCGGCACGATCGCCATCGCGCCGTCGGCCAACCTGAACCCGGAGCGCGACTATCCCTCGATGTTCGAGCCGGTGCACGGCTCGGCCCCCGACATTTACGGGCAGAACATCGCCAACCCGATCGGGCAGATCTGGTCGGGCGCCATGATGCTGGAGCATCTCGGCCACAAGGAAGCCGCCGACGCCGTCATCCGCGCCATCGAGACCGTGCTCATCGAGGGCCCGCGTACCCGCGACATCGGCGGCACCGCCTCGACCCAGGAAATGGGCAAGGCCATCGCCGCGGCGGTCTAGATTAAGGAAGGGAAGGAGCCGCTTTTTGAAAAAAGCGGCGCAAAAACCTTTTGCTCCTCTGGGCCTGTGTCGGTGAAACCCGCACGGCCCAGATTACAGAAGTTTTTTTGCTACTTTTTGTTCACAAAAAGTAGCCTTACCTTTCGTTTCGACACGAGAAGGTCCACAGAGCTGGGGATAATCTTGTGGACTTGCCGTGTATTGGCCTGCACAGGCCGCGATCCCCCTAGGCTTATGTCAGTTTCAATGCCCCACATGTCAGCCGAGTGCTTCCCGCAATTGTTGCAGCGTCTGCGCGCGCTCATGCCGGGCGGCGAGCGCCTGGCGCATATCGACGCGGACAAAGCGGGTCGGCGTGTGCGGCTGCATCTGCCCGATCAAATCCATATCGGCGGAGATCACTGTCCCGAGCATGAAATAGCCGCCGCCGGAGACGGCGTCTCGGTGCAGCACGATCGGCTCGGTGCCGCCCGGCACCTGGATCGAGCCGTAGGGATAACAGCTGTCGACGATGTTGCTGGGATCGGAGCCGGCGCCGAAGGGCTGCTTGCGCGCGACCAGCGCAAGCGGCCTGCCGCCGCGGAACCGGTAGCCGATGCGGTCCGCCTCGGGCGCCACCTGCCATGTATCCTCGAAGAAATGCGCCCCCGATTCCGCCGTAATGCGGTCCCAGTAGAGGCCGGTCAGCACGCGCAAGCGTGGCGCGGCCCCGGGGCCACGGCGCAATGCGGCCGGCACGGCCCTGCCCGCCTGCGCCGGCCGCTTCACCGCGCCAACCGCCAGCACATCGCCTGCCTGCAACGCCCGCCCGTTAAGGCCGCCCAGGGTGCAGAGCGCGTAGGTCGAGCGGCTGCCTAGGACGAGCGGCACGTCGATCCCGCCCGAGACGGCGATATAGGCCCGCGCCCCCGTCTCGAGCACGCCGAAAGAGAGCGTCTGCCCTGCCCGCACCCGCAACGCGGTCCAGCTCGGGCATAACGTGCCATCGAGTTTCAGCGGCAGTTCCGCCCCGGTGACCGCGACGGTAGCCTCGGCGGTGAAACGCAGCTCGGGGCCTGCGAACACCGCTTCCAGCCCGGCATCGCCCTCATCATTGCCTACGAGCAGATTGGCGGCGCGCAGGGCATAACGGTCCATCGCGCCGGAAAGCGGGATGCCGAGATGGTAGTAGCCGGGGCGGCCGAGATCCTGCACCGTGGTGGCAAAGCCCGGCTTCACGACCTCAATGCCCATCGAGCGTCTCCTCGAGTTTTTTGGCATAACCGGCCGGGTCTTTACGAAAATCCGCCAAAACGAAGGTGACGGGCGTAATGCGCGGCGCGAAGCGGCCCTGCGCCACGTCAGCCGCGATCTGCTCATAACCGGCCTGGTCAATCGGCCTGAAGCGCAGCATGTCGCCCGGCTTGAACAGGATCATGAACTCCCGGAGATAGCTGATCTTTTGCTCAGGGTCGTAGATCGGCATCGGCGTGATGCCGAACATCTGGTACCCGCCGGCGCCACGTACCGAGTAGATGCAGCCGAAGCAGCCGCCATGGCCGATTGTCAGCTTCGGCGTGTCGGTGCGCGGGCGCAGATATTTCGGCACCTGGATCTGCTTCGCCCGCTCGACCAGCTGATAGAGCCATGGCACGCCCGCGACGAAGCCGACCATCGGCACGAACCACGGCGCGCCGGCATGCGCCGCGATGAAGTCGTCGATGCTGGCATAGCCGTTGATGCGCGCGCCATATTCGAGATCGGTCGAGGCCGGGTCCTGGTGCCGCTCGCGGAAGCGCAGCAGCGTCTCGCGCGTCCAGGGATCGTTGTAGAACACCGGAACCTCGATGATCCGCGTCTTGAGGACGGCTTCGGCCTTGTCGGCCTGCGCGTCGAGCGCCTTGAGCTCGGCGAGGAGATCGTCGGGCGCGATCACGTCGGGATCGAACCGCACCAGGAACGAGGCATTGGCCGGGCAGATCTCGGTTACACCCTTGATGCGGCTCTCGCGCACCGCCTTGGTCATGGCGAAGCTCTTGAAAAAGGCCTCCAAGGACATCTCCTCGGCGACCTCGGCGAAAAGGTGCTCGTCACCTCCGAATGAGTATCGCGTTTCCATCGACGGATCGCCTCCTCTTCAATGAGTCTGGGTAGCAGGAAACGATGCGGAAGACTTTTTTTTGTGAACAAAAAGAAGCAAAAAAACTTTTTTATACTGGGCCGTTCTGGTTTCGCTGCCACCGGCCCAGAGTAACAAAAGTTTTTGCGCCGCTTTTTTTAAAAGCGGCTGCTTGCCTTTACGTCTCGCTCAAACGCTGCCGAGGGGATTCGCCGCGAGCCAAGCCTCCAGCCAACGCGTATGAAAGCGGGCTACCGCCACATCGGCATCGCGCACCAGCGCCGCGTGCAGGGGCAGCGTCGTTGCGATGCCTACAATCTCAAGTTCGCCGAGCGCGCGAGAGAGGCGGCCAAGCGCGGTTGCGCGCGTCTCGCCCCAGACGATCAGCTTGCCGACCAGTGAATCATAAAAAGGCGGCACCACGCAGCCGGGATAGAGCATGGTGTCGAAGCGCACCCCCGGCCCGGCGGGCACGCGCAGCGCCGTCACCACACCCGGCGACGGCATGAACTGCCGGGCCGGATCCTCGGCATTGATCCGGCATTCGATCGCGTGACCTTTCAGCGCGACCTCGTCCTGACGGAGGCCCAGTTTTTCTCCCGCGGCGATGCGGATCATCTCAACCACAAGGTCGACGCCGGTCACCATCTCGGTGACCGGATGTTCAACCTGGATGCGGGTGTTCATCTCGATGAAAAAGAATTCGCGTGTCGCCTGGTCGTAGAGATATTCCACCGTGCCGGCGCCGCGATAGGCGACCGCGCGCACCAGACGCACGGCGGCGGCGCAAAGCTGCTCCCGAATCTCGGCGGGGAGCGTTGCGGCGGGCGCCTCCTCCCAGATTTTCTGCCGCCGGCGCTGCAGCGAGCAGTCGCGCTCATAGAGGTGGATCGCATCTTCGCCGTCGCCAAGGATCTGCACCTCGACATGCCGGGCCTGGGCGATGAAGCGCTCCAGATAAAGCCCGTCATCGCCGCAGGCGCCTTTCGCCTCGGCGGCGGCCGCGGGCAAAACTTCGCCCAGCGCCGCCTCATCCGCGGCAACCCGAATGCCACGCCCGCCGCCGCCGCCCGCCGCCTTGATCATGAGGGGAAAGCCAATGCCACGCGCCAGCGCCAAGGCCTGCTGGACATCGGTAAGCCGGCCCGGACTCCCCGGCAGCGTCGGCACGCCCAAAGCGGCCGCCACCTCACGCGCGCGTACCTTGTCGCCCATCTGGCGGATGGTGGTGGCGCTGGGACCAATGAAGGTAAGTCCCGCATCTTCCACGGCATCGGCGAAATCGGCGTTCTCGGACAAAAAGCCATAGCCCGGATGGATGGCATCCGCGCCCACCGCCGTCGCCGCACGCAGGATCGCCGCCGCGTTGAGGTAGGATTTCGTCGCCTGAGGCGGGCCGATCTCGATGGCCTCATCGGCCAGCTTCACCGCCAGCATGTCGCGGTCGGCCTGGCTGAAGACCTGCGCCGTGGCGAGCCCCAGTTCACGGGCGGCGCGGATGATCCGGACCGCGATCTCGCCGCGATTGGCGATGAGGATTTTGCCGATCGCCATCGGGGCCCGGCGTGTTTCAGCCGTCCAGCTCGTAGAGCGGCTGGCCCGCCATGACGGCGTCCTCATCCTCGACCAGAAACCGGACGAGCCGCCCCCCTGCCACGGCGAGGACGGGGGTGAACGTCTTCATCACTTCGATAAGCCCGACCGTATCGCCTACCGCCACCGCGTCGCCCGCGGATTTGAAGGACGGCTTGCCGGGCGCCGGTGCGCGGTAGAAGACGCCGGGAAGCGGGCTGGGGAACGCCGTCATCGCCATGTGTCCTCCTCCGTCGAGCCGCCTGGCACCGAGGATCGTCTGCCGAATATAGCCGCTCCGGCCAGTCGACGGAATTGAATATTTGCCGTAGCTTCGCAGCTCGAGCGCAAGCCCTGGTTCAATGGCGGAGGCCGGACTTGAACCCACCTTCCCGGTTCGGTAGCGATGGGGATAGCAGCTTCCAGGTCTTATGGGAGAACGGCGAATACGTCTTCTGCCGGGCATGGCGCCCAGGCGCCGATGGCGACCGGGACGCGGTGCTCGCCGTGTCGCCCGCTGCAGAGCATCCGATCCCGGCCACAATCGACCGCCTCACGCACGAATATGGCCTGAAGGACGAGCTGGCCGCGCCATGGGCGGCGCGGCCGCTGGAGCTTGGGCGGCATCAGGGCCGGACCATTCTGATGCTCGAGGATCCGGGCGGCGCGCCGCTCGACCGGCTGCTCGGCGCGCCTCTGCCGGTGGGGCGCTTCCTGCGCCTTGCCATCGCCATCGCCGCGTCCCTCGGCCAGATGCACCGGCGCGGCCTGGTCCACAAGGACATCAAGCCGGCCAATATCCTCGTGAACAGCACGACCGAAGAGGTCACGCTCACCGGCTTCGGCATCGCCTCGCGCCTGTCCCGCGAGCGGCAGTCGCCGGCACCGCCCGAGACCATCGCCGGCACCCTCGCCTATATGGCGCCGGAACAGACCGGGCGGATGAACCGCTCGATCAACTCCCGCAGCGATCTCTATGCCCTCGGCGTCACCTTCTACCAGATGCTCACGGGCGCACTGCCATTCACCGCGTCCGATCCGATGGAATGGGTGCACTGCCACATCGCCCGCAAGCCGGTGCCCCCCGCCATCCGGCTGAAGCAGATCCCGGGCGCGGTCTCGGCGATCGTCATGAAGCTGCTCGCCAAGACCGCGGAGGAACGCTACCAGACCGCCGCCGGCGTCGAGCGCGACCTGCGGCGCTGCCTGGCCGACTGGGAAGCCAAAGGCCGCATCGATACCTTCCTCCTCGGCGAATACGACACGCCGGACCGTCTGTTGATTCCGGAACGGCTTTATGGACGCGAGCGCGAGATCGAGGCGCTGCTCGCCGCCTTCGACCGAGTCGTGACCAGCTTCAGGCCGGAGCTGGTGCTGGTCTCCGGCTATTCCGGCATCGGCAAGTCATCCGTGGTCAATGAGCTGCACCGGGCCCTGGTGCCGCCGCGCGGGCTGTTCGCCTCCGGCAAGTTCGAGCAGTACCAGCGCGATATCCCGTATGCGACACTGGCCCAGGCGTTTCAGGGCCTGGTGCGCGCGCTGCTCAGCCAGAGCGATGCCGAGCTGAGCCGCTCGCGCGCGGCCTTCGTGGAGGCGCTGGGCCCGAACGCGCGGCTCATGATCGACATCGTCCCCGAATTGGGGCTCATCCTCGGCGAGCAGCCGCCGGTCCCGGAGCTCCCGCCGCAGGACGCGCAGCGCCGCCTGCAGCTCGTGCTCCGGCGCTTCCTTGGCGTGTTTGCCCAGGCAGAGCATCCGCTGGCGCTGTTCCTCGACGATCTGCAATGGCTCGACGCGGCGACGCTCGATCTGGTCGAGGATCTGCTGACGCAACCGGATGTGCATCACCTGCTGCTGATCGGCGCCTACCGCGACAACGAGGTCACGGCCGCGCACCCGCTGACGCGGCGGCTGGCGGCGATCCGCCAGGCGGGCGCGCCGGTGCAGGAGATCATGCTGGCGCCGCTCGGGTTTGCGGATGTGGGCCGGCTCATCGCCGATGCCCTGCATTGCGCGCCGGAGCACGCCGCACCTCTGGCCCGGCTGGTGCACGAGAAGACCGGCGGCAATCCCTTCTTCACCATCCAGTTCCTCACCGCTTTGGCCGAGGAGGAGCTGCTGACCTTCGATCATGGCCAGGCGCGCTGGACCTGGGAGCTGGAGCACATCCAGGCCAAGGGCTTCACCGACAATGTGGTGGCGCTGATGCTCGGCAAGCTCACCCGCCTGCCGGTCCAGACCCAGGCGGCGTTGCGGCTGCTCGCCTGCCTCGGCAGCGCCGAGACCGCCACGCTGAGCCTGGTCCATGGCGGGACCGAGGCGGCGCTGCACTCCGCCCTTTGGGAGGCGGTGCGGGCCGGGCTGGTGTTCCGGCATGAGGCGGGCTACCGCTTCCTGCACGATCGCGTCCAGGAGGCGGCTTACGCGCTGATCCCGGCGGATGAGACGCCAGCCGAGCACCTGCGGATCGGCCGGCTGCTCGCCGCGCGGACGGCGCCGGAGGCGATCGAGGCGCAGGTCTTCGAGATCGTCCGCCAGCTCAACCTCGGCGCTTCCCTGATCACCTCAGACGAGGAACGCGAAGCGCTGGCCGGGCTCAATCTGCGCGCCGGCCAGCGCGCCAAGGCGGCGACGGCCTACACCGCGGCGCTGACCTATTTCACCGCCGGCGCGGCCCTGTTGCCTGAGGCTTCCTGGGAGCGCCGTCATCAGCTGATGTTCCAGCTGGAGCTGCACCGGGCCGAATGCGCGTATCTGACGGGCGCGCTGGCAGACGCCGAGAGCCACCTGACCATGCTGTCAGGCCGCGCCGGGGACCTGCTCGAGCATGCGGCCGTCACCTGCCTGCAAGTGGACCTCTACACCACCCTGGACCGCAGCGACCGGAGCATCGAGGTGGCTCTCGACTATCTGCGGCGGGTCGGCATCGCCTGGTCGGCGCACCCGGCGCAGGAGGAGGTCCGGCGCGAGCACGAGCGGATGTGGCAGCAGATCGGCAGCCGCCCGATCGAGGCGCTGCTCGACCTGCCGCGGATGACCGACCCGGTCTGGCGCGCGACCATGGACGTCCTCACCGCGGCGGTGTCGCCGGCCATGTATACCGACGAGAACCTGTACTGTGTCCTCCTCGGCCGCATGGCCAATCTCAGCCTGGAATATGGCAACACCGACGCCTCGAGCAGCGCGTATGCCATCCTCGGCGCCGTGCTAGGCGGGCTGTTCGGCGATTACAAAGCGGGGTTCCGCTTTGGTCAGCTCGGCTTCAACCTCATGGCGAAGCTCGGGCTGGATCGCTTCAAGGCCCGCGTCTACCTGATGTTCGGGCACCATGTCATGTCCTGGTCAAAGCCCATCCGCACCGGCCGCAGCCTGATACAACGCGCGATCGACGCAGCGCAGGAGACCGGCGATCTGCTCTACGGGGCCTTTGCCCGCGCCCATCTGGTCACGCATCTGCTCGCCAGCGGCGATCCGCTCGACGAGGTGCAGCAGACCGCCGAGGCCGGGCTCTACGCAGCGCGCCAGGCGCGGTTCGGCCTCGTCGTCGACCGGATCACCGGGCAGCTCCAGCTGATCCGCATGCTGCGCGGCCTGACCCCAAAGTTCGGCTGCTTCGACGATGCCGGGTTCGAGGAGGCGCGGTTCGAGCAGCATCTGGCGGCCGATCCGCGCCTGGCGCTCGCCGCCTGCTGGTACTGGATCCGCAAGCTGCAGGCGCGCTTCCTCAGCCGCGACCACGAAGCCGCGATCGCCGCGGCAGAGCAGGCCCAGGGCCTGCTCTGGACGTCGCCCTTCTATTTCGAGCGGGCGGAATACCATTTCTACGCCGCGCTGGCGCGGGCAGCACTCTGCGACGCCGCCACCGATGCCGAGCGGACCCGGCATCTCGAGGCCTTGGCCGCGCATCACCGCCAGCTGCAGATATGGGCCGAGAATTGCCCGGAGAATTTCGAGAATCGCGCTGCCCTGGCCGGCGCGGAGATCGCCCGCCTGGAGGGAAACACGCTCGAGGCCGAGCGCCTTTACGAACAGGCGATCGCCTCGGCCCACGCCAACGGCTTTATTCACCATGAGGCGCTTGGCCTGGAGTGCGCCGCCCGGTTCTATGCGGCGCGCGGCTTCGGGAAGATCGCCCGTGCGTATTGGCAGGATGCCCGCTACAACTATCTGTGCTGGGGCGCCGAGGCCAAGGTGCGGCAACTCGACGAGATGGACCCCGAGCTCCGGCCGGAAGCGCCGATGCCCGCGCCGACCAGCACGATCGGGGCGCCGGTCGAGCATCTCGACCTCGCCACTGTGCTGAAGGTGTCGCAGGCCGTCTCGGGCGAGATCGTGCCGGAAAAGCTGATCGACACGCTCATGCGAACGGCCATCGAGCAGGCCGGCGCCGAGCGCGGCCTGTTGCTTCTGCCGCGCGGGGCGGAGCTGCGGATCGAGGCGGAGGCCACGACCGACGGCGACAGCGTCTCCGTACAGCTGCGCGACCAGCCCGTGACCGCGACCCTGCTGCCGGAATCGGTGCTCAACTATGTTCTGCGCACCCAGGACAGCCTCATTCTCGACGCTGCCCAGCCGCCCTTTGCCGCCGACCCCTACCTCCGTCAGCGTCAGGCGCGGTCCATTCTCTGCCTGCCCCTGATGACCCAGGCCAAGCTCATCGGCTTGCTTTACCTGGAAAACAACCTGGCCTCCGGCGTCTTTGCCCCAGGCCGGATCGCGGTGCTGAAGCTGCTGGCCTCGCAGGCGGCCATCGCGCTGGAGAACACCCGGCTCTACGCCGATTTGCGGCTCAGCGAAGAGCGCTGGCGCAACCTGTTCGAAAGCGTCCCGGTCGGCGTGACCATGACCGGCTCAGACGGGCGCTACGTCGCCGCCAACCAGGCATTTCAGAGAATGACCGGCTATTCCGAGGCGGAATTGCGCGACCTGTCGTCGATCGACATCACCCATGAGGATGACCGCGCCGCCAGCGTGGCGGCCATCGCGGCGCGCAGCGCGGGGCTTCCCCATATGCAACGCTTCGAGAAGCGCTATAGACACAAGAACGGCAGCGTGATCTGGGTGGATGCCAACGCTTGCGCGACCCCGGCTGTGGCGGGCACGCCGCTGTTCGGGGCGGTCCTGGTCGATATCACCGATCGCAAGCGTGCCGAGGAAGACCTGCGGCGGAGCGAGGCCTCGCTCACCCAGGCGCAGCAGATCAGCCGCACCGGCAGCTGGCGCTGGAATGTCGGCACCGGCGAGGTTTCCTGGTCCGCCGAGCACTTCCACATGTTTGACCTCGATCCGGCGGCGATGCGGCCCTCCTATGCGACATTCATAGCGCGGGTTCTGCCCGAAGACCGGCCCGCGCTCGAACACGCCCTCGACCAGGCCGTGCGCGACAGAAGCCGGTTCCAGTATGAGTACCGGATCGTGTTACCTGATGGATCGGTCAAGTACATGCAAAGCGTCGGCCAGCCCGACAGCAGTGAGGACAGCGCCCTCGAATATGTCGGCACGGTCATGGACATTACCGAGCGCCGGCGCGCCGAGGAGGCGCTGCAAAACGCCCAGGCCGAACTCATCCGCGTCGCGCGGCTGACGACGATGGGCGAACTGCTCGCCTCCATCGCCCATGAGATCAACCAACCTTTGGCTGCCGTCGCGACCAGCGCCAGCGCCTGCCTGCGCTGGCTGAACCGCGACCAGCCCGACCTGGCCGCGGCGCGGGACGCCCTCGCGCGCGTCGTGCGGGACGCGCACCGTGGCGGCGACGTGATCCGCAGCCTGCGGGCGCTCACCAAAAAATCCGGGCCGCAACTGACCGCGCTCGACATCCGCGATACCATCGAGGAAGTGCTGGCGCTCACCCGCGGCGAAATGCAGCAGCACGGCGCCGCGCTGCGCACGGATCTGCCCGCCGGCACGCAACCGGTATTGGGCGACAAGGTGCAGCTGCAGCAGGTGGTGTTGAACCTGGTCATGAACGGCATCCAGGCCATGGCCGCGGTCACGAGCCGCAAAAGGGAGCTGAGCGTGTCCGTCGCCCTCGCCGCGCCGGACCGTCTACAGGTTACGGTCGAGGATACCGGCCCGGGGCTCGATCCGGCCATCATGCCGCGCATCTTCGACCCGTTCTTCACAACCAAGTCCGATGGCCTTGGCATGGGACTTTCGATCTGCCGGTCGATCATCGAGGCGCATGGCGGACAATTATGGGCATCCCCCCGCGCCCCGCACGGCACCGCCTTCCACTTCACCGTCCCCCTCGCGGTTGCGGCCGGGACCCGAAAGCAGTCGCTTTTTTGAAAAAAAGCGGCGCAAAAAACTTTTGATTGGGCTGAGCCCGTGGCGTTGAAACCAGCACGGCCTAGATTGCGTTGACATTCAGGATTCCGGCTCGGCCGCAAATGTGATTCACCCTCCTTGTTCGCGAGGAGTTTTGAATGACTGGGGTTCGGCTGATATTAAAAGATCATCAATGGGCGCGGATGGAGCCTCATTTGCCGGGCAAGAGCAGCGATCCCGGCAGGACCGGTGCGGACAACCGGCTGTTTATTGAAGGTTAGCCCGTACGGGCTCGCCGTGGCGCGATCTGCCAGCCTTTTTCGGCAACTGGAACAGCGTCTTCGTCCGCTTTTCGCGCTGGTCGAAGAACGGGGTCTGGGACCGGCTTTTTGCCGCCATGGCGGATTTCCCCGACTTTGAGTACGTCATGATCAATTCCACCATAGTCCGTGCGCATCAACATGCGGCGGGCAAAAAAGGGGGCCTGAAGCTCGCGCGATCGGACGCTCGCGCGGTGGAATGAGCACCAAAATCCATGCCGTCGTCGATGCTTTAGGCAATCCACTACGATTTCATCCTCTAGTTCAGCAAAAGTTTTTTACTTCTTTTTTTCAAAAAAGAAGCGCTTCTCCTCCCTGCGATCTGACGGGCCATGAATTTCAAGACTTGCGGGGCGTTTTCTGCTATTCATGTCTACACCACGTCAGCGCGGGGCCAAAACCGCATGGCGGGAGGACCGGAACCATGCATATACGCAATCCGATGGAATGGGTGGTGGCGCAGCTCGAAGCCCCCGGCCTGCTCGGCCGTGCGCCGCCCGAGACCTACTGGCCCGCGACGCAGCAGGCTGGAGCCCCCGAAATTCAAAAAATCACCCTGGCGGATCTGAGGGAGGCAATGCGGCGTGGGCTGCATGATTTCGCCGCCGCCCGGACCGATGTGATGTTTCTCTGCCTGATCTATCCGGTCCTCGGGCTGTTCATCGCCGCCGCCGAGGCGCAACGGGGGGTGTTGCCGCTCTTGTTCCCGACCGCCGCCGGTTTCGCGCTGGTCGGGCCGTTTTTCGCGATCGGCCTGTACGAAATGAGCCGGCAGCGCGAACTGACCGGCAAGCTCAGCTGGCGCGATACGTTCAACGTGCTGCAATCGCCCGCGATCGGCTCGATCGCCGGGCTGGGCCTGCTGCTGATCGCCCTGTTCCTGGCCTGGCTGGCGGTGGCGCAGGGGATTTATGACGTGACGCTGGGGCCTGCGCCGCCGGTTTCGGCATGGCGGTTCGTCCAGGAGGTGCTCTCAACGCCGGCGGGCTGGGCGATGATCGGCCTGGGGTTGAGCGTGGGCGTGATGTTCGCGGTCGGCGTGCTGGCGATCAGCGTGGTGTCGTTTCCGCTGCTGCTGGACCGGCCGGTCGGGCTGGGCACCGCGATCGCGACCTCGCTGACGGCCGTGCGGCGCAACCCGGTGCAACTCGGCCTCTGGGGCCTGCTGGTGGTGGCCGCCTTGTTCGTGGGCATGCTGCCGTGTTTCATCGGGCTGATCGTGGTGCTGCCCGTGCTGGGCCACGCCACCTGGCATTTATACCGGCGGGTCGTCCGGCCGCCGGCTATGAAGATTTAGAGTTTGATAGGCTAAGGTCGAAATAGGGAAGTGGCCGCTTTTTGAAAAAAGCGGCGCAAAAACTTTTGCTCATTTGGGCCTGTGGCGCTGGAACCAGCACGGCCCAGTTTAAAAAAAGTTTTTTTGCTTCTTTTTGTTCACAAAAAGAAGCCTTCTTCTTCGCCCCGCACCGGCAAACCGCTAGAACGGGGACATCATGAACCCGCTCATCCACCTCGCCCGCTTCGGCTCGAGCTTCTCCTACCACCCGGCCTTCAGCTATCACCCCAGCTACGCCTACCATCCGGCCTATGGCTATGGGTATCACCCGGCCTTCGGCGGCGGCTGGCTCACTCATCTCATCGTCACGTCGGCGCTGCACGCGATGATCTACTCGGTCATCTTCCGCGTGTTCAGCCATATGTCGCTCGGCGAAGGGCTGTTGCTGGTGGCGGTCGTGATCGCCGTGATCTACGCCGCCAACCGGAACAGCCCCCGGCGCTGGTAAGGTCCGGCCGCCCGCGTTCCGGTTGCAAATCGTGTCGTTTCCGGCCCTTGCCTTTGCTTGTGGTCCCAGCCAGAACCTGCTTGCATGGATCGTCTCAGCCGGATCGACCGCTATATTTTCAGCCAGTTGCTGGTGGCGCTGCTGCTGGTCACCTCTGGCTTGGTGGCGCTGATCTGGCTCACCCAGTCGCTGCGCTTCATCCAGATCATCGTCAGTCACGGGCTCTCGCCCTTCGTCTTCGTGCGGCTGACGATGCTGCTGGTGCCGAGTTTCGTCGCCACCATCCTGCCGATCACCTGCTTCATCGTCGTGCTGTTCGTGTACACGCGCCTGGCCGGGGACAGGGAGCTGACGGTGATGCGCGCCACAGGCCTGTCCGACTATGCCCTCGCCCGCCCAGCGCTGCTGATCGCGACCGGGGCGATGCTGTTCTGCTACCTGCTGAACATCGTGCTGGTGCCGGCCTCGCTGGCCGCCTTCCGCAATTACGAATTCGAGATCCGCAACCAGATCGCCGCCTTCCTGCTGCAGCCGGGCGTGTTCACCCCGGTGGCCAACAACGTCACCGTCTACGTGCAGTCGCGCCGCCCGGATGACAGCCTGCGCGGCATTCTGATCCAGGATGCGCGCGACCCCAGCGCGCCGGCCACCATTCTGGCGCAAAGCGGCCAGATGCTGGTGAACGACCAGGGGCCGGTGGTGCTGCTGCAGCAAGGCTCGCGCGAGGAGGTGGACCCGAAGACCGGCCGGCTCGATATTCTGGATTTCCACAGCTACACCGTTTCGCTCGCCCAGGCGGCGCAGGCGGACACACCTGAGCTGACCGATTCCGCCGAAGCCTCGCTGCCGCAACTGCTGCACCCGCCCCACAACCTGACCAAACCGGAGCGGGCCAAATGGCTGGTTGAGGCGCATCGCCGCCTGACCGCGCCACTGGCAGTGCTGAGCTATACGCTGATCGGCCTGTTCGCGGCGCTGCGCGGGATGTTCCGCCGCCATGGCGGGCTGATCCGGCCGATCGTCGCGGTCGTCATCGTCACCCTGCTGGTGGCGCTCGGCCTCGGCGTCAACAACATCGCGGCGCGCAGCCTGGCGCTGCTGCCCCTGATCTGGGTCGCCGCCATACTGCCCGGGCTGGTGGCCGCCGCATTGCTGCTGTCCCGGCAGACGACGCGCGCATGAGGATTCCGCTGACCCTGGCGCTCTATTTCGGCCGGCAATTCGCGCTGGCGGTGCTGGCCATGCTGGCGGCGCTCTCGGCGCTGGTCTCACTGTTCGATTTTCTGGAACTGCTCCGCGAATCGGCGACGGCGCCGAATGCCAGCTTCGGCGTGATCGTCGAGATGGAATTTCTGCGCATGCCCTGGACGCTGCTGCAGATCATGCCGTTCGCGGTGTTGCTCGGCGGCATTTTCTCCTTCTGGCGGCTGTCGCGCTCCTCCGAGCTGGTGGTGGCGCGCGCCGCCGGCATTTCCGCCTGGCAGTTTCTCGCCATGCCGGTGCTGTTCGCCACGCTGTTCGGCGCGTTCGGCACCGGCGCCATCAGCCCGGTCTCCGCGGTGATGTTCGGCCGTGCGGAGACCCTGTACAACACCTACCTCCAGGCCGGCGGCGGCCCGCTTTCGCTGAATGGCGGCGAGCTCTGGGTGCGCCAGGCCGATCCGGGCTTGACCGCCAGGGGGGTCGCCATCGTCCATGCCGGGGATGTGCGGCTGCGCCACGACGTGCTGAGCGCCGACCATGTGAGCGTGCTGCGGCTCAACCCCCAGACCATGCTGCTGCAGCGGCTGGAGGCGCAGCACGCGACGCTCGCTGCCGGCACGTGGGACCTCGCCCAGGTCAGCATTCTCAAGCCGGGCGCGGCACCACAAGCCGTCGCGACGCTGCACTTCCCAACCGATCTCACCGTGCACCGGGTGCAGGAAAGTTTCGCCTCGCCCGACTCCCTGTCCTTCTGGGCGCTGCCGGGGTTCATCGCCGTGCTGAAACGCTCCGGATTCTCGCCGACCCAGCATGAACTCGCCTTTCAGGCCCTTGCGGCGCTGCCGCTGCTCTGCGCGACCATGGCGCTGGTGGCGGCCGGGTTTTCCATGCGCCCATCGCGGCGCGGCGGCGCCACGCGCATGCTGGCGAGCGGCGTCGGCTGCGGCTTTGCGCTGTTCATGATCTCCGAAGTGGCCAACCAGTTCGGCACGTCGGGGGCGATTCCGGTGGTGCTCGCCGCCTGGGCGCCGGCCGCCGCCGGGTTGTTTTTGGCGCTTGCGTTGTTGCTGCATCTGGAAGATGGCTGAAGCATGAACCGAACTGGCAAACTCCTGCTGCGCCTCGCCGCCACCACCTGTCTCGCCGGCCCGGCCCACGCCCAACTCGCCGTCCTGGGGAGCGGTCCGTCGGCCAGCGTCAATAACAGCGCGCCGGTGAACTTCACCGCCGACCAGATTTCCTACGACCGCACCGGCAACATCGTCACCGCCACCGGCCATGTGCGGGCGCTGCAAAGCGGCCAGACGCTCTATGCCGACAAGGTGGTGCTCAACCGCGCCACCAATGTCGCCGTCGCCACCGGCCATGTGGTGCTGGTGCAGCCCGGCGGCAACACGGTGTTCGCCAACCAGGCGACGCTGAGCCAGGGCATGAAGAACGCGGTGATGCAGGGCGTCTCCGCCCGGATGGCACTGAATGCGCGCATGATCGCCAATGGCGGCCGGCGCTATGACGGCAAGATCGACCAGCTGACCAAGGTGGTCTACTCCGCCTGCGACCTGTGCAAGACCAACCCGACCGAGCCGCCACTGTGGCAGATCCGCGCCAGCGGCGTGACCCGGGACCTCGAGCACCAGATGATCGAGTACCACAATGCCACGATGGAGTTCTCGGGCTTCCCGGTCTTCTATTTCCCCTATCTGACCGAGCCGGATCCGTCGGTGAAGCGCAAGACCGGGCTCCTGATCCCCGATGCCGGCGTGAACTCGCGCCTCGGCATGTTCGCCGAGATCCCGTATTACATCACGCTCGGCAAATCCGCCGACATCACCCTGGAGCCGATCATCGCCTCGAAGCAGGGGCCGGCTTTGCGCTTCGATTACCGCCAGGATTTCAATGACGGCCAACTGACGGCGCTCGGCTCGTTCGGCCGTTACGACGGCACCACCGGCTACTCGCTTTTCTCCAACGGTCAGTTCGACCTGAGTCAGGACTGGCGTGCCGGCTTCGACTTTGAGCGCGCCTCGAACGAGAATTATCTGGCTACTTTCAGCCTCTCTCCGGCCTATGCCTTCCTCACCAGCGATGTGTATCTGGAAGGCTTCACCAGCGGCTCCTACGCGCGGCTCGACGCCGACACCTATCAGGCCATCGTCACCACCGTGACCCAGAACGAACTGCCGGTGGTGCTGCCGCACGGCCAGTATGATTTCATCTCCAATCAGGATTCGCTTGGCGGCCAGGTGTCGCTGCATGCCGACATGTTCAACGTGGAGCGCAACGTCGGCACCGACACACGGCGCATTTCCGCCATACCGGGCTACTCGGTCCCGTTCAGCCTGCCCGATGGCCTGGTCGGTACCGCGCGGGTGGAACTCGTCACCGCCGCCTATGACGCCAGCCATCTCTACGAGCAACCGAATTACAGTGCCCTCGACAGTGCCCAGACCACGCGCGTCCAGCCCTATGGCGCGGTGTTCGTGCGACTGCCGTTGGTCCGCCAGGCCGGCAAATGGGGCACCCAGTTGATCGAGCCGGAGGCGCAGATTGTGGTCTCGCCTAATGTCGGCACTTCGCAGAACGACCGCATCCCCAACGAGGACAGCCTCGACCTCGAATTCTCCGACGCCAATCTGTTCGCGCTCAACCGCTATCCCGGCATCGACCGGCTGGAGGGCGGCTCGCGCGTCGATTATGCGCTGCATGCCGCCTGGTACCTGCCGCAGGGCATGACGCTGGATGGGTTGTTCGGCCAGTCCTACCGCTTCCATAAGGATAACGACTACCTCCCCGACTTCGGCCTGACCGACAATGTCTCCGACTTTGTCGGCCGCTTCATCGTCGCGCCCACCCCATGGTTCAACGTGACCTACCGCACCCGCCTCAGCCATGACGATCTCGGCGCGCGCATGATCGACGCCACGGCCAATTTCGGCACGCATCGGCTCAACGGCTCCATCGGGTATTTCTACGAGAACACCGACCCCTACGTGCTGTACGACACGCCGGGCTATGGCGGTCCGCCGCTAACGCCACCGCCCGGCTATTTCGTGCCGCGACACGAGATCACTGCCAATATCGGCACGAATTTCGGCCCCTGGTCGCTCACCGCCGGCACCGCGCGCAATCTGCAGACCGGCACGTTCGACCAGGCGAATTTCAACATCGGCTGGCAGAACAACTGCTTCGGCATCAACCTGATCTACTACCAATACTTCACCTCCTACTATTCTCAGGGTAATGGCGGCACCACCGCTCTCGTCCAGTTCACCTTCAAAACCCTCGGAACCTTCGGATTGAACGCCCTATGAAGCAGTTTTTTTGCGCCGCCCTCGCGCTCGCCTCGTTCGAACTGGCGCCGGCCCTGGCGCAGGCGGCGTCTCCGGCGGGAAGCATGGCCGCAAACCCGGACGGCGCCAGCATCGCCGCGGTGGTCAACGGCCAGGTGATCACCGACCAGGACGTCACCAGCCGCGCCCGCCTGCTCTCGGTCTCCACCGGCATCCCGCCCACGCCCGCCGTGCTGGCCCGCCTGAAGCCGCAGGTGACCTCGCAGCTGATCGACCAGATGCTGGAAATGCAGGAGATCAACCACCGCAACGTGACGGTGGCCGATAGCGACGTGGAAGCGGCGATCGCGCATATCGAGCAGGGCAATGGCCTGCCCGCCGGCGGGCTGCGCGCCCGCCTCGCCGCCGCCGGCATTCCCTTCGCCACGCTGGTCGCGCAATTGCGCACCGAGCTCGGCTGGCAGACCGTGCTGCACCAAGTGCTGGGGCCGGGGCTGCAGCCAACCCCGGGCGACATGAATGCGGAAAAAACCGCGCTGAAGGCGGAGCTGGGCAGCACCCAATACCATATCTCGGAAATCTTCGTGCCGGTGACCGACCCGGCGAATGACACCAACGCCCGCAACTTCGCCAATACCGTCATCGGCCAGCTGCGCGCGGGCGCGCCCTTCCCCATCGTCGCCGCGCAGTTCAGTCAGGCGCCGACGGCGCTGCAGGGCGGCGATCTCGGCTATGTGCAGCTGAACCAGCTCGACCCTGCCGTGGCCGCCATCGTCACCACCATGCCGGACGGCGCCATCAGCAATCCGGTGCGCGTGCCGGG
Organism: uncultured Pseudomonadota bacterium; assembly: GCA_963780465.1. Lineage (GTDB taxonomy): Bacteria > Pseudomonadota > Alphaproteobacteria > Acetobacterales > Acetobacteraceae > Acidocella. The sequence continues at coordinate 148,900 of CAWACI010000015.1, forward strand.
CGGCTACGACATCGTGCAGCTGCAGGCCAGCCACAAGGTCGGTACCGACATGCAGACCATGCTGTCGATCCGCCAGGCCTTTGCCCGCTTCTCCACCCCCATCACCAACGGTTCGGTCGGGCCGGAGCAGGCGAGCGTGATCGAGAAGCTGGTGCAGGACGCCCAGGCGGCGTATTCCTGCGATGCCATTGCCACGCTCAACGCCTCGCTGGGCAACGTCCACCCTGCCGATCCCGGCCCGGTCAACCTCGCCACCGTTACCCCCCCGGCCTTTCAGACCGTGCTCGCCCAGCTGCCCATCGGCCAGGCCAGCCGGCCGCTGGTGCAGACCGACGGCGTCTCCGTGGTGATGGTCTGCAGCCGCAACACCGAGGCCGAGGCGCTGCCCTCGGATGATGATATCAGCAACATCATCATCGAGCGCCGCGTCGAGCTGGAATCGCAGCAATTGCTGGATGAATTGCGCCACCGCTCGATCATCACGCAGAGCTAAAGCGCGATCGGTTTCGCCGGGAACAGGAAAGCAGCCGCTTTTTTGAAAAAAAGCGGCGCAAAAAACTTCTTCTGCTCCTGGGCCTGCGGCAGCGACGCCAGCACAGCCCAGATTAAAAAAACTTTTTGCTCCTTTGGAGCCGTGCTTGTGTCCGCGACAGCGGCCAGAACGAACAAAAATTTTTGCGCCGCTTTTTTTAAAAAGCGGCTGCTTCACCCAACCTCTTCCAGCGCCGCTTCCGCCGCCAGCCAGTCCTGCTCCGCCGCCTCGGTCTCACGCTTGATCGCGGCGACCCGCTTGTTGATATAGGCGAGGTCCTTCGCCTTGGCCTGGGTGTACATGCCCGGATCGGCGAGCTGTTTTTCCAGCATCGCCTGCTCGGCGGCCAGTTTCGCCAGTTTCTGCTCCGCTGCCTTCACCGCCTGGCGCAGTGGCGCCATCTTGCTCCGCGCCTCGGCGCGCGCCGCCTTGCTGTCGTTACGCTCGTTCTTGCGGGCAGTCTCGCGCGAGCCGCCGCCATTGCTGCTGCTGCCTTCCGTCACGCTGGCGGCATAGGTGGCGAGGTCGCCCTCCAGCGCCGTCACCTTGCCACCCGCCACCAGCAGCAGCCGGTCGGCAACCAGATCCACCAGATACGGGTCGTGCGAGATCAGCACCACCGCGCCCTCGAATTCCGCCAGCGCCTTCACCAGCGCGTCGCGCGCGTCGATATCCAGATGGTTGGTCGGCTCGTCGAGGATCAGCAGATGCGGCGCATCGCGCGTCGCCAGCGCCAGCAGCAGCCGCGCCTTCTCGCCGCCGGACATGGCGCCGACCTTGGTGTTCACCCGGTCCGCATCCAGCCCGAACCGCGCCGCCTGCGCGCGCACCTGCGGCGGCGTCGCCTTCGGCAGCGCGCGGGACAGGTGATCATACGGCGTGTCGCCCATCACCAGGTCATCCTCTTGGTGCTGCGCGAAATAGCCGACGCGCAGATTGCCGGTGCGGAATTCCCGGCCGCGCAGCGCCGCCAGCCGTCCCGCCAGCAATTTCGCCAGCGTCGACTTGCCGTTGCCGTTGGTGCCCAGCAGCGCGATGCGGTCTTCCATGTCCAGCCGCAGCGACACGCCGGTCAGGATCGGCTTGCCATCATAGCCGATATCCACGCCGTCCAGGCTGAGCATCGGCGGCGCCACCATCTCGGCCGAAGGGAAGGAGAAATGCGTGGCTTTATCCTCCACCACCGCGTCGATCTGCGGCATCCGCTCCAGCGCCTTGATGCGGCTCTGCGCCTGTTTCGCCTTGGAGGCCTTGGCGCGGAAACGGTCAACGAATTTCTGCATATGCGCACGCTGCTCGGCGGCTTTTTCCGCCGCCCGGCTCTGCTGCAGCGCCCGCTCGGTCCTGATGCGGATGAACTCCGCGAAGCCGCCGGGGGTGAGCGTCAGCTTCGCCCCATCCAGATGCACGATCGCCTCCACCGCCCGGTCCAGCAACTGCCGGTCATGGCTCACCAGCAGCACCGCACCGGGGAACTTTTGCAGGTAGGTTTCCAGCCAGAGTGTCGCTTCGAGGTCCAGATGGTTGGTCGGCTCGTCGAGCAGCAGCAGGTCCGGCTCGGAGAACAGCACCGCCGCCAGCGCCACGCGCATCCGCCAGCCGCCGGAAAAACTGCTCATCGGCCGGCTCTGCCACTCGGTGGAAAAACCAAGGCCGGAGAGGATCGAGGCGGCGCGCGACGGTGCCGCCTCGGCGCCGATCGTCAGCAGCCGGTCATGGATCTCCGCCAGCCGCTCCGGCGCCACCTCCGGGTCCTCCAGCGCCGCCAGCAAGGCGCTGCGCTCGGCATCCGCCGCCAGCACCACCTCCAGCGGCGTGATCGCCCCGGCCGGCGCCTCCTGCGCCACATAGCCCATCCGCACCCGGTTCCCGAGCCGGATCGTGCCACCATCGGGCTGCAACTCGCCGCCGATCAGCTTCAGCAGCGTGGACTTGCCAGCGCCATTGCGGCCGATCAGCCCGATCCGCCGTCCGGGATCGACCATCAGGCTCGCCTGGGACAACAGGGTACGGCCAGCAATGCTGTAGGAGAGATTATCGAGGATCAGAACGCTCATGCCCCGTCCCTTAGAGCATGATCGGTCTAGGACAAATCATAATGAAGCGAAGAGGAGCGCTTCTTTTTTGAAAAAAAGAAGCAAAAAACTTTTTGAACCTGGGCCGTAGTGGTTTCAACGCCATAGTCCCAGAGTAACAAAAGTTTTTTGCGCCGCTTTTTTTCAAAAAAGCGGCTGCTTCCCCGCGGGACTTGCCCGGCTTGGCGCGCCCCGCTATTGCCCGCCCTGATTCCCCGCAGTTTCACAAGAGCGAGACAAACATGGCAACCGAACGCACCCTCTCCATCATCAAGCCCGACGCCACCCGCCGCAACCTGACCGGCAAGATCAACGCCAAGTTCGAAGAAGCCGGACTGACCATCGTCGCCTCGCGCCGCGTGCAGCTGAGCCAGGCCCAGGCCGAGGCGTTCTACGCCGTGCATGCCGCCCGCCCGTTCTTCAAGGACCTGGTGAGCTTCATGATCTCCGGCCCGGTCGTGGCGCAGGTGCTGCAGGGCGAGAACGCCGTGCTGAAGAACCGCGAGATCATGGGCGCCACCGACCCGAAGAAGGCCGACGCCGGCACCATCCGCGCTGAATTCGCCGAGTCCATCGAGGCGAACTCCGTGCACGGCTCCGACGCCCCTGAGGCCGCCGTTCAGGAGATCGCGTTCTTCTTCGCTGGCATCGACATCGTCGGTTAAGGTAAGAAAGCAGCCGCTTTTAAAAAAGCGGCGCAAAAATTTCTGCTAATCTGGGCCCGTGGCGCTGAAACCGGCACGGGCCCAGATTAAAAAAGTTTTTTGCTTCTTTTTTTTCAAAAAAGAAGCGCTTCCTAACCTTTCCGCTTTTCCTTCGTGGTCTGACGGGCGCGGCCAATGGCCAGTGTGTTCGCGGACACATCCTTGGTAATGACCGAGCCGGCGGCGATCAGCGCGCCATCCCCCACCGTCACCGGCGCCACCAAAGCGGTGTTCGAGCCGACAAAGACCTTCGCGCCGATCACGGTGCGGTTCTTGTTCCGGCCGTCGTAATTGCAGGTGATGGTCCCGGCGCCGATATTCGTGCCCGGCCCGATCTCCGCATCGCCGATATAGGTGAGATGATTCGCCTTGGCCCCCGCGCCCAGTTTCGCGGCCTTGATCTCCACGAAATTGCCGACATGCGCCGCCGCGCCGATATCCGCCCCCGGCCGCAGCCGCGCATAGGGGCCCAGCACCGCGCCCTCGCCGACGATGCAATCCTCCAGATGCGAGAACGCCTTGATCTCCACCCCGGCGGCGATTTTCACACCCGGCCCGAACACCACATAGGGGCCGATGCTGACATCGGGGCCCAGCTCGGTATCGGCGGAGAAGAAAACCGTTTCCGGCGCCAGCATCGCCGCGCCGGCCTCAAGTGCTGCGCGGCGCAGGCGGCGTTGCAGCGCTGCCTCGGCATCGGCCAGCTCGGCGCGGGAGTTCACGCCCATACATTCCTCATAGGGCGCGTCATAGGCCGCCACCTGCACGCCCTCGGCGCGGGCGATGGCGACGATGTCGGTGAGGTAGAACTCGCCTTTGGCATTGTCCGGCCGCACCGCGCCCAGCCAGCGGCGCATATCCTCCGCCCGGGCGATCAGCCCGCCGGCATTGCACAGCGTGATCGCGCGCTCTTCCGGCGTGGCGTCGGCATATTCGACGATCCGCGACACATAGCCGCCATCGGTCACCAGCCGCCCGTATTTGCCGGGCTCCGGCGGTGTCATCGCCAGCAGCACCAGCCCGGCATCGCCCGCGTTCAGGCACTGCACCAAAGCGCGCATCGTCTGTGGCGAGACCAGCGGGTTGTCGGCATAGAATACCGCCACCAGCCCCTCGCCGAATTTTTGCTCCGCCTGCAGCGCCGCATGCGCGGTGCCCAGGCGCTCCGCCTGCACCACCACCTCATGCGGTGCAGCCAGCGCCGCCAGCGCCGGCATGCCCGGCCCCACGACCACCACGCTGCGGTCGAACACCTGTGCGCTTGCCGCCAGCAGATGCGTCAGCATCGGCCGTCCGGCCAGCTTGTGCGCGGCTTTCGGCAACGCGGATTTCATCCGCGTGCCGAGCCCGGCCGCAATAATAACGGCGGTGTTCTGCATCAGCCTTGCTTGGCGAACGGCGCCGGGGCGAGGATGGAGTTTTCCTGCGCGGTGAAGGCGCCGAGCTCCTTGGCCTTGGTCAGGAACGCCTTCCAGGCCGGGTCCTGCGCCATCGCCGCGCGGCGCGCCTCGCGGTCCGCCTGGCTCTCATACTGCCACAGATGCACCACCTGATGCAGCTTGCCCTCAATGCTGGTGTACCAGCCCAGGCAGGTGCCCAGATACTTCTTCTGGATCGGCCAGGCTTCCTTCTCATACAGCGCGACCCAATCGGCCATCATGCCGGGCTTGAAGCTGTAGGTACGCATATCGACGATCATGGAACTCTCCTCTTGGTGGTTGTGCAGTGGAAACAAGCAAGCAGCCGCTTTTTTGAAAAAAAGCGGCGCAAAAAACTTACCCTAAACTGGGTCTCAGGCGTTGAAACCAGCACGGCCCAGTTTAACAAAAGTTTTTTGCTTCTTTTTTTCAAAAAAGAAGCGCTTCCCTTCGCCCTTTCATCATGCAAACGTTGTGTCAGGCCTGCTTCAGGTCGATCAGGCTGCGCCGGATTTTCCGGCTGCGGTTGATCTTGTCCTCGATATAGCCGGTGTCGCCCCAGCGCACCGCGCGCGCCATTGCCTGCGCATCCTCGGAGAAACGCGCCAGCATCTCCAGCAGCGCGTCCTTGTTGTTAAGAAAAATATCGCGCCACATCACCGGGTCGGAGGCGGCGATGCGGGTGAAATCGCGGAAGCCGGAGGCGGCGAATTGCAGCACCTCCTGCTTGGTCTCGTCGGCCAGGTCATCCGCCGTGCCGCAGATGGTGAAGGCCAGCAGATGCGGCAGATGGCTGACGATCGCCAGCACCCGGTCGTGATGCGGCGCGTCCATGCGCGCGGTCTGCGCGCCAAGCCCGTGCCACAGCGCCTCGACCTTTTGCACCGCCGCCTCTTCGGTGGCGGCGGGCGGGGTGAGCAGGCACCAGCGCCCCTGGAACAGATCCGCCTTGCCGGCATCGGGGCCGGAAAACTCGGTGCCGGCGATGGGATGCGCGGGCACGAAAGCGACCCCTTCCGGCACCAGCGGGCCAATATCGCGCATCACCGACTCTTTGGTGGATCCGACATCGGAGAGGATCGTGCCCGGTTGCAGCGCCGGGGCGACGGCGGCGGCGATGGAAGCCAGCGCACCGACCGGCGCGCACAGGATCACGCAATCAGCCCCGGCCACGGCTTTCGCCGCATCCGCTTCGTACACATCGCCAAGCCCCAGCTCGGCGGCGCGGGCCAGTGCCTGCGGACTGGCATCGCAAATGACGAGCTGTCGCGCGAGGCCAAAGGCCCTGGCGCCGCGGGCGATGGAGCTGCCGATCAGCCCGATGCCGATCAGCGCCAGGCGTTCGAAAACCGGTTCAGCCATGGGCGAAGGCGCTCAGGCTCTCCGCCACCAGGCTGCACTCCTCATCGGTACCGATGGTGATGCGCAGGCATTCCGGCAGGCCGTAGGATTTCACGTTGCGCACGATGATGCCGCGGCCACGCAAAAACTGGTCGGCGGCGACGGCGCGCTCGGCGCTGCCGAACTCCACCAGCAGGAAATTCGCCTCCGACGGGTGCACCTTGAACCCCGCCTGGGTCAGCCGCGCGGCAAGCTGCCGCTTCTCCTGCGTGTTATGCGCGCGGCCCTGCTCCAGCCAGGACGGATCGGCCAGCACCGCCATCGCCGCGGCGGCCACGATGGAGCTGACATTGAAAGGCGGGCGCAGGCGGTTCAGCACGTCGATCACCGGCAGCGGCGCATAGGCCCAGCCGAGCCGCGCCCCGCCCAGTCCGAAAATCTTCGAGAAGGTGCGGGTCATCACCGTGTTCTCGCCGGCATCGACCAGCTTAATGCCGCAATCGTAATCGTCGCGCTCCACATACTCGGAGTAGGCGGCGTCGATCACCAGCAGCACGTCTTCCGGCAAGCCATCGCGCAGACGCTGCATCTCCGCCTCGGTCAACAGCGTGCCGGTCGGATTGTTCGGGTTGGCGAGGAACACCATCCGCGTCGCCGGGGTCACCAAGGCCAGGATCGCGTCGACATCGCTGGTGAGGTTTTTCTCCGCCGCCTTCAGCACCGTGCAGCCCATCAGCTTGCCGGAGATCTCATAGATCGAGAACCCATGCGCGCTCATGATCAGCTCGGTCCCCGGCCCGCCATAGGCCTGGATCAGCAAAGTGAGCAACTCGTCGGAGCCGTTGCCGCAGATGATCTGTTGCGGGTTAAGGCGGAACGCCTCGCCCAAGGCGGCGCGCAGCCGCGCCATGCCGCCATCGGGATAGCGGTGCATGGTGAGCGCGGATTCGGCGATCGCGGCGACGGAAGCCGGGTGCGGGCCGAACGCCCCCTCGTTGGAGGAGAGCTTGATGACCTTTTCCACGCCGGGGAGCTTCGACTCGCCACCGACATAGGATGCGACCGAAAACACTTCTGGCCGCGGCTGCGGCGCGCTCACGCCCCGACGCCCAACGGCACGGCGTAGCCGCCGATCACCACGGGCGGCACCTCCAGCCCGGCGATCAACGCCAAGCGCTTATCATCATCGGCGACCAGCCCCTCCACCTCGGCCAGCGCCTGCAGGCGCGGCTCGTTGGGCAGGCGGCGCACCCACATGGCGCCGGGGGTAAAGCCCGCCTCCTTCAGGAGCGAGGTCATGCGCGTGCGGGACATTTCCGCGCTGCACTCGAGCGCGATCAGGCCGCGATCCTGGCCGCTCGGGTCAGGGCGGACAGCGGCGACGACATAGGCCTCGCCCAGCGGCGCGCCCTCGAAACGCTTGGTCCAGAACGGCAGTCTGGCGATCACGTACAGCCGGTGCGGGCCGGTGGCGGTGAGCATCGGCCACCAGCCGCCCTGCTCGTCATCCTCGGAAGGCGGCGGCAGCACGGCAAGCTGTGCGGCATCGCGCAGATCCGCCAGCGTCTGCGCCGGGTTGTGGTGGCGCCGGCAGGGGGTGAAGGGGCCAAAATGCTCGCGCGCCAAGGCCAGCCGGTCGCCGCCGCCCTCGCCGTCGCACACCGCCATCACCTGGCCACCCTCGATGATCAGCGCGGCGCCGAACATCTCCCGCCAGAAGCGGATGATCGCCTGCGGCGGCAGCGCGCCCTGATGCCGCGCCAGCAGCCGGCGCAGAATAATCGCCTCGCGGCCGGGGCGTATTTTCGTGCCGGTCTTGCCGCCGTCGCGCGCGACGCTCTCTACCACCTCAGCGCGGCGCATCAGCAGGTCGTGAATCTGATCGTCGAGCGCATCCAATTGCGCCCGCAGCTGGCTCAATGCGTCGGTGGCGGGGACCGAGGTCAGGGAAACATTCATTGCCCGGAGTGATACCCCAGTTTCCGCACGCCCGCCAAGCAGGGGGGCGCGATGTTCTGATCTTGCCGCGACCGCAAGGCAAAGCGGCGTGACGCGCGAAGAGGAAGGCTTCTTTTTGTCAACAAAAAGAAGCAAAAAAACTTTGCTAAACTGAGCCGTGCTGGTGTCAACGCCAGCGCCCCAGGAGCAGAAGAAGTTTTTTGCGCCGCTTTTTTTCAAAAAGCGGCTGCTTCCTTTTTGCCAAGTGCTGCCGCCGATACAATCGCGGCATGGCTGGTCTCACCTGCCGGGCCATGGGTTAAGGATTGCATGGCCTGCGCCCCCGGCGCATATCCGCCCTCAATGGACCAGCGTCCCGCCCTGACCGAACCGCAGCACGACAGCGTGACCTTCGCCGAAGGCCTGACGCTCGATTGCGGGCGCCGCCTGGAAAGCCTGACCGTCGCCTATCGCTGCTACGGCACGCTGAACGCGGCGCGCAGCAACGCGGTGCTGATCTGCCACGCGCTCACCGGCGACCAGTATGTGGCCGAGCCGAATCCGCTGACCGGCAAGCCGGGCTGGTGGGAACGCGTGGTCGGGCCGGGCCGGCCGGTCGATACCGACAAGTTCTTCGTCATCTGCGCCAATGTGCTGGGCGGCTGCATGGGCACCACCGGGCCGCGCAGCCCGCGCGACGGCAACCCGGAGGAGCCCTGGGGCACGGATTTCCCGCCGGTGACAATCCACGACATGGTGCGCGCGCAGAAGCGGCTGATCGACCATCTGGGCATCGGCCGGCTGTTCGCTGTGGTCGGCGGCTCGATGGGCGGCATGCAGGTGCTCTCCTGGGCGGCGCAATATCCGCAGAGCGTGTTCGCCGCCGTGCCGGTGGCCACCGCGCCCTATCATTCGGCGCAAAACATCGCCTTCCACGAGATCGGCCGGCAGGCGATCGCCGCCGACCCCGATTTTTACGCCGGCCGCTACTGGGCGCATGGGGTGAGCCCGGCGCGCGGCCTGGCGGTGGCGCGCATGACCGCGCACATCACCTACGTGTCCGAGGCCGCCCTCACCCGCAAATTCGGCCGCAAGCTGCAGGACGCGGCGCAACTCTCCTCGTTCGGCGACCGGTTCGAGGTGGAGAGCTACCTGCAATACCAGGGCTCCAGCTTCGTGCGCCGCTTCGATGCCAATTCCTACCTCACCATCACCCGGGCGATGGACCTGTTCGACCTGGCGGCCGACCATGACGGCGTGCTGGCCAGCGCCTTTGCCGGCACGAAAACCCGCTTCCTGCTGGTTTCCTTCACCTCGGACTGGCTGTTCCCCACCGCGCAGTCGCGCGATGTGGCGCGGGCGCTCAACCATGTCGCCGCCAATGTCTCCTTCGTGGAGATCGCCTCGGACAAGGGCCATGACGCCTTCCTGCTCGACGAGCCGGATTTTCACCGCAGCCTCGCCGGATTCCTCGCCGGCTGCGCGGAGCATGCCGGGCTGAAATGAGCGGGAACAAGAAAATGCGCGTCGACCTGGCGCTGATCGCCGGCATGGTTGCCCCCGGCTCGCGCGTACTGGATATCGGCTGCTCCGACGGCGCGCTGATCGAGCACCTGTTCCGCATCAAGCAATGCGACGCGCGCGGGCTGGACCTGGACATGGGGGCGGTGACCCAGGCGGTGACGCGCGGCCTGCCGGTGATGCAGGGCGATGCCGATTCCGACCTCGCCGCCTATCCGGACAATGCGTTCGACTACGTGGTGCTGTCGCGCACCCTGCAGGCGGTGGAGAAGCCGCGCGAGGTGCTGCGCCAGATGCTGCGCATCGGCACGCATGCCATCGTCAGCTTCCCGAATTTCGGCCATTGGACGCTGCGCCTGCAATTGCTGCTGAACGGCCGCATGCCGATGACCACCACCTGGAGCCGCCCCTGGTACGAGACGCCGAACATCCACCCCTGCACCATCCAGGACTTCTTCAAGCTCTGCGAAACCGACGGCTACAAGGTGGAGGAATGGCTGGCAGCCGACGAGGAAGGCCTGCGCACGCCCTGGCGGCGCTCGCAGGCACTGGCCAATCTGTTCGGCGAGCAGGGGCTGTTTCTGCTGCGCAAGGCTTGAGATAAGACAAGGAAAGCGGCCGCTTTTTAAAAAAAGCGGCGCAAAAACTTTTGATTCCTCTGGGCCTCAGGCGCTGAAACCAGCACGGCCCAAATTAATAAAGTTTTTTTGCTACTTTTTGTTCACAAAAAGTAGCTTTCCTCTTCACTAACCCTCTCCAACAGAATGGCCAATACCAGCAGCAAGGGCGTCGGCAACATGCCGGTGAGGGCCACGAATTTGAGGATGAAGACGGGCGCCAGCCAGAGCCCGGCGAGTGTGGCATTGCGCCAGGGCGCGTGGGCGCGCGCGAGGCCGGGCAGGAGCACGGAATAGATCGCCAGATCATCGGTAAACCCGTAGGGGCTGGCGAGCAGGGCCAGAAACACGGTGCAAGCGAGGCGGCGCGGATCGGTTGTTTTCCCCCGCCACAGCCGCCAGCCAGCAAGCCCGGCGCAACAGCTCACGAGCCCCTGCCCCGCCCAGGCCAGCGCCAGCGGCGCGTGCAGGCTGCGCAGCATCCACAGCACCGAAATCCCCATCACCTGATAGGCGCCGAACGGGGCGGTCAGCAACGCGTGCAGCGCCGCGCGGCCGGGGCCGAACCAGCCCGCCCAGGTAGCACCACCCCCGGCCAGCAGCGACAGGCAGGCCAAGGTGCATACCGTGAGCAGGCCCGCCGGCACCGCCCGCCAGGCTCTGCCCGCCAGCACGATCACGGGCACCAGCAGCGCGTATTGCGGTTTGACCGCGAGGCAGCCGAGCAGCACCCCGGCCAGCATTGGCCGGTGCTTCAGCATGGCCAGCCCCGCCAGCAGCAGCGCGCCGCACAGCAGCCCCCATTGGCCGAGATAGAGATTCCACATCGCGGCCGGGCTGATCAGCCCCAGGGCGATGCCCCAGGCCGGCCGCCCGGCAAGGCGCAGGAGCCAAACGCTAGCCGCCAGCGAATCGGCGGAAAACAGATAATACCCCGCCGGCAGGCTGATCAGCGAAAACAGCCAGGCAGCGGGCAGCACCGTCGGCGGGTAGACGAAGGGCCAGTAGCCGCTCCGGTAGGGCAGGATGTTTGCCGCCGCCGCGACATAAGCCGCATGGTCGTACAAAACCCCGCTCTGGCCGTGGCTGACCAGAAACCCGGCCAGCCAGAACATGGAAAAATCGCAATAGCCGGTGGTGCAGGCCGGATCGGCAAAGCCCAGCCCCTGGCGCAGCAGCAGCAGCACCAGCCTGAGCCCCTGATCGTACAGCCCGCGCCCGAACAGAAACGCGCCGCACAAAAAAACGGGCGCCATGAGGAGGGCGCCCGTGGACCGGAAAACCGTAGATCGGTGCGATTCAACAATGAAACGCCAACCCAACCTCCGGCGCGGCTCAACCGTATCGTTACGAACCCGGCGTGCTGGTGGCGATGCCGATATTGGTGATGCCGGCCTTGCGGGTGAGGTCCATCACATCCATCAGCTGCTGCAGCCTGGTGCCTTTGTCGCCGGCGACGATCACATCGGTATCGTGACTTGCCTTCACGCCCCGCAGATAGGTCTCCAGTGCATCGGCGCTCATCACCTGATCCCTCACATGCAGATTGCCCTGCTGGTCGATGACGATCACGACCTGCGTATGCGGCAGCGCCTGCGCGGTGGCGGCGCCGGGCAGCGACAGGGTCACGCCGGAATCCGGGATCATCCGCAGCACGATCATCACGAAGAACACCAGGAGGAACATCATGATGTCGATCATCGGCACGATTTCCAGCCGGGGCTTCTCCCGCTCCAGCAGATCGCGGCGTCTGCGCATCGCTCAGCCCCCGGTGCCAACGCGCGAGACGACCGGGCGCTGTGCGGCGCTGCCGCCGATGCCCTTGCCGTGCACACGGTTGATCAGGATCAGCTTGATCAGCTCCAGCTGATGCACGATGCGGCGTGTCAGATTGTTAAAATAATTAACGAAGTACACGGCGATGATGGCGATCAGCAGGCCAGCACCGGTGGAGACCAGCGCGTCGGCAATGCCGCCGGTGACCTTGGAGGGGCCGCCATTCGCGGACAACACGTTGAAGGCCTGGATCATGCCTATGATGGTGCCGAACAGGCCCAGCAGCGGGGCGATGGTGACCGAGGTGTCCAGCACCCAGAGCAGCCGGTTGATCTTCGGCATCGCGATGAGGATCTCCTCCTCCAGATGCATCTCCATCTCCTCCGCATCCTCGCCGCGCGAGGCGATGGCGGTGGTGATCAGATGCCCCTGCAGCGTATCGGCGGAGGCATCGGCGATTGCCTGCAGGCCTTGGATGTTCCGATACCCCACCTGGCGCAGGCGGTTATGAATATCGCGGCCCTGGCGCAGGATCTTGTGCAACAGATACAGCCGCTCGATCGCCACGGCGAGGGTGATGACCAGCAGCAGCGGCATGACCGCCAGCAACCCGCCGGTGAGAAAGACTAGTCTGACGAATGGCTCCATGGTCCCTTAACTCCTCGCGTGACAGGTTTAGGACAAATCACGTTGAAGCGAGGGAGAGAAAGGCTTCTTTTTTGAAAAAAAGAAGCAAAAAACTTTTTTTAATTTGGGCCGTGCTGGTTTCGCTGCCGCCGGCTCAGGGGAACAAAAATTTTTTTGCGCCGCTTTTTTTTAAAAAAGCGGCTGCTTCAACGCGACGACAATCTGAGCTGGGGCGCTGCTTCGATCAGCGCCGCGGTGTAGCTGTGCTGCGGCGCTGCGATCAGCCTGGCCGTATCGTTCATCTCGACAATGCGCCCCGCATTGAGCACCGCGATCCGGTCCGCCATGTAGCTCACCACCGCGAAATCATGGCTGATGAGGATGTAGGACAGCGCATCCGTCTGCGCGAGATCCTTCAGCAGGTTGAGCAGCATCGCCTGGGTTGAGACGTCGAGCGCCGAGGTCGGCTCGTCGAGCACGATCACCTCCGGCGCCGCCGCCAGCGCCCGGGCAATGGCGATGCGCTGCGCCTGGCCTCCGGAGACGCTGCCGGGCCAGCGCAGCGCCATTTCCGGGTTCAGCCCGACCCGGTCGAGCAGAGCGGTGACACGGCGGCGCTCCTCGGTTTTGCCGATCCCCCCTTGCAGCCGCAGCGGCTCGGCGACGATGTCGCCGATGCGCAAACGCGGATTCATCGATTCCCGCGGGTCCTGGAACACCACCTGGATGCGCCGCCGCTGCGCCCGGCGCCGCGCGCCACGCAAAGGCGCAACATCCTGCCCGCCCAGAAGCACCTGCCCCTCATAGGGGATCATCTGCAGCACGGCCCGGCCCAGCGTGGTCTTGCCGGACCCGCTCTCGCCCACCACCCCTAGGCACTCGCCCTTGCCGAGGGAGAAGGCGATGTCGCTGAGCGCGGGCGGCAGCTTCGGCCGGCCGGCCAGCCAGCCGCCCTGCCCGGCATAACGCACGGCGAGATTCCGCACCTCCAGCTGCGGCGTGAAATGGTGCTGGGCCGGCTTGGCGCGCGGCGCGGCATCGGCGGCGGGGCCGCCCGCCGGCAGCGGAAACAGGCAGGCAGAAGCCGTGCCGCCATTGCTGACAAGCGGCGGATAGGCGGCATCGCATGCCGGCTGGCGGTAGGCGCAACGCGGCGCAAAGCGGCAGCCAGGCGGGCGGCTCTCCGGCTCCGGCAGGTGGCCGGGAATGTTCTGCAGCCGCGGCTGGCCGATGCGCGGCACGGAGCCCAGCAGCGCCTCGCTATACGGGTGCCGGGGATGCGCGAAAAACGCTTTCGCGCCGCCAAGCTCCACGCTGCGCCCGGCATAGAGCACATGGATCGCATCCGCATGCGCCTCCACCACCGACAGGTCGTGGGTGACGAACAGCACGCCCATCGCATGCTCGCGCCGTAGCCTGGCGATCAGCGCCATGATCTGCCGCGCGATCAGCGGGTCCAGGCCGGTGGTCGGCTCATCGGCGATCAGCAGTTTCGGCGAACAGGCCAGCGCCATGGCGATCATCACGCGCTGGCGCATGCCGCCGGAGAACTGGTGCGGGTAATCGTCCAGCCGTTGCGCCGGGTTGGGAATGCCCACCTCGCCCAGCAGCTCCAGCGCCCAGGCACGGGCGGCGCGGCGGCTGCCGCCCTGATGCACGCGCCAGGCCTCCTGAATCTGCGCGGCAACGCTGCGCGACGGGTTGAGTGCCGCCAGCGGGTTCTGGAACACCATGCCGACATCGCGCCCGCGCACGCCGCGCATCGCCCGCTCATCCAGCGCCGTCAGCTCGGTGCCGGCGAGCCGGATGCTGCCGCTCACCCCTGCACCCGGCGGCAGCAGCCGCATCACCGAAAGGGCGGCGATGGTCTTGCCGGACCCGCTCTCGCCCACCAGCGCCAGCATCTCGCCAGCACCAATGGTGAGGTTCAGCGCGTCGAGAATCGCCACGTTGCCGGCACCGCGCGGCAGCGAGACTGACAGGTCCTCTATCTTCAACACCTCGGTCATCGCCCGCCCCCCCAGCGCCGCAGCAGGCCCTGGCCGGTGAGCGAGGCCGCCAGCAGCGCGCCGAACACAGCCAGGCCGGGCGGCAAAATCAGCCACCACGGGTCGAGGGCGATGATGTTCAGCGCGGATTCCAAAAGGCTTCCCCAGGTCACCTGCGGCGGCTGCACGCCGAGGCCGAGAAAGCTCAAGGCGGACAAAGCAAAAATCGAATCACCGACCATGAAGGTGCCGTTCACCACCAGCACCGGCGCCATCACCCGCAGCAGGTGCACGCGCGCCACATAGACGCGGCTGCCGCCGAGCTGCTCGGCGGCGAGCACGAAGTCGCGGCCGCGCTGCGCCAGTGTCTCGTTGCGCACCAGCCGCGCCAGGCCGGGCCAGGAGATAAAGCCGAGCAGCAGGATCAGGCTGGTATCGTTCAGCGTCACCAGCGAGGCGAAGAAGATCAAAATAATCAAACTGGGCAGCGCCAGGATCGCATCCAGCAGGCGCATCATCAGCCGGTCCAGCCAATTGGGTCCCAGCCCCGCGGTGAGGCCGTAGGCGATACCGACCAGGAAGGCCAAAGCCGCCGCCGGCAGCGCCACCACCAGCGTGGCGAGCCCGCCTGAGAGTAATAACGCCAGCTCGTCGCGGCCCAGCTCGTCGGTGCCGAGCGGAAACGCCCAGCTCGGCGCTTCCAGCGCATGGTTCGGGTGGATCGCGAACGGATCGGGCGGATACAGGAAGGGGGCGATAAAGCCGATGAACAGGATCAGCCCGGCGATGATGAGGCCGGTTACCAGCGTGGAACGCTGTGTCATCCATGCGACCCAGCGCCCCAGCGCCGCCGCCGGCAGGCCAGGTGCCGACATGGCCCGCTCACTCATAGCTTGCCCGCGGGTCCAGCATGCCGTTGACCAGATCGGCGAGCAGATTGCCGATCACCGTGAGCAGGCCGATGATCAGCACGATGGCGATCAGGATCGGGTAGTCCTGCGAGAGCGCCGAACGCCACATCAGCCAGCCCAGGCCGGGATAGTTGAACACGGATTCGACGATCACGCCGCCGGTGAAAATATAGGGGAAGGACAGGCCGATCATCGTCACCAGCGGCCGCAGCGCGTTGCGCAGCACATGGCGGAACAGGATGGCGGGGAAGCTCACACCTTTCGCCATCGCCGTGCGCACATAGTCCCGGCCCAGCTCCTCGCGCACCGCCTCGCCGAAATAGCGCGACAGCGAGGCGGTGGTGAGCAGTGTGATGGTGGTAACCGGCAACACCAGATGCGCTATGGTGGAACCGATGGAAGGGTGCGCCGCGCGCAGATCGGTGATGCCGCTGGCCGGAAACAGCCGCACCTGCACGGAGAACCAGAGCACCAGCATGGCGGCGACGAAGAATGGCGGCAGCGCATAAAACCCAAGCTGCAGGAAGCCGATGAGCTTGGCCGGCCAGCGCCCAAAATACACACCCTGCAGCAGCCCCAGCCCGATGGAGAGCGCGGTGCTGATGACGATGGCGGAGAGGTAGAACACCAGCGTGTTCAGCTCATACTGCCACAGCAACTGCCCCACCGGGCGGTTGAGCAGATAGGAATAGCCAAGCTGGCCATGCAGCAGATGCCACCACCAGATGGCATATTGCTGCCAGAGCGGCGCATTAAGGCCGAGCCTGGCATTGAGCTGTGCGACGGAAGAGGCGGTCGCCTTCATGCCGAGGATGGAATAGGCCGGGCCGCCCGGCGTGAGATGCGCCATAAAAAAAACCAACGTCACCAAAATGACGATGGAGAGCGACGAGGAGGCCAGGCGGGACACGATCATGCGGATCATGATTTTGGCCCCTCCGCGGTGCAGTAGAGTTGATCCGGATAATAATTTCCCGCGGCATCGACAAAGGTTTTGATCCCGTGGATGGTCTCGCGCGAGAGCACTGACGCTTGCTGGCGTTCCTGAAAAATCACCGGCTGCTGCGCGCTGGCGTAATTCTCATAGGCGTAGAGCGCGGAAAGCCCGGGCGCTTCGGTGCTCTGCTGGATCAACCGGTCCATCTCCGGGTCGGAATAGCCGCCCGCATTCTGGGCGGCGTTGGTGCCGAAAACCTCCTCGCCGGAGGGAAACACGCCGGTGGTCTCCCCCAGCCCGGCCGCCTGCCAATCCGCCTTCGGGTTGTTGAGCAGCGCCACCAGCTGGTTGAACTCGATCTCCCGCACCTTCATCTGAATGCCGATTTTCGCAAGATCCGCCTGCGTCATCTCGGCGATCTGTTCGATCAGCGCATCGCCCGTCAGCATCAGGTAAACGAAGGCCAGTTTTTTCCCGTCCTTCTGCATGATGCCGTCCGGGCCGGGGCTGTAACCCGCCGCTTGCAGCAACGCCCGCGCCTTCGCCGGATCGTAACCCACTGGGTAATGGCCGACCTTCATTTCCGGCGACAGAAAAGTCGGCGGCACCGGCGCGATCGGGCCATAGATCTCCACGCCGAGACCGTGATCGACCAGCTTCACCATCTCCGCCTGGTTGATGGCATCGGCCATCGCGTCGCGCACCCGCACGTCGCGGAAGAACGCGACCGCCTGGTTGCGGAAATTGAGCGCGATCTCGTTATAGCTGCCCTCCGGCGGCAGGGTGGTAAGCCGCAGGCCGGGCAGATGCTGCACGGCGGCCCAGAGCGAGGCCGGCGCGTTCGCCATGTCGAGATCCCCCGCCTCAACCCCCTGCAGCGCGGCACCGTCGCTCTCCAGAAATTTGAAGACCAGCCGCTGGAAATGCGGTTTCGGCCCGTCATAGGCCGGGTTCGGCACCAGCACGAGATCGAGGCCGATATCGAGCCGCTGCGCCTGCAACGGACCGTCGACGACATGGAAGAAAGCCGGCGTGCTCTGCGCCTGGAAAATCTGGTCGACGCTGTATTTGCCCCAGGAATGTTCCGGCAGCGGCGAGAGCTGGCTGAGCCCGTTATAGATGAACCAGGTTGGGTTCACCTGATGCGTCAGCACCAGCTGGAACTGCGTCGGGCTGATGATGTTCAGCGCCTTGACGATCTCCGGCATGCCGCCCGCGCCATAACCGGCATAGGTGGTGCCAAGCGCCTTGATGAGTTTGAACGTATAGGCGACATCCGCCGCGGTGACCGGCACCCCGTCCGACCAATGCCAGGGGCGCAGCGTGACGTTGTAGGTGGTGCCGTTATCCGGCGTGGCGACCGAACTGGCGATGCTGCGCGACCAGTCGATCTGCCCGGTCGAGCCGTTCAGCCAGATCAGGCTTTGATACAGCAGGCTCGCCGCCTGCTGGTTGTAGAGCGAGCTGACCAGAAGCGGGTTCATCGAGGTGATGTCCGCCCCGCTGCCGACGCCGATGCCGGCCGGCAGCACGATCGTCCCGCAATCCGCCGGGGAGGCGGCCGGTACGGCGGCATGGGCGCACGGCGCGGCCAGTGCCGCCACAGCAATATTCAGGGCCAGAAAGCCGGATTTCATGCACAAGACTGAGCCGAAATGACGCAGCACGGCAAGTTCCGCAGCATGCGGAAAATAAGGAAGTAGCCGTTTTTTTGGAAAAAAGCGGCGCAAAAAACTTTTGTTCGTTTGGGACTGTGGCCTCGAAACAAGCACGGCCCAAAGTAGCAAAGTTTTTTTGCTACTTTTTGTTCACAAAAAGTAGCCTTCCTCTCCCCAAACCTAACGTTCAGTCATTCCCGCCCGGCTGAATCTGGATCGGCACCAGGAAGGCGTGCGGCTGATTGGGCATCTCGCTGTTGAACGGCGGCAGATGCGCATTGCGGGCATGGTCCAGAGCGGTCTCGTCGA
Source organism: uncultured Pseudomonadota bacterium (assembly GCA_963780465.1). Taxonomy (GTDB): domain Bacteria; phylum Pseudomonadota; class Alphaproteobacteria; order Acetobacterales; family Acetobacteraceae; genus Acidocella. The sequence continues at coordinate 167,252 of CAWACI010000015.1, forward strand.
TCAGCGGCACGCCGCTGGACTTGACCACACGCGCTGAAATCACCGTGCCGCTCGGCGCCACCACGATCTCGATCACCGCGGTGCCGGAGGCGCCCATCTGCGACAGAGCGTACGGCACGTTCTGGTTGGCCTCGATAATCGCATATATCTGCTCGCCATAGCGCGGAATGCCGCTGGTGGGCGCCGGCGCGGCGGCGGGCGCGGCAGCGACCGGCGGTGCGGCGCTGACCGGCGCCGGGGTCGGCGGCGCCTTGCTCACCGGCGCCGGGCCGCGCACCGGGGGCAGTGTGTGGCGGAGCACCGGATGCGGCGCGGGCTTATAAATATGCCTGACCGGCGGGGGCGGCTTGGGAGCCGCGGCAATATGGCTCGGCACCGGCGGCGTCTTGGGGATCTCTGCCGGCACGGGCGGGGGCGGCGTCACTTGCGCACGCGCCGGCTGTGGCAGCTGCGTCAGCGTCACCTGTGTCACCTGCACCGCCTGCGGCACGGGCTTCGGCCCGAAAGCCGTGGCAATCCAGACGCACAAGGCGACGATCCCGGCGACCAGCAGGATGGCGAGGAGCGTGGCTTGCGGCAGGCCTAATTCGCGCGGTTCCCAGCCGGGCACCTCTAAATCCTTCGACAACGCTTCGCCAATCACGCAGGAGCCGTGCCGGCCCCCTTGGCCAGCCATGTCAGCGTGCCGGGGCGCTGACAATGCGGGCAGACCGGCGCCCACTCCGTTTGCCGCGTCTGGCAGGCAGTGCAGATCCAGGCGGCGCCGCTGACCGCAGGGCCCGGCCGGCCATCGAGATTCGCCAGAATATTGGCCGCCCGCCCGTCATCGCCCTGCGCCGCGATCGCCACCTCCGCATGGCGGCGCGCCTCGCCGGTCAGCCGCGCCGCCAGCGCGGTTTCTGCCAGCACCAGCTCGCTCTCGGCATGGCCGGGGCGGGCAGCGGCCAGCTCAGCGGCGGCCTGCGCGCGTTCCAGCGGCGTCACCACCGGTTCCAGATAAGCGGCGGCGAGCATCGGGTGCGGCGCCACCTTCCAGCCGGCGAGCAGCGCCTTTTTCGCCGCGCGCGCCTTGCCCAGCTGCCGCAACGCCGCCGCATAGGCGGCCACCGCCGGCGCCAGGCCGGGATCCGCCTTCACGGCCCGCCTGGCATAGGCCAGCGCCCGTTGCGGCTCGCTGCTGGCGCGCGCCGCGGCGGTGGCAAAGGCCGCACTTTCCGCCGGCGCTTTCGTCAGAGCGAGCGCCATGCCCCAATCCTGCCGCCGCACCGCCAGCTCCCGCTTTTGCGCCTGCAGCCAGGCGCTGCCCGGATAGGCGCGCTCCGCCGCTTCCGCATGGGCGGAAGCTTCCTCATGGTCCTCTGCCGCCAGGCTGTGGCGCAACAGGCCGCGATGGCCGAGGAACGCCAGATCCTTGTCGTGCGCCAGCAGCCGGAATGCCGCCTGCGCCTGCTCCGCCTGGCCGGAGAGCCGTGCCGATTCCGCGACCAGCAGCAGCACCAGCGGCGCATCGCCCAACAGCTTGCGCGCCCGCGCGGCCTCGGCCCGGGCCGAGATGGCATCACCCGCCGCCAACGCCACCAGCCCGCGCTGCGTGGCAAGCTCACCCAGCCGCTGCCGCCGCCCGCCACGCCAGGCGATCACCCCGCCCGGCGCGCGGCGGATCCCGCCCAGCACGCGCAGCACCACCGTGAACAGCAGTGCGATCAGGAACAGGATCAGCAACGCCGCCGGCACCGAGGTCTCCACCCGGTACGGGCCGGAACTGGCGGTGACATTCCCCGGCAGGCCGCCGATCCACCAGGCCAGGACCAGGATAACTGCCGCGATGATAATGAATTTGACGGCGCGCCACATGGTTTAGAGCCTGACAGGCTGAAGCGGGGACAAGCAAGCAGCCGCTTTTTTGGAAAAAAGCGGCGCAAAAAACTTTTGCTGAACTGGGACTGCGGCGCTGAAACCAGCACGGCCCAAAGTAAAAAAGTTTTTTTGCTGCTTTTTGTTCACAAAAAGAAGTCCCTTGCTCCGCTTCAACATGATTTGTCCTGAACCCATCACGCTCTATGCCTGCCCCGCCATGGCCGCCAGCGCGGCGCGCGCCGCCACCAAGGCCCGCGCCTGGGCCAGCCAACCGCCCATCGCCTGCTGCGTGGCCGGGCTCAGCGTGTCCAACTGCGCCACCGCTCCGGCCAGGTCCCCGGCATCGAGCAGCGTACGCGCCTGGGCGACCACCGCGGCGGCCGGCGCGCCGATCAGCACGTGCGATCCCTCGCTGACGGTGACAAAATTCTCCAGCCGCGCCAGCGCGTGCGCCCACACGCCGCCTTTCGCCGCACCGGCGATGCTCGCCGCCTCGGCGGCGCGGGCGGCTGCGGGGAAGCCGAGGCGCAAGGCGGCCTCGGTCGGCGGCGGCGTGGTGGCGAAATTGCTCAACGCCGGCGGCGCGTTGGCGATGGTGCCGAGCGGCTGGCCGGCATCGAGCGCCATGCGCGCCGCCGTGATCTGGTTCAGCAGCGTGATGCGCGCGGTCAGCTTGGTCAGGTCCGCGGCATTGCTCTGCAGCGTCGTCAGCGCGCCATGGTCGGCGGCCATTTGCGCCTGCACCGCATTTACCTGCGCCGCGACATCGGCCAGCTTCACCGACAGGCTGGCCTGCGCCGTGGCACTGTCGGCGACGGGCAGGCTGCGCAGGGCGAAGGCGCGCAGATCCGCGACCTGCGCCCGCAGCACCGCGAGCTCCGCCGCATTGGCCGCCTGCGCCTGCTGGCGGTACCACAAATAGCCCTCCCCGCCGGCCACAAGGAGAATCAGCGCCAGCAGCGGATAGGGCCAGCGCGAACGGCGCACGGGCAGCACTGCCGGCGCTGGCGTCAGCGCAGGCATGGGCATGGCGGTTTCCGCCGGGACCGGCTCGGGAGAAGGAATCGTCTCGCTGTCGCTCATTGCAATAACGCCATTAAATCTGCCTCGGTGGGGGCTAATGCGACACGAATTGCCGCCCAGGGCAAGCCGCCCAGCCCCGCCGCCACCGCCGGGCTCAGCGCGTAGGCGGTGATCATGCCGGTATTTTGCGGCTGCAGCCTGACGAAGGCGCGGGCCGTCTCGGCGGAATAGAACAAAGCGGCCTGGAGGGAAGCCGCCTCCAGCCCCTGGAGGACCTCCGGCGGCAAGGCGCGGATCGGCCGCGCGGCGTAGACTTTCCGCCGCAGGACGGAAAAACCTGCCTCGCGCAATTGCCGGTACAGCGCCAGTCCATGCCGCTCGCCCACCGCCATCACATGCGTGCCGGGCAGGCGCCTTGCGCTGACGAGGCGGAACAGGTCATGCGCATCGCCGCCCGCACTCTCCACCCGGGTGAACCCGGCGGCGCGGGCGCGATTCGCGGTGGCGTCGCCAACGCAGAACATCGGCACGCCATGCAGTCTTTCGGGTAAAGAGGGGATCGCCTGGCCGCTGGTGACGATCAACGCCCCGGGCTTTTCCGGCAGATGCGCCGGCAACGGCTCGATCGCCAGGCAGGGCGCCAGCACCGTGTCATGACCCATCGCCACCAGCCGGCTGGCCGTGGCACTCGCCCCCGGCTCCGGCCTGGTCACAAGGATCCTCACGGCTCGAATATATCGTCCGGGCTGTCGGCTTTCAAAGACAGGCCGAGTTCGCGGCCCATGGCCTCGGCATCGGCGACGCCGCCGGTGGCGCTGCGCCGGAGCAGAAAACTGCCATCGGCGCGGGCGACCAGCCCGGTCAGGTGCAGGCTGCCATCCTCCAGCAGCCGCGCATAGCCGCCGATCGGCGTACGGCAGGAGCCGTCCAGCGCGCTGAGCAGCGCCCGCTCGGCGGTGGCAACCGCCTTGGCTTCCCGGTCCTCGATGCCGGAGAGCAGCTCCAGCAGCTCCACATCGTCGCTGCGCACGGTGATGCCGACAATGCCCTGGCAGGCCGAGGGCACCATAAGCTCCGGGCTCAGCACCACGCTGGCTTTATCCGCCAGGCCCAGGCGCCGCAGCCCGGCATAGGCGAGCAATGTTGCGTCCAGCTCGCCGGCCTCGATCTTGCCCAGGCGCGTGCCGACATTGCCGCGCAGCAGCGCGAATTCCAGGTCCGGCCGCGCGTGTTTGAGCTGCGCCTGGCGGCGCACCGAGGCGGAGCCGATTTTCGCGCCCTTGGGCAGCACGGCATACGGGTCGGCAGGATCGGCCGGGGCGTGGCCAGGCGGCAGCACCAGCACGTCGCGCGCATCCTCGCGCTTCAGCGTGCAGGCGAGCGTGATGCCCGGCGGCAATACGGTTTCCAGATCCTTCAGGCTGTGCACGGCGAAGTCGATCCGCCCGGCCGCCAGAGATTCGTGGATCTCCTTGGCGAACAGCCCCTTGCCGCCGATCTCGGCGAGGGCGCGGTTCTGCACGGCATCGCCGGTGGTGACGATGATATGCTCCTCGAACACCTGCATGCCGCGCAAAATGGGGCAGAACTGTTCCAGCAGACCGAGGAAGGTGGCGGTCTGGGCTCGGGCGAGCGGTGAGCCGCGCGTTCCAACTTTGAGAGGCAGATCGCGGCTGTGCGGCTTGATCGGGGGTATTACGGTACTCACCAGCATGCTCTAGAGCGACCGACATGGAAAGAAAACCTGCACCCGTAACAGGGCCGGTATTAGGAATTGAGAGTTCTTGCGACGAGACCGCCGCCGCGGTGCTGGCGCCGGATGGCACCATCCTGGCCGAGCGCGTGCTGAGCCAGATCGCCGATCATGCGGCGTTCGGCGGCGTGGTGCCGGAGATCGCCGCGCGCGCGCATCTCGCCGCCCTGCCGGCTTTGGTGGAGGATACGCTGCGCGAGGCCGGGCTGGGCTTTGCCGACCTCGCCGCCATCGCCGCCACCGCCGGGCCGGGGCTGATCGGCGGGCTGCTGGTGGGCTCCGGCTATGCCAGGGGAGCGGCGATCGCCGCCGGCCTGCCCTATCTCGCCATCAATCACCTGGAGGCGCATGCCCTCACCGCCCGGCTGCCGGGCCTGAGCGACACGCAGCCGGCCTTCCCCTACCTGCTGCTGCTGCTCTCCGGCGGGCATTGCCAATGCGTCGCGGTGGAGGGTGTGGGCCGCCACCGCCTGCTCGGCGCGACGCTGGACGATGCGGTGGGCGAGGCGTTCGACAAAACCGCCAAACTGCTCGGCCTGCCCTATCCCGGCGGCCCGGCTTTGGAGGCGGCGGCACGCACCGGCGATGCTTCGCGCTACGCCCTGCCCCGGCCGATGCTGCACCGGCCGGGCTGCGATTTCTCCTTCTCCGGCCTGAAAACCGCGGTGGCGCAGCTGGTCGCGGCGCAGCCGCCGGGACCGCTGCCGCAGCAAGTCGCTGCCGACATCGCCGCCAGCTTCCAGGCCGCCGTGACGGACATCCTGGCCGACCGGCTGGAGCACGCAGTCGCGTTGCTGCCGGAGGCGGAAACCATCATCGTCGCCGGCGGTGTCGCCGCCAATGCCGCGATCCGCGCCCGGCTGACCGAGATCGCCGCGAAGCGGGGCAAAACCCTGATCGCGCCGCCGCTGCGCCTGTGCACCGATAACGCGGTGATGGTCGCCTGGGCCGGCATCGAGCGGCTGCGCGCCGGGCTGGTGGACGAGATCTCCGCGCCCTGCCGGCCGCGCTGGACGCTGGAGGCACTATGAACTACCGCCACGCCTTCCATGCCGGCAATTTCGCCGATGTGGTGAAACACGCGCTGCTTCTGGAACTGCTCCGCGCGTTGCAGCGCAAGGACAAGCCGTTTCTGGTGCTCGACACCCATGCCGGCATCGGCCGCTACGACCTGACCACAGGCCCGGCGGAAAAGACCGGGGAATGGCGAGACGGCATCGGCAAGCTCCTGGCAGCGCGGCCGGCTTTGCTCGCGGATTATCTGGCGGTCGTGGAAAAACTCGGCCTCTATCCCGGCTCGCCCGCCATCACCGCCGCTTTGCTGCGCCCCGGCGACCGGCTTATCGCCTGCGAGTTGCACCCCGAGGACGCCGCCACGCTGCGGCAGAATTTCCGGGGCGTCCCCGGTGTCGCGGTGCATGAGCGCGACGGCTACGCGGCGCTGCGCGCCTTCCTGCCGCCGCCGGAGCGGCGCGGGCTGGTCCTGATCGACCCGCCTTTCGAACGCGGGGGTGAATTCGCGGCGCTGGAGACAAACCTGCGGGCCGCCGTGGAGAAATTCCGCACCGGGGTGTTCGCGATCTGGTATCCGATCAAGCACCGCGCGCCGGTGCGGGATTTTTTCGAAAGCCTGAAACTCTCCCCCCTGCGCGACGTCGTCGCCGCGGAATTTCTGCGCCGCCCGCCGACCGACCCGGCACGGTTGAACGGCTGCGGCGTGCTGGTGGTCAACCCGCCTTACGGTTTCGCCGCTTCGGTGGAACCGATGTTACAAGCGCTGCAGGATGTGCTCGGCGAGCCGGGCGCCACAAGCGGCGTTGAGAGGCTGATTGATGAGTAAGGACGAGACACTCGGGATCATCGGCGCCGGCGCCTGGGGCACCGCACTGGCGGTGCTGAACGCGCGGGCCGGGCGGGAGGTGACGCTCTGGGTGCGCGATGCGCAGCGCGCCGCCGCCATGATGATCTCCCGCCGCAACGACCGGCTGCCCGGCGCGGCCCTGCCCGACCGGTTGCGGATCAGCAACCGCATCCCCGCGGCGGATATCTATCTCCTGACCGTGCCGATGCAGCATCTGCGCACCACGCTGGCGCTGCTGCCGGAGGGCGACGCCCCGCTGGTGCTGTGCTGCAAGGGGCTGGAGACCGGCACGGCGCTGCTGCCGCCGGAGATCGTCGGGCAGCGCCCCACCGCGATGCTGACCGGGCCGAATTTCGCGCATGAGGTCGCCGCCCTGCTGCCGGCGGCCACGGTGCTGGCAACGCCGGACGCGGCCTTGCGCGCGCGGCTGATGGCGGCGCTGAAAACCGACACGCTGCGGCTTTACGGCAGCGCCGATATCATGGGCGCTGCGCTGGGCGGGGCGGCGAAAAACGTCATCGCCATCGCCGCCGGCGTGGTCATCGGCGCCGGGCTCGGCGAGAACGCCCGCGCCGCGCTGATCACCCGCGGCATCGCCGAGATCGCCCGGCTGGCCGCGGCACTCGGCGGCCGGGCGGAGACCGTGTCCGGCCTGTCGGGCCTCGGCGACCTGCTGCTCACCTGCACCGGCGCCAGCAGCCGCAACTATTCGCTGGGCCTGGCGCTCGGCCAGGGCGAGAGCCTGGCGGCAATCCTCAGCCGCCGCTCCAACGTGACCGAAGGCGTGGCCACCGCCCCGGCTTTGCTCTCCCGCGCCACTGCCCTGGGCGTGGAGATGCCGCTCACCGCGGCGGTGACAAGGCTGCTGGCGGGCGAGCAGAACATCGCCGAGACCATGGCGGCTCTGATGGGACGCGAATTGCGCGACGAGTAAGGTTAGAAAGAGGCCGCTTTTTGAAAAAAGCGGCGCAAAAACTTTTGGCTAATCTGAGACTGTGGCGCTGAAACCAGCACGGCCCAGTGGCGGGGCTGCTACTGGCGACGGCGGCGTATCTGCGCACGCCGGAATATGACGAGGCCTATTCGCTGTTTCTCACTGCCGGGCACGCAAGGCCCATCTGGCCAACGGGTATTTTCACCGCCGGGTCGGTGCGCGGCCGGTTCGCCGGACAGGCCGGTTTCGGCGCGATCGCGCAACGCCTGAAAGCCGGGGATGTTCACCCGCCGCTGTATTTCTGGGCGCTCGAACTCTGGCCGCGTGCGGCCGGGCCGTCCTGGTTCGCCGCACGAATGCTTTCAGTCGCCCTCTCCCTCGCCACCCTGGGCCTGGTCGGGCGGATCGCTTCCATCACGTCGCGGCCGGTTCTGCCCGCCATGGCCATCACCCTGCTCAGCTACGGCTTCGCCTATACCGGCATCGTCTCGCGCGGTTTTGCCCTGGCGCAATGTTGCGCGCTGCTCGGCGTGGCGCTGCTGTTTTCCGCCACGCGACGGCAGGTGCCAGGCGGGGCGCTGGCCGGCGGGCTGGCTTTGGGCGCCGCCAGTTTCGCCAATTACCTGGCCTGTTTCACCGGCTTCGCGATGCTGTTCTGGCTGGTGCTGGACCGCGCCCGGCGCCGCCACCTCCCCGCCGCCGCCGGGTTCGGCGTTTTTCTGCTCCTCGACCTGCCCTTCTTCCTGGCCCAGCGCGCCTCCCGCCTTGGGCAATTTTCCGCCTTTTCCTGGCATCATGCCGTGCCGCTGCTGGTAAAGGATTTTGGCGCTTGCCTGTTCGGCGGGCTGCCGCTCTATGCCGGCCGCGCCGGGCCGCTGCTGGCCGGTTTTTTGCTCCTGCTCTTCGCCGCCTGCGCGGCGGCGGCGTGGCGGCACCGTTCCGGCCCGTTTTTGCTGCTGGCGGCGGCAACACCTGGCGGGCTACTGCTGCTCGGCCTGATCTTCCGCAACACGCCCATTGAAATCCGCTATCTGGCGTTTTCGCTCCCGTTTTTGGCGCTGTTCATGGCCACCCTGCCGCCCAGACTTCTGCTCCCGCTGCTGGGCTACAGGGCTGCGCGTTCCTCGGCCTCGCCATCGCCCCCGCGACCATGCAGCCGCAGGCTTTTGCCGCGCGCATGGCGGCGCAGAACCCGGGTGCCCTGGCGCTGGTGCCGTTCGGCAATGACGGCGTGGGCGTGCCCGGCCCGTTCATCGCCGCCGTACCGGACAGCCAGCGGATCGAGATTTTCCGCAACCGGCTCCCGGATATTGGCGGGACGACCAGAATCGTGCTGGCGACGCCGGGGGCGGATGCGGCGAGCCGCACCAGCGCCGCAATGGCGCTGGCGGATTTGTCGAAAAACCGCTGCCTTAAGGAAACCGCGGCGACGCGCGCCGCGGTTTTATTTGCGGATCGCTGTGCGGATGAGCACCGCGAGCGCGACGATCAGCTGAGCGCCGTTGATCCAGACTGATTCCGTGTGGCCGCGATTGAACCCGGCGGTGTTGCCGGCCAGGCGCAGCGCGTCCAGATATGGGATGAACCACAGCCAGAGCCAGGCGGTCACCAGCAGAATCAGCCCCAGCGCCAGCACCGGCACGAGCAGCCGGTTCAGCCAGTAACCAACCGCACCGATCAGCGCGGTGACGATCATATAGCCGTAGTAGAAGGGGAAAGCGGCGCGGATGAACGGCCCGGCGGTGTCACGCGGCAGATGCGTGAACACCAGCGGGGCCATCACCGCGCCGAAGAACAGCATCCCGCCGACCAGGGCCGCGAGGCCCAGGGCGGCGAGGATGTTGCCGGTGCGGCTCATCAGTAGCGGTACAGCTCGTGCTTGAACGGGCCGCTCTGCGACAGGCCGAGATACTCAGCCTGCTTGGACGAAAGCGGGGTGAGCTTGGCGCCGACCTTGGCGAGATGCAGGGCGGCGACCTTCTCGTCGAGATGACGCGGCAGCACATACACCTTGCGCTCGTACTTGCCCGGAGGGGCGGTCCACAGCTCGATCTGCGCCAGCACCTGGTTGGTGAAGCTCGCGCTCATCACGAAGCTCGGGTGACCGGTGGCGTTGCCTAGGTTCACCAAGCGGCCCTCGGAGAGCACGATCAGGCGCTTGCCGTCGGGGAAGGCAACCTCGTCGACCTGCGGCTTCACGTTCTCCCAGCTGTAGTTGCGCAGGGATTCGATCTGAATTTCCGAGTCGAAATGGCCGATATTGCAGACGATGGCGCGGTGCTTCATGGCGCGCATGTGGTCGATGGTGATCACGTCCACATTGCCGGTGGCGGTGACGAAGATGTCGCCGCGCGGGGCGGCGTCGTCCATGGTCACCACCTCATAGCCCTCCATCGCCGCCTGCAGCGCGCAGATCGGGTCGATCTCGGTGACCATCACGCGGCAGCCGGCATTGCGCAGCGAGGCGGCGGAGCCCTTGCCGACATCGCCGAAGCCGGCAACGACGGCGACCTTGCCGGCCATCATCACGTCCGTGCCGCGGCGGATGCCATCGACCAGGCTCTCGCGGCAGCCATACAGGTTGTCGAATTTCGACTTGGTGACGGAGTCGTTGACGTTAATCGCCGGGACCAGCAGCGAGCCCTCGCGCGCCATCTCCCAGAGGCGGTGCACGCCGGTGGTGGTCTCCTCGGAGATGCCGCGCACGTCCTTCAGCATCTCGGGATACTTGTCGTGCATCAGCTTGGTGACGTCGCCGCCATCATCGAGGATCATGTTCGGCACCCAGCCATCCGGGCCGCGCACGGTCTGCTCGATGCACCACCAGAACTCCTCCTCGTTCATGCCCTTCCAGGCGAACACCGGCACGCCGGTCGCGGCGATCGCGGCGGCGGCATGGTCCTGGGTGGAGAAGATGTTGCAGGAAGACCAGCGGACCGAGGCGCCGAGCGCGGTCAGCGTCTCGATCAGCACGGCGGTCTGGATCGTCATGTGCAGGCAGCCGACGATGCGCGCACCCGCCAGCGGCTTATCCTTGCCGAACTCGGCGCGCAGCGCCATCAGCCCCGGCATCTCGTCCTGGGCCATCTCGATCTCCTTGCGGCCCCACGCCGCCAGCGAGATGTCCTTGACCTTAAAATCCTGCGCCTGGGTCACATCCGGCATGATTCGTTCCTTTGCGGGTAAAAGCTGCCGCACCCATATTCTTTTGGCCGGGTCCTGCCAACTGTTTGCAACCGGAGAGAGGCAACGCTACTTTTTGTGAACTGGGCCGTGCTGGTTTCAGCGCCACAGGCCCAGGCGAGCAAAAGTTTTTTGCGCCGCTTTTTTTCAAAAAAGCGGCCACTTCCTATCCTTATTGCGGCGCCGAGGTCGCGCCATAGACCGGCGCCATCAGCAGCAGCACCGCACCATCCTTGAAATGCAGCGCCAGCGGCGCCCTCTGCCCCACCGTCATCTTCGGCTGCATGCACATCAGATGATAGCCTCCGGCGGCAAAGGTAACGCTGCCATGCGCCGGCACGGTGATGCTGGAGACCATGGTCATGGTGGAGGTGCCGCTCTGCTCCTGGCTCTGATGCAGCATCAGCATCGCGCAATCGGGCGAGCTGGCGCCGGTGAGGATCGCCATGCCGTCCCCGGTATTGCGCAACACCATGTAGCCGGCGGCCGGCAGGTTCGGCAGCAGGTAGCGGAACCACGGCTTTTCCGCATTCAGCACAGCCAAAGGCGGCTGGCTGGGGGCAGCACCTGTCGCCGCGGACGCGAACGCCGGCAGGCAGGCCAGGGCAGCCGCAAGAACGATCCGGGGACAAAAGCGCATACGAACCTCCATGATGCTGTGCCCTGCATAGCCCCCCGCGCGTTGCCGCGCCAAACCTTGCCCGCCGCGCGGCGCAACCCTGTTGCAACTTGAACCGCAGGCGCCGTGGGCGCAGATACGGCCCATGGAACAACCCCGCTACGCCGACGCGGCGCGCGCCACGCGCCATATGTTCATCCGCGACCTGGTGCTGGACGCCTCGATCGGCGTGCACGCCCACGAGCATGCGGCACCGCAGCGCGTGCGCATCAATGTCGACCTGGCCGTGGCCGAGGCGGATGAGCGGCTGTCCCGCCCGGCGGTGGGCCGGGACGAGCTGGGGCGGGTGGTGGATTACGAGGCGATCGTCAACCGCGTGCGCGCCATCGTCGTCTCCGGCCATGTGCAACTGGTGGAAACCCTGGCCGAGCGCCTGTGCGAGGCCTGCCTAGCCGATCCGCGCGTTCACACGGCCCGCGTGCGGGTGGAAAAGCTCGATATCTTCCCCGATGCCGCCGCCGCGGGGGTCGAAGTGGAACGCCGGAATCGGCAGTTGTCCACCCCCTGAAACCTCGTTCTATCAAAGGGTTTTAAGGCGGAACGATGACTAAAAAATGACAAAACCTTCACAAATTTATATCGAAAAAACAACGGCTTAACTGCCAATAACCAGAACTTCTCCAGATTCGGACGGTTTCGCGAGACGCCAGGAAACATCTTGGCAACCACACAATGTCCACACACTTATCCACAACCTTGTCATGACCGAATTTGCCCCCCAGGCCAGCCGGACCGGCGTTGAGATCATCGAGCAGGCGCTCGCAACCATGCCGGGCAATCCCGGCGTGTACCGCATGCTCGATGCCCAAGGCGAGGCGCTCTATGTCGGCAAGGCGCGCAACCTCAAGAAGCGGGTGATATCCTACACACAACTGGCGCGCCTGCCGGAGCGGCTGCGCCGCATGGTGGCCGATACCGCCGCCATGGAAATCCTCACCACCCACACCGAGGCCGAGGCGCTGCTGCTTGAGGCCAACCTGATCAAGCGGTTGAAGCCGCGTTTTAATATTTTACTCCGGGACGACAAATCCTATCCCTGGGTGATGCTGACGGCGGATCATCCCTACCCGCAGCTCGCCAAGCATCGCGGCGCGCAGGGCCGCAAGGGCAGCTATTGGGGGCCGTTCGCCTCGGCCTGGTCGGTCAGCCAGACCGTGCAGGCGCTGCAGCGCGTGTTTTTGCTCCGCACTTGCGCGGATACCGTGTTCGCCAACCGCACCCGGCCCTGCCTGCTGTTCCAGATCAAACGCTGCTCCGCCCCCTGCGTCGGCCGCATTTCCGAGGCCGATTACAAGGTGCTGGTTGACCAGGCAAAGGCCTTCCTCTCAGGAAAATCCGGCGCGCTGCAGAAGGAGCTCGCCGCCGCCATGGAACAGGCCGCCGACAATCTGGAGTTCGAGCGCGCCGCTGCGATCCGCGACCGGATCCGCGGGCTCAGCCATGTGCAGGGCAGCGATGTCGTCAACCCCGCCAGCCTGACCGATGCCGATGTGATCGCCCTGCACCAGGAGGCGGGCCTGAGCTGCGTGCAGGTGTTCTTCATCCGCGGCGGGCGCAATAACGGCAACCGCAGCTTCTACCCCGCCCATGCCAAAACCGACGAGGCGCCGGCGGTGCTGGCCGCCTTCATCGCGCAGTTCTACGACGACAAGCCCGCCCCTCCGTTGATCCTGCTGAGCCACGAGCCGGAGGAGATGGCGCTGCTGGGCGACGCGCTGTCGCTGAAGGCCGAGCGCAAGGTCACACTGCTGGTGCCGCAGCGCGGCGAGAAGCACGACGTGGTGCGCCACGCCGAGACCAACGCCCGCGAGGCGCTGGAGCGCAAGCTGGCGGAGACCGCCGGCCAGGGCAAATTGCTCGCCGCAGTGGGCGAGCTGTTCGCCCTGCCGGAGACGCCCACGCGGATCGAAACCTATGACAACTCGCATATCATGGGCACCTCGGCCTATGGCGTGATGGTGGTGGCCGGCCCCGAGGGCTTCACCAAATCCGCCTACCGCAAATTCGGCATCAAATCCGTGCTCACCCCGGGCGACGATTTCGCGATGATGCGCGAGGTGTTGCGCCGCCGCTTCGGCCGCAGCCTGGCCGAGGACCCGGAGCGCAGCGCCGAGACCTGGCCGGACCTCGTGATCATCGATGGCGGTGCCGGGCAGCTCTCCGCCGCGCTGGCGGTGATGGAGGAGCTGGGCGTCGCCGATATTCCGCTGGTCGCCATCGCCAAGGGGCCGGACCGGGATGCCGGGCGCGAATGGTTCTTTACCCCCGGCCGCGAGCCCTTCCAGCTGCCGCCACGCGACCCGGTGCTGTATTTTTTGCAGCGCCTGCGCGACGAGGCGCACCGCTTCGCCATCACCACCCACCGCAACGCGCGGAGCAAAAAAATCACCAGCTCGGAGCTGGACGAGGTGCCCGGCATCGGCGCCGCGCGGAAGAAGGCGCTGCTGATGCATTTCGGCTCGGCGCGCGACGTGAAGGGGGCGGGGCTGAAGGATCTGGAGGCGGTCAGCGGCATCAACCGCGCCACCGCCAGGGCGGTCTATGCACACTTCCACCCCGGGGTGCGGATGGACGAGGACTGAGGCCGGGTGTGAAGAGAAAGGCTTCTTTTTTGAAAAAAAGAAGCAAAAAATTTTTTTAAACTGGGCCTCAGGCGCTGAAACCAGCACGGCCCAGTTTCGCAAAAGTTTTTTGCGCCGCTTTTTTCCAAAAAAGCGGCTGCTTTCCTGTTTCCACCTAAGGTTTGGAAACCGGCCCGATCCGCTCTAAATTCGTTCCTGGATCAACAAGGTTAGGACGAACGCATGGAAGCCTGGACGGAATTGGCCGAACTGGCCAAACGCAATGCCGACATCAAGGCGCTGTTCGCGCGCGACGCCGGGCGGTTTGCCGCGTTCTCCGCGCAGTTTGGCGACATGCTGCTGGATTTCTCCAAAACCAGCCTTGATGCCCGCGCCCTGACGCTGCTGCTCGACATCGCCGAGACCGCCAAGGTGGCGGCCAAGCGCGATGCGATGTTCGCCGGCGAGGCGATCAACACCACCGAGAACCGGCCGGTGCTGCACACCGCCTTGCGCAATCTCGACAACCGGCCGGTGCTGGTGAATGGCGAGGACGTGATGCCGGCAGTGAACGAGACCTTCGCCCGGCTGTTCGCCTTCGCCGATGGCGTGCGCTCAGGCCGGATCGCCGCCGCAGACGGCCGGCCCTTCACCGATGTCATCAATATCGGCATCGGCGGCTCCGATCTCGGCCCGGTGATGGCCACCGCCGCCCTCGCCCCATATCATGACGGGCCGCGCACGCATTTTGTCGCCAATATCGACGGCGCGCATCTGGCCGACACGCTGCGCGGGCTGGACCCGGCGCGCACGCTGGTCATCGTCGCCTCGAAAACCTTCACCACGGTCGAGACCATGACCAACGCCGCCTCGGCGCGGCGCTGGATCGTCGCCGCGCTTGGCGAGGCGGCGGTGCCCGCGCATTTCGCCGCGGTGTCCACCGCACTCGGCAAGGTCGCCGCCTTCGGCATCGCCCCGGACTGGATTTTTGGCTTTTGGGACTGGGTGGGCGGGCGCTATTCCGTGTGGTCGGCGATCGGCCTGCCGGTGATGATTGCCATCGGCACGGCGCGCTTCCGCGAGTTCCTCGCCGGCGCGCAGGCGATGGACACGCATTTCCGCACCGCCCCGCTGGCCGAGAACCTGCCGGTGCTGCTGGCCCTGGCCGGCATCTGGCACCGCGATGTGTGCGGTTACGAGGCCCGCGCCATCCTGCCCTACGACCAGCGCCTGGCCCGCCTGCCCGCCTATCTGCAGCAGCTGGATATGGAGTCCAACGGCAAGAGCGTGACCAAGGCTGGCGCGCCGGTCGCCCGCCCCACCGGCCCGCTGGTGTTCGGCGAGCCCGGCACCAACGGCCAGCATGCCTTCTACCAGCTGCTGCACCAGGGCACCAACATCATCCCCTGCGAGTTTCTGATCGCCGCCGAGGGCCATGAGCCGGCGCTGCGCGAACACCATGTTCTGCTGGTCGCCAACTGCCTGGCGCAGGCGCAGGCGCTGATGCAGGGGCGCACGCTGGCGGCGGCGGCGGCGCAGGCCAAGGCCGCCGGCAAGCCGGAGAGCCTGGCGCCGCACCGGGTGTTTCCCGGCAACCGCCCGTCATTGATCCTGGCCTACCGGCAGCTGACGCCGGAGACGCTCGGCCGGATCATCGCGCTGTACGAGCACCGCATCTTCGTCGAGGCGGCGATCTGGAACATCAATGCCTTCGACCAATGGGGCGTGGAACTCGGCAAGGAGCTGGCAACCGCTTTGCTGCCGGTCGTGTCCGGCGCGAGCGATGCCGCCGCCAACGATGAATTGACCGCCGGCCTCGTCAATTTTCTGCTCTCGCTCCGCTGAGCCCCCTGCGGCGGCAACGCTTACGCGCCGGGTGCCGCCGCCTCGTTCTGCGCCCGCTTATGCAGCGTCTCGCAGCGGTTAAGCAGCTCGGTGAATGCGAACGGCTTCACGATATAATCGTCGCCGCCGGCATCGAGCCCCTTGATCCAGTCCTGCAGCCCGCCGAGACCGGAGAGGAACAATACCGGCGTGCCGATCTGCCGCTCGCGCAAATCCTTCAAAAGATTGGCGCTGTCGATCCCGCCCGGCAGCTTCCGGTCGAAGATCATCACGTCGAAGCCGCCACCCAGAGCGCGCTTCATCCCATCCGGCCCGGTGCTCGCCAAAGTCACCTCGTGCCCCGCCTCCCCCATGCCGGTCGTGACCAGCCGGGCGACACCTTCATCGTCCTCGATGAGCAAGATACGCATGAGCCGATCTCCTCCACGCCGCACAATCATTTGCCGATGCGACGAGTTTATCTGTAAAATCCCCGTGAGACCACGCGCAGAATGCGCGGCCTTTCCTGAATTTTAGGCAAAGTTGACCACAACTTAACGGAAATTCCATGATCGTGTCCGGTCCAGAAACACCCGCCGCACGTACCGAGATTGAGCAGTTCACCGCCGGCCTGGTGCACGATTTCAACAACCTGCTGACCGGCATCCTCGGCAATCTCGAGCTAATGCAGAGCCGGGCACAGCGCAACGGCAACCGAGATTTCGACCACTATCTTGAAGCGGCGCGCCATTCCGGCGCGCGGGCCGCCTTGTTCACGCAGCGGTTGCTCGCCTTCTCCGGCCACACGGCGCAGGAGCCGGTGCCGGTCGATCTCAACGCCCTGATCCGCGACATGGCCGAGCCGATGCGCGCGGAGGGGCTTTTGTTCACGGCCGAACTCGCCGACGACACCGGCAAAATCCGCTGCGATCCGCTGCAGGCGGAGCTGGCGCTGCACGAGCTGCTAAGCAACGCGGCCGAGGCAACGCAGGCCGGCGGGCGCATCGTGCTGCGCAGCAGGGCCGCCGCGGGGCAGGTCATCGTCAGCGTTGCCGATGACGGCAGCGGCATGGCGCCGGACATCCTGCGCCGCGCCACCGAACCATTCTTCAGCACCCGGTCGAACGGTGCCGGCAAGGGGCTCGGCCTGGCCATCGTCGCGCGATTCGCACAGCGGCACGGCGGCACGCTGCAACTGACCAGCGCCCCGGGCCAGGGCACCACGGCAAGGCTGAAGCTACCGGTCGCGTGATCGGCTTAGGGCAGGAAAGCAGCCGCTTGTTTTGAAAAAAAGCGGCGCAAAAAACTTTTTGCCACTTTGAGCCCGTGGCGCCAAAACCAGCACGGCGCAGATTTAAAAAGTTTTTTTGCTACTTTTTGTTCACAAAAAGTAGCCTTCTCTTCGCTCAGATATGAGGGGCCAGAGACCTGGCTGGGACGGGAGGATTCGAACCTCCGCATGGCGGAATCAAAATCCGCTGCCTTACCGCTTGGCGACGTCCCAATGTGCCCCGCTCATAGGTCGGAGGAGGGTGGCTCGTAAAGACCCCCACCCCAGCTCCACCATCCCGGGCGTCGAATTTTTTCTGCCGCGGCGGCCGCGGCCTCGGGTGTTTCGAAAATCGCGAAGCAGGTTGCGCCGGAACCGCTCATGCGCGCCAGCAGCGTGCCCGGCAATGCGGCGAGGCATTGTAGCACCGTGCCGATCACCGGCTGCTGCGCCACCGCCGGCTCCTGCAGGTCGTTGCTCAGCCGGCCGAGTGCGGCCGCCATGCTGCGCGCATCCATCCAGGCTTCAGGCAGCGCCGCGCGCGGCGAGAACGGCCCCTGGCGGGCTTTGAAGACCGCGGGCGTCGGCACCGCGACGCCGGGATTGACCAGCACCATGCCAAAACGCGGCAGATGCGGCGCGGGTTCGAGAATTTCACCGATGCCGCCCATGCGCGCCGGCCGGCAGTCGACACAGACCGGCACGTCGGCGCCGAGCGTCAGCGCCACCTCGTGCAACGGGCCGGGGATCTCCCACATCCGCGCCAGCAGGCGCAGTGCCGCCGCGGCGTCCGCGGAGCCGCCGCCGATGCCCGAGGCCACCGGCAGGTTTTTCTCCAGCGTCAGCGCCGCCCCCGCCCCGGGGCGCAGCCGCCTTGCCGCGCGCAGCAGCAGATTATCCGGCTCGGCCTGCAGCACCGCGCCGAAGCGGCCGGAAATTGTTAACGACAGCGCCTCCGCGGGTGCTGCGCCCACCAAATCGCCGATGGCGGGGAACACCGCCAAGCTGTCGAGCAGGTGATAACCGTCATCGCGCTTGCCGGTGACGTGCAGATACAGGTTGACCTTGGCCGGTGCGAACTGGGTACGCATCAATTGGCCGGAAAATGCTTTTGCAGCTTGCCGGCGATCTCGGCCTTCAGCTTCGCGCCCGGCTTCAGCGTCAGCGCGCGCTGCCATTGGAAATCCGCCTGCAGCGCCTGGTGGTCCTGCCAGAACGCGTCGCCCAGATGCGCATTCACCTCGGCATCGTCGGGATCGAGTTCCACCGCCTGGGTCAGCAGCGCGACCGCCTGCCGGGTGTGGCCGCGGCGCAGGTCGATATAGCCCAGAGAATCCAGCACCGCGCCGTCATTCGGGTCGAGGCTGATCGCCTGCTGCAGCATCGCCTGCGCCTGGTCCAGATGCTCGCCATGCAGCGCCCAGCTATAGCCAAGATAGTTCAGGACATAAGGCTGGTTGGGCGAGAGTGCCAGCGCCTGTTTGATGTCCGGCTCGGCCGCGGCCCAGTCGCCAAGCTGGTCCTCGCAGATGCCGCGGTCGAAATACAGCGCCCAGGCCGAAGCCGGCACCGGCTGGCCGAGCGCCGCGAGGGCACGGTTGTAATATGGCAGCGCCTTCGCCGGCTGGTTGGCGTTGCGCCAGACATCGCCGGCATTGGCCATCAGGTCGGGGTCGTTCGGGTTCATCGTGATCAGCTTGTCGAGCAGTGCCGCCGCCTCGTCCGGCCGGTTCAGCGCCGCCAGCAGGCTCGCCTGCTGCACCGCCGAGGGGCCGTAGAGCGGATCGTCCGGCGGCACCGGCTGCAACGTCGCCAACGCGTTCTGCATCTGTATCGGCGTCGGCGCGGCGCGGGCGCCGCTGCCGAGCTGGGCGTTCGCCAGCAGCAGCCGCGCCGCGGTGAGGTCGGGCCGCAGCATCAGCGCAAAGCGCAGCAGCGTGGTGCGCAGAAACGCCTGCGACGGCTGATTGAGCGAGCCGGCCAGGGTCAGATAAGCCTCGGCGAGGCCCTGCTCCGGGGTGTGGATCACCGGCTTGTCGAGCTGCGCCTGCAATTGCGGCAAGGCGATCTGCAGATCCGGATGCGCCGCGAGCAGCACCGCAAGGTCCCGCGCCGCCTGTTCGGGCTGGTTCTGCCGCGTATGCCAGCTGGCGAGAACCTCGGCGAGGCGCAGATTGGTCGGTCCCTTTGCCGCCTGGGCGTAGAGTCGCGCCGCATCCGTGTCGTCATGCGCGGCATCGGCCATGAGGGCGGCGTTCAGCACATAGATCGGGCTGAACACGCCGGTGCCGAAATACGGCTCCAGCCCGGCCAGCGCCCTCTGGGCGTTGCCGCTGCCGAACTCAGCCCAGGCCAATAGCAGCGGTTTGATCAGGCCGATCAGATCGTCCTGCGGCAGCGACGCGTAAATATGGCCGGCGGCGGCATAGTCGCCGTCCAGCGCTGCCTGGTTGCCGCGCAGCATCGCCGCCAAGGCGTTGTCCGGCACCTGCGCGGCAAGAGTCTGCGCCTGCTGGCTGCCCGCCAGCAGTGCCGCCAAAAACCCCTCCGCGGCCAGTTGCGGGTTGTTTGGCTCCAGGCGCAGCGCCTGGGTGTAGTACTGGGTTGCAACCGCGGGGTTGTGCTGCGAGTCGGCATAACGCGCCGCCAGGAACGCCCCGTAGGCACGGTCGCTGGCGGGATCGCCGGCCGCACCGCTCGGCCCGGCGACACAGCCCGACAACATGATGCAAACGACGACCGCACCGCGGCGGCTGAACACAGAGAGTTTATTCATCTCCTCTGATGTAGCAGCGCGATCCGACAGGGGCAAAACCGGCCGCCCTTGTTCCCCCTTTTCCCCTGCATTAGATTTCGCCATGCCCGGCCAGGACCGGCGCAATAAATTGCAAGCCCAGGAAAGCGATGCGCATGAACCCAGGCTTTCACGCCACGACGGAGGGAATCACCGTCACCGTCCAGGTTTTTTATCTGGCCGACAAATCGGAGCCGGAAGACGGGCATTATGTCTGGGCCTATCACGTGAGCATCGCCAATGGCAGCGCGCAGACCGTGCAGCTGCTGGCGCGCAGCTGGGCCATCACCAACGCGCATGGCCACATCCAGCATGTGCATGGCGAGGGCGTGGTGGGCGAGACGCCGCGGCTGGAGCCAGGCGAGGTGTTCGAATACACCTCCGGCACACCGCTGGCGACGCCATCGGGCTTCATGACCGGCACGTATCACATGCTGGCGGTGACCGACGGCACCGAGTTCGACATCGCGATCCCGACCTTCAGCCTGGACAGCCCGCACCAGAACACGCTGCGCCACTGATTTGTGACATGACTTGGCAGGGCGCGAAGCTTGCCCACATCAGGGCCCCGGTTCACAGATAGCGCGACCAGGACCCAGCCGCATACGGAGACCGCTTTGAACATTCACATGCCCGCCGTGAAACTGGCGGAGGCCACCAAACCGAGCCGCAGCGAGGCCGAGGAGGCGGTGCGCACGCTGCTGCGCTGGGCCGGCGAGAACCCGGCGCGCGAAGGCCTGCTGGATACCCCGGCCCGGGTGGTCCGCTCCTACGAGGAATTCTTCGCCGGCTACGAGGTGGACCCGGTGGCGCTGCTCGCCCGCACCTTCGAGGAGACCGAGGGCTATGACGAGATGGTGGTGCTGCGCGACATCCGCATCGAGAGCCATTGCGAGCATCACATGGTGCCGATCATCGGCCGCGCCCATGTCGCCTATCTGCCGGGCACGCGCGTGGTCGGCATCAGCAAGCTCGCCCGCGTGGTCGATGCCTACGCGCACCGCTTCCAGATCCAGGAGAAGCTGACGGCGCAGATCGCCAACACCATCGCCGAGGTGCTGCAGCCGCGCGGCGTGGCCGTGGTGATCGAGGCCGGACATCAATGCATGTCCACCCGCGGCGTGCACAAGCCGGGGGCGAGCATGGTGACCAGCCGCATGCTCGGCGCCTTCCGCGACGATCCGTCCACGCGCCGGGAGTTTCTGGCGATGATCTCGCCGCGCAGCTGCCAGGCGCTGGAAAGCTAGGCGGAGAGAAGCAAGCAGCCGCTTTTTTGGAAAAAAGCGGCGCAAAAAACTTTTGGCTGGGCTGGGCCCGTAGTAGCGAAACCAGCACGGCCCAGTTTAGCAAAAGTTTTTTGCTTCTTTTTTTTCGAAAAAGAAGCCTTCCTCTATCACTTCAACACGAAGTTGCCGGGTCCTCATTTCGCGGTTAAGCAGCCGCACGCAGTTTCGCATGTTCCAATCCGAGGACGACTGATTTTGCATAGCCATATTTTACGCCCCGTCGCCGCGCTCGCGGCTCTGGGAATCCTCTCCGGCTGCGGCCTTGGCCATCAGATGCTCGGTCTCGGAAATGACGAAAACGCCGCCCTCGGCCAGGGCGGCACGCCTCCCAGCGTGTTCGGCTACGCGGTTGCCGACGAGCCCCAGGCCGCCCTCGTCGCCCGCAATATTCTGAATGCCGGGGGCAATGCGGCGGATGCCGCGGCGGCGGAGGGGTTTGCCCTCAGCGCCACCCTGCCCTCGCGCGCCGGGCTTGGCGGCGGTGGCGCCTGCATCGTGAAAATGCCGGATGCCCAGGGCCAACCTCAGGCGCCGGTGGCGCTGCTATTTCCCGCCGGCGCCCCGGCGGCCAATGACGGCAGCCGCCCGGCCGCGGTGCCGAGCCTAGCGCGCGGGCTGCTGGCGCTGCAGGCCCGCTACGGCAACCTGCCTTACGCCAGCGTGATTGTGCCGGCCGAGCAGCTGGCGGCGAACTCCCCCGTATCCCCGGCACTGGAGGCGGATCTCAAGGTGGTCGGCCCGGCGCTGCTGGACGACCCGGCCGCCGCCGCGGTGTTCGGGCCGAACGGCACGGTGCTGCCGGCCGGCGCCACCCTCACCCAGCCGGACCTCGCCGCCACGTTCGAGACGCTGCGCACCCAGGGGCTGCAGGGCTTTTATGCCGGTACCTACGCGCAGCAATTCGTCACCGCCGCCGACCAGGCGGGCGGCGGCCTGACCACCGCCGATCTTGCTGATTCGGCACCGAAATTTGTCCCCCCGGTCATCTCCCAGGCGCATGGCCTGAACCTTGCGTTGCTGCCCACCGGCGCGGCCGGAAGCACCCTGCCCGCCTCCGCCGCCTTCATGGCGGTGGACAAGAATGGCGGCGTGGTGGCCTGCGCGGTCAGTATGAACAACCTGTTCGGCACCGGGCGCATCGCCCCTGGCACCGGCGTGCTGCTGGCCGCCTCGCCGCGCGACGTGGCGGCGCCGCAGCTTGCGGCGGGCGTTGCCTATACCGGCGGCTACGGCTTCCGCGCCGCCGGCACCGGCACCGGCCAGGCTGGCGCCGCCGCGGCGGCGCGCCTGGCTCTGACCGAGGCCATCACCGCCCGGCACCACCAGGGCGATGCCGTGACCGTGCCCGAGCCCGGCCGCGCCAATGTGATCTCCTGCCCCGGCGGCGTGCCGGGGGGCGAAGCCTCGTGCAGCGCCAGCGCCGACCCACGCGGCCAGGGCCTGGCCATTGGCGGGCGCTGAGCCGTGGCGCTGAAAATCGGCAGCGGCGCCGGCGTGCCAGCGTTCCGGGTGATGGATGTCATCACCAGGGCCAATGCGCGGCAGCAGGCGCTGGCGCCGGATGCGCCGCGCATCCTGCGTATGGAGGTGGGCCAGCCCGGCACCGCCCTGCCGGAGGGGGCGCGCCGCGCCGTGGCGAACGCGCTGCAGCGCGGCGAGGTGATGGGCTATACCGAGGCGCTGGGCCGCATGACGCTGCGGCAGCGGATCAGCGCGCATATCCATGACTGGTACGGCACGAGCATCGGGCCGGAGCGCATCGCCGTGACGTTCGGCGCGTCCGGCGCATTCTCGCTCGCCTATCTTGCCGCGTTCAACCCGGGCGACACGCTGGCTTTGGCCGCCCCCTATTACCCGCCTTACGTCAACATCGCGACGGCTTTGGGGCTGAAACCGCTGATCATGCCCTGCGGCATCGAGACCGGGTTCCAGCCGACCGTGGCCATGCTGGAGGCGCTGCCGGAAAAACCGGACGGGCTGCTGATCGCCAGCCCCGCCAACCCGACCGGCTCGATGCTGCCGCCGGAGACCATCGCCGGGCTCGCCCGCTACTGCCACGCCAACGGCATCCGGCTGATCTCGGACGAGATCTATCACGGCCTGACCTACGGCAAGCCGGTCGCCTCCGCCGCCTCGTTCAGCGACAGCGCGATCGTCATCAACTCCTTCTCCAAATATTTCTCCATGACCGGCTGGCGCGTCGGCTGGATGGTGCTGCCGGAGGACCTGGTGCGCACCGTGGAGCGGTTGGCGCAGAATTTTTTTATTTCCGCTCCGCATATCTCCCAGCTGGCGGCGGAGGCGGCGTTTGACTGCCATGATGAGCTGGAAGCCAACCGCGCCAATTACGTGCTGGCGCGGCAGGTGATGGCGGACGGGCTGAACGCCGCCGGGTTCAAAAAATTCTCGCCGCCGGACGGCGCGTTCTATTTTTACGCCGACATCGCCGGCCGCGCCGCCGACAGCGCCGCCTTGTGCGACATGCTGCTGGAGGAGGCGGGCATCGCCGCGACGCCGGGCTATGATTTCGACACCGCGCGCGGCGGGGATTTTTTCCGCCTCAGCTATTGCGCCAGGCTGCCGGAGATCGAGGACGCTATTGAACGGCTATGCCGTATGCGGCAATATAGGTAAGCATACGGCAATTTCCGCCCTTCCCCCGGCGGCCAAGAGCCAATATCTAGAGCATGATCGGTGTCGAACAAATCATGTCTGCAAGAAGAGAAGCGCTTCTTTTTGTGAACAAAAAGAAGCAAAAAACTTTTTTAGACTAGGCCGTGCCTGTTTCGCTGCCTCCGGCCCAAATTAGCAAAAGTTTTTTGCGCAGCTTTTTTTTAAAAAAGCTGCCGCTTCCCTGTTTCCACGAAAGCCCATCAACCTCTAACGTCTCAGCCCGAAGCACAGAACCCAACGCAGGTACAGAACACCATGAAATTGCTGGTCGCCGTGAAACGCGTGGTCGATTACAACGTCAAGGTCCGGGTCAAAGCCGACCAGACGGCGGTCGAGACCAATGGCGTGAAAATGTCGATGAACCCGTTCGATGAAATCGCCGTCGAGGAGGCCGTGCGCCTGAAGGAAAAAGGCGTCGCCAAGGAGGTGATCGCCGTCTCCATGGGCGTTGTGCAATGCCAGGACACGATCCGCACCGCGCTCGCCATGGGGGCTGATCGCGGCATCCTGGTCGAGACCGAGGCCCTGCTGGAACCGCTGGCGGTGGCGAAAATGCTCAAAGCCCTGGTCGAGAAGGAAGGCATCGAACTGGTGGTGATGGGCAAGCAGGCGATCGACGATGACATGAACGCGACCGGCCAGATGCTGGCGGCGCTGCTCGGCTGGCCGCAAGGCACCTTCGCCAGCAAGGTGGAGATCGAAGGCGGTATCGCCACTGTCACCCGCGAGGTGGATGGCGGGCTGGAGACCGTGGCGCTGACCCTGCCGGCCGTGGTCACTGCCGATCTGCGCCTGAACGAGCCGCGCTACGCCTCGCTGCCGAACATCATGAAGGCGCGCAAAAAGGCGATCGAGACGATCAAGCCGGCGGATCTCTGCGTCGACCCGGCGCCGCGTTTGACCACGATCAAGGTGAGCGAGCCGCCGGCGCGCAAGGCTGGCGTGAAGGTTGCCGATGTGGCGGCGCTGGTCGATAAACTGCGTAACGAAGCGAAGGTGATCTGATCATGACCTCTCTCGTGATTCTCGATTTTGACGCCCATGGCGTGAAGCAGCCGGCCCGTTCGGCCATCGCCGCCGCGCAGAAACTGGGCGAGGTGCATGGGCTGATCGCCGGCCGGGATGTGGGCGCGCTGGCCGAGGCCGCGGCCAAGCTGCCGGGGCTGACCAAGGTGCTGGTGGCCGACGACACGACGCTGGAGCACGCGCTGGCCGAGCCGCTGGCGGCGCTGGTGATATCGCTGGCGGGCGGCTATTCGCACCTGCTCTGCGCCGCCACGGCGCTGGGCAAGAACGTGATGCCGCGCATCGCCGCCTTGCTGGACGTGCAGCCGATCAGCGACATCTCCGAGGTGATCGACGCCGACACCTTCGTGCGGCCGATCTATGCCGGCAACGCGCTGGCCACGGTGAAATCCGCCGACGCGAAAAAGGTGATCACCGTTCGTGCCGCGAGCTTCGATCCGGTGGCCGCCGAGGGGGGCGCCGCTGCGGTGGAGCGCGTCGCCGTGCCCGGCACGGAGCAGAAATCCCGCTATCTCGGCGCCGAATTGTCGCGCAGCGAGCGGCCGGAGTTGACCGCGGCGCGGGTGATCATCTCCGGCGGCCGCGGCATGCAGAACGGCGAGAATTTCACCAAGCTGATCGAGCCGATCGCCGACAAATTGGGCGCCGCCGTGGGCGCCTCGCGCGCCGCCGTCGATGCCGGCTACGTGCCGAACGACTATCAGGTCGGCCAGACCGGCAAGGTGGTGGCGCCGGATCTCTATATCGCGGTCGGCATTTCCGGCGCGATCCAGCATCTGGCCGGCATGAAGGACAGCAAGGTGATCGTCGCCATCAACAAGGATGAGGACGCGCCGATCTTCCAGGTGGCCGATTACGGCCTGGTCGGCGACCTGTTCACCGTGCTGCCGGAGCTGAAAAAGGCGCTATGAACATCTCGAAACTCGGCGTGCTGGGGGCGGGGCTGATGGGCAATGGCATCGCCCACGCCGCCCTGCTCGCCGGTTTCGATGTGGTGCTGGTCGACGCCTATGAGGCGGCGCTGCCGAAGGCGGTGGCGACCATGGGCAAAAACATGGACCGCCAGGTGGCGAAGGGCATCATCACCGCCCAGGCCAAGGACGCGGCGCTGCAACGCCTGGTCACGAGCACCGATTACGCGGCGTTCAAGGATGCCGAGCTGGTGATCGAGGCGGCGCCGGAGAGCGAGGTGCTGAAGGCGGATATCTACGAGCAGCTCGCCCCGGTGCTGAAGCCCGAGGCGATCCTCGCCTCCAACACCTCCTCGATCTCGATCACCCGGCTCGCCGCACTGTCCGGCCGGCCGGACAAGTTCATCGGCATGCATTTCTTCAACCCGGTGCCGATGATGAGACTGGTGGAGATCATCCGCGGCATCGCCACCAGCGACGAGACCTTCGCCGCCGTGCACGCGCTCGCGGCAAAACTCGGCAAAACCGTGGCGGCGGCCGAGGATGCGCCCGGCTTCATCGTCAACCGCATCCTCTGCCCGATGATCAACGAGGCGATTTTCGCGCTGCAGGAGGGGACCGGGACGGTCGCCGCGATCGATGCCGGCATGAAGCTCGGCGCCAACCACCCGATGGGACCGCTGGAGCTGGCCGATTTCGTCGGGCTGGACACGCTGCTGGCGGTGATGCGGGTGCTGCATGAGGGGCTGGGCGAGGATAAATACCGCCCCTGCCCGCTGCTGGTGAAATACGTGAACGCCGGCTGGCTCGGCCGCAAATCCGGCCGCGGGTTTTATGATTATTCAGTGACGCCGCCGAAGCCGACGCGATAGGAAGTGAAGGGAAGCGCTTCTTTTTGTGAACAAAAAGAAGCAAAAAAACTTTTATTAAACTGGGCCGTGCTGTTTTCAACGCCGCAGGCCCAGCCCAACCAAAAGTTTTTGCGCCGCTTTTTTTCAAAAAGGCGGCCGCTTGCTTTACTGCAATGTCAGCACGTGCCTGCTGGTCCAGCTACCGGGCGTGATCAGCCGCGCCGAACCCACCCGTACGGAATGCAGTTTTCCGTCCAGGCTGCGCGTCCAGAAATCCAGGAATTTGTGCAGCTCGGGATAACGCGGGGCGAGGTCGAGATTCTGCCAGATATAGGATTGCAGCACGCCGGGATGGTCCGGCATGTGGTAGAGGATCTCGGCGGTGGTCAGCCGGTAGTCGCGCATCTGCAGGGCCAGATTCATAAACACCCTCCATCTTCATGGCCCATGGCTGACAGCTTGTTGGCAGCCGGGTGGGCCGATCATCTCCTGACGTCATCAAACTGCCACGCATCCCCCGGCCAGAATCAAGAAAAAATTAAGTGATCGCAGCAAGTTGGCACTCGACACCCGAGAGTGCTGCCGTGCTTGACTTGCGGCGGGCGCGACTTTAGATGTTTGGCACTCTCTTTATGGGAGTGCTAGCAGCCGCGGTGCCGCTTGCCGGGCCGGACAGGCTGCGAGTCTTACAAGACTGTTCGTTTTAGGAGCGATCCAGATGGCAAAATTCCGCCCCCTGCACGACCGCGTTGTCGTCCGCCGGCTGAACGCCGAGGAAAAGACCGCCGGTGGCATCATCATCCCCGACACCGCCAAGGAAAAGCCGATGGAAGGTGAGATTGTCGCCGCCGGCCCCGGCGCGCGCAACGAAGCCGGCGCCCTCGTCGCCCTTGAAGTGAAGGCGGGTGACCGCGTGCTGTTCGGCAAGTGGTCGGGCACCGAGGTC
Organism: uncultured Pseudomonadota bacterium; assembly: GCA_963780465.1. Taxonomy (GTDB): domain Bacteria; phylum Pseudomonadota; class Alphaproteobacteria; order Acetobacterales; family Acetobacteraceae; genus Acidocella. The sequence continues at coordinate 194,684 of CAWACI010000015.1, forward strand.
AAGATCGACGGTGAAGACCTGCTGATCATGAAGGAATCCGACATTCTCGGCATCGTCGAGGATTCCGGCTCCAAGAAGAAAGCCGCCTAAAAACCCTGTGCCGCACCCTGCCGCGCTGACGCTCAGGCGGCGGAACGCGGCGATACGCAGGACAATTTTCCACCTAACTCAGGAGTCAGAACATGGCTGCCAAAGACGTACGTTTCGGGTCTGACGCGCGCGACCGCATGCTGCGCGGCGTCGATACCCTCGCCAATGCTGTCAAGGTCACGCTGGGCCCGAAAGGCCGCAACGTGGTCATCGAGAAGAGCTTCGGCGCCCCGCGCATCACCAAGGACGGCGTGACCGTCGCCAAGGAAATCGAGCTCTCTGACAAGTTCGAGAACCTGGGCGCGCAGCTGATCCGCGAAGTCGCCTCCAAGACCAACGACCTGGCCGGCGACGGCACCACCACCGCCACCGTTCTGGCGCAGGCGATCGTCCGTGAGGGCGTGAAGGCGGTTGCCGCTGGCCTGAACCCGATGGACCTGCGCCGCGGCATCGACAAGGCGGTTGCCGCCGTCGTCGAAGAGCTGAAGAAGCGCACCAAGAAGATCACCACCCCGTCCGAGACCGCCCAGGTTGGCACGATTTCCGCCAACGGCGAGACCGAGATCGGCGAGATGATCTCCCAGGCGATGCAGAAGGTCGGCAATGAGGGCGTGATCACGGTTGAGGAAGCCAAGGGCATCCAGACCGAGCTCGACGTCGTCGAGGGCATGCAGTTCGACCGCGGCTACGTGTCGCCGTACTTCATCACCAACCCGGAGAAGATGATTGCGGACCTCGACAGCCCGTACATCCTGATCTTCGAGAAGAAGCTCTCCGGCCTGCAGCCAATGCTGCCGCTGCTGGAAGCCATCGTGCAGACCGGCAAGCCGCTGCTGATCATCGCCGAGGATGTCGAGGGCGAAGCCCTGGCCACCCTGGTCGTGAACAAGCTGCGTGGCGGGCTGAAGATCGCGGCCGTGAAGGCGCCTGGCTTCGGCGACCGCCGCAAGGCGATCCTGGAAGACATCGCGATCCTGACCGGCGGCCAGGTGATCTCCGAGGATCTCGGCATCAAGCTCGAGACCGTCACCCTGCCGATGCTCGGCAAGGCGAAGAAAGTGGTCATCGAGAAGGAAAACACCACGATCATCGAAGGCTCTGGCAAGAAGGCCGACATCACCGGCCGCGTCGCCCAGATCCGCGCGCAGATCGAGGAGACCACCTCCGACTACGACCGTGAGAAGCTCCAGGAGCGCCTGGCCAAGCTCGCGGGCGGCGTCGCGGTGATCCGCGTCGGCGGCGCTTCCGAGGTTGAGGTGAAGGAGCGCAAGGACCGCGTCGACGACGCGCTGCATGCGACCCGCGCCGCGGTCGAGGAAGGCATCGTGCCGGGCGGCGGGATCGCCCTGGCCCGCGCTTCGCTCGTGCTCGCCAAGGTGAAGGCCGATAACGACGACCAGCGCGTCGGCATCGACATCATCCGCCGCGCCATCCAGGTGCCGCTGCGCCAGATCTCCGAGAACGCCGGCGAAGACGGCGCGGTGATTGCCGGCAAGGTGCTGGACAAGGACGAGTACACCTATGGCTTCGACGCCCAGTCCGGTGAGTTCAAGGACATGGTCAAGGCCGGCATCATCGACCCGACCAAGGTTGTGCGCACCGCGCTGCAGGATGCGGCTTCCGTGGCCTCGCTGATCATCACCACCGAAGCCGGCGTGACCGAGCGCCCCGAGAAGAAGGCTCCGGCCGGCGGCCCGGGCGGCATGGGCGGCATGGGCGGCATGGGCGATATGGATTTCTAATCCACGCCGTCCGCGCGGAGAATCTACCTGTATCGTCAGGTAAATTCTCCCGTGAAGCCACCGAGTTATCTAAAGGAAAACCCCTCTCCGGAGGGGTTTTTCTTGTTGCAAGCATGTCACAAATGACGCCATGCAATTTCAATGGGTTACAACGCCCCACGGCAAATCCGTGCGACAAGGCGGGGTCTTAGTCATGTGGCCTCCCACCTGGTATCGAGCGACCAGCGGGCGCCGCATAAAGCCCGGGATGGCTTCCGGGCCTCGCAAACAGGGGCGTCATAGGGCCGACTAGGGTGCCAAATTAGCCGCTCCCTCGAATCCGTCGCTTCTAGAATTTAGCCAAAATTGCTTCCGAGCTTACATTCGCGGGGAGACAACCCCATTTGATCCCTGCGGGCTAGAGCGTGATAGGATTAGGTTGAAACAGGCAGAAGCCGCTTTTTAAAAAAAGCGGCGCAAAAACCTTTTGCTCCTCTGGGACTGTGGTGGTGAAACCAGCACGGCCCAGTTTAAAAAAGTTTTTTGCTTCTTTTTTTCAAAAAAAGAAGCGCTTCCCTTCGCTTCGGCATGACTTGTCCTAAACCTATCACGCTCCAATAAGCACCAAGCAGAGGACACATTCATGAACATGGCCCTCCGCCCACGATATGTGAGCGCTTTGTTGCTGACAATCTCGGTATTCGCGTTGCCTCCCAGTGCCCAAGCATCTCAACAACATCATGGCGGCGAACAGCCTCATGGCGGCGAGCAGCATTATCATGGCGGAGGCGGCTACCATGGCGGGGGCGGCTATCATGGGGGGGATAATAATGGCGCTGTTATCGGTGGTGTCCTGCTCGGTCTGGGACTTGGAGCGTTGGCCGGTGGCGCGCTTGCGCAACCGGGTTATGCTCCTCCACCTCCTGTTTATTACGCGCCACCACCGCCCGGTGCTTATTACGCGCCGCCGCCTGCAGCCTATCCCCCTTAGTGACGGGCGCGTACGCATCCGCCCCTCTTCCTCGACTTCACAATGGAGTGATCCCTGCATGAGCCGTTCCTCAATGTTCCGCCTTGCCGCCGTCCTGGCGGTCATGAGCGTCTCAGCCTTGACGCTGCCAGCAGCTTCATTGGCGCAAACCAGCCCTTCCACGGCCGCGCCCCCCAATGAAGAGCCACCCGCCTCCGGCACCGTGCCTGCACTGCCGAAATCGATCGCGGAAAAGGTCGAGCAGCACATCAAGCAACTACAGGACCAGTTGGGCATCACAGTGGCGGAGACACCGCAGTGGAATCAGTTCGCGCAGGTGATGCGTGATAACGCAGCTCGGATGCAACAAGCATTCACGGCGCGCGCCGCGAACCTGGCGACAATGACTGCCGTTGAGAACATGCAGTCCTATTCGCAGCTTGCCCAGGTACATGCTGCCAACATGCAGAAACTCGCAAGTGCATTTCAGCTGCTCTATAATACTTTCCCCGACGCCCAGAAGAAAGTTGCGGACACGGCCTTCCGGGAGCACAACAGAAAACCGGCTTCACCGCAGCATTGAGGTCATGGCGAGGCAGGCGACGTTCGGCTCTGATACGCTGACGAGCACGTCCAGCCAGCTTCCACTGGCGGCGATTGTCTCGGAGAGGGTGTTCGGCGGATGCTCTGCCGCACGCCGGGCAGGCAGGTGACCGGCGTTCGACTTCACACTCGCGATCGCCTGCTTCCGACGTTGCACGGTGTCCCCGGGCGGGTGATTTCCGCGTAAAGGCGACCGCTGCGTCCGCCGGCCGCGGCCCTATTTCTTCACGGCATCTCTGATCGAGTTTTTTAAACCACCTATGGCATTCTGAATCTTGCCTTCGGTCTGATCGGCCGCGCCTTCCGATTGCAGCTTCGTATCACCTATCGCTTTGCCAACAGCCTTTTTGATTGAACCCCCGACCTGTTTCGCCGACCCAACGATTCAATTCTTGTCCACTGTACCACCTCCAAAATGTCCACGAGCGGAATCACTGCCTATTCGGCAAGTGGCTTTCACCACGCGGGAGAATTGCACCCGCACCTCGCCTCACCCGGATGACTTGCTCCCCTTGGCCGAATTCGTCACTACACGACCTGTTGCGCTTATGCCCTGCCCCATGCCAGCCGTTGTGTTGCAGGCATCTGCAGCTTGGCCGCAGCTGACAAAGGATAACCTTGAAAGAGCCGTTAATATGCCTCTGCGAACCTGGCTCTTCCCTAGGCTTCGACAGCTTAACGGGAATGGTTACAAGCCAATCCGAGCAAAGATCGCAATAATAGAGATGCTACGACGACGCGTTGATTTGGATCAAAAGCGCAGCACGGGCTGGGCCGCGAACATAACGATTTCGGCCCAATTAGCCGGCCAGCATCATGTCCGGTATTTAGATCTTTCTCAAACACGAAGGCATTACCAAGAATTACGGCCATTCCCCAAGAAAAGCCTCCAAACGTTCAAAGACGCTTGGAGGCCAATCCAGCATCGTGGAACTCGCCGAAATCAATGTGGTTTTTGGGAGTTCTGGACGGCTTGGGTGGTAAGTTCGTGCGCTTTTGCACTATGTGCGGCCGCAGCTGTTACATGCTCTTTGGCCTCGTCGTGGGCGCCTTGATTGTGCTCGTGGGCTGCCTCCAGATGGTGATGTGCGGCGGCGGCATGGTGACCCGCCGCGGCCAAATGAGCTGCAGCGGCAGGATGTTGGGAAATCGCCCCCTTATATGCTTCAGCTCCAGTGGATTGCGTCGTCGTTGCCATGTCTGAGTTCCTGTCTAATTGTTGTGATGGGCCTATGGTCGTTGATCCGACAGGGGGAAGGTTCGGAAACGAATCCTTGTGAATCACAGCATCGGCAAGGAATTCGTATGCCTTGACCTTCGCGAAGCCAGTGTCGGCCCGTAAACTGGCTTACGCCACCTTATCCCTGCTCCAGACGTTCAGTCGGGTAAGGTCCACTGCGCAAACTTAAACATCCGACCAAACCGCTCCACCGAGCGCTGGCGCGTTTCTAAGATGGAAATTGAGAAACACGCATGATGGCAGGTCAAATTATGGCAGGTCAAATGTCGACCGAAGCCGCAAAAAGCTAGCACAGTATATGTGACCTCTGCAAGGAACTTGGCGTCCCAGCATACGCCTTCTCCGCACAGGACGGGCTAAATATAAGAGTGTATCTTTAGCTTATCTTTTTTGAAGATGTTCCGCGGATCAACATCAAGACTCGGACGCACGGAAGGGGAGATTTTCACGCCTCTGCTGCTTCCAGTCAAAGATGTAATCGCGGGTGATCGGCACCGCGTCGAGGCGCTTCGTCAGTTGCAACTGATACACTACCATAGCGCGATAACGAAAGCCGATTTCACAAATAACCAGATAGAATTCCCACATACGACAGAAGCGCTCGTCATAAAGCCGAACCATTTCCTCTCGCCGCGCCATGAATCTCTTCCGCCAGTGGCAAAGCGTCTCCGCATAATGCAACCGCAACACTTCAACATCGGTGACCATCAAACCAGACCGCTCGACCACCGAAAAGATCTCGGAAAGCGAAGGTAAGTCCGCGCCTGGAAAGATGTATTTACGGATGAACGGGTTGATGGCACCCGGGCCGTCCGAGTAGCCGATCGTATGGAGCAACGCGACGCCGTCCGCAGCCAGAAGCTCCCCGAGCTTTGCAAAAAATTCGGTATAATTCCGCTTCCCAACATGCTCAAACATGCCGACGGAGACGACGCGATCATAAACCCCATGTTCTTCACGGTAATCACGCAATTGGAAGCGAACGCGGTCCGTGACGCCGGCCGCAGCCGCACGCGCCTCGCTGTGCTTGTGCTGTTCGACACTAAGCGTCACACCAGTAATGTTCGCATCGACCTCCGCGGCGAGATAAAGCCCGAGCCCACCCCAGCCTGACCCAATATCAAGAATGTTAAGCCCCGACCGGTTGAGAAACAGCTTGGCCGCGATATGACGCTTTTTATTCTCCTGGGCGGTATCCAAGCTATCCGACGGGCTCTGGAAGTAGGCGCATGAATATTGCCAGTCCTGGTCGAGAAAGGTCGCGTATAATTCCGCCGAAAGGTCGTAATGGTGAGCAACATTCTTCCTGGACTTCACGATTTTGTTATGCTGCTTCAGATATTTTCCGGCATGTTCAATGAGGGACAACCATGGGTGACGCCCGCCCCCATTGAAATTTAGCGCGACGAGTTTGAGTACGTCGTAAAGGCTCCCCTCTTCGATTATTAGCCTGCCGTTCATATAAGCTTCACCGACAGAGAGACCAGGATTAAAGGCCAGCGTATATTCCGTGCGCTTGGATCGCAGCCGGATGGTCGCACAAGGGGGACTTTCGTCGCCGATCAGATACGTCCGTCCCGCGGCATCGACGAAGCGCAGGCTACCAGTGCGGATGACAGACTTAAGAACACTCTTAAATATCATTGCATTTTCTGACGCAAAATGTGTCGATCGTTACAAAATATGCCTGACGATAACGAGATTCAAGCGTCGATAGCGCACGCTTTTTGCGTCCTCCCTTCGCCGCCCGACCTCATTTTGATACTGCTGAACACTCAACGTTGGCGGTCGCGATTGCCTGAGTCATGAGCTTTCCCGCGCCCCGGAGCGACGGGCGACAGCCAAGCACGCATTTACAACGTCTTCGAACGAACTTGCGAAGTAGTCGGCACCGATCGCTCCCCTGATATCCTCATTCTTCAACGTCGGATCTTCCTCGGGCCACAACCCAATAAGGATTGGCGTTCCCGCGGGGAACCGTCGGCGTAACCTTTGCAAAAGATAGCGCAAATGCGCGGGGCTACCGCGAATATCGAGGTCGGCGATGCAGACCATGGCAACAGCCGTCACATCGAGCGTCTGAATGCTGTCACGCGCGACCTCGCCGTGCCTGACGAGGCGACTCCCTATCCCTCGCCCCCGGAGCAATTGCGCCAGCATGGCAGATGCTGGCTCGTCGAGCGGGCCACGTCCTGCAATGCTCAGAACGGCGGATGGCGCCCGCCACTCTTCGGGCAGGTCGTCCGGCGCTGGAATGACAATCTGCGATTTATCCCGGCCCTTTGGACCGCTTTCGTCAGCCGCCGGTTCCACAGCACCGTCATTTGTTTTCGATACCGCCGCCGGATTTTCCATTTGAGTCTCAAGACTGCCTACCAACACCTGAATGGTATCTTTCACGCTCTCGAGTTGCACGGGCGTGAGAACACCTCGAGCGGCGTCGTTGACGGCAAGCTGCATGCCCTTCAGCGCAACCTCATCGTAATACGTCGCCAGCGATCTGCTTTTCAAAAGCAGTTCCGCTTGGTCCAGGGCCTCATCGGGATCGCCCGCAAGAATGCGCTGATAAAAGCTCTCTACCGGGGTCAGCGCCGGTGTGTCGCCCAGCATAACGTCGAGCAATTCAAGCCGTTTCACATGACGCCCCAGCACCACTACGCACAAGGTGAGCGGCGTCGACAAAATAAGACCTATCGGCCCCCACAGCCATGACCAGAATAACGCCGCAACCACCACGGAAAATGGCGACAGCCCGGTGCTATGGCTGTACATCATTGGCTCGACAACCTGCCCGGTCACGCTTTCAGCAACGAGGTAAAACGCCGCCGTGAACAGCGCCATTGACCATCCCGGCTCGATCGCGGCTGCCAGAGAAATTGGCAGGAGCGCTGAGATCGTCGATCCGACATATGGCACGAAGCGTAGCAACGCGGCCAAAATCCCCCACAGCACCGGATAGGGCACGCCGATGGCAAGCAGCCCGACACCAATAACGATGCCAAACACCGTATTGATGCTAAGTTGTGTCAGGAAGTATCTTGTGAGCCGGCGGCCGACCTCGTCCATCGCCGCGGTGGTCCGGTGAATATCACCCGATCCGAGCACGCGGATCAACCGGTCGCGCAAATCCTCCCGCTGCAACAACGCAAATATGGTCACCACGAACACGATGCCCAAGGTCGCGAAAGGCGACAGAACGGGTGACAAATATTGTTTCGTGAGCTCCCATGGGGTCGCTGCGACCTGCTGTTCTCCTGCCGGAGCCGCGGCACGGGCCTGACTTGACGGGGCTTGCGTCGGTTGGGCTGCTGCGCCCTGATGCGAAGCCAAAATCCGCCTGGGTTGGATACGGTCAACCAGGAGCGAGAGCCGCCCGATTGTGTAGTTGTTGACGCTGGATATTTTGGCCTCGACCGCCGCGGAGTATTGCGGCAGGTCAGTGGAAAGGCCGGCAATTTGGCTGCCGATCACGCCCCCGATTGCGAGCACCAGGCCCAGTGCCAGTGTGACGCTAAGCAATACCGACGGCACCCGCCCGAGATGCGCCCTCCGAAAGAGACCCACCAGCGGCGCCAACAAAAATGTCAGAAGCAATGCGATCGTAACAGGGATCAAAACCGCCCGGCCGAAGTAAAGCATGGCCACGACCATCACAAACAATGTGATCGCTTTTGAAGCGTCCGGCGCCACCGTCTTGGGGACTTGATTTAATGGCAGGCTGCCTGCGGCAATACGGCGCGTTTCGTGGGCTTCTTTGGCAAGCGAGGGGTGCTTGGCGCGGGCGCGCCCTTGCAGCCGGTCGCGCAGGGTCTCGCTAAGATTGCGGATAAACAGATCGGCCATGATGTCCATGCCGGTAACGCATTGAAGATCCGAAATGGTGAAATGATAGCATACTTTCGCGCTTATGTCCGCAGCGCCTACAGCGTCTCGCAGATCACCTGGCCGCACATCGCTGGGCCAGCAGCCGAACGCCAGGGATGCTCAGCGGGGAGATGTGTCGGCGTCCTTCGCCCGCGATTGGTCCATCGGCGACGCGGGGTCAACCGGCATATCTTGCTTCGCCCGCCGCTCAACTTCGCCGTTAATCTCGGCTCCGAGCAGCACAACGAACACCGACAGCCACAGCCAAGTCAGCAGAACCAGCAGCACGCCCAGCGAGCCGTAGGTCTTGTTGTAGCTGTTAAAGTGATAGACATAGAAACTGAACAAGCCCGAGCCGACGACCCACAGAATGGTTGCTGTAATGACACCGGGGGAAGCCCATTTCCATCTCGGCTCTTCGCGGTCTGGTCCGTAGCGGTAGATTAGCGCCACCAGTCCCATGGCAAACACGATCAGAAAAGGCCATTCTACGACGAAGCCGATCCAGCGTGCCGGACCGTCTGCGCTCTCGCCGCTCAGCACCATGGGCAGGCCCGCGATGAGCACCAGGGCGATCAACCCGCCGACAATAACCACCAGGCTTAGCAGCACGCCAGTCGCATAAAACCTGAAGAATCCCCACCGCTCAGGCTGAGCGTAGGCGATGGTGATGGCCGTCATCATGCCGGTCATCCCGTTTAAAACACTCCAGAGAGCGATCACCATGCCGATGAGTGCCCCAAGGCCGAGGCTTTTGCTGGACGCCGAGACAAGTTGACTAAGTGCGACCCCAATCAGCTTTACGGTTGACGCTGGCAGCATGGCCGAGAGCGACTGGACGTGTTTCATTACATCTGCCGGATTTGCGACCAGACAGTAAAGCGAAATTAGCGCGGCCAAAGCCGGAAATAGCGCAAGCAGTAAGTAATAGGCCACTCCGCCCGCGACGAGTGACAAGTCTTTCTTGTAAGCATTTTGTCCGGCCTGGCGCAGGATATCCGTCCAATTTCGCAACTGGATCTGGCTCGGCGTTTCCGCCACACGCCCCCGGTCTTTTTGCATTTCTGTCAGTTTCCTTAGCACTACAGTTGCATTTTTATCGGAGTTCTGAATCAATAGGCAACCATGATTTAGGACATGATGAGTGGCGGCGCGTCGGTTGAAGATACTCTGGAACTTTGGGCATCTTCGCTGCGCGATGTGAAGGGGCGCATCCGGCCATTGTTCACGCAGGATCGTGTGGCCGCGTCAGCCGGCGATTTTCTCGATGCGCTGCTCGGCAACGAGCCGCGCAAGACTGGATGGATGCGCGCCGAGGCTGCGGGTGATCGAGGCCCGTGGCGGCAACAAGCCCTGTTGGGGCGCGGTCGCTGGGATGGCGACGCCTTGCGCGATGTCGTGCGCGACTATGTTGTTGAGCATCTGGCTGCTGACGATGCCATTCTCGTAATTGATGAGACCGGGTTCCTCAAACAGGGCCGAACGTCATGTGGCGTTGGCCGGCAATACACCGGCTCTGTGGGCAAGATCACAAACTGCCAGATTGGCGTGTTTGCGGCCTATGTCTCGCACAAGGGCCATGCATTCATCGACCGGGCGCTGTATCTGCCGAAGGCATGGACAGCCGATCCCATGCGGATGCAGGCCGCCCATGTACCTGATACTATCGCGTTTGCAACCAAACCGGCGCTGGCTTCGATGATGATTGGCCGGGCGATCGCCGCCGAGGTTCCCTTTGCCTGGGTCGCCGCCGATAGCGTCTATGGCGTGGGCGAAGTGGAGAAAACCCTGCGTCGGGCCGGTCGCGGCTACGTGCTGGGGGTGCATGCCAATCACTGGTTTGGCGCCTGGAACACAACGCCGCTGATTGCAGGTGAAGCAAAGGATATCGCCCAGAGCTTGCCCGCAGAAGCATGGCAACGCCTGTCCGCAGGGCTCGGCACCAAGGGAGAGCGGTTCTACGACTGGGCCTATTGCCCGTCAGGGCGATTTATTAAACTGCTGCGATCATTTGTGTGGCTCGGCTTCGGTTGTCCTGGAAATGCTCGATTGCCCTTGTGGGTGACCGTGAAACCGAGCGCATGACTTTGAGAGCGAAGCTGGTGAGCGAGAAGACATTACGGGGTGCGTTGTCGAGCCGGTTGGTGTAGCCATCTTCTCCGAGCATGACGTCTTTGTTTCGATGCATGATCTCGATACCCCAATGCTTGCGGTTGAGGTTGAGAAGGTATTCAGCCGATGCTTCGTCTTTGGTCAGGCTGGTGATGAGATAGGCAATTTCCTGTTGCTCCTGCCACACGCCCTTCACCCTGCGTTGGCGTGAGCGGGTCACACGGCATATCTGGCTGACGGTTGGCCATTCCTGCGTGATGTCTGCGGCTTGGGCCGGCAACACTTCGATCTTGCGCCGTTCGATACGTCCATGCGCCTTGGTGGCGCCGCTATCGAAAGTTGCGAGGGGGAAAAACCGGCTCCGCGAAGGCCGTTTCAATATTTTTTCGCAATGTCTTTTGGTTGTTTTTGACGGGAAGAAGGTAGTCTCCGCCAGCGTCCACCACGGTCTGTGCAATGGCCCTCTGGCAGAAGATCGCATCACCGGTGACAATCCGGTCGCGCAAATCAAGCCGGGCGAGTAACTTCAGTGCATCAGGAATTTCCAGCCCCTTGCCGCGTGACGCCTCATGCGAAAGGATCGTCTGCAGACCTCCACAAAAAGCTGACAGCACGTGCTCGGCGCGGCCATCTCCATCCTTGCTTGCCCGCAGTGTCTTGCCGTCTATGGCAATATGACGGTCATCACTGTTATCCGCCAGCACGACCGCGCCCAGGATATCGGCAACGGCCTGGGCATCGAGGATGCGCAGCGTTTCGGTCAGCGTCGCGTGACAGGGGGTATGGCCACGCATAAAACCCAATTGCCGTTTTTGCACGTGCGTCAGACTTCGCCCCAGAAGAAACGCTGCCTTCATGCCCCGCCGCCCACAAAGCATGGAAACCAAAATCAGACCGAGGATCGACCAAAGCCTGTAATCCCGTCCTTGCCGACCACGCGGATCGGGGATCCGTTCCAAAACCTTCTTCAACTCCATCGCCCAAACCTCAAAATCAGAGGTACTACCGAATCATATAAAATCGCGTCGGATCAATAGGATATGGACTTCAACAAATTGCCCTGATTGCCCGTTGGCCGATCTTGACACCGAAGAGTTCGACGCCCCCTCTGCGGGCCTGTGGACGCGCGGTCTGCTGATCCGACGCAGTGTCACCGATGGGGAATGCGCCTATTTCACCACCTGGTGCCCGCACGGCACGTCGATCGACACTCTGGTCCGCGCGGAAGGAACGCGTTGGCGGATCGAGGAAGGTTTCGAGACCGCCAAGAACGAATTCGGCCTCGACCATAACGAAACCCGCTCCTGGCATGGCTGGAATCGCCATGTCTCACTCGTCATGCTCGCCTACGCCATGATGGCCGCTGTCCGCCATCGCGGCAACGCCATCACACCGAAAAAAACGAAGCCCAGGCCAGGAAAGAGCTCATCCGATGGTCCGTCCAGGAAGTCAGGCGGCTCGCCCTGAAGCTCGCTCAGCACCAACTGCCCGTCGCGCGCATCCTTCAATGGTCAACATTCAGACGGGCCCATCAGGCAGCAGCCAGACACGCCCACCTTAAAAAATGCAACTGTGGTGTTAGTTAGGGTCTGTCGTCAAATAGGTGAACTTGTCGGGTATGGCGGGTGAGTCGGATTTGCAACACCCGGGCGTGAAGTATCCCGAGGCGTTAAATAGCCAGTTCCGGCGCGCCCGGTTCTTCGATTTCATCGGTGGTCAGCTTAGAGGAGGCTGACCGATGAGGCGATATGGACTGCGTGACGACCAGCGGGACCGGATTAAGGACATGTTGCCCGGCCGTCTCGGATCGGTTGGGGTGACGGCAGCGAACAACCAATTGTTTGTCGAGGCGGTGCTGCTCCGGTATCGAGCCGGGGTTCCGTGGCGCGACCTGCCGGAGCGCTTCGGGAAGTGGAGCAACGTTCACCGGCGCTTCAGCCGCTGGGCGAAATCCGGCGTCTGGCAGCGGGTCTTCCAGCATCTCGCTGCCGATGCCGACAACGAATACGCGATGATCGACAGCACCATCGTGCGCGCCCACCAGCATAGCGCCGGCGCCCAAAAAAAGCCGCGGGCAACCAGGCAATCGGTCGCTCGCGCGGAGGATTAAGCACCAAGATCCACACGCTGGTCGATGCCCTCGGCAACCCGGTCGGCTTCCATCTGACCGGCGGCGAGACTCACGATCTGGCCGGAGCCGACCAGCTTCTGCCCACCATGCAGGCTGACATGCTCATTGCCGACAAAGCGTTCGATGCCGATAAGCGCGTGATCGAACCACTGGCCGCAGCCGGTAAGGCCGCCGTCATACCCCCCAAAGCGGGTCGAAAGACGCCCCGTGATTTCGATCGGCACATTTATAAAGCGCGCCACCTCATCGAGAATTTCTTCGCCAAGCTCAAGCAATACCGGGCCATTGCGACGCGATACGACAAAACGGCGCGTAACTTCCTCGCCGCCGTTCACCTGGCCGCTGCTGTCGTTTGGCTTAATTGACGACAGGCCATAGTTATCGTTGTAAGGACACGCAGAGTATCTGCAACTTGCGCGGCACGAACTCACCCGACGCGCGGGCCAAGCCGTGACCCGACCGGGTCAACGCAAAGACCGCTTCCTCGTGTGCAACATCGATCGAGAATGACAAAGAGCGAAACGTAGCTCAGAGAGGTGGCAGGCTTTGTCTGAACACCGTTTTGATTCAGCTCAGTGGGAGCTCTGCCGGGTTGGTTTGTAGCATGCTGGTGTCCGGGCTTCGCGCAAGGAGGGCGCAGCCCGACTGGCGCGAAGCACAGACACCGGTCGCGAAAGTTTGCAGGCGACCGCGAGCAGCGGTTCCTGGGTAAAATTGACTTGGTCTGGGGTCAGAAGCCCGGCTTTAGCTGAGCACACCGGACAAAAAAATCATTCTCAAGCGTGAACTCGCCGAGCTTCGTGTACTGCGACTTTTAATCCACCACTGGCACCGCTTCGGCCCCCGCTGCCCCGCCGAAAAGCCCGGCAGCACCTTCCGCCAGTTGCGCTTTCCAGATGGCGATCCGGTTCAGGTGAACGTCATAAAACTGCGCCAATTCGGCCAACGTCTGCTCGCCCTTCTGGGCGGCCAAGGCCACTTTGACCTTGAAGGCCGAAGCGTGGTTACGGCGGGGTGCGCTTCATTACCGTCTCGCCTGATCTGCTGCATAATCGCCGCTGTCAGGCAGAAATTCCACTTATCCTCCCAGCGTCCGAATTTACCCAGCCACTTCTCTTTACGTCTGAATGAATGCGTTAGACGCTTTAACGTCGGCTACCAGTGGATACCACTAATATTTAACCTGATGATAGCGCTTCATTATTACCACCTACGGTATCCATAATAACCACCGCCACCTAAAAGCAAAAAGAGCACAAGGATAATCAAAAGGGTTGTCATAGCTCGCTCCAGATCTACACTTTGAGATCTTTTCCTCGTTAAATAAGTTTTCCGTGGCGATACTGCCCACGTCTCATCTATGTGGAGCGCATACATTCAATAGAAAGGTATATGCGCTGTCGTTCCAGATATAATGTTTCGGGAAAGCCGTGCCACGGCAACGAAAAATTATCGAAAATACCTACCAAAATGGGCCGATGAGAGACGGCCATTTTTGATTGGCACAATCAACTGATTCCCTCGCCATGTCGCGAAGATGATTCCGACCGCGATAGCCATTGTTCCGGTACATAACCATCCCTTTGCTCATCGCGCCCACGGCAAAACGACGCGTCCCATCACGTCGGGGCGCATCTCCATGAGCATGATGACCACCATCAGCGGCACCGCGGCCACGCCGTTGATCTCCGCCGACCAGAACAGCGCCTTGATCGGGTCTAGGCCGACGAAATTGACGCAAATGCTGATCAGGTTAGACACCGCGATGGGCCGCGTACGGCAGCGGGGTGGAAGAAATCCACCCCGCTGATTTCCCGAATGGTTTGGATGCTCAGGGAAAATTTCTGATCACCCAAGCCACGCACTGCAACTGATCGCTCTCGCCCATGGGACGAGACAGGTCATTGGCCATGATCAGAACTCATTCCAGTCTTCTTCCGTGCCGGCGAGGGCTAGGCGTAGCGCCTTATCCTGTCGTGGCGGCGCGACGACCTTGCGAGCGGACGTGGCCACGACGCGCGGCTTCGGCGGCGCCTTGGGCGCGACCTGCTTGAGCACCGGAGCAGACACGCCCTCGCCGATCCGGAACTGGCCGACGAGGAGGGTAAGTTCCTGGGCTTCGTCCTCCAGGCTGTGGCTGGCCGCCGTCGCTTGCTCGACCATCGCCGCGTTCTGCTGCGTCACCTGGTCCATCTGGTTCACCGCGGCGTTCACCTCGCCCAACCCGGTCGCCTGCTCCTTGGCCGAGGCCGCCAGCTCTGCCACCAGCCCGTTAAGCTGGCTCACCTGGCCGACGATCCGGCCCAGCGCCTGGCCGGTCTCACTCACCAGCTTCACCCCGGTCTCCACCTGCTGGCCGGAGGTCGAGATCAATGCCTTGATCTCCTTGGCGGCATCGGCGGAGCGCTGTGCGAGTGCGCGTACCTCGGTTGCCACCACCGCGAAGCCGCGTCCCGCATCGCCGGCGCGCGCTGCTTCCACGCCGGCATTGAGCGCTAGAAGATTGGTCTGGAAGGCAATCTCGTCGATCACACCGATGATATTGGCGATCTGCTTGGACGAGGATTCGATCCCGTCCATCGCCCCCACCGTCTGGCGCACCACATCGCCCGAGTGCTCGGCATCGGTC
This sequence comes from uncultured Pseudomonadota bacterium, assembly GCA_963780465.1. Classification (GTDB taxonomy): domain Bacteria; phylum Pseudomonadota; class Alphaproteobacteria; order Acetobacterales; family Acetobacteraceae; genus Acidocella. The sequence goes on from CAWACI010000015.1 coordinate 210,044, forward strand.
TTCGAGGTCGAGACCAAGTCCCGCGCCTCGTTCGCGACCTCGGCGGTGCGGCGCACCGTCGCGGTGATCTGATCCAACGCCGCCGCCGTTTCCTCCAGGCTCGCCGCCTGCTGCTCGGTGCGCCGCGACAGATCGTCTGAGGCCTGGGTGATCTCCTCGGCGCCCGAGCGCACGCCCTTTGTGTTGGCGGCGATCGCCTGCATCGTCTCCTGCAGTTTTCCCATCGCCGCGTTGAAATCGGCGCGCAGTTTCTCGTAATCGCCGCCGAAATCGGTGGTCAGGCGGAACAGCAGATCGCCGGAGGAAAGTTTTTCCAAGCCCGTGGCCACCGAGTGCACGACGAATTCCTGCTGCTTCGCCGCCGCTTCTCGCTCGGCTTCCACGCGCTGGCGCTCCCGCTCGGCAGCTTGGCGCTGTGCCGCGGCTTCCGCCTCCAGGCGCTGCTTCTCGATGCCGGCATCCTTGAACACCTGCACCGTGCGCGCCATGCCGCCGATCTCGTCCTTACGGTCCGTGCCGGTGACCGTGGCGTGCAGATCACCACCAGATAGCCGGCCCATCACCCCCTGCAGCCCTTGCACCGGCGCGACGATCCAGGCGCGGATCGCGAAGAAGCCACCAAGCATCACTAAAGCAAAGCCACCCAGCGTGAAGACAAATGACATTTGAATGGTGCTGCTTACCCTGTTCGACGCCGACACCTCATCAATGTGAGTGAATTTTCTAAAGTTGATCGACTCTGACAGCAGTTTTGGAACCAGTACACTAAAGCCTGGTGCGCAGGATTTGAGGAATTCCGTCTGCGCGGCCACGAGCCCGGCGGCTGACGTTGCGTTTTCTGCGAGCCCCATTGAGTTGGAGCAGTCAGAATCAAGTAGCATCTGGCCCTGGGATTCAAGGGCCTCGATATCAGAAGCGTGCACAATGTTGACGCGCGCCGCCTCATCCAAGACGCTCGTAAATTCAGCTTTATCGTTGGAAATATCTGCCAGCATTACTTGCCGGTCGACAGGATTAGCGTCGAACATAAGCTGAGTTATTTTGGCGCGAGCGTCTTCGAGGGCTCGATTAGCCCGGGTAAGGTTCGTAGCCCCGACGGCCGGAGCGTTGATGGTGTGATTATAGCCGTCTCGAATCGTCCCCATTTCAGCCGCTGAGTAAAATGAGGTAAAAAGAGCAAAAAATCCAAAAACCGTCAATATCGACGTGAATTTACCAATGATTGGAATATTCTTCATGGCTCAGGCCTTTTACGAAGGGTCAGACGAAGCCGATGGCGACCTCGAAATATGGAAATTTCATAACCCTTGGTTATAGAAATTGCTAGCGTACTTTGCACCAAACGCAACATGTCATTCCCACGTCAGCAATAGGATTTATCTAACGCCAAAAGGCGGTCGCGCGGCGCTAGCCTATTTTCGGGCGCGATGCTAACGACCCTCAGGTCGAGGCATACGCCCAGCGTCGACAATAACGCGCCCATTTCCGTCATCCAGACGGCCTGGCCGACGCCTCGGAAGCGGACAATCAATGGTGCCCGGTTGATGACTGAGATGGGTGGAGGCTCATCCGTCTGCTGTCGAACAATTCACCATGATCGCAGCCACTGATCGGCAGCCGCTTTCATCCTGAAAGCGGCTATGCGAGACGTCCGTGGGCCCATCGCCTAAACACTGCTTGCCCATCTCAGCGCATCTAGCTGGATACGGTTGAACGCGTCCAAATCGTGTAACCCAAGAGCGTCCGCCAGCACCGCGACGCGACCAGAATCTTCCAGCTCGCTCGCCTCCGCGAGTTGGAGCAGCAACCCGAGTTGGCCGTTGCGGTGCAATAGCGCCTGTGTCACGTTTTCCTCGGGATTAAGCAGGGTGACGATCTCCGACAGTTCCTGCCCGAACAGCGTGTCCACAAGGCTCAGCATACCGACCATGAATGCCCGGTCGGCGGCCGAGGACCAGCCGAGCAGTTGCGCCACTGTTTCCATCAGCCGGCCGCGTATCAATGCCAGCTGCGTTACCGGGTCGGCGCGTGCATCCCGACGACTTTGCTGCGCGAACATCGTAATCTGCATCAACCGGCTGAGTGTCGCTCGCCCGAGCAGGAGAATGGCGTCCTTCACGCTGTCAATTCTGCGCGGCCGGCCGAGCGCGGCGGAGTTGACCGTCCGCAACAACCGCATGGTCAGGTCCGGCGCATGTTTTAGCGTGTCCTCCAGCTCTTCGAGCTCGGCATCCCGCGTGATCAGTGACATCAATTTTAGCAGAACCAGCGAGGATGACTGCACCACGCGGCCGGGTAGAATCACCGGCCGCGCGAAGAAATATCCCTGGTATAAATCGAACCGTATATGACGGCAGAAATCATACTCTACGCGCGTATCGATTTTGTCGGCGAGCAATTGCGCTCCATAGAGCCGAGATTGCTGCGCAAGCGCCGTTAAATTACCCGGGTACTGAGCCGGCACATCTATTTTCACCACCGAGATAAAGGGCAGGACCGCAAGCTGGGAACTCGGTCAGTGCCGCGACGTGATCTAGCGCCAGCGTGTAGCCACTCTGGCGGAGGTCCCTGCAGCGCGCGATGACCTCCGGCGTAAACTCCACAGTCTCCGGAATTTCCAGCACTACACCCTGTTTTGGTAGCCTTCTGATCACATCGCTCATCAGCAACGCCTGCGAGACACTGATGAACCCGGGCTTGCCAGCGAGTGCCGATACAATGTCCAGATCGGTGAGCGCATAGTTGATTACCTTCTGACTCTGCGCCGATATCGTCGAATACAGCTTCCTTATTTTTATGGATGGAGCGGAATAACAATTCATAGGCAGCCAACTTACCCTCAGCGCCAACAATCGGCCGCCGGCCGAGAAAAAACGGAGTGTCACCCATGGCAAATCTCATTGTACGACTTCCGAAGACAATCAAGTCAAAAAAGGCTCTTTCGCGGCGCCGACGCAAAATCTCTCAGGTCGACTCCACAACCCTAACATCCGACCCTCCGCCATCTCAAGCGATCAAAACTCAACAATCGGACAACACACTGAAACGCTTTCCTTCCCTCATTCGTTTTGCCCCGCAGCGCGTCGACGACGGCACAAAACTCGGCCAGCGGGGCGGCGCTCGTTGCCGGGTCTGCAGCCAGGCTTCAGCTGGCATTGCCGGCAGTTTCTCGACCAGTAATGGATCAGCACCAAGCCAGTCTCAATGCTTGTGGAACGCTTGAGAGCGTCTCGTCCGCCGGGCATCGATAGGCGTCTCTGACGGGCCGATAGACAAAATCCAGCTCACCGAACAAGCTCATCAATAAAGACATCGATCGCGTGGACCGGGCTATCTTCGCATACATAGTCGTCCACGCAGTCCGGAAGAAGCAGCTTCTGCTGGCGATCGCAGCCTTCAGTGAAACGGCCCATTCCATCCCTCCGCTTCACATTTCGAAGAATTTTCCTATGCGCCGGAATTCCCCCGTTCCGCAGTTTCCGGCATCCGCAGGGCGAAGACGAGCAAGGCCACGAAGGCGGTGCCGCCGGCGGCGAGAAAAGCGGCGTTGTACCCGCAGTGATCGACGATCACGCCGGCAGCTAACCCGCTCAGTGAGGCGCCAATTCCAAGCACTGTGGCGATGGCGCCCTGGGCCAAGTTGTAGCGCCCGGTGCCGCGCATGATGTCAGCGATCACAAGGGGCATGAGAGCGCCGAAGATGCCGGCGCCGACGCCGTCGAGCGCCTGGACGCCGATCAGCCAGAAGCTGTTATTGGAGAGGGTGTAGAGCACCGCGCGAATGGGCAGAATGGCGAACCCGGCAAGAAACAAAGGCTTGCGCCCCCATGTGTCAGCAGTACGCCCGACCAACAGCGCGATCGGTATCATCACCAACTGCGCGGCGATGACACACGCCGACATCATGACCGTCGCTTCTTTGGGATTGGCGGCGGCCAGCTTCTGTCCCACCAGTGGCAGCAGCGCTGCATTGGCGAGATGGAACAGCATGACACACAAACCAAAGATGACCAGCGGGCGCGACTTGAACAGAATGCCGTAGTCAGCGGCACCGCCAGCTGTCCCGGCCGCGTCTTGGTCCTCCGGCAGGTCTCGCGCCCTATCGTAGTTAATCGCGGCGGCTGGGATTGAGAGCACCGCCAGGCCTGCGAGCACGCTGAAGACAGGAACGAGCAGGAACACGGCACGCTGCGAAAAGGCATAGCCGACCGCGCTGGCAGCCACCGCGATGGCGATGCTACCCGCATGGTCGAAGGCTGAATTTCGCCCCATGCGCCGGGCAAGCTGATTTCGGGTATACAGGCCCAGGGTCAATGCCGCGACCGCAGGGGCGAACACGTCGCCAACAACTGCCATCAGGCTGTTGGCGACCGTTACCGGCCAGAAAGTCGGCACGGCGAAGATGACGATGGCCCCGAGTGCCAGCACCGCAAGCGCCAGGACAATCGCGCCCCGCTTGGCGTGGGTCTCGTCGATCGCCGCACCGACTGGCGTCTGGACTGAAAGGCCGAGCAGGCCGCCGATGGTGGTGACCAAACCGACCTCGGATTGGCTCCAATGTTGCTGAGTGACCAGGAAGATGTTCAGGTAAGGCCCAAGCACGCCGCGCACATCGGCGAGCAGGAAATTGATGGCGTCGAGCGAGCGCGACGGGAATCCCGCGGTCTTGGGCGGCGTCATCGCAACATCCAAAGGGTTCCGATCACCAGCGTTACCATTGTCAGTGGCGCGCCGAGCCGTCCCGTCGCAGCCGGTTCAACACCGGAAAAAACCCCGACTGCCCACATCCAATTCATCAACAAACGCCTCAACCACTCGAACCGGATTGTCAGGCGGAACATAGTCCTCCAAGGCGCTCGGCAGTCGCCAGGATTGGCTTCGCGCCTCACTTTCGACAAAGCGGCTCATGGCGGCTCCCAACCTCCTCCACCATCATAGCCTAAAATGCCCGTTTTTACACAGCCTCGCCCCAAGTCGCGCATAGGCCGTCCCGGGAAGATGGGGCGGACGGCCCCTACCGGCATCAGTGTGCCATAGTACGGGTCCGTTACAACCTGTAAAAAGGAGCCGCCCACCATGAGCATTACCAGAATTGGACTGGATACCCAAAGGCCGTCTTCCAAGTGCACAGCGTCGACGAGACCGGAAAGGCGACAACCAAGCGCAAGTTGCAAAGGAGCGAGATGATTCCGTTTTTTGAGAAGCTCGAGCCGTGCACAATTTATTTGGAGGCGTGCGGCGCGGGTCACTATTTGGCTCGCGTGCTGATCGGCCTCGGCCATGATGTGAAGCTGATCGCGCCTGAGGCGGTCAAGCCGTTTGTGAAGAAGGGCAAGAAGAACGATCCGGCCGATGCCGCAGCCCTCTGCGAAGCCGGAGGCCGGCCAAATATAAAGTTCGTGCCGGTAAAAACCGTGGAGCAGCAGGCCATACTGGCTGTGCATTCGGTTCGGGCGCTGCTGGTCAAGCAGCAGACGATGCTGTCGAACGCCATGCGTGGCCTCGCGGCGGAATTTGGTCTGATCGTTCCAAAAGGCATCGACAAGCTTGTTGAGCTGATGGCGTTCGTCGATGCAGATGCAAGCGTTCCGAAGCAAGCTCGCCAGGCATGCAAGGAATTGCTTGACCAGCGTGAGGCGGTGGGAGAACGCATTGAGACACTCGAAGCCGAAATCGTCGCTCACGCGCGGCAGGACAAAGCAGCGCGCCGGCTGGCCACGATCCCGGGTGTCGGGCCGATCACGGCGTCCCTGATCGCAGCGACAGTAGCCGACTTTGGTGTATTCAAGAGGGCTCGGGATTTTGCAGCGTGGCTTGGCCTGGTACCGCGGCAGCACTCTACCGGCGGCAAGACCCGGCTTGGCAGGATCACCAAGACGGGCAACCGGGAGATAAGAAAGTGTCTAGTTCTGGGTGCCCAATCAATGACTTTCCGGGCACGGCAATGGAAGAGTGCCGCTGGAGTTTGGACCGATAGTCTGCTCCAACGCCGCCCTTTCAGGCTGGTGACAGTCGCATTGGCGAACAAGATAGCGCGCATCGCATGGGCGTTGATGACGCGCAACGAGGTCTACCACGCAAAGGGACACGTCGTAACTGCAGCGCAAGTTGTGGCATGACAACCCTGTGCTTGGTGGGCGACGGGAGAAAGCCCTTCTAACCGGCAGGAGACGCAGAACAGCGTGATGGGAAAGTCTGTAGTCAAGTACATACAGTTTAGGCAATACCGGTGGGATCACTGTGCCTTGAGCACGCCGGGAAGATTGGTGCCTAACACGTAAGCGAACACCCATGATGGCCAGCGGCAAGTGCCGCATCGCAGGTCGGACATAAGGGCGCAACTGACCGGTTCTTTTCCATTTCGATTAGCGCGTCATGAAGAATATGGCTTCCACGCTATCTGGGGTAGGTGCGTGCTGCACGCCCGACCTGCCGGAGCGTGGCGCTGTCGCCAAATCCCGTAAAGCCCGCTTCGCGGTGGTCTTCGACCAGGCTTGACGGAATTTGGCGACAGCGCCCTGAAAAACACGGGCCGGGATAGAGACACGGCGTTCAGCCGAACCAAGAAACTGCGCCCGGCAATGGCCCTGGAGGTCGAAGCCGGGTGCGGTGGTTCCCGGCCAATCTGGCCACCTCAAACAGCGAGGACCCAATGATGTTCTTGCCTGAACGTGGCCGTTCTCTAATCGCCTCTCCCTTGTCAATGAGCTTTTACTGCCTCCTCGCTATTGGGTGTTGGTAGCGGCCCAACTATTGGTTGAGTTGCCCAGCGTGTATCCCTTTGTTCGATTGCCAACCATCCCTCCGTTCCGACCTGCGCATCTGGCAGGCCGCCGAGCGCAGCGGTGGTCAAGGGTGGCCGGAGGCCAACGCCGCGTCGGCGGCGGCTGGCCCTTGACCGGCGCGAGCACGGCGGGACACTCGGCGCCCTTGGGACGCACGAGGGGGATCGGTCAACCCACAACCTCAAGGCGATCTTCGGCCTCATCGCCGGAAGGCTCGAACTCAAGCTACCCACGTGAAACAGCGAGGAGCCTTTTTACTTTTGCCGTCGCCGTACCGGGGTCACGGTTCTCCCCGCGGTCGGACAGATCCGCCGCAACATCTGGTCCGAAGCACAGGCGCTGCAATGTCAACAGCGGGCTTGCGTTTGATTGACGCAGCCCAACGGCCTCGTGTGCAGCCACCTGTACCCTCGCCCCGGGGGCAACCATCACATCCGTGGCAAAGCGCGGATGGATCTCGTCGAAGACCTCATTAGGCGGCGACCTGTAGTTCCGACCAGCGGAATGGCTCGCCTGAGCGCCAGATGCTATGCAGGATCACAGAATGTTTTCGGGCAAGTGCGACGCGCGCCTTGCCTTCTCCCGATCGCCTGGCAATCGCCTGCGCCCAGTCCTGCAAGCTTGACGGCCGCTTGACCCATCTCAGAAGCACAGTTGCCGCTTCATACATAAGCGTGCGGGTAAGGGAATCGCCATATTTCGATATCCTGCCACTGCGGTCGATTTCGCCTGACTGATATTGTTTTGGCGTCAGCCCAAAATGCGCGCCGACTGATCGTGAGAAGCGCGTCGGATCCTCGACGCTGCTGACATAGGCAAGCACTGATAGTACGCCAATGCCCGGAACGCTCATCAGCAGGCGGCATGTTGGATTCGACTTCGTAAGTGAGCGAACCGCCTTGTCGAAGGCTGCAATCTGCACCCGCAGTTGTCGCCAGGCCGCGAGCATCGGACGGACGATCGGTGCTACATCGTCGCGGTCAACAAGCATTTCTTCAACGCGGCGGTCGAATGGCGATCCCAGGACGTTCAGTGCCGCCCCGCTCTGATGGCCGCGCGCCCACGACAGGCAGTTCCGAGGGTTGAAGCTGAACCCAAAAGAGGTCATCCGAGCAGCTTGAACACCTGTGGTACCACAGAAAACGCCGCTGAACGGCCGAAACGCCATATAGCGGCGATCCACGTCGCAGTGAAATCTGGGCCACCATACGAGACGGGTGGCCAGATTTCACGGCGTCCCATCAGGCTATATCAATAATCGAACTCAAGGCTCGCCAAAAATGTCCTTGGCGCGCCGAGATAAGCGGTGTTCGCCCCAGGGCTCCCGACGATGGTGCCATCGGCGATGGAGACATAATAGAACGTGTCCGTGACGTTGAGCACCTGGAAGCGCGCCGTCATGTGATGCTTCAAGACCATCGTCGTGTAGCGCGCGCCGAGGTCCAGCGTGGTGTAGGCCGGGGCGAAGGAGTTATTGGTGTTGGTCGCCGCCCGCGCGCCCTCGTAATGCACCGCACCGGTGACGGCGAAGCCGTCCAGGAACGCGGGATGATAATCGACGGCGATATCGGTTTTGACATGCGGCACGCCGACCACGAGTTTGTCATCGGTTGAGGCCACACCGGTATTCACCAGTTGGGCGTCGATATAGGTTACGCCGCCGAACACGCTGAGCGCCGGGCTCACGTCGCCCTGGGCGAAAGTCTCGATGCCGTAATTGCGCTGTTCGCCGATGACTTGAAACACGTTGTCGGCAAGGGTGTCGGCGAAGGGACGGGTCATGCGGAACCCGTCCACGGTCAGCAGCAGCGACGGCGTGACGGCGTATTTCGCGCCGATCTCATACTCGGTGTCGTGATACGGGCTCAGATACGCGTTCGCGTTGACCACCGTGCTCGGCGCCTGGTCGCTCTGCTCAACGGCCTGGGCCCAGGTCGCATAGGCGGTGACCACCGGCGTCGGCGTGTAAATCACGCTAACCGTCGGGCTGAGCGCGCCGCCAACGCTGTTCGCGCTGGTCTGCTTGCCGCTCGACGCCCAGCTCTTGGAACTGAGGGAGGAGGTGTTCAGCACACCCTGAACCGCCCATTGATCGTTCAGATGGATCTCGTCGGCGGCGACGATCGACTGCTCGGTCAGCGCGGCGGATTCGTACTGTCCTCCGGTGGAGGGCAGCGGCTCGCTCGGAAGGATGATCGGATCGGCGAGGCTTGACGTGCCTAGAACCTGCGCAAAGCTGGCATTGCGCGGCGAATATTCCCCGAGCACGAAGCCGTTGGTGCCGAAGCTGAGATCGTTCTCCATGCCAAATAACGTCACACGACCGTTCAAGGAGGCTTCATTGCTGCCGATGGTGAAATCCGACACCGCGGTAAAATTCTTCGTCACCGTGTAGCTGCCGAGATCGTTGGTAAAGGTGTTGGTGATGCCATAGAGATTGCGGACGGCGTTCTGATAGACCCCGCCCATCTCAAAGCTCCAGTTCTGGTTGATCTGATGCGTCAGTTTCACGAGGCCGGTATCGGTGACGAGATCAGGGCCGGCGCCAGGCTGCGCCAGTCCCGACTTGGCCGGGTTCATCGCCTTGGGCAGCATCGTGTTCGTGCCGCTACCCGTGCTGGCGCCATCATAGACGACGCTGCCGGGAAGTCCCGTGGCATCGGTCGCGTAATGGCTGTAATAGGTCTCGATCGTGGTGTTGTCGTCGGGATGAAAGTCGAACAGGAGGCTGCCCAGCGTACGGTCGATATTGCTTCCCGGCGTGTAGCTTTCGCCGTTGCCTTGCACGACATTCAAGCGATAGCCAACCTTGCCGTCCGCCGTGGTACCACCGAAATCGCCCTGCTCGGTAAATGTTCCGTCCGACTGGAACCCTTCTACGACCCGCACCAACGGCTTTTCCGTCGGCTGCGCCAACATGTAATTGAACACACCGGACGGTGATTCGGGGCCATAAAGCGCGCCGCCAAGGCCGTTAAGAACCTCGATCCCGGATAGGTTTTCGGTAGGGATGGCGGTCGTGCCGACAATGTTCAACCCGTCGAGCCGGGTGTTCTGCGCGATGCTGCTCTGAAAGCCGAGAGCTTGCGGGCGGGAAACCTCATAACCCTGTTGGTCGCGGACCTCCACCGACGGCAAATAGCTCAGCGCTTGGTTGACCGTTGATGTCTGCGTGTTGACGATGAGGTCCTGCGGTATGACGGTAACGGATTGCGGCGTCTTCAGGATTGGCCTGGTGCCGAGCGGACCAAGCTGCACGTTTTTTACGTGGAAGTTCGAATTGGCCGCATAAGCCTTTGTGTTCGCCGAAGCGCTAACGTTAAGTTGGGGCAGCTCGATTGAGTTGGTCGCCTGCTGCGCATGCGCCACGCTGACCGGCAGCGACAATGCGATGAAAGACAGGCTGGTTTGCAGGAGAAGTTTACGGCGCCGGACGCCCGCCGAAGGTTTAGCAATGGTCAGTGTAGTCAATGTCTCTTTATCGGCGAATGCCGTATCCCTGTTGAATATAGATCGATATGTTTGTACAAACACATCGATCGTCGGTTGTACATAGAGACATAGAGGGCTGGCTTTGCGGGCGAAGAGTTGTTGTCGTGGGTGACCTGTTCGCCACACGTAAGCGGATCATGGCGACGGGAAGCATCAGCTTCAACGGCCCGGTGGAACGGCACAGAGCCACCATCTCGCGCATGCGTCGCGAGCCAAAGCTATGCGCCATTGTGATTGCTGCAATCCTGCATGGCTCAGCCGCGCTTGCGCTGGCATCCGAAACGCATCACGCGCCGCGCCACATGACTAATGTCACTCTGGCTCTACAGATAATGCCCGCCGCGGCCGCACCACACCAAGCGGCAGCGCAGGCGGCGGCACCGCCAAGCGCAAAGGCCGCGCCGCAAAAAACCGTCGCGCCGCCGCCGATGCCGGTGCACGCCGCGCCGGCGGTGCACGCAACAGCTAAGCCTCCATTGCCAATGGCGAAGCCGGCGCGGCGGCGCCAAGCAATCGTGCCACGGCATCCGGCGGTGCCGCCCCGGATACACAGCCTCTCGCAACCGGAGGCAACCGCCGACAGACGGGCTTCGGCGCCAGGAGAACAGACCACATCGATGGCCAAGTCCGTGCCGGTAGCGGCGCCTGCACCCGCACAGCTGCCCGTGACGGTGAGCCCGTTATGGCAAAGCCAGCTCGACGCCTGGCTGGAGGCACATAAGCAATATCCCAAAGAGGCGCGTGAATACGGGCAGGAGGGCACGGCCACGATCCGCTTCACGGTGGCCCACGACGGGCATGTGACAAATGTGGCGTTGGTCAACGGCAGCGGCGTTGGACAGCTGGACAGTGCCGCAATGCAGATGTTGCAAGGCGCGGACGTACCGGCTTTTCCAACAACGATGCCTCAGGCGGAGATGACCGTTATCGTGAAAATCGATTACGCACTGGATGATGACGATTCGTCGGATTAGGTGCGCTTACCGGGACCGATCTCAACCGCCAAGCTTAAGATCAGCCAAAGATGTAAACACGGCACGTCACCTCTGACCGATGAGTTCTTTTTCGAAGCCGCTCAACTCAAAGCCTATCTTCTTATAATTTTGTTTCAATTTGGGACCTGTTTGATTTATTTTGCGCCCGCGCGATCGGACCTTATTCTGCGCGGTTATCGCAATGTAACAACAAAAGAATATCGGAGAGCCATATGAAGATCAGTGCACGAAATCAGATCAGAGGGAAAGTTGCCGCTGTCACGAAGGGACAGACCACAGGGCACGTCATGATCGACATCGGCCATGGTGTCGTGATCATGTCGTCCATTACAAATGAGGCAATCGATGATCTGGGCTTGGCGGTCGGCGATGAAGCGGTCGCCATCATTAAGGCTTCTGACGTCATGGTCGGAAAATAAAGGTCCACGACGTCAAAACCAGCAATCGGCTATGATTTTTTCCTCTTCGCGCCAGATCATTCGCTCAAATCAGGCATCCCCGATGCTCGGCAAACTTGACCAAAGCAAGACGGCAAATTTCACAATCAAGCAACGCCTCTTCCTCTTTGCGGCGGAGCGTCGGCGGTGCGGGGCACGCTATGTACACAGACACCGCCCTGCAAGCCGCGCTTTTGCTCTGAGCAGACTACCGGTAGAGCACCACCTTGACATGGTGAGGGGCACGGGGTTCGTACAGGTTTATCAATTACACGTTGTACCCTGACGGAGACGAGATCATGAATATCAGCGCCAGCCTTAGCAGTGCCATCGCAGCATTGGGCTCACCGACGGCGACACCGACACCCGCGCCTGGTTCGGCCACGACGTCAAAATCGGGAACACCGTTGCTGTCGGCCTCGTCTGCCTCGGGATCCATCATGAAAGTCGCCACCGAGGTGGTGGAGAACCAGACCGGTCTCTTGGGAGTGGCTTAAGGCCAGGGGGACGCGGGAACCACTCGACCGCGCCCCGCTGCGACAAGACCGCGGCAAATCATCCAAAAGCGGTAGAAAGTAGAAATCAGCCACTTAAAACGGATTTCTAATCCACGCCCCGGCGTCTGGACGAACGAAGCCCCCCCCGGGAGCAATCCCGGGGGGGGGGGCTTCGTTCAGGGGCGCGACATAGCGAAGCGAAAAAGCTCTTTAAACCGGGCCGTGCGGGGTTCAACGCCGCAGGCTCACAGTCGCAAAAGTTTTTGCGCCGCTTTTTTCAAAAAGCGGCCACTTTCCTGCACTTATTCCTACTTGTTCTGGCGGTCGATGACCTGCAGGCCGAGTTCGCTGGGTGAGACCCAGCACACACGGACCGGGCGCTGCGTGCCGCCGGTGAGTTCCAGAACAAGTTCCGCCCCCGCCCGGATATCCGGCATCGGCTTCTAGCGCGATGCGGTATCCGCTGTCGGAGGCGTCAATGATTTTACAAGGCAGGACGACCTGCTGGTCCGCGTCGAGAAATATGCGGGTGCGTTGCGCGATCCGGGCGAGGCCTGTAACCGGCCGCCGCGGCTCGCGCCTTTGGTCGCCTGGTGGTGTCATGCAAAGTGAGCTTAAAGCTCACTGGCAACGTTATTGAAAGTGGAAGATATACTTCCTCCCAATGCTGAGACGGCGCCGATGATCACGACGGCGATCAACGCCGCGATCAGCGCGTATTCAATGGCGGTAACGGCCCGTTGGTCCGACTTGACGCTGCAAAGGACAGCCATCATATGCGAAATCACAATAATTCCTTCTACAAAACCGACTAAACGGTGCCTAAGATTAATTCTATCGTCAATAGAAATTTAATCTTTTGACATCAACTTTACCCGTTTAAGTTGATTTTTTTTGCCAACCGATCGTCGGGCATCTGGGCGGCGCCTCTCGCGGCATGTCATGTTCACACCTCGCCTTGCAGGTCAGGCATCACCAGGGGAAACAGCTTGCCGCAAATTTCGCCCGGGCCGGCGCGAGCGTCCGCCGACCAAAGCAGAAGCCCCAGACTTAGGCGGCACAGCTCTCGAAACCGCGCCGCAAAGCCGGGCGGTTCAGGTCGCGGCCGATGAAGACGAGGCGGCTGGTGCGCTTCTCGTCGGCTTTCCAGGGCGCCAGGAAATCGCCGTCGGCGATCATATGCACGGCCTGGAAGGCGAAGCGGCGGTCCTCATCCTTGTAGGAAAGAATGCCCTTGGTGCGCAGCAGGTCCTGCCCCTGGGTCTGCAGGATATGGCCGATCCAGGTGTTGAATTTCTCCGCGTCGAGCGGCTGGTCGGTGGAGAGGCTGATGCTGGTCAGGTGCTCGTTATGGGTGTGCGAATCCTCCTCGAGAAAATCCGGCACGGAGGCGAGCACGCGCTGCAGGTCGAAGGCGTTCAGGCCGAGCAGCTTGTCGGCCGGCACGTCGCCACGGGTCGCCCTGTGGATCTCGGCGAAGCGGTTGATCTGGCGGATGCGCTCCTCAACCGCCTGCAGCTCCTCGGGCGTGACGAGGTCGAGCTTGTTCAGCACGATGACATCGGCAAAGGCGATCTGGTCGGCGGCTTCCGGCGAATCCTCCAGCCGGGTGAACAGGTGCTTGGCGTCGACCACGGTGACGATCGCGTCCAGCCGGGTCTTCGCCTTCACGTCCTCGTCGACGAAAAACGTCTGCGCCACCGGGGCCGGGTTGGCGAGGCCGGTGGTCTCGACGATGATGCCGTCGAATTTCTGCGCGCGCTTCATCAACCCGCTGACGATGCGGATCAGGTCGCCGCGCACGGTGCAGCAGATGCAACCATTGTTCATCTCGAACACTTCCTCGTCGGAATCGATGACAAGGTCGTTATCAATGCCAAGCTCGCCGAACTCGTTGATCACCACGGCGTATTTTTTGCCGTGTTTCTCGGTGAGCAGACGGTTGAGCAGCGTGGTCTTGCCGGCACCGAGATACCCGGTGAGCACGGTGACGGGGATGAGCGTGTCAGACATGGATCCGGTCCTGAAAAGTTTGTCGGGTCATTTAGGGCTTCGGCGGAAATAAGGAAGCAGCCGCTTTTTGAAAAAAGCGGTTTTTTGCTCCTTTGGGACTGTGGCGTTGAAACCCCAACGGCCCAGTTTCAGAAAAGTTTTTTGCTTCTTATTTTCAAAAAAGAAGCGCTTTCTCCTCATTCACACACGAGCAGGCCGCAGGGTTTGCAGCCGCGGGACAATGGCTTCGGTCTCGAACCGCGCGGCCTGGGCCAGCCCGGCTGAGGCCAGCGCCGCGCGAACGGCATCGTCGCCGGCGAGGCGGAGGATGGCGGCGGCGGTGGCGGCGGCGTCACCCGGCGGCACGAACATGGCCGCCTCCCCCGCCACCTCGCGCAATCCGCCCTGGCCGGAGGTGATCAGCGCCGCACCGCTGGCCAGCGCCTCCAGCGCGGTAAGGCCGAACGGCTCGGCCCAGCGGCTCGGCACCACGACGATCGCGGCTTGCGCCATCGCCGCCAGCACGTCGGCATGCGGGCGCGGGCCGTCGAACGTCACCCCGGCAATCGCCGCGGCTGCGCGCATGGTTTGCACGTAATCCGTCTCCGGGCTGTCGGGACCGAAGCGGTCGCCGCCGATCATCCGCGCGGTCCAGCCGGGCAAAAGCGGCAAAGCCTGCGCGCAGGCTTCAATGAACACGTCCGGCGCCTTGTCGGCGGTGATGCGCCCGGCGAACAGCACCATGCGGCGCCGCGGCTCGACGCGCGGCGGCAGTTCCGCGGCGCTCAGCGGGTTGGGCAGCACCGCGGGGCCAGCGCCGGCAAGCCCGGTGCGGTAGCGCGCGGCCAGAAAGTCCGAGACGCAGACCACACGGTGCAGCAGGCGCAACGCCAAAGCGCGGCCAAAGCGGGTTTTCAGGCCGCGCATGGTCAAGGGGTCGTTATGGATGAACAGCGAGATGCTGGTCCCCGGCAGCGCCAGGGCCAGCATCATCGCCAAACGCGGCTGCTGGTGCACCTCCACCACGGCGGGGCGCAGCCGGCGGATGGCACGCCACATGGCGGCAAACCCTCGCACCGGCTGGTAGGCGATGCCCGCAAAAGTCTGTGCGCGGGGGGCGCCCAGCACCACCGCGCCCGGGGTGATGCCGCAAAGCCGCCGCACCACGAGCGAGATGGCGCCGGCCGCATGCGGCGCGAAGTTCTCCCGCTCGGGCAGCACGAACAGCACGCGCGGCGGCAGCCTCTCAGGCGCGAACGGTGACATATGATCCCGGCGCCGCCTCGATCACCTGCAGCCCCTCACCCGGTATGCGCGCCGGAACCATGGTCTTGTCGAGCCCCGTGACCCAGCGCTGCCAGTCCGGCCACCAGGAGCCGGCAACCTCTGTCGCGCCCTCGAACCAGGCATCGGCGGTGTCGGGCAGCGTATCATTGCTGAAGTGGTTGTACTTGCCCCCTTCCGGCGGGTTGACCACGCCGGCGATATGGCCGGAGGCGGCGAGCACGAAGCGCACCTTGCCGCCGAACAGTCGCGCGCCGCGATAGGTGCTGGTCCAGGGCGCGATATGGTCCTCGCGGCAGGAGAGGAAATAGACCGGAATATCGACCTTGCGCAGGTCGATCGGCACGCCCTTCATGGCAATGCCGCCCGGCTGCGACAGCAGGTTCTTCTGGTACATATTGCGCAGATAGAACGAGTGCATCGCCGGCGGCATGCGCGTCGCATCGGAATTCCAGTACAGCAGGTCGAAGGGGAACGGCTCCTTGCCGAGCAGGTAGTTGTTCACCACGAACGACCAGATCAGGTCGTTGGCGCGCAGCAGGTTGAAGGTGGTCGCCATCTCGTTGCCCTCGAGATAGCCCCGCCGATGCATGCGCTCCTCAAGCGAGCTGAGCTGCTCCTCGTCGATGAACACGCCGAGCTCGCCGGCATCGGCGAAATCGGTGAGGGTGACCAGGAAGGTGGCGGATTTGACGCGCTCGTCGTTGCGCGCCTTCATGTAGCCGAGGCTTGCCGCCAGCAGCGTGCCGCCGAGGCAGTAGCCGATCGCGTTCACCTCGCGCATGTTGGTGGCTTTCTCGATCGCGTCCAGCGCCGCGAACACGCCATCGGTCATGTAATCGTCGAAATTTTTCGCCGCCAGGCTGGCATCGGGGTTCACCCAGCTGACCATGAACACGGTATGGCCCTGGGAGACGAGATAGCGCACCAGCGAGTTCTTCGGCCGCAGGTCGAGGATGTAGAACTTGTTGATCCAGGGGGGAAAGATCACCAGCGGCCGGGCCAACGCCTTCTCGGTCGCCGGGGAATACTGGATCAGCTGCATCAGCTCGTTCTGGAACACCACCTTGCCCTCGGAGACGGCGATGTTCTCGCCGACCTTGAAGGCCGCGGTGTCGGTCATCTTGATGCGCAGATTGCCGCGCCCCTGCTCGAGGTCGTTGAGCAGGTTGTTGAGGCCGCGCACCAGATTCTCGCCGCCGGATTCGCGGGTGCGGCGCAGCACTTCCGGGTTGGTGAGGATGAAATTCGACGGGCTCAGCGCGTTGACGAACTGGCGTGCGTAAAAATCCACCTTTTGCGCGGTCTTCGGCGGCAGGCCGTCCACCTTGCTGACCACGTCGTTGATGTAGCGGGCGGAGAGCAGATAGGACTGCTTGATGAAGTCGAATACCTCGTTCTGCTGCCAGGCCGGGTCGGCGAAGCGCTTGTCCTTGGGATCGCTCTGGATCACCGCTTCCGCCGGCTCGCCCAGCATGCGCCGCGTGGTGTTCTGCCACAGCGTCATGTAGTCCTTCCACAGCCCCATCTGCGCCTGCATCAGCGCCGCCGGGTTGGCGAGCAGCTTGGTGGTCATTTCCAGGAAGGCGCTGCCGACATTCAGCGGGTCGAGGCTCACCCCCTCCTTGGCCTGGCGCTTCAGCCAGTCATTCACCAGGCGCTGCGAGCGGGCGGCGATATCGGCCATCGAGCGCCCCATGAATTCCGGGTCGGGCAATTTAATGTCCGGTTCCTGTTGCTTTCCGGCCTCATGGTCTTGGGCCGTATGTTCTTTGGTCTTCGGCATTGGACGATCCTTTCCGTGGCGGCGGTTCTCGGGCAAACAAGAGCCAGGCGGGTTTTCCGCATGGCGCTCCGCCGCGCATTTTTGGTTACGGGGAAGAGAGTGATGGCCGGTCGGCGTCTGGGTGCGGCATCTTGTTTGCTGGCATTGTTATTGGCAGGCTGTTCGGGTCCGGTTGGGTTGTACCACAGCATTGAAGGTGGCGCGATCGCGCAGGCGCGGCAAGCCCCGCCGGGCGCCGATCTGCCTTACCCGAACCTGGCCGATGTGCCGGCCGCCCCGGCGGCGGAAGCACCCAATGCGCAGGCGCTCATCGCCGCGCGGGTCGCCAACCGCGCGACCGGCATTTCCGCCCCTTCGCCTGAGGCTTTGGCCGGGCTGGCGCTGCCCGGCGCGCCGCCGCCAGTGCCTAACATTCCCGGCCTGCATCTGCCGGCCACCCCCTCCACGCCGCCGGTGCCGCCGCCGGTCGTGGCGCCGAAACCGAAAACCCCGCCCAACCCGCCGCCGGTGCCGCTCGCTTTCGTCACCGGTTCGGCGGTGCTGCCCTTCCAGGATGTGGCGCCGCTCGGTGCCGTCGCCGCGGCGCGTGGCCAGGCGCATGTGCTGGTCGGCGGGTTCGGCGACGGCGCCTCGCTGCGCCTGGCGCTGGCGCGGGCGCGGCGGCTGGCCGACCAGCTCACCGCCGCGGGCGTGCCGCCCCGTGCGATAAATCTCGTCGCGATGCGGGACGGTTCTGGCGGCTTTGTACAATTGGTATATTAGACGGCTGTCTCAGCCTTCACACGCAACGAAAGAATATCAGAGCGTATCATGTCCGATGAATTCCACCGCATCCGCCGCCTGCCCCCTTATGTCTTTGCCGAGGTGAACGCCGCCAAGGCCAAGGCGCGCGCCGCGGCCGAGGACATCATCGATCTGGGCATGGGCAATCCGGACAGCGCCACGCCGCCGCATATCGTCGCCAAGCTGGTGGAGACCGTGCAGGACCCGCGCAGCCACCGCTATTCCACCAGCAAGGGGATCCCCGGGCTGCGCCGCGCGCTCGCCGCCTATTACCAGCGCCGCTTCGACGTGAAGCTGGACCCGGAGACCGAGGTCATCGCCACGCTCGGCTCCAAGGAGGGGCTGGCCAACCTCTCCGCCGCCATCACCTCGCCCGGCGACACCATCCTGGTGCCCAACCCGTCCTACCCGATCCATCAGTTCGGCTTCATCATCGCCGGCGCCTCGGTGCGCTCCATCCCCGCCGAGCCGGGCGAGGAGATGCTGCGCGCGATCGACCGCGCGGTGCGCCATTCCGTGCCGAAGCCGACCGCGCTGATCGTGAATTTTCCGTCCAACCCGACCGCCTACATGGCGGATCTGGACTTTTACAAGGAGCTGGTGGCGCTGGCGCGCAAGACCGAGCTCTTCATCATCTCCGACCTCGCTTATGGGGAGATCTATTTCGACGGCAATCCGCCGCCTTCGGTGCTGCAGGTCGAGGGGGCCAAGGACATCACCGTGGAATTCACCTCGATGTCGAAGACCTACTCCATGCCGGGCTGGCGCATGGGCTTCGCCGCCGGCAATCCGCGGCTGATCTCCGCCCTGGCGCGGATGAAATCCTATCTCGACTACGGCGCGTTCACGCCGATCCAGGTCGCCGCGACGGCGGCGCTGAACGGGCCGCAGGACTGCGTGGAGGAGATGCGCACGCTGTACCGCGAACGGCGCGACCTGCTCATCAAGGGGCTGCATGCCGCGGGCTGGGATGTGCCCTCCCCGGCCGGCTCGATGTTCGCCTGGGCGCCGATCCCGGCGCGCTACGCGCATCTGGGCAGCGTCGATTTCTCCAAACTTCTGCTGGCCAAGGCGAAAGTGGCGGTGGCGCCGGGCATCGGCTTCGGCGAATACGGCGACAGCCATGTGCGCATCGCTCTGGTGGAAAACCAGCACCGGCTGCGCCAGGCGATCCGCAACATCCGCAATTTTCTGGCAACCGATAATGGCGGCCCGGTGGACGCCGCGACCGAGGCGACGCTTTAATCATGAACTCTGCAAAACGTGAGGCGGCACGGCCGCTGAAAGTCGGCATCGCGGGGCTGGGCACGGTGGGCGCCGGCGTGCTGCGCCTGTTGAGCGAGAATGCCGAGCTGATCACCGCCCGGGCGGGACGGCCGATCGTCGTCACCGCCGTCTCCGCCCGCGACCGTACGCGCGACCGCGGCGTGGCGCTGGACGGGCTGCGCTGGCACGAGCATCCGGCAACGCTGGCCGCCGATGACGCCGTCGATGTCGTGGTGGAGCTGATCGGCGGCTCGGACGGGCCGGCGAAGGCGCTGGTCGAACAGGCGCTGGCAGCCCACCGCCCGGTGGTCACCGCCAACAAGGCGCTGCTCGCCATCCATGGCGCGGCTCTGGCGCAGGCGGCGGAACAGGCCGGCGTGACCCTGGCCTATGAGGCCGCGGTCGCCGGCGGGATTCCGGTGATCAAGGCGCTGCGCGAGGGGCTGGCCGGCAACCGCATCGAGCGGGTCGCCGGCATTCTCAACGGCACCTGCAACTATATCCTCACCACCATGCGCGAGGAGGGCCGCGACTTCGCCGAGGTGCTCGCCGACGCGCAGGCCCTGGGTTATGCCGAGGCCGACCCGGCCTTCGACATCGACGGCGTGGACGCGGCGCATAAGCTCGCCATCCTGGCGGCTTTGGCCTTCGGCCAGAAAGTGAATTTCTCCGCCGTGCATGTCGAGGGCATCCGCCGCGTCAGCGCGCTGGATATCAGCTTCGCCGAAGAACTCGGCTACCGGATCAAGCTACTCGGCATCGCCCGCCGCACCGCCGAGGGGGTGGAGATGCGCGTGCACCCCGCCATGGTGCCCAAGCAGAGCCTGCTGGCGCCGGTGGACGGCGTGTACAACGCCGTGCTGCTGGAGAGCGATTTCGCCGGCACGGTGTTTCTGCAGGGGCGCGGCGCCGGGGCGGGCCCGACCGCGAGCGCTGTGGTCGCTGACCTCATCGACATCGCCCGCGGCAGCCGCGTGCCGGTCTGGGGCGCCGGCCAGGCGGCGCTCGATGCCGGGCGGCCGGTTCCCATCTCGCACCATGCCGGCGCGTATTTCCTGCGGCTGATGGTGGTGGACCAGCCCGGCGTGCTGGCCGATGTGACGGCGATCCTGCGCGAGCACCACATCTCCCTGGCCTCGATGCTGCAGCACGGACGCAAGCCCGGCGAGGCGGTGCCGATCGTGCTCGTCACCCACGACACCAACGAAGCCGCGGTCGCCGCGGCGCTGACCCGCATCGCCGATCTGGAATCGGTGCTCGAACAGCCCACTTTGATCCGTATTGAGCCGAAGTGAAGGAATCTCACATGACCGCACGCCGCCTGGAAGACGTCTCGGACCGCAACCTCGCGCTGGAACTGGTCCGCGTGACGGAGGCGGCGGCCATCGCCGCCTCGCGCTGGATCGGCCGGGGCAAGAAGAACGAGGCCGATGGCGCCGCGGTGGAAGCCATGCGCAAGGCTTTCGACACCGTCGCCATCGACGGCACGGTGGTGATCGGCGAGGGCGAGATGGACGAGGCGCCGATGCTCTATATCGGCGAGAAGGTCGGCCAGGGCGGCCCGGCGATGGACATCGCCGTCGACCCGCTGGAAGGCACCTCGATCACCGCCAAAGGCGGGCCGAACGCCATCGCCACCGTGGCCTTGGCCGAGCACGGCAATTTTCTGCACGCGCCCGATATCTACATGGATAAGATCGCGGTGGGCGGCGGGCTGCCGGAGGGCGTCGTGGCGCTCGACGCGCCGGTTGCGGAAAACCTGAAAAACCTCGCCCTGGCGAAGAAGATCGACGTCTCCGAGCTGATGATCTGCATGCTCGACCGCGACCGCCACGCCGAGACGATCGCGAAAATCCGCGAGGCGGGTGCCCGCATCATGCTGATCGGCGACGGCGACGTGGCCGGCGTGATCGCCGCCTCGCAGCCCGGCACCGGCATCGATATGTATCTGGGCTCCGGCGGCGCGCCGGAGGGCGTGCTCTCCGCCGCCGCCTTGCGCTGTATCGGCGGGCAGATGCAGGGCCGGTTGCTGTTCGAGGACCAGGCGCAGATCGACCGCGCCCGCACCATGGGCATCACCGACCCGAACCGCATCTACACCATCACCGAGATGGCCAAGGGCGACGTGATGTTCGCCGCCACCGGCGTGACCGGCGGCCCGATGCTGCGCGGCGTGCACCGCGCCGGACACAGCGCGATCACGCATTCCATCGTCATGCGCAGCAAGTCCGGCACGGTGCGCTATGTCGAGGCGCATCACAATTTCGCGACGAAATCGCCGATCGCTTAAGGGAAGGAAGTGAAGCAGCCGCTCTTTTGAAAAAAAGCGGCGCAAAAAACTTTTGGCTGGGCTGGGCCTGTGGCAGCGAGACCAGCACAGCCCAGTTTAGCAAAAATTTTTGCGCCGCTTTTTTTCAAAAGAGCGGCTGCTTTCTTATCCAGAATCGGCATAGGGGGCGATCATTGCTGATCGCTCCCCTGCCACACCACCCGGCATGCGGGTCCGCACCGGGCGGTTCGAGAGATTGAGGTTAGGCAAGTCTGGGCATTCCGATCTGGTCGGCCCAGGCGATTGTGAGGACGGCATTGAGGAGCATCCCGCTGTTGCGCCACCAGCTACGGGCGTTTCCCGCTACCCGCTGGGCTACATTGGGTTTGGCCCCCAAGGCCGTCAGTTCCCGGAAGATCGTCCTACCGCGCTTCCACTGTTTGAGTTGGATGGCCCGCAGGCGATGGCGCATCCATTCGTCCAGCTGTCGCCAGACGCTGGGCGTTTGCGCCAGCCTGAAGTAGGCCCTCCATCCCAGTACGAAGGAACGCAGCCGCTCCGTTACCATGTGCATCGAGCGTCCCGTTACACGGGGCGTCAATTCACGGATACGGTCCTTGAACGTTTTGATCGCCTTACTGGCGACGCGCCGTTTGACCACACCACCCGGCGCCGCCCAGAAGGCGTAGCCGAGGAATTTGCGGCCAAAGACGGAGGCGATGGCGCTCTTGGCCTCGTTCACCGTCAGGTGAAGCTGACCGTAGAGCCGCCGCAGCAGGGCCATCACCCGCTCCCCAGCTCGCCTGGACCGAACATAGACGTTGCAGTCATCGGCATAGCGGCAGAAGGCGTGGCCCCGCCGTTCAAGCTCCTTGTCCACTTCGTCCAACAGTAGGTTGGCCAGCAGCGGTGACAGCGGTCCGCCCTGCGGCGTGCCCCTGCTCCGCTTGATGGTCACATCCCTATCGGCGATGTCGGCGTTCAGATAGGCGCGAACCAGGCGAATGACGCCTGGGTCAGGGACTTTCCGGCGCAGACGGTCGATCAGGATGTCGTGGTCAACCCGGTCGAAGAATTTCTCCAGGTCCACATCCACTACGACTCGCCGCCCGGACTGCACGAACGACTGCGCCGCGAGGACGGCATCGTGCGCGCTTCGCCCCGGACGGAAGCCGTAGCTGTGCTGGCTGAAGCTGGGATCAAGGATCGGCTGAAGGACTTGCAGGAGCGCCTGTTGGATCAGGCGGTCCTGCACCGTGGGAATGCCAAGCTCGCGCTCGCCGCCCCCCGGCTTCGGGATTATCACGCGGCGCACCGGCGATGGCCGGTACGTCCCCTTCAGCAAGCTGTCGCGGATGGCGGGCCACGCGGTCCGCAGCATCGAGGCCGTCTGGTCAATGTCCAGCCCGTCCATACCTGCCGCGCCCTTGTTGGACCGCACCTGCTTCAGCGCCCGCTGAAGGTTCTCTCGCGCCAGGACCGCCGTAAGCAGTCCTGGCCCCGTGTCGTTCGTGGGCCGAGGCGAATGTTCGGCTTCGTCAAGGCGTGAGCCATGGCGGGCTTCACCCGCTTCCCTCTCCTGCCTCCCGGTCACTTCCGGCATCTGACGCATGGCCTCGCATTTCCTCGGGTGAACTTCACTCTCTCTCGTTCGGCCCTTCGCCAACGGTCGCCCGCTGACTACTACGGCCTCGGCTGACTTCTCGCTCCGGCTCAACACCGTCGCCCTTTCAGGCATGAGGCGAGATCTCCCCAGGTAAGAACGCACTCCTTCACTGCGCGACCGCCAGATTTACGCCATCGACCTTTGGTCACAAGAGCTTCGCGGCTTATGGCCCGCTCGTCCTGGTCGGCAACGCCTCATATCCAGTTCTTGTTCATCAGCCCGCAGTTTCGATCCACGCTTCCTCCCCACGGTCGGTCGCCCTGCCGCAGTTGCGCTTCACTTCGCTCGCTGTGACCAGCTTGCGGCGGGACTTCCACCCGCAAGAATGCGCCCATGCTGGGCGCACCAAAAAAAAGCGGGGCAAAAGCCCCGCTTTTTGGTTACCGGCGCAGGTTCAAGCGGCCGATCAGGTCCTGGTAGCGCTTGGCGTTCTTGCGCTTCAGGTAGTCGAGCAGCGAACGGCGCTGGCCGACCAGCATCAGCAGGCCGCGGCGCGAGTGGAAGTCTTTCGCGTGCGTCTTCAGGTGCTCGGTCAGGTTGGAGATGCGCTCGGAGAGCAGAGCGATCTGCACTTCCGGGCTGCCGGTGTCGTTGGCGGCGGTGGCGTATTCAGAAATCAGCGCCGTACGGCGCTCTTGGGTAATCGACATCGTGCTGTCCTTCACGAAAGATGTTGAAGCAGGCGCTCGGGTTTCAGCCAGCCTTCGGAAAGGCGGGCCAGGGCCAGAACGCGCCCCGCCGCCAGCACGCGGACCAGCCCCTCATCGGGATTGGCCGCCTCTGGAATCCGCCCCATCAGGTCGACCAGGCTGAGCGCCTGGCCCTGGGAGAGGGCGTGAGCCTCGGCAGCCGTCAGGGCCAGTGCCGGGATGTCGTCCAGCGCGGTCTCGAGCGGCCGAACGAGTTCGGCAAGAGTGTGCGGCGTATGCGCCGGATCGAGCAGATTGTCCAGCGAAACAGCCATGTTTTCCAGGAACGGGCCGACCCGCAGCCGGCGCAGCACGGTGATATGCCCGACCGTGCCGCAGGCGCGCGCGAGGTCGCGGGCGAGCGAGCGCATATACACGCCCTTGCCGGATTCCACCTCGAACTCGGCGATATCGGGATGCGGCCGGCCGATCAGCTCGAACTTATCCACCTGCGCCGGGCGCGGCGGCAGGTCCGGGGGCGCGCCGGCGCGGGCCAGGTCGTAGGCGCGCTCGCCATCGACCTTGATCGCCGAGAAGGCGGGCGGGATCTGCATGATGCTGCCGCGGAAGGCGGGCAGTGCGGCGCGGATCTGGTCATCGGTGGGGCGGGCGTCGCTGGTCGCGGTCACCGCGCCCTCGGCGTCGTCGGTGTCGCGCGCCTCGCCGAAGGTGATGGTGAAATGGTAGCGCTTGGTGCCGTCCATGACATAAGGCACGGTTTTCGTGGCGTTGCCGAGCGCGATCGGCAGAATCCCGGTCGCCAGCGGGTCCAGCGTGCCGCCATGCCCGGCCTTCTGCGCATCCAGCGCGCGTTTCACCTTGTTGACCGCCTGCGTGCTGGTGATCCCCTGCGGTTTGTCGAGAATCAGCCAGCCGTCGATTTTGCGGCCTCGCTTTTGCCGAGCCATATCCAGTCCATTCCAAATTGAAGGATGGCTGATAGCGAAAGCCGCGCCGCACGGGAAGAAGGGAAACGGGCCAGGGCTGCCGCGCTGCGGCACCGCGTTGCGATTATTCTTTTAACCATTTTGTAATCTTCGTCTGACCAGATGCTGCGGCCGGTGGATGTCGTTCCGGAGCCCCCGCACGGATATTTTAAAATATTTTGGGACATTTCATGTCACATTTTACAGCGGATTTCACATCCGAGATTGCCGCGGATTTTACACCCGCCAATCTCACGCCTCCCGCGCCTGGCGCACGGCGGGAGAAATTCATCGGCTTTGTCAGGGACGAGGCGAGCGCCGCGTCCGTCCCTGCGGGAAGGGCTGGCCGCGCGCCTGTCGCCACAGCCCAAAATTCACCTGGCGGAGTTCCGCACCGCGCTGGCGGCCCTTGGCGGCATGCCGACACCGGAGGTGCTGCTCATCAATCTCTCGGGAGAGGATCAGCCGGTCAACGCGGTCAGCGAGCTGGCGGAGGTGGTGGCCCCCGGCACCACGGTGCTGGTGATCGGCGAGATCCACAACGTCAATTTCTATCGCACGGTGACGAAGGGGATGGGGGTACGGGAATATCTGCCGAAGCCGCTGACCGGCGCTGCGGTGACGCAGGCGTTTCTCCCGGTCATCGTCGATATGCAGGCGCCGCTCCCGCCATCGCGCGCGGGGCAGATGGTAACGTTTTGCGGCGCGCGCGGCGGCGCCGGCACGACGACGGTCGCCACCAACCTGGCCTGGCTGGTCGGCACCTGGCTGCATCGGCACACCGCGATTCTGGACGCCGAGCTGCATACCGGCACGGTGGCGCTGAACTGTAATCTGGCGGTCAGTGGCGGGCTGGTGACCGCGCTGGAAACGCCGGAGCGGCTGGATGCGCTGTTGATCGAGCGGGCGGTGCGGCGGGTCGCGGACCGGGTGGATGTGCTGGCCAGCCGGAAGCCTTGACCACGGATTTCTTCTATCAGCCCGGGGGCGCGGCACGGCTGATCCAGGCGCTGCGCGCACGCTACAACTTTCTTGTCTCGGATGCCGGCGCCAGGCTTGGCCCGTTCGCGCGGGACCTGCTGCATCTCGCGCCGCGCCACGTGATCGTGATGGACCCGACGAGCATCTCCATCCGCAACATGGAACGGCTGTGCGCCTTGCTGGGCGGCCCGTCTTTGGCGCCGCAACCGTTGCTGGTGCTGAACCGTGCCGGGGCGCCGGGCACGATGGAGCGCCAGACCATGGAGGCGGCGATGGGGCGGCGCTTCGACGTGGTGATCCCGGATCTGCCGCGGATCGTGCCGAAACATACCCAGCTCGGCGACCATGCGGCGGCGCTGCGCGGGCCATTCCGCCGGCCATCCTGACACTTGCCGATGCCCTGGGCGTGACCGCGACGGTGGATCGCGACCGAGAGCCACCCGTTTTGCGTTTGCCGCGCCACCGGCGCGCTGCGGCAAGAGCGTGATAGGATCAGGTTGAAACAGGAAGAAGCCGCTTTTTGAAAAAAGCGGCGCAAAAACTTTTGGTTGGGCTGGGACTGTGGCGTTGAAACCGGCACGGCCCAGTTTAAAAAAGTTTTTTGCTTCTTTTTTTCAAAAAAGAAGCGCTTCGCTCCGACATAACTTGTCCTCAACCGGTCACGCTCTAGCCCTGATCCGTCTGGAACGTGATCCGCCTTGGGCGTGGTGGCAGGCGATCTGACGTCGATGCCATTAGGCTTATTCGTACAGTTCGGCTATAAAACGGGGTACTGCTGACGATTCTGGAGCCTCCGCTTTTATGTCTGAGTCCACCCCGCCGAACCCGTCCGAATCCGCCAATAACGAGGCTTACGATGCCGCCTCGATCAGCGTTCTGAAGGGGCTGGATGCCGTCCGCAAGCGACCGGGCATGTATATCGGCGATACCGATGATGGCTCGGGCCTGCACCATATGGGCTTCGAGATCATCGACAACGCGGTGGACGAGGCGCAGGCCGGCTATGCCAGCGTGGTGGAAGCGGTGCTAAACGGCGATGGCAGCATGACCGTGCGCGATGACGGGCGCGGCATTCCCACCGACCTGCACGCCGAGGAAGGCATTTCCGCCGCCGAGGTGGTGCTGACCAAGCTGCATGCCGGCGGCAAGTTCAACCAGAATTCCTATAAAGTGTCCGGCGGCCTGCACGGCGTGGGCGCCGCGGTGGTGAACGCGCTCTCCGAATGGATGGAAGTGCGGATCTGGCGCAACGGGCTGGAGCATTTCATCCGCTTCGAGCATGGCGAGACGACCGCGCCGCTCTCGGTGATCGGCGCTTCCGACCATCCCACCGGCACGGAGGTGACGTTCAAACCCTCCGCCGGCACGTTTACCCATGTCGAATTCGACTACAACGTGTTCGAGCGCCGGCTGCGCGAGCTCGCTTTCCTCAATTCGGGGCTGGCGATCATCCTGCGCGACGAGCGGCACGAGCCGTTCCAGGAGGCGAAATTCTTCTATCAGGGCGGCGTGAAGGAGTTCGCCGTCTGGCTGGACCGGGCGAAAACCTCGGTCCTGGGCACGCCGATCACCGCCGTCAGCGACGCGCCGGAGAGCGGCATCAAGGTCGAATTCGCGCTGACCTGGAACGATTCCTACCACGAGACGATGCTCTGCTTCACCAACAACATCACGCAGCGCGATGGCGGCACGCATCTGGCCGGGTTCCGCGCCGCACTCACCCGCGTGGTCTCGCGCTATGCGCAGAGCGTCAGCAAAAAGGACAATCTGGATTTTTCCGGCGAGGACATGCGCGAGGGGCTGACCGCGGTGCTCTCGGTGAAGGTGCCGGACCCGAAATTCTCCTCGCAGACCAAGGACAAGCTGATCAGCTCCGAGGTGCAGCCGGTGGTGCAGGCGGCGGTGGCCGATGCGCTGAGCCATTGGTTCGAGACGCATCCGAAGGAAGCAAAGAACATCGTGCAGAAGGTGATGGACGCCGCGGCGGCGCGCGAGGCGGCGCGCAAGGCGCGCGAACTCACCCGCCGCAAGGGCGTGCTCGACATCTCCTCCCTGCCCGGCAAGCTCGCCGACTGCCAGGAGCGCGACCCGGCGCAGTCCGAACTGTTCCTGGTCGAGGGTGACTCCGCAGGCGGCTCCGCGAAACAGGGGCGCGACCGGAAATTTCAGGCGATTCTGCCGCTGAAGGGCAAGATTTTGAACGTCGAGCGGGCGCGCTTCGACAAGATGCTGAGCAGCCAGGAGATCGGCACGCTGATCACCGCCCTCGGCACCGGCATCGGCCAGGGCGAGCCTGAACAAGGCGGGTTCGACGAAAGCAAATTGCGCTACCACCGCATCGTCATCATGACGGACGCGGATGTGGACGGCTCGCATATCCGCACGCTGCTGCTCACCTTCTTCTACCGGCAGATGCCCAAGCTGATCGAGCATGGCTATCTGTATATCGCGCAGCCGCCGCTCTACCGCGCCAAGCGCGGCAATGAGGAGCGGTATCTGAAGGACGACGACGCGCTGGAGGCGTATCTGCTGGAGCGGGCGCTGGGCGAAGCCTCGCTGCAGGCCTCGAACGGCAAAGTGCTCGCGGGCGACGAGTTGCGCGGCGAGATGACTTGGCTCGGCCAGGTGGTGCACCGGCTGCAGGCCCTCTCGCGCCTGCTGCCGGTGACGTATCTCGAGCAGATGGCGATCGCCGGCATGTTGACGCCGGACGCGCTGGGCAAGCCCGAGCGCGACCAGGCGCTGGCGTCGCGGCTGAACGGTAACGCGCCGGCGACGGAACGCGGCTGGGTGGTGACCTCCGATGCCACCGGCGTCACGCTCGGGCGCATGGTGCGCGGTGTCGCCGAGCGCTACACGGTGGATGCGGCGCTGCTGCGCACGACCGAGGCACGCTACCTCGCCGAGCGCACCGAACATCTGGCCGCCGTGTTCGGCGCCGATGCGACGCTGACACTGGACGGCACGGCAAAGCCTGTGCACGGCCCGGCGGCGTTGTGGGAGAGCATGCTCGGCTATGGCCGCAAGGGCCTGGCCATCAACCGCTTCAAAGGTCTGGGCGAGATGAACCCGGAACAGCTGTGGAAAACCACGCTGGACCCCCAGGTGCGCCGCCTGCTGCAGGTGAAGATCGCCGATGCCGAGGACACCGACCAGATTTTCGCGACGCTGATGGGCGACATCGTCGAGCCGCGGCGCGAGTTCATCGTCAGCAACGCGCTGAAAGTGGCGAATCTGGATACGTAAGGGCTGCGGCCGCCTACCGGGCTCGCGCGGGTATGAATTTGTGGCCCCGGCGGTCTCCACCGCCGGGGCCACAACCCGTTTCGGACAAACAAGATCTCAGCGCAGAGGAAGGCTTCTTTTTGTGAACAAAAAGAAGCAAAAAAACTTTTTTAATCTGGGCCGTGCTGGTTTCGCGGCCACGGGCCCAAACGCGCAAAGGCTTTTTTTGCGCCGCTTTTTTTCAAAAAAGCGGCTGCTTGCCAGCTTAAACCTTAGCCTATCGGGCACACATTCTAGGCGGCGGAAAACTCCCCGCAACTGCCGGTTTTCATTCTATAACAGGCTAACCCTGCCAGGCTTCACGAGGAATTCAACACCACCAAACCGCCAATAAATAACAAGGCCGAAAGGACGAAGCGATGCGCCATGACGTGCTGATCGTGGGGGCCGGACCCACCGGGCTGGTGCTGGCACTATGGCTGGCGAACCAGGGCATCCGCCCGCGCATCATCGACAAGGCGGCGGCGCCGGGCACCACCTCTCGCGCTCTTGTGGTGCAGGCGCGCACGCTGGAACTCTACCGGCAACTCGACCTTGCCGATACGGTCGTGACGCAGGGGCATATCGTGCCGGCGATCAATCTCTGGGTGCAGGGCGAGCCGGCGGCGCGCCTGCCGTTCGAGACGATCGGCGCCGGGCTGACGCCCTACCCGTTCCTGCTGATCTTTCCCCAGGACGCGCACGAGCGGCTGCTGATCGCGCGGCTGGAACATGCCGGCATCAGCGTGGAGCGGCAATGCGAATTGCTCGACTTCACCGATCGTGGTGACCACGTAACGGCGCGCCTGCGCGGCCCCGGCGGTGCGGAGGAATATTGCGAGGCGCTGTTCATCGCCGGCTGCGACGGCGCGCATTCGATGGTGCGCGAGACGCTGGGCACCAGCTTCCACGGCGGCACGTACCGACAGCTTTTCTATGTCGCCGATGTCACCGGCAGCGGCCCGGCCTTCGACGGTGAAGTGCATATCGACCTCGACGAGGCGGATTTTCTCGCGGTGTTTCCGCTGGCCGGTAGCGGGCGGGCGCGGCTGATCGGCACGGTGCGCGACGAGCCGGCGGCACAGGCGGAGAGCCTGACCTTCGCCGATGTCAGCGACCGGGCGATCCGGCACCTGAAACTCGAAATCAGCACGGTGAACTGGTTCTCCACCTATCATGTGCATCACCGGGTGAGCGCGCATATGCGCCAGGGCCGCGCCTTCCTGCTCGGCGATGCGGCGCATGTTCACAGCCCGGCCGGCGGGCAAGGCATGAATACCGGCATCGGCGATGCCATCAACCTGGCCTGGAAACTCGCCGCCGTGCTGCGCGGCCAGGCCCCGGACACGCTGCTGAACAGTTTCGAGACCGAGCGCCTCAAATTCGCGCGGCGGCTGGTGGCGACGACCGACCGGGTGTTCAGCTTCGTCACCGCCGAGGGGCGGCTCGCCGACCTGCTGCGCACCCGGCTGGCGCCGGGGCTGCTGGTGCGCATGGCGCGCGTCGAGGCGGTGCGTACCTATCTGTTCCGCACCGTGTCGCAGATCAGCGTGAATTATCGCGGCAGCCCGTTGAGCCGGGGCATGGCGGTGCATGTGCATAGCGGCGACCGGCTGCCCTGGGTGGCGGTGGGGGGCGAGGACAACCACGCCAGCCTGTGCGCCTTGACCTGGCATGTGCATGTCTATGGCACGGCCAGCGCGAAGCTCGCCACCTGGTGCCGGCTGCGGGAGATCCCGCTGCACGTGTTCGCCTGGCAGGAGGCGCATGAGGCGGCGGGGCTGGAACGCGACGCGGTGTATCTGATCCGCCCGGACGGCTATGTGGCGGTTACCGAGTTATCCGGCTCGGTGATGGTGCTGGAGGATTATTGCGCCGATCTCGGCTTCGATTTCGGCCGGCATATCAGGATGCGGGCGGCATCGCGCTCCGCGGAATGATCGCGCCTGGGTGGCCGATCACCACGCCGGCGAGACGATGCCCGTCCTGGGCCGCCGCCTCCGGCGTTTTGCCGGAAAGACGGGCCGCCAGATAGGCGGCGGCGAAACTGTCCCCCGCCGCGGTGGTGTCGAGCGGCGTCACCGGCTCGGTGATCGGCACGAGGCGCTCCTGCCCGTCGCCCAGCACCAGGCAGGCGGGCTCCGCGAGTTTGATCACCGCCTCAGGCACGCAGCCGCGCCGCAGCCGCGCCAGGATGCCCTCGCGCGAGCCGTCATGCTCCAGCAACG
Source organism: uncultured Pseudomonadota bacterium (assembly GCA_963780465.1). Classification (GTDB taxonomy): domain Bacteria; phylum Pseudomonadota; class Alphaproteobacteria; order Acetobacterales; family Acetobacteraceae; genus Acidocella. The sequence goes on from CAWACI010000015.1 coordinate 241,384, forward strand.
CGTAGTCCTCAACGCCGGCCAGCACGATATGGCTGAGCGCAAGCATGTGGGCGAACACCTCCCGCGCCTCCTGCGGGTCCGGCCAGCCGCGCGGGCGGAAATTGGTATCGAAGACGATTTTGCCGCCGCGGGCGCGGGTGGCCTCCAGCAGACGCAGCAGCCGCGCGCGGGCGGCGCCCTGGAACAGCGACAAGGTGACGCCGGAGAGGTAGAGCATGTCGAACTGTTCCAGCGCCGTCTCAATCGCCGCCGTCTGCGGCAGGTCGAAGAGCTGGCGCACCGGCGCGCTGTCCCGCCAGTAGAGGAACCGCCTTTCGCCACTGGCATCGGTCTCGATCAGGTAAAGGCCGGGAAGCCGGCCCGCCAGACGCGGTATGAGCGCCGTGCCCACGCCCTCGCGCGCCCAGGCCGCCAGCATCTCCGTGCTCATATCGTCATCGCCGAGCGCCGTGACGTAATCGACCGCGACGCCGAGCCGGGCGAGATAGATGGCGGTGTTCAGCGTGTCGCCGCCAAAACTGCGCGCCAGCAGCCCGTCCGGCCGGGTTCTAAACTCGATCATACATTCGCCGATGCAGGCGAGGCGGGGTTTTGCGGTCACGTTACGCTCCGGAATTATCGCGGCCAGGAAAGCAGCCGCTTTTTTGAAAAAAAGCAGCACAAAAAACGTCTACTCTATAGGCCCGTGGCGTTGGAACCAGCACGGCCTATAGGAGCAGGGCGATCGCACTTAAAATAAGGCGAGGAGTTTAGTGAGGTAGGCGTCATTCCAGCCGGCTCGTTTGAATTTGCCCCGCAGAGAGCCCTTTGATCCATCCTTCTGCATGACGTTCAATGCCATGTGGCGGAGAACCGCCAGATTATGTGGAGCATTGCCCAGCCGGGTACGGTCCTGATCTTCGTTCATCACGACATCCAGCCGCCAGTGCAGCCGGTTTTCGATGCCCCAATGCGATCTGACCACCTCGTTGAGCCGTTCGGGGGTGAGCTTCGTGCTGAGCAGGAAATAGGCGGTCTCGGTGGTGGTCTTGCTCGCGGTTTCGCGGATGCGATGCACCTTGCCGATGGCCGCCAGACCGGGCCAGTGATGGGTCTCCTGCAACCAGCCAATATCGGTCGAGACCGCGGCGGTGCGCGTCTCGATGCGACCGTGATCGGCATCCAAAGTTGGCGCCGCCGTGGTGACGTTGCTGGCTGGATCATCGAGAAACAGGATGGCGTCATTGTGCAGCGTGCCCTGGTTCTGCTTCAGCGCCAGCACATAGTCGCCGCCTTGATCGACGATCTGGGCGGCGATCGCGCGTTGGCAGTTGAGCGCGTCCGTGGTCACGATCGTGCCTTGCAGCGACAGCATCGCCAGCAGTTTGGGCACCGCGGTGATCTCGTTCGACTTCACATCGGTGGCGATCTGCGCCAGCACGAGGCGCTGCTCGCAGCCCCAGGCGCTGACCATGTGCAACGGCGATTTGCCGCTCGCGTGATCGAACGACCGCCGCAGGACCTTGCCATCGATGGCGACGACACCCTGAATTTGCTCGGAAAACCCGGACATGAAGCGCTGAAACGCGGCGCGGAACTGGTCTGCGTCGAGGCTACGGAATAGCCGGCTGAAAGTATCGTGGCTGGGCAGGCCGTGTTCGAGCCTGAGGAACCCGCGCAGAAACGTTTCTTTCGCCTCCGCGAACAGCGCCATATCGACCGCCGTCTGCCCGCCACACAGCACCGAGCATAGCGAGATCATCAGAAGTTCATGGAAATCATGCAGGCTGGCGTTGCTCGTGCGCGGGTCGTCCAGCTCCTGCCAGCAGGTCACAAAATGTTTCAAGACGGCGGCCTCCGGGGCGTGATGCACCCCAGCCGGTAGAATCAATCCCCTCGAAGCCGCGCAAGCCCCAATCTACCCGTCAGGCCGTTTGAAGTGCGATTCCCCTGCCTAAAGGAGCAGAAAACTTCTTTTTGTTCACAAAAAGAAGCCTTCCGCTGTGCTGAAACGCATATTGATCTAAGAGCGCCGGAAACAGATTGGGGATCATGGTGCAAAAGATCTATTCCAGCCCGGCAGCGGCGATGGATGGCGTGCTGTTCGACGGCATGACCATCATGTCCGGCGGGTTCGGCTATGCCGGCAATCCGGAGAGCCTGATCGCGGAGATTTTCCGCGCCGGCACGCAGGAGCTCACGGTGATTTCCAACAATTGCGGCAATGAGAATTTCGGCCTGTGGTTCCTGCTGACCAAGCGGCAGATCCGCCGGGCGGTGTGCTCCTATCTGGGCGTGAACCAGCTATTCCAGCAGCAATGCCTGGCGGGCGAGATTGATCTGGAGCTGACGCCGCAGGGCACGATGGCCGAGCGCATCCGCGCCGGCGGCGCCGGCATTCCGGCCTTCTACACCCGCACCGGGGTCGGCACCGTGGTGGCCGAGGGCAAGCCTGTCGAGGAATTCGAGGGGCAACTTTATCTCCGCGAGACCTGGCTGCGCGCGGATCTGTCGATCGTCAAAGCCTGGCGCGGCGATCCGGCGGGCAATCTGGTGTTTCGCAAGACCGCGCGCAATTTCAATCCGGAAATGGCCACCGCCGGCCGAATCACCATCGCCGAGGTGGAGGAGATCGTCGAGGCCGGGGCGCTTGACCCCGACCACATCCACACGCCCGGCATTTATGTCGATCGCATCGTGCAGAGCACGATCAATGAGAAGCGCATCGGCGAGCTGACGGTGCGGCCGCGCTAGGCGCGGTTATTTCGCCGCGTTCGTGGTTTTCAGCTGGGCAAGATAGGCGATCACGTCCTGCCGCTGCTGCGCATCGGCGATACCGGCAAAGGGCATTTTGGTCCCCGGCACATCGGTCTGCGGCGCGGTGAGGAATTTGTCGAGTGCGGCATCCGTCCAGGTGATATTGGCATTGGTGAGCGCCGGCGAATAGGAATAATTCGCGACGCTCGCCGCCTTGCTGGCATAAATCGTGGCCAGGCTCGGGCCGAACAGGTTGGTACCTGGGGTTACCGAGTGACACGCGGCGCATTGGCCCTGAAAAACCTGCTGGCCCTTGGCGGCGTCGCCCGCGGCCAGCGCCGCGTGGCTGCCCGCAACGAACATAACGCCCGCCAACAAAGCGCCGAACGCGCGGTGGGCGGCATGAGATGGGTGAGACAAAGCAAACCTCCTGTTGTTCTATTGCCCTTTGATCGTGACGAAATCATCGGTCCGTTCATCTGATAGGCAGCCCGCCCCGCCCATCTGGCACAGGAGTTCTCCTCGAACGCGCGGGACAATGCCGGTTGCGTTCGCAAGCCCAAAAGACGAATTTCTTCTCAAGAACTTTCTGATTTGGCAACAATTTCTTGCCGAAATCCGCTGAAAAAGCAAGAAAAAATTAGAACCTGACAGGGTTAAGTGGAAGCCGAAAAGCAGCCGCTTTTTTTGTAAAAAAGCGGCGCAAAAAACTTTTGATTCCTCTAGGCCGGCGGCAGCGAAACCAGCACGGCCCAGTTTAAAAAAGTTTTTTTGCTTCTTTTTGTTCACAAAAAGAAGCACTCCCCTTCACGTAAACATAACTCATCCTCAACAAGGTTCAGAGATATCCCGTGCCGGCCTCGCGGGCGAAACGCGCGGGATCGCCCTCCCAGACGATGCGCGCATGCTCCAGCACATAGACCCGATCAGCATGCGGCAACGCGAAGGTCACGTTCTGCTCACCGAGCAGCACGGTGATCGGCGTGGTGTTGCGCAGCAATTCCAGCGCCTTGGAGATCTGCTCCAAAATCACCGGCGCCAGGCCGAGCGTGGGTTCGTCCAGCACCAGAAGTTTCGGCTTCATCATCAAGGCGCGGGCGATCGCCAGCATCTGCTGCTCGCCGCCCGAGAGGGTTTTGGCCGCCTGCGCCTGGCGGCTGCGCAAAATCGGGAACAGGCCGAACAGCCATTCGAGCTGTGCCGCGCTCTCCTCGGGCGGCAGATGCCAGCCGCCGAGATCGAGATTCTCGCGCACGCTCATGTCGCCGAACAATTCCCTGGTTTCGGCGCATTGCACGATGCCGCCGCGGGCGACGGAACCGGCGCTGCGCCCGGCCAGGGAGTCTCCTGCCCATTTAATCGTGCCCGAATAAGGCACGAGGCCGGAGATGGCGTTGAAGAAGGTGGTTTTGCCGGCGCCGTTGAGGCCGACCACCGAGACGAACTCGCCCTCCTTCACATGGATCGAGACTTTGTCCAGCGCCTGCGCCTTGCCGTAGAACACGCTGACATCGGCGACCTCGAGCAGCGGCGGACCGGATTTCTGGCTGAGCGCCGGCCGCGCCGCGATCTCGATGGCGCCGCCGAGGTAAACACGGCGCACGGTCTCGTTGCGCATCACCTCTTCGGCCGTGCCCTCGGCCACATATTCGCCGAGATACATCGCGAGCACGCGGTCGGCCATGGCCGAGACGCTCTTCACGTTATGGTCGACGAGCAGCACCGCCCTGCCCTCGTCGCGAAACCCTTCGATCAGGGCGGAGAAGCTACGCACCTCTTGCGCCGTCAGCCCGGCGAAAGGCTCGTCCACCAGCACCAGCTTCGGGTCGCGGGCGATCGCCTTGGCCAGCTCCATGCGGCGCAGATCCGCGAAAGGCAGCGTGGAGGGGTAACGGTCCAGCACATGATCCAGCTCCACCCGCGCGGCGATCTCGCGCGCCTTGCGCTCCACCTCGCGGTCATGCAGCAGCCGCAGCAACGAATCCGGCAGCAGGCCGAGCTTGATGTTCTCCAGCACCGTCTGCCGGTGCAGCGGGCGGGAATGCTGGAACACGATGCCCACCCCTGCCCGCGCGACACGGTGCGAGGGCCAGCCCGCGACATCGATGCCTTCGAGTAAAATCGACCCGGCATTTGGCTTGATGATGCCCATGATCAGCTTCATCACCGTCGATTTTCCGGACCCGTTGGGGCCGATCAGGCCGAGAATTTCCCCCGGCATGATACGAAAGCCGATATCCTTCACCGCCACCAGCCCGCCGAAACGCTTGGTCAGGCCGCTGACGCTCAGGCAGGCCTCCTTGATCACTACGTCGCGCATCAGCCGGCCCTCGCACGCAGGAAATAGCCAAGAAACCCGTCGGGGAAGAACAGGATGACGGTCAGCGCCACAGCGGAGACGACAAACGTGTTCAGCTGCCCCAACGGCCGCAGCAGCTCGTTGGCGAGGATGATGAACACCGCGCCGAGAATGGAGCCGAGAATGGTGCGCCGACCGCCGAGCACCGCCATGATGATGATCTGCACGCCGATGGAAATGTCGATCACGGTATCGACCGAGGCGGCGCCCATATAGAACACCATCATGCCGCCGGTGAGGCCGGAGAACAGCGCGCTGATGCAGAAAGCGGCGAATTTATGCTTGGTGATGTTGAAGCCGAGCGCTGCCGCCTCGGTGGCATCCTGGCCGCTGGCCTGCAGGATCAGGCCGAGCGAGGAACGCGACAGGCCGTAGAGGATGACGGCGCAAATGAGCAGGAAGCCGAGCGCGTATTCGTAGTTCACCCTGGCATCGACCGAGAGCACGCTCGGCACCGTCATGCCGATCTCGCCGCCGGTGAAGCCGGCGAAGATGACGATGAAATTCTGCAGCAGCAGCACCGCGACCAGCGTCACCAGACCGAAATACGGGCCGGTGAGGCGCAGTGCCGGCAAGGCCAGCAGCGCGCCCCCCGCCACCGCCAGCAGCGCGCCAAAGATCAGGCAGACCGGGATCGGCATGCCCGCCAGGCTGTTGAGCATCGCCGCGCCATAGGCGCCGAGGCCGATCAGGGCGGTGGGGCCGAAATTCACCTCGCCCGCGAAGCCGAAGAGCAGGTCCCAGCTCATCGCGAACACGCCGAAATAATAGGCGACGGTGAGCACGCCAAGAAAATAAGCGGAGAGCCCGAGCGGAGCGAGCGCCGCCAGCAAGGCAAGCCCCACGGCGAGCCAGAAACGGGGTTGTTGGAACATGCGCATCGCCGCCCCCTAGAGGCTGATAGATTGAAGCGGGAACAGGAAAGTGGCCGCTTTTTGAAAAAAGCGGCGCAAAAACTTTTGCTCCTCTGGGCCTGCGGCAGCGACACCAGCACGGCCCAGTTTAAAAAAGTTTTTTTGCTTCTTTTTGTTCACAAAAAGAAGTCCTTGCTGCGACATGATTTTTCCTGAACCTGTCATGCTCTAACGCCGGCCGAGCAGCCCTTGCGGGCGCAGATAAACGACGATGACCAGCAGCAGCAGCGCCGGGATCGGCCGCAGGGTCGGCGCCACCAGATAGGCGGTGATCGTCTCCAGATAGCCGACGACATAGGCGGCGATCAGCGAGCCGGAGACACTGCCAAGCCCGCCCAGCACGACGATGGAGAAGGCGCTCGCCGTCAGCGTGCCGGTATTGGCCGGGCTGGTGCCGAGGAACGAGGCAAGCAGCACGCCGGCCAGGCCCGCCAGCACGCCGTAGATCGTCCAGACCAGGAAATAAATTTTCGACAGTTCGAAGCCGAGCATGGTGAGGCCGCGCGGGTTGATCGCCGCGGCGAGCAGCGCCTTGCCGATGCGCGTGCGGTTCACCAGCAGCCAGAGCAGGCCGATCACGCCCCAGCAGATCACCGCGATCATGATCTCGTTGGTCGGCGTGCGGACACTGCCGATCGACGTGACACCGCTGATCAGCGGCCGCATCGCCACCGGATTGTCGGTGAACAGGTAATCCAGCCCCGACTGGATCATGATACCCCAGATCAGCGTGCCGGTGAGCACGAAAATCTCGGTCTCCGCCGCGGGGATGGCTTTGGAGCGCTGGATCGGCCGCACCACCACGAAATAGGTGGCGTAGGCGGCGAGCAGCCCGGCCAGGATGCCGAGCAGCGTGCCGCCCAGCGCGCCGGCGCCGGTATTGCCGGCGACCAGCCAGCCGACCACCGCCGCCACCACCATGATGGCGCCGTGCGACAGGTTCAGCACGCCGGAGACGCCGAACATCAGCGTGAAGCCGGTGGCCCCCAGCGCGTAGAGCGCGCTGATCGCGAAACCGTCGATGAGGATTTGCAGGAATAGTTGCATGCGCTCTCCAGGAAGGGAGCCCGCGCCGTGGCCCGGCGCCGAGACGTTACCTGGCCGTCAGGCCGGCGGCCCGGACACCCGGACCGCCAGGCCGCGGCGATTATTTCGCGGCCATTTTGATGAAGGAGGGGAAGACCAGTTGGCCGTGGCAGATATTGCTTGGCCACACGCAGACCTGCTTGCCGTTCTGCCACTGGATATCGACGCCGGTGACATAGCCCGGCCCGACCTTCATCGCATGGGTGAACGGATCGTTTTTGCCATAGAACTGCACCCGGCCGAGCGTGCCGACATAATCCGTCTGTTCCAGCGCCGTGACCATCTTGTCCGGATTGGTCGAGCCAGCGCGCTTCACCGCATCGGCGATGATGAACACGTCGTCATAGGCGGTGTAGCCGTCATAGGCCGGGGTGGAGTCGTAGCGTTTCTGGTAGGCCTCGGTGAAGGGGATCGTCTTCGGGGTGATCGCGACACCGGGGGCGGCGGCGCTGGCGGTAATCACGCCCTCCGTCGCGCCATGCGTGTCAGCCCAGAACGTGCTTGTCGTCGCCTGCGAACTTTGCCCGGCCATCGGGATCGGCACCTGCAAATCGTGCCATTGCACGGTCGGCTGCACGCCGACATGGCTGATGCCGGCGACGATGAGATCGGGATGTTTCGCTTCGATGCCGTTGAAGATCGGCGTGAAATCCGTGGTGTCCGGATTGAAGCGGACATGGCCGAGCACCTGCACGCCCTCCTTCGGCAGACATTGCAGATATTCATTGTCGAGCGGCGTGGTCCAGGCCGCGTCCTCGCTCATGATCACAGCACTTTTCACGCCATGCGGCTTGACCAGGAGATCGCCGATGCCGCTGCAGATCACATCCGCCAGCGCCTGGGAATTGATCCAGCCATGGAACATGTATTTGTAACGGTTGTAATCGGCATGCACCATTTGCGGAATCGCCGTGCTCGCCGCCCCCGGGGTGATGGTCGGCATGTGCAGCCGCCCGGCCCAGGGCTCGATGGCCAAGGCGACCTCGGAAATATAGCTGGCGATCACCGCGTTCACGTGATCCTGGTTGACCGCGCGCTGGAACGCGCGCACCGCCTCCGCGGCCGAGGAGTGATCGTCATAAATGAAGATCTGCACCGGCTGGCCATTGAAGCCGCCTTGCGCGTTGATCTGGTCCACCGCAAGCTGCGCCGCCCGGGTGATCGAGGCACCGGCCACGGAAGACGCCTCGCCGATCACGCCGATTTTCAACGGAGGTCCATCCGCCCTGGCCGGTTGCAAACCCGCAAGCCCAAGCGCCAGCACCGACGCAGCACAAGACAGGCCGGACAACCATTTTGCCCGCGAAACTCTGGACCGTTTCATTTCGAACTCCCTCAATCGATTTTTACTGTTTTTGCTGATTTGTTCTTTTTATCGATGATGCCGACAATTCTGCGTATTTTTATGCTTAATTCCGTCGTAACGCCTGGGGCCGCGAAAAGTCAACGACATAAACGTTATCGCGATATCAAAACAATTCCGAAGGCAAGGTTTTGGCAATATGTCACGATCTCTGCCGTGAATCCGGCCCGGCTTGCGTTGCCGGCGCAACCGCATGTAAGCCGTTTGCCCTGGTCGCACAGCATGCGAGGACGCGAATGACCAGTCCGGTTCCCTTTCTGCAAACCTTGACCGCCTTTGCCGTTGCCTTCGTGCTCGGCACGCTGATCGGCGTCGAGCGGCAATGGCGGCAGCGTTCGGCCGGGCTGCGCACCACCGTTCTCGTCGCCCTGGGGGCGGCGGCCTTCGCCGATCTCGGCGTGCGGCTGGCCGGGCCCGAGGGCTCGACGCGCATCGTCGCCTATATCGTCTCCGGCATCGGCTTTCTCGGCGCCGGGGTGATCCTCAAGGACGGCACCAACATTCGCGGCCTCAACACCGCCGGAACGCTGTGGTGCTCGGCCGCGGTCGGCGCCTTCGCCGGCTGCAATTATCCCGCCGGGGCCACGGCGCTCACCGTCTTCGTGCTGGCCGGCAACACCTTGCTGCGGCCGCTGGTGAACTACATCAACCGCATCCCGGTCGATGCGCGGTTCAGCGAGGCGCAATACACGCTCCACGCGCTGTGCCGGCCGCAAGCAGTGGCGGATGTGCGCGACCTGCTGTTCGACACGCTCGAGGCCGCGCATTACCCGGTGCGGGAGGTCGAGGTGCTGAGCGAGAGTGACGACATCGTGGAACTCGGCGCCACCCTCGTTGCCTCGAGCGCCAGGCCGAAGGAGCTGGACGAGGTGGTGGCGCGGCTGGAACGCTCGCCGCTGGTACGCAACGCCACCTGGACATCCAGCACCACGGGCTAAGCCGGCCCGGGTTAGGGATACTTACGGTTGTCACAATCCGTGCCATATTGGCGGCACGGCAACCGCCGTTCACGACAAACAAGGAATCACGGTATGAATCTCAGCCCTCGCGCCATCGCCCCTCTGGCCGCCGCCCTGCTGCTCGCCGCCGCCCCGCTCGCCCAGGCCAAGCTGGTGAAATTCTCCGGCAAGTTCGTCACCGAAGGCACCGCAACCACCAAGCCGACCGGCGAAGTTCGCGGCACGTTCAACACGGTGACCGACAAGGTCACGTATCATATTGTCTATGGCCATCTGTCCGGCCCGGTCCTGGCCGCGCATTTCCATGGCCCGGCCAGCGCCGAGCAGGAAGCCCCGGTGATGCTGCCGATCCCCGGCCCCTACCATAGCGGCATGCACGGCAAGCTGACCGCCGACGCCGCAACCGCCAAGGCGCTGCTGGCCGGCCAGACCTATGTGAACCTGCACACCAAGGCCTATCCGGCGGGCGAAGCCCGCGCGCAGATCACCCCGGCCAGCTGAGCCTTTATGAGGGCGGCGGCCCTCCCGCTGCCCTCACCCCTCGCCGCGGCGCTACAATGGCACCTGGCGGCCAACCTCCACCACCTGGTACGGGCGCAGCTGGAAACGGTCGACGCTGTGTACCGCGTTGCGGTACATGAAGCTGAACAGCAGCCGCTGCCAGCCCGCCATGCCCTGCTGCGGCGGCGCCGGCACCACCTCGTCGCGCGCGGCGAAATACAGCATTTTGTCGAGCTCGATCGGGCAGCCCTGCGCTTTTGCCGCCGCCAGCGCGGCGGGTATGTTCGGGATCTCGACGAAACCGAACTGTGCCGTCATGTGCCAGATCCCCTGTTCGACCGGTTCGATCCGCAGCCGTTGCGCAGGCTCCACGCGCGGCGTCTCCATGAAGCGGATGGTGAGGCTGATGGCGGTGGCCGGCAGCGCGCCGAACTGCGCCGCATGGCGTTTCAAAATCGGCGGGATTTTTGCCTCGGACCGGTTGAGGAAGATGGCACAGCCTGGCGGCCGCGCGATCTTGCCCGCCGCCAGGTCGCGCAAAAAAACCTCCGGCGGTTCGGCCAGCCGCGCCGCCTGCGCGCGCAGTCCGTCGCTGCCGCGCCGCCAACTGACCATGCAGATGAAGATGACCGCGCCGAACAAGAGCGGGATCCAGCCGCCGGCGGCGATCTTCAGCAGGTTGGCGGCGAAGAAGGCGAGATCGACGACGAGGAACATGCCCGCCACCAGCCCGGCCCGCAGCGCCGGCCAGTTCCAGCACTGCCGCATCGCCGTGTACAGCAAGGCGGTGGTGAGCAGCATGGTGGTGGAAACCGCGGTGCCATAGGCGCCGGCCAGCCGGTCCGAGCTGCGGAAGGCGATGGTCAGCAGCACGGTGCAGAGCATCATCATCCAGTTCACGAACGGCACGTAGATCTGGCCGTATTCGGTGTCAGAGGTCTGGCGGATATGCAGGCCGGGGAACCAGTTAAGCTGCATCGCCTGGCGGGTGAGCGAGAATGAACCGGTGATGATCGCCTGGCTGGCGATGATGGTGGCGACCACCGCGACCGCCACCACCGGGTAGAGCGCCCAGCCCGGCACCAGCAGGAAAAACGGATTATCCCCCGGCCGTATCGGCCCGAACAGCAGCGCCGTCTCGCCGGCATAATTCAGCAGCAGCGCCGGCAGCACGATGAAAAACCAGGAGGAGCGGATCGGGTTGCGGCCGATATGGCCCATATCGGCGTACAGCGCCTCGCCGCCGGTCACCGCCAGGAACACGCCGCCCAGGACGACAAAACTCGCCACCCCCTGCGCCGCGAGAAACTGCAGGGCATAGAGCGGGTTGACCGCCGCCAGCACCGCCGGATGCCGGATGATGCCGCCCAGGCCGAGCAGGCCGATCAGCACGAACCAGCTCAGCATGATCGGCCCGAAAAACTGGCCGATGCGCCTGGTGCCGTATTTTTGTGCCGCGAACAAAGCCAGCAAAATCACCACCGCCAGCGGCATGATGTAGGGGTGCAGTGCCGCCGTGGCGACGTTCACGCCTTCCAGCGCGCTCAATACCGAGATCGCCGGCGTGATGATGCCATCGCCGTAGATCAGCGCCGCGCCGAACAGGCCGCAATAGACCAGGAACCGCCCGCGCTCGTCGCGGTTGCGGCCGATCAGCGACATCAGCGCCAAAATCCCGCCTTCGCCGTGATTATCGGCGCGCATCACGAACACGCAGTATTTGGCCGAGACGGTGATCAGCAGCGTCCAGAAGATCAGCGACAGAATGCCCAGCGCCAGTCTCGGCTCCACATGACCGCCCGCATCCTCGATCACCGTCTGCATGGTGTAGAGCGGGCTGGTGCCGAGATCGCCATAGACGATGCCAAGCGCCGCCAGAGCCAAGGCGGGTGTCGTCTGCCGCCTTGCCGCCTGTGTGTCTGCCGTCAAACCGCGTCCCCCCGGTCGTGATTTTGTCACCCTAGAGCCTGAGAGGCTTGGGTAGAAACAGAAAAGCGGCCGCTTTTTTTAAAAAAAAGCGGCACAAAAAACTTCTTCTCGTTTTGGCCCGTGGCGTTGCAACCAGCACAGCCCAGTTTAAAAAAGTTTTTTTGCTTCTTTTTGTTCACAAAAAGAAGCCTTCCTTTTTACCGCGGCGAATTCTGCTTGACGGCGGCACGGTGCCCGGCAAGCCGCAACTGGCATTTTGAATTTTTCCCGGCGGAAGCAGAGCCACGCGATTATTGCACGGCGACAGGCAAGGCCATGCGGAAAACGACAGTTATTCCGCACGGCACAAAACGGTAAGATTCCAGAACATTTCTTGACACTTATCAAATAGTGCCTACTATCAAGCTACGCTATTGAAGTTCGTGCTTGATCCGTCCGCTGGTCGGAGGAATAGCGCAGCGGGCGGTTTCCTGAAAAACGGGCGGGAGCTCAACGCATGGGAAACGCACCAGACCTCTGGCTTTTGGTCGTATACGTCTTCGCCATTTTGGCGCTGGTCGCGGCGATGATCGGCGGCTCGTCTGTTCTGGGGCAGCGGCACATTGGCCGTGCCACGATCCAGCCGTTTGAAAGCGGCATTCTGCCCACCGCGGATGCGCGGCTGCAATTTTCCATCCAGTTCTATCTCGTCGCCATGCTGTTCGTGGTGTTCGACCTGGAGAGCGTGTTCATCTATGCCTGGGCGGTGGCGCTGCGCCCAGCCGGCTGGCACGGCTACACCGCGATGCTCGCCTTCATCGTCATTCTGCTCGCCGCCCTCGCCTATCTCTGGCGCATCGGTGCGCTGGAATGGGGACCAAAACGCCGGCTGCGCCCCGTCAGCAGTTTGCGGTGACCGGGCATGGCATGGAATCTCAGCCGGGCCAACGAGAGCGCGCCGCAACGGCCTGACACCGGCTCGTTCACCGAGGCCGTGCGCCGCAACCTGGTGCTGGGCAAATTGCAGGACATGGTGGCCTGGGGCCAGAAGAACTCGCTCTGGCCGTTCAATTTCGGCCTGTCCTGTTGCTATGTGGAAATGGCGACCTCGTTCACCAGCAAGTTCGACATTGCCCGCTTCGGCTCGGAAGTGCTGCGCGCCACCCCGCGCGAGGCCGACGTGATCGTCATCTCCGGCACCGTGTTCGTGAAAATGGCGCCGGTGATCAAGTATCTATACGACCAGATGCTGGAGCCGCGCTGGGTGATCTCGATGGGCTCCTGCGCCAATTCCGGCGGCATGTACGATATTTACAGCGTGGTGCAGGGCGTCGATACGTTTCTGCCCGTCGATGTCTACGTGCCGGGCTGCCCGCCGCGCCCTGACGCGCTGTTTGAAGGGCTGATGCTGCTGCAAAAGGCCGTGGCCAGCGACCGGCGGCCGCTAAGTTGGGTGCTGGGCCCGCAAGGTGTGGAGCGCGCGACGCGGCCCAGCCTGCGGGACGAAAAACGCGCCGCGCGGCGGCAGGCGACCACGCTTGACCCGCCGGACCGGGTCTGAGGGAGGGGGGCGGGCGATGTTGCAGACTGTTCCGGAGCTCTTCGCCGACCCGCCGATCTTTCGCGAACTCGCCGCGCGGCTCGGCAAGGACAGCTTTTCGGAACAAAAAACCGTGGACGGCATTCCCACCATCTGGGTCGCGCCGGAACGGCTGCTGCAAACGCTGAACGTGCTGAAAAACGATGTGCCGCACCCGTACCGGATGCTGTTCGACCTCACCGCGATCGACGAACGCTCGCGCACGCATCGCGAGGGCCAGCCGGCAGCGGATTTTGCTGCCGTCTATCACCTGCTCTCCTTCGGCCGCAACGAGGATTTTCGCCTCAAGGTCGCGTTGGCCGGCAGCGCACCGCATCTGCCCAGCATCTGCAAATTATGGCCGAACGCCAACTGGTACGAACGCGAAGTCTGGGACATGTTCGGCATCGTCTTCGATGATCACCCGCATCTGGCGCGCATCCTCACCCCGCGCAGCTGGACCGGCCACCCGCTGCGCAAGGAGCATTACGCGCGCGCCACCGAGATGGGCGTCTACGACCTGACCGAGGACAAGGAGATCGCCGAGCAGGAGGCGCTGCGCTTCCGCCCTGAGGAATGGGGCATGACAAGGCGCAGCGAGAACTGCGACTTCATGTTCCTCAACATGGGCCCGAACCATCCGAGCGTGCATGGCGTGTTCCGGCTGATCTTGCAGCTGGAAGGCGAAGAAATCATCGATGTCGTGCCGGAAATCGGCTTTCATCACCGCGGTGCGGAGAAGATGGGCGAGCGGCAATCCTGGCATACGTTCATCCCGTATACCGACCGCATCGACTATCTCAGCGGCGTGATGAACAATTTTCCGTATGTGCTGGCGGTGGAGCAGCTCGGCGGCATCACCATTCCACCGCGCGCGCAGATGATCCGCATCATGCTGGCGGAACTGTTCCGCATCGCCAGCCATCTCGTGTTCTTCGGCACCATGTCACAGGATGTCGGCCAGCTCTCGCCGGTGTTCTACATGTTCACCGACCGCGAGCGCGTGTTCGAGATCATCGAGGCGATCTGCGGCTTCCGCATGCATCCGTCCTGGTTCCGCATCGGCGGCGTCGCCGCCGATCTGCCGCAGGGCTGGGACAGGCTCATCGCCGATTTCTGCGCCTATCTGCCAAAGCGGCTCGACGAATATGAGCGGCTGGTGCTGCGCAACCGCATTTTCAAGGCGCGCGCGGTCGGCATCGGCGCGTATACGCTGGACGAGGCGATCGACTGGGGCGTCACCGGCCCGGGCCTACGCGCCTGCGGCTTCGACTGGGATTGCCGCAAGGCCCGCCCCTATTCCGGCTACGACCAGCTGGAGTTCGACGTGCCCACGGCAACGCATGGCGACTGCTATGACCGCGTCGTCGTGCATCTGGAGGAGATGCGCCAGAGCCTGCGCATCATCCGCCAGTGCCTCACCAACATGCCAGGTGGCGCCTACAAATCCGACCATAAGCTGACCACGCCGCCGCTGCGGGACCGCACCCTGCACGACATCGAAACGCTGATCACGCATTTCTTGAATGTCAGCTGGGGGCCGGTGATCCCGCCCGGCGAGGCCTGTTTCGGCATCGAGGCGAGCAAGGGCATGAACGCCTATTACTTGGTGAGCGATGGCGACACCATGTCCTATCGCACGCGCATCCGCACGCCGTCTTTTCCGCATCTGCAGATGATCCCGCTGATCAGCCGCGGCAGCTTCATCGCCGACCTGATCGCGCTGATCGGCAGCATCGATTTCGTGATGGCCGATGTCGACCGCTGAATTTCTACTCCCCCTGAGCACCGAGGAGCGCGAGCACATCGCCTCTCTCGCGGCGCATGGCGAGAGCGCGCGCTCTTCCTGTATCGACGCGCTCAAATACGTGCAGTCCCGCCATGGCTGGGTGAACGACGCGCAGCTCGCCGAAACCGCTGCTCTGCTCGGCATGTCCACCGCCGAGCTCGACAGTGTGTCCACTTTCTACAATCTGATCTTCCGCAAACCGGTCGGCCGCCACGTGATCTTTCTCTGCGACAGCGTGTCCTGCTGGATCATGGGGCGGGAGAGTGTGTGCACGCAATTGCGCCAGCGCCTTGGCATCTCCCCTGGCGAGACCAGCCAGGATGGCGAATACACGCTGCTGCCGGTCGTCTGCCTCGGCCATTGCGACCACGCCCCGGCGATGCTGGTGGACGAGACGCTGTACGGCGATGTCGATGCGGCACGGCTGCACGAATTGTTCGGCACGGCGAGGGAAATCCCATGACGCAAACGCCGCTCACCGCCAATATCCGTCCCGGAGAGCCGCTCGGTCTTGCCGGCTATGAGCGGACCGGCGGCTATCAGGCGGCGCGCAAGGCGGTGACGCAAATGACCCCGGCAGAGGTGATCGACCTCGTCACCCGGTCCAAGCTGCGCGGGCGCGGCGGGGCGGGGTTTTCCACCGGGCTGAAATGGAGCTTGGTGCCGCCGCGCGAGGCGGCGCCGCCGCCGCGCTATCTGGTGGTGAACGCGGACGAGATGGAGCCCGGCACGTTCAAGGACCGGCTGCTGCTGGAGGGTGATCCGCATCAGATGATCGAAGCGGTGATCATCGCCGCTTATGCGATCCAGGCCGATACCGCCTATATCTTTTTGCGCGGCGAATACCATCTCGCGGCGCGCCGCCTGCGGCGCGCGATCGACGAGGCGGCGGCGCAAACCTATCTCGGCGCGCATATTTTCGGCGGCGAATTCAGCCTCGCTTTGCATCTGCACACCAGCGGCGGGCGCTATATCTGCGGCGAGGAGACAGCCTTGCTCACCGCATTGGAGGGCCGGCGCGCCATTCCCCGCGCCAAGCCGCCTTTCCCGCAGCTCAGCGGCCTGTGGGGACGGCCGACCGTGGTGAACAATGTCGAGACGCTCTGCAACGTTCCGCATATCGTCAGGAACGGCGCGGAATGGTTCATCGGCCTCGGCAAGGTCACTGACAGCGGCACGAAGATTTACGGCGCGAGCGGGCGCGTTCGCCGCCCCGGCGCCTGGGAACTGCCGATGGGCACGCCGTTGCGGGAAATCCTCGAAGAGCATGCCGGCGGCATGCAGGATGGCTACGAATTGCGCGGCGTGCTGCCCGGCGGCGCCTCCACCGGCTTCATCATGGCCGCCGATATCGACGTGCCTATGAGCTACGCGGCGGTGGAAAAACTCGGCAGCCGGCTGGGCACGGGTGCGGCCATCGTGCTCGACGACCGCACCTGCCCGGTCGGCATGCTGCGCAATCTCGAGCATTTTTTCGCCCAGGAATCCTGCGGCTGGTGTACGCCGTGCCGCGACGGCCTGCCCTGGGTGGAGAGCCTGCTGGCCGGTCTCGAAGCGGGCGAGGGCGCGGCGGATGACATCGCGATTCTTGCAGAGCATGTCAGCCTTCTTGGCCCCGGCCGCACGTTCTGCGCGCATGCGCCGGGCGCGATGGCGCCGCTGGCCACCGGGCTGAAATATTTTCACGCCGATTTCGCACGGCATGTTGCCGAAAAATGTTGTCCGTGGAGTTGAGTCATGGCGCGCATCGAAATTGACGGCCGCGACTTCACCGCCGATCCACAACACAACCTGCTGCAGGTGGCGCTGGCGCATGGCGTGGACCTGCCCTATTTCTGCTGGCATCCGGCGCTGGGCTCGGTCGGCGCCTGCCGGCAATGCGCGGTCAAGCAATACGCCTCGCCCGAGGATGCGCACGGCAAAATCGTCATGGCCTGCATGACCCCGGCGGCGGACAACACGCGCATTTCCGTCGCCGACCCGGAAGCCGCCGCGTTCCGCGCCAGCGTCATCGAATGGATGATGACGAACCACCCGCATGACTGCCCGGTCTGCGAGGAGGGCGGCGAATGCCATTTGCAGGACATGACGCTGATGACCGGGCATGCCTGCCGCCGCTACCGGGGCACCAAGCGCACGCATCGCAACCAATATCTCGGCCCATTCGTGAAGCACGAGATGAACCGCTGCATCGCCTGCTATCGCTGCGTGCGGTTCTATCGCGACTATGCCGGCGGCGACGATCTCGACGTCTATGCCGCGCATAACAACGTGTATTTCGGTCGCGAGGCCGATGGGGTGCTGAAGAATCCGTTCAGCGGCAATCTGGTGGAAATCTGCCCGACCGGCGTGTTCACCGACAAGACGCTCTCCGCCGCCTATAACCGCAAATGGGATCTGCGCAGCGCGCCGTCCATCTGCGCGCATTGCGGCCATGGTTGCAACACGCTGGTGAGTGAGCGAGCCGGCCAAATGCGGCGGATTCTCAACCGCTTCAATGCCGAGGTGAACGGCTATTTCCTGTGCGATCGCGGCCGCTTCGGCTACGGTTTTGCCAATGACGAACACCGCCCGCGCACGCCGATGCTGCGCGACGGCACGGGGCTTGCCAGCGCGGTGCCGAAGACGTTGGTGCTGGAAAAACTGGCCGCGTTGCGCGGCAAAAAACTCATCGGCATCGGCTCGCCGCGCGCCGCGCTGGAAGCGAATTTCGCCCTGCGCGAACTGGTCGGCGCGGATGCGTTTTTCCCCGGCATCGCCGCCGCCGAAGCCGATTGCCTCGCGGCCATGCTGAACATTTACCGCGCCGGCTTGCCCCCCGCGCGCCTGGCGGAGATCGAAACCGCCGATGCGGTGCTGGTGCTGGGCGAGGATGTATCCAACACCGCGCCACGCCTGGCACTGGCCTTGCGCCAGGCGGTGCGCACCGCCGCGCATGCCGCCGCCGAGCGGCTGAAGCTCGCCCCATGGCAGGATGCAGCGATCCGCGAGGCGGCGCAGGAGGCACGCGCGCCGCTGTTCATCGCCTCGCCCTTCGCAACGCCGCTCGACGACATCGCCAGCTTCACGCTGCGCGCCACGCCGGATGGGATTCTGGGTTTTGCCCGCGCGCTCCATGAGGCGATCGCAGCGGGCGAGGCCGGGGATGCAAACGATGTGCAGAAGATCGCAAAAATTCTGCGCGGGAGCAAAAACCCGGTGATCGTCGCGGGAAGCGGGCTCGGGAGCAAAGCCTTGCCGCAAATCGCCTCGGCGATCGCCCAGGCGCTGCGGCGCGATAGTGTGACTCCACACCTCGCCTTCGCGGTGCCCGAGTGCAACAGCCTCGGTATGGCGATGCTGCAGCCAGGCGATATCGGGGCGGCATTGCAGGCGGCGGCGCAGGCGGATGTCGCCGCGGTGATCGTGCTGGAGAACGATCTATTCCGGCGCGCGCCACCGCACGCGGTGGAGGCGCTGTTCGCCCTGAACAAGCCGGTGATCGTGCTCGACCACGTGCCGACGCCGACCACGGCAAAAGCGGATTTCCTGCTCCCCTGCGGCAATTTCGCGGAGTGCGAAGGCACCTACGTGAACGCTGAAGGAAGGGCGCAGCGTGGCTTTCCCGCGGTGCCGCTGCCCGGCGAGGCAGCACCAGGCTGGATCTGGCTGCGCGACATCGCTGCGGCCATCGGCCACCCCTTGCCATGGCAAAACTTCGATGCGGTGACACGCGCATTGGCGGCGCTGCCGGAATTTGCCGGCATCATCGACGCCGCACCCGGCGCCGACTTCCGCATTTCCGGGCGACGCCTGCGCAGCGAACCGCACCGCTATACCGGCCGCACCGCGGTGGACGCCGCGCGCACCGTGCACGAGCCACAGGCCTTTGCGCCGGACGCCGCCCCCTATACTGGCACGATGGAAGGCTATTACGGCGACATGCCGGCGGCGCTGTTTCCCTTCTTCTGGGCGCCGGGCTGGAATTCCGGGCAGTCGCTGCATAAATTCCAGGATGAGACCGGGGTAATGCGCGGCGGCCCGGCCGGCATTCGGCTGTTCGACGGCACAGTCACAAACATGCAGTTATCAATTCAAACAACAGCGCGCGCGACTCCAAACGGCGCATGGCTGGTGCTACCACAAAAACATATTTTCGGCAGCGAGGAGCTGAGCGCGCGCGCCCCTGCCGTGGCCGAGCTCATCCCGCCGGCATCGTTAGCCCTGAACGCCGCCGATGCCGCAACGCTCGGCCTGCAACCGGGTGCGCTGGTGGAACTGGCGATCGGCGAGGCGACGCTGCGCCTGCCCCTCACCCTCGCGCCGGATCTCGCCTCCGGTACCGCAGCTCTCAGCGCCGGCTGGCCGCAAACCGCCTGGCTGGCAGCCCCCGTGCATGCAATACTGAAAGATTCGGGGGATGCGCCATCATGCGCCTGATCCTGCTCAACCTGGTCGATATTATCGGCATCCTGCTGGCGCTGGTGATCGGTGCGGCACTGCTCACCTGGGTCGAGCGCCGGCTGCTCGGCTTCTGGCAGGACCGCCGCGGCCCCAACCGCGTCGGTCCGTTCGGCTCGCTGCAGGTGGTCGCCGACATGCTGAAAATCCTCTTCAAGCAGGATTGGGTGCCGCCTTTCGCCGACCGGACCGTGTTCGTGCTGGCGCCGGCCATGGTCATGGCCACCGCGCTGCTCGCCTTCGCGGTGGTGCCGGTCACACCGTCCATCGGCATCGTCGGCAACCTCAATATCGGCGTGCTGTTCTTCCTCGCCGTCACCTCGCTCTCCGTCTATGGCGTGGTGCTCGCGGGCTGGGCGTCGAACAACAAATATTCACTGCTCGGCGGCATGCGCGCCACGGCGCAGCTGGTCAGCTACGAGGTGTTCATGGGCCTGTCGCTGATCGGCGTGGTAATGCTCGCCGGCTCGTTCAGCCTGGCGGACATCGTGCGCGCGCAGCAAAACGTCTGGTTCATCCTGCCGCAATGCCTGGGCTTTGTCGTCTTCCTCATGGCCGGCATCGCCGAGACACACCGCCTGCCCTTCGACCTGCCGGAGGGCGAGAACGAGCTGGGCGCGGGCTTCCACACCGAATATTCGGGCATGAAATTCGGCATGTTCTTCATCGGCGAATATGTCGGCATCCTGGTCATCTCGGCGATGATCACGATTTTGTTTCTCGGCGGCTGGCAGGGGCCACTCCTGCCGCCGCTCATCTGGTTCTTTTTAAAAACCATCGCGCTGGTCGCCTTCTTCATCCTGCTGCGTGCCGCCCTGCCGCGCCCACGCTACGACCAGTTGATGGGCTTCGGCTGGAAACTCATGCTGCCGCTCTCGCTGCTCAACATCGCCGCCACCGGGGCGATCATGCTCGCCTGGCCCGTTGGATAGGAGTGTCCCATGTTCAGCTCGCTGCAAACGCTCTGGCTGACCTTCCTGCATCTCTTCCACCGCAGCGAAACCGTGCAATATCCGGAGCAGAAACCCTATCTCGCGCCGCGCTATCGTGGCCGCATCGTGCTCTCGCGCGACCCGGACGGGGCGGAGCGCTGCGTCTCCTGCTATCTCTGCGCCGTCGCCTGCCCGGTCGGCTGCATCAGCCTGCAAAAAACCGAAGAAGCCGGGCGCTGGTATCCGGAATATTTCCGCATCAATTTCTCCCGCTGTATTTTCTGCGGCTTTTGCGAAGAGGCATGCCCCACCAACGCGATCCAGCTGACCCCGGATTTCGAGATGTGTGAATACGAGCGGCCGAACCTCATCTACGAGAAAGAGGATCTGCTGATCAGCGGCACCGGCAAATATCCGGGCTATAATTTCTATCGCGTCTCGGGTCTCGCGATTCCCGGCAAGGACAAGGGCGAGGCGGAGAATGAGCGGCCACCGGTCGACATCCATTCGCTGCTGCCGTGAGGAGCGCGCCATGAACACCACCTTCTACATCGCCGCCTTCGTCGCTTTGCTCTCCACGCTGCTCGTCATCACCCGCGCCAATGGCGTGCATGCGCTACTCTATCTCATCGTCTCGCTGCTCGCGGTGGCCATGGTGTTCTACACGCTCGGCGCCGGTTTCGCCGCGGCGCTGGAGGTCATCATCTATGCCGGCGCCATCATGGTGCTGTTCGTGTTCGTGGTGATGATGCTCAATCTCGGCGAGGCCGCGGCCGGGCGCGAAGCGCAATGGATCGCGCCGCAGATCTGGATCGGCCCGTCGCTCCTCTCCGCCATCCTCGCTTTACAGCTGGTGCTCACCCTCGCCCATCACGCCGCCTGGCAGCAGGCGCAAAACGCCATTGCGCCACGGCAGGTCGGCATCGTGCTGTTCGGCCCCTATCTGCTCTGCGTCGAACTCGCCTCGATGCTGCTGCTCGCGGCATTGGTCGGCGCCTATCGCATCGCCCATGGCGAGCGGGGGATCGCGTCATGACCACCGTGCCGCTGCAGCACGCGCTGTTTCTTGCCATCCTGCTGTTCGCGCTCGGCGTCACCGGCGTGCTGGTGCGGCGCAACCTGCTGTTCATCCTGATGTCGATCGAGATCATGTTGAATGCCGCCGGCCTCGCCTTCATCATCGCCGCCGCGCGCTGGGGCCAGGCGGATGGGCAGGTGATGTTCCTGTTCGTGCTCAGCCTCGCCGCCGCCGAGGTTTCCATCGGTCTCGCGCTGATCATCCGCATCCGCCACCGGCTGACGACGCTCGACGCCGACGCCGCCAACCTCATGCAAGGGTGACGCGCCATGTTTTTTCTGGTCCTGGTTCCGGCCCTTCCGCTGCTCGCCTCTGCGGTTCTGATCTTAAGCGAAGGCCGGCTGGCACCTCGCTATATCAGGATCATCGGCGTCGGCGCTGTGGTGCTGTCCGCGCTCATCGCCACGCTGATCGCCATTACCTTTCTCACCACGCCGCCGCCCGGCCAGCATTTCACACAGGTCTTGTGGCAATGGATCAACGTCGAAAATTTCTCCCCCGCGGTCAGCCTGTATCTCGACCCGCTCTCGCTGGTGATGATGCTCATCGTCACCATCATCGGCAGCCTGATCCTGCTCTACGCCGCCGAATTCATGGAAGGCGACGAAGGCTATAACCGCTTCTTCGCCTATATGGATCTGTTTGTCGCGGCGATGCTGGTGCTGGTGCTGGCCGGCGACCTGCTGGCGCTTTATGTCGGCTGGGAGGGGGTGGGGCTGTGCAGCTATCTGCTGATCGGCTTCTGGTACCGCGACCCCGCCAATGGCCTCGCCGCGCGCAAGGCCTTCATCGTCACCCGCATCGGCGATACCGGTTTCATGCTCGGCCTGTTCCTGCTGTTCACGCAACTGCACACGCTGCAGATCCAACCGTTGCTGGCGCAGGCTACGGACTCCTGGCCTTCCGGGTCCGCGGTGGCGACGCTCGCCGCGGCACTTCTGCTCACCGGCGCGCTCGGCAAATCCGCGCAGGTGCCGCTGCAAACCTGGCTGCCGGATGCGATGGCCGGCCCCACCCCGGTGAGCGCGCTGATCCACGCCGCCACCATGGTCACCGCCGGCGTCTATCTCATCGCCCGCACGCACACGCTGTTCACCCTGGCGCCGGCGGTGCTCGCCGCGGTCGGAATCGTCGGCGCCATCACGCTGCTGGTCTCCGCCTTCGCCGCGCTGAACCAGAGCGACATCAAGCGCATCCTCGCCTATTCCACCGTCAGCCAGATCGGCTACATGTTCTTAGCCCTTGGTGTCGGCGCCTGGGGTGCGGCGATTTTTCACCTGATGGTGCATGCCTTCTTCAAGGCGCTGCTGTTCCTCGCCGCCGGCGCCATCACCATGCGCCTGCACCATGAGCACAATATTTTCCGCATGGGCGGGCTGGCCGCGCGCCTGCCGCTCGCCTTCGGGAGTTTTCTCATCGGCAGCGCCTCGCTCGCCGCACTGCCCCTCGTCACCGCCGGCTTCTACAGCAAGGATGCGATCCTCGCCGCCGCCTGGGCGCAAGGCGGGGCCGCGCGGCTGCTCTGGCTCGGCGGCATCGTCACCGCCTTCGTCACCGCTTTGTATATTTTTCGCGCCGTGTTCATCGTGTTTTTCGGCGACGCGAAGACAGAAGTTTCCGGCCGCTATGGCTGGCGCGTGGCATTGCCGCTCACCGTACTCTCAGTTCTGGCGCTGATCGGCGGGCTGGTGGAAACACCCCGCGCTTTGGGCGACGTCACCTTGTTCTCGCACCTGCTGGCACCGGTATTTCCCACCGCCCCGCCGCCCGCCCCGGTGGCGCTGATCCTGTTCACCTCGGCGGTTTCGCTCTTCGGCCTCGGCCTAGCCTATGCGCTGTACTGGCGCATCGGCCAGCGCTTCACCGCCTGGGCCAACACCCCCGCCATCGCCGCCTGGCGCGCGTTTTTTTCCCAAGGCTGGGGGTTCGACGTGCTGTATGACCGCCTCGTCGTGGTGCCGTTTCTGGCCGCGGTGCGCGCCAACCGCGATGACGTGATCGACCTTTTTTACACCGGCATCGCCTGGACCTGCCGCTGGCTGCACCGCCGCCTGGGCGAGATGCAGACCGGGCAGGTGCGCTGGTATGCCAGCTGGCTCGCCGCCGGCTCGGTTGTCACCATCGCCGTGGCGGTGCTGCGATGATGCCGCTCTGGCTCATCCTCATCCCCGGCCTTGGCGGCATTCTCGCCTGGCTTGCCCGGCGGCTGCATGCCAACGCGCCGCGCTTTGTCTCCCTCGCCGCGCTGGCGCTGGACCTGCCGGTGCTGGCGCTGGCCTGCCACGCGCCCGCCGGCGCCTGGCTCGACCGGCTGAACCTGCCCTGGATCCCGCAGCTCGGCATCAGCTTCGAACTCGGCCTGGACGGGCTGAGCCTGCTGCTGGTGCTGCTCACCATCCTGCTCGGGCTCGTCGCGGTCATCATCTCCTGGAGCGAGATCACCGAGCGCACCGGCTTCTTTCATTTCAACCTTCTGCTGTCGCTGGCCGGCACCATCGCCGTGTTCCTGGCGCTGGACCTGTTCCTGTTCTTCTTCGCCTGGGAAGTGATGCTGGTGCCGATGTATTTTCTCATCGCCCTCTGGGGGCATGAGCACCGCACCTATGCGGCGATCAAATTCTTTCTCTTCACCCAGGGCAGCGGGCTGCTGATGCTGGTCGCCATTCTGGCGCTCGCCTTCGTGCACCAGCACGCCACCGGCGTGTTCACCTTCGACTATTTCGCGCTGCTCGGCACGCCGATGGCAAAATCCACGGAATTCTGGATCATGCTCGGCTTCTTCATCGCTTTTGCGGTGAAGCTCGCCGCCGTGCCGTTCCATACCTGGCTGCCGGACGCGCATACCGAGGCGCCGACCGCCGGCAGCGTCATCCTCGCCGGCGTGCTGCTGAAGACCGGGGCCTACGGGCTGCTGCGCTTCGCCGTGCCGCTGTTTCCCCATGCGGCGCTGGCCTTCGCCCCCTTTGCCATGCTGCTCGGCGTCATCGCCATCATCTACGGCGCGCTGCTGGCCTTCGGCCAGAACGATTTCAAGCGTCTGGTCGCCTATAGCAGCGTCAGCCATCTCGGCTTCGTGCTGCTCGGCATCTATGCCTGGAACACGCTGGCGCTGCAGGGCGTGGTGGTGCAGATGCTGGCGCACGGCATCAGCACCGGGGCACTGTTCATCCTCGCCGGCGCGCTGCAGGAGAGGCTGCATACGCGCAATTTCGGCCAGCTGGGCGGGCTCTGGGCCAGCCTGCCGCGGCTCTCCAGCTTCGGGATGTTCTTCGCCATCGCCTCGCTCGGCCTGCCAGGGCTGGGCAATTTCATCGGCGAGTTCATGGTCCTGCTCGGTACGTTTCAGGTGGCGCCGGTCTTTGCCGTCATCGGCGCCATCGGCACCGTCACCGCCGCCGCCTATGCGCTGCTGCTGGTGCAGCGCGCCTTCCACGGTGTACCGCGCGATGTGCACGCGCCGGACCTGCGCGCCCGCCACATCGCCGTCATGGCCGGGCTTACCGCCGCCATCATCTGGCTCGGCATCGCCCCGCAACCGGTGTTCGACACCGCCGCCCCCAGCCTGGCGGCGTTGCGCGCCAGCGCCCCCATCACCCTTGCCGACGGAGCCGCGCCATGAGCCCCGCCGCCTTGCCCTTCCTCATCCTCTCCGTCACCCCGGTGATCGTGATGCTGCTGATCGCCTGGCGCCGCGACCACCGCCTCACCGCCATCGTCAGCACCGCCGGGCTGCTCGCGGCGCTGGTGGCCATCCTCCCGGCGGCTGCCGCCGGCACGGTCATGCTCACCCCGCTTTTCCTGGTCGACGGCTACACGCTGTTCTTCCTCGCTCTGGTGCTCGCCGCCACCATCGCCGTGCTGCTGCTCTCCTACGATTATTTCGAACGCATGCAGGACGGGCCTTACGAGGAATATTACCTGCTGCTGTTGCTCACGGCCGTCGGCGCCGCAGCACTGCTCGCCAGCCTGCATTTCGCCGCGCTCTTCCTCGGGCTGGAGACGCTGAGCATCGGCCTGATCGGCCTCATCGCCTATCCGCGCCGGCGCGAGCGCGCGCTCGAGGCCGGGCTCAAATATCTCATCCTCGCCGGCGTCTCCTCGGCCTTCCTGCTGTTCGGCATGGCGCTGATCTATCTCGACTACGGCACGATGTCCTTCGCCGAACTTGGCCGGCTCTGGAACAGCGCACCGGCCAGCGACATCTACGCCGATGCCGGCTTCGCGCTGCTGCTCACCGGCATCGGCTTCAAGCTCTCGCTGGTGCCCTTCCATATGTGGGCACCCGATATTTACGAGGGCGCGCCAGCGCCGGTCGCATCCCTCGTCGCCGTGGTATCAAAAATCGCCATCTTCGCGCTGCTGTTCCGCTTCTTCGTGCTGATGGACGGCTACCGTTCGCCATCCCTGCTCTGGCTGCTCTCGCTGATCGCCATCGTCTCCATGCTGGCGGGAAATCTGCTGGCGCTGCTGCAGGATAATCTGAAACGCATCTTCGCCTATTCCTCGATCTCCCATGTCGGCTACGTGCTGGTCGCCCTGCTCGCCGGCAGCACCACCGCGCTTGCGGCCGCGTTCACCTATCTCGCCGCCTATGCAGTGACGATGACCGGCGTGTTCGGGGTCATCACACTGCTCTCGCCGCCGGATACCGGCCGCGACGCCGACCGGCTGGATGCGTATCGCGGCCTGATGTGGTCGCGCCCCTGGCTCGCCGGCGCCTTCACGGTCATGCTGCTCTCGCTCGCCGGCCTGCCGCCGACCATGGGCTTCATCGCCGAGGTCTATGTCATCGCCGCCGGTGTCGGCACGCATCTGGTGCTGCCGCTGGCAGCGCTGATCATCGGCAGCGCGATCGGGCTGTATTATTATCTGCGCATCATCGTCGTCATGCTCTCGCCCTCACCCCGCCTCGCCGCACTCCCAGCGCGCTCGCGCCTCGGCGCCGCCACCGTTGCGGCGCTGCTGGTTGTGCTCGTCTGGCTCGGCGTCTATCCCGCGCCGATGATCGCCGGCGTGCAGCAGACCGTGGCGGGGTTGAGTTTCGCCGCGCAGACGCCGCGCAGCGCCGGCAATATTTTTGCGCCGCAGCATCACGATATTGCGAAAGCCGTCGCCTCCGCCCGCTAGAGGGAGATGTGTCTCGGGTGCGGCGAGGAGAAGCGCTTCTTTTTTGAAAAAAAGAAGCAAAAAACTTTTGTTAAACCGGGCCGTGGGCATTTCAACGCCACAGTCCCAGTTTAGCAAAAGTTTTTTGCGCCGCTTTTTTACAAAAAAGCGGCTGCTTTCCTATCTCCACTTAAACCTATCCGGCGCTAAAAACACCGCCGCCGCATGGGCAATTTCTCATTTCGAGTTGCATGTAAAATGCGCTATGTTTTTGCTCCCGCGCCCCGGAGCGGAAATTCCGGGCGTGATACGCCTCCGCCGGAAAGGCTGGGAGCGGGAGCAAAAATCCGCAGCGTCCAGGAGAGCTGTTTATGGAAACCCGGGTTAGATCCATCCTGAAATACAAAGGCAACAAGGTCGTCACCGCCGTGCCGGAGCAGACCATCGCCTCGTTCGCCGCGTTGCTCTACGCGCACAAGATCGGAGCCGTGCCGGTGGTTGACGCTGATAATCATCTCGTCGGCATCATCTCCGAGCGCGACGTGATCCGCGGCATCATCGAACACGGCACCGCGCTGCTGGCGCTTCCGGTGCAGTCGCTGATGACCAAGCTCGTCTCCACCTGCACCCTTGAGGACAAGATCGGCGACGTGCTGGAAATGATCACCATAAACCGCACGCGCCATATTCCGGTCGTCGAAGGCGATCAGTTGGTCGGGCTGGTCTCGATCGGCGACATCGTGAAGCAGTTGCTGGAGGAGGCGCAGTTCGAGGTGAGTTCGCTGCGCCACTACATCACCACGCCCTAGAGCGTGATCGGTTTAGGACCAATCATGTCGAAGCCAAGAGAAGGGCTTCTTTTTGTGAACAAAAAGAAGCAAAAAAACTTCTGTAAACTGGGCCGTGCGGGTTTCAACGCCGCAGTCCAAAACGAGCAAAAGTTTTTTGCGCCGCTTTTTTTCAAAAAAGCGTCTGCTTCCCTGTTTCCACTTCAAGCGATCAGGCTCTAGGGCGTGGGCCGCACAGCCAAAGCGGCCCGGTTCGGCCAGACGGTCCTGGTTCTGCAAGGCGGCGGCGCGCTCGGCGCCTATCAGGCCGGCGTGTACCAGGCGCTGCACGAAGCCGGGCTCGAACCCGACTGGGTGATCGGCACCTCGATCGGCGCCATCAACGCGGCGCTGATCGCCGGCAATGCGCCGGAGGACCGGCTCGAGCGGCTGCACAGCTTCTGGCAGCGGATCGGCTACGGCCTGCCGGCCAGCCTCATCGCCACCTGCCCCGGCGGCGGCCAGATGGCGCGCTTCCTCACCATGCTGCAGGGCCTGGGCGCATTCTTCGCCCCGAACCCGGAGGCGATGTTCTGCAGCGCCTGGCCGCTCGCCCCTGAACATGCCGGATTGTACAGCACCGCGCCCTTGCGCGAGACGCTGACGGAGTTGATCGATTTCGACCGGATCAACCGGCGGGAGATGCGGATTTCCGTCGGCGCCGCCAATGTCTGCACCGCCCAGATGCATTATTTCGACAGCCGCAACGGCGCCTTCAGGATCGAACACGTGCTCGCCTCCGGCGCGCTGCCGCCGGCCTTCCCGCCGATCCGCGTCGATGGCGAGCTCTATTGGGATGGCGGCATTCTCTCGAACACGCCTCTGGAGGCGATTTTCGACGACAATCCGCGGCGCGACGCGCTGGTCTTCTCCGTGCACGTGTGGAATCCCAACGGGGCTGAGCCGTGCAGCATCGCCGAGGTGCTCAACCGGCAAAAAGACGTGCAATATGCCAGCCGATCAGGCAGTCAGGTGGCGCGGCAGGAACAGATCCACAGACTGCGCCATGTCATCGCCGAACTCGCCAGCAAGGTGCCGGCGCGGGAGCGCGCCACCGCCGAACTGCGCGAACTGGCAAGCTATGGCTGCCTCACACGCATGCATGTGATCGCCTTGCTGGCGCCAACTCTGCCGGATGAGGACCACACCAAAGACCTGGATTTCAGCGCCGGCAGCATCCGCGCGCGATGGGCCGCCGGCTACACACAAACCCGGCAGGCGATAGAGGCCGCCCCATGGACCGCCCCCGCCGACCCGCTGGAAGGCGTGATCCTGCACCGGATCACGCCGGCGATGGCGGCTTAGGGGGAAGCAGGAAAGCAGCCGCTTTTTTGAAAAAAAGCGGCGCAAAAAACTTTTTTAAACTGGGCCGTGCTGGTTGCAGCGCCACAGTCCCAAAGGAGCAAAAATTTTTGCGCCGCTTTTTTAAAAGCGGCTGCTTCTACCAATGCTTCGGCGACGGTCCGAAATAGCTGCAGGTATCACCCTCGCTGTCGCGGTACACGGTGACGCGGAACAGCGCCGGGCAATCCGCCGCCAGCCGGCGCCAGATCCAGGAAGAGAGATTTTCCAGGGTCGCCGGGCCGAGATCCGCGACCTCGTCGAGGAAGCGGTGGTCCAGCCCATCACGCACCTCGGCGATCATGCGGGCCAGCCGGCCGAGATCGATCATCATGCCGCTCTGCGGATCCGGCGCGCCGCGCAGCACCACCTCGGCCCGATAGGAATGGCCATGGATCCGCCGGCTCGGCTCCGCGTCCACCTCGCGCTGCAGGGTGTGCGCCGCCTCGAAGCGGAATTGCTTGCTCAACTCATACATCAGCGAATGCCCAGGTATTTATGTGTTTGCACGGAAAGCCGCCAGCGCGGATTGGCGAGGCAGAACGCGATGGCCGCCTCGGTATTGGCCTCGCGCTCGGGCCCGTCCATCCCCTGCAGCAGAAAATGCGTAAAGCCGAGCGCCTCGAACCGCGCGGGCGGCGCGTCCGCCTGCGGAAACACCAGCTTCAGCTCATGCCCCGCGGTCACCGCCAGCGGCGCCTCGCCTTTGGGGCTAACGCAGATCCAGTCGAGTCCGTCCGGCGGCAGAATGGTCCCGTTGGTCTCGACCGCGATTTCAAAGCCATGCGCGTGCAGCGCCTCGATCAGCGGCGCATCGACCTGCAGCAGCGGCTCGCCGCCGGTCAGCACCACCAGGCGGTGATCCGGGCCGCCGCGCCAGGCGCCGGCAATGGCCTGCGCCAGGGCCTGCGCATCAGCAAACCGGCCGCCGCCAGTGCCATCCAACCCGACAAAATCGGTATCGCAGAACCGGCAGACCGCAGCCGCGCGATCCTCCTCGCGTCCGGACCACAGATTGCAGCCGGCAAAACGGCAGAACACCGCCGCCCGGCCGGCATTGCTGCCTTCGCCCTGGAGGGTGAGAAAGATCTCTTTCACCGCATAGCTCATGCGTCAGTCCCTTATCGCGCCCCGCCAGACCAAAAGGCGGGACCATGCGCAAAACCTTCGACATGCCGCAGCAAGTGCAGAGGCGGTCGACAACCCTGCCGCGCCATCCGTCACAAAAACCATTCAGTGGTGAAAATGGCGTCCCGTAGGGGATTCGAACCCCTGTCGCCGCCGTGAAAGGGCAGTGTCCTAGGCCTCTAGACGAACGGGACGAGGCAGGAGCGCCATTAAGCCAGCGCCAAAATTAATTCAAGCCATGCGAACACAAATTCTGCGTTTTCCTATCGGCCGGCGCGCAACACCACGCTGGCCCGTCCGCTGGCGGGGTCGATCAGCAGCAGCCGGTCGCCTTGCGGCCCGTTCGCCCAGACGGCGATTCGCCCGCCCGCCGCGGCGATCCCGGCGATATGCTCGCCCGGCGCCAGGCTCTGAGCTGGCATGTCCGGCACGGACGGCTGCGCCGGCGCCACGGCTGCCACCGACGGCGCGGGGGCTTCGAGCGGTGCAGCCATCGACGGCGCGTCGCTCCTGGCATAAAGCCGGTGGATGACCGTGCCGATGACCACCGCCGTGCCGATCACGATCAGCACGCCCAGTATCCCCACCAACGCCTTCAAGCCCCGCAAATTACCCTGTGGCTGATCCCGCATTCCCGCTCCTCATCGACCTCACCGCCGCCGCCGAGGATGGCGGCGTGCGGCTGGACAAATTCCTGGCCGAGCGCATCGGCACCATCTCGCGCTCCCGCGTCAAGTCTCTGATCCTGGAGGGGCGGCTGAGCCGCGACGGCACGGTCGTCGCCGACGCCTCTTCCCTGGTGCAGCCCGGCGCAAGCTACCGGCTGCGCCTGCCCGAGCCCGAGCCCGCCACGCCGCAGGGCGAGGACATCCCGCTGGTCATTCTCTATGAGGATGACGCGCTGCTGGTGCTGGATAAGCCGGCCGGGCTGGTGGTGCACCCGGCCCCGGGCAATCCGGACGGCACGCTGGTCAACGCCCTGATCGCCCATTGCGGCGACAGCCTCACCGGCATCGGCGGCGAGCGCCGGCCCGGCATCGTCCACCGGCTGGACAAGGACACCTCCGGCGTCATGGTCGCGGCCAAGACCGAGCTCGCCCATACCCGCCTCTCCGCCGCCTTCGCCAGCCGCGATCTCGACCGCGAATACAAGGCCATCTGCTGGGGCGTGCCGAACCCGGCGAAAGGCACGATCGAGGGCGATATCGGCCGCGATCCACGCGACCGCAAACGCATGGCCGTGGTCACCCGCAACGGCAAGCCGGCGCTCACCAGTTACCGGATCATCCATAATTATGGCATCGCGGCGTCGCTCATCGCCTTGCGTCTGGGCACCGGGCGCACGCATCAGATCCGCGTCCACATGGCGCATGTCGGCCATCCGCTGCTCGGCGATTCGGTCTATCTGCGCCGCCGCCCGGCCGCCGCGAAAACCCTGCGCCCGCCCGCGTCCGAGCTCGCGCTGGACTTCCCACGCCAGGCCTTACACGCTGAAATACTTGGGTTTTCTCACCCCATCACCGGGCAGAAGCTCAGCTTCTCAGCGCCCCCTCCGGCAGACTTTTTGGCGCTGCAAACGGCCCTCGACACATGCGCGTGAAACAGGACTGCCATTGTCCCAATTTCATTGACCCCGGACGATCCCGCCCCATAGACTACATCCAAGTTGTTCCCCTGGCTCGCCTCCCTGACCGGTTCGTTACTGCCTTTTAAGCAGCGTGCCGGGCGCGTGATGCTACAGAGGCCGGGCCTCAACGGTATAACCTTGGTTAGCAAATCGCGTTTCGTCATGGTCCCAGGCTTTTCGGTCATCACGGAATCCGCGACTTTTTTAGGAGTTTCCACCTAATGGCCTCCAACGTTTCAACCACCGCCCCCGATGTCAGCCTGACCCGGTACATGCAGGAAATCCGCAAGTACCCGATGCTGGCGCATGAGGAAGAGGAGCGCCTGGCCCGTGCCTGGCGCGACAACGGTGACCAGAACGCGGCTCATACTTTGGTCAACTCGCATCTGCGGCTGGTGGCGAAAATCGCCATGGGCTATCGCGGCTACGGCCTGCCGGTCGGCGAGCTGATCTCCGAAGGCAATGTCGGCATGATGCAGGCGGTGAAGCGCTTCGACCCCGATCGCGGCTTCCGCCTCTCCACCTATGCGATGTGGTGGATCCGCGCCGCCATCCAGGAATACATCCTGCATTCCTGGTCGCTGGTGAAAATGGGCACCACCGCGGCGCAGAAAAAGCTGTTCTTCAACCTGCGGCGGCTGAAAGGCCAGATGCAGGCGATCGAGGATGGCGATCTGAAGCCCGACCAGGTGGCGAAAATCGCGCATCTGCTGGACGTGCCGGAACAGGACGTGGTGAGCATGAACCGCCGCCTCTCCTCGCCGGATAACAGCCTGAACGCGCCGATTAAAATGGACGGCGAGGGGGAATGGCAGGACTGGCTGGTGGATGACAGCGACAGCCAGGAAACCGAGATGGCCGACCGCGAGGAGCTGACCGGCCGCAAGGCCCTGCTCGCCACGGCGTTAAAAACACTGTCTGACCGGGAGCGCCACATCCTGATCGAGCGGCGCCTGAAGGACAACCCGACGACGCTGGAGGACCTCTCGCAGCAATACAACATCTCCCGCGAGCGGGTGCGCCAGATCGAGGTGCGCGGCTTCGAGAAGCTGCAGAAATCCATGAAGGCACAGGTCGCCGAGCAGCGCCAGGCGGTGCAGGCCCGCATGGCCTGATATCAGGTCGAAGAAAGGGGCCGCTTTTTGAAAAAAGCGGCGCAAAAACTTTTCCTCGTTTAGGGCCGTGGTGCTGAAACCGCCACGGCCCAGTTCAAAAAAGTTTTTTGCTTCTTTTTTCCAAAAAAGAAGCGCTCTCCCTTCCCTACCCCCGCTCAGTCGTCGCGGTGCACGCGCTCCATGCGCTCGTGGCGTTCCTGCGCCTCGATCGAGAGCGTGGCGATCGGCCGCGCCTCAAGCCGCCTCAACCCGATCGGCTCGCCGGTCTCCTCGCAGTAGCCATAACTGTTGTTCTCGACGCGCAACAGCGCCTGGTCGATCTTGCCGATCAGCTTGCGGGCTCGGTCGCGGGTCCGCAACTCCAGGGCCCGGTCGGTCTCGACGCTGGCGCGGTCAGTGATATCGGCTTCCAAAATCCCGCCCTCGCCGAGCGAGGCGAGCGTTCCGTTGGCTTCCTTGACGAGTTCAGCACGCCAGCGCAGCAATTTCTGGCGGAAATATTCGGTTTGCATCGGATTCATGAACTCCTCGTCGTCCGAGGGCCGGTAATCCGGTGGCAACGAGATGAGCATGCCGTCCGTATCCTTCATTGCTTTCAGGCCTGTCACGACCGACGGCCCGCTTTGAGGCGGCTTATAGCGACCGACCCAAGGCAAGCCAAGCGCCGGGCCGGCTCCACCGGGCATTGTCATGCCAATTTCAGAAGCCAGCCACGCGCTCTCGCCTTTGTGCCTTGCAACATCTGGTGAAATGGAGCGCTGCGTGCCATTTATATAACCATGTCGATAACAAAACGATGACAAAACCACCCCTCCTGACCCGGGCGGCGCTGGCCATGACGCTCACCGATGGGGTTGCCGTATGCGACCAATTCGGCCGGGGCAGTCGCCTGCAGCTGCATCGCGAGACAACCCCGCCCGCTCCTGCTGACATCATCGCCCCCGCCGCACCTTCCCTGACGCCGGACGCCGCCAAAACCATCCTTGGGCAGCAACCTGGCCTCGCGTTTCTCTCCTTCGGCAACCAGGCGGCACCGCCCGATCTCGACGGCCTGGCGCCGGTCCTGGAGATGATGATCGCGGCCGGCGGCGGCTTCATGGCCGCCAGCTTCGCCAATCCGGGCTTTGGCCGCAGCGTGTTCCAGGGGCATCTGTTCCAGCACGGGCGGCTGGTGGCCAACCTCATCCATGCCATGTCGGAGCGCCTGTCCGGCCGGGTCGCGCTGATCGCCCACGACACCGTCACCGCCGGCCCCGCCGGCTTGCGCGCCCGCGTCACCGCCTGCCGCGAGCAAGGCGTGGCCCTGGCGCTGATCGACACCGTCGATGCCGCGCCGCTGGCCGCGATCCGCGAGGCGCTCAGCACCCAGCCGCTCATCGGCGGTCCGTCCTGGCTGCTGCCGCTTGCGGAAGAGGCCGCTCCCGCTGCTCCCCCGGCGCCGCAAAAAACCGTTGTTCTGTCAGGCGCGCTGGACCGCCAGAGCCTGTTCCAGCTCGGCGCCGCGCAGCGCAGCGTACCGCTCCTGCAGCTCGCCCCCACCTCCTCCGATGCCCTCGCCACCGCTCTCGCCTGGGCCGCGGCGCAGGAGCAAAACTTCATTATTTCCACCTCGGCGCCGCCGGACCGGCTTAGCCCCAACGCCTCCGGCGCCGGCCTTCTGGCGGACATCGCCGCGGGGCTGGCGGCCTCCGGTTGCCGGCGCTTCGTGCTGGGCGGCAACGACACCGCCAGCGCCATCCTGGCGCAACTCGGGATCACCATGCTTCACGCCGGCGCTCCCGCCGCCGGCCTGCGCTGGCTCGATACGGCAGGTTACAGTTTTTTACCAAAACCTGGCGGGTTTGGCGGCCGCGATCTTTTACTAGACGGATTTGAGCCACAGATACGCCTTAATGAAGCAGCTGAATGAGCGGCATGAACATCGAACCCAAACGACAGACAACACCCGATATCGGTGCCGACACGCCGCTCGTTTCGGTCGTTGTCCCGGTCCATAACGAGGCCCCCAACATCGCGCCGCTGATCAGCGCGATCACCGCCTCGCTGGCCGGCATCGACCATGAGATCGTCTATGTCGATGATGGCAGCTCCGATGCCAGCCCGAAGGTGCTGGCGGAGCTTGCCGCCCAACTGCCCAGTCTAATCCGGGTTCGCCACAAGCAGAGCTGCGGCCAGAGTGCGGCGGTCATCACCGGGGTGAAATCCGCGCGCGGCACCTATATCGCCACGCTGGACGGCGATGGGCAGAACGACCCGGCGGACATTCCGGCGATGCTGGAAGCCATGATCAAGGCCGAGGCCGCGGGCCCCGTGCCGGTGCTGATCGCCGGCCACCGCACCACCCGCAAGGACACCGAGGCGAAGCGCTGGGGCTCACGCATCGCCAACAAGGTGCGCGCGAAGATGCTGCAGGACGGCACGCCCGATACCGGCTGCGGCCTCAAACTGTTCCGCCGCGCCGCCTTCCTGGAGCTGCCGCATTTCGACCATATCCACCGCTTCCTGCCGGCTTTGTTCATCCGCGCCGGCGGCCATGTGGTCTCGGTGCCGGTGCGCCACCATGCCCGCGCGCATGGCGCCTCGCATTACGGCACCTGGGACCGGCTGAAAGTCGGCATCGTCGACCTGTTCGGCGTCGCCTGGCTGCAGCGCCGCTGGCGGGTGCCGCAGATCGACCCTAACCCGTGAGCCGCATGATGAAGCGCCCGAAACCTTCCGCCATCGCCGCCACCCGCGCGCTGAAACCGGCCTTGATGGCCGGCGGCATGATCGCGGTGGCCGCCTCGCTGCCGCTGCTCGGCGCCGGCTCGGCACAAAGCACGCTCGCCAACCTGCTCGCGCAAGGCGGCGTGCGCGGCCCGGCGATGTTCCTGCTGCTCGCCACCTTCCTCACCGCCATCGGCTTGCCACGGCAGATCCCGGCCTTCGTCGCCGGCTACGCCTTCGGCCCCTGGTACGGCACCGCCATCGCGCTGGTCAGCCAGGTGCTCGCCTGCAGCCTGGATTTCATCTGGGCCCGCGCCATCGGCCAGGATTTCGTGCGCCGCCGTTTCGGCAAGATGATGACGAAGATCGACACCGCACTCTGCGCCCAGCCGTTCATCGCCACGCTGACGCTACGCTTGATGCCGGTGGGCAGCAACATCCTGCTCAACCTCGCCGCCGGCCTGTCTTCGGTACGCACCCTCCCCTTCCTGCTGGCCTCGGCGATCGGCTTTCTGCCGCAGACCGTGATGTTCGCGCTGTTCGGCCAGGGCAGTGCCCCCAGCCACGCGCATATGCTGCTGCTCGGCGGCGCGATGTTCGCGGCCTCCGCCGTGCTCGGCCTCGTTCTGCTCCGCCGCCGCCCGACTCTCAGCCCGTAAAATTTTTTCACCCTTGGCACTCGATCATCCGGGGGGCTCTGCCCCCCTTTCTGTTTCGCCCTCCGGCGCCGCCAAAATCCCGCATCCGGGCATGAGTTTTCGCGAATTCGTCGCCTGCATTGCGCTGATGCAGGCGACCGTCGCTCTGGCCATCGACATGATGGTGCCGGCTCTGGGGCAGATCGACCGCGCCATGCATCTCGCCGCCGCGAACCAGCGGCAATGGGTGATCACCGCCTTCATGCTCGGCTTCGCCGCCGCGCAGCTGGTCTACGGCATCGCCGCCGACCGCTTCGGCCGCAAGCCCGTGCTGCTGGTGGCGCTCGGCCTGTACGTGCTGTGCAGCTTTCTTACCGCCGCGGCGCCGGACTTCACCTGGCTGCTCGCCGCACGCTTCCTGCAAGGCATCGGCGCCGCCGGCACCCGCGTGATCTCCATTTCCATCATGCGCGACTGCTATGCCGGGCGCCGCATGGCGCAGGTGAGCTCCCTCACCTTCATGGTGTTCCTCGGCGCGCCGATCATCGCCCCCTCGATCGGCCAGGCGGTGCTGCTCATCGCGCACTGGCCGGTGATCTTCCTCGGCCTCGGCCTCTACGGCGCACTGATCTGGCTATGGATCGCGCTGCGCCTGCCGGAGACGATGGACCACAGCGACCAGCGCGCCGTCACCATTGCCGATATCGCCGCCGCCTTCCGCCTCACCCTCAGCAACCGCATGGCGCTCGGCTACACCTTCGCCATGACCGCCCTGCTCGGCAGCTGGAACGGCTTCATCAACTCAGCACAGCAGGTTTTTGCCCAGGTATTCATGGTGCCAAAACTGTTTCCGCTGATCTTCGCCGCCTGCGCGATGTGCATGGCCGCGGCCGCGCTCACCAATGCGCGGCTGGTGGAGCGGCTGGGCATGCGCCCGCTCTCGCACGCGGCCCTGCTCGGCTTCATCGCCATCTCGCTGGCCCAGGTCACACTCGGCCTCACCGGCACAGACACGCTGCTCCGCTTCGCCGTGCTGCAAGGGGGCATGATGTTCTGCTTCGGCCTGCTCGCCGGCAATTGCAACGCCATCGCCATGGAGCCGCTCGGGCATATCGCCGGCACCGCCGCCTCGGTGCTTGGCTCTGTCTCGATGCTGGGCGCTGCCCTGGTCGGCTTTTTCATCGGCCAGAATTTCGACGGCACGATCAAGCCGCTCACCCTCGGCTTCACCATCTGCAGCCTGGCTGGCCTCGCGGTGGTACTGCTCGCCGAGCGTGGCATTTTGTTCCGCACGCAGGTGCGGCAGGTTTAGGGTAGAGCAGGAAGCAGCCGCTTTTAAAAAAAAGCGGAGGCCTCGCTGGTCTCCACCGCCTGATTCATGCAGCCATCCAAGATTATTAACTATTAGTTATCAACCTGGTTAGCTTCGTCTTTCCGCCTCCGCAAGGAGGCAGAGCCTGATCGGTTCACGTGGAAACAGGAAAGCAGCCGCTTTTTTTAAAAAAAAGCGGCGCAAAAAACTTTTGATTCCTCAGGGAATGTGGCCGCGACACCTGCACGGCCCGAATTAAAAAAAGTTTTTTGCTTCTTTTTTCCAAAAAAGAAGCGCTTCTCTTCGCTGCGACGTGAACTCGTCCTGAACTTATCACGCGCTCAAAGATCAACGCTCCAGCGTCTCATACTTCTCAAGCAACCATTCCTTCGGCTCGC
The DNA here is from genome assembly GCA_963780465.1 of uncultured Pseudomonadota bacterium. GTDB lineage: Bacteria > Pseudomonadota > Alphaproteobacteria > Acetobacterales > Acetobacteraceae > Acidocella. The sequence continues at coordinate 279,226 of CAWACI010000015.1, forward strand.
GCGCCGCATCCTCATACCATTCCACCAGCAACGGATGCCGGCGCACCGCCGCGCAATAGGCCTCTGCCACCGCGCCCAAAGGCGGGCGATAGGTCAGCAGCCGCGCCACCACCGGCGCGTACATCGCATCCGCCGCGTTGAACGTGCCGCCGAATAAAAACGGCCCGCCGACGCCGAATGCCTCACGCGTTTGTGTCCAGATCGCCTCGATACGGGCGACATCCGCCAGGCTCTCCGGCGTCTGGCCGAGGCCGGCATAATCGCGCCCGAGATTCATCGGCATGGCGATGCGCAACGCGCGGAATCTGGCATGCATCTCCGCGGCGATGGCGCGCGCATGGGCGCGGGCGATGCGCTCCTGCGGCCAGAGCGCGGGGGCGAACTCCGCGCAATATTCGGCGATCGCCAGGCTCTCCCAGACACGCGCGCCGTCATGCTCGAGATACGGCACCATGCCGCTCGGCGAGACCGCTTTCACGCCCTTGGAATTGCCGCCTTCGAGCCGCACCACGATCTCCTCCGCGGGCAGGCCCGCCAGCCGCACCAACAGCCAGCCGCGCAGCGACCAGGACGAATAGCGCCTGGTTCCGAGATAAAGTTTTGCCTTGCTCACGATACGCGCTCCCCTCGTTACGGGAGCCGGCGTACCACGGGAAGCTCGTCGTCGAAACCGGTGCTGGCGAACTCGCCGGCGCGGCAGGCGGCGATGAAAGCCAAAATGTCCGGCAGCACCGGCGCGTACCAGCGCAAATACGGCAACAGCGCCAGCAGCAGGCCGGTATGGCCAAGCCGGGGGTAAACCCGCGTCTCCACCGGCGCGCCGACATGGCGGAGCCGGGCCGCGAAGCTTGCGGTATTGCGCGACGGCACCGTACGGTCGGCCGCCCCGGTCACCAGCAACATCGGCGGCGCATTGGCATGGGCGTAAGTGACCGGCTGGGTCACGCGCGGATCATCCCGCCCGGCAAAAATTGCTTGCAGCGTCTGCCCCTGCAGCGGGAGAAAATCATACGCGCCGGCCAGGCCGATCACGCCCGCAAGCTCCGGCGCGTCCGGCGCGAGCGCGACCATCGCGGCGTTATAGGCGCCGGCGGAATGACCCATCAGGAACAACGCGCTTGCATCGCCACCATAGCCGGCGATCTGGGCCCCCACCCAGCGCACCGCCGCCTGGCAGTCCTCGACAAAACCCGGATAGCCGGCCTCCGGCCAGAGGCGGTAATCCGGCACGACGACCACGAACCCCCGCCGCGCCAACACCGCCGCGACAAAGGCGTAATCGCGCCGCGCACCCGCCTGCCACAGCCCACCGTAGAAGAACACGATAACCGGGCACTGCCCCCGCGCCCCCTCCGGCGCGTAGATGTCCAGCATGTGCCGGTCGAGCGGGCCATAGGCGATGCCGCGCGACCTCGTGACACCGGCAAAGCGGACCGTCCGGTTCAGCCAATCGAGCGGGAACGGTGTCAACCCCATATTGTAGTTATAGCTCCGTCGGCCCGCCACACAAGCGCGCCGTTCGCAGAGCTGCAAGGCAGCGCCTCACAATTTTGGCACCGACAGGGCGCCATGCTAGAGCGTTCGGCCATAGGTTTGGGACGAATCATGGCGACGCGAAGAGGAAGGCTTCTTTTTGTGCACAAAAAGAAGCAAAAAAACTTTATCAATTTGGGCCGTGCCTGTTTCGGCGCCACAGCCCCAAAGGTGCAAAAGTTTTTGCGCCGCTTTTTTCAAAAAGCGGCTGCTTTCTTATTTCCGCTTCACCCTGTCACGCTCCCGCCCGCCGCATGACGCCCCCTCCCTCGCACTGGGCCGGCCTCCCGCTGCACCGCCCCCTGGTGATGGGCATTCTCAACGTCACGCCGGATTCCTTCTCCGATGGCGGCCTGCATACCGGGCTGGACACCGCCATCGCGGCCGGCCGGGCGATGCTGGCGACTGGCGTCGACATCATCGATATCGGCGGCGAGAGCACGCGCCCCAATGCCGCGCCTGTGCCGGCGCCGGAGGAAATCGCCCGCGTGCGGCCGGTGATCGCTGCCCTGGCGCGAGAGGGGGCGGTGATCTCGGCCGACACGCGCAACGCCGCGACCATGGATGCCGCCCTTAAAGCCGGCGCCCGCATCATCAACGACGTCTCCGGGCTGAAGCACGACCCACGCGCCGCCGCACTCATCGCCGCTTCCGCCTGCCCGGTGGTGCTGATGCATATGCGCGGCACGCCGCAAACCATGAACGACCAGGCGCATTATGCGAATTTTACCGAGGACGTGCTGGCGGAACTCACCGCGACCCGCGACGCGGCGCTGGCGGCCGGCATCCGGCCCGAGGCCATCGCGCTCGATCCCGGCCTCGGCTTCGCCAAGCTCGGCCCCCAGAATCTGCGCCTCCTGCGCGCCACGCCGCGTTTCGCAGCACTCGGCCACGCGCTGCTGATCGGCCTGTCGCGGAAAAAATTCATCGGTGAGGCGGGGGGCGAAGCGGAGGCGCAAAAGCGCGGCCCGGGCTCGCTGGCCGCCGGGCTCTTCGCCGTTGCGCACGGCGCAAACATCCTGCGCGTGCATGACGCGGCGGAGACGGTGCAGGCTTTGCGCGTCTGGGAAAGGCTGGTAGCGGTAGGCGATGACCCAGACTCCTAAGCGCCGCCTGTTCGGCACAGACGGTATCCGCGGCACCGCCAATACCGCACCGATGACGACAGAAATCGCCCTCAAGCTCGGCCAGGCCGCCGGGCTGCTGTTCACCCGCGGCGACCACCGCCACCGCGTCATCATCGGCAAGGACACGCGCCTCTCCGGCTATATGCTGGAGCCAGCACTCACCGCCGGCTTCATCAGCGCCGGCATGAACGTCACCCTGGCCGGCCCGCTGCCGACCCCGGCCATTGCCATGCTCACCCGCTCGCTGCGGCTGGATCTCGGCGTGGTCATCTCCGCCTCGCACAACCCGTACGAGGATAACGGCATCAAGCTCTTCGGCCCCGACGGAAATAAACTCTCCGACGAGACGGAGCAGGAAATCGAGGCGCTGATGGGCGTGGACCTGTCCTCCCGCCTCGCCGCCCCGGACCGGCTCGGCCGCGCCTCGCGCCTGGTGGACGCCGCCGGGCGCTATATCGAGGCGGCAAAAAGCTCGCTCGAGCGCGGCTTGCGGCTCGACGGCCTGCGCATCGTGCTCGATTGCGCCAATGGCGCCGCCTACAAGGTCGCCCCCGCGGCGCTGTGGGAGCTGGGCGCCACCGTGATCTCGATCGGCGTCGAGCCGGACGGTTTCAACATCAACAAGGGCGTCGGCTCCACCGTGCCGGAGCATCTTTGCGCCGCGGTGCTGGAACACGGCGCCGATATCGGCATCGCCCTGGACGGCGACGCCGACCGCGTGATCCTGGCCGATGAGCGCGGCGAGATCATCGACGGCGATCAGATCCTGGGGCTGATCGCCCGCGACATGCACGCGGCCGGCCGCCTGGCCGGCGGCGGCATCGTCGCCACGGTGATGTCCAATCTCGGCCTGGAGCGTTTCCTCGGCGGGCTCGGCCTGACACTGCAGCGCACCCAGGTCGGCGACCGCTATGTCGCGGAGACCATGCGCGCGGAGCGGAAAAACCTCGGCGGCGAGCAGTCGGGCCATGTGATCCTCTCCGACTTCTCCACCACCGGCGACGGGCTGGTCGCAGCCCTGCAGGTGCTGGCGGTGCTGGTGCGCAGCGGCAAGCGCGCCTCGGAAGCCTGCCGCGTGTTCGCGCCGCTGCCGCAGCTGCTGCGCAATGTGCGCTATGCCGGCGCCTCGCCGCTGCGCCTGCCGCATATCCAGTCCGCCATAGCCGCCGCCTCCGCCGGGCTCGGCGCCAAGGGCCGCGTGCTGATCCGCGCCTCCGGCACCGAGCCGCTGATCCGCGTGATGGCCGAGGGCGAGGACCGCGCACAGATCCAGACCATCGTCGAAGAGCTCTGCGCCACCATCGCCCAGGCCGCCACCGCCGAAGCCGCGGAATGATGTTCCGGGTTCTCACGATCGCGGGCTCCGATTCCGGCGGCGGCGCGGGCATCGAGGCGGATATCAAGACCATCTCCGCGCTCGGCGCCTATGCCTGCACCACGATCACCGCCGTCACCGCGCAGAACACGCTGGGCGTGGCCGGGGTGCATGTCATGCCGGCGGATTTCGTGCGCCTCTCGATGGCCACCGTGCTCGCCGATCTCGGCGCGGATGCGATCAAGCTCGGCATGCTGGCCAATGCGGAGATCATCCGCACCGTGGCTGACACGCTGCCAGCCGGCATTCCCGTGGTGCTGGACCCGGTGATGGTCGCCACCTCCGGCGCCGTGCTGCTGCCGGACGAGGCGATCGAGGCGCTGCGCAACCGCCTGCTGCCGCGCGCCGCCATCGTCACGCCCAACCTGCCGGAAGCGCAGAAGCTCACCGGAATGCCGGTCGGCACCGAGGCAGAGCGCATCGCCGTCGGGCGCGCTCTGCTGGCGCGCGGCGCCAAGGCGGCGCTGATCAAAGGCGGGCACGGCGAAGGCGAGATGCTGACCGATTACCTGATCACGCCGGACCATGTGGAACCGATCAGCCTGCCGCGCCTGGCCACCAGCAGCACCCATGGCACCGGCTGCACCCTGGCCTCCGGCATCGCCACCGGCCTCGCCCAGGGCATGAGCCTGTCCGCCGCCGTCACCCGGGCGCGGCGCTACCTGCACGAGGCGATCCGCACCGCCCCCGGCTTCGGCGCCGGGCACGGCCCGGTCAACCATCTCGTCGCGCCGCCTCTCTAAGCCAAAATCCGGCCCGGCGCGTCCAAACCCTATCCTACAGATAGGATTTTCTGCACAATAGTGCCTAGCAAAAACTTTAACATGAAATGGGATCGTTCCGGCCCCACAGCCCAGCCATGCGGGGCCCAGAATCCAATTGAACCATCATCCCGATAGGCTTATCTCACGCTCATAGTTAGGCCAGGGAACGTTCTTCACACGGGTTCAACCCATATGTCGAAGGAGTTTTTCAGATGAAGTTCCAACAAAGCACTTTTTCCCGCGCCGGCGAAGCCCGTATGCTCGCTGTCGAAGGTGAACGCGAAATCGCCCGCGCGATCGTCGCGTTCTTCGTCCGCCTGTTCGCGCGCAACAAAGACAAGCGCAGCGCCTCCACCGGCCTGATCCTGCACTAAGGATCACGCCAGCGGCGCCCGCCTGGCGTACGACGTTTTAGTACGCAAAGGTTTTTGGGGGACCGGAGCTTCCGGTCTCCCCCAACTTCCCCGTTTTTCGATCTGATTTTTGCCCCGTGGACCCTATGGTCGCGGGATTTTTTGTGTCTGGAAGCCGAGAAGCGGCCGCTTTTTGAAAAAAGCGGCGCAAAAACTTCTGCTCCTATGGGACTGTGGCGCTGAAACAAACCCGGCCCAAAGGAGCAGAAAACTTCTTTTTGTTCACAAAAAGAAGCCTTCCCCTTCACGCAAATCGGCATAGGGGGCGATCATTGCTGATCGCTCCCCTGCCACACCACCCGGCATGCGGGTCCGCACCGGGCGGTTCGAGAGATTGAGGTTAGGCAAGTCTGGGCATTCCGATCTGGTCGGCCCAGGCGATTGTGAGGACGGCATTGAGGAGCATCCCGCTGTTGCGCCACCAGCTACGGGCGTTTCCCGCTACCCGCTGGGCTACATTGGGTTTGGCCCCCAAGGCCGTCAGTTCCCGGAAGATCGTCCTACCGCGCTTCCACTGTTTGAGTTGGATGGCCCGCAGGCGATGGCGCATCCATTCGTCCAGCTGTCGCCAGACGCTGGGCGTTTGCGCCAGCCTGAAGTAGGCCCTCCATCCCAGTACGAAGGAACGCAGCCGCTCCGTTACCATGTGCATCGAGCGTCCCGTTACACGGGGCGTCAATTCACGGATACGGTCCTTGAACGTTTTGATCGCCTTACTGGCGACGCGCCGTTTGACCACACCACCCGGCGCCGCCCAGAAGGCGTAGCCGAGGAATTTGCGGCCAAAGACGGAGGCGATGGCGCTCTTGGCCTCGTTCACCGTCAGGTGAAGCTGACCGTAGAGCCGCCGCAGCAGGGCCATCACCCGCTCCCCAGCTCGCCTGGACCGAACATAGACGTTGCAGTCATCGGCATAGCGGCAGAAGGCGTGGCCCCGCCGTTCAAGCTCCTTGTCCACTTCGTCCAACAGTAGGTTGGCCAGCAGCGGTGACAGCGGTCCGCCCTGCGGCGTGCCCCTGCTCCGCTTGATGGTCACATCCCTATCGGCGATGTCGGCGTTCAGATAGGCGCGAACCAGGCGAATGACGCCTGGGTCAGGGACTTTCCGGCGCAGACGGTCGATCAGGATGTCGTGGTCAACCCGGTCGAAGAATTTCTCCAGGTCCACATCCACTACGACTCGCCGCCCGGACTGCACGAACGACTGCGCCGCGAGGACGGCATCGTGCGCGCTTCGCCCCGGACGGAAGCCGTAGCTGTGCTGGCTGAAGCTGGGATCAAGGATCGGCTGAAGGACTTGCAGGAGCGCCTGTTGGATCAGGCGGTCCTGCACCGTGGGAATGCCAAGCTCGCGCTCGCCGCCCCCCGGCTTCGGGATTATCACGCGGCGCACCGGCGATGGCCGGTACGTCCCCTTCAGCAAGCTGTCGCGGATGGCGGGCCACGCGGTCCGCAGCATCGAGGCCGTCTGGTCAATGTCCAGCCCGTCCACACCCGCCGCGCCCTTGTTGGACCGCACCTGCTTCAGCGCCCGCTGAAGGTTCTCTCGCGCCAGGACCGCCGTAAGCAGTCCTGGCCCCGTGTCGTTCGTGGGCCGAGGCGAATGTTCGGCTTCGTCAAGGCGTGAGCCATGGCGGGCTTCACCCGCTTCCCTCTCCTGCCTCCCGGTCACTTCCGGCATCTGACGCATGGCCTCGCATTTCCTCGGGTGAACTTCACTCTCTCTCGTTCGGCCCTTCGCCAACGGTCGCCCGCTGACTACTACGGCCTCGGCTGACTTCTCGCTCCGGCTCAACACCGTCGCCCTTTCAGGCATGAGGCGAGATCTCCCCAGGTAAGAACGCACTCCTTCACTGCGCGACCGCCAGATTTACGCCATCGACCTTTGGTCACAAGAGCTTCGCGGCTTATGGCCCGCTCGTCCTGGTCGGCAACGCCTCATATCCAGTTCTTGTTCATCAGCCCGCAGTTTCGATCCACGCTTCCTCCCCACGGTCGGTCGCCCTGCCGCAGTTGCGCTTCACTTCGCTCGCTGTGACCAGCTTGCGGCGGGACTTCCACCCGCAAGAATGCGCCCATGCTGGGCGCACCAAAAAAACCGGCGGTCGTTGCCGACCGCCGGTTTGCTGGGATGCCGGGAGGCTGAACCTTAGTGGTTCAGCGCCTGCACGATCTCTTCGGTCATCTTCTTCGCGTCGCCGAACAGCATCATCGTGTTGTCGCGGAAGAACAGCTCGTTATCCACGCCGGCATAGCCCGAGGCCATGGAGCGCTTCACGAACAGCACCGTCTTCGCCTTGTCCACGTCGAGGATCGGCATGCCGAAGATCGGCGAGGCTGGGTTGGTCTTCGCGGCCGGGTTGGTCACGTCGTTCGCGCCGATCACGTACACCACGTCCGCGGTGGCGAACTCGTTGTTGATCTGCTCGAGCTCGAACACCTCGTCATACGGCACGTTGGCTTCCGCCAGCAGCACGTTCATGTGCCCGGGCATACGGCCCGCCACCGGATGGATGGCGTATTTGACCTCGACATTGTCCTTCTTCAGCGTGTCGGCCATTTCACGCAGCGCGTGCTGGGCCTGCGCCACCGCCATGCCGTAACCCGGCACCACGATCACCTTGGAGGCGTTCTTCATGATGAAGGCCGCATCGTCGGCGGAGCCGATCTTTACCGCCTTGTCGCCGGCAGGGCCGGCCGCGGCCGCCTCGCCGGTGGTGCCGAAACCGCCCGCGATGACGTTGATGATGCTGCGGTTCATGCCCTTGCACATGATGTAGGACAGGATCGCACCGGAGGAGCCGACCAGCGCGCCGGTCACGATCAGCGCCAGGTTGCCGATGGTGAAGCCGATGCCCGAAGCCGCCCAGCCGGAATAGGAGTTCAGCATCGAGACGACCACCGGCATGTCCGCACCGCCGATCGGGATGATCAGCAGCAGGCCGAGCGCCAGGGCCAGCAGCGCGATCAGCCCGAACAGCACGTAGCTGCCGCCGGAGATCACGAACAGGATAATCAACAGCACGATCGCGATGCCGAGCCCCATGTTCAGCTTATGCTGGCCGGGGAAGGTGATCGGCGTGCCGGACATCAGCGCCTGCAGCTTGGCGAACGCGATCAGCGAGCCGGTGAAGGTGATCGCGCCGATCGCCAGGCCGAGCGACATCTCGATCAGGCTTTCGGTATGGATGTGGTGCGCGGTGCCGATGCCGAAGCTCTGCGGCGCGTTCAGCGCCGAGCAGGCGACGAACACGGCGGCGAGACCGACCAGCGAGTGGAAGGCCGCGACCAGCTGCGGCAGCGCCGTCATCTTGATGCGCAGCGCCATCACCGTACCGATGGCGCCGCCAATGGCGATGCCGAGGATGATCAGCAGGCCGCCGCCGATGGTCATGCCACCATGCGCGAAGGTCGCCAGGATGGCGATGACCATGCCGATGATGCCCATCTGATTGCCGCGGCGCGACGTGGTCGGATGCGACAGGCCCCGCAGCGCAAGGATGAACAGAACCGCCGCAACCAGATAGGCGAAGGACGTGAAAGACTGATCCATTGACGGCTTGCCTTACTTCTTACGGAACATCGACAGCATGCGGTTGGTCACCACAAAGCCGCCGAAAATGTTAACGCTGACCAGCACGACGGCGAGGAAGCCGAACACATGCGCGATCGTGCTGCCATGCAGCCCGGTCGCCAGCATGGCGCCGACGATGATCACCGAGGAGATCGCGTTGGTCACGGCCATCAGCGGCGAGTGCAGCGCCGGGGTGACGCTCCACACCACGTAGTAGCCAACGAAAATCGCCAACACGAAAATGCTGAACAGGTAGACGAAGGGCGCGGCCGGATGCGCGTTCTGCGCCACCACCGCCGCCACGCCGGCGGCGTTCTGCGCCAGGATCGAGGCCTGATGCGCAAGGTCGGCGGCTTGCGTCGCCAAGTCGGCTGGGGTCATGTCTGGATCTCCTTCAAGCAGACGCGGGCTGGAAGGCCGGGTGGATCACCTGGCCGCCTTTGGTCAGCAGCACGCCTTTGATGATGTCGTCGCCCTCGGTGAGCTTCGGCGCTTTCGCGTCCTTGTCCCAGAAGGTGGTGAGGAAGGTCAGCAGGTTGCGGGCGTAGAGCGCGCTGGAGGCGACCGCGATGCGCGACGGCCAGTTGCGGTGGCCGATGATGGTCACGCCGTTGGCCGTGGTGATCACCTCGCCCGGCACCGTGTCGGCGCAGTTGCCCCCGGCATCGGCGGCCAGGTCGATGATGATGCTGCCCGGCTTCATCGAAGCGACCATCTCCGAGGTCACGATCACCGGCGCCTTGCGTCCCTGCACCAGCGCGGTGCAGATGACGATGTCGTTCTTCGCCACGGTCGCGGCCATCAGCTCCGCCTGCTTCTTGCGGAATTCGTCGGACATCTGCGTCGCGTAAGCACCGGTCTGCTTGGCGCTCTCCTCGTCATCGACACCGATATAGGTGGCACCGAGCGACTTGATCTCTTCCTTCGCCGCCGGACGCACATCGGTGCCGGAGACAATGCCGCCGAGGCGGCGCGAGGTGGCGATCGCCTGCAGCCCGGCGACGCCGGCGCCGATCACGAACACGCGGGCCGGCGGCACGGTGCCGGCGGCTGTCATCATCATCGGGAAGCCGCGCGCGAAGGCATTGGCAGATTCGATAACGGCGCGGTAGCCGGCCAGGTTCGCCTGGCTGGAGAGCACGTCCATGCTCTGCGCGCGGGTGATGCGCGGCAGCATTTCCATCGCCACACCGTCGATCCCGGCAGCGGCGAGCGCCGGCACCAGTTCGGGGTCGGCAAAGGTATTCATCGTGCACACCAGCAGCGTGCCGCGCGCCATCTGCGCACGGATGTCCGGCTCCGGCGCCTGCACGGCGAACAGGATGGCGGCCCCCTTCAGCGCCGCCGCCGCGTCCGCGGCAATCTCCGCACCGGCTGCCTTGAATTCCTCATCGGAAATCGAGGCGGTCAGACCGGCACCAGCCTCAACCGCAACGGCCAGACCCAATCCGATCAATTTTTTCACTGTATCCGGCGTCGCCGCCACGCGAGCTTCGCCCGCACGGCGTTCTTTCAAAACCGCAAGACGCATCTATACATCCCTTAGATCTTAACCAATTACGGTTACCATGAGGGACCCCGCGTAATTATTCAAGCCTGGGAAGGGAAGCCCCCTCCCGGACATAGCGCCCCGCTTCACGCGCAGCGCTACCCCCCTTGCGTAACCCGCCAGCGCCCCAAAGCGCGGAAATTTAGGTAATAATTACCGCCACATGGCCCTTTTCCGCGGAGAATCCCAGATACCGGTAAGACAGGCCGGAACTGGCGATAAACTCCTGGAAAGCCTTGTACTCATGCGCGCGCCATCCGGGGTAATTGAAATATTCATCAAAAACGATGACGGTCCCCGGGGCGATACGCTCTCGCAACTGTTCAAAAATCACCACGGTCGAGACATAAATGTCACAATCGACATGGATCAGCGCGCAATCATCCGTCTCGGTATCGAGAAACGGCGGCAGGGTCTGGTCGAACCAGCCGACATGCAGCTTGGCGTTGGCCGGCACTTTCGGCAGCTTGCCCTGCAGCGAGAACGCCCCCGCCCCTTCCTTGGTGCCGCCCCAATCACCGGGCAGGCCCTCGAAACTGTCGAAACCATGCACGTTGCGCCGGGTCAGGCCGGCGAGGTGACGCAGCGAGGCGCCCTTCTCAACGCCGAACTCCAGCACCAGCCCGTCGGCCGGCGCGCGCGAAAGGGCGAATTTCAACAGGTCCAGCCGGTCCGGCAGCACCATCGCCTCGCCCATATTCGCGACGATATAGTCCACCGCCTCGCGCTTGGCATGCAGGCGCAGATCGATCCAGAGATCATTCGCATAGAAGGAATGAAGAAGCTTCCGGTAGGCGCGGGAAAAGACCCCCTCACCGAAACCACGTTTGAAAATCGCCATGCCGGGCTCTTACCCGGCACGCCGCAATCCCGCCAGCCCTGGCGCGTGAAAGGAAGGAAGTAGCCGCTTTTCAAAAAAAGCGGCGCAAAAATTTTTGGTTAGGCTGGGCCGTGCCTCTGTCGCCGCCCCCGGCCCAGTTTAACAAAAGTTTTTTGCTTCTTTTTTTTAAAAAAGAAGCGCTTCTCTTCTTCCCTTCAATGCGCGTCCGGCACGCCGGCCTCGCGCAAGGCCGCTTCCTGGCGGGCGCTTAAGCGCGCCGCGTCGAACTCGCCCACGGTCTCGTGGAACAGCCGGCTCCAGTTCAACTCCGCCTTCAGCCGCAGGAACACGCTGCCCAGGCCGATCGCCGAGCGGTCCATCAGCACGAACTCGCGTGGCGGCCGCACGCCGCCGGTGCGCTGCAGCCCGCCATGGACCTTTTGCGCCACCGTCCGGCCGAACTGCGTATCGCCATCCTCCTGGATCGGCCGCACCCGGTCCTCGATCAGCGGCTCGTAGAGGAACCGCGCCCAGTCGTTCAGAACCTCGATCTGCTCGTCGGTAATGCCTTTGAACCCCCAGACATCATAGGCATGGCGGGCGCGCTCGGGGTCCTTGTCGCGCACCGCGGCGTAGAGATCCAGCACGCCGCCGACGAACGGGGCCTTGAACACGCGGATCGAGCCGTAATCCAGCAGGTTCAGCCCGCCGCTCTCGCTCACCTGGTAATTGCCCAGATGCGGGTCGCCATGGATTACGCCGTAGCGGTAGAAGGGAATGTACCAGGCCCGAAACAACGCCGCGGCCAGCGCATTGCGCTGCTCCTGGCTGGGATTGCCCGCGAGCCATGTTTTAAAGCCCACGCCCTTCAGCCAGGTCATCGTCAGCAGCCGGCCAGTGGAGTAATCCGCCACCGGCTCCGGCACGTTCACATCCGGCACATGCTCCAGCATGATCCGGTACAGCCGCATCTGCGCCGCCTCCCGCTGGTAATCCAGCTCCTCGCGCAACCGCGCCGACAGCTCGACATAGATGTCATCCTGGATGATGGCGTTGTCCATCCGCTTGTACACCGCCATGGCCAGCTTCACCTGGCGCAGATCCGCCTCAATGACGCTCGGCATGTCCGGGTATTGCAGCTTGCACGCCACCTCCCGCCCGTCCGGCAGGGTGGCGCGGTGCACCTGGCCCAGGCTCGCCGCGGCGACCGCCTCGCGGGTGAAGGATTGGAATTTTTTCTCCCAATCCGCGCCCAGCTCGCTCTGCATGCGCCGGCGCACGAAGGCCCAGCCCATCGGCGGCGCGTTGGATTGCAGCTCGGCCAATTGCGCTGCGTATTCCTCCGGCAACGCGTCCGGCACGGTGGAGAGGAACTGCGCCACCTTCATCATCGGCCCCTTCATGCCGCCGAGAACCGCCTTCAGGTCCTCCGCATGCCGGGCCTTGTCGGTCTTGATGCCGAACACGCGCTCGCCGGTGATGCGCGCGGCAATGCCGCCGACCGCGCCCGAGGTGCGGGCGAGCCGGCGCATCTCGCCGAACAGGCTGCTCTCGCGTTCGGCCATCAGGCGTCGAGCTCGTCGATGAAGCCGGAAATCACATCCAGCCCCTTTTGCCAGAATTGCGGGTCCGAGGCGTCCAGCCCGAACGGCGCCAGCAGCTCCTTATGCCGCTTCGTGCCGCCGGCCTTCAGCATCTCCAGGTACTTCTCCGCGAAGCCCGCTTTGTCCGTGCTCTCCTGGAACACCGCGTACAGCGCGTTCACCAGGCAGTCGCCGAAGGCATAGGCGTACACATAGAACGGCGAATGGACGAAATGCGGCACATAGGCCCAGAACAGCCGGTATTCCTCGGCAAACTTGAAGACCGGGCCGAGGCTCTCGGTCTGCACCTCGAGCCAGATCTCGCCGATCCGCGCCGGCAGCAGCTCGCCCTTGCGGCGCTCGTCATGCACCTTCAGCTCGAACTGGTAGAAGGCGATCTGCCGCACCACCGTGTTCAGCATGTCCTCGACCTTCTGCGCCAGCATGATGCGCCGGCGTTTCGGGTCGGTCTCGGCATCCAGCAGCGCGCGGAAGGTCAGCATCTCGCCGAACACGCTGGCGGTCTCCGCCAAGGTCAGCGGCGTGCCGGACATCAGATACCCCTGTTCCGCCGCCAGCACCTGATGCGCGCCATGGCCCAGCTCATGCGCCAGCGTCATCACGTCGCGGATGCGGCCGTGATAGTTCATCAGCACATAAGGGTGCGCGGAAGGCACGGTGGGGTGCGCGAAGGCGCCGCCCGATTTGCCCGGCCGCAGCGCCGCGTCGATCCAGTTTTTCTCGAAAAACGGCTTGATCGTCGCCGCCAGCCGCGGATCAAAACCGGCATAGGCGCCAAGCACCCGCGCCTGCGCCTCGGCCCAAGCAATCTCCTTGTCCGCGTCATCGGGCAGCGGCGCGTTGCGGTCCCAGTATTCCAGCTTCTCCAGCCCCAGCCATTTCGCCTTCATGCCGTAATAGCGGTGCGCGAGCTTGCCGTAGGAGGACACGACCGCCTGGGTCAGCGCCGCCACCACCTCGTCCTCGACCATGTTGGCGCGGTTCCGCGCTGAGGCGGGGGTGGGGTATTTCCGCCAGGTGTCGACGATCTCCTTATCCTTGGCGAGCGTGTTGGTGATCAGCGAGAACAGCTTTTCGTGCTTGGCCATCGCCTCGCCGACGGCCTTGCCCGCCGCCTCGCGCACGGCGCGGTCAGGCGAAGAGAGCTTGTTCAGCGCCGCCGAGAGCGTCAGCTCCTCGTTTTGCACGGTCACGCGCATGCCCGCTGTGGTCTCGTCGAACAGCCGGCTCCAGGCGGCATGGCCGGTCACGTCCTTCTCGTGCAGCAGCTTTTCCAACTCGTCGGAGAGCTGGTGCGGCAGGAACACGCGCAGATCGCGGAACCAAGACGCGTAGCGGGCAAGTGCCGGGTCTTGCAGCTTTTCCGCAATCTCCGCCTCGCCGATCAGGTTCAGCTCCAGCGTGAAGAACAGCAGATGCGTGCTGATCGCCGTCACCCGCTCGGACATCGTCTGGTAGAATTTGCCATGCTCGGGATTGGTGGAATCCGCGCTGAACAGCAGCTGCGCATAGGACATCACCCGGCCGAGCCCCTCCTCGATCCGCTCATAATCCCGCATGGCCTGTGCCAGCGCGGCACCGCTCAGCCCGGCGAGCCGGCCGCGATGATCCTGCTCGAATTTTTTCGCCTCTTCCTCGCCCCGGGCGAGGTCAGCCGCGATGCGCGGATCGGCGGCTTCGGCATAGAGATCACCCAGATCCCAGACCGGCAATTCGACAGGAGCACCGGAAGAACCCTCTGGATGCCGGACGATTTCGGTCTTGCGCATAGAAAATCTCGCTTGTGTTGGCTGCCCAAGATGTAAGCCCAATTCCGCGCCCGTCAAACTTCGCGCCGCACGGTTTCCCTTGCGCTCGCGGCATTCTGGCCTCACATCCGCGCGACACAGGTGGGACAGGTCATGTTGGGGGGAAAAGCAAGCGCTTCTTTTTTGGAAAAGAGAAGCAAAAAACTTTTTATGAATCTGGGCCGTGCTTGTTTCAGCGCCTCCAGCCCAGTTAAACAAAAGTTTTTGCGCCGCTTTTTCCAAAAAGCGGCTGCTTTCCTGCCCTCCCTTAAACCTGTCACACTCTGATGTCCGCAACCGGTTTGCGGCGCGAGGCCGGCCGCACGGGTCTGCTCTTCGCGAGCCTCGGCGGCATGATCGGCTCCGGCTGGCTGTTCGGCGCGCTGAACGCGGCGAAAATCGCCGGCCCCGCCGCGCTGATCTCCTGGGTCATCGGCGGTATCGCGGTCATCCTGCTCGCCTTCGTCTTCGCCGAGCTCTCCACCATGTTCCCCCGCCCCGGCGCGGTCATCGTGTTTCCCAAACTCTGCTTCGGCCCGCTCGCAGCACAGGTCATGAGCTGGATCAATTTTCTCGCCTATGTCGCGGTGGCGCCGGTCGAGGCGGTCGCCATAGTTTCCTACGGCAATAATTTCTGGTCCGGCCTGGTCGTCCCGGGCTCAGGCGTGCTCACGCTCAAGGGCGTGATCGCCGCGGCGGTCCTGATGGCGGCGTTCAACGTCATCAACCTGTTCGCCATCCGCCTGGTGCTCAGGGTCAACAACGCCATCACCTGGTGGAAGCTGGCGGTGCCGGCGCTCACCGTCATCGCGCTGCTCGGCGCGCATTTCCGCACGCAGAATTTTTTCCAGTACGGTTTCGCTCCCGCCGGCATCGGCGGCGTGTTCGCCGCGGTGTCGGGCTCGGGCATCATCTTCACCTATCTCGGCTTCCGCCAGGCGATCGAGCTCGCCGGCGAATCCGCCGATCCCAACCGCAACCTGCCTTTCGCCATTCTCGGCTCGGTGGTGTTCTGCATCCTGCTCTATTGCGGGCTGCAATTCGCCTTCATCGGCGCGCTGAGCCCCGCAAACCTCGCCCACGGCTGGGCCTCGCTCAGCTTTCCCGGCATTTCCGGCCCGTTCGCGGGGCTTGCCGGCGGGCTCGGCCTCACCTGGCTCGCCGCCACGCTCTATGCCGACGCGGCGATCTCGCCGGGCGGCACAGGCATCATCTACATCACCACCGCCGCCCGCGTGGTCTATGCCACGGCGGATGAAGGGCTGGTCACCCGCCGCCTCGCCGGCCTGTCCGCCGCCGGCGTGCCGGTGCCGAGCCTTATCCTCGCTTTCCTGGTCGGGCTGCTGTTCCTGGCCCCGCTGCCCTCCTGGCGCAGCCTCGTCACCTATCTCTCCTCAATCGGCGTGCTCGCTTACGGCGTCGGCCCGGTGGTGCTCTACGCCTTCCGCCGCACTTTGCCGGAGGCCGAGTTTCCCCGCCCGTTCCGCCTCGCCTACGGCGATCTCGTCGCCGCCCTCGGCTTCATCGTCGGCAATCTCGTGGTGTTCTGGGCCGGCGCCTCGGTCACCAACCATCTGTTCGGCGGGCTGCTGACCGCCTTCCTGGTCTATGCCGCCTGGCAGCTCGCCCGGCACGGCACGCTGGAGCATCTGCACTGGCGCGGCGCGCTCTGGCTCGCCCCGTATTTTTTCGGCCTCTGGCTCATCACCTATCTCGGACCGCTGCACGGCACGCATACACTGGGCGCCATCTCCGGGCCGATGGTTATCGCCTTGTTCAGCCTGGCGGTGCTGCGCCTGGCCCGCGCCTGCGCCCTGGCCGACCCCGCCGAGGCCAAAACCCGCTTCGCGCAAACCCACAAGCGGCCTTGAACCACGCCCGCCCCTGCCTCACCTGAGGCAAAGGGAAACACAATAACATGGCATACGAACTCTATTACTGGGACGGCCTGCAGGGGCGCGGCGAATTCGTCCGCCTGGCCTTCGAGGAGGCCGGCGCGGATTATATCGACATCGCCCGCCGCCCCGGCGGCACCGATGCGATGCTGCAGATCATGCACAGCAAAAAAGCGCCGCATCCGCCCTTCGCCCCGCCCTTCCTGAAGCATGGCGGGCTGCTCATCCCGCATGTCGCCAACATCCTGATGTATCTCGGCCCGAAACTCGGCCTCGCCCCCGAGGACGAGGCCGAGCGGCACATTCTGCACGGGCTGCAGCTCACCATCACCGACCTCGTCGCTGAGGTGCACGACACGCATCACCCGATCAGCGGCGGCCTGTATTACGAGGACCAGAAAGAGGCAGCCAAAGCCCGAGCCACGGATTTCCTGGACAACCGCCTGCCCAAATACCTGCTGTATTTCGAGCGCGTTCTGCAGCAGAACCCGTATGGTCCGGCGCATTGTTTCGGCCCGGCGCTCACCTATGTGGACCTGTCTTTGTTCCAGCTGGTCGAGGGGCTGCGCTATGCGTTTCCACGCGCCATGCATGGCTATTCAGGCCACTATCCAGCGCTGGCGAAATTGCACGATTCAGTGCGCCGGCGGCCGAATATTGCCGCTTACCTGAAATCCGACCGCAGACTGGCGTTCAACGAGTTCGGGCATCTTCCGGCATTATCCGGAACTCGAC
The DNA here is from genome assembly GCA_963780465.1 of uncultured Pseudomonadota bacterium. Taxonomy (GTDB): domain Bacteria; phylum Pseudomonadota; class Alphaproteobacteria; order Acetobacterales; family Acetobacteraceae; genus Acidocella. The sequence continues at coordinate 296,402 of CAWACI010000015.1, forward strand.
CGCGCCCCGGCGTAAAGGGCCTCTAAGCGAAGGTTAAGGCTACTTTTTGTGAACAAAAAGTAGCAAAAAAAACTTCTGTAAATTGGGCCCGTGCCGGTTTCACCGCCACAGGCCCAATTTAACAAAAGTTTTTTGCGCCGCTTTTTACAAAAAAGCGGCTTCTTTCACATCCCGATCGCGCGGCGGTACACGTCGAGCAGCGTCTCCTGCTCCTCGATCTCCGCCGGCTCCTGCTTGCGGATGCGGATCAGCTGGCGCAGCACTTTCACGTCGAACCCGGCGGATTTCGCTTCCGAGTAGATATCCTTGATATCCGAGGCGAGCGCCTTGCGCTCTTCCTCCAGCCGCTCGATGCGCTCGACGATGCTGCGTAGCCGCTCGCCCGCGATGTTCGTCGGCTTGTCGTCGGTGGTCGCGTCAAGCGCCATGGAACTCTCCTTTACATGAAGAGCCGCGGGGATAGAGCGGCCCAGCCCCCAGCGTCAATGCCCCGACGAAGATTTGAATTTCTGCTCCGCCTCGGCGCTGGCCGGCTTCTGGTATTTCGCCTGCCATTCCTTGTACGGCATGCCGTACACGATCTCGCGTGCGTCGGCATCGGCGAGTGTGACTCCCATTTCCGCCGCCGCCTCGCGATACCAGCGCGACAGGCAATTGCGGCAAAACCCGGCCAGATTCATCATGTCGATATTCTGCACATCGGTACGCTCGCGCAGATGCTTGACCAGCGCGCGGAACGCCGCCGCCTCCAGTTTTTCGGTCGTGGCGGCGTCGAATACGGGTTTGCTCATGGTTCCGGCTCCTGTCATAGAGGAAATGTGGAGGATCATAACGTCAATATGCTTCGCGCGATATTCCAGGCGGCGATTGCCGCCGCCGACCCTGCTATTTCCCTGCAGCCGCATCTCCCCGCCCCCGGCCCCGGCCGCAACATCGTCATCGGCGCCGGCAAGGCCGCGTCCTCGATGGCGGCGGCGCTGGAAGCCGCCTGGCCTGATGTGAACATCGAGGGCGTGGTGGTGACACGCTACGGCCATAAAACGCCGACGCAAAAAATCACGGTGCTGGAAGCCGCACACCCCGTGCCCGACGAAGCGAGCGAAGCCGCCGCGCGTAAAATCATGGCCATGGTGCAGAATTTGCGGCCCGAGGACCAGGTGATCGCCCTGATCTCCGGCGGCGCCTCAGCGCTGCTCACCCTGCCGGCGCCGGGCCTCACGCTGGATGACAAAAAACTCGTCAACAAGGCGCTGCTCGCCTCGGGTGCGCCGATCGGCACGATGAACCGCATCCGCAAGCAGCTCTCCGCGATCAAGGGCGGCAAGCTCGCCGAGGCCTGCAAGCCGGCCAGGCTGGTGACGCTGGCGATCTCCGACGTGCCGGGCGATTCGCCCGCGGTCATCGGCTCCGGCCCCACCTGGTACGAGGGCGCCGACTACCGCATGATCGCGACGCCGATGATGGCGCTGCAGGCCGCCGCCCGGGCCGCGAACATGCCCTACAAAATTCTCGGCGACGCGCTGGAGGGCGAATCCGCCGAGCTCGGTCGCGAGATGGCGGCGCTTGCCTTGCGCGAAACCGGACCGATGCTGCTGTTCTCCGGCGGTGAGACCACGGTGACCATCGGCACCGGCAAGCCCGGCCGCGGCGGGCGCAACACCGAGTTCCTGCTCAGCCTGGCTTTGGCACTGGACGGCGCGAAAAACATCTTCGCGCTGGCTGGCGATTCCGACGGGATCGACGGCACCGAGGATGCCGCCGGCGCCATCATCACCCCGGACACGCTGGCACGCGGCCGCGCCCGGGGTCTCGACGCGGCTTCCTTCCTCGCCGCGCATGACAGCTACAGTTTCTTCCACGCGCTCGGCGATCTCGTGATCACCGGCCCGACCATGACCAATGTGAATGATATCCGCGCCATCCTGATCAAGTGAGGATTTGAGAGTCCATGACCGAACGTCTCCGCCGTCACCGTCGCACGAAGATCATCGCCACTCTGGGGCCCGCCAGCTCAACCCCGGAAATGATCGGCCAGCTGTTCCAGGCCGGGGCCGACGTGTTCCGCCTGAATTTCTCCCATGGTTCGCATGCCGACCACGCCGCGCGCATCGAGATGATCCGCGCCGCCGAGAAAAAGTTCAACCGCCCGATCGGCATTCTCGCCGACGTGCAGGGGCCGAAGCTGCGTGTCGGCCAGTTCCAGTCCGGGCGCGTGCAGTTGCAGGCCGGGCAGCATTTCATCCTCGACATGAACCCCGCCCCCGGCGACACCCGCCGCGTCTGCCTGCCGCATCCGGAAATTCTCGCCGCCGCCGATATCGGCGCGACGCTGCTCCTCGATGACGGCAAGCTGCGCCTGCGGGTGATCCGCAAGCGCGACGACCATCTGCTCACCGAGATCATGAACGGCGGCGTGCTGTCGGACCGCAAGGGCGTGAACATTCCTGACGTGGTGTTACCGATCCCGGCGCTCACGCAAAAAGACCTCACCGATCTCGACTTCGTGCTGCCGCTCGGCATCGACTATATCGGCCTGTCCTTCGTGCAGCGCCCCGAGGACGTGGTGCAGGCCAAGGAGATCGCCGCCGGCCGCGCTTTGGTGATGGTGAAGCTCGAGAAACCGCAGGCGCTGGACAATCTCGACGGCATTCTGGATGCCACCGACGCGGTGATGGTGGCGCGCGGCGACCTTGGCGTGGAACTGCCGCCCGAGGACGTGCCGATCGCTCAGAAGCGCATCATCCGCGCCGCACAGCTTCGCGGCAAGCCGGTGGTGGTGGCGACACAGATGCTGGAGAGCATGATCTCCGCCCCCGCCCCGACCCGCGCGGAAGCCTCCGACGTGGCGACCGCGGTGTTCGATGGCGCCGATGCGGTGATGCTCTCGGCGGAATCCGCCGCCGGCCAGTACCCGCGCGAGGCGGTCAACATGATGGACCGCATCATCGCCCGGGTGGAGCGCGACGAGGACTGGCGCCGCACCATCGACGCCAAGCGCCTGGCGCCGGAAAAATCCTCCGCCGATGCGATCGCCGCCGCGGCGGTGCAGGTGGCGCACACGATCGGCGCGCAGGCGATCGTGGCGCTGACCGAATCCGGCTCCACGGCGCTGCGCGTGGCGCGCGAGCGGCCGGACTGCCCGGTGCTGGGCCTGACCATCAGCGAGACCGTGGCGCGGCGCCTGGCCGCCGTCTGGGGCGTGCACGCGGCGGTCACCCGCCAGGTGCATTCCATGACCGACGCGGTGGACAATGCGGTGCGGATCGCCCGGCTCGAAGGCTTCGCCAGCAAGGGCGACGAGATCGTCGTAGTGGCCGGCGTGCCGTTCGGCCAGCCCGGCACCACCAACGCGCTGCGGGTCGCCCGCATCTGACCGCACGGGGGCGAAACAGGAAGCGCAAAAAACTTTTGGCTAGGCTGGGCCGTGCTGGTTTCAAAGCCGCCGGCCCAGTTTAAAAAAGTTTTTTTTGCTTCTTTTTTTTAAAAAAAGAAGCGCTTCCCTCCGCTCGAACACGACTTGTCTTCAACCGATCACATTTTCGAATAATCCTTGATATCTAATGCGTTATCGCGCCACCTTAAAAAAGCTCCTGCTTGGCGCGGCATCGTTTTACCTGTATGCAATAGCAAACTTGGCAGTTCACAGCAGAGGATTTCACAGTGCATTTTACGCGGGCGGATAAAAACAAGGCGGTGGCGGGCCTGGCGACGGGCTTGGCCTTGCTGGCTCTGACCAGCTGCGACCACCCCCGGCCGGTGGCGGCCGTGGCCCCTCCCCCGGCGCCGGTCGGTCATACCTACCAGGCCCTGGTGCAGGTACCGCCCCCGGTCTCCCCGCGCATCCATTTCACCGCCAGCGAGGAAGAGCAGGCCCAGCAGGCGTTCAACGTCATCGGCCTGAAATCCGCGCTGATGGTCGCCGCCCTCTCCTGCGGCGACCAGAGCCAGTACGACGCCTTCATGAGCAGCTTCCAGCCGCATATCCTGGAAGAGCAGCATGTGATGGACGCGTATTTCCGCAAGGCCAGCGGCCCCTATAGCGGCCAGAAGATGGAAGACAGCTTCGTCACCCTGCTGGCCAACAACCAGTCGGTCGGCGGCATCGACCAGCGCGGCACCTTCTGCCTGAACAACGCGGCCGAGTTCACCGCCGTGGCGGCGCTGAAGACGCCGGAGGCTCTGGACCAGTTCGTCACCGACCGCGCGCCCGGCGAGCTGCCCGGCACGACGCCGATGGTCAAGGTCGCCACCACCGTGCATCATGAATATCATGGGCATGCCGAGACGCATCATGAGCATGTCGCGGTGAAGCACAGCAGCGCCAAGACCGAGAGCAAGGTCGAGACCAAGAAAGTGACGGCGACCCAGTCGTGACGCCAGCCGCGCCGCCCGCTCTGCTGGGCGGCGCGAAAAATTTCCGCGCCATCGCCCCCTACCCCGCCGCCGATGGGCGGCGGCTCAAACCCGGCATGTTCTACCGCTCGGGCGAATTGTCCCGCCTCGACGAGGCGGATAGGGCGGCGCTGGCGCAGCTTGGCATCCGCCTGGTCTGCGACCTGCGCAGCCGGGGTGAGCAGGCGCAATATGTCACGCGCTGGCCGGAGAGCAGCCCGCACCGGCAGCTCGACCTGCCGGGCATCGACGATACCGAGGCGAGCCCCGCGAAAATTTTCGGGCTGATCCTGCGTGACCCGACCCCGCGCGGCGCGCGCCACGCCATGCACACGCTGTACCAGCGCAAGCCGCGCGCCTATGCCCGGCAGCTCAACCATTTGTTCGCCAGCCTCCTTGCCGGCGAGGCGCTGCCGCTGCTGATCCATTGCCATGCCGGCAAGGACCGCACCGGCTTCTTCGCCGCCATGCTGCTGGCCGCTTGCGGCGTCTCCCGCGAGGATATTCTGGCCGACTACGCCGCCACCGCGCGCTTCTTCACCGCCGAGGCGGAGGCGCGGCAGATGGCCGCCTGGGCGGAGCGCGCCTTCGGCTGCGCGCTGGATGCCCAAACCGCGCTGCCGCTGGCCGAGGCGCTGCCGGAATACCTGCTGGCCGCGTTCGCGGCGATCGACGACGAATACGGCGGGATCGACGCGTATCTGCAAACGGCGGTCAGGCTCTCCGCCGCCGAGCGCGCCAGGCTCCAGAACCTCGTCCTGGCCTGAGGCCAAAAAACGCCAACAAAAAACCCCGGCAGTTTCCTGCCGGGGCTGTTTGTGAAGCGAAACCGCTTACTGGAGAACGATCTCCACGCGGCGGTTCTGCGGCTCGCGCACGTTCGGGCCGGTCGGCACGAGCAGATGCGTATCGCCATAAGCGTGGATCTCGATCTCCGACTGCGGCACGCCGTCGGAGACCAGCTGTGCGGCAACCGCCTGAGCGCGGCGCTGCGACAGGCCCTGGTTGTACTTCGGCGTACCGGAGGTGTCGGTGTAGCCGGAGACGTTGAGGGTGGTCACGCTCTGGGTGTGGCTGTCGGACGCGGCCTGGGCGATGATCTGCGTGGCGCGCGGCGTCAGGTCGGCGCGGTTCCAGTCGAAGAACACCAGGTAGGTCTTGGCCGGAGCCGGGGCCGGAGCAGCGACCGGAGCAGCGACCGGAGCCGGAGCCGGCGGCACGGGGCGCGGCGTGAACAGCTGGTAGCGCAGGCCGACATTGATCTGGTTGTTATACTCGTTGCCAACCTTGAAGGTCGCAGGCTGGCCTTCGAACGAACCATTGAACTTGCGCGAGTTGGCCAGGGCGACGAAGCGGTATTCCAGCGTCGCGGACAGGCCCGGCACATAGGCGATCGGGTAGGAGACGCCGACGATGCCCTGATAGGCGAGCGCGCCGCGGGTCTTGCTGAAGTCGAAGCCGTCCGCGGAGAGATGGTTGAACGCATCTTCCTGCCAGCCGAGGCCAGCACCCACATAGGGGAAAATCGGCAGGCCGAGATTGAAATCGTAATAGGCGTTCGCGAACACGCCGTAACGGCCCTCATGGCCCTTGGTGGCGTAATCGGCGCCGCCCAGCTTGACCTTGTTGAAGCCGTTATTGATGTAGTCGCCCTCGATTTCAGCGCGGAAGCCGTTGCCGAGGCCGTAACCGACAGCGCCGGTGATATCGTAACCGCCATTGGCGAAGATGCGCGCGGTCTGCCCGGTGCCATGACCGTTCACGTAAATGTCCTTGGCCTTCTGGCTGCTCTCCATGCTGTAGCCGGCGCCCAGGCTCACATACGGGCCGGTGACAGGCTGCGCCGAAGCGGCGTGCGAAAACGCGACAGGTGCGGCCAGCACAGTCGCGGCAAGTAAGGCGTAGCGAAACTTCATCAAAGTGACTCCTCAGTCGTCAGGCACGTTCAAGTCCCAGATGGGCCTTGGGCACGTATCTGGCTATCTTGAGCAAGTCGCGAAAGGGTGCTTTCAGTCTTTCAAGAACTCTGTAGTAAAAATGTCACAATTTATTGTGTAATCACAACAACTTAAATGACCGCCATCTTCTCGCATGCGCCTGTTAATTTTTGTTTCGCATTGTTAGGCGCGCGGTAGGATTAGGTTGAAACAGGAAGCAGCCGCTTTTTAAAAAAAGCGGCGCAGAAACTTTTAATCTTATGGAGCCCGCGGCGTTGGAATCAGCACGGACCAATGTATACCGTGCTCACTTGAGAATCCGGAATTTTATTGGGTTTATGATCCGGAAATTGTCCGTGACCTCATCGCACCAAACACTCCAGTTCTCCGGCACGTCGCGGCGTAAGAAATTCAGCATAGCGGTGCTGAAATCCCTAAAGCTTGTGTAGCATTTGTTGTGGGTAATGTGTCTGTGCATCAGTCCCTATAATCGTTCAATCGGATTGAGATGCGGGCAATAAGCTGGGACGAAATGGAGCTTAATCCGGCAGTCAGGCTGCGCCAGCCAGGCTTGGACCAAATTTGCGTGGTGGTATCTCGCATTGTCCAGAAAGACGTGGATCAATCGCATTCGGGGATACATTGCTTCGATTTCCATCAGCAGCAAGATGGTGCTCGCGGCATCCACCGTCAGCACATCTTTCATGATGGTCTGGCCAGTCTCAAGGTTGATGGCACCGTGGACGTTCAGGCGGTCCTGTCCGCTGCTCTGTTCCACCGCGACCGGCACTTCTTTCGGTGCCCAGCAGCCAACCGGCCGCACCGCATGGGTCGGATGCACAGCGTCAGCAAAGATCACCGTTGCATCGGCCTCGAGTTGGTTCAGCAGATTTTCATATGCCTTGATAAACACCGCCTGCCTCTGCGGATCGAGCTTGCGCGATATCGCCTTCGGCTTGCGATGCTCCATGCCCAGCCGGTGCAACAACGCGATCAGGCCGGAGCGGCTCTGGTACTCAATGCCAAACGCCGCCGCGATCCAGGCGCCAATCGCCCGCGTCGAGCGCGGCAGGGTCTCGGTGATCCAGTCGATCAGCTGGGCCTGCTGTTCATCATTCAGGCGACAGGCACTGCCCTCATAACCAAAGCTGCCAGTCCCTCGATCCCGTCCTCCTCATACAGCAGACGCCATGTGCGGATCGTATCGTCGTCCAGAAGCAGAACCTTGGCGACCGCCGCGTAGCTCATGCCTTTGTCAAGTAAAACCAGCGCGTTGGCACGCCTAGCCAGGCGATGCGCTGCCGAGCCGTCCTGAGCCAACTCGATCAGGTCGCGCCGTGATTCAGCATCCAGGAACACTTGCCGCTTCATGCCGCCAATAAGAATCGATCCCACCGCCGAGGGCAAGTAGGCGGCGGATTCTCACAGAGTCGGGGTATAGCAAAAGTTTTTTGCTTCTTTTTTTCAAAAAAAAGAACCGCTTCCCTTCACTTCGGTCAAAAATTTTGCAGCCGCTTTTTTTTAAAAAAGCGGCTGCTTTCCTACATCGAGCGAAACCTAAGAGCAGTTGACGACGCGGAACATTTCCCCGCCATCGCCCACCACGGTTGCACCAGGGTCTGAGCGCACCATCCAGCCGCGATAGAGCGTGGTGCCGAAGACCGGCACGCCGCCGGTACCAGCCACGTCGCTGCTCGGCGTTGCGCCCTGCACGGTGAGGAAGATGGCGGTATCCGGCAACTGGTCAGGCGGCCGCGTGGCGCAGGCCTGCACGCTCACCTGCAAATCGCCGACATGGCTCTGCCCGCCGACCGGGATGCTGACCTGCGTCGTGCTGCCATCGACCTTGTTGAGCACGCCAAGGGTCGCGACCTTGCCTTGCACCCAGTCGTTCGGGATCACCGGCGCGACATCAGGCGGGGCGGGTGCCGGGGGCGGCACGGGCGCCGCGCCGGGCGGCCCGGCGGGGGCGGGGCTGCCGGGCACGATGACCGCAGGCAAGGCCGGCGGGGCGGTAGGAGGCACGGCACCAGCCGGCGGTTCTTCAGCCGGCGCGCCGCTGTTGGGCACACCATAATCCGGGGGCGCCTGCTCCGGCACGACCGGGCCGGGCGGAATCGGCGTCTGCACCAGCCCCGGCGGCGGGGCTGGCGGTGTCGGCGCGACCGGGGCCGGCGGCGCGATCGGCGCGGCGGCAATCGGCGGCGCCGGCGGCACGAAAAGCGCGGAACCGCCGTTGTCCTGGCTCTGCGCCCAGGCGGCGGTACCAAACGGCAGCAGCAGAGCCACGGCGATGCAAAGGCGCATGATTATTTACCGGGCGGGTTGGAGAGGGACATCGGGTTCTGCGTCTGGCCACCGGCGCCGGCCGGACCAGGGGCACCCGCACCGGACGTGCCCGACGCACCATTCGAACCGCCGCTACCGCCCATGGAGAAAATGAACTTGCCGAGCAGATCCTCGATATTGACCGCCGACTGCGTCACCGCGAAGGACTGGCCGGGCGCCAGCATGGTGTTCGAGCCACCGGGCGAGACCGCCACGTAATCGCCGCCGAGCAGCCCGTCCGAGGTGATCGAGGCGCTGCTGTCCTGCGGGATCTTGATGTCGTCGTTCATCGCCAGCCGCACGATCGCGGCATAGGTGTTGGGGTCGAGCCGCTCATCGGCGACATGGCCGACCACGACGCCGCCGATCTTCACCTCGGAACCGACTGTGAGCCCGCCAACGCTCGCAAACTGCGCCTGCAGCGTATAGCCCCCGGTGGTCACCGCGCCGGTGCGGCCCAGCGCATAGATCAGGAAGACCGCGGCGACGACGATGACGGCGAAACCGGTAAGGGTTTCCGGGAGCCTCCGGGCCATCACCCCTGGTCCGGCGTCCAGGATTCGTAATCGGCGGCGGCCCGGGCGCGCTTGCCGCCGGCATAGTCATGCCCGGCAGGGCGGTGGCTGGCCGGGGTGCCGGTCAGGTTCGGCTGATGCGGCTTCTGCCAGGGTTTGCGGCCGGTGCTGGGCAGCGGCTCTTCGGTGAGGTGGTGCAGCCAGGCATGCCATTCCGGGCCGATCGTGGAGGCCTCCGGCGCGCCGGCATAGACCACCCAGCGCATCGTGCGCCCGCCTTTTTGCCGGCCAGGCCGTTCATAATACCGGTTGCCCAGCGCATCCTGCCCGACATACGCGCCGCGGCGCAGCGTGAACAAGAACAGGCCGGGATTGCGCATGAAACCGCATATCCCGCCAAGCTGGCTGATCGAGACTCTGGCATCGGCTTTTGATGTGCTCATGCCCGTGGATATAGGAGATGGCGGCGCTTCGGTCCATCGCCGGATTTTTTACAGACTATCCACAGGATTTTGTGGTGTTACGCGTGCTTAACCACAAGATGCACTTCCCCTAAAGGCGCGTTCCGCCTAAGTTCCCGGTTATGGGAACCTATAAGACGCACCGATCCTGGCACGGCATCCGGCAGACGGTTTTCACGGCCCAGGCCGATCCCGACGCGCCGGAGATCTCCGTCAAAATTCCCGCCGCCTGGGGCCAGCTCACCGCCGACGCGCTGGCCGCCATACTGCCCGCCGCCCGGGGCATCGACATCGCTTTGGCCGCCGAGGCCTGGATCGCGCCGATCGCCGCCCGCGCCGCCACGGCGGAAATGTCTTCCACGCTCGGCGACGAGCTGCACGCGCTGCTGGCCGCCCGCCGCGGCGCGCCGGATGCGGCCAGCTGGGCGAACAAGGCGACCGCCCTGCCCGGCTTCACCCTCAACCCGAACGGCTTTTTGGACGAGACCGGCTGTTTCGACGCCGCCGCCTTTGCCGCCGCAGCGCGCCTTGCCGTCACCGCCCTGACCCTCGCCGCCCCGGCGGCGCACCGGCTGGCGCTCGGCTTTACCGATCTCAACCTGTTCCTCGCCCGGCTCGGCCTGGATTACGACAGCACCGAAGCGCGCGACGTGGCGGTGACGCTGACCGCGCTCATGGGCGCGGCGGCGGATGCCGCCTCGGCCGCTTTTCTGGTCCGCGGCGTCGCCCCAGGGCACGCGATTGCGCGCCCCGCCTTGCCCGCCGGCTGCGCCGTGGCCGGGCTGCGCGCGGCCGCCCTGGCGGCGCAGGAAGCAGCCGCGACGCTCGGCACCCGCCGGCACGAAACGCTGCTCGGCTTCTCCCCGGAGCCGGCGGTGGAAGCGCTGCTCGGCGCGGAAATCCGCAATTTCGCCCCCGCCCTCTCGCCGCTGGACGCTGCCGGGCAGATGGCGCATTGGGCGGCGCAAAAACTGGCCGCACAGGGGCTTTCCGCTGAAGCAGCGCTGACCAAAACGCTGGCCGGCGAGCCGCTCTTCGCGCCCTTACGCCCGGCCGCGCATCTGGCCATGCATGACGCGCTGGCGCCGCTGGTGGCGCAGATGCCCGAGCGCCCCGCCGCCCCGCAGCCGGTGCGCCGCGCCAGCAAGCGCGAAACCCTGCCCGCCCGCCGCAGCGGCTATACGCAGAAGGCCGCGGTCGGCGGCCACAAGCTGTTCCTCTCCACCGGTGAATACGCGAATGGCCGGCTCGGCGAGATTTTCATCGCTTTGCACAAGGAGGGCTCGGCCTTCCGCAGCCTGATGGACGCCTTCGCCATCGCCGTCAGCCTCGGCCTGCAGCATGGCGTGAACCTCGAGGACTATGTGGAGGCCTTCACCTTCACCCGCTTCGGCCCGGCCGGCGCGGTGGAGGGCGATCCGGCAGTGCTGCAGGCGACCTCGATGATCGACTATGTGTTCCGCAACCTGGCGGTGAACTATCTCGGCCAGACCAATCTCGCCCCGGCCACACCGGAAGCCGCTGACACGGTGGGCGACGGCGCCGCCGAGCGCGCGCCGCTGCTGCCACTCGACCTGCCCGCCCCGGCCCCGCGCGAGCGCCGCCGCAACCTGAAACTCGTGAGCAACGCATGACCGTCATCGAACGCCTGGCCGAACTCGGCATCACGCTGCCGAAGCCGATGCCCCCCGTCGCCACCTATGTCCCGGTCACCATCGCCGGCAACCTCGTCACCGTCAGCGGCCAGCTGCCGGCGATCGACGCCAAGGTCGCCGTCACCGGCAAGCTCGGCATGGGCGTGAGCCTGGAGGAAGGCCAGCACGCCGCGCGGCTCTGCCTGATCAACGTGCTGGCGCAACTGCAGGCGGCTCTGCCCGGCGGGCTGGAGAGCGTCACCCAGGTGGTGCGCCTCGGCGGCTTCATCGCCGCCACACCGGAATTCTCCCAGCACGCGGTGGTGATGAACGGCGCCTCCGACCTTGCGGTCGCCGTGTTCGGCGAGGCCGGGCGGCACGCGCGCTCCACCGTCGGCGTCGCCTCCCTGCCGCTGAATGCGGCGGTCGAGGTGGAAGGCACGTTCTGGCTCGATTAGAGCCAAAGAACAGAAACAGGCTACTCTTTGTGAACAAAAAGTAGCAAAAAAACTTTGTTAATTTAGGCTGCGCTGGTTTCCGCGCCACCGGCCCAGAGGAAACAAAAGTTTTTTGCGCCGCTTTTTTTCAAAAAAGCGGCCACTTTCCTTTCTCTACCGCCCTGCACTTACGGCACGGCGCCGCGCCGGGCTATAAGCCCATTATGACGCAGCGCCGCCGTTTCGACCTCACCACCCGCATCGCCCTGAACATTGTGCTGGACGGCGTGCTCGCCGCCATCGGCGTTGCGGTCAGTTTTTGGCTCGCCAATCCGCTGCACCCAACCCCTTCGCCAACATTATTGCCGTTGGCGGGCGCGGTGGCGATCTGGCTGATCGGCGTGCCGTTCGGCCTGTCGCGGCTGCATTGGCGCTTCGTCTCCTTCCGCGACCTGGCGATGATCGCCGCCGCCGCCGCGGTCACCGGGCTGATGCTGGTGCTGCTGTTGGTCGGCGCCGGCCTTACCATGCCCACCGCCGCCTTCCCGGTGATTCTGGTTCTGGCGCTGGTAGTGGCGCTGAGCGGGCCGAAACTGCTGTACCGGCTGGCCCGGCAGCACCCCGCCGAAAACAACGACGCGGCGCAGACCGCTGTGCTGGTCGGCAGCGGCGAGACGGCGGAATTGTTCCTCACCGCCTATTCCCGGCTCGGCACCGCCCCCTACCGCGTGGTCGGGCTGATGGCCCTCTCCGCGCGGCATATCGGCCGGCGCGTGCAGGGGCTGAATATTTTTGGTGCGGTGGAGGAAGCGGCCGCGGCTTTCGACCGGCTGGTGCAGAAACCCGACCTGCTGATCATCACCGCCACCGAGCTGGCGGGCGACGAGCTCGGCGCGCTGCTGGCGGCGGCGGAGCGTTTCGGCATCCGCGTGATGCGCGCCCCCAGCCTCACCCGCCTCGCCCCGGCGGAGCAGAAAATCGACTTGCAGCCGATCGCCATCGAGGACCTGCTGAACCGCCAGCAGGTGAAGCTCGACCGCGCCGGCATGGCGCGGCTGATCGCCGGGCGGCGCGTGCTGGTCACCGGGGCCGGCGGCAGCATCGGCTCGGAACTGGCGCGCCAGGTCGCGGGCTTCGCCCCCGCGGAGCTGATGCTGCTGGATAATGGCGAATACGCGCTGTGGCAGATCGATCTCGAAGTCGCCGAGCTGGCGCCGGACGTGCCGCGCCGCGCCGTGATCGCCGATGTGCGCGACCGCGCCCGGCTGGAAAAACTCTGCGGCGAGTTTAAGCCCGAACTCGTGTTCCACGCCGCGGCGCTGAAACATGTGCCGATCGTCGAGGCCAACCCGCTGGAAGGCCTGCAGACCAACGTGCTCGGCACCCGCGCGGTGGCCGACGCCGCCTCGGCCAGCGGTGCCGCGCTGATGGTGCTGATCTCCACCGACAAGGCGGTGAACCCAAGCTCGGTGATGGGCGCCACCAAGCGCCTGGCGGAGATGTACTGCCAGGGGCTGGACGTGGCGGCGCGGCGCGGCGGCCAGACGATGCGCTGCGTCACCGTGCGCTTCGGCAACGTGCTGGGCTCCACCGGCTCGGTGGTTCCGCTGTTCCGCCGGCAGCTGATGCAAGGCGGCCCGCTCACCGTCACGCATCCCGACATGCAGCGCTATTTTATGACCGTGCGCGAGGCGGTGGGGCTGGTGCTGCAGGCTTCCGTGGTCGGCAGCGGCGCGGAGGCGATCCCCGATGGCGGGATTTTCGTGCTCGACATGGGCGCGCCGGTGAAAATCGTCGATCTGGCGCGGCAGATGATCCACCTCGCCGGGCTGCGCCCGGACATCGACGTGGCGATCCGCTTCACCGGGCTGCGGCCGGGGGAAAAATTGTTTGAAGAATTGTTTCACGGCAGCGAGAGGCCGGAGCCGACCGGGCATGAGGGGCTGCTGATGGCCAGCCCGCGCCTGGTCGATGTGCGGCTGGTGGCGGCGGCGATCCGCACCATCGAGACCGCCGCCCAGGCCGGCGACGCTGCTGGGGCCACCGCCACGCTGGCCCGCATGGTGCCGGAATTCGTGCAGGACACGGCTCGCGCGGTTTCCGGCACGGCGGGTTAGGCCGGGATAGGAAGCGGCCGCTTTTTTGAAAAAAAGCGGCGCAAAAAACTTTTGCTTGGGCTGGGCCCTTGGCATTGAAACCAACACGGCCCAGAGCAAAAAAAAGTTTTTGCTTCTTTTTTTCAAAAAAGAAGCGCTTCTCTTCGATCCGATTTGTCCTAACCCTATCATGCTCTAAAGACGTCTCATGAACGCTGAGAATTTTTCGCCGATTCCCTTCCTCGACCTCAAGGCCCAGCAGAGCCGCATAGGCGCCAATCTGCGCGCCCGGCTCGACACCGTGCTCGCGCATGGCCAGTACATTCTCGGCCCCGAAGTGGCCGAGCTGGAGGCCCGCCTCGCCGCCTTCTGCGGCGCCGCGCATTGCGTGAGCGTCAGCTCCGGGACCGATGCGCTGCAGATCGCGCTGATGGCCGAGGGTATCGGAAACGGCGATGCGGTGTTCCTGCCCGCCTTCACCTACACCGCCACCGCCGAAGTGCCGCTGCTGCTCGGCGCGACACCGGTCTTTGTCGATGTCGATCCGCGCACGTTCCAGATGGACCTGGCCAGCCTGCAGGCGCGCATCGCCGACGTGAAGCGCGCCGGCACGCTACGCCCGCGCGCCATCATCGGTGTCGACCTGTTTGGCCAGCCCGCCGACTGGGCCGGCATCCGCGCCATCGCCGCGGCGGAGGCCATGTTCACGCTGGACGATTGCGCGCAGAGTTTCGGCGCCGCGCAGGGCGCTGAGCGGCTGGGCCGCGCGGCGGATGCCACCGCCACCAGCTTCTTCCCCTCCAAGCCGCTCGGCGCCTATGGCGATGGCGGTGCGCTGTTCACCGAATCCGCCGAGCGCGCGGCGCTGTACCGCTCGCTGCGCACGCATGGCGAGGGCACGACCCGCTACGAGGTGCTGCGCATCGGCATGAACGGCAGGCTGGACACGATGCAGGCCGCCGTGCTGCTGGCCAAGCTCGACGTGTTCGAGGGCGAGATCCTCCGCCGCGAGGCGATCGCGCAAATCTACGACAAGGAACTCGCGGGCCTGGTGGAAACCCCTTCCCGGGTGCCGGGCAGCACCAGCGCCTGGGCGGTGTATTCCATCCTGCTCCCCGACCAGGCGACGCGGGATGCGGTGCAGGCGGCGCTGAAGGCGGCCGGCATCGCCAGCGCGGTGTATTATCCGCGCGCGCTGCACCAGCAGCCGGCTTATGCCGCCTGCCATGACGGGGCGAAACTGCCGGTGGCCGAGGGCTTGGGCGCGCGCATCCTGGCGCTGCCGATCCATCCCGACCTTACCGATGCGCAGGCGCTGCGCGTCGCGGCGACAATCCGTGCGGCGAGAACGTGATCGGGGCAGGACAGGTCATGTTTCAGCGAAGCGAAGGGCTTCTTTTTGTGAACAAAAAGAAGCAAAAAAACTTTTTTAAACTGGGCCGTGCTGGTGTCGCTGCCACCGGCTCAAAGGAGCAAAAGTTTTTGCGCCGCTTTTTTCAAAAAGCGGCTACTTTCCTTTTCTTCCCTCTTAAACCCATCAGGCTCTAACCAACCATGCCGCGCGGCGATCTGTTCCCCGAGATTGGCCCTTTTGAGACCGGTTATCTGCCGCTCTCCGACGGCCATGTGATGTACTGGGAGCAGGTCGGCAACCCGCGCGGCAAGCCGGTGCTGTTCCTGCATGGCGGGCCGGGTGCCGGGGCTGGCACGGTGCATCGCCGTTTCTTCGACCCGGCGATCTGGCGCGTGATCATTTTCGACCAGCGCGGCGCCGGGCGCTCCAAACCGCTCGGCGGCCTCACCGCCAACACCACCCCGCATCTGGTCGCGGATATCGAGACGCTGCGGCAGTTTCTCGGCCTGGAGCGCTGGCTGCTGTTCGGCGGCTCCTGGGGTTCGACACTGGCTCTGGCCTATGCGCAGGCGCATCCCGAGGCGGTGACCGGCGCCGTTCTGCGCGGCATCTTTCTCGGCCGCGACGCCGAGGTGGAGTGGTTCATGCACGGCCTGGCGCGGGTCTTTCCCGACGCGCATGCCGCCTTCGCGCAGTTCCTGCCCGAGGCCGAGCGCGGCGACCTGCTGGGCAACTACCTGCGCCGCCTCACCGACCCGGACCGGCAGGTGCACGAGCCCGCCGCGCGCGCCTGGAGCCTGTACGAAGGCTCCTGCTCCACCTTGCTGCCGAGCTTGGAGGCGGTTGCCGCCTTTGCCCAGGACCGCTCGGCAATCGGCCTGGCGCGGATCGAGGCGCATTATTTCGCGCATGACCTGTTCCTGCCGGAAGGCGGGCTGCTGGCGCATATGCAAAAGCTGCGCAACATTCCGGCGGAGATCGTGCAAGGGCGCTACGACATGATCTGCCCGGCGCAAACGGCCTTCGAACTTGCCGCCGCCTGGCCGACGGCGCGGCTCACCTTGGTGCCGGATGCCGGGCATTCGGCGCTGGAACTCGGCGTGCGCACGGCACTGATCGCAGCGCTCGAGCGCTGCCGCCACCTGGCCTGACCCCTTTGGAGAGATTCGGATGAGTTTATCGCGACGCGGCCTGCTCGGCCTGGCGATGACGCTGCCCGCCGGTGCCGCCCGGGCGACCCAGGCGCCGCTGATGCCACTGATCATGGCCACCGGCCGCCCCGGCAATCCCTATGCCCGGTACGGCGCCGCCTGGGGGCGGATCGCCCAGAATGCCGGGCTGGACATCGCCTTCCACGCCTCCGGCGGCGCGGTGACCAACATCCTGCTGATCGAGCGCAACGCCGCACAGCTCGGCATGACCACCGTCGCGGTCGGCTGCGAGGCGCGGCAGGGGCGCGGGCTGTGGACCGCGGGCGTGAAATTCGACGCCTTCCGTGTCCTGTTCCCGATCTTTCCCTCGATCCTGCAGATCGTCTCACCGCGCGCCACCGGCATCACCACGCTGGCGCAGCTGGCCGGCAAGCGGATCGGCCTCGGCGCCGATGGCGATACCGGCACGGCGGCGGTGCCGTCGATCTTCGCCAGCCTCGGCCTTTCCGGCCAGTTCACCACCACCGGCACGTTCCATAGCGACATGCAGCAGATGACGGCGGGTAAACTCGATGCCTGCGCCTTCATCGGCGCGCCGCCGCTGGCGCAGATCGCCGCCGCCGCCGCCATCCAGCAGCTGGCGCTGATCGGGCTGAACCCGGCGGAGATCGCCCGCGTGACGCATGCCATTCCCGGCATGCGCGGCATGGTGCTGCCGGCCGGGCTGTTTCCTGGCCAGACGCTGCCCGTGGCCAGCATCGGCACGGGGAATGTGGCGATCGGCGCGGCAAGCCTGCCTGACGATGTGGCGTCGAAAATCACCCTCGCCGCCTTGCGCCACCGCCAGGCGCTGGCCGCCGCCGTGCCCGCCGCCGCCGCCGCGCCGCAGATGCAGCTGCTCACCGATACCGGACTCACCTTCCATCCCGGCGCCGCAACCGCGCTGCGCAGCCTCGGCTATGACGTGGCGGCGCGCGACGTCGAACGGTAGGTAAGGAAAAAGCAGCCGCTTTTTGAAAAAAACGGCGCAAAAACTTTTGCTCGTTTGAGCCTGTGGCGTTGCTACCAGCACGGCCTAAATTGAAGCGAAGAGAAGCAAAAAATTTTTATCCATCTGTGCCGTGCAGGTTTCGCTGCCACAGCCCCAGTTTAGCAAAAGTTTTTTTCGCCGCTTTTTTTTCAAAAAAGCGGCTGCTTCCCTGCTTCCCCTTCCCCTAAACCAGCCTACCCTCGCGCAAGCTGAGCTGGCGGTCCATGCGCCGCGCCAGATCCGGGTTATGCGTGGCGATCAGCGCCGCGACATTTTCCGAGCGCACGATGCGCAGCAGCTCGTCGAACACGATGTCGGCGGTGTGCACGTCGAGATTCCCGGTCGGCTCGTCCGCCAGCAGAACTGACGGGTTGTTGGCGAGCGCCCGGGCGATGGCGACGCGCTGCTGTTCGCCGCCGGAGAGTTTGCCCGGCAGATGGTTCGCGCGAGCGCCGAGCCCCAGCTTGCCCAGCAGTTCATGGGAGCGGCGCTCCGCCGCGTCGCGGCTTTTGCCGGCGATCATCTGCGGCAGAGTCACATTCTCGAGTGCGGTGAATTCCGGCAGCAGATGATGGAACTGGTAGACGATGCCGATCGTGTTCAGGCGGATTTTCGTCCGTGCCGCATCGCTGAGCGTGCCGGCATCCGTGCCGTTGATGATCACCGCGCCGCCATCGGGTTTTTCCAACAGCCCGGCCAGATGCAGCAGCGTGGACTTGCCCGAGCCCGACGGCGCCACCAAAGCGACGATCTCGCCCCGGCGCAGCGACAGCGCAGCGCCATCCAGCACCGTGAGCGCCTCGCTCTCGGTTTTATACGTGCGGCGAATATCTTTCAGGACCAAAATATCATTCACGGCGGAGGGCCTCGATCGGGTCGATGCGGGCGGCGCGCCAGCTCGGATAGATGGTGGCAAGGATGGAGAGCGCGAAGGACATGATCAGCACCTCCGTCACCTGGTGCCAGTCGAGCTTGGCCGGCAGGGATTCGAGATAATACACGGTCGGGTCGAATAGCGGCGTACCGGTGAGGCGCTGCACGAACTCGCGGATCTGCTCGATATAGGCGCAGAACACCACGCCGAGGCCAAAGCCGATCAGCGTGCCGAGAATCCCCACCGAGGCGCCGCACATCAAAAAGATGCGCAATATCGCCCCGGAGCTGGCCCCCATGGTGCGCAGAATCGCGATGTCGCGCGCCTTGTCCTTCACCATCATGATCAGCGAGGAGATCACGTTGAACGCGGCGACGAGGATGATCAGCGTCAGGATCAGGAACATCACATTGCCCTCGACCGTGACGGCGGCGAGGAAGCTGTCGTTGTTCTGGCGCCAGTCCTGGATGTTGACCGGCGTGTTCGGCAGCGCGTTGACGATGTCCTGCTTCACCTGCGCGTCATGATCCGGGTCTTTGACGAACACCTGGATCTGCGTTGCGGCACCCGGCTGCTGGAACAGCGTCTGCGCGGCGCCGAGCGGCAGGAACACGAAGCTTGAATCGTATTGCTGCATGCCGGTCCGGAAGATCGCGACCACCCTGAAACTCTGCATGCTGGGGATGGTGCCGATGATGGTCGCCTTGCCCTGCGGCAGGATCAGCGAAATATTCGAGCCGACATTCAGGCCGAACTGGTTGGCGAGACCGCCGCCGATGGCGATGGTGCCGTCGCCCTGCAATGCGGAGAGGCTGCCGGCGATGACATGGTCGGCGACGGTGGGCAGCGCCTGCAGCCCCTCCTGGGTGATGCCGCGGGCGATGCCGCCGGTGGCGCCGCCGCGCGGGCCGGACATCAGCACCTCGTCCTGCACGATCGGGAAAGCGGCGGTGACGCCGTGGATCTGTTTGATGCGCGCGGCGATATCATCGTAATTCGTCAGCGGCACGCCGGCGCCGTACACGCCGACATCGCCGTTAAGGCCGAGGATCTGCGCCAGCAGCTCCTGGCGGAACCCGTTCATCACCGACATCACGATGATCAGCGTGGCAACACCAAGCGCGATGCCCACCAGCGAGAAGATGGCGATGACCGAGACGAACCGCTCGCCACGGCGCGCGCGCAGGTAACGGGCCGCGACCTTCCGCTCGAAGGCGTTGAACATCAGCCCAGCACTTTCGCCAAAGCGTCCGCCACCGGGAGTTCGAACCGCTCAGCAGTGGCGCGGCGCTTCAGCTCCACCTGGCCGTTGGCCGCACCGCGCGGGCCGACGATGATCTGCCAGGGATGGCCCATCAGATCGGCCTCGGCGAATTTGGCCCCGGCCCGCTCCTCGCGGTCGTCGTACAGGCTGTCCGCGCCGAGCTTGGCGTGCAGCTCCTCGCAGATTTTATCCGTCGCCGCATCGCCCTGGCGCAGGTTCAGAATCGCCGCGCGGAACGGCGCCACCGCATCCGGCCAGATGATGCCCGCCTCGTCATGCCGCGCCTCGATGATGGCGCCGACCAGGCGCGACACGCCGATGCCGTAGCTGCCCATCTCCGGGAATATCTTGGTCCCGTCAGGGCCGACGACGCCAAAGTTCATGCTCTCGGAATATTTTTTACCGAAATAGAAAATCTGCCCGACCTCGATGCCCCTGCCCTCGCGCTTGCGCTCTTCGGGGATTTTCGCCCAGGCCTCGGCATCGTGTTTCTCGTCGGTGGCGGCGTAGATGGTGGTCATCTGCTCGTAGAACGCCTCGATATCGCCGGCCGCCATGGCGTCGCCGGCCTCGAAGGCGGCGTCGTAGAACACACCGCTCTCGCCGGTCGGCGCCAGCACGTGGAATTCGTGGGACAGGTCGCCGCCGATCTGCCCGGTATCGGCGCGCATCGGGATCGCGGTGATGCCGATGCGCTGGAAGGTGCGCATATAGGCCAGCATCATCTTCTTGTAGGCGACCACCGCGCCCTCGCGGTCGAGGTCGAAGCTGTAGCCGTCCTTCATCAGGAACTCACGGCCGCGCAGCACACCGAAGCGCGGGCGCACCTCATCGCGGAATTTCCATTGGATATGATAGAGAATCTGCGGCAGCTCGCGATAGCTCTTCACGGAATCGCGCATGATCGCGGTGATCATTTCCTCATTGGTCGGGCCGAACAGCAGCTCGCGCTCATGCCGGTCGGTGATGCGCAGCATCTCCTTGCCGTAGGCGTCGTAGCGGCCGCTCTCGCGCCAAAGATCCGCGCTCTGGATCGTCGGCATCAGCATCTCCTGCACGCCGGCCGCGTCCTGCTCCTCGCGCACGATGTTGGCGATCTTGGTCAGCACGCGGTGACCCGCCGGCAGCCAGGCATAGATGCCCGACGCCATCTGCCGCACCAGGCCCGCGCGCAGCATCAGCCGGTGCGAGGCAATCTGCGCCTCCGCGGGAGTTTCCTTGAGGGTCGGGATCAGACTTTGGGAGAGACGCATGGATAACCTTCGGCTTGAGGGGCTGAGGCTGTTTAGAGCGGTTTGCGCACAAGGCAAACGGGGGCGCGGCGAAGTGAAGAGGAAGGCTTCTTTTTTGAAAAAAAGAAACAAAAAATTTTTTTAAACTGGGCCGTGCTGGTTTCACCGCTCCGGCCCCGTTTAACAAAATTTTTGCGCCGCTTTTTATAAAAAGCGGCCACTTGCTTTCTTACTTCCCCCTACTGCACCGCCAACAAACGGTCCGCGCGGCGCCGGGCCGGGGCTTCCACCACCACATGCAGCGCCAAAGCCAGCGCCAGGGTCCCGGCGAGCATCCCCCCGGCGAACAGCGCGCCATGCGCCGCCGGAACCCAGCCTAGATGCCGGAAACCCTGCACCAGCAGCAGCTCCGCCAGCGCGAAGCTCATGTAGAACGCATAGGATAACCGCCCGAAGGCCAGCAGCACGGCGTTGCGGCCGAGCAGCGGCGGCCAGCCGGCATCGGCCCGCAGGGCGCAGGCAAATAGCAACAGCCACAGCCCGAGCACGGCGAAAAAATCTTGTTTTGCCCCCGCCCCCACCGCCACCAGCGCCGCGCCGGCCAGCGCCATGGCACGGGCCGGCGCGATATCGGCACAAACCGGCACCAGCCGCGCGCTGCACAGGCCGATCAGAAATTCCCGCACGAAACGCAGCAGGCCTTGGGCGTAGCCGAGATTGTATGTCTGCTGGTGCCAGGCGGCGAGCAGACCGAGCAGCATAAAGCCGAGGAAGACGAACTGCCCCGAGACCACCGCCTCGCACCGCAACAGCACCCGCTACAGCAGCGGAAACAGCAAATAGCCCGCACATTCGGCGCTGATCGACCAGGAGGGGTAATTCCAGCTTCCGGCGCTGGCCACCCCCCAGCCATGGATCAGCAGCAGGTTTTCGGCCAAAGGCAGCAAGCCGAACCGCCCTGCATCGCGCGGCGCCAGGCCACGCGCCTCGGCCGATGCGACCAGCACCGCCAGCAAGGCCAGCGTGGCGACATGGAGCGGATAAATCCGCGCCAGACGCTTGCCCAGGAACCGCCAGGCCTTGGGCGCGAACCGCCCCGGCGCGCGGGGCACGAATTCCGGATGCGTGCGCGCCAGGATCAGCCCGGAGAGCAGACAAAACCCGTCAACGCCGAGATAGCCGTGCCCCAGCCAGCCGGCAGCCGGGCCAAGCAGGGCGGACAGGCCAAGATAGAGGTCCACGTGATAGCAGAACACCCAGGCGGCGAAGAGCGCGCGGCAGATGGTCAGATCGGTGATTTCGCGTGGCGCCTGCATCCCGATTCATTGCATGGTCAAAAAGAAAGAAGCCCGCCAGCCTCAAAGAGCTAGCGGGCCAAGTTCAGGGAGGAAACGCCAGTCACACGGTGGGATGAAGAACCAACCTCATCCCTGACGACATATTGCACTGCGATATGCCGCCTCGTCCAGAAAAATCGCCCCAAAAAAGAGTATTTTTTAGGCCGCCTTGCAATTCATGCTGAAACATTGAATTTTTTGACGAATTATAAACCAAAAATTGACCGATTTTTAAGCGTTCAGATTTTCAGCCCATTTGCAGCATGTGCACTTCCACAATCGGCCGCTTGCCGAAATGCTTGCCCATGATCTTGCGCAGGCCGGCCCGTGCGGCGTCGATAAAGGCGGGCTCATCCGTGCGCAGTTTGCGCGGCAGGTCGAGCAGCAGCTCCAGAAACTCCTTCTCGACCTCCAGGCGGAAGCGGCCATCGGCGTCGTCCAGCAGGCCGGGTGCGGAAACACGCACAGTGCCGAGCGGCTGGCCGGTGCTGTCGGCCGCAAAGCTGCCGACCACCACGCCGTTGAACAGCATGCGCCGGCGCGCGCCGAGCACGCCTCCCTTCAGCGGCACGATCCGGTCGCCATCGACGGCGAGCCGGCCGGTGGGCACGGAATCGACGATCTCCGGCGCGCCGGGGGCGAATTGCAGCACATCGCCATTCTCCAGCCGCAAGGCGGGAATGCCCTCGGCCTCGGCCAGCTCCGCCTGGGCGGAGAGATGCCGCCATTCGCCATGCGTCGGCACGATGTATTTCGGCCGCACCAGGCGGTAGAGCTTTTTCAGCTCGTCGCGCGCCGGATGGCCGGACACATGGGTGAACTGGTCGTCATCGGTGATCACATCCACGCCGCGGCGCACCAAGGCGTCCTGCACCGCGGTGATGGCGCGTTCATTGCCCGGGATCATGCGCGAGGAGAAAACCGCGCTGTCCCCCTCCCCCAGCACCGCGTAGCGATGCGTGTCGGCGGCGATGCGCGCCAAGGCCGAGCGCGGCTCGCCCTGGCTGCCGGTGACGACCAGGAGCAGATTATCGTCGGGGATGCCGCCGATCTCCTCCTCCGGCACGAAATCCGGCACGTCCTGCATGTAGCCGGCCTCCTGCGCGGCGGCGACGTAATTGCCAAGGCTGCGGCCGACCAGCGCGACATGCCGCCCGGCCGCCTTGCCGGCCTCGATCACGCTGGCGACACGGGCGATGTTGCTGGCAAAGCAGGTGACGGCGATGCGGCCCGGCAGGTCGCCGATCAGCGCCTTCAGGCTCTTCGCCACCTCCGCTTCGGAGCCGGAATGGCCCTCATTCATCGCATTGGTGGAATCCGAAATCAGCGCCAGCACGCCGGCATCGCCAAGCTCGCGCAACGCCGCCTCGTCCATGGTGTGGCCGATCACCGGGTTGGGGTCGGCCTTCCAGTCGCCGGTATGCAGCACCGTGCCGTAGGAGGTGGTGACGGCCAGCGCCTGCGGCTCCGGGGTGGAATGCGTCATCGGGATGAAGCGCAGGCTGAACGGTTTCAGCTCGAACGATCCGCCCGGCTTAATCGGGTGGATTTTCACCTCGCGGCCGAGCCCGGCCTCGGCCAGCTTGCGGCGGATCACCGCGGCGGCGAAGGGCGTGGCGTAGATCGGGCAGCGCAATTGCGGCCAGAGCCGCGCCACGCCGCCGATATGGTCCTCATGCGCATGGGTGATGACCAGGCCGCGCAGCGCGTCGCGCTGCCCGGCGATGAAGGCCGGGTCGGGCAGCAGGATCTCCGCCTCGGGCGAATCAGGGCCGGAAAAGCCCATGCCGCAATCGACCGCGAGCCAGGCCCCGTCGCAGCCATAGAGGTTGAAATTCATGCCGATCTCCCCGGTGCCGCCGAGGGGAATGAAAATGAACCCGCCCTGGGCATCGCCCCGGACAGGGCCCGAGGATTTGCCGGTGGATTTTGCCATCAGATAAAACGCTCCTGGAAAAAAACTGTTTAGAGCCCAACGGGCTTGGGCGGGAAGGAGAAAGAAGCCGCATTTTGAAAAAAGCGGCGCAAAAATTTTTGCTTAACTGGGACTGTGGCGTTGAAACACGCACGGCCTAGATGAACAAAAGTTTTTTGCTTCTTTTTTCCAAAAAAGAAGCGCTCCCCTTCCCTGCTCCATATCAACATAACCTGTCCCGAACTCATCACGCTCTAGTCACTCTCGATAAACCGCGCGCGGTCGCGCGGCAAAGGCGGCGGGCTGTTGCGCAGCGAGAGCAGGCGCAGCCCGTCCAAGGTAAGGTCGGGGTCGATGGCGGTGAATTTGCTCGTGCCCTCGGCGAAAAGCGGGGCGAGACCGCCAGTGGCGATGGTCTTCAGCGGCGCGCCGTACTCGCCCTCGATGCGCGCGAGCAGCCCCTCGATCAGCCCGATATAGCCCCAATAAATGCCCGACCGCATGGCCGGGATGGTGGAGCGGCCGATCACCGATTGCGGCCGGCCGATGCCGATGCGCGGCAGCCGCGCCGCGGCGCGGTGCAGCGCCTCGATGGACAGGTTGATGCCGGGCGAGATGACACCGCCGAGATAGGCGCCGGCGCCGTCCACCACATCGAAGGTGGTGGCGGTGCCGAAATCCACCACCACCAGCGGCCCGCCATGATGGTGATGCGCCGCCAGCGCGTTGAGCATCCGGTCGGCGCCGACCTCGTCCGGGTTGTCCACCTTGATCGCGAACCCCCAATCCAGCGAGGCCTGGGCGACCAGCGGCTCGGCGTCGAACCATTCGCGGCAGAGCCGGCGCAGATGGTACAAAGCCGCGGGCACCACGGTGCCGATCACGGCGCGCGAGATCTCGGCGGGGCGGATGCCGGCGCGGGTCAGCAGCGCCTCCAGCCACACCCCGTATTCGTCCGAGGTGCGCTGCGCCGAGGTCGCCAGCCGCCAGGTGCCGCGCCATTCCGCACCGTCATGCACCGCAAAGACGATGTTCGTATTGCCGGCATCGATGACCAGTAGCATGGGCTCCCGCTTCCTTCAGGCCTGCCCGAGCAAAATGTCGCCCGTGCTGACGGGTTCGATACGATTTTTGGTCCGCAACAGCAATTCGCCCGTCTCTGACAGTCCGGCAAAACTGCCATGCTTTTCGCCTTGCGCGCCGCGCACGGTGAGCTTCGTGCCCAGCTTGTGCGCCCGCGCCAGCCATTCCTCCCGGATTTTCGCCCCCGGCGCGTCATGCCAAACGGCGATTTTCTCCAAAATCGCATCGGCGGCGTCATCCGCGGTCAGGCTACCGCCATGGGCCGCAAGCGAGGTCGTGGCCCGGCCGGGAACCTCCGGCGCGGCCGCGAGATTGACGCCGATGCCGATCACCAGCCAGTCCAGCCGCGCGCCCGCCGGGGCGGCGTCGATGAGAATGCCGGCGAGCTTGGCACCATCCAGCAGCACGTCGTTCGGCCATTTCAGCAGCGGCTCCACGTCGCTATGCGGCGCCAGCGCCTCGGCGACCGCAATCCCGGCCAGCAGCGCGAACCACCCGGCCTGCACAACCGGCCGGTCCGGGCGCAGCAGGACCGAAAAACTTAAATTCCCCTCGGGCGCGCTCCAGGCCCGGCCGCGGCTGCCGCGGCCGGAGCTCTGCCGCCGCGCCTGGATCGCCAACCCCGCCTCCGCCCCCGCTTTGGCGCGGGCGATGCATTCATCCGAGGTCGAGCCGAGTTCGTCGAAACGTTCGAGCCGCCAGGCGATCAACCCATCAACGCCCGGGCTGCGGCATTGGCGGCGCTGATCAGCGGGCCGGGGATGAACACGAACAGGCAGGTGGCGATGGCGCCGATGGTCATGATGAAGCGCACGCCGCCGGCCATCGGGTCGAATTCCGGCCGCCCGGCATCGAAATACATCACCTTGATCACGCGCAGATAGTAGAACGCGCCGATCACGCTGGTGACCACACCGACCACGGCCAGCGTGTCCAGCCCGGCATTCACCGCGGCGGAGAACACGTAGAGCTTGCCGAAGAAACCGGAGAGCGGCGGGATGCCGGCCATCGCCCACATGAAGATCGCCAGCGCCAGGGCAAAGCCCGGGGCTTCCGAGGACAGGCCGGCGAGATCGGCGATGGTCTCCACCGCCTGGCCGCGGCGGCGCATGGCGATGATGCAGGCAAAGCTGCCGAAGGACATGACGACATAGATCGCCATATAGACCAAGGTGGCCTGGATGCCCGCCTCGGTGCCGGCGGCAAGGCCCATCAGCGCGTAGCCCATATGGCCGATCGAGGAATAGGCGAGCAGGCGCTTGATGTTGGTCTGGCCGATCGCGGCCAGCGCGCCGAGCGCCATGGAGAGGATGCTGAGGATCTCGACCAGCATCTGCCACTGGTGCAGCAGATGGCCGAACGGCCCGATCATCACCGCCAGCAGCAGCGCCATGGTGGCGATTTTCGGCGCGGTGCCGAACAGCGCGGTGACCGGGCTCGGCGAGCCCTCATACACGTCCGGCGTCCACATATGGAACGGCGCGGCGGAGATCTTGAACGCCAGCCCGACCAGCACGAAGACGATGCCGATCACCGTGCCGTAGCCCGCACCGTTGGCCAGAATACCGGCGAGCGAGGTGAAATTGGTGGTGCCGGCAAAGCCGTAGACCAGCGAGATGCCATAGATCAGCAGGCCGGAGGCCAGCGCGCCGAGGACGAAATATTTCAGCCCCGCCTCGGTGGAGCGCAGCGAATCCCGCGCCATCGCAGCACAGATATACAGCGCCAGCGATTGCAGCTCGAAGCCGACATAGAGCGCCATGAGATCGGCGGCGGAGATCATCACGATCATGCCGAGCACGGAGAAAATCACCAGGATCGGGAACTCGAAGCGGGCGATGGATTCGCGGCGGTTATAGTCGACCGAGAGGATCAGCGCCGCGGCCGCACCCAGCATCGCCAGCACGTCGGCATAGCGGGTGAAGGTGTTGGTCTTCAGCAGCCCGCCGAACAGCGTGCTGTCCGGCGCTGCCAGGGTGAAGCCCGCCGCCAGGGCAAGCAAAATGACCGCGATGGCGGTGCAGGAGCAGGTCCGGTTGCGCTTGGAGAGCACGCCGAACATCAGCAGCGCCATGCCGCCAATGCCGATCAGCAGGCCGGGGATGAGGGGGGAGAAGGAGATCATTTGCTCACCATGGCAATGGCCGTGTGCGGTGCGAGGGCCGCGACATGCGCCTGCACCATGGCGGCGACCGGCGCGTCGAAAATATGCGTGAAGCTGGAGGGATAGATGCCAAGCCACAGCACCAGTGCCGCGAGCGGCAGCAGCATGGCGTATTCGCCGGCGGTCAGGTCCTTCATGTTCGCCAGCTCCGGCCGGGTGAATTTGTCGAACAGCACGGCGCGCAGCAGCACCAGCATGTAGGCCGCCCCCAGAACCATACCCGCACCGCCCAGCAGCGACACCCAGAAATTCACTTTCAGCGCGCCGACGATGACGAGGATTTCACCGATGAAGCCGGAGGTACCGGGCAGTCCCATATTCGCCAGCGAGAACAGCATCAGCGCCGAAGCATAGACCGGCATGCGCACCGCGAGGCCGCCGAGCCGGGAGAGCTGCATCGTCTCGCCGCGGGCAAGCAGCACACCGGTGCAGACGAACAGCCCGGCGATGACGATGCCGTGGCTGAGCATCTGGAACAGCGCGCCCTCCACACCTTCCACCGTGAAGGTGAAGATGCCGATGACGATCACGCCCATATGCGCGACCGAGGAATAGGCGATCATGCGCTTCATGTCGGTCTGCGCCAGCGCCACGTAGGAGACGTAGATCACCGCGACCACGCCGAGCGTGAACATCAGCGGCTCGGCGGCGGCGGAGGCCTGGGGCAGCATCGGCACGGCAAAGCGCAGGAAACCGTAGGCGCCCATTTTCGACAGCACGGCCGAGAGCATGATGGTGCCGGGCAAAGGCGCCTCGCCGTAAGCGTCCGGCAGCCAGGTATGCAGCGGCCAGACCGCCGCCTTGACGCCGAACGAGGCGAGGAAGGCGATGAACAGCCACATCTGGATACGCGGCGGGATCGGCGTGTGCAGCAGAGTCACGATGTCGGTCGTGCCGGCATTGCGCCACATCCAGACCAGCGCCAGCAGCATGAACAGCGAGCCGGCGAGCGTGAAGAGGAAGAACTTCACCGCCGCGAAAATCCGCTTCTCACCGCCCCAGACGCCGATGATCAGGTACATCGGCAGCAGCACCGCCTCGAAGAAGATATAGAACACCACGAAATCGAGGGCGGCGAACATGCCGAGCGTCATGGTCTCCAGCAGCAGGAAGGCGATCATGAACTCGCGCACGCGGGTTTTGATCGACCAGGCGGAGAGGATCGCGATCGGCGTGATGAACAGGGTGAGCAGGATCAGGAACAGGCTGATGCCGTCCACGCCCATGCGGTACTGCACGTCGAGCCCGGAGAGCCAGGGCACGGTTTCCACAAACTGGAACCCGGCCGAAGCGGGGTTGAACGCGCTCCAGAGATAGAGCCCAAGCGCCAGCACCACGAGGCTGGTCCACAACGCGGCATAACGCGCGTTGCGCGCCACCGCCGCCTCGTCCCCGCGCAAGGTGGCGAGGTAGAGCACGCCGAGCAGCGGCAGGAAGGTGATGAGCGAGAGAATGGGGAAGCCTGCCTGGTTCATGTTAGCGGACCCACAGGAAGAGGCTGAGGAAGCCGAGCAGGCCGATCAGCATGATGAAGGCGTAGAGCGCGATGGAGCCGGTCTGCAGTTTCACCGTCTGCGTCGAGGCGTCCGAGGTGAGCGTGGCAAGTCCGGTGGGCACGCCGTCGATCACCTGCTCGTCGCCGAAGCGCCAGGCGAATTTCGCGAGTTTCAGCGACGGGCGCACCAGCAACGCATCGTAGATCTCGTCGAAATACCATTTGTTCAGCAGGAACAGATAAACCGGCTTGAAGGCCTGCGAGAGCCGGGCCGGCAGCGCCGGCACGAAGATGTACATGATCGCCGCGACGGCGAAGCCGATCAGCGCCATCACCAGCGGTGCCAGCGCCGCCCAGGAGGGGATCTGGTCGATCGCCTGCATGATCCCGCCCGCCGGCACGATGCTCCCCCCCCAGAAGGCGCTGAAATCGCTGCCGATGAAGAAATTGCGGAGCAGGAAACCACTGCCCAGCGCGCCAAGGGCGAGCAGCAGCAACGGCAACAGCATCACCCACGGGCTCTCATGCACATGCTCCTGCACATGCTTGGGCGCCCGCGAGCTGCCATGGAAGGTGAGCAGGAACAGCCGCGCGGAATAGAAGGCGGTGAGCCCGGCGGTGAACACGCCGCAGGCCCAGCCATACATCCCCACCGGCGTATGCGCGGCAAAGGCGGCGGCGAGGATCGCATCCTTGGAATAATAGCCGGAGAACGGCGGAATGCCGGAGAGTGCGAGCGAGCCGATCAGCATCATCGCCCAGGTGATCGGCAGCTTGCGCGCGATCCCGCCCATCAGCCTGATGTCCTGCTCGTCGGACATCGCATGGATCACCGAGCCCGCCGATAGGAACAGCAGCGCCTTGAAGAAGGCGTGGTTGATGAGGTGGAACATCGCCACCGGATAGGCGCCGAGCCCGGCGGCGATGAACATGTAGCCAAGCTGCGAGCAGGTGGAATAGGCGATGACGCGCTTGATGTCGTTCTGCACGCAGCCGACCGTACCGGCGAACAAAGCCGTGGTGCCACCGATCACGGTGATGAACTGCATGGCGCCCGGCGCGTCGTCGATCAGCGGCGACATGCGCACGATCATGAACACGCCCGCCGCGACCATGGTGGCGGCATGGATCAGCGCGGAGATCGGCGTCGGGCCTTCCATCGCATCGGCCAGCCAGGTGTGCAGGACGATCTGCGCGGATTTGCCCATCGCGCCGATGAACAGCAGCACCGCGATCACCTCCAGCACCGGGAAGGAGGTGCCGAACAGGGTGTAATGCTGCCCCGTATGGGCGGCGAGCGCGCTGAAAATCCCGTCGAACGAGACCGTGCCGAAGGCGAAATAGGTGAGCGCGATGCCGACCGCGAAGGCGAGGTCGCCGACGCGGTTGACGATGAACGCCTTGATCGCCGCGGCATTCGCCGCCGGCTTGTCGTACCAGTAGTTGATCAGCAGATAGGAGACGAGGCCCACACCCTCCCAGCCGAAGAACAGCTGCAGCAGGTTGTTTGCGGTCACCAGCATCAGCATCGCGAAGGTGAACAGCGACATATAGGCGAAGAAGCGCGGCGGCGTGCGGTCATGCGCCATGTAGCCGGCGCTGTAGACATGGATCAGCATCGAGACGACGCTGACCATCGCCACCATCACCATGGTCAGCATGTCCTGGCGCAGCGTCCAGTCCGGATTGAAGCCGCCAACCGCGATCCAAGCCGCGACATGCAGCGGCGCTGTGGCCCCGCCGGCATGGTAGACGGTGAGCAGCGCGGCAACACCGGCGATCGCCGAGACGATCATGCCGAGAATGCTGGCGCCGATGGCCAGATGCTTGCCAAGGAATGGGCGGCCGACGCCCGCCAGCACGGAACCGAAAAGGGGCGCCAGGACTGCGATCAGCGTGAACATATCAACCCTTCATCAGCGTCACGTCCTCGACCTCGATCGAGCCGCGATTACGGAAATAGATGACCAGGATGGCGAGACCGATGGCCGCCTCGGCGGCGGCGACGGTGAGCACGAACATGGTGAAAACCTGGCCGACCATGTCGTGCAGCGCGCCCGAGAAGGCGACGAAATTCAGGTTCGCGGCGAGCAGGATCAGCTCGATCGACATCATGATGATGATGATGTTCTTGCGGTTCATGAAGATCCCGAAGATGCCGATCACGAGCAGCAGCCCGGCGACCACCAGGTAATGCGAAAGCGGCACGGTCATCACAGCGCATCCTCTTCATGGCGCGGCATTTCGGCGCCGGCGCCGAGCTTGGTGGACACCATCACCAGCGTATCGGCCGGCTGCCTCGCGTGCTGGCGGTCGAGATTCTGGGTCTTGGCGCGGCGGCGCTCACGATGCGTCAGCACGATCGCGCCGATCATCGCCACCAGCAGGATCACGCCGGAGAGTTGGAACAGGACCAGATACTTGGTGTAGAGCAGCTCGCCCAGCGCCTGGGTGTTGGTCACCCCCACCGGCGTGGGGAACATGCGGGCCGCCGCAGCGCCCGGCGCAATGCTCCAGCCCGAGACCACCAGCGCCAGCTCCACGAACAACACCGCGGCGACGATCGCGCCAACCGGCGCGTAACGCTGAAGCCCTTCCCGCAGCCTGGCAAAATTCACGTCCAGCATCATGACGACGAACATGAACAGCACCGCGACGGCGCCGACATAAACGATGACCAGGATCATCGCCAAAAACTCGGCGCCGCTCATCAGAAACAGGATCGCCGCGTTGATGAAGGCGAGGATCAGGAACAGCACCGAATGCACGGGGTTGCGGCTGCTCACCACCATCACCGCCGAAGCCAGCAGGATGAAGGAGACGATATAGAAAACGAGGTTTGCGATCATGGCTCTGCTCTCACCGGTACGGCGCGTCGAGTTCGAGCCGCTTCGCCAGCTCCGGCTCCCACCGGTCGCCATTGGCCAGCAGCTTGGCCTTGTCGTAGAGCAGCTCTTCGCGCGTCTCGGTGGCGAACTCGAAATTCGGCCCCTCGACGATCGCATCCACCGGGCAGGCTTCCTCGCACAGACCGCAATAGATGCATTTCACCATGTCGATGTCGTAGCGCGTGGTGCGGCGGGAACCGTCCTCGCGCGGTTCGGCCTCGATGGTGATCGCCTGCGCCGGGCACACCGCCTCGCACAGCTTGCAGGCGATGCAGCGTTCCTCGCCGTTGGGGTAACGGCGCAGCGCATGCTCACCCTTGAAGCGCGGGCTGATCGGGTTCTTCTCGAACGGATAGTTGATCGTGGCCTTCGGCTTGAAAAAATATTTCAGCGTGAGGCCAAGCCCGGCGACGATCTCGCCGAGCAAGAGCCCGCGGGCCATACGGTCGAGCCGGATCATGGTGTTGACCTCTCAAGCATGGGGCAGCAGCCCGAAAATTTCCAGAAAACTGGCGGTGATCACCAGCCAGGCGAGCGAGAGCGGCAGGAACACTTTCCAACCCAGCGCCATCAGCTGGTCGTAGCGGTAGCGCGGCAGCGTCGCGCGCACCCACACGAACACGAACAGGCAGAGCAGGATCTTCAGCAGGAACCAGATCACGCCCGGCACCAGAGTGAACGGCACGAAAGGCAGCGGCGACAGCCAGCCGCCGAGGAACAGCAGCGTGGTCATCGCGCTGATCAGGATCATGTTCGCGTATTCGCCGAGGAAGAACAGCGCGAAGGTCATGGCGCTGTATTCAACGAAGAAGCCGGCGACGATCTCGGTCTCGCCTTCGGCCAAGTCGAACGGCGCGCGGTTGGTCTCGGCGATGCCGGAGATGAAGAAGATGATGAACATCGGGAAAAGCGGGATCGCGTACCAGATGTGACGCTGCGCCAGCACGATGTCGTTCAAATTCTGGCTGCCGGCGCAGAGCAGCACGGTGACGATGACAAAGCCCATGGAGACTTCGTACGAGACCATCTGTGCTGCACTGCGCAGCGCGCCGAGGAAGGCGTATTTGGAGTTGCTGGCCCAGCCGGCGATGATGATGCCGTACACGCCGAGCGAGGAGATCGCGAACAAATACAGCACGCCGACATTGATGTTGGCGACCGCCCAGCCATCGGCCACCGGGATCACCGCCCAGGCGGTGACCGCCAGGCCGAAGGTGAGTATCGGCGCCAAGGCGAACAGCACACGGTCCGCCCCGGCGGGGAAGATCGTCTCCTTGAACATCATCTTCAGCGCGTCGGCGAAAGGCTGCCACAGGCCGAACGGGCCGACCACGTTGGGGCCCTTGCGCAGCTGGATCGCGCCCATGACCTTGCGCTCGAAATAGGTGAGATAGGCCACGCCCATCAGCAGCGGCACGATCACCGCCAGCGCCTTCAGCAGCGTGAGAATCACAAAGCCGAGTTCGGTATGAAAAAAGAACGCGTTCATTCCGCGGCCTCCAGCGCCGGATAATGCGCGGCTACACAAGCGGCCATGGTCGGGCTGGCGCGGCTGACCGGGTCGGTCTGGTAGTAATTCGCCAGCACGTTCACGAACGCCTCACGACCGAGTGCCGCCGCATCGCCGGACGGCGCCGCGAGATCCGTGCCCGCCAGCCGGCGCAGCGTGCCGACATTGGCAAACATTTTGTATTCCTGCGCCAGATGCGCGCGCAGCTGCTCCAGCGTGTCGTAGGGCAGCGCATGGCCGAGATAGGCGCTGATCGCGCGGATGATGCGCCAGTCCTCGCGCGCATCGCCCGGCGGCTTAACCGCGAGCGGCGCCCGCTGCACCCGGCCCTCGGTGTTCACATAAGTGCCGTCTTTTTCCGTATAGGCTGCACCGGGGAGAATCAGATCCGCGCGCGCCGCACCGGCATCGCCGGTATGGCCCTGATAGATCACGAACGTGTCCGCGCCGATCGCCGCGGTGTCCAGCTCATCCGCGCCGAGCAGCCAGAGCACATCCACCCCGCCGCCCAGCATGTCGCGCGTCGCCTTGCCGCCGGCACCCGGCAGGAAGCCGAGATCCAGCGCGCCGACCCGTGCCGCCGCATGATGCAGCACGTTGAAACCGTGCCAGTCGGCATTGAGCATGTTGAACTCGGTCGCGAGCTTCCAGGCAGCGGCATGGATCGCCGCACCATCGGCGCGCTTGAGCGCGCCGGCGCCGAGGATCAGCATCGGGTTCTTCGCGCTCTTCAGCACTTCGGCAAAGCCGTGCGTGCCATCCAGCAATTCTGCAATCGCCTCAGGCCCGGTGCCGAGATGCTCGAAACCATAGGTCAGCTCATGAGCCTGGCCGATCAGTGCAATCTTCAGCCCGCTGGTCAGCCAGCGCTTGCGGATGCGCGCGTTCAGCACCGGCGCCTCGTGGCGCGGGTTGCTGCCGATGATCAGCAGCGCGTCCGCCTCGTCGATCCCGGCGATGGAAGTGTTGAACAGATAGAACGGCCGCTGCGAGGCGTCGAACACCGCGCCATCCTGCCGGCAATCGAGATTCTTCGAGCCCAGAGCCGTGAAAAACTCTTTCAGCGCGAGCATGCTCTCGGCATCGCAGAGATCACCGGCAATGGCGCCGATGCGCTCCGGCGCCGTGCCCTTCATTTTCGCGGCGATGGCGGCGAACGCCTCTTCCCAGCTCACCGGGCGCAGTCTGCCGTTCTCGCGCAACCAGGGCTTATCGAGACGGCGGCGCTTCAAACCGTCGACCGAGAAGCGGGACTTATCGCCCAGCCATTCCTCGTTCACGTCGTCATTCATGCGCGGCAGGATGCGCAGCACCTCGGCGCCGCGCGCATCGACGCGGATATTCGCACCCACCGCGTCCAGCACGTCGATGCTGTCGGTCTTGCGCAGTTCCCAGGGCCGCGCGGTGAAGGCGTAGGGCTTCGAGGTGAGCGCGCCGACCGGGCAAAGATCGATGATATTGCCCGAAAGTTCCGAACTCAGCGCCTTCTCGATATAGGTGCCCACCTGCATGCTCTCGCCGCGCGCGGTGGCGCCGAGCTCGGCCACGCCGGCCACCTCGGTGGTGAAGCGGATGCAGCGCGTGCAATGGATGCAGCGCGTCATTGTGGTTTTCACCAGCGGGCCCCAATCGGGCTGGCCCACGGCGCGCTTGCCCTCGTCGTAGCGCGAGGTGTCGCGGCCATAGCTCACCGCCTCGTCCTGCAAATCGCACTCGCCGCCCTGGTCGCAGATCGGGCAATCCAGCGGGTGGTTGATGAGCAGAAACTCCATCACCCCGCGGCGCGCCTTGCGCACGTTCTCGGTGTCGGTGTGGATCACCATGCCGTCCGCCACAGGCTGCCCGCAGGAGGCCACCGGCTTCGGCATTTTCTCGACTTCCACCAGGCACATGCGGCAATTGCCGGCAATCGACAGGCGCTCATGATAGCAGAAGCGCGGAATCTCCTTGCCCGCCGCTTCCGCCGCCTGCAGAACGGTCGAGCCGTTCGCGACCTCGACCTCGATGCCGTCGACGATGACTTTTGCCATATTCTTTTACTCCGCCGCCTGCGCCATAGACCGTGCCGGCGCGTCGATCGCGCGCGCCTCGACCAGCGGCCGGAAGGCGCGCAGCAGGCCCTGGATCGGCCAGGCCGCGGCATCACCAAAGGCGCAGATCGTGTGCCCCTCCACCTGTTTCGTCACCTGTTCCATCAGGTCGATATCCGCGAGCCGCGCCTGGCCGTTCACGATGCGCTCCATCATGCGCATCATCCAGCCGGTGCCCTCGCGGCACGGCGTGCACTGGCCGCAGCTCTCATGCTTGAAGAATTTCGCGAGCCGCCAGATCGCCTTCACCACGTCGGCGGATTTGTCCATGACGATGATCGCGCCGGAGCCGAGGCCACTGCGCACATCGCGCAGCGAGTCGAAATCCATCAGGATCGTATCGCAGGTCTCTTTATTCAAAATCGGCATCGACGCGCCGCCCGGGATCACCGCCTGCAGATTGTCCCAACCGCCGCGCACACCGCCGGCATGTTTCTCGATCAGCTCTTTCAGCGAAATGCCGAGTTCTTCCTCGACATTACAGGGCCGGTTCACATGGCCGGAGATGCAGAACAGCTTGGTGCCGGAATTTTTCGGCCGCCCCAGCGCCGAGAACCAGGCCGCACCGCGGCGCATGATGGTCGGCACGCCGGCAATGGTCTCGACATTGTTCACCGTGGTCGGGCAGCCATACAGGCCCATGGCGGCGGGGAAAGGCGGCTTCATGCGCGGCATGCCCTTCTTGCCTTCCAGGCTCTCCAGCAGCGCCGATTCCTCGCCGCAAATATACGCGCCGGCGCCGCGATGCACGACGATGTCGAAATCCCAGCCCGAGCCTGAAGCGTTCGGGCCGATCAGCCCGGCCGCGCGTGCCTCGTCCACCGCCGCCTGCAGCCGCACCGCCTCGTTATAATATTCGCCGCGGATATAGATAAAGGCGGTATGCGCGCCCATCGCGAAAGCGGCGATCAGGCAGCCCTCGATCAGCTTATGCGGCTCGTTGCGGATGATGTCGCGGTCCTTGCAGGTGCCGGGCTCGCTCTCATCGGCGTTCACCACAAGGTAGGACGGACGGCCGTCGCTCTGCTTGGGCATGAACGACCATTTCATCCCCGTGGGGAAGCCCGCACCGCCGCGGCCGCGCATGCCGGAGGTCTTCATCTCCTCGATAATGGCATCGCGCCCACGCGCGAGAATCTCCGCGGTGCCGCTCCAATCGCCACGCGCCTTCGCGCCGGGCAGCGTCCAGTCCTGCAGGCCGTAGAGATTTTGGTAGATCCTGTCTGCGTCGTTCAGCATCTGGTTTACTCCGCGGGGCGGCCGTCTTGCAGCAAGGTGGTCTGGTCGGAAACCGGCGCCGAGGCATGGCGGCCGATCACCGAACCCGCCGGCGGCAACGGCGCGCCGGCCTTCAATGCCTCGAGCAGCGCCTCGGTCTTCGCGCCGTCGAGATCCTCGTAATAGTCGTCGTTGATCTGCAGGATCGGCGCGTTCACGCAGGCGCCGAGGCATTCCACCTCGGTCATGGTGAACAACCCGTCCTCGCTGGTATGGCCAAAATCCTGCACGCCCGCTGCCTTCTTGCAAGCGCTGACAATTTCATCGGAGCCGCGCAGCCAGCACGGCGTGGTGGTGCACACCTGCAGATGGTACTTGCCCACCGGCTTGGTGTTGTACATCAGGTAAAACGTTGCAACTTCGTACACGCGCACCGGCGCCATGCCGAGCCGCTTCGCCACCACATCCATGGCCACGCGCGGCACCCAGGCGGAGCCGGTCTGCCGGCCCATCTGCCGTTGCACGATGTCCAGCAACGACATCACCGCACTCGCCTGCTTACCCAGCGGGTAACGCGCGATCGCCGCAGCGACCGCCGCCTCGGCGATCTCATCAAACGCAAACGTGGCTGGTTCTGGCTGCGGGTTCACCGGTCAATCTCACCAAATACGATATCAAGGGAGCCGAGAATGCCGACCATGTCGGCTAGCATATGCCCCTTGGAAAGTTTTTCGGTCGCCTGCAGATGCGCGAAACCGGTCGC
Organism: uncultured Pseudomonadota bacterium; assembly: GCA_963780465.1. Classification (GTDB taxonomy): domain Bacteria; phylum Pseudomonadota; class Alphaproteobacteria; order Acetobacterales; family Acetobacteraceae; genus Acidocella. The sequence goes on from CAWACI010000015.1 coordinate 333,570, forward strand.
GCGGATCTTGCAGCGATACGGGCGGTTGCTGCCATCGGCCACCAGATACACGCCGAACTCGCCCTTCGGCGCCTCCACCACCGTATAGGTGGCGCCGGCCGGCACGTGATAGCCCTCGGTATAAAGCTTGAAGTGATGGATCAGCGCTTCCATCGACTGCTTCATCTGCCGGCGGGTCGGCGGCGTGATCTTGTGATCCTGCAGCTTGATCGGCCCCGGCTGCATTTTCGCCAACGCCTGCTTGATGATTTTCACACTCTCGCGCATCTCGGCAATGCGCACGAGGTAGCGGTCGTAAGTGTCGCCGTGACGGCCGACAGGAACATCAAACTCGACGTCAGTATATTTGTCGTAGGGCTGGGCCCGGCGCAGATCCCACGCCACGCCCGAGGCGCGCAATGACGGGCCGGAGAACCCCCAGGCCAGCGCATCCTCGGCGGAGATCACGCCGATATCCACGGTGCGCTGCTTCCAGATGCGGTTGCCGGTGAGCAGGCTTTCCATATCGTCGATGAATTTTGGAAAGACCTCGGCCCAGGCAGCAATCTTTTCTTCCAGCCCGGAAGGAAGATCCTTCGCGACCCCGCCGGGGCGGAAATAATTGGAGTGGAACCGCGCGCCGGAAGCCGCCTCGTGGAACTCCAGCAGCTTCTCGCGCTCTTCATAGCCCCACAAACCAGGCGTTAGCGCGCCGCAATCGAGCGCGAAATGCCCAACGCTGAGCAGATGGTTCAGCACGCGGGTGATTTCCGCGAACATCACGCGGATCCATTGCGCGCGCTCCGGCGCCTGGATGCCGAGCAGCTTTTCCGTCGCCAGCGCGAAGGCATGCTCGCAGGCCATCGGCGAGACATAGTCCAGACGGTCGAAATACGGCACCGCCTGCATGTAGCTCTTATACTCGATCAGCTTCTCGGTGCCGCGATGCAGCAGGCCGATATGCGGATCGGCGCGCTCGATCACCTCGCCGTCCATCTCCAGAATCAGCCGCAACACGCCATGTGCGGCGGGATGCTGCGGACCGAAATTGATGGTGTGGCTGTCGATCTCGATCGTCTTCGTGGTGGTCACTGCCGGCTCGCTCATTTCCGGTTCCCCCGCGCCTTCTCATCGCCGGGCAGCGTGGTCATGCCTTCCCAGGGCGAGAGAAAATCGAAATTGCGGAATTCCTGCGTCAGCCGCACCTTGTCGTAAACCACCGCCTTGCGCTCGGCGTCGTAATGCACTTCCACATAGCCGGTGAGCGGAAAATCCTTGCGCAGCGGGTGCCCTTCGAAACCGTAATCGCTGAGGATGCGGCGGTGATCCTCCAGCCCCTCGAAGGTCACGCCGAACAGATCCCACACCTCGCGTTCCCACCAGGCAGCACTCGGCCAGATGCTGGCGACGGAGGCGACCGGCGTCGCCTCGTCGGTCTGCACGATCACGCGGATCCGCTCGTTGCGGGTGACGGAGAGCAGGTTGTAGACGATATCAAACCGCGCTGCGCGCTGCGGCCAGTCGACCCCGCAAATATCCATCACCTGCTGGAAGCCGAAGGCGTCGCGCAGGCGTTGCAGCAGCGCATAGGCCTGGGCGCGCTCCGCGACCACCACCAGTTCGCCCACTTCGCGATACGCGTTCACCGCGCCCGGCAGGGCCGCCATGGTGTCGCGCATGATGTCAACGATATCTTCAGCCACGCAAAATCGTCCCTGTCCGGCGGATTTTCTTTTGCAATTGCATGATGCCGTAGACCAGCGCCTCGGCCGTGGGCGGGCAGCCCGGCACGTAGATGTCGACCGGCACGATCCGGTCGCAACCGCGCACCACGGAATAGGAATAATGGTAGTAGCCGCCGCCATTGGCGCAGCTGCCCATGGAGATCACCCAGCGCGGCTCGGGCATCTGGTCGTAGACGCGGCGCAAAGCCGGGGCCATCTTGTTGGTCAGCGTGCCGGCGACGATCATCACGTCGCTCTGCCTGGGGCTGGCGCGCGGGATGATGCCGAACCGGTCGAGATCATAGCGCGGCATATAGGCATGGATCATTTCCACCGCGCAGCAGGCGAGACCGAAGGTCATCGGCCAGAGGCTGCCGGTGCGCGCCCAGTTCACGAGCTTGTCCATATTGGCGACGACAAAGCCCTTGCCGGCGATCTCGCCGGTGATGCCCTGGATCACGGCATCCTGTGCGGCCCCCGGGGCCAGACGTTCACGGTTCCAGGCGAGCGGGGCGGTGTCTGGGGCGTTCATGCGGCTACTCCCAATCCAACGCGCCCTTGTTCCACTCATAGACGAAGCCAACCGTGAGCACCGCAAGGAAGGCCAGCATGGAGAAGAAGCCCAGCAGGCCGATGCGCGACAGGCTGACCGCCCAGGGGAAGAGGAACGCGACTTCGACGTCAAAAATAATAAACAGAATGGCGACAAGATAGAAACGCACATCGAAGCGGCGCCGCGCGTCGCCAAACGCCTCGAACCCGCATTCATAGGCAGTGAGCTTGGCGGCGTACGGCTTTTGATGCGCTGCGAAGAGCGAACCAAATACCATCGCCAGGCCAATCAACGCCGCGATGCCGGCAAACACGAGAATGGGAAAGTATTGCGAAAAGACCGGCTGCACCGCGCATCTCCCAGCGGCTAAGAACAAATTCGTTGGCGCCATGTCGCACTGCAACGAGCTTCGGTCAAGAGTGACCGATCATACGATCGGCAATCCAAAAAAACATATAATTTCAGGATTAATCTACCACACTGGCGCGAGTGACGGGGCTCGAACCCGCGACCTCCGGCGTGACAGGCCGGCGCTCTAACCAACTGAGCTACACCCGCGTGGCAGTGGGCGCGGTGTAATGCGTGACACGCGGGGCGTCAAGCGTCTGAAACCGCCCAATCGTCATCTCCCGGCACTCACGCCGAAAAAAATTCGCCGCAAAGCACGCGCCGGCGGCGCGGTTGACTTTCGACATCTCGGATTCAAGTGAAGGAAAGGCTTCTTTTTTGAAAAAAGAAGCAAAAAACTTTTTTTAAACTGGGCTGTGCTGGTTTCAGCGCCACAGTCTTAAAGGAGCAAGCAGCCGCTTTTTTCAAAAAGCGGCTGCTTGCCGGCTTCGAGCTGGGCCCATCAGGCGCCCAGAAAACGAGGCGAAAATAAAAACGTATAGGCGGTGACGGATTTGAACCGCCGACCCTCTCGGTGTAAACGAGACGCTCTACCGCTGAGCTAACCGCCCCCAAAAAACCAGGAAAACGGACGGCTCACGCCGTCCGGATCATAGATAGTATCGTGAACTTTTAGTTCACGGCGTCTTTCAGCGTCTTGCCGGGCTTGAAGCGGACCGAGGTGGAAGCCGGAATGTCGATCTCGGCACCGGTACGCGGGTTGCGGCCCTTCGAAGCTTCACGCTCGGCGGTCGCGAACGTGCCGAAGCCAACCAGGCGGACTTCGAGCTTCTGCTTCAGGGATTTTTCGATCGCCCCGAACACGGCATCGACGACTTCGGCAGCCTTCGCCTTGGAGATATCGGTTTCTTCGGCGACGGCGGCAATCAAGTCCATTTTATTCACGGGTAAAACTCCCTGTTACGTTCATACAAAAGCGCCCACCCCCGTCCGTCTTCGACAAGGGTGAGCATGGTGAATAGCGAGCCCAGTTGATACCCAATCTGAGCGGTAACCGTCAAACCTCCAGTCTAATGAGGCAGCACAGCACTGCGCGAATCGCCTGCCGCAGCAGCGATGTCATCGGCGGCATCCTCCCAATCGATCGGCTCCGGCTTGCGAACCAACGCGCGTTCGATCACCTCATCGACATGCGAGACCGGGAAAATCGCCAATCCCTTTTTAATATTGTCCGGGATTTCAACGAGATCTTTTTCATTTTCCTTGGGGATGATCACGGTCGTGATCCCCGCCCGGAGTGCGGCCAGCAGCTTCTCCTTCAAGCCGCCGATCGGCAGCACCCGGCCGCGCAGGGTGATCTCGCCGGTCATGGCGATATCGCGGCGGATCGGAATGCCGGTGATGGCGCTGACGATCGAGGTCGCCATGGCGATGCCGGCGGACGGACCATCCTTCGGCGTCGCCCCTTCAGGCACGTGAACGTGAATGTCACGCTTGTCGAAAAACGGCGGCTTGATGCCGAACTGCACCGCGCGCGAACGAATATACGAATACGCCGCCTGCACGCTCTCCTGCATCACATCACCGAGTTTGCCGGTCTGCTTGACGTTGCCCTTGCCGGGCAGCAGCACGCTCTCGATGGTGAGGATCTCGCCGCCCACCTCGGTCCAGGCGAGGCCGGTGACAACACCAACCATGTCCTCGGCCTCGGTCTCGCCGTAGCGGTATTTCGCGACGCCGGCGAATTTCTCGAGATTCTTCTTGGTGATCGCCACCTTCTTGGTCTTCGAGGTAACGATCTCCTTCACCGCCTTGCGCGCCAGATTGGCGATCTCGCGCTCCAGGTTGCGCACCCCCGCCTCGCGGGTATGCGTGCGGATCAGCTCGAGCAGCGCCTCATCGGAGATCGACCACTCCTCCTTCTTCAGCCCATGCGCCTCGCCCTGCTTGGCGATCAGATGCCGCTTGGCGATCTCCGCCTTCTCATCCTCGGTGTAGCCGGGGATGCGGATGATCTCCATGCGGTCCAGCAATGGCTGCGGCATGTGCAGGCTGTTGGCGGTGGTCACGAACATCACGTCGGACAGGTCGTAATCGACCTCCAGGTAATGATCGGCGAAGCTCGCATTCTGCTCCGGATCCAGAACCTCCAGCAGCGCCGAGGACGGATCGCCGCGCCAATCGGCGCCGAGCTTGTCGATCTCGTCCAGCAGGAAAAGCGGGTTCGAGGTCTTCGCCTTCTTCATGCCCTGGATGATCTTGCCCGGCATCGAGCCGATATAGGTGCGGCGGTGGCCGCGCACCTCGGCTTCGTCACGCACGCCGCCCAGCGACATGCGCACGAAATTGCGCCCGGTCGCCTTGGCGATCGACTTGCCGAGCGAGGTCTTGCCCACACCCGGCGGGCCGACCAGGCAGAGAATCGCCCCGCGCAGTTTCGGGCTGCGCGACTGCACCGCCAGATACTCGACAATGCGTTCCTTGATCTTGTCGAGCCCGTAATGGTCGGCGTTGAGAATCTTCTCGGCCTCGAGCACGTCGTTCTTGATCTTGCTGCGCTTCTTCCAGGGGATCCCTAAGATCCAGTCGAGATAGTTGCGCACCACGGTGGCTTCCGCGCTCATCGGGCTCATGCTGCGCAGCTTCTTCAGCTCCGCCATCGCCTTCTCGCGGGCTTCCTTGGTCAGCTTGGTCGCCTGGATCTTGGCTTCCAGCTCGGCGGTCTCGTCCTTGCCGTCCTCGCCTTCGCCCAGCTCCTTCTGGATCGCCTTCAGCTGCTCGTTCAGGTAATACTCGCGCTGCGTCTTCTCCATCTGCCGCTTCACGCGGTTGCGGATCTTCTTCTCGACCTGCAACACGCCGATTTCGGATTCCATATGGTTGAACACGCGCTCCAGCCGCTCGGCGGTGCTGTCGAGTTCCAGCAGCTCCTGCTTGTCGGCGATCTTCAGGCCGAGATGGCTGGCGACGGTATCGGCGAGTTTCGAAGGCGATTCGATCTGGTTGACCGAGACCAGCACCTCCGGCGCGATCTTCTTGTTCAGCTTGATATACTGCTCGAACTGCGCGACCACGGTGCGGCCCAGCGCCTCGACCTCCTTGCCCTCATCGGCAAGATCCTCGATCGGCGTAGCCTGCACCTCGAAATACTGTTCGGTTTCCTGGAACGCGTCGATGCGCGCGCGCTTGATGCCCTCGACCAGCACCTTCACCGTGCCGTCGGGCAGTTTCAGCAGCTGCAAAATCGTCGAGACGGTGCCGACCCGGTAGATATCCTCGGCCGTGGGGTCGTCCTGCGCGGCGTTCTTCTGCGCAACAAGCAGGATCTGCTTGTCCTCCTTCATCACGCTTTCCAGCGCCCGCACGGATTTTTCGCGCCCGACGAAAAGCGGCACGATCATATGCGGAAACACCACGATATCCCGCAGCGGCAACACGGCCAGTGTCTCAGCGGAGCCAGTTTTGGTAACGTCAGACATAGTGATTCCCTTGTCGTCTCATCGGCCACCCTGAGAGGCGCGGCCGACAGTGCCGTTGTCCCGGCCACGCATGACATATCGGATGCAAGCCACAGGGCTGCAAGCCCCGCGGCTTAGCCTTGCACGCGGCTCCCGCCTCAGGAGGCCGTCTCCGCGCGTTTCTCGGCGTAGAGGAACAGCGGCTCCGCCCGCCCCTCCGCCACTTCGCCTGAGATCACCACCTCGTCCACCCCGTCCAGACCGGGCAGGTCGAACATAGTGGTGAGCAGGATGCCCTCCATGATGGAGCGCAAGCCGCGCGCGCCGGTCTTGCGCTTGATCGCGCGGTTGGCGACCACCTTCAGCGCATCCTCGGTGAAGGTGAGTTTCACGCCTTCCATCTCGAACAGCCGCGCATACTGCTTCACCAGCGCGTTCTTCGGCTTGGTGAGGATCTCGATCAGCACCGCCTCGTCCAGGTCGTCCAGCGTCGCCACCACCGGCAGACGGCCGATGAATTCCGGGATCAGGCCGAATTTCAGCAGATCCTCGGGCTCCACCTCGCGCAGGATGAGGCCGGTGCGGCGCTCGTCCTGGCTGCGCACATCGGCGCCGAAGCCGATGCCCGAGCCCTTGCCGCGCTGCGAGATGATCTTCTCCAGCCCGGCGAAGGCGCCGCCGCAGATGAACAGGATGTTGGTGGTGTCGACCTGCAGGAATTCCTGCTGCGGATGCTTGCGCCCGCCCTGCGGCGGCACGGAGGCGACGGTGCCTTCCATGATCTTCAGCAGCGCCTGCTGCACGCCCTCGCCGCTCACATCGCGGGTGATCGAGGGGTTGTCGGACTTGCGGCTGATCTTGTCGACCTCGTCGATATACACGATGCCGCGCTGCGCCCGCTCCACATTGTAGTCGGCGGCCTGCAGCAACTTGAGGATGATGTTCTCCACATCCTCGCCGACATAGCCCGCCTCGGTCAGCGTGGTCGCATCCGCCATGGTGAACGGCACGTCGAGAATCCGCGCCAGGGTCTGCGCCAGCAGCGTCTTGCCCGAACCGGTCGGGCCGACCAGCATGATGTTGGATTTCGCGATCTCGATGTCGTTGTTCTTGGTCGCGTGCGACAACCGCTTGTAATGGTTGTGCACCGCAACGCTCAGCACCTTTTTCGCGTGGCTCTGGCCGATCACGTAATCGTCCAGCACCTTGCAGATCTCGCGCGGGGTCGGCACGCCGTCCCGGGATTTCACGAGATGCGTCTTATGCTCCTCGCGGATGATGTCCATGCAAAGCTCGACACATTCATCGCAGATGAACACGGTCGGGCCGGCGATCAGCTTGCGGACCTCATGCTGCGACTTTCCGCAGAAGGAACAATACAGCGTGTTCTTGGTGTCGCTCGATTTGCTGCTCATAAGCACTCCACAGCCCGAAATAAGTAAAAAGACTAGACCCCAGCCCGCGAGGGCACAAGCATCGATCTATGGGCCAAAAAAGACCGCTTGAATCAAAAACTTAGCCATCACGCGGCGGGCCACCGGCGAGCTCTGCCGGCGTTCACTGTCAAAAAACCGTCAAAAACCGGCCATGCCGTCAGGACATGGCCGGGGTTTTGCGGCGCCGGCCCCTCTCAGGCGGCCGGAATTTTCGTTATTTGGCAGCTTCCTTGTCGTCGGATGCCGTTTCGGCGCGCGGTTCGCTCGGCGCCGGCTGGCTCTTCACAACATCGTCAACGATGCCGAACTCTTTGGCTTCCTCGGCGGACATATAGGAGTCGCGCTCCAACTTGGCCTCGATCGCTTCCAGCGGCTGGCCGGTGTGATCGACATAGATCTGGTTCAGGCGCCGGCGCAGGTTCAGGATCTCACGCGCCTGGATCTCGATATCCGTGGCCTGGCCCTGGGCGCCGCCGGAGGGCTGGTGCACCATCACGCGGGCATTCGGCAGCGCGAAGCGCTTGCCCTTCTGCCCGGCGCAGAGCAGCAGGCTGCCCATCGAGGCGGCCTGACCGATGCACACCGTGCTGACCGGCGAGCGGATATACTGCATCGTGTCGTAGATCGCGAGGCCGGAGGAGACCACGCCGCCGGGGCTGTTGATGTAGAACGAGATCTCCTTGTTCGGATTCTCGCTCTCCAGGAACAGCAGCTGCGCGCAGATCAGCGAGCTGACCTGGTCATAGACCTGGCCGGTGAGAAAAATGATCCGCTCCTTCAGGAGGCGGGAATAGATATCGTAGGAGCGCTCGCCGCGCGCGGTCTGCTCCACCACCATCGGCACGAGGTTGTTGTTGAAAACCTCGACAGGGTCCCGATCGAACATTTTGCAAATCCTTGTAAAATACAACCGCCCGCCCCGGCATCGGCATGCGCCTGATTCAAGGCCGCACGGCGAACGGAAGAAGACGTCATGGAGCCAAATTAGAGGATCGAGCGCGTTCGTCTAGAGCAGCGCCAGGAAGCGGAGAGGAAGGCTTCTTTTTTAAAAAAAAGAAGCAAAAAACTTTTTTTTAATCTGGCCCGTGCCGGCTTCACCGCCACGGGCCCAAAGGAGCAAAAATTTTTGCGGCGCTTTTTTAAAAAGCGGCCGCTTTCCTGTCTTCGCTCAGGCTTCCGGGTCGGCGGCCAGCTCTTCCGGGGTCACGCTGGTCTCGTTCAGCGTCACCTTGCCGAGCACGAAGTCCACCACCTTGTCCTCGAAGATCGGGCCGCGGAAGCGCTCAAGCTGCTCCGGGTTCTTCTTGAAGAAGTCCACCACCTGCATCGCCTGCTCGCGGTAGCGCATCGCCTCGGCGAACATCGCGCGCTGCAGGTCCTGGTCAGCGACGGTGACGTTGTTAGCGCGGCCGATCTCGGCGACCAGCAGGCCCAGGCGCACGCGGCGGTCGGCAATGGCGCGGTATTCCGCCTTCAGCGTCTCCTCGTCCTTCGCCGCATCCTCCGGATCGGCGCGGCCGGCGGCCTTCTCGGACTCCACCTGACGCCAGATTTCCGCGAACTCGGCATCGACCAGCGAGACCGGCGCCTCGAACTGCGCCCGCTCGGCGAGCGCGTCCAGCAGGCCGCGCTTCAGCTTCATGCGGGTCATCGTCTCGTATTCGCGGCCAATCTGCTCGGACACTTTCGCCCGCAGGTCGGCTTCGGATTCCAGACCCATCGCCTTGGCGAACTCGTCATCCACCGCCGGCACCTCGGCCACGGCCAGCGCCTTCGCGGTGATCTCGAATTCCGCCGCCTTGCCGGCCAGTTCACTGGCGCCGTACTCTTCGGGGAAGGTCACGCTGATGGTGCGGGTCTCGCCCGGGGCCATGCCCTCCATCTGCTCAGAGAAGCCGGGGATGAAGCCCTGGCCGGCGACGATCACGTTCACATCCGTGGCGGTGCCGCCCTGGAACGCCTCGCCATCGACGCGACCGATGAAGTCAACGGTCAGCTGCTCGCCGGCGGCGGCCGGGCGGGCCTCTTCGACCGGCTTGAAGCTCTGGCGCTGCTCGGCCAGGCGCTTGATCGAGTCGTTGATCGCCTCGTCGGAGACCGCGGCCACCGGCTTGGTCAGCGCGATATCGGCCAGTTCCGGCACGGTGATCTCGGGCAGCAGCTCCAGCTCCATGGTGAATTCCAGGTCGGAATTCTGGGCGGGCTTGGTCACTTCCACTTTCGGGCGCATCGCCGGGCGCAGGTTGCGCTCGCTCAGCACCAGGTCGGCGGCGTCGTTCACCGCGCCTTCCGCGATCTCCGCGGCCACGGCATCGCCGTAGCGCTTGCGCACCATCGACATCGGCACCTTGCCGGGGCGGAAGCCGGGCACCTGCATGGTGCGGCTGAGTTCGGCCAGACGCTTCTCACGCTTAGCGGCGAGCTCGGGTTCGGGAACCACGACCGTGAAGCCGCGCTTCAAGCCGTCGGAGAGCGTTTCGGTAACCTGCATCGACGAAAAATTCCTCAAATATCAACCACAACAACATCAACCTGGTGCGGGCGGAGGGACTTGAACCCCCATGACTTTCGCCACCAGAACCTAAATCTGGCGTGTCTACCAGTTTCACCACGCCCGCTTCGCGCCAGCTTCAAGCCGCGCCCTCTAGCGCGACTCAGCGCCTTTCACAAGCGCGGGCCTCGTTTATCGGGCCGAATCACTATATCTGCCGGACCATGAGCAAAAACACAGACCAGCCACGCACGCCCCGCCGCTACCGGCTTATCCTCCTCGCGGCGGTCGTCGTCCTGGCCCTGCCGGTGCTTGGCGCCGCGCTGCTGCTCGCCAGCTTCAATCCCAACCGCTACGCGCCGCAGATCATCGCCGCGGTGGAACAGGCCACCGGACGGCCTCTCACCATCGGCGGGCCGATCCGGCTGCGCCTGTCATTCTCGCCCGTCATCGAGGCGCGCCAGCTCAGCCTCGCCAACCCGCCCGGCTTCCCCGACGCCGATCTCGTGACGCTAGACCGGGTCGAGGCGCAGCTCGCGCTGCTGCCGCTGCTCTCGCACCGCATCGATATTCTGCACCTGCATCTGGTCGGGCCGAACATCGTGCTGGAGCGCAACGCCGCCGGCACCCCCGACTGGATTTTTGCGCCTGCTCCTGCCCCGGCCGGCGCCTCTGCAACGCCAATGCCCACGCCCGGCACCAAGCCGGCGGGCGCGGCACAAAATTATAAAATCGCGTTGCAGCAGGTGGATGTCAGCCATGGCCTACTGACGCTCAAATCCCAAAACGGCACGCCCACCATCATCTCCCTGCCAAGCCTCACCGGCACGGCGGAGTCGCTCACCGCACCGCTACACCTCCAGGCCCAGGCGGCGATCGGCGCCACCCCCTTCACCGTCGCCGGCACGGTCGGCCCCATCGCCCGGCTATCGGGCATCGGCACCGGCCCCTGGCCGGTCGACCTCAGTTTTGCTCTGGCCGATGCCAGCGCCCATGTGGCGGGCAACATCGCCCATCCGCGCACCGCTGCGGGGTACGACCTCAACGTCACCGCCAATATCCCGTCGCTGGCCGGCCTCGCCGCCAGCCTGCCGACGGACTGGACCGGCGGTATCGCGTTGCCGCCGGTGCAAAACATCACCGCCGCGGCGCGCATCGTCGACCAGAACTCGCCTGTTCCGGCGATCGACAACCTTGCCATCAAATCCGGCAGCGCCGATCTGTCCGCCCTGCGCCCAGGCCTGACGCTGCAAAATCTCGACGTGGAAATGGCCTCGCTCGACAAGCCGCTCGCGCTGAGCGCCGCCGGCACGCTGAACGGCACCGCCTTGTCGCTGAGCGGCAATTTCGGCCCGCCCCAGGCGCTGCTGCCGCGCGCCTGGCTGCCCGCCAGCATGCCGCCGCAGGTCAACTACCCCATCACCGCCCAGGCGAATTTCGGCAACGCCTCGGCCAAGGTCAGCGGCGCGATCGCCAGCCCGGAAACGCTCTCCGGCACGGCGCTCGCGCTCAACGCCACCATCCCCGACCTCTCGCTGCTCAGCCCGCTCAGCTTCAGCCCCCTCCCCGCCTGGAAGAACATCGCCGCGCAGGCGACGCTGGTGGATCCCGGCGGCCAGGGCCTGCGCAGCGCCATCGGCCTGCAGGGCCTGGCGGTGAGCATGGACAATGCCGCGTTCGGCGGCGATGCCAGCCTGTATCTCGGCAAGACGCCAACCCTGCAGGCGGCGCTGACCGCCTCGCAGATAAACCTCGACGCGCTGCTGCAGGCGCTGCCGCACCCCACCCCACCCCCGGCACAAGCACCGGCCGCGGCCACCCCGCCCGGCACGCCAGCCGCCCCGGCGCACCTGTTGCGGGACATAAAACTGCCGCTGGCGCTGCTGCATGACGGCAATGCCGATCTCCAGCTCACGGCCGACAGCCTGCTCTGGAACCGGGCCAGCTATGCCGCGCTGCAGGCCCATGCCGTGCTCAATAACGGCGTGCTGACGATCAACCCGGTTACCGGCCAGCTGCCCGGCGGCAGCGTCGCCGCCAGCGCGGTCATCGACGCCGCCAAAAACCCAGCCACCGAAACCCTCCACATCAGCGCCCCGGCGCTGGCCCTGGCGCCGTTCCTGCGAGCCTTCAGCCTGCCCAACACCGCGCAGGGCACGCTGCAGGCGCAGCTCAACGCCAGCGGCAGCGGCAATTCCCTGGCACCGATCGCCGCCAGCCTGAACGGCCAGCTCGGCCTCGCGATGGTCAATGGCGTGGTGGACGGCGCGGTGCTCAACCGGCTGTTCGGCACCGTGCTGCACACGCTCAACCTGCCCGCCAACCTGACCGGCGCGCAGGGCCCGGTGGCGGTGCGCTGCATGGCCACCCGGCTGGATGCCAGCAACGGCACCGGCACGTTCCGCGCCTTGGCCCTGGATTCCAGCCGGATGAAGCTGGAGGGCGGCGGCACGGTGAATTTCAGCACTGAGACTCTGGGCCTGGTCCTGCGCCCGCAAATGCGGGTCGGCGGCACCACCGTCGACGTGCCGGTGCAGGTCGGCGGCAGTTTCGCCGCCCCCACCACCTCCGTCGCCTCCAAGAGCGCGGTGCAGGCGGCGGCGCAAAATGCGGCGGGCCTCGCCGGCGGCGCGCCATCGCTGTTCGGCCAGAACACTTTGCTCGGCCAGATCGTTGGCGATCTCGGCCTTGACAACACCTCGTCCGCCGATATCTGCCCGGCGGCGCTGACCCTGGCGCGGATGGGCCAGCCCGGCCCCGCCCCGGCGGCGGCCAATGCCCCCGCCGCCGCCCCGGCAGCCCCCGCCGGCCCCACCAACCTGCTGAACGCGATCCTCGGAAAATGAAACGTTTCTGGTCCACCACCAGCGTCACCGCACAAGACGGGCTCTACGCCTTGCAGCTCGACACGCGCCCGCTCAAACTCCCCGGCGGCACCGCGCTCGCCGTGCCGTATCTAAACCTCGCCGCCGCCATCGCCACCGAATGGGATAGCGTCCCGGCGCAGTTCACCCCGGACGACGTGCCGCTCACCCGGCTTGCCACCACCGCGCAGGAGCGCGTGCGCCAGCACCGCGCCGCCATCATCGCCCAGCTCGCCGCCTATGGCATGAACGACCTGCTTTGCTACCGCGCGGCCGAGCCCGGCCCGCGCGCCGCCGAGGATGCAGCCTGGTCGCCCTGGACGGGCTGGGCGGAGCAGCGCTTCGGCATCAGCCTCGCCATCGCCTCCGGCATTCTCCCGGTCGAACAATCCGCCGATTGCCTCGCCGCCTTCACCGCCGCCCTTGCGGCGATGAGCGACTACGACCTCGCCGGGTTCGGCGTCATCACCCCCGCTCTGGGCAGCCTGATCCTCGGCCTCGCCATCGCCGCGGATGCTTTGCCCCCGGCCGAAGCCTGCCGCCTGGCAGCGCTGGAGGCGCTGCTCCAGGAGGCGCGCTGGGGCACCGACGCCGAGGCCGAGACGCGCCGCCATCACCTCGCCGAAGAGGTTGCGGAGACCACCCAATTCATGGTCCTCTGCCGGGAATGAAAGCGACCCATCTCCTCATCACCGGGCGGGTTCAGGGCATCGGCTTCCGCGACTGGCTGGTGGCGGAGGCCAACCGCCTCGGCCTGGACGGCTGGGTCCGCAATATCGGCTACGACAAGGTGGAAGCGCTCATCGCCGGCGATACCGAGGCGGTCGAGGAATGCCTGCGCGCCTGCCGGCGCGGCCCGCCAATGGCGGCGGTGGACAGCATCACCGACACCCATGCCGAACCGCCCAGCGAACCCGGTTTCGTCAAACGCGCCTCCCTGCCCTCAAAACCCTGAGGCGCGCGGCTTAACGTTGCGACCCCGGCATGGTAAGCTGGGCAAAGGCTGCCACGGGAGGGAGCTTATGAGCCAGAACAGCGAGCTGATGGCGCGGCGCGAGGTGGCGGTGCCGCGCGGCGTCGGCAACGCCCATGCCGTCTTCACCGCCCATGCCGAGAACGCCGAATTATGGGATGTCGAAGGCCGGCGCTATGTCGATTTCGCCGGCGGCATCGCCGTGCTGAACACCGGCCACCGCCACCCGAAGGTCATGGCCGCCGTCGCCGAACAGTTCGCCCATTTCACCCATACCTGTTTCCAGGTCACGCCTTACGAGACCTACATCACGCTGGCGGAGCGGCTGAACGCGCTGGCGCCGATCGAGGGACCGGCCAAGACCATCTTCCTCACCACCGGCGCCGAGGCGCTGGAGAACGCGATCAAGATCGCCCGCGCCGCCACCGGGCGCCCCGGCGTCATCACCTTCGCCGGCGGCTATCACGGCCGCACCATGCTGACCATGGCGATGACCGGCAAGCTACTGCCTTACAAAAAGAAGTTCGCGCCAATGCCGGCCGAGATCTACCACGTGCCGTTCCCGCACGCGCTGTTCGGCGTCTCCGTGGCCGACAGCTTCAAGGCCATCGACATGCTGTTCCACGCCGATATCGAGCCGGACCGCACCGCCGCCATCGTGCTGGAGCCGGTACAGGGCGAAGGCGGCTTCATCCCCGCCCCCACGGAGCTGCTCGAAGGGCTGCGCGCGCTCTGCGACAAGCACGGTATCCTGCTGGTGGTGGACGAGGTGCAGACCGGCTTCGCCCGAACCGGCAAAATGTTCGGCATCGAGCATTCCGGCGTCAAACCGGACCTCATCACCGTGGCGAAATCGCTGGCCGGCGGCTTCCCGCTCTCCGGCGTGATCGGCCGCGCCGCGGTGATGGACGCGGCGGAGCCGGGCGGCCTCGGCGGCACCTATGCCGGCTCGCCGATCGCCTGCGCCGCGGCGCTGGCGGTGCTGGACGTGATCGCGGAGGAAAACCTCATCGAGCGCGCCAACGCCATCGGCGCGGCCATGAAAACCCGGCTGGAGGCGATCGCACGGCGCAACAATTCCGTGCCAATCGCCGGCATCCGCGGCCCCGGCGCGATGATCGCCTTCGACGTGGTGAAAACCCGCGGCAGCGACGAGCCGGACCCGGACGCCACGAAACAGGTTTTGGCCAAGGCGCGCGCGCTGGGGCTGATCCTGCTCTCCTGCGGCGTGTTCGCCAACACCATCCGCCTGCTGGTGCCACTCACCGTCTCCGACGCCGTGCTGGCGGAGGGGTTGGACGTGCTGGAACAGGCGCTCAAGTAAGCGGCCGCTTTTTGAAAAAAGCGGCGCAAAAACTTTTTACTCCTCTGGGACTGTGGCGCTGAAACAAGCACGGCCCAGATTAAAAAAGTTTTTTTGCTACTTTTTGTTCACAAAAAGAAGGTCTTTTCTTCCCTTAAAAAAACACCACGCTCATCAACGCATAAATCGGCACCAGCACCAAAATCGTAATCCCGGAGAAGGTCAGGAACCCCGGCATCTTCACGCCGCGCCGTGCCGCGATCTCGCGGATCATCAGGTTCGGCGCGTTGCCTAGATAAGTCACCGGGCCGAAAAACACCGAGCCGGCGGCGATCGCCGTCAGCAGCCGCGCGGGCGCCTGGGTCAGCGCCGCCGCATGGCCGCCCGCCGCCTCGAAAAAGATCAGATAAGTGGGGGCCGCGTCCAGCACCGCCGAGGCGATGCCCGACGCCCAGAACCAGGCGAGCGGCACTGGCGGGATCTGCGCCGCCTGCAGCAGCGTGAATACCGGGCCGATCGTCGCGAAAATGGCGAAGAACAAAATGATGATCTCGCGCATCGTCTCCCAGGCGAAGCGGTTCTGGCTGCGGATCGCGCGTGGGGTGAACGCTTCCGAGACCAGGATGCAGGCGGCCTCTACCAGCATTACCGCCAGGTGCTCGCCGGGGATGGCCGCAAACAAAACGGTTACGTTACCCGGGTGCCAGGCGCCCTCCACCGGGATCACGACGATCAGAACCAGCAGGAGCAGGATATTCAGCGCGCCGCGGATGCGCAGTTTCTCCTGCCGGGGCTGCGCCTCGCGCCGCGCCAGATACACATCCAGCCCGAAAGTGAGCGCCAGCACCGGCACCGCCAGCAGCAGCAGCGGCAGCAGCAGATGGGTGAGCGGCCAGAAAAACGGCACGCCGCGCAGAAACCCGACCAGCAGTGGCGGGTCGCCGAGCGGGGAGAGCGCGCCGCCGGCATTGCCCACCAGGATGATGAAGGCGAGCACCAGGTGCCGCTTCTCGTAGCGGTAGCCGTTCGCCGCCAGCAGCGGGTGGATCAGCAGCAGCGCCGCGCCGATCGTCCCCATCACCGAAGCCAGCACCGTCCCGGCGAGGAGGAGCAAAAGATTGCCGAACGGCCGCCCCAGCGCCCCGCCGCGGATCGAGATGCCGCCGCCGAGCGCGTACAGCGCCAGCAGCAGCACGATGAACGGCAGGAATTCCGCAAAGCTCACCTGCCACAGCGCCAAGGCCGCCGCCGCCACACCCACATCCAGGCTCTGCAGCAAAAACCCCAGCGCCACCCAGAAGCCGATGATCGAGGCCATGCGGCGATGCCAGAAGCGCGGCAGCAGGCCGGGCAGAATGGCAAAGCTGAGCAATACGCCTGCGAAAGGAACGATCGCCGTGAGTTGCCCCATCAGCGCAACGCCGATACTTTATGGCAAAGTATTTTGGAGCCCGTTATTATGGATATGTCAGGTGAGCGGCTGATCGAGGCCCCCCGCGAGAAAGTTTGGGCGGCGTTGAACGACCCGGAGATTCTAAAAGCCTGCATCCCCGGCTGCGAAACCATCGAGAAACTCTCCGACACGGAGCTGAAAGCCACGGCGGCCGTGAAGCTGGGGCCGATCTCGGCGCGTTTCGCGGGCAAGGTGCTTCTCTCCGATCTCGATCCGCCCAACGGATACACGATTTCCGGCGAGGGCCAAGGCGGCGTCGCCGGTTTTGCCAAAGGCGGCGCCAAGGTGGCGCTGCTGGACGAGGCCGGCGGCACCAAGCTCACCTATGAGGTGAAGGCGCAGATCGGCGGCAAGATGGCGCAGCTCGGCGCCCGGCTGATCGAATTCCACCGCCAAGCAATACGCGGAGACCTTCTTCACCAAATTCGCCGCCCTGGTCGCCCCGCCCCCGCCCGCCGAGCCGGTGCCCGAGGCCGCCGCGCCGGTCTACCAGCTGCCGCGTGAGGACCACGACCACGACACCAGCAACCCGCATTATTTTGGCCTGCCGCTGGGCGTGATCATCGCCGCAATCGTCGCCATCATCGCCGTCGGGATCACGCTGGCGAAGTTCATGCATTAGCCGGAAAGGAAGGAAGGGCTTCTCTTTTGAAAAAAAGAAGCAAAAAACTTTTTTTCACTCTGGGCCGTGCTGGTTTCAGCGCCACCGGCCCAGAGCAACCCAAAGTTTTTGCGCCGCTTTTTCCAAAAAGCGGCCACTTTCCTTAATCTTATATCACCATCCCCAGGAACAGCGTGCGCATGACCCCCGCCTCCATCTCCGAAACCGCCGCCCTGCTGGCGGCGCAGGGCTATATCGCCGACCGCCAGCTCGCCACCACGGTGCATCTGGCGCTCGCCATGCAGCGCCCGCTCTTCCTCGAGGGCGAGCCTGGCACCGGCAAGACCGAGATCGCCAAGGTGCTGGCCGCAGGGCTCGGCCGCCGGCTGGTCCGGCTGCAATGCTATGACGGGCTGGACCTCGCCGCCGCCGCCTATGAATGGGACCATGCCAGCCAGCTGATGGCGATCCGCCTGGGCGAGGCTGCCGGGGTACGCAAGAACCTCGCCGCCAGCATCTACACCAGCGAGTTCCTGCTCCGCCGCCCGCTGCTCTCGGCCATCGACCCGGAACTGCCGCCGGCGGTGCTGCTGATCGACGAGCTGGACCGCGCCGACGAGCCGTTCGAGGCGTTCCTGCTCGAGCTGCTGGGCGACTTCCAGCTCAGCATCCCGCAATTCGGCGTGGTGCGGGCCAAGGAGAAGCCGGTGGTGGTGCTCACCTCCAACCGCACCCGCGAGGTGCATGACGCGATCCGCCGCCGCTGCCTGTATCAATGGGTGGACTACCCGGATGCGGCGCGCGAATCGGAGATTTTGCGCAACAAGGCGCCGGGCGTCGCGGAACAGCTCTCGGCCGAGGTGGTCGCCTTCGTGCAGAATGTCCGCGGCGCGGAGATCTTCAAGCCGCCCGGCGTCGCCGAGACCATCGACTGGGCGCTGGCCCTGGCGGCTCTCGACCAGCGCGAGCTCGGCGAACAGGCGGTCGAGGACACGCTCGGCGTGCTGCTGAAATACCAGGATGACATCACCGCGCTGAAGGCCGCCGGGCTTGCCGCGCGCGTGGCGCAGGCAAAGGGCGCGGTCCGCATCGCGCTATGATGCTCGCGCAAAATGTCATGCATTTTGCGCGGCTGCTGCGGCGGACCGGCCTTCGCGTCGGCCCCGCCGAGACCGTCGCCGCCGCCGAGGCGCTGACCTTCATCGACCTCTCCAGCCGCGCCGAGGTGCATGCCGTCTTGCGCGCGGTGATGATCCACAATGCCGAGGACCTGCCGCTGTTCGACGAGGCGTTCGAGCTGTTCTGGCGCGCCCCGGAGGCGGAAACCGCCGCCACCGCCATGGGGCCGCTGGCGCCCATGCCCCCCGGCGGCCGCCGCCTGGCCGAGGCGATGGCGGGCAACGGCCCGTCTCAACAAGCCCAGGTCAAGGAGGAAAAACCCGACGCGGCAGACAGCTTCGCCGCCACCGAGCGGCTGCAGCGCATGGATTTCGAGGCGATGGGCGGAGCCGAAATCGCCGCTGCCAAGGCGGAAATCCGCAAGCTCAGCCTGCCGCTGGATGAGCTGCGCACGCGCCGCTGGCGCCCCGCCGCCACCGGCCGGAACGTCGATCTCGCCGCGACGATCCGCGCCTCTTTGCGCACCGGCGGCGAGATCGTCGGGCTGGAGAAGCGGAAAAACCAGACCCGCCCGCCGCCGCTGGTGGTGCTCTGCGACATTTCCGGCTCAATGTCCCGCTACGCGCAGATCCTGCTGCATTTCCTGCACAGCGTCGCCAATGACCGCGACCGGGTGAGCATTTTTCTGTTCGGCACGCGGCTCTCCAACGTCACGCGCCAGCTCAAGCATCGCGACCCTGAAGTCGCCTTCCAGATGGTCTCCAAGCTGGTGCCGGACTGGTCCGGCGGTACGCGCATCGGCGAGACGCTGGAGGAGTTCAACCGGCTCTGGGCACGGCGCGTGCTCGGCCAGGGTGCTGTGGTGCTGCTGGTGACCGACGGGCTGGACCGCAGCGGCGCCGCCGGGCTGGACGAGGCGATGGCCCGGCTGCACCGCTCCTGCCGCCGGCTGATCTGGCTCAACCCGCTATTGCGCTGGGATGGTTTCGCGCCGAAGGCGCAAGGCGTGCGCGCGATGCTGCCGCATGTTGATGAATTTCGCCCCGTACACAATTTAGAGAGTTCTGAAGACGCTGATTGCCAGCCTCTCGGCACCGGCCGGGGCGCGCAATACGGCGTTAACTGCATGGAAGGGCCGGCTATGACCGATGCCGAAAGCGTTTTGGAAACCGCCGCCGCCTGGGCGCGCGACGGCGAGGAAGTGGCGCTCGCCACCGTCACGGAAACCTGGGGCAGCTCCCCCCGCCCGGCCGGCAGCCGCATGGCGGTGACGAAATCCGGCAAGATGGCGGGCTCGGTCAGCGGCGGCTGCATCGAGGGCGCGGTGGCCGACGCCGCCATGCTGGCGCTGCAATCCGGCCAGCCGGCTCTGCTCGATTTCGGCGTGACCAACGAGATGGCCTGGGAGGTCGGTCTCGCCTGCGGTGGCAAGGTTAAAGTGTTCGTGGAGACGCTGTCGTGAAACTCGCCACCATCGCCGCCTTGGCTGAGGCCGCCGCCGCCCGCCGCCCGGTCGCCTTCGCCAAGAACCTCGCCGACGCCACGGACTTCCTGCTCCCCGACCCGGCTGCGCCCGCGGCATTGAACGAGGCCGGCGCGCAAGCCCTGGCGGAGGACAAAACCGCCACAGTGGCGATCGGCGACCAGAAATGGTTTATCGAGGCGCGCAACCCGTCGCCCCGGCTGATCCTGGTCGGCGCCGTGCACATTGCCCAGGCTTTGGTGCCGCTCGCCGCCATGACCGGCTTCTCGGTCGTGCTGGTCGACCCGCGCAGCGCCTTCGGCAATGCGGAACGCTTCCCCGGCGCGGTCATCAATAATGACTGGCCCGATGAAGCCGTGCGGGCGCTCCGCCCGGATATCCGCACCGCCATCGTCACCCTCACCCACGACCCGAAGCTGGACGACCCGGCGCTGGATGAGGCGCTGCGCTCGGCGGCGTTTTATGTCGGCGCGCTCGGCTCGCGGAAAACCCATGCCGCCCGGCTGGAGCGTTTGGCCGCCCTCGGCCACGACACGGCAGCGCTCGCGCGCATCCGCGGCCCGGTGGGCTTGAACATCGGCGCGGTCAGCGCGCCTGAGATCGCCCTTTCCGTGATCGCGGAGATCGTCGCGGTCCGGCGCCAGGGCGGCCTCGCCCAACGCACCCCATGATCTTCGGACGCGTCAAGCTCGGCGAAGCGCGTGGCGGGATTCTCGCGCATAACACCAAAACCAAGGACCGCGTGCTGCGCAAAGGCGCGCTGATCGACGCCGCCGCCTACGCGCTGCTGCAGGAGGCCGGAATCGAGGAGGTAACCATCGCCCGGCTGGAACCCGGCGACATGCCGGAGGGCGAGGCGGCAGCCCATCTCGGCGCGCTGCTGCGCGGCCCCGGCCTGCGCCGCTCGGAGGACATTCACGGCCGGGTCAACCTGATCGCGGAAACCCCCGGCCTGCTGCGGCTGGACGCAGACAAGCTCCACCGCTTCAACCGGATCGACGAGGCCCTGACACTGGCCACCCTGCCGGACCGCGCCGTGGTGGCCAAGGACGACCTCGTCGCCACGCTGAAAATCATCCCCTTCGCGGTCTCCGCCGCCACCATCGCCGCCGCCGAAGAACTGATCGCCGAAGGGCCCGCGGGGTTCAGGGTCGAGCCGTTCCGCCCGCTCACCGTCGGGCTGATTCTCACCACGCTGCCGCAGCTCAAAGACGCGGCGATCGCGCATACCATCGCGGCGACGCGCACGCGCATCGCCGCGCATGGCGGCACGCTGCTGGAGCCGCTGCAAACCGCGCACGAGACCGCGCCGCTGACCGCGGTGATCAACACGCTGCTGGCGGCGGGGGCGGAGCTGGTGCTGATCTCCGGCGCCTCGGCGGTAACCGACCGACAGGACATCGCCCCCGCCGCCATCGTCGCCGCCGGCGGGAGGATCACGCATTTCGGCATGCCGACCGATCCCGGCAACCTGATCTGCTTCGGCCAGATCGGCGACCGCCCGGCCATCATCCTGCCCGGCTGCGCCCGCAGCCCGGCGCTGAACGGCATCGACTGGGTGCTGGACCGGATTTTCGCCGGCGAGGAGGTGGGCTCCCCCGAGATCGCCGGCATGGGCGTCGGCGGGCTGCTGAAAGAGATGGAAGCCCGCCCTGCCCCGCGTGCCGCGAAACAGGCTTCCGGCACCGGCACCGCACCGCGGGCGGCACCGCGCATCGCCGCCCTGGTGCTGGCCGCCGGGCGCTCCACCCGCATGGGCAGCAACAAGCTGCTCGCCCGCCTGGCCGACGGGCGGACGATGATCGAGCATACGGTGGACCATGTGCTTGCCGCCTCGGCGCGGCCGGTGCTGGTCGTCACCGGGCACCAGGACGCACAAATCCGCCAGGCGCTGGAGGGCAAGCCGGTGCGCTTCGTGCACGCGCCGGATTATGCCGAGGGCCTCGCCAACAGCCTGCATGCCGGCATCGCCGCCCTCTCCCGCGATATCGGTGCCGCGATGATCTGCCTGGGCGACATGCCGCTGATCGAGCCCGGCATGCTGAACCAGATCCTGTTCGCCTTCGACCCCAAGGAGGGGCGCGAGATCGTGCTGCCGAGCTTCGATGGCCAGCGCGGCAACCCGGTGCTGTGGGGACGGCGGTTCTTCGACGAGCTGCTGGCGCTCAAAGGCGATGCCGGGGCACGGCAGATCCTGCACCGGCACATGGAATTCGTTGTCGAAGTGCCGGTTCAGTCCGACGCGGTGCTGCGCGATTTCGACACGCCGGACACCTTGGCCGCGCTCGCCACATGAGCCACGAACCGCGCCCCCAGCGCCACCAGCTCTGCCGCGACCTCCTGCCCCAGGGCGGCGGAGGCTTGTCCCCACGCCGCGCTCACCGCACCACGCGGCACCGCGTCGAACTCCGCCGGGGCGTCGATGTCCACGCCCTCGAAATCCAGGGTGCCAAAATTGCTCACCGGCAAGCCCAGCAAGGTCTGCGCCGGGGGGGCAAAATCCTGGTCGCGCACGGTCTCCCCGCGCAGCGCCAGGTTCAGCGAGAGCAGCGGCTCGGCGCCATGGCCGAACACCGGCCCGGACAGGCGGGCCTCCATCAGCCTCCGGGCGATCTTCCAGAGATAGAAAGACGGCACGACCAGCCCCCGCTCGCGGCGGAGCGCCAGCGTCACCTCATGGATCACCGGCACGTTGCCGCCATGACCGTTGAGAATCACGATGTTCTCCAGCCCGTGCCGCAGCAGCCCGTCCAGCAGATCGGTCAGCGCGGCGCGGAAGGCGGCGGGCGAGAGCGCCAGCCCGCCCGGGCTGCAGCCAAAATAATCCGCCACGCCGAATGGCAGGCAGGGGGCGGTAAGGCACGCCACCCCTTGCGCCGTGGCAGCCACGGCGATGCGCCGGGCCAGGATGTCCGCCAGCACGTAATCTCCCATCGGCAGATGCGGGCCATGGTCCTCATGGCTGCCGAGCGGGAGCAGGATCACCGGCCGGGACGCGGCTGCTTGCGCGAAGTCGAACGCTGTCATATCCGCAAGGTAGGGGGATTGTCCGGGCATATTCATAGGGCCATTCTGCCGGTTTCGCGGGACAAGCGCAAAGTCCGACCACCAACCTTCAACCATAAGCAAGGGATTCCATGACACTCGCTGACCTTGGCAGTAAAATCGTTCCGGTCATCCTGTCCGGCGGTTCGGGAACCCGGCTCTGGCCGGTCTCGCGCAAGAGCTTTCCCAAGCAATTCTGGCCCCTGATCTCCGAGCGTTCCCTGCTGGCCGAGACGGCGCTCAGGGCGCACACACCCTCCTTCTTCACCGCGCCGATCGTGGTGGCCAACCAGGAGCACCGCTTCGTGGTCGCCGAGCAGCTGCGCAATGCCGGCATCAAGAAACCGCAGATCCTGCTCGAACCCTCGGGCCGCAACAGCGCGCCGGCGATCGCCGCGGCGGCGCTGCTGGCCGCGGAGACCAACCCTGACGCGGTGCTGTGGATCATGGCCGCCGATGCCTCGATCAGCGACGAGGCGGCGCTGGCAACCGCGCTGCAATCCGCCGCCGCCGCCGCCCGCGCCGGCTATTTCGTCACCTTCGGCATGCAGCCGACCGCGCCGGAGACCGGCTACGGCTATATCGCCGAGGGCGCGCCGCTGGAGCGCCTGCCCGGCGTGTTCACCGTCCAGCGTTTCATCGAGAAGCCGGATGCGGCGCGCGCCGCGGCATTGCTGAAGGAGGGCAACAATCTCTGGAATTCCGGCATGTTCATGTTCCAGGCCGGCATGCTGCTGGCGGAGATGGAAAAACTGGCGCCGGAGGTGCTGACCGCGGTGCAGGCGGCGATGAAGACCCGCAGCAACGATCTCGACTTCATCCGCCTCGGCACCGAGGCCTTCGAAGCCGCGCCGGATATCAGCATCGACTACGCGATCGCGGAAAAGACCGGCAAGGTTGTGGTGGTGCCGGCCGCCCTCGGCTGGTCGGATGTCGGCTCCTGGTCGGCCTTGGCCGAGATCGCGCCCCGGGATAACAACGGCAACTCGGCCCTCGGCGATGTGCTGCTGGAAGGGGCCACGAACAGCTATGTGCGGAGCGACGGGGCGATGACCGCCCTGCTCGGCGTACGCGACCTGGTGGTGGTCACGACCAAGGACGCGGTGCTGGTGGCGCACAAGGACGAATCGCAGAACGTCAAAAAAATCGTGGACCGGCTGAAGGTCCTGAAGCGGCCGGAAGCGGAGACGCATAACCGCACCTACCGCCCCTGGGGGTTCTACGAGAGCCTGATCCAGGGCGATCGTTTCCAGGTGAAGCGCATCGTCGTCTGGCCCGGCCAGAAACTCTCGCTGCAGAAGCACTACCACCGCGCCGAGCACTGGGTGGTGGTGGCCGGCTGCGCCGCCGTCACCTGCGACGCGGACGTGCGCATGGTGCATGAGAACGAGAGCATCTACCTGCCGCTCGGCTGCGTCCACCGCATGGAAAACCCGGGGAAAATCCCCCTCACCGTGATCGAGGTGCAGTCCGGCCCGTATCTCGGCGAAGACGACATCGTCCGCTTCGAGGATACTTACGGCCGCAGCTGACGCGGCCCAAGGTAGGAGAGAAGGAAGGCTTCTTTTTTGAAAAAAAGAAGCAAAAAAACTTTTGTTAATCTGGGCCGTGCTGGTCTCAAAGCCACGGGCCCAGCGGAATCAAAAGTTTTTTGCGCCGCTTTTTTTCAAAAAAGCGGCTGCTTTTCCTGCTTCAGCCGGCTTCCTCCGGCGTCTGCAATTGCAGCGACAGCGCGTGCAGCCCGGTCTTGAATTCACCGTCCAGCGCCTGGTGCACGGCGCGCGAGCGGGCGACGCGGGACTGCCCTTCCAGCGCCGCTGCGACCATCCGCACCTGGTAATGCGTCTCGCCGTCGGGCAGGCCTTTGCGCCCGGCATGGCCGGCATGCTTGGCGCTCTCGTCGACGATATCGAGCAATGAGGGGTTGAACGCGGCTTCGAGAATCTCTTGAATCCGCTCATATCTGTTTTTCATAATCGGCAGCATCCCAGGTCAAAGTCAGTGTTGCTTATTCGGGTCAAGCGCGCACATTAGGGCCATGATCGCCTCTTCACGCAAGCCGCGCGCCTTTCAGCCCGACCCGGATGCGCCGGGCCGGTACTGCGACATGCCGAACTGCACCAGCCAGGGGGAGTTCCGCGCCCCGAAATCGCGTTCGGCGCTGCGCGAGTTCCATTGGTTCTGCCTGGAGCATGTGCGCGCCTACAACGCCTCCTGGGATTTCTATAAGGATATGTCCCCGGACGAGATCGAGGCGAATCTGCGTGCCGATTCCGCCTGGCAGCGTCCGACCTGGCCGCTCGGCACGCTAGGCGCCCGCTCGCGCATGGACGAGGCTTTAGAGAACGAGCTGCACGCCTTCGCCTTCGGCCCTCGCCCCAAACCCGCCCCGCAGGCCAGCGCCCCGCCGGAGCTGCGCGAGGCGCTGGGCGCGCTGGAGCTCGGCTGGCCGGTGACGCTCGACGATGTGAAAACCCGCTACAAGGAGCTGGCCAAGCGCCACCACCCGGACGCCAATAACGGCGACAAGCGCTCCGAGGAGCGTTTGAAAGTGATTAACCTTGCCTATGCGACGCTTCGTGGCAAACTGACCACGACCCCGGCGCGCACCGCCGAGACCGTGGCGGGGTAGGACAAGACATGATGAAGCACGGAACAGGAGGAAGCGCTTCTTTTTTTGAACTGGGCCGAGCGGGTTCAACGCCACAGTCCCAGTTTAACGAAAGTTTTTGCGCCGCTTTTTGCAAAAAGCGGCTGCTTTCTGTTTCCAGCTAAACCGACCATCTAGGCACGAAGCAACAGGATTATACATTCGATGAACAACGTCGCCGCCCTCGCTGAAACCCGGAACACACCGACCTCGGCAGTGAATATGCCAGATATCAAGGTCAAGGCGCGCGAGGTGTTCGGCATCGATATCGACATGGAGGTTCCAGCCTTCTCGGTCCGCACCGAGCATGTGCCGGAGATCGACCCGGCCTACCAGTTCGACAAAGAGACCACGCTGGCGATCCTCGCCGGCTTCGGCTTTAACCGCCGCGTCATGGTGCAGGGCTATCACGGCACCGGCAAATCCACGCATATCGAGCAGGTGGCGGCACGGCTAAACTGGCCCTGCATCCGCGTCAACCTGGACAGCCATATCAGCCGCATCGACCTCGTCGGCAAGGACGCGATCGTGCTGAAGGACGGCAAGCAGGTCACCGAGTTCCGCGAAGGCATCCTGCCCTGGGCGCTGCAGCACCCCTGCGCCCTGGTGTTCGACGAATACGATGCCGGCCGCCCGGACGTGATGTTCGTGATCCAGCGCGTGCTGGAGGTGGAGGGCAAGCTGACCCTGCTCGACCAGAACCGCGTGATCCGCCCGCACCCGGCCTTCCGCCTGTTCGCCACCGCCAACACGGTGGGCCTGGGCGACACCACGGGCCTGTATCACGGCACGCAGCAGATCAATCAGGGGCAGATGGACCGCTGGAACATCGTCGCCACGCTGAACTACCTGCCGCACGCGCAGGAGGTGGCGATCGTCATGGCCAAGCTCGGCATCCCCGCCTCCGACGCCGAGGCGAAAAAGCGCACCGAGCGCATGGTGGCGCTGGCCGACCTGACCCGCGCCGGCTTCATCGCCGGGGACATCTCCACCGTCATGTCGCCGCGCACGGTGATCACCTGGGCGGAGAACACCCGCATCATGGGCGATGTGGGCTTTGCCTTCCGCCTGACCTTCCTCAACAAATGCGACGAGGCCGAGCGCAACACGGTGGCGGAGTACTACCAGCGCTGCTTCAACGAGGAGATCGCGACCGGCCTGCGCGCCGCGGGCTGACGCGACATGGCCGGGAACGACCAAGGCAAGGCCGAGGACTTCAAACGCGCCACGGCGAGCGCGCTGCGCGCCATTGCGCAAACGACAGATGTGCAGGTGGCCTACCAGCCGGGCCCGTCGAGCCTGGCCGGCAAGCGGGCGCGCCTGCCCACCCCGTCGCGGGCATTGCCCGCGCCGGAGATGCAGAAGCTGCGCGGCATGGCGGATGCGCTGGCCTTGCGCCTGCGCCACCATGACGACGCGCTCCACGTCGCCCGCGCCCCGGCCAGCCGCGAGGCCAAGGAGGCCTATGACGCGCTGGAACAGGCGCGGGTGGAGATTGTCGGCGCCGAACACATGGCCGGCGTCTCGGCCAATCTGCGCGGCAAGCTGAACGAGGAATGCGCGAGCGAGGGGCTGGACCGCATGACCCGGCGCGAGCAGCTGCCGCTGCCCGCCGCCCTCGCGCTGCTGGCCCGCGAGCGCATGGACCCGGACGCGGTGCCGGCCTCCGCGCAGCATATCCTCTCGCTCTGGCGCGACACGCTGGCCCCGGAGGCCGAGGCGGCGCTGCACGAGCTCGCCGCCGCGCGCGACGACCAGTCCCGCTACACCAAAGCCTCGCGCAAGCTGCTGGCGGCGATGGACCTAGCCGAGGCGGAAGCCGAAACCTCCGAGAACGACGACTCCGACAACAGCGAGGACGGCAGCGAGGATACCTCACAGCAGGACAATTCGGACCAGGGCGAAGGCCAGACCGACAGCCAGGAGCAGGCAATGCTCGCCGCCCAGCCGGAAACCGCCGAGGCCGAGGGCGCCGAGCAGGGAGCCGAGGATGAGAGCGACGCCGAGGATATCGCCGCCGAGGCCGACGAGGCGCCCGCCGGCCCGCAGCAGCGCCGCGCCCCGGTGCTGGATGACGAGCGCAGCTCCTACCGCGCCTTCACCCGCGCCAATGACGAGGAGATCGACGCAGAGGAACTCTGCGACCCGGAGGAGCTAAGCCGGCTGCGCCAGCAGCTTGACCAGCAATTGCAGCATCTGCACGCCGTGGTCTCCAAACTCGCCAACCGGCTGCAACGCCGCCTGCTGGCGCAGCAGACCCGCGCCTGGGAGTTCGACCTGGAAGAGGGCATGCTGGATTCCGCCCGGCTGTCGCGCATCATCGTCGATCCGCTGCTGGCGCTCACCTATAAGCGCGAGCGGGACATGGAGTTCCGCGATACGGTGGTGACGCTGCTGATCGACAATTCCGGCTCGATGCGCGGCCGGCCGATCACCGTGGCGGCGATGTGCGGGGACATTCTGGCCCGCACACTGGAGCGCTGCTCGGTGAAGGTCGAGGTGCTGGGCTTCACCACCCGCGCCTGGAAAGGCGGGCAAAGTCGCGAGCAATGGGTGGCCGCCGGCAAGCCGCCCAATCCGGGCCGGCTGAACGATTTGCGCCATATCATCTACAAGGCCGCGGATACCCCCTGGCGCCGGGCGCGAAAGAATCTCGGGCTGATGCTGCGCGAGGGGCTGCTGAAAGAGAACATCGACGGCGAGGCGCTGCTCTGGGCCTATCGCCGCCTGCTGGCGCGGCCGGAGCACCGGCGTATCCTGATGGTGATCAGCGATGGCGCGCCGGTGGACGATTCCACCCTCTCGGTCAATTCCGGCAACTACCTCGAGCGGCACCTGCGCGACGTGATCCACGACATCGAGTTGCGCGACCTGGTGGAGCTGATCGCCATCGGCATCGGCCATGACGTGACCCGCTACTACCGCCGCGCCGTGACCATCGTCGATGCCGAGGAGCTGGGCGGCACGATGATGCGCAAGCTGACCGAATTGTTCGACGAGGACGAGGCCGCCGCCTGGTCGCGCCTGGCCGGGCAGCGCGCGGCTTTGGTGGTTTAGGAAGGAAGCAAGCAGCCGCTTTTTGGAAAAAGCGGCGCAAAAACTTTTGCTCCTTTGAGTCCGTGGCAGTGAAACCACCACGGCCCAGTTTAAAAAAAGTTTTTTGCTTCTTTTTTTCAAAAAAGAAGCCCTTCTCTTCCCTGCGCTTCAATATGATCAAACCTAAAACTGGAAATACAAAAACGGCACCGCCGCCGGCGCGAACAGCAGCGCCTGCACGCAGAAGCCGAACCCGGCCACCAGCGCCGCGCTGCGCCCCCGCCGGCCCAGGGCAAAAACTTCCGGCACCACAAACCAGGCCAGCGCCAGCAGCAGGCAGGCCAGCGACAGGCTGAGCGTGCGTGCATCGCCAAGCCAGGGCAGCACCGGCACGACATGCACAAACCGGCCCAGCCCCGGCAGCAGCCCGGCATAAAAAGCCGGCAGTGCGATGCCATGCGCCCCGCACAGCCCGGCGTAAAAATCCAGCGCGGCTTGAAAACCGGGCGCGCGGAACGGCACCCAGGCCAGCAGCACGCAAAGCAGCGTCAGCGCCCAGGCGCAGAATTTCGGCAGCCGCAGGCCAAGCCGCGCCCACCACCCATGCACGACCAGGAACACCCCGTGCAGCCCGCCCCAGAGCAAAAACCGCCACGCAGCACCATGCCACAGCCCGCCCAGCAGCATGGTGATCATGAGGTTGGCCACCCGCCGCCCCTCGCCACGCCGGTTGCCGCCGAGCGGGGTGTACAGATAATCGCGCAGGAAGGCGCTGAGCGTGATGTTCCAGCGCCGCCAGAAATCGCTGACATTCGTGGCCGTGTAGGGCCGGTTGAAATTCTGCGGAAAGGAAATGCCGAACAGCCGCGCCAGGCCGACCGCCATGTCGGAATAGCCGGAAAAATCGAAATAGATCTGCGCGCCGTAAGCCAGTAGCGCCACCCAGGCCTCGATGAAGGTGATCGGATCGTGCCGGCCGGCGGCAGCGGCGAAGCCGGGATCGGCGAAGCGCGCCAGCCCATCCGCCAGCAGCAGTTTTTTCGCCAGGCCCAGGAGAAAAATCTCCATCCCCTCTTCCAGCCGTGCCCCGATGTTCCGCAGCGGCGCCAGACGCAAGAACTGCGGCAGGATATGCCCGGGCCGCACGATCGGCCCGGCGATCAGATGCGGAAAGAAAGCGATGAAACAGGCATAATCGAGGAAAGGCGGGAGCAGAACCGCGCCGCGCGCCGTGTCGGCCAGGAACATCACCTGCTGAAACGTAAAAAAACTGATGCCGAGCGGCAGCAGAACCCCGCCGAAGGGCGGCGCAAAACCGAGCGAGGCAGCCAGCAGACCAGCATATTTGAAAAAGCCGAGGAGCCGAAAATTGAATGCCAGCCCCGCCACCAGCCAGCCCTGCCCCGCCCCCGCCGCGAGACGCCGCCCGAGCAGAAAATTTACGCCGATCGAGCCGAGCAGGAGGACCAGAAACACGGGATTCCACCAGGCGTAAAACACCAGGCTGCAGGCCAGAATCCAGCCCAGAGCCGGAAGCCGCCCGAACCGCGCCACGGCGAGGAAACCGCCCAGAGCGAGCGGCAGGAAACCCAGCACAAACAACTTGCTATTGAACAGCACGGCCAGCCGAACACCGCCAAGGTTGCAATAACGCCGTTTAGTTCGGAAACAAAACGGATGCAATTGGACCTGAGACGTAGCAATGCTATAGCGCCGCGCCACAGAGATTGGGTCACATGAACGAAACACCGCTCACCCACCCTGCCCTTCTGCCTGCCGGCCTGCGCGACGTGCTGCCGCCGGAGGCCGAGTTGGAAGCCCGTTCGGTCGGAGCGATCATGGATTGCTTCGCCGCGCACGGCTATCAGCGCGTCGCCGCGCCGCTGATCGAGTTCGAGGACAGCCTGTTCGCCGGCTCCGGCGCCGCCACCGCCGAGCAGACGTTCCGGCTGATGGACCCGGACAGCCAGCGCATGATGGGCGTGCGTGCCGACATCACCCCGCAGATCGCGCGCCTGGCCACCACCCGCCTCGCCAGCGCGCCGCGGCCGCTGCGCCTCACCTATTCCGGCCAGTGCCTGCGCGTGCGCGGCAGCCATCTGCAGCCCGAGCGGCAGATCTCCCAGGCTGGCATCGAGCTGATCGGCCTCGACAGCGCCGAGGCGGATGCTGAGATGATCCTGACCGCCGTGGCGGCGCTGACCGAGATCGGCATCACCGGCATCAGCGTCGACCTCACCGCGCCGCGCCTAGTGCCGCATCTGCTGCAGGGCATGCCCGAGCGCGAGCGCTTGAATTTGGCCCGGGCGCTGGACCGCAAGGACGCCGCCGCCGTGGCCGAGGTGGCGAGCCCGGTCTCGCCTCTGCTGCTGCAATTGCTGGACGCCACCGGGGCGAGCGAGCGCGCCTTGCCGGCGCTGCTGGCCATCGACCTGCCGGAAGAGGCAAAAGCCCAGGCGCGGCGCATGGCGGAGACGGTCGCGGTGCTGCGCCAGCACCGGCCGGAACTGCAGATCACCGTCGATCCCGTGGAGTTCCGCGGCTACCAGTATCATACCGGGCTGTGCATGACGCTGTTCGCCCTGGGCGAAGAGGCCGAGCTTGGCCGCGGCGGGCGGTATCTCTGCGGCGACACCGAACCCGCGACCGGCATCACTCTGTACCCGGACACGATCGTCCGTGTCGCGCCGCCGCAACCGCTGCGGCCGCGGATTTATCTGCCCTACGGCACCCCTTCCGCCGAAGCTGCGGCATGCCGGGCGCAGAACTACGCCACGGTGGCCGGGCTGGCGCCGCACGCCGCGCCGCGCGAGGAAGCCACGCGGCTCGGCTGCTCGCATGTGTTTCAGGACGGGGCGATCACCCCGCTTCGCGCGTGAAAAGAAGAGCAAGTGCTTCTTTTTTGAAAAAAAGAAGCAAAAAACTTTTGCTGTGCTGGGCCGGCGGCGTTGAAACCAGCACGGCCCAGTTGAGGCAAAAGTTTTTGCGCCGCTTTTTTCAAAAAGCGGCTGCTTGTCTGCTTCCACTTACCCCTATCAAGCTCTAGTCGAGGATAAGATATGACCAACGTTACCATCATCGGCGCGCAATGGGGCGACGAGGGCAAAGGCAAGGTGGTGGACTGGCTCGCCAGCCGCGCCGACATCGTGGTGCGCTTCCAGGGCGGGCATAATGCCGGCCACACGCTGGTGGTCGGCGACCAGACCTACAAATTGTCGCTGCTGCCCTCTGGCGTGGTGCGCGGCAAGCTGGGCGTGATCGGCAATGGCGTGGTCATCGACCCGTTCGCGCTGCTCGCCGAGATCGGCCGCGTCAGCGCCCAGGGCTTGGCCGTGACACCGGAGAGCCTGCGCATCGCCGACAACGCGCCCTTGATCCTGCCGCTCCACGTGGCGCTGGACTCCGCCCGCGAGGCCGCCCGCGGCACACGCAAGATCGGCACCACCGGGCGCGGCATCGGCCCGGCCTATGAGGACAAGGTGGCGCGCCGTGCCATCCGCGTCTGCGACCTGGCGGAGCCAGAGACGCTCTCGGCCAAGCTCGACGAGCTGCTGCTGCACCACAACACGCTGCTGGCCGGGCTCGGCGCGCCGACCTTCGACAAGGCCGAGCTGCTGAACAGCCTGCTCGAGCTCGCGCCGAAAATCCTGCCTTTCGCCGAACCGGTGTGGGAGCGCCTGGCCGCCGCCCGGCTCAACGGCTCGCGCATCCTTTTCGAGGGCGCGCAGGCGGTGATGCTGGATGTCGACCACGGTACCTATCCGTTCGTCACCTCCTCCAACACCGTGGCCGGCACCGCCGCCTCGGGCAGCGGCATGGGGCCGGATGCGGTGGGCCGCGTGCTCGGCATCGCCAAGGCCTATTGCACCCGCGTCGGCGCCGGCCCGTTCCCGACCGAGCTGCATGACGAGACCGGCACGCTGCTCGGCGAGCGCGGCCATGAATTCGGCACAGTCACCGGGCGCAAGCGTCGTTGCGGCTGGTTCGACGCCGCTCTGGTGCGCCAGGCGGTGAAGGTCGGCGGCGTCAACGGCCTTGCCCTCACCAAGCTCGACGTGCTGGACGGGTTCAAGACGCTGAAAATCGGTACCGGCTACATGATCGACGGCAAGCCGTACCGGCATCTGCCGGCCGGCATGGCAGCACAGGCGGCGGCGACGCCGATCTATGAGGAGCTGGAAGGCTGGAGCGACTCGACCCGCGGCGCCCGCTCCTGGGCGGAACTGCCGGCGGCGGCGATCAAGTACGTGAAGCGGATCGAAGAACTGGTGGAAGCGCCGGTGACCCTGCTCTCCACCAGCCCGGAGCGCGACGATACGATCCTGGTGCAGGACCCGTTCGCGAACTGAACGCATTGAATGAATCAAAAAGGCCGGGTGAACCGGCCTTTTTGATTCAAGAGAAGACTTCTTTTTGTGAACAAAAAGAAGCAAAAAAACTTTTTAAACTGGACCGTGCCGGTTTCAACGGCACAGCCCTAAAGGAACACAAAAGTTTTGCGCCGCTTTCTTAAACTGAACTTTACCCTATTTTTTCAATAAGACATTGAAACATAACGCAATCTTGGCATTCGTTGCGGGCATGTTTCGGCAAGACGAAATCTTGACAAGGAGTATGCTCGAGAATTAAGATTGTCTCGTTTAGCCAATTTGGCGAACAAAGACAAGGTGCGGCATACTACCTTAGCGTGAAATTTCCATAGTTTGCCGACGAAATGAGGTGGCGAATGTTTCAAGAAATGAAACTGTTCCAATGTCAATATGAAATACAGCGTAATTTTTAGCCTAAAGGAATAAAAAGTTTTGCGCCGCTTTTTAAAAGCGGCCCCTTTCTTTCCTTTACGCCAGCGCCTCCCTCACGGTGTGCTTGGCGATCATGCCGAAATCAATAAAAAAAGGCCTAGCGAACCGGCCTTTTTTATCTGGGCCTGTGCAGGTTTCAACGCCATCGGCCCAAAGGAGCAAAAATTTTTGCGCCGCTTTTTTTAAAAAGCGGCGCCTTTCTTTCCCTTACGCCAGCGCGGCCTTCACGGTGCGCTTGGCGATCACGCCGACCAGATGCGCCCGGTAGGCGGCGCTGCCATGGATGTCGGCGTTCATCATGTCCTCATCCGTGGTCACGCCATCCAGCGCTTCCGGCGTGAAGGACTTGTCCAGCGCCTGCTCCATCGCGATATGGCGGAACACGCCGCTTTGGCCGGCGCCGGTCACCGCGACTCGGGCTCCGGCCTTGGTCTTGGCGGCGAACACGCCGACCATGGCGTAGCGCGAGGCCGGGTTGGCGAATTTGATGTAGGCGGCGCGCTCGGGCACGGGGAAGCTCACCGCGGCGATGATCTCGCCCGGCTCCAGCGCCGTGGTGAACATGCCCTGGAAGAACTCCGCCGCCGGGATCTCGCGGGTGTTGGTCTTGATCACCGCATCCAGCGCCAGCACCGCCGCCGGGTAGCAGGCGGAGGGGTCGTTATTGGCGAGCGAGCCGCCGATGGTGCCGCGATAGCGCACCTGGCGGTCGCCGATATTGCCGGCGAGCTCGGCCAGCGCCGGGAACGCCTTGCGCACTTCCGGCGAGGCGGCAACCTCGGCATGGGTCGTGGTCGCGCCGATCTCGATGCTGTCTCCGACGCACTTGATGCCGGACAGGCCGAGTGCGGCCAGGTCCACCACCACCGATGGCTTGTTCAGCCGCTGTTTCAGCACCGGCACGAAAGTCTGGCCGCCGGCCAGGGCCTTCGCCTCCATGTCGCCGGTGAGGATCTTTGCCGCCTCCGTGAGGCTGGCGGGCTTGGTGTATTGGAACTCGTACATAGCGCCCTCCTTATTCCGCCGCCTGGGCGGTCTGGCCATGCATCAGCGGCCAGGCGGCGGCGATGGCTTTGACGATGTTGTGGTAGCCGGTGCAGCGGCAGAGATTGCCGTCCAGACCGTGGCGTATCTGCTCTTCGGTGATGCCCTCGGGATGCGCCTCGACCAGGTCGATCGCGCTCATCACCATGCCCGGCGTGCAGAAGCCGCATTGCAGCGCATGGTGTTCGCGGAACATCTCCTGCATCGGGTGCAGCGTGCCGTCGGCGGCGGCCAGGCCTTCGATGGTCGTGACCTTGGCGCCGTCGGCCTGCACCGCCAGCATGGAGCAAGATTTCACCGATTTGCCATCGATGCTGATCACGCAGGCGCCGCATTGGCTGGTGTCGCAGCCGATATGCGTGCCGGTCAGGCCGAGCGGGCCGCGAAGGAACTCGACGAGCAAGGTTCTCGCCTCGACTTCGGCGGTTACCGGTTTGTTGTTAACCGTCAGGGAAATCTGGGGCATGGCGGAACTCCGTCTATTAGCGCGGCCTATAGAGAGCGCTGCCGGGCCGAAGCGTCAAGCGGTTAGATGCTTGCCCGCGCATCGCCGCTCCGCTAGGCGCGAAAGCGAATGTCCCGCACCCCCGTCTCCCGGCAGCTTCTCCTGCTGCTCGACAACGCCGTCCTGCTGCTGGCCCGTACCGGGCTGAGCGCGGATTTTATTCGTTTCGGCGTGGTCGGCACGCTCGGCTTCTGCTGGGACACCGCGACCGTCTATGCCACGAAAAACCATTTCGGCCTGTATGTCGCGGGCACGCTCGGTTTTTTTGTCGCCGCCACGGTGAACTGGGCGTTCAACCGCTGGTGGACCTTCCGCCACCGCGCGCATATCGCCGCGCACGTACAATGGCTGAAATTCCTCCTCGCCAATGCCATCGGCTTTATTTTCAACCGCGGCACCTTCTTTGCCCTGGTCGCGGCCAGCGCGCTCTGCCGCGCGGAGCCGGTGCTGGCGATCGTCGCGGGCTCCGCCGCCGGGCTGGTGTTCAATTATTTTCTTTCGAAAAAATTAGTTTTTAGTTAACCACACCTAAACTTTGCGTTACTTTAGCGCAACAAACGACTCGATGGCTGAGCTGCACCCCGCCGCCGGACTGAATCTCTCACGAAACACTGGCAGGGCTTTGCCCATGCTGCCACGCGGCACCCGCCCCGCCGCCATGGATTTTTGCGCGATCATGGCGCTTCCGCTCTGCGGCCGCCTGGTGCTGCAGAACACCACAAGTCTTTGCCACAACCTGGCCTTCTGGAGCCTGCTGGCCCTGGCCACCGTGCCGCTGATCGCCTCGCATGGCGGCTATGCGAAACGATTTCGCAGGGGCGCGCGGGCGGCCCCCGCCGGGCTCGCGATCAACTGCTTCCTCGCCACCAGCGCCGCGATGCTGCTGCTGGCGGCGCTGCTCGGCCACCCGCATATCCTGACGCGGCGCTGGACCGTGCCGGACCTCGTCATAACCCCCGCCGCACTCGGCCTGGTGCGGACCCTGCGCGCCAGCCCCGCATCGGTGCACAGGGAAGGGCCTTCACCGTGCTGAAATTCCGCACCATGGTGTTCGCCCCGGGCGCCCCCTTCGCCCAGGCGCGATACGGCGATGCGCGGGTCACGAAAATCGGCCGGTTCCTGCGGCGCAGCTCGCTGGACGAGCTGCTGCAGCTCATCAACGTGATCCGCGGCGAGATGTCGCTGGTCGGGCCGCGCCCGCACGCGCCGGAGACCACCGTTGACGGCGTGCGGTTCGAGGATGCGGTGTGCCTCTACCGGCTGCGCCACCGGGTGAAACCGGGCATCACCGGGCTGGCGCAGATCCGCGGCCAGCGCGGCGCCACCTTGCCATGTGACGACGCTGGAGCAACGCCTCGCCAGCGACCTCGAATACATCCGCTCCTGGTCGCTCTGGCTGGATCTTTTGATCCTGCTGCGCACCGTGCCCGCGATGCTCCGGCCGAAAAATGCCTGGTGACGCGCCGCGCCTGATCGCCGGGGCGGCGCCCGGCCCCGGCGCCTATGACGCGAATATCGTTATTCTTTGCCTGGAACGGCAAGACGAGACGATCGCGGCGATCCGCTCCGCGCTGGCGCAGCGCGGCGGGGTTTATCACGTCACGGTGCTGGACCAGGGTTCCGCGCCGGAGACGGTGCAGGCGCTCGCCCTCACCTTTTCCGGTGTGCCGCGTTTCGCCTTGTACCGGAGCACACAGAATCTCGGCGTCGGCGGCGGGCGGAATTTTCTCGGCACCTGCGGCCATGGCCGGGTCATTGTCGGGCTGGACAATGACCCGGTGTTCCGCGACCGCCGGGTGGTGGCGCGCGCGGTGGATGCGTTCGCCCGCCGGCCAGACCTCGGCGCGATCGGCTTCAACATCCAGACCCCCGACGGCAGCGGGCCGGACCTGTCGAGCTGGGGGTATCCCGCGCATTTGCGCAAAAAATTCCGCGAGCGGTTCGACACCACCACCTTCGTCGGCGCCGGCCATGCCATCCGCCGCGCCACCTGGCAGGCGGTGGGCGGCTACGACGCCAAACTGTTCTTCAGCTGGGAGGAGTATGATTTCTGCCTCAAAGCCATCGCCCGGAACTGGCGGATTGCCTATGACGGCGCGCTGGCGGTGCTGCACAGCCCCGCGCCGGCCGCCCGCATCGGCTGGGATGGCCCGCGCATGACCTGGTTCGTGCGCAACCGGCTGCTGATCGGCCGCAAATGGGGCGCGTCATGGCTCGCCCTCTCCCCACGCATCGCCGCCTATCTGCTGCGCGGCGCGGTCAATGGCTGCCTGCCTGCGGCACTCGGGGGTGTCGCCGCCGCCTGGCGCACCGAACCGCCCGCATGCGGCCGGATGTCCAAAGCCATGCGCGCCTATATTCGCACGCACGAGACGCGCCATCGCGGCGCCTGGCCCAACCGGATGGCGCGGGAGGTTTTTGCCTGGCTGGAGCGGTAGGGGAAAAAAGAAAGCAGCCGCTTTTTTTGAAAAAAAAGCGGCGCAAAAAACTTTTGTTAATCTGGGCCTGCGGCAGCGACACCAGCACGGCTCAGATTAAAAACCTACTCCTTTGGAGCGTGATCGGTTTGGGACAAGTCATGTCCAAGTGCAGGGAAGCACCGCTTTTTAAACTGGGCCGTGCTGGCGGTAACGCCACCGTCCCAGAGGAGGCAAAAGTTTTTGCGCCGCTTTTTTCAAAAAGCGGCTTCTTCCTGTTTCAACCTAATCCTATCACGCTCTAAACCCGCGCCAGCGGATGATGCGCCTGCACCAGGCGCTGCAAGCGCTCCGCCAGCACATGGGTGTAGATCTGCGTGGTGGCGATATCGGCATGGCCGAGCAGTTTCTGCAGGCTGCGCAGATCCGCGCCATGCGCCAGCAGATGCGAGGCGAAGGAATGCCGTAGCACGTGCGGCGAGAGCCGGGCCGGGTCGAGGCCGGCCTGCAGCGCCGCCTGCTTGAGCAGCAGCGCGAAACCCTGCCGCGTCATCGGCTGTTTCACATCGCGCCCGGCGAACAGATAACGCGGTTTTTTGTTCCCATAGCCGGCCCGCAGCGCCAAGGCGGCATCCTTGGCGGCGTCCGAGAGCGGCACGATTCGCTCACGCCCGCCTTTGCCCTTGATCATCAGCATCGCCGCATCGGTGGCCAGCGCCGCCGCCGGCAGGCTGATGAGCTCGGTCACGCGCAGCCCGGTGGCGTAGAGAATTTCCAGCCCGGCGCGCGTCTTCAGCCCCGGCACGCCCGACATACCGCGCGCGGCGTCGAACAACTGGTCCACCTCCGTCTCGCTCAGATATTTCGGCAGCGATTTAGGCAGACGCGGCGTGGCGACATCCTGTGCCGGGTTGTCGTCGCGGATCCCCTCGCGGAGCAGAAACAGAAAGAATTGCCGCAACGCCGAGAGCCGCCGCGCCTGGGTGCGGGCGGCAAGGCCGATGGCGTGCAGCAACTCCAGATACGCGCTCACCTGCGCGGCGCCGGCTTTCGACACCGCCTGCCCGGCGCCCAGAAACGCGGCGAAATCCTCCAGGTCGGCCTGATAAGCCGCCAGCGTATTGCGCGCGGCGCCGCGCTCGGCCGCGAGCATTTCCAGGAAGGCGTCGGTCGGACCATCTATCGTCATACGGATCTTGTGATAAGCCTGCCGGAACATGCGAGACAATAACGAACAGTTTTCCGCCGCCCCCCTGCCCCAGGCCGCACGCAGCATCGTGCTGGTCGGGCTGATGGGTGCTGGCAAGACGGCGATCGGCAAAAGGCTGGCGGCACAGCTCGGCCTGCCCTTCTTTGACGCCGACCACGAGATCGAGCAGGCTGCGGGCACGAGCATCGCGGAGATTTTCGCCCAGCACGGCGAGGCGCATTTCCGCGCCGGCGAGAAGCGGGTGATCCAGCGCCTGCTGGCCGAAGGGCGCATCGTGCTGGCCACCGGCGGCGGCGCCTTCATGGACGCAGAGACTCGCGCCACCATCCGCGAACGGGCGGTCTCCGTCTGGCTGCGCTGCTCCCTGCCGATCCTGCTGCAGCGCACCAAGGGCCGCACCCACCGGCCGCTGCTCAATGCCGGCAACCCGGCGGAGATCCTCGCCCGGCTTTCCGGGCTGCGCAGCCCGGTCTATGCCCAGGCCGACATCATCATCGACGGTTCAGAGGACCCAGCCCACGTGACCACCAGCAACGTCATCGCCGCCCTTACCGCCTATGCCCCGCCCCTGCGCGTGCCGGTGACCCTGCCACAGAGCCACTACGAGGTACTGATCGGCGCGCATCTGCTGGCCCGCGCCGGCGCCTTGATGGCCCCGGTAATGCCGCAGCCGCGCTGCGTGATCATCACCGACGAAACGGTGGCAAAGCTGCATCTGGCGACGCTCACGGCGAGCCTCGACGAGGTCGGCATCAGCCACGCCGCGATCATCGTGCCGCCCGGCGAGACCTCGAAGAGTTTCGCCACCTGGCAGAGCGTGGTGGACCAATTGCTGACTCAGAAGGTGGACCGCTCCACGACCATCGTCGCCCTCGGCGGCGGGGTGATCGGCGACCTCGCCGGCTTCGCCGCGGCGGCCACCTTGCGCGGCCTGCCCTTCATCCAGATCCCCACCACTTTGCTGGCCCAGGTGGATTCCAGCGTCGGCGGCAAAACCGGCATCAACGCGCCACAGGGCAAGAACCTGATCGGCGCGTTCCACCAGCCGGTCATGGTGCTGGCCGATACCGGCGTGCTCGCCACCCTGCCGCCGCGCGAGCTGGCCGCCGGCTATGCGGAGATCTTCAAGGCCGGGCTGATCGCCGACCCGGCGCTGCACGCCTGGTGCGAGGCCAACGGCAAAGCGATGCTGGCGGGCGACGCCGCCTTGCTGGCCGAGGCTGTGCGCCGCGCGGTCAAGTTCAAGGCCGATGTGGTCGGCGACGACGAGCGCGAGACCAAGCCGAATGACGGCAGGGCGCTGCTGAACCTCGGCCATACCTTCGCGCACGCGCTGGAGGCGGAGACCGGCTACGGCAAGGGGCTGCTGCACGGCGAGGCGGTGGCAACCGGGCTGGTGCTGGCCTCGCACCTCTCCGCCGCACTCGGCCTGTGCCCGCAGGAGGATTCGCCGCGCATCGCCGCACACCTGGCCGAGCTCAGCCTGCCGGTGCGCATCAACGGGCTGACGGCGGACAAGCTGATCGGCCACATGGCCCGCGACAAAAAAATGCGCGGCGGCAAGCTCACCTTCGTGCTCACCCGCGGCATCGGCCGGGCCTTCACCAGCAGCGACGTGCCGCCCGAGACGGTGCGCGCCACGCTGCTGGCCAATGGCGCGGTGTAGCGGTGAGACAGGATGGCCAAGGAAGCGGCACGGCCTAGAGCGTGATCGGTTTAGGACAAGTCATGTTGAAGCGAAGGGAAGCGCTTCTTTTTTGAAAAAAAGAAGCAAAAAACTTTTTTTAAACTGGGCCGTGCTGGTTCCACCACCACAGTCCCATAGGAGTAAAAATTTTTTGCGCCGCTTTTTTTCAAAAAAGCGGCTGCTTTGCTTACATAACCCTCAGGATTGCGCGTCGGGCGAGAGCACCATGCAGCCGGTGGGGCCGGAGGAGAGCCGGCCGCAGGCGTTTACCGCCGCCTCATGCGCAAGGCCGGTCACCCGCGCCCGATAGCGCGTGCGGCCGCCGGCATAGACCGACATAACCATCGGCCTGCCATTGACCAGCATCTGCACCGCCGAGAGTTCGGCGATGCCGAGGGCGGCCCTGGCACTGGCCGAGCTGTCATACGCGCCAACCTGGATCGCCCAGCCGCTCTGCGCGCCCCGGGCCGCGTAATGCGACGGCGCCGCGGGCGGTTGATAGGCGGGCGGTGTGTCCGCCATGGCGGCCGGGATGAACGCGAAATGACGCTGCGGCGGCGGCGACGGCGGGGCCGGTCTATGAGCGGTATAGGCGGGTGCCGCGGCGTAGACCGAGGATTGCGCCGGCGCGCTGGGTGCCAGCGCGGCCATCTGCACCGGCGCCGGTGCAGATGGCCGCTGCGGCGCAGGAAGCGGCGCCTGGGCGATCTCGGAACGCGACGGCGCGGTGTAAACCGGTGCGGTATACGCCGGCGCCGTATAGGCCGGCGCGGTCGCAACCGGTGCGGTGAAAGCCGGGGCCGGCGGCGGCGCGCCAACCCCCGGGGGCAGGAGCCCGCCATCGTCATTCACCGGCTGGGTGTTCAGCGCCAGCTGATCGGCCTCGGAGCGCCCGCTCGGATAATCGCCCTGAATGTTCGGGGCGATCATCGCCACATAGGTCTTCGTCTCCTGCGGCAAGGGCTCGTGATAGTTGATGTAGGCGTCGAGCCGCCCGGGTCCGGCATTATAGGCGGCGAGGAAGCCGGGCGAGCCGTAGACCGAGTACATCTCGTGAATATAGGCGGTGCCGGCCATGATATTGTCGTACGGGTTGAACGGGTCGGAGCCGAGCCCGTAACGCGCCGCCATCTCGCGGTAGGTTTCCGGCTCGAGCTGCATCAACCCCATCGCGCCGGCGGCGGAGACGGTGAGCTGCCCGTTGATGTATTCGTTGCCGCCGGATTCCACGCGCATCACCTGACGGATCCAACTGTCCGGCACGTCGAAACGCTGCGCGGCGGCGCGGATATACGGCCCCCACGGGTCGCTCGGCGGTCCGGGCGGCTGGTAGCTGCGCGAGGCATGCGTCAGGTAATAGTTGGTGGAGGGCCCCGTCGCCACGCGGTTGCCGCCGGCGGAGCAGGCGGCCAGCAGCGCCAGGCTGGCGCAACCGGCCGAGAGCCGCATGGCGCGGCCGGTGCCGGCCGGAACCGGCAAGGCAGCCAGGCGAAGTGCCGCCTTACGGCACACAACCGCGAGGCGGCGGGGTTTCGTCGTCACGGGGAAGCCTCCAACCAGAACACCAGTCCGTTTTAGGGTTTAGCTCAACGATGGCTTAAAAAAGGTGCTGTAACCCACTAGACTAGAACAGAACTCGCAGCAAGAAAAACCTATGGCGAATGCCTTCTATCCGCCCCGGATGGGCGATGATAAGATCGTGAGCATGGGTAAGATGAGCAGGATGAAATTGGTTCCGGGCATGGCCCGCCGGCTGCTGCCGCTGGCGTGGCTGGCGCCGCTGCTCGCCGCCTGCGCCGCGCCCCCGCAAGTCGCCCAGACCTCGCCGCTCACCGGCCAGCTGCGCCTCGGCACCGTGATCTCGGTGCGGCCGGCGGCATTCGACGGCAGCGACGCGGCAACGCAGCAAATCCTCGCCACGCTGCACGCCCCCGCGCCGGCGCGGCAGGCGGCTGTGGAGCTGGTCATCCGCCGGCAGGACAATGCCGTGGTCTCCATCGTGCAGCCCGCAGGAACCGGGCAGCCGGACTTCGCGCCCGGCGAGCATGTGGCGATCGTCGAAGCGGCGAACACCGTGGTACGGCCACAATAGACAACCGCCGCGGTTGATGCGCCGGGCCCATTCCGCTATCGCCAACCCATGAATATGATCGCGCCCGGGCAAGGCAAGGCCGGAACGGAGGTTCCGCATCTCATGCAGGCAGCAGGACGAAGGATTTCGATCTCCGCGATCCAGAGCTGGCGCCAGCGCGGCGCGCTGGCGGCAGCGGATCTGGGCGAGACGATGCGCCTCTGGCGGCTGGTGCTGGCACTCAGTTTCATGGACATCAAGCTGCGCTATCGCGGCTCGCTGCTCGGCCCGTTCTGGCTCACCCTCTCCACCGCGGTGATGATCGGCGCCATCGGCCTCGTCTATGCCGGGCTGTTCCACCAGAATATCGCCAACTACCTGCCGTTCCTGTCGATTTCCCTGGTGTTCTGGAATTTTTTAAGCGCGCTCACCGCCGAAGGCGGCACCTGCTTCACCGCCTCCGAGGGCATGATCCGCGCGCAACGCATGCCGCTCTCGCTGCATGCGGCGCGGGTGGTGATCCGCAACCTGTTCGTGCTGGCGCATAACCTGGTCGTCATCGTCCTGGTGTTCGCGATTTTCCGCGTCGTGCCGAGCGCCGCTTCCATCAGCGTGATCCCGGCTCTGCTGCTCTGGCTCATCGACGGCATGGCGGTATGCCTGCTGCTCGGCGCCTTCGGCGCGCGCTTCCGCGATATCCCGCCGATCATCGCCAGCATCGTGCAGATCGCCTTCTATGTGACGCCGATCATCTGGAACCCGACCATGCTGGCGCATCGCCATATCGGCCTGGTGCTGGTGAAGTGGAACCCGTTCTACGCCATGCTGCAGATCCTGCGCGGCCCGCTGCTTGGCAACCCGCTCGAGCCCGCGGCCTGGGGTGTGGCGCTCGGCTATTCGGTGGCGCTGCTGCTGCTCACCGGCTTTCTCTTCACCCGCGCCCGTTCGCGCATCGCATACTGGGTCTGAGCCGTGGCAAGTCTGGAATTCACCAACGTCTCGGTCTCTTTTCCGCTGTATCACGGCGAAAGCCGCAGCCTGAAAAAAACCGTGCTCGCCGCCGCCTCCGGCCGGCTCGGCCAGGACCAGAAGCACCGCCTGGTGGTGGAAGCGCTGCGCGGCGTCTCGTTCTCGCTCTCGAGCGGCGACCGGCTCGGCTTCGTCGGCTCCAACGGCGCCGGCAAGACCACATTGCTGCGCACCATGGCCGGCATTTATGAGCCGGTCGGCGGGCATATCCTGATCGACGGCGCCATCACAGCACTGCTCGATCCCGGCCAGGGCATGAATTTCGACATGACCGGGCGCGAGAATATCCGCCTGCGCGGCCTCTATACCGGGCTGAACCCGGCGCAGATCCGGCAGCTGGAAGAGGACGTCGCGGCCTTCGCCGAGCTTGAGCAGTTTCTCGAACTGCCGGTGCGCACCTACAGCTCTGGCATGGTCGTCCGCCTCGGCTTCGCGCTCGCCACCGCCATCCATCCGCAGATTTTGCTGATGGATGAATGGATCCTCGCCGGCGACGCCTCGTTCCTCGACAAGGCGCGGCACCGGCTGGAGAGCATGGTGCAGGGCGCTGAGATCCTGGTGCTCTCCTCGCACAGCGCGGAGATCATCATGCGCTGGTGCAACCGCGTGATCTGGATGGACCGCGGACAAATTAAGCTGGACGGTACTCCCGAGGACGTGCTGGCAGCCTATCTAACACCGGAGCAATTCGCTCAAGTCCAGGCGGTCACGCGCGTGACCGCCTGACCGGCTGCCACCGAAAGGACCCTTTTGATGCAACATCGTAAACTCGGCAAAAACGCCGCTGGCGAGAACCTGAGCGTTTCCGCCCTCGGCCTCGGCTGCATGGGCATGTCGGATTTCTATGCCGGCCGCGACGACGCGGAATCCATCGCCACCATCCAGCTGGCGATCGACAAGGGCGTCGACTTCTTCGACACCGCCGACATGTACGGCGTCGGCAAAAACGAGGAACTGCTGGGCCAGGCGATCCGGGGCCGGCGCGACGGGCTGATCATCGCCACGAAATTCGGCAATATGCGCGCGGCCGACGGCTCGTTCCTCGGCGTCAACGGCAAGCCAGACTACGTGAAGACGGCGGCCGAGGCGTCGCTGAAGCGGCTGAACATCGAGGTCATCGACCTCTACTACCAGCACCGCGTCGACCCGAACGTGCCGATCGAGGACACGGTGGGCGCCATGGCCGAGCTGGTGAAACAAGGCAAGGTGCGCCATCTCGGCCTCTCGGAAGCCTCCGCCGCCACCATCCGCCGCGCGCATAAAGTGTTCCCGATCACCGCGCTGCAGACCGAATACTCGCTCTGGACCCGCGACATCGAACAGGAGATTCTCCCCACCTTGCGCGAACTGGGCATCGGCTTCGTGCCCTACGCCCCGCTCGGCCGCGGCTTCCTCACCGGTGCGTTCAAATCCACCGCCGACATCCCCGCCGGCGATTTCCGCAAGAACGGCCCGCGCTTCTCGGACGAGAATTTCGAGAAAAACCGCGCGCTGGTGAAAACCGTCGAGGACATCGCCGCCGCCAAAAAGGCGACCGCCGCACAGGTGGCCTTGGCCTGGGTTCTGGCGCAGGGCCAGGATGTAACGCCGATCCCCGGCACCAAGCGCCGCGCCTATCTCGAGCAGAATCTCGG
Organism: uncultured Pseudomonadota bacterium; assembly: GCA_963780465.1. GTDB lineage: Bacteria > Pseudomonadota > Alphaproteobacteria > Acetobacterales > Acetobacteraceae > Acidocella. The sequence goes on from CAWACI010000015.1 coordinate 378,485, forward strand.
CGCGCTGGACGTGACGCTGACGGCGGACGAACTGCAGACGCTGAGCAAGACGTTTGCGCCGGATGCCGTGCTCGGCACGCGCTATCCGGCCGCGGCGATGGGCGCGCTGAACCGCTAGGCGCGGAGACAGAAAGCAGCCGCTTTTTTCAAAAAGCGGCGCAAAAACTTTCGCTCCTTTAGGAGCCGTGCCGCTGAAACCGGCACGGCCCAGTTTAACAAAAGTTTTTTGCTTCTTTTTTTTCAAAAAAGAAGCGCTTCTCTTCGCTCCACGGAGGCACAAAAAATGGCCGCGATCGCGTATGTGAACGGACGTTACCGCCCCCTTGCGGAGGCCACGGTCAATATCGAGGATCGCGGGTTCCAGTTCGGCGACGGCATCTACGAGGTCGTGTATGTGCAAAACGGGCGGCTGGTCGACGCGCCACTGCACATGGCGCGGCTGGAGCGCAGCCTGCGCGAAATCCAGATTCTGGCGCCTATGCCCCAAGCGGCGCTGCACGTGGTGATGACCGAGGTGCTGCGGCGCAACCGCATCACCACCGGGCTCGTTTATATCCAGATCAGCCGCGGCGTGGCGCGGCGCGACCATGCCTTTCCCGCCGCACCGGTCCGGCCGAGCCTGATCGTCACCGCGCGGCACCGCCCTGCCCCGCCGCGGGACGCCACCGCCTGGGCCGGCAGCGCGATCACCGCGCCGGACGAACGCTGGGCGCGCTGCGACATCAAATCCACCAACCTGCTGCCGAACGTGCTGGCCAAGCAGCAGGCCCGCCTGGCCGGCGCCTATGAGGCGATCCTGTACGATGCGGCGGAAATGGTCACGGAGGGCGCGTCCTCCTCGGTCTGGATGGTGGATGGCAGCGGCAAGCTGCTGACCCGGCAACTCGGCCGGGAGATCCTGCCCGGCTGCACCCGCGCCGCCCTGCTCGACGAGTTGCAGGCGCAAGGTATCCGCTTCGAGGCGCAAAAATTCTCCCTGGCGGATCTACGCGCCGCCGCGGAAATTTTTGTCACCAGCGCCACCTCCTTCGTGAAGCCGATCACGAAGCTGGACGGCGCGCCGGTGGGCAGCGGCGCGCCCGGCCCGGTCACCACCGCGCTGTTCGAGCGTTACCAGCGGCACATGCAGCCCGCGTGAGGCTGGAGATCGAGACAGCCCCGGCGCTGGGGCAGCGGCGCGGCCATATCGTGCTGCTGCACGGCGCCTGGTGCTGGAATTGGTATTTCAAACCCTATTTCCTCCCCTATTTCGCGGCGCACGGGTTCGAGACCACCGCCTTCAGCCTGCGCGGCCATGGCGGCAGCGAGGGGCACGCCGCCCTCAACAGCTTTTCCATCGACGACTATGTGAGCGATTTGCGCAGTGTGGTGCAGAGGATCCACCGGCCGGTGATCGTCGGCCATTCGATGGGCGGCTTCGTGCTGCAGACCTATCTCACCCAGGCCGCCGCGCGAGGGGCGGTGCTGCTGGCCAGCGCCCCGCCCCGGCCGATGCATGGCCTGCTGGTAAAATCCCTGCTCGCCCAGCCCCTCAACCTGCTGCGTTCGGCGCGCCCAGGCAGCGGCTTCAACCACGATATGCTGCGGCAAAAGATGTATTCGCGCGGGCCGGAGGACATCTCGATGGACGCGTATCTGCAGAACGTGCAGCCGGAGAGCACGCGCGTCGCCGCCTCGATGCTGACGCGCAGCATCGCGCACCCCGAGGCCATCCGCACGCCGGTGCAGGTGATCGGCGCCGGGCGCGACCAGATGGTACCGCCGGAGGCGGTGGCGCTGACCGCAAAGGCCTACCGCACCCAGCCCGTGATGTTTGACGAAATGTCGCATATGCTGATGCTGGAGCCACGCTGGCGCGACGTGGCGGACGCGATTCTGCGCTTCGAGGCCAGCCTGCCGGGGTAGAGCGTGATAGGTTTAGGACAAATCATATCGAGGCGCAGAGGAAGGCTTCTTTTTGTGAACAAAAAGAAGCAAAAAAACTTCTGTAATCTGAGCCGTGCTGGTTTCAACGCCACAGTCCCAGATTAGCAAAAGTTTTTTGTGCCGCTTTTTTCAAAAAAGCGGCTTCTTTCAGGCTCTCAGGAATTCGCCATGTACATCCCGCCTGCCTTCGCCGAGACCGATCCCGCCGAGCTGCGCGCCATCATGCGCGCCGCCTCGCTGCCGGTCCTGGTCTCGCCGACCGCGGATGGGCTAATCGCCACGCATCTGCCGCTGAGCTTTCAGGAGCCGGACCGGCTGATCGGGCATTTCGCCCGCGCCAACCCGCATTGGCGGGAGTTCAACCCCACCGCCGAGTCGCTGGCGATTTTCACCGCCGTGGACGGCTATGTCAGCCCCTCCTGGTACCCCACCAAAGCCGCCACCGGCAAAGTGGTGCCGACCTGGAACTACACCGCCGTGCACGCCACCGGGCGGCTGGAGATCATCGAGGACACCGAGGCGCTGCGCGGCATCGTCACGGCGCTCACCGACCGCTTCGAGGCCGGGCGGGAGAAACCCTGGGCCGTGAATGACGCGCCGGCGGACTACATCGCGGCGATGCTGAAAGGCATCGTCGGCGTGGTGATGCACATCACCAAGCTGGAGGGCAAAGCCAAGCTCAGCCAGAACAAATCCCGCGCCGACCAGGAGGGCGTGGCCGAGGGAGCGGCGGCGGAAAACCCGGCACTGGCCGCCGCCATGCGCAAGGTTTTGGGCAGCTAGAAGCGAAGAGAAGCGCTTCTTTTTGTGAACAAAAAGAAGCAAAAAAACTTTTTCCTCTGGGCCGTGCTGGTTTCGCGGCCACAGGCCCATAGGAACAAAAGTTTTTGCGCCGCTTTTTTCAAAAAGCGGCTGCTTACCTATTCTGCTCTATACAATCTTCCCCTCAAACGGCGGCAAATAATCAGCAGCGTCGAATTCCACGACCCAGAGATCGGCATCGTAGGAAACCTGTTTTTTCACATAGGCATCGGTCGCTTCATCGGTCACCGGGTCCGGCCCGGTGCCGCGCATCCAGGCGAGTTCGCCGTTGGCGTCGCGGAACTGCGAGAGCACGATGTTGCCGCTGCGTCCGTGCAGGATCACCAGCACCCCGCCGGCATCGGCGTCGCCCTTGCGCACCACCAGGCCCGGCTTGCCCTCCACCGCGCCCAGCCGCAACGCTGCCGACACCCAAACGCCCGCCTTGATCCGCGCCTCACCCATGCTAATCCCTAACATCATGCAAAGCCCCCCGCTTTGGCGGGAGGCGCGCCACTCTGCGCAAGACCGGGGTCTTGCTCAACCCCTTGAGGATCTCCGCCATGGCCCGTCCGGCCCGCGTCGCCGCCCTTCTGTTAGCTCTGCTTGGCATCGCCCCCGCCGCCCATGCCGCGGACAAGATCACCTTCGGCCTGGATTGGGCGGCGGAGCCGGAATATGGCGGCTATTACGAGGCGCTGGCCACCGGCATCTACAAAAGATACGGGCTGGACGTGACCATCGTGCAGGGCGGGCCGGAGGTGAACAACGCGCAGCGCCTGGTCGGCGGGCGACTGACCTTCGACATCACCTCCAACTCCTTCCTGGCGCTGAACTTCGTGCAGGAGAACATCCCCTTCGTGGCGGTTGCCGCCGGGTTCCAGAAGGACCCGGACGGCCTGATCGCGCATCCCGGCATGGGCAATGACAGCTTCGCCGCGCTGAAGGACAAGCCGATCGCCGTCTCCGCCGACACCCGCGCCAGCTGGTGGAATTACCTGAAGGCCAAATACGGCTATTCCGACGCGCAATTGCGTCCCTACGGCTTCAGCCTGGCGCCGTTCTTCACCAACCCGCACGACATCCAGGAGGCCTATGTCACCGACGAGCCGTATCTGGTGCACCAGCAGACCGGCGTTTGGCCGGTGGTGCTGATGCTCTCGGAGTCCGGCTTCAACGGCTATGCCAGCCTGATCGCCACATCGAAGAAGCTGGTGCAGACCGATCCCGGCCTGGTGCAGCGTTTCATCGATGCCTCGACGGAGGGCTGGTACCAGTTCCTCTACGGCGACCCGGCCCCGGCCTTCGCCGCCATCCGGCAGGCCAATCCGGACATCACCGCCGGGCTGATGCAATACGGCTACGACCAGATCAAGCAGCGCGGCATCGTCGATTCCGGCGATGCCAAGACGCTCGGCATCTATGCGATGACCGATGCGCGCTGGAAATCCTTCTTCGACCAGATGGAGGCAACCGGGCTGTACGACAAATCCATGGACTATAAAGCCGGCTACACGCTGCAATTCGTCGACCACGGGGTCGGCCTGAAACAATAATGTTCACCCTGCATGCGGTCGGCAAGACGTTCGGCAACGGGCTGCGCGCGCTGGAGGGCATCTCGGCGGAGATCGGCGCCGGGGAGTTCGTCGCCCTGCTCGGCCCCTCGGGCTGCGGCAAATCGACCCTTCTGCGGCTGCTGGCTGGGCTGGAGAGCCCTACCGAGGGGCGCATCACCTGGGAGACCGGGCGGCAGCCGGGGGCCGGGGATATCGGCTATGTGTTCCAGGACGCGACATTGCTGCCCTGGGCGGATGCGGCGGCCAATGTCTACCTGCCGCTGCGATTGCGCGGGGTAGGCCGGGCGGAGGCGGCGCCGCGCATTGAGGCGATGCTGGAGCAGGTTAGGCTCGGCGCGTTCGCGCAGACCATGCCGCAGGCGCTCTCCGGCGGCATGCGCATGCGCGTCTCCATCGCCCGGGCGCTGATCTCCGAGCCACTGCTGCTGCTGATGGACGAGCCCTTCGCGGCGCTGGACGAGTTCACCCGGCACAAATTACAGGAGGATCTGCGCGCGCTATGGCGGCGCAGCGGCAAGACCATCGTGTTCGTCACGCATTCGATCTACGAGGCGGCCTTCCTCGCCAGCCGGATCCTGGTCATGTCGCCCCGGCCGGGGCGGATCGCCGCCGATATTTCCGGCCTTGCGCCAGACGGGCCCGGGCGGCGCAGCAGCCCTGACTATACCGCCCTGGTGGCGCACATCACCGACACCTTCCGCCAGGTGATGCCGGCATGAGCCGCCTTCTGGAGCGCGCCGCACCGTTCATCTTCGGGCTCGCCGCCCTGGCGCTCTGGCAGGGGGCGGTGTGGGCGCTGCATGTGCCCCCTTACGTGCTGCCGGGGCCGATTGCCATCACCGCCGCTTATCTCGGCGACCACCAGGTGCTCGACCCAGCTCTGCTCTCCACCCTCACCGTCACCCTGGCCGCCTTGGCGGCGGCCACGATGATCGGCGTCGCGCTGGCGGTGGCGATGGCGGCGAGCCCGCTGTTCCGCGCCGCCATCCAGCCCTGGGCGGTGATCCTGCAGGTGACGCCGGTGGTGGCGATCGCGCCGCTGATCATCATCTGGGTCAACCAGCCTTTCATCGCCTTGGTGGTCTGCGCCACCATCGTCGCGTTCTTCCCGATCCTCTCCAACACCGCCGCCGGGCTGGCCGCCACGCCGCCGGAGCTGCTCGACCTGTTCCGGCTGAACGGCGCCACACGCTGGCAGATTCTGCTGCTGCTCCGCCTGCCCTCGGCGCTGCCGGCCTTCCTCGTCGGCCTGCGCATCTCCGGCACGCTGGCGCTGGTGGGCGCGGTGGTGGCGGAATTCGTCGCCGGGTCGGGCGGCTTCGCCTCCGGCCTCGCCTACCGCATCATCGAGGCCAGCTACCGGCTGGAGATTCCGCGCATGTTCGCCGCCCTTGTGCTGCTGGGGATCAGCGGCATCATGATCTACGCGGCCCTCGGGCTGCTCGCCCGCGCACTGCTGCGGCGCCGCGGGAGCGCTTGAATTTTTCGCAATGTTCTGCGAGTTTCCGGCCCGAGATCCGGAGACTTTCATGACCGCTACGACCGAGAAGAAACTCAGCAAGGGCCAGCTCGCCTATGAGCAGGAACGCGCCCGCAAGGCCGGCAAAACCTATGAGGAGTGGATGAAGGCGAAAGCCAAGGCCGAGGCGGAAGCCGCGAAGAAAGCCGCACCCAAGGTCGAGAAAAAGCCCGGCCTGCTCAGCCGCCTGCTCGACCGCGCGCATAAGCCGCTCAAGGGGTAGGAAGACTACTTTTTGTGAACAAAAAGTAGCAAAAAACTTTTTTAAACTGGGCCGTGCTGGTTTCGACGCCGCAGGCCCAGAGGAACCAAAAGTTTTTGCGCCGCTTTTTTCAAAAAGCGGCTGCTTCACTTCTACCCGCTAATACGCTCCGGGTGCGTAAAAATCTCGAACCCGTCATCCCTGGCGACGGCGATCAGCGTCATGCCCGCCGCCTCAGCCTCGCGCACCGCGCGGGCGCTCGGCACCGATACCGCGACGATAATCCCTGCCCCCAGAGCCGCGGTCTTCTGGATCAGCTCGATCGAGACGCGGCTGGTCAGCAGCACCACGCCGTCTGGCCCCTGTCGCCCTGCCCGTTTCACTGCACCGATGAGTTTATCCAGCGCGTTGTGGCGGCCGACATCCTCACGCACCAGCAGCGCGTCATCATCCGGGCTGTAGAAGGCGGCGGCGTGCACCGCGCGGGTCTCCCGGTTCAGCAATTGCAGTTCCGGCAGGCGGCGGATCGCCGTGGCGATTTTCGCCGCCGGCACGGTGAGGTCGACGTTCACCTTCTTCGGCGGGCGCAGCGCCTCGACCAGGCTGTCCATGCCGCAAAGGCCGCAGCCGACCGGACCTGCGATGCGCCGGCGCCGCGCCTCCAGCGCCTCGCGCCGCGCGGGGGCCAGTTCCATCCGGCATTCCAGCCCCAACGGCAGCACCGCCAGTTCGAAATCCAGAATATCCTCTGGGCTCTGGATGATCCCTTCCGAGAGTGAAAACCCGATGGCGAAATCCTGCAGGTCCTGCGGGCTGGCCATCATCACCGCGAAGGTGACGCGGTCATAGCTGAGCGCCACCGCGGATTCCTCCGGCAGCTTGCGGTCCATCGCCAGAAACCTGTCCCGCCAGGCTTTGACGGTGACATGGGCGATCGGATCGGGAAGTTGGCTCATCGGTCTTTCCTCTTATTCCAAACAAAAAGGGGGCAAACCTGCGTTTGCCCCCTTTTTGCTTCAGCCTATCGCCAAAACTTATTCCTCAGCCTCGGCCTCTTCCACGACTTCCGGCTTCGGACCGCTATCCTGGCCCTTGGCGGAAACGTCGCGATCGATTAGCTCGATCACCGCCATGTCGGCGGCATCGCCATGGCGCATGCCGGCCTTCAGCACGCGGGTATAGCCGCCGCTGCGGGTCTTGTAGCGGGTGGCCAGCGCATCGAACAGCTTGGCAACGATGGTCTCGTCGCGCAGCTGATCGAAAGCCTGGCGCTTGGCGTGCAGCCCGCCGCGCTTGCCGAGCGTGATCAGCTTCTCCGCCACCGGGCGCAATTCCTTGGCCTTCGGCAGCGTGGTGGTGATCTGCTCATGCTTGATGAGAGCGACCGCCATGTTGCGGAACATGGCAGCGCGATGGGAGGAGGTGACGCCGAGTTTACGACCGCTGAGACCGTGACGCATGGTAAAGTTTTCCTGTTAACTCTTTAGAAGGGTTGGTCCGAGCGCTTGGCCAGTTCCTCGATATTCTCGGGCGGCCAATCGGTAACGGTCATGCCAAGGGCCAATCCCATGACGGTCAACACTTCCTTGATTTCGTTCAGAGACTTGCGGCCGAAATTCGGCGTCCGCAGCATCTCCTGCTCGCTCTTCTGCACCAGATCGCCGATATAAACGATGTTGTCGTTCTTCAGGCAGTTGGCGCTGCGGACCGAGAGTTCCAGCTCGTCCACCTTGCGCAGCAGATTCGCGTTGAACGGCAGCTCGATTCGCGGCTCCTCGGGGCGCAGGCGCTGCGGCTCCTCGAAGTTCACGAACATGCTGAGCTGGTCCTGCAGGATGCGCGCGGCGAGCGCCACGGCGTCCTCCGGCGTGATCGCGCCGTTGGTCTCGACCTGGAGGATCAGCTTGTCATAGTCGGTCACCTGGCCGACGCGGGTCTGCTCGACGCGGTAGGACACGCGGCGCACCGGCGAGTAGATGGCATCGACCGGGATCAGCCCGATCGGCGCGTCTTCCGGACGGTTGGCGGAGGCCGGCTCGTAGCCGCGGCCGGAGCCGACGGTGAATTCCATGCCCAGCGACGCGCCGTCATCGAGCGTGCAGAGCACGAGGTCGGGGTTCATGATCTCGATGTCGTGGCCCGCCTGGATCTGCCCGGCCTTGACCTCGCCCGGGCCCGTCGCGGTCAGGACCATGCGCTTGGGCCCCTCGCCATGCATACGCACGGCCAGCTGCTTGATGTTCAGGACGATGTCGGTCACGTCCTCGCGCACGCCGGAAAGGGTCGAGAATTCGTGCAGCACGCCGTCGATCCGCACCGCGGTGACGGCTGCACCCTGCAGGGAGGACAGCAGGATGCGGCGCAGCGAATTGCCGAGCGTCATGCCGAAGCCGCGTTCCAGCGGCTCGGCGATGATCGTCGCGATCCGGCCCGCATCGGCGCCGAACTCGATATCGAGCTGCTCCGGTTTAATCAGCATTTGCCAATTGCGTTGCAGCGACAAATTCGATTCTTTCAACATTAACACCTCCGGCCCGGCGAAGAGCGATCGCCGCGGGCCTCAAGCAAAGAACAGATCCGGCTCAGACGCGGCGGCGCTTGCGCGGACGGCAGCCGTTATGCGGAATCGGCGTCAGGTCACGAATCGCGGAGATCTGGAAGCCCACGGCTTGCAGTGCGCGCAGCGCGCTCTCACGTCCCGAGCCCGGGCCGCTCACCTCGATTTCGAGCATTTCCATGCCGTGCTCGCGCGCCTTGCGGCCGGCATCCTCGGCGGCAACCTGTGCGGCATACGGGGTGGATTTGCGGCTGCCCTTGAAACCCTGGCTGCCGGCCGACGACCAGGCGATCGTGTTGCCCTGCGCGTCGGTGATGTTGACCATGGTGTTGTTGAAGCTGGCGAGAACATGCGCAACACCGGAGATGATGTTCTTGCGTTCTTTTTTGCGGGGGCGTGAGGCGGGCTTCGCCATATCGGTATTCCTGTGACTGCTGACGGTAGGAGCGAAGGGTTACTTCGTGACTTTTTTCTTGCCGGCGATGGCGACGGCCTTACCCTTGCGGGTGCGGGCGTTGGTGTGGGTGCGCTGACCGCGGACCGGCAGGCCCTTGCGGTGACGCAGGCCGCGATAGCAGCCCAGATCCATCAGGCGCTTGATGTTCATCGCGTTCTCGCGGCGCAGGTCGCCCTCGACGCGGAAGTCGCGGTCGATCATCTCGCGCAGACGGAGCACCTCGTCCTCGGACAGCTCGTTCACCCGGCGCTCATCCGGAATGCCAAGTGCCGTGCAAATGTCACGAGCCTTCATTGGGCCGATGCCATAGATGTAACGAAGGCTGATCAGAACACGCTTGTTCGTGGGAATGTTTACACCGGCAATACGCGCCACGAGGTCTCTCCTGAGGTCATAACAAGTTGCGGCGCCCCATCCGGGAGCGCCGCGAAAGCGGGTTATAGCGGTCGGTCAAACAGAGTCAATGATAATCAATCAACTTTTCGTGAGCGCGGGCAATTTGCCTGGCTCACGACGCTGCCGCGACGCCGACCCGGCGCAGCACGTTTTCGATCTGTTCCGCCACATCCTCCATTTCGGCCATACCGTCAACGGTATGGAGCCGGCCTTGCGCCTTGTAATAGGGCAGGATGGGGGCGGTCTGGGCGTTATAGGCAAGCAACCGCTCATGCACGGTCTCGGCATTGTCGTCGGCGCGCCGGGTGAACTCATGGCTGCCGCAGACATCGCAGACACCTGGCTGCTTCGGCTGCTTGAACTTGTCGTGATAGCCGGCGCCGCATTTGCCGCAGGTGAAGCGGCCGCTGATGCGTTCCACCAGCGCCGTCTCGTCCACCTTCAGCTCGATCACGGCATTCAGGTCCACGTCGGCCTGGTGCAGCAGTTTGTCCAGCGCCTCGGCCTGCGGCACGGTGCGTGGAAAGCCGTCGAGGATGAAGCCCCTCGCGCAATCCGGCCGGGTGATCCGCTCGCCGATCATGCGGATGATCAGCTCGTCGGAGACCAGCTTGCCGGCATCCATGATGCTTTTCGCCTCAACGCCGATCGGCGTGCCCGCCTTGACCTCGGCACGGAGCATGTCGCCGGTGGAGATCTGCGCCACACCGTAGCGGGTCTCCAACAGTTTCGATTGGGTCCCTTTGCCGGCGCCCGGCGGTCCCAGCAGAATCAGCTGCAACGCTTATCCCCCCTTTTATTTCCGGCTCTTGCCGCGGTTTTTGCGAATCAGGCCTTCATACTGGTGCGCCAGCAGATGCGACTGGATCTGCGCCACCGTGTCCATGGTGACGGAGACGATAATCAGCAGCGAGGTGCCGCCCAGATAGAACGGCAAGGTGAAATTGCTGAGCACGAATTCCGGCAGCAGGCAGACGACAACAAGGTAGGCCGCACCGATGGTGGTAAGGCGCGTCAGCACCGTGTCGAAATACTTCGCCGTGTTCACGCCAGGACGGATGCCGGGAATGAACCCGCCATTCTTTTTCAGGTTCTCCGCCGTCTCCTCCGGATTGAACACCACCGCGGTGTAGAAATAGGAGAAGAAGATGATCAGCGCCGCGAACAGGATCATGTATCCCGGCTGGCCGTGATTGAGCTCATGCGCGATGAACTGCAGCCAGCCCGGCCCGCCCCGCGAGAAGCCTACGATGGTCGCCGGGATCAGCAGCAGCGAGCTGGCGAAGATCGGCGGGATCACGCCGGAGGTGTTCACCTTCAGCGGCATATGGGTGGCGTCCCCGCCATACATGCGCTGGCCGACCTGGCGCTTGGGATATTGCACTAGAATGCGCCGTTGCGCGCGTTCCATGAACACGACGAAGGCGACCACCGCCAAGCCGATGAGCAGGAAGGCCAGGATGAAGACGGTCGAGAGCGCGCCGGTGGAGCCGAGCTCCAGCAGGTTGGAGAGCGCGACCGGCAGGTTCGCGACGATGCCGGCGAAAATGATCAGGCTGACGCCGTTGCCGATGCCGCGCGAGGTGATCTGCTCGCCAAGCCACATCAGGAACACAGTGCCGCCGACCAGCGAAACCACACAGGTAAAGGTGAACATCGGCCCGGGGTCGATCACTGCCGGCCCGAGCTGGGTCTTCATCGCCGCCAGGCCGACGGAAATGCCATAGGCCTGCACCGCGGCGATCAGCACGGTGAGATAGCGCGTGTACTGGGTGATTTTCTGCCGGCCGGAATCGCCCTCTTTCTTCAGGGCTTCAAGCGCCGGCACCGCCGCGGTCATCAGCTGAATGATGATGCTGGCGCTGATGTAAGGCATGACATTGAGCGCGAAAATCGTCATGCGGCCGAGCGCGCCGCCGGTGAACATGTTGAACATGCCCAGGATGCCGCCGCCATTCTGCGTCATCTGCTGCGCCATCACGCCGGCATCGATGCCCGGCACCGGAATGTAGGTGCCCAGGCGGAACACGATCAGCGCGCCCAGGGTGAACCAGATCCGCTTCTTCAACTCCGTGGCCTTGCCGAACGCGCCTAGGTTCAAGCTCGCTGCCATCTGTTCTGCGGCCGATGCCATTCTCTGTCTCTATCTCTGTTCCATGAAAAACGGCGCTTGCCCGTCGGCATCGCGCCACTGGCAAGCGCCGCTCATTCAGCGCCTATTGTGCAGGATTTTCGTCGGTGCAGGCAATAGGCTGAGAGCATTCAGTATTGATGATGAATGCTCTCGAGTCTGACCGGTTTAAGCAAAAACAGGGAAGCAGCCGCTTTTTTGTCAAAAAGCGGCGCAAAAAACTTTTTGTTTAACTGGGCCTGTGGCGTTGTCACCAGCACGGCCCAGCGCAAAAAAGTTTTTTGCTTCTTTTTTCAAAAAAGAAGCGCTTCCCTTCGCTTTTCCCTAGATGCGTGCTGCTTTAGGCGGCCGGGGCCTCTTCCTTCGCAACCAGCGTCTTCACCGAACCGCCCGCCTGCTCCACCGCCGCAACCGCGGCCGCAGAAGCACCGGAGACCTCGATGGTGACAGCGCGGTTGATGCTGCCCTTGGCCAACAGGCGCACGCCGTGCACCTTGCCCAAACGCACCACGCCAGCCTGCTCCAGCAGCGCCTCGGTGATCGGCTGCGTCGCGTCCAGCTTGCCGGACTCGAAGGCCGCTTCCAGCGTGCTGAGGTTCAGCGGCGCGTATTCCTTGCGGTGGATGTTGTTGAAGCCGCGCTTGGGCAGACGCCGGTAGATCGGCAGCTGACCACCCTCGAAGCCGTTCAGCGCCACGCCTTCGCGCGCTTTCTGACCCTTCACACCCTTACCGGAGGTCTTGCCCTTGCCGGAGCCGATGCCGCGGCCGAGCCGCTTCGACTTCAGCCGGGCGCCGGGATTGTCCCGAATTTCATTGAGTTTCATGACTGAACCTTACCTGAACCGGCTTACGCCAGCTCCTCTACCTTGAGCAGATGCGCGACCTTGCTGACCATGCCGCGCACTTCCGGCGTTGCCACCACTTCGCGGCTCTTGCTGATCTTGTTCAGCCCGAGACCGATCAGGGTCGCCTGCTGGCCCGGCTTCTGGCCGTTGCCGGACTTCACCTGGGTGATGCGGATCTTTTTCTCAGACATCGCTCGTCTCCACAGCCGCTTCCTTCTGCGCTGCGCCGAACAGATCCGCCACCTTCTTGCCGCGGCGCGAGGCCACGAGACGGGGGCTGGTCACGCCGGTCAGCGCCGCGAAGGTCGCCTTCACCATGTTATGCGGGTTACGGCTGCCGAGCGACTTCGCCACCACGTCGCCGATGCCCAGCGTCTCGAACACCGCGCGCAGCGGGCCGCCGGCGATGATGCCGGTACCGGCCGGAGCGGCGCGGATCACCACGTCACCGGCGCCGAACTGGCCACGGATGTCGTGGTGCAGCGTGCGGCCTTCCTTCATCGGAACGCGGATCATGGTCTTCTTCGCGCGTTCGGTCGCCTTGCGGATCGCCTCGGGAACTTCGCGCGCCTTGCCGGCGCCGTAGCCGACGCGGCCCTTCTGATCACCGACGACGACGAGTGCAGCGAAGGCGAACCGACGGCCGCCCTTCACCACTTTCGCTACGCGGTTAATGGTCACCAGCTTGTCGACCAGGCCATCATCGGCTTCCCGGTCGCGCTCGCGCTCACGGCCTCTGCCGCCACCGCCGCCTTCACGTGCTTCGCGTGCCATATTCTGCTCCTAGAAGTCCAGGCCGCCCTCGCGGGCCGCCTCTGCCAGGGCTTTAACCCGGCCATGATAGAGATAAGACCCGCGGTCGAACACCACGGCGGTGACGCCGGCAGCCTTACAACGCTCGGCGATCAGCTTGCCAACCGCACTCGCGGCGTCCTTGTCGGCGCCGGTGCGCAGCTCGGTCTTCAGATCCTTGTCCAGCGTCGAGGCGGCGGCGAGCGTACGGCCCGCCGCGTCGTCGATGATCTGCGCGTAGATGTGCTTGCCGGAGCGGAACACCGACAAACGCGGCCGACCGCCGGCCTTCTGCCGAAGCTGGTAACGAAGACGCTGCTTGCGGCGCGTCTGCAGAGACAGATTTGTCGACATTACTTCTTCTTACCCTCTTTGCGGCGGATCGCCTCGCCCTCGAATTTCACACCCTTGCCCTTATAGGGCTCAGGCGGACGGTAGGCGCGCAGCTCGGCGCAGACCTGACCAACCTGGCGCTTGTCCACACCTTCGACCTTGATCAAGGTCGGCTTTTCGCAGGTGATCTTGATGCCTTCCGGGATCGCGTACACGACATCGTGCGAGAAGCCGAGATTGACCACCAGGTTCTTGCCCTGCACCGCGGCGCGGTAACCGGTACCGGTGATCTCCAGCGTCTTCGCATAGCCGACGGAAACGCCCTTCACCATGTTCGCGATGTTGGCGCGGGTGGTGCCCCACATCATGCGGGCCGCGGCTTCCTTGGTCTTCGGCATCACCGAGACCTTGTTGCCATCGATCGTGGTTTCGACCTTGTCGGTCAGTTCGAGCTTGAGCTCGCCCAGCTTGCCCTTGGCGGTGAGAACGTTGCCCGCCAGCGCCATGGTGACGCCGGCCGGAACTTCAACGGGATATTTGCCAACGCGTGACATTGCTTTCTCTCCCTTAGAACACGCGGCAGAGAACTTCGCCGCCGACATTGGCGGCGCGGGCCTCGACATCGCTCATCACGCCGCGCGGCGTGGAGAGGATGGACACACCGAGGCCAGAATAGACGCGCGGCAGTTCCTTGATCTTGGAGTAGACGCGACGGCCCGGGCGGGACACGCGGCTGATCTCTTTGATCACCGGCTGGCCCTCGCTGTATTTCAGCTCGATGCGCAGCTGCGCAATGCCGGGGCGCACTTCCTCACGCACGAAGCCGCGGATGAAGCCTTCACGCTTCAGCACGTCCAGCACGTTGGCGCGCAGGTTGGAGGCCGGGGCCACGCACACGCTGAGACGCGCGTGCTGAGCATTCCGGATACGGGTGAGCATATCGCCCAATGGATCGGACATCGACATGGTTTCGCCCTAACTCCTTACCAACTGGCCTTGACGACACCGGGGATCTGCCCGGTGCTCGCGAGATCGCGGAAAGCGATACGGCAGAGCTTGAATTTACGATAATTGCCGCGCGAACGGCCGGTCAGCTCGCAGCGCAGACGCACCCGCACCTTGGCGCCGTTACGCGGCAGCTCGGCCAGCTTGAGGCTCGCCTCGAAGCGGTCTTCCACCGGAAGCGTGCGATCCATGATCGTCGCCTTCAGCGTCGCGCGCTTGTCCTTGTCGCGCGCGGCCATGCGTTCCCGCTTGCCGTTTCTGTTGACCTGCGATGTCTTAGCCATATTTTTGCAACCCCTCCGGAACCTGCTGGAACATCCCAGCCGTTTTCCAAACCTTCACAAACCGCTCGCTTACTTGGCGAACGGCAGATTAAACCCTTTAAGCAACGCCTTGGCCTCGGCATCGGTCTTCGCGCTGGTCACGAAGATGATGTCCATGCCACGGATCGCGTCGACCTTGTCATAGACGATCTCAGGGAAAATGATCTGTTCCTTGAGGCCCATGGCGAAGTTACCGCGCCCGTCGAAGCCCTTATTACCGGGGATGCCGCGAAAGTCACGCACGCGCGGCAGCGCAATCGTCACCAAGCGGTCGAGGAACTCGTACATCCGCGCTTTGCGCAGCGTCACCTTACAGCCGATCGGCAGGCCAGCGCGGATCTTGAAGCCGGCGATCGCCTTTTTCGCGATCGTCTTCACCGGCTTCTGGCCGGCGATCAGCGTCAGCTCCGCCACCGCGGCGTCCAGCTTCTTCTGGTCGGCGGCGGCTTCACCGACGCCCATGTTGATGACGATCTTTTCCAGGACCGGCACTTCGAACGGGTTCTTGTACCCGAATTCCTTCAGCATCTGCTCCCGCACCACCTCACGGTAGAAGGTCTGCAGGCGCGGCAGGGCTTGCGCTTCACTCATAGCGGCCTCCTCAGCCATCAATCGCCGTACCGCTCTTGCGAGCGACGCGAACTTTGCGGCCGCCGTCCAGAACGCGGAAACCGACCTTGGTCGGCTTGTCCGTGCTCGGATCGATCAGAGCCAGGTTGGACATATGCACAGCGGCTTCCTGCTCGATGATGCCGCCGGGCTGACCCATGCCTTTCGGCTTGGTATGGCGCTTCGCCACGGCAACACCCTGCACCACCGCGCGCTCGTCCTTGGGCAGCACGCGCAGCACTTCACCGCGGGTGCCCTTGGAAGCGCCGGAAATCACCAGGACCTTGTCGCCCTTCTTGATACGAGCGGCCATGTTACAGCACCTCCGGCGCCAGGCTGATGATCTTCATGAACTTCTTCGCGCGCAATTCACGAACCACCGGCCCGAAGATACGCGTGCCGATCGGCTCCATCTGCTTGTTGATCAGCACCGCGGCGTTGCGGTCGAAGCGGATGGCGCTGCCATCGGGACGGCGCACGGCGAAGGCGGTGCGAACCACCACAGCCTGGTGCACGTCGCCCTTCTTCACCTTGCCACGCGGAATGGCGTCCTTGACGGACACCACGATCACGTCGCCGACCGAAGCGGTCTTGCGCTTGGAGCCGCCGAGCACCTTGATGCACTGCACGCGGCGGGCACCCGAGTTATCGGCGACATCGAGGTTGGACTCTACGATAATCATCTACTTGTTCCCCTCAGACGCTGGCTGCGGGCGCGGAGTCGGCCAGGGCCGCCCCGTTGCGCTCGGTCACGATCCAGGTCTTGCGGCGGCTGATCGGCGCGCATTCCTCGATGCGCACCAGGTCGCCCTCGACGCAGGCATTGGTTTCGTCATGCGCCGCATACTTCTTCGAGCGACGGATGAATTTTTTGTACAGCGGATGCATGATGCGACGCTCGACAAGCACGGTGATCGTCTTGTCCATCTTGTCGCTCACGACCCGCCCGGTCAGAACACGTTTCGGCATGGTACCCTCTTAACCCTTCACAGCCGAGCGGGTCCGCTCGGCCAGAATCGTCTTCACCCGCGCAATGTCGCGCCGCACCGCGCGCACGCGGCTGGTATTCTCCTGCTGCCCCGTAGCACGCTGGAAGCGCAGGTTGAACTGCTCCTTGCGCAGGTCGAGGAGCATGGTGGTCAATTCGTCCGGAGTTTTCGCCCGGATGTCGCTTGCAGTGGTCATCTCAGACATCTCCGATCCGGGTGATGAACTTGGTCTTGATCGGCAGCTTCGCCGCACCCAGGGCCAGCGCCTCGCGGGCCAGCGGCTCGGCAACGCCGTCGATTTCGAACATGATGCGGCCGGGCTGCACGCGGGCCACCCAGAACTCCGGGCTGCCCTTGCCGGAGCCCATACGCACTTCGGCTGGCTTGGTCGAAACCGGCAGATCCGGGAAAATGCGGATCCAGACGCGGCCGGCACGCTTCATCGCACGCGTGATGGCGCGACGGGCGGACTCGATCTGGCGCGCGGTGATCCGCTCCGGCTCCAGCGCCTTCAGGCCGAAGGCACCGAAATTAAGCTGCGTATTGCCCTTGGCCAGGCCGTGAATACGGCCCTTATGGGCTTTACGAAACTTGGTACGCTTGGGGGACATCATGGTCGGTAATCCTTAGCGCTGCGGTGCTTGCTCGGCCGCGCGCTTATCCTGCGCCAGCGGGTCCTGCACCATGATTTCACCCTTGAAGATCCAAACCTTCACGCCGCAGGTGCCATAGGTGGTCATGGCGGTGGCGGTGCCGTAATCGAGATCGGCGCGCAGCGTGTGCAACGGTACGCGGCCCTCGCGGTACCACTCGACGCGGGCGATCTCGGCGCCGCCGAGACGGCCGCCGCAGGTGATCTTGATGCCCTGCGCGCCGAGGCGCATCGCCGACTGCACGGCGCGCTTCATCGCCCGGCGGAACGCCACGCGGCGCTCCAGCTGCTGCGCGATGTTCTCGGCGACCAGCGTCGCATCGATCTCCGGCTTACGGATCTCCATGATGTTCAAGGAGACCTCGGCCTTCGCCATGGTCGACAGCTCCTTGCGCAGCGTGTCGATGTCCTGGCCCTTCTTGCCGATCACTACGCCGGGACGTGCGGCATAGATCGTCACGCGCGGCTTCTTCGCCGGGCGCTCGATGACAACCTTGGACACGCCGGCCTGGCTCAGCTTGGCGCGCAGATGGTTGCGCAGCTTCAGATCGTCATGCAGCAGGCGGGCGTAGTCCTTGCCGGCGTACCAGCGGCTGTCCCAGGTGCGGGTGATGCCGAGGCGCAAGCCGATCGGATTGATCTTATGACCCATATTACGCGGCCTCCCCAGCGGATTTCGCAGTTTCAGACTTCTTGTGGCCCGGGCGGGCGTCGCGCATCGGCTTCGCTGCCGGCTCACGCTCCTCGACCACGATCTTCAGGTGGCTGAACCACTTCTCCACGGTCGCGGAACGGCCGCGGCCACGGGCATGGAAGCGCTTCATCAGGATGCCGCGGCCAACCTCGGCCAGCTTGACGACGAGTTTGTCGACATCGAGCTGGTGGTTGTTCTCGGCATTCGCAATCGCGCTCTCCAGCGTCTTCTTGACCTGCTTGGCGATGCGGCGCTTGCTGAAGGTGAGGTCCGCGAGGGCACGCTCAGCCGGCAGGTTGCGGATCGATTCCGCGACCAGGTTCAGCTTACGCGGGCTGATGCGGATATTGCGGGTAATCGCCTGTGCCTGGAAGTCTTCCAGGCCGCGGGCGGCTTTCGGTTTGCTCATCGTTAGCCCCGCTTCGCTTTCTTGTCCGACGAGTGACCGGTGAAGGTCCGGGTCGGGGAGAATTCACCAAACTTATGGCCGACCATGTTCTCGTTCACCTGCACCGGCAGAAACTTCTTGCCGTTGTAGACGCCGAAGGTCAGGCCGACGAATTGCGGCAGGATGGTCGAGCGGCGCGACCAGATCTTGATGATCTCGTTGCGGCCGGAGGCCCGGGAGGCTTCCGCCTTGCCCAA
Source organism: uncultured Pseudomonadota bacterium (assembly GCA_963780465.1). Taxonomy (GTDB): domain Bacteria; phylum Pseudomonadota; class Alphaproteobacteria; order Acetobacterales; family Acetobacteraceae; genus Acidocella. Next base: position 396,940 of record CAWACI010000015.1, read on the forward strand.
CAGATACCCGTCGACGAACGGGCCTTTCCATACAGAACGTGACATCGATCAGCCCTTCCCGCTCTTCGCGCGGCGGATGATGAGATCATCCGTACGTTTGTTGCTACGCGTCTTGTAACCCTTGGTCGGCTTGCCCCACGGCGTGACCGGATGACGGCCACCGGAGGTACGGCCTTCACCACCACCATGCGGGTGATCGACCGGGTTCATCACCACACCGCGCTGATGCGGCTTGCGGCCCAGCCAGCGGCTGCGACCGGCCTTGCCGATCTGCTCGTTTTGGTGGTCGGCGTTGGAGACCGCGCCGATCGTCGCCATGCACTCGGCGCGCACCACGCGGAGCTCGCCGGACATCAACTTGACCTGCGCATAGCCCTGGTCCTTGCCTACCAGCTGCGCGAAGGTGCCGGCCGAGCGGGCCATCTTGCCGCCGGCGCCAACCTTCAGCTCGATATTGTGGATGATCGTACCGACCGGAATCGCAGCCAACGGCATCGCGTTGCCCGGCTTGATGTCGACGCGCGCGCCGGCGATCACCGGATCGCCCACCTTCAGGCGCTGCGGCGCCAGAATGTAGGACAGCTCGCCATCGGCATACTTGATCAGCGCGATGAAGGCGGTGCGGTTCGGGTCGTATTCCAGACGCTCGACGGTCGCGGCCACATCGTATTTGCGGCGCTTGAAGTCGACGATACGATAGGCCTGCTTATGTCCACCGCCGCGGAAGCGGCTGGTGATGCGGCCATGGTTGTTACGGCCGCCGGTGGAGTGCTTGCCCTCGGTCAGGCCCTTGACAGGCTTGCCCTTCCACAGCTCGCTGCGGTCGATCAGCACGGTGCCGCGAAGGCTCGCCGTGACGGGATTGAAATGTTTCAGTGCCATCGAACCGATGCCTTATGCCAGACCGGTGGTGAAATCGATGCTCTGGCCCTCGGCCAGAGTCACGAACGCCTTCTTCACGTCGGAGCGCACACCCGGGCGGCCCTTGAACCGCTTGGTCTTGCCCTTGGTGATCAGCGTGTTCACGCCGGTAACCTTCACGTTGAACAGCCCCTCGATGGCGGCCTTGATCTCCGGCTTGGTGGCGTCGGACGCCACCTTGAACACAAACTGGTTCTTCTCGGAGAGCACCGTCGCCTTCTCGGTGATGTGCGGGGCGCGCACGACTTCGTACATGCGCTCCTGGGAAATCTTCACGGTGCTCATGCCAGGCGCTCCTTCAAGCCATCGATGGCGGCCTTGGTGATCACCAGCACGTCGTGCTGCACGATGTCGTAAACATTCGCGCCGATCACCGGCAAAATATCCAGGCCACGAACGTTGCGGCTGGCGCGCAGGAATTTCTCCTCGACCGCGGCGTCGACGATCAGCGCCGAGCTCCAGCCGAAATTCTTCACCTTCGCGGCAACGTCCTTGGTCTTCTCCAGAGCGCCGACGGCCTCCAGGATCACCAGCTTGCCCTCGGCGGCCTTCTGCGACAACGCGGAGAGCAGGCCGAGACGGCGGACCTTCTTGTTCAGGCTGTAGCCATGGTCACGCACGACCGGGCCGTGCACAGCGCCGCCGGTGCGGAACTGTGGCGCACGCAGCGAGCCCTGGCGGGCATTGCCCGTGCCCTTCTGCTTGTACGGCTTGCGGGTGGTGCCCGAAACCTCGCCCATGCCCTTGACCTTGTGATTTCCGGAGCGGCGCTTGGCCAGCTGCCAGTGGATCACGCGCGCCATGATGTCGGCGCGGGGGGCGACGGCGAAAATCTCGTCCGGCAGCTCTGCGCTGCCAGCGGCTTTCGCGTCAAAATCGTAAACGTCCAGTTTCATCGGCTCAGCCCTTCAACGCGGCAGGATAGGCGGCGTCCGCCGGCCGGGTTTTCTTGATCGCATCGCGCAGCATGACATAGCCACCCTTGGAACCGGGGACCGCGCCCTGCACGAGCACGAGGTTGCGCGCCTCGTCGATGCCGGCGACGGTGAGGTTCAGCGTGGTCACGCGTTCCTGACCAAGATGGCCGGCCATCTTCTTGTTCTTGAAGGTTTTGCCCGGATCCTGACGGTTACCGGTCGAACCATGCGAACGGTGGCTGACGGACACGCCGTGCGTGGCCTCAAGGCCGCGGAAGTTCCAGCGCTTCATCGCACCGGCAAACCCCTTCCCTTTGGTCACGCCGGCAACGTCAACGAACTGGCCCACCGCGAAATGCGCGGCGGAAATGACCGCACCGGCCTCCAGCACGGCATCGTCGGCGACGCGGAACTCGGCAAGCTTCATCGCCGGCTCGACCTTCGCCTTCGCGAAATGGCCCTTCTGCGGCTTGCTCACGTTCTTCGCCTTGGCCTTGCCGATGCCCAGCTGCACCGCGGCATAGCCATCGGTCTCAACCGTGCGTGCCGCCACGACCCGCACCTCATCGAGATGCAGCACCGTGACCGGCACATGCGTGCCGTCATCTCTGAACAGCCGGGTCATTCCCAGCTTCTTTGCAATTACACCGGTACGCATAATTTCACCTAGATCTTGATTTCGACTTCGACACCGGCGGCCAGGTCGAGCTTCATCAGCGCGTCCACGGTCTGCGGGGTCGGGTCAACGATATCCAGCAAGCGGCGATGAGTCCGGATCTCGAACTGCTCGCGGCTCTTCTTATCAACGTGCGGCGAACGGTTCACGGTGAACCGCTCGATATGTGTCGGCAACGGAATCGGCCCCCGCACCTGCGCACCCGTGCGCTTCGCCGTGTTGACGATGTCCTTCGTGCTGTTGTCCAGCACGCGGTGATCATACGCCTTCAGGCGAATACGGATATTTTGGTTGTCCATCTTAACTCAAGCTCTTTTCACAGATACGGGGGGACCGAACTTACTTCGTAACCTTGGCGACGACGCCCGAACCAACGGTCCGGCCACCTTCACGAATAGCGAAACGCAGACCTTCATCCATGGCGATCGGCGCGATCAGCTCGACGTCGATCGACACGTTGTCGCCCGGCATGACCATCTCGGTGCCCTCTTCCAGGGTGACGACGCCGGTGACGTCGGTCGTGCGGAAGTAGAACTGCGGACGGTAGTTGGTGAAGAACGGCGTGTGACGGCCACCCTCTTCCTTGGTCAGGATGTAGGCCTGGCCATGGAACTTGGTGTGCGGTGTGATCGAGCCCGGGGCCGAGAGAACCTGGCCGCGCTCGATGTCCTCACGCTTGGTGCCGCGCAGCAGCGCGCCGATGTTGTCGCCAGCCTGGCCCTGGTCGAGCAGCTTGCGGAACATTTCCACGCCGGTGACGATGGTCTTGGTGGTCGGACGCAGGCCGACAACCTCGATTTCGTCGCCAACCTTGACGATACCGCGCTCGACGCGGCCGGTGGCCACGGTGCCACGGCCGGAGATCGAGAACACGTCTTCGACGGGCATCAGGAACGGCTTGTCGATCGCACGCTCGGGCTGCGGGATGTAGGCATCAACCGCGTCCATCAACTGCATGATCGCCTGCTCGCCGATCTCCGGAGTCTTGTCTTCCAGAGCGGCAACCGCGGAACCCTTGATGATGGGGATATTGTCACCGTCGAAGCCGTACTTGCTCAGCAGCTCGCGCACTTCCATCTCGACCAGCTCGACCAGATCGGGGTCAGCCAGGTCCATCTTGTTCAGGAACACGACCAGCGCCGGCACGCCAACCTGACGGGCCAGCAGGATGTGCTCGCGGGTCTGCGGCATCGGGCCGTCAGCGGCGGACACGACAAGGATCGCGCCGTCCATCTGCGCCGCACCGGTGATCATGTTCTTCACGTAGTCGGCGTGGCCGGGGCAATCCACATGGGCATAGTGGCGGTTGGCGGTCTCGTACTCAACGTGAGCGGTAGAGATGGTGATGCCGCGCGCGCGCTCTTCCGGTGCCTTGTCGATCATGTCGTAGGCGGTGAAGGTAGCGCCGCCGGCCTTCGCCAGCACCTTGGTGATCGCGGCGGTCAAGGACGTCTTGCCATGATCGACGTGGCCGATCGTACCAATGTTGACGTGCGGCTTATTCCGCTCAAACTTCGCTTTGGCCATTTGTTTGCTCCGTGCGGGCTAAAAACTAGAAATTACTAACTTACCAACGGTAGTGGCTGAAGGCCTTGTTCGCCTCGGCCATACGATGGGTGTCCTCACGCTTCTTAACCGCAGAACCGCGATTGTTCACCGCATCCTGCAACTCGTTCGAAAGCCGCTCTTCCATCGTATGCTCACCGCGCTTGCGGGCGGAGTCGATGATCCAGCGGATCGCCAGCGCCTGCCGGCGCTCTGTACGTACCTCAACGGGCACCTGATAGGTCGCGCCACCGACGCGGCGAGACCGCACTTCGATCGCCGGCTTCACATTGTCCAGCGCCTCGTGGAACAAGCGCACCGGGTCGGCATTCACCCCGCCGCGCTTCTTCAACACATCGAGCGCGCCGTAGACGATGCCCTCGGCAGCGGATTTCTTGCCGTCATACATCAGAACGTTCATGAAACGGCTGATCACGACATCACCGAACTTCGCGTCCGGAAGAACTTCGCGCTTAACGGCGCGGCGGCGTCTGCTCATCTCTCTCTAATCCTCTTACTTCGGCCGCTTCGCGCCATACAGCGAACGGCGCTTGCGACGCTTCGGCAGACCCTGGGTATCCAGGACGCCACGCAGAATGTGGTAACGCACGCCGGGCAAGTCCTTCACGCGGCCGCCGCGGATCAGCACCACAGAGTGTTCCTGCAGGTTGTGACCTTCGCCAGGGATGTAGCTCACCACCTCGAAACCATTGGTCAGCCGCACCTTGGCAACCTTACGAAGCGCGGAGTTCGGCTTCTTCGGGGTCGTCGTATAGACGCGGGTGCAAACGCCGCGCTTCTGGGGGCAGCCCTCGAGGGCCGGCACCTTATTCCGCTTCGGCGCGGGCTCGCGGCCTTTGGCGATCAACTGATTAATGGTCGGCATAACTCATCCTGCTTCGTGTGTTTCGCCCAGCCCCGGCATCATCGGCAGCTGAGTCATCCATAAAAAACGGCCGCAAGGCGGAGGGTTCCACCTTACGGAAATTCCTCCAGCACGCGGCCTGAGTCCCGGAAAACCGGAACGGCGCCGCACGCGCCAGAATTTACGAACAACCCGCCACCGCAAACATCGGCACTGCGAGAGCGCCTTCCTTAAGAGGGGGCTACCCCCAAGTCAAGCACTTCGCAGACCCCTTCGATGGAAAAAACCCAGCCAGGACAAAAGCTCATGGCTATTCGGGAGGGGTGCGTTGCCAACGCGAAACGGCGCCCGCAACGGGGCGCCGTTTCGACGCAAGCAGCAACTTTTTGGAAAAAGCGGCGCAAAAACTTTTGCTCATCTGGGCCCGTGGCAGCGAAACCGCACGGGCCCAGTTTAGGGAAGTTTTTTTACTACTTTTTGTTCACAAAAAGCAGCTTTTTCCTGGTCTTATCTTACTCGGCAGCCAGCTCCGGCTTGGCGATCGCCGGCCGCTGGGTGCCCAGCGCCTGGCGGTCGCGGCCAGCGGCCACGGAGCGCAGCCGGTTCATCACACTGCCGGTACCGGCGGGGATGAGACGGCCGACGATGACGTTCTCCTTGAGGCCGGAGAGCATGTCCATCTTGCCGGCGGTAGCCGCCTCGGTGAGCACCCGAGTCGTCTCCTGGAAGGAGGCGGCGGAGATGAAGCTCTGCGTCTGCAGGCTCGCCTTGGTGATGCCTTGCAGCACCGGCAGGGCGCTCGCAAAGCGCTCGTCCTTGGCCAGTTTGGCGTTCTCGGCGTCGAACTCCACCCGGTCCACCAGCTCGCCCACCAGGAAGGTGGTGTCGCCGGCTTCCGCGATCTCCACCTTCTGCAGCATCTGCCTGACGATCACCTCGATATGCTTATCGTTGATCTTCACGCCCTGCAGCCGGTAGACGTCCTGGATTTCGTTGACCAGGTAGTCGGACAGCGCCTCCACGCCCATCACGCGCAGAATGTCATGCGGCACGCGCGGGCCGTCGACCAGCGGGTCGCCCTTGCGGACATAGTCACCCTCCTGCACCGAGACGTGCTTGCCCTTCGGAATCAGATACTCGGTCTCTTCCTGGGTCTCGTCGTTCTTCACGATGACCCGGCGCTTGGCCTTGTAATCCTTGCCGAATTCCACACGCCCGTCGATTTCCGCGATGATCGCGTGATCCTTCGGACGGCGCGCCTCGAACAGCTCCGCCACGCGCGGCAGACCGCCGGTGATGTCGCGGGTCTTGGAACCCTCGCGCGGGATACGCGCCAGCACGTCGCCATCGGCCACCATGGCGCCCGGCTCCACCGAGAGGATGGAGTCCGGCGTCAGGAAGTAACGGGCCTCGGCGCCGTTGGCGAGGCGCAGGATCTCGCCATTCGAGTCCTTCAGCAGCAGGCGGGGGCGGAGATCCGCGCCGCGGGCCGACTGCTTGTAGTCCACCACCACCTTGGAGGTCAGGCCGGTGACCTCGTCGGTACGCTCCACCAGGGTGATGCCCTCGATCAGGTCGGCATACTCCACCATACCCGCGCGCTCGGTGATGATCGGCAGGGTGTACGGATCCCACTCGGCCAGTTTCTGGGCGCGCGTGACCGCTGCACCCTCGTCGATCAGCAGCCGCGCGCCGTAGGGCACACGGAATCGGGCGCGCTCGCGCTTCGCCGCATCGGTGATGATGATTTCGCAGTTGCGGCTCATCACCACGGGGATGCCCTGGCTGTTCGTCACCACGTTGCGGTTGCGGATGTTGATCGTGCCGTCATGGCTGGCTTCCACGTTCGACTGCTCGGCGCCACGCTGCGCCGCACCACCGATATGGAAGGTACGCATGGTCAGCTGAGTGCCGGGCTCGCCGATCGACTGCGCCGCGATCACGCCGACCGCCTCGCCGGCATTCACCGGCGTGCCGCGGGCCAGGTCGCGGCCATAGCACTTGCCGCAGACGCCGATCTTGGTGTCGCAGGTCAGCACCGAGCGGATCTTCACCGACTCGATACCGGATTTCTCGATGCGCTCGGCCTGCGGCTCCTCGATCAGCGTGTTCGCCGGGACGAGCACCTCGTTGCTGACGAGATCCACCACATCCTGCGCCGTGGTCCGGCCCAGCACGCGCTCGGCCAGGCTGGAGACCACCTCGCCGCCATCCATGACGGCGCTGACGGTCAGGCCGCGCTCGGTGCCGCAATCATCCTCGATGATGATGCAGTCCTGCGCCACGTCGACCAGACGGCGCGTCAGGTAACCCGAGTTCGCGGTCTTCAGCGCCGTATCCGCGAGGCCCTTGCGGGCGCCGTGGGTGGAGTTGAAGTAGTCGAGAACCGAGAGGCCTTCCTTGAAGTTGGCGATGATCGGCTGCTCGATGATCTCGCCCGAGGGCTTGGCCATTAGGCCGCGCATGCCGGCCAGTTGCGACATCTGCGCCGGCGACCCACGGGCGCCGGAATGGCTCATCATCCACACCGAATTGGTCGGCTTGCCGATCTCCTGGCGGGAGATCTCCTTCATCATCGCGGTGGCGACCAGGTCCTTACAGCGCGACCAGGCGTCCACCACCTTGTTGTAGCGCTCGCCGGCGGTGATCAGACCGTCCTGGTACTGCTGCTCGAACTCGCGCACTTCCGCCTGGGTCGCGGCGACGAGGCCGGCCTTGGAGTCGGGGATGCGCATATCGTCCTTGCCGAAGGAGATGCCGGCCCGCGCCGCGTGGCGGAAGCCCAGCCCCATCATGCGGTCGCAGAAAATGACTGCCTCCTTCTGGCCGCAATGGCGGTACACCAGATCGATCACGTCGGAGACGTTCTTCTTGGTCAACATGCGGTTGACCACCGAGAACGGCACGTCGGCGTTCAGCGGCAGCAGCTGGCCGATCAGCATGCGGCCCGGCGTGGTGACGACGATCTTCTTCGCCTTCACCCCGGCATGGTCGATGGTCTGGATCCGCGCGCGGATCTTGTCGTGCAGCTTGATCGCGCCGGCGGTCAGCGCGAACTCGATCTCGCCGACCGAGCCGAACGCCTTGGCCTCCTCATCCTTGGCGACGCCGAATTCGGTGGTCTCCAGCGACAGGTAGTACAGACCCAGCACGATATCCTGGCTCGGCACGATGATCGGCTTGCCGTTGGCGGGGGAGAGGATGTTGTTTGTCGACATCATCAGCACGCGGGCTTCGAGCTGCGCCTCGATGGAGAGCGGCACGTGCACCGCCATCTGGTCGCCGTCGAAATCCGCGTTGAAGGCGGTGCAGACCAGCGGGTGCAGCTGGATCGCCTTGCCCTCGATCAGCGTCGGCTCGAACGCCTGGATGCCGAGTCGGTGCAGGGTGGGCGCGCGGTTAAGCATCACCGGATGCTCGCGGATCACCTCCTCCAGGATGTCCCAGACCTCCGGACGCTCCTTCTCGACCATGCGCTTGGCGGCCTTGATGGTCGTCGCCAGGCCGTATTTTTCCAGCTTGGCGTAGATGAACGGCTTGAACAGCTCGAGCGCCATCTTCTTCGGCAGGCCGCACTGGTGCAGCTTCAGCTCCGGGCCCACGACGATGACCGAACGGCCGGAATAGTCGACGCGTTTGCCGAGCAGGTTCTGCCGGAACCGGCCCTGCTTGCCCTTCAGCATGTCGGAGAGCGACTTCAGCGGGCGCTTGTTGGTGCCGGTGATGGCGCGACCGCGGCGGCCGTTATCGAACAGCGCGTCCACCGATTCCTGCAGCATGCGCTTTTCGTTGCGGACGATGATGTCCGGCGCGCGCAGCTCCATCAGCCGCTTCAGACGGTTGTTGCGGTTGATCACCCGGCGGTACAGGTCGTTCAGGTCGGAGGTGGCGAAGCGGCCGCCATCCAGCGGCACCAGCGGGCGCAGCTCGGGCGGGATCACCGGCACCACGTCCAGCACCATCCATTCCGGATGCGTGCCCGAACTCGAGGAAGTTCTCGACCAGCTTCAGGCGCTTGACCAGCTTCTTGCGCTTGGTCTCGCTGTTGGTCTCCTTCAGCTCGCCGCGCATGCGGGCGCGGTCCTCGGCCAGGTCGATGCCGGCCAGGATGACCTTGATCGCCTCGGCGCCGATGCCGGCCCGGAAGCCGTCCTCACCAAACTCGTCCTGCTTGTTGTACAGCTCGTCTTCCGAGATCAGCTGGTACAGCTTGAGATCCGTCGTGCCCGGCTCGAGCACGATATAGCTCTCGAAATACAGCACCTTCTCGACATCTTTGAGCGTCATGTCGAGCATCGTCGCGATGCGGCTCGGCAGCGACTTCAGGAACCAGATATGCGCGACCGGGGAGGCCAGCTCGATATGCCCCATGCGCTCGCGCCGCACCTTGGCCAGCGTGACCTCGACGCCGCATTTCTCGCAGATGATGCCGCGGAACTTCATCCGCTTGTACTTGCCGCACAGGCACTCATAGTCCTTGATCGGCCCGAAGATGCGGGCGCAGAACAGCCCGTCCCGCTCCGGCTTGAAGGTGCGGTAGTTGATGGTTTCGGGCTTCTTGATCTCGCCATAGGACCAGCTGCGGATCTGCTCCGGCGAGGCGATCTGGATCTTGATCTGATCGAAAGTCGCCGCCTGACCGGTCTGGCCGAGGATCTTCATTAAATCATTCATCGTTCATCACCCTTAAACTGCCGGATGCGGTGTTGGGGCCCGCACCCGGCAAAAAGATTCAGGTCGCGCTCTGTTCTAGGTCGACATTGAGGCCGAGCGACTTCAGCTCCTTGAGCAGCACGTTAAAGCTCTCCGGAATGCCCGCCTCGAAATTGTCCTGCTCGCGGACGATCGCCTCGTAGACCTTGGTACGGCCGGAGACGTCGTCGGACTTCACGGTCAGCATTTCCTGCAGCGTGTAGGCGGCGCCATAAGCTTCCAGCGCCCAGACCTCCATCTCGCCGAAGCGCTGGCCGCCGAACTGCGCCTTGCCGCCCAGCGGCTGCTGGGTGACCAGGCTGTACGGGCCGATCGAACGGGCATGGATCTTGTCGTCGACCAGATGGTGCAGCTTCAGCATGTACATGTAGCCGACCGTCACCTTGCGCTCGAACGGCTCGCCGGTGCGGCCGTCGATCAGGGTCGACTGGCCGGACACGTCCAGCCCGGCCGTCGCCAGCATCGCCTCGATGTCGGGGATGCGCGCGCCGTCGAACACCGGGGTGGCGATGGGAATGCCCTTGCGCAGGTTGCCGCACAGCTCCAGCAGTGCCTTGTCGTCCATGCCGGCGATCTGATCCGCGAAGATCTTCTCGCCATAGGAATCCTTCAGCACGTCCAGCAGCTCCTGCTTGGCGGCACCGGTGCGGCGGTATTCCTCCACCGCGGCGCCGACCTGCTTGCCAAGATTGGCGCAGGCCCAGCCCAGATGCACTTCCAGGATCTGCCCGACATTCATGCGGCTCGGCACGCCGAGCGGGTTCAGCACCAGGTCAACCGGGGTGCCGTCCTCCAGGAACGGCATGTCCTCGACGGGCACAACCCGCGAGACCACACCCTTATTGCCGTGACGACCGGCCATCTTGTCGCCCGGCTGCAGCTTGCGCTTCACCGCGACGAACACTTTGACCATCTTCATCACGCCAGGCAGCAGCTCATCGCCGCGCTGCAGCTTCTCGACCTTGCTCTCGAAACGGTCCTGCAGGCGCTTGGCGGCGGCGTCGAATTCCCGCTTGAGAACTTCGATATTCGCCATCACCGCGTCGTCCTGCACGACCACGTTGCGCCAGGCGCCGCGCGGATGCTCGGCGAGCAGCTCGGCGGTGATCTCCGTGCCGGCCCGGATGCCCTTGAAGCCGGAACCGGCGATCTGGCCCAGTAGCGTCTCGCGCAGACGGTTGAGGAAGGAGCGCTCCTGGATCCCGCGCTCGTCGTCGCGGTCCTTGGCCAGACGCTCGATCTCCGCCCGCTCGATCGCCAGCGCGCGCTCGTCCTTGTCGACGCCGCGGCGGTTGAACACGCGCACATCCACCACCGTACCGACCGTGCCGGGCGGCAGCTTCAGCGAGGTGTCGCGCACGTCGGAGGCTTTTTCGCCAAAGATCGCGCGCAGCAGCTTCTCTTCCGGGGTCATCGGGCTCTCGCCCTTCGGCGTCACCTTGCCGACCAGAATGTCGCCCGGGTTCACCTCGGCGCCGATATACACGATGCCGGCTTCGTCGAGGTTGCGCAGGGCCTCCTCGCCGACATTGGGGATATCGCGGGTGATCTCTTCCTGGCCGAGCTTGGTGTCGCGCGCCATCACCTCGAATTCCTCGATGTGGATGGAGGTGAACACGTCGTCGCGGGCGATCCGCTCGGAGATCAGGATCGAAGTCTTCGAAGTTATAGCCGTTCCAGGGCATGAACGCGCAGAGCGCGTTGCGGCCCAGCGCCAGCTCGCCCAGCTCGGTCGACGGGCCGTCGGCGATGATGTCGCCCGCCGCCACCCGGTCACCCACGCGCACCAGCGGCCGCTGGTTGATGCAGGTGCTCTGGTTGGAGCGCATGTACTTGCGCAGCCGGTAGATATCGACGCCCTGGGTCATGCCATCATCGGCGGTCGCCCGCACTACGATGCGCGCGCCGTCGATCTGGTCGATGATGCCGGCGCGCTTGGCGACGATGGTCGCACCCGAGTCGCGTGCCACCGCGGCTTCCATGCCGGTGCCAACCAGCGGAGCGTCGGACTGGATCAGCGGCACAGCCTGGCGCTGCATGTTCGAGCCCATCAGCGCGCGGTTGGCGTCGTCGTTCTCCAGGAACGGGATCAGCGCCGCGGCGACCGAGACGAGCTGCTTCGGCGACACGTCGATCGCCGTCACGTCATCGGGCTTGACCAGAAGGAAGTCGCCGTTGCGGCGCACGGAGACGAGGTCCTCGGTGAACTTGCCGCCGGCATCCTTTTTGGCGTCGGCCTGCGCCACCGTCAGGCGCTCCTCCTCCATGGCGGAAAGGTACTTCCACGAGGGCTGCACCACGCCATCCTTCACCAGCTGATACGGCGTCTCGATGAAGCCGTATTTGTTCACCTTGGCATAGGTCGCGAGGCTGTTGATCAGACCGATGTTCGGGCCTTCCGGCGTCTCGATCGGGCAGATGCGGCCGTAATGCGTCGGGTGCACGTCGCGCACCTCGAAGCCCGCGCGCTCGCGGGTCAGACCGCCCGGCCCGAGGGCCGAGAGGCGGCGCTTATGCGTGACCTCGGAGAGCGGGTTGGTCTGGTCCATGAACTGCGAGAGCTGCGAGGAGCCGAAGAACTCACGCACCGCGGCCGCCGCCGGCTTGGCGTTGATCAGGTCATGCGGCATCACGCTGTCGATATCGACCGAGCCCATGCGCTCGCGGATCGCCCGCTCCATGCGCAGCAGGCCGACGCGGTACTGGTTCTCCATCAGCTCGCCGACCGAACGCACGCGGCGGTTGCCGAGATTGTCGATGTCGTCGATCGCGCCGCGGCCGTCCTTCAGCTCGCACATGATCTTGATGGTGCGCAGAATGTCGTCCTTGCGCAGGGTGCGGACCGTATCGTCGGCCTCCACGCCCAGGCGCATGTTCATCTTCACGCGGCCGACGGCCGAGAGGTCGTAGCGGTCGCCGTCGAAGAACAGGCCCTTGAACAGCGACTCGGCGGTCTCCGAGGTCGGCGGCTCGCCCGGGCGCATCACGCGATAGATGTCGATCAGCGCGTCCTCGCGGTTGCTGTTCTTGTCCACCGCCAGGGTGTTGCGGATCCACGGGCCGTTCGCCTGGTCGATCGCCAGCGTCGGCAGCTCGGTGATGCCCTTGTCCTCGAGCAGCGCCAGCTTCTGCTCGGTCACCTCTTCGCCGGCCTCGGCGAAAATCTCGCCGGTCTCGGGGTCGTACATGTCGACGGCGACGAAGCGGCCCAACAGGTCGTTGCGCGCCACCAGCACGCTCTTGGTCTTCTCGGCGATCTTGCGGACCACGCGGGCGGTCAGCTTCTCGTCGTTCTTGGCCACGACCTCGCCGCTATCGGCGTCCACCAGATCCTCGATCAGCTTCTGGTTGCGGAACGCCTCCGCCTCGAAGGGACGGGCCCACTGGCCCTTGTTCGAGCTGAACACGACCTGGCCGTAGAACATGCCGAGGATCTCCTCGGGGTCCATGCCCTTGATCTCGCCGATCTCCAGCGTCTCGCCCTTGGCTGCGCGGGCGGCGCGCAGCACCTCGGTGGCGGCGCTGGGCAGCGCGTAGAGCAGCGTGGTGGCCGGCAGCTTGCGCTTGCGGTCGATGCGCACATACACGATGTCCTTGGCGTCGAACTCGAAATCGAGCCAGGAGCCGCGATACGGGATGACCCGCGCGGTGAACAGGTACTTGCCCGAGGAATGGGTCTTGCCGCGGTCGTGGTCGAAGAACACGCCCGGGCTGCGATGCATCTGCGAGACGATCACGCGCTCGGTGCCGTTCACCACGAACGTGCCGTTATCGGTCATCAGCGGCATGTCGCCCATGTACACGGGCTGCTCTTTAATATCGCGGATCGACTTGGCGCCGGTATCCTCGTCCAGATCCCAGACGATCAGGCGCAGGATCACCTTCAGCGGGGCGGCATAGGTCATGCCGCGCTGGATGCATTCCTCGACATCGTATTTCGGTTCTTCCAGCTCGTAATGGACGAACTCAAGCCGGCCGCGGCCAGCGAAATCGTCGATCGGGAAGACCGATTTGAAAACTTCCTGAATACCGGAATGCGTGCGCGCGTCCGGCTTCACATGCATCTGCAGGAACGAGTCATAGCTCGCGCGCTGCACGTCGATGAGGTTGGGCATCGGGGCCACTTCGGGGATCCGCCCAAAGCTTTTGCGGATGCGCTTCCGTCCGGTGAAAGACCCTTTACCAAGACCACCACTGATCGCGTTCATCGCATCACCCTCGCGTAAAAATTCAACTCACTCGTACCAAAAACGGCTGGCAGGCGACTACCCAAGCGGTAATCGCCTGCCCTTTAGGCGGTATGCACGCTGCGGCCAACGCGGCCACAGCGGGAAAGAGAGTTACTTGATTTCGACAGTCGCGCCCTGCTCTTCCAGTGTCTTCTTGATCGCGGCAGCCTCGTCCTTGGTCGCGTTTTCCTTGACCGTCTTCGGGGCGCCCTCGACCAGGTCCTTGGCTTCCTTCAGGCCCAGGCCGGTGATGGTGCGGATTTCCTTGATCACGTTGATCTTCTTGTCGCCGCCATTGGCGAGGATCACCGTGAACTCGGTCTGCTCGTCAGCCGGGGCAGCGGCAGCGCCAGCCACCGGAGCGGCGGCAACAGCAACCGGCGCCGCAGCGGAAACGCCCCACTTCTCTTCCAGCATCTTGGAAAGTTCAGCAGCTTCAAGAACGGTCAGCTTCGACAGCTCTTCAACGAGATTAGCAAGATCAGCCATTTAAATGTCTTTCATGAAAGTAGGCTTTGATTGGTTTTATCGCAAGCCCGCACCGCGCGGACCCACGTTCTGCGACAAGCTTGGCGAAGCGCGTCAGGCCGCTTCGCTCTTGTTGGCATCGGCATACGCCGCAAAAACCCGGGCAAGTTGTCCGGCCGGCGCCTGGAGCACGCCTGCGATCCGCGTCGCCGGGGTGTTGAGCATCCCCAGCAGCTTGGCGCGCAGCGTATCCAGCGACGGCAGTTCGGCAAGCGCCTTCACGCCAGATACATCGAGTACCTGCGTGCCGAGCGAGCCGCCCACCAGAACGAACTTGTCATTGGTTTTGGCGAAGTCGACGGCCACTTTGGCGACGGCAACCGGGTCCGCAGACCAGGAAATCGCCGTCGGCCCCTTCATCAGGGGCTTCAGACCGTCAAACCGGGTTCCATCAAGAGCAAGCAAAGCCAGACAATTCTTCGCAACCTTGAAGCTCGCTCCCGCCGCACGCATCTTCCGGCGCAGCTCCGTGACGTCGGCCACCGTCATCCCGTCATTGCGGGTGACGACAATCATCGACGTCTCGGCGAACACCGTAGACAGCTCAGCGACGAATTCACGCTTCTCTATGCGATCCACATCCGTCTCCAACTTGCGGCAACACACGGAAAACCCATGCGCTGCCAGGTTACCCAAGATGCTGCGGGACCACCCCGCCGCATCATTCGCCTGTCCATCGTCAGAACCACCAAAACCTCTGCATGAGCAAAGTCTTTGGCACCTCGTCTACCGTGTGCGGGGCAAGCCCCTTTACCCCCTTTGCAGGGGACATCCGGTCTGGGACAGGTTTCGGCGGGTTTTGACACCCGCCTGCCCGCCACGTTTTACCGTGGCGTATCTCGTCAAAACGGGCGCCCGGCTCGCGGGCGCCCGGAAAAATCAGGCGTTGACGGTGGCGACGTCGACGCGGATGCCGGGGCCCATCGTCGAGCTGACCGCGACCTTCTGCAGATAGGTGCCCTTGGCGCCCGTCGGCTTGGCCTTCTGCACCGCATCGACCAGCGCCTTCGCGTTCTCGACCAGCTTGTCCTCGTCGAAGCTCGCCTTGCCGATGCCGGCATGGATGATGCCCGCTTTCTCAGCGCGGAACTCGACCTGGCCGGACTTGGCGGCGGTGACCGCGCCCTTCACGTCCATGGTCACGGTGCCGAGCTTGGGGTTCGGCATCAGGCCGCGCGGCCCGAGGATCTTACCCAGGCGGCCGACCAGGGCCATCATGTCCGGGGTGGCAATGCAGCGGTCGAACTCGATCTCGCCGGCCTGCACCTTCTCGGCCAGGTCATCGGCGCCCACCACGTCGGCACCGGCGGCCAGCGCTTCCTCGGCCTTCGGGCCGCGGGCGAACACGCCGACGCGCAGGGTCTTGCCCGTGCCGTTCGGCAGCGAGATCAGGCCGCGCACCATCTGGTCGGCGTGGCGCGGGTCGATGCCGAGATTCAGCGAAATCTCGACCGTCTCGTCGAACTTCGCCTTGGCATTGGCCTTGACCAGGGCAACCGCCTCGGTCAGCGCGTAATTCTTGTTGCGGTCCACATTGGCGCGGGCCGCGGTCAGACGCTTGTTATGTGCCATCGGATCAGCCCTCCACCACGGTCACGCCCATCGAACGGGCAGAGCCAACCAGCATGCGCACGGCGGCATCTTCGTCATTGGCGTTCATGTGAATCATCTTCGTCTTCGCGATTTCGTGCAGCTGCGCCATCGTCACCTTGCCGACCGCCGCACCCTTGCCCGGGGTGGTCGTGCCCTTGGTGATGCCCGCCGCCTTCTTCAGGAAGTAGGTGTTGGGCGGGGTCTTCATGATGAAGCTGAAGGTACGGTCGCCGAACGCGGTGATCACCACCGGCACCGGCATGCCGGGCTCCATGCCCTGCGTCGCCGCGTTGAATTCCTTCACGAACTGCATGATGTTCAGACCACGCTGGCCGAGCGCCGGACCCACCGGCGGCGACGGATTTGCCTTGCCTGCAGGGATCTGCAGCTTGATATAGCCGACAATCTTCTTTGCCATTTCTGGCTCCTTAATCCTTTGGCGAGCGCCAATGGACCGCGGTACAACCGGCCAGGCAACACCTTTGCCTCGCCTCCCGCGTTCCCGAAGGGCGGAGGCTTAACCCATCCGGCGCCACCCTGTCTAGGTCTCCCCCCGGATTTTGCGTATGGAACAGCCATGCAAAACCACGCCGCCTTGCTTGTCGTCGACGTCCAGAACGATTTCTGCCCCGGCGGCGCGCTCGCCGTGCCCGATGGCGACGCGGTCATCGCGCCGATCAACCGCCTGGCGGCAAAATTTTCCACCGTGGTGCTGACGCAGGACTGGCACCCGGCGGACCACACCTCCTTTGCCGCCCACCATCCCGGCGCGCAACCCTTCCAGACGGTGCAGATGCCCTACGGCCCGCAAACGCTCTGGCCAACCCATTGCGTCATGGCCAGCCACGGCGCCGCCCTGCCCCCCGGCCTCGACATCCCGCACGCAACGATGATCCTGCGCAAGGGGCTGCACCGCGATGTCGACAGCTATTCCGCCCTCCTCGAGGCCGACCGCACAACCCGCACCGGGCTGGACGGGTTTTTCGCCTCGCGCGGCATCACCGAAGTGTTCGTCTGCGGCCTCGCCACCGATTACTGCGTCGCCTGGTCGGCAGAGGACGCGCAGAAATTCGGCTTCCGCACCACCGTGATCGAGGATGCCTGCCGCGCCATCGACCTGGGCGGCTCCCTCGCCGCCGCCTGGAAGCGACTGGCCGAAGCGGGGGTCCGCCGCGCTATGGCGCAATCGATTTAAGCGCAGGGAAGCGCTTCTTTTTTGAAAAAAAGAAGCAAAAAACTTTTTTAAACTGGGCCGCGCTTGTTTCAGCGCCACGGGCCAAAAGGAGCAAAAATTTTGCGCCGCTTTTTTAAACCGAACTTTACCGCAAAAATCGCGTAACATATTGATGTGGAACAGTTTCATTTGTTGAAACATGCGCCACCTCATTTCGTCGGCAAACTACGGAAATTTCACGCTAAGGTAGTATGCAGCGCCTGTTTTTGTTCGCCAAAGTGGCTAAACGAGACGATCTTGAGTCTTCGAGCGACTCCTTGTCAAGATTTCGTCTTGCCGAAACATGCCCGCAACGAATGCCAAGATTCGTTATGTTTCAATGTCTTATTGAAAAAATAGAGTAAAGTTCAGTTTAAAATCGACCGCTTTCTTCTGCCTACCAAACAAAACGGGCCCGCCAATGGCGAGCCCGTTTGCTACTCATACAGACGGCAGAGAACTCAGTCGACGCTGATCGAGCTGACTTCCGGACCCTTGGCACCCTGCACGACATTCATGCGCACGGACTGGCCTTCCTGCAGCGGCGGCAGACCGGCCTGCTCCAGCGCGGTGGCGTGCACGAACACGTCCTTGCCGCCGCTCTGCGGGCTGATGAAGCCGAAGCCCTTGGTGGCGTTGTACCACTTCACGGTGCCCATCATTTCCACGGCCGGGCCGCTTGCCTGCTGGCGCGGCGCGCGAGGGCCGGCGGAACGCGGACGGTCGAAACCGCCGCCGAAACCACCCGAGCGCGGCGGCGGGGCATCGCCCTCGGTCACCGAGATCACCTGGTCGACCTGGCGGCCCTTCTGGCCCTGGCCAACGCGGACCTGCAGGACGGAACCGGGCGTCACCGCCTGGAAGCCGGCATTCTGCAGCGAGTTGGCGTGCAGGAACACATCGCCCGAACCATCGGCCATCTCAACGAAACCAAATCCCTTCTCGGGATTGTACCATTTGACGGTGGCCTTCGCCTCCGGCGCGGAGGACGTGGACCCGAACCCTGAAAAGGACGGCATGGGCGGGGCGTTGCCATAGAAGTTATCGTCGTCGAAACCGCGGCGACGGGGTTGCCGCTGGCGGTCGTTTTTGGGGGGTCGCACTATAAAAAAAGTCCTCTGCAATCGTTCAAGGCATCCGGCCATCGCCAGATAGGGGGAAGCATAGGCCAGCGTTGCAACTCCTTCAATCCCGAAATGCGGGCGGGCGCTGCGATTCGTGCCGATGCGGTCTTCAATGTTTTAAAAACAGGAGGCTCAGCGGCGGACCGGAGCCCGCATCAGGAGCGAACGATAGTCCGCATCCGAAACAAGAATGCCTGTTTCGCCGCCGGCGCAGGCTTGGGCGGGCGCCGCCGTCGGTCCACCGGCCCAGGACAGCATCACGCCATCCGGCCGCACCGCCAGCACCGTGAGATCGCCGCCATGCTGCGCCATGCGGCCGATCTGCAGGCTGCAGGCGCTGCCCGGCCGCGCGAACGCGCTGCTGAGATTGCGCGCATCGACATGATTGACCGAAGACATCCAGTTGGCGACCCGGGTGATCGGCACGATATCGCCAGGGGTGGCCGCCGGCGGCGGATGGGCGACCGCCGCGGAAACCAGGCGTGTCGCCGTCGCCACGGCCAGCACCAGCACCGCCGCGTCGAACAAACGCGGCCCTGCCAGCCAATTGCGCCATTTCGGCAGGGTACGCACAGCCGGCCTCAAAGCCGCCTTCTGGCGCGGCCGGTTGGAATCACGCAGCATCAAAACCTCAAGCTAGAAACAGCAAGTCCTCTACCTTGCGGGGCGCCGGCTGGCGATGTGGATTCCTTGCAGGGTAGATAATCCGAAAACAAAGACCTGCGGCGTTGCCGTGGAACCAGGACCGGGCTAGGAGCCGCCATGCCCTTCCCAATCAGCAATGCTGCGCTCACCCGCGCCCTGTCCGCGCGCGGCTACGACGAACCCACCCCTGTGCAGCTCGCCGTGCTGCAGCCCGAAGCCGCCGACCGCGACCTGCTGGTCTCGGCGCAGACCGGCTCCGGCAAGACCGTCGCCTATGGCCTGGCGCTCGCCTCCACCGTGCTTGGCGAGTCCGAGCGCCTGCCCGCCACCACGCTGCCTTTGGTGCTGGTGATCGCCCCCACCCGCGAGCTGGCCTTGCAGGTGCATGCCGAGCTTACCTGGCTGTACGAACCCGCCGGCGGGCGCATCGTCTCCTGCGTCGGCGGCATGAACATCCGCGTCGAGCAGCGCGAGCTGCAGCGCGGCTGCCACATGGTCGTCGGCACGCCCGGCCGTCTGCAGGACCATATCAATCGCGGCTATCTCAAGCTCGATGAATGCGAGGCCGTGGTGCTGGACGAGGCCGATGAGATGCTCGATCTCGGCTTCAAGGACGAGCTGGAATTCATCCTGCAGGCCGCCCCCGAGACGCGCCGCACGCTGCTGTTCTCCGCCACCATCGCCCGCGAGATCGCGGCACTGGCGCGCAACTACCAGCAGAACGCGCTGCGCATCGACACGGCGGCCCGCAACCAGCCGCATGCGGATATCGAATACCGCGCCATCCGCCTGGTCGGCCACGAGCTGGAGAACGGCCTGGTCAACCTGCTGCGCCTGCACGAGGCCCGGGCCCTGGTATTCTGCGCCACGCGCGACACCGTGCGGCACCTGCATGCCAGCCTGCTGGCGCGCGGCTTCAACGCCGTGGCGCTGTCGGGCGAGCTGTCGCAGAACGAGCGCAACGCGGCCTTGAGCGCGCTGCGCGACGGCCGCGCCCAGGTCTGCATCGCCACCGACGTCGCCGCGCGCGGGCTGGACCTGCCCGAGCTCGACCTCGTGATCCATGCTGAGCTGCCGACCAACAAGGCGACCATGCTGCACCGCTCCGGGCGCACCGGCCGCGCCGGGCGCAAGGGGCTGAGCCTGCTGCTGGTGCCGGCCTCGAAACGCCGCCGCGCCGAGCTGCTGCTCGCCTCCGCCAGCATCACCGCGAGCTGGGAAGACCCGCCGACGCCCGAGCAGATCCGCGCCCGCGACCAGGAACGGCTGCTGGCCGACGAACAGCTGGCGCTGCCGCCCGGCGGCGACGAGCTGGCTTTGGCGCAGGAGCTACTCGCCCGGCAAAGCCCGGAGGCGATCGCCGCGGCGCTGATCCGGCTTTACCGCGCGCGCCTGCCCGAGCCCGCCCCCGTCACCATCCTGCCGCCGGAAGCCCCGCGCCGCGCCGCGCGCGACAATGCCGCCCCGCCCTATCGCGGCGAGGCCGGTGCCGGCGCTTGGTTCCGCGCCGCGGTCGGCCGCCAGAACAATGCCGACCCGAAATGGCTGATCCCGCTGATCTGCCGCCAGGGCGGCGTGACCAAGCAGGAAATCGGCGCGATCCGCATTTTTGATAACGAGACGAAATTCGAGATCGCGCCGGAAGCGGCCGAGCGGTTCACCGCCGCCATCGCCGCACAGCGGGGCGACGTGGCGCTGGAACCCTCCTCTCCGCCCGGCGGCAATTTCTCCCGCGGCGGTCCGCCCCGCGCCAACGGGCCGCGCCCCACCGGCCCCCGGCCATTTACTCCCCGCCCGCCACGCAGCGGACCGGAAAAGCCCGCCCGTTCGTTCGACGGCAAGCCAAGCGAGCAGCAACGCCGCCGGCTGAACCGCGCCTCCAAGCACGCCGGGTAGGTTAGGCATGGGAAGCGCTTCTTTTTGTGAACAAAAAGAAGCAAAAAAACTTTATTAATTTGGGCCGTGCTGGTTTCACCACCACCGGCCCTTTCTACCTCAATACTGCCGCAGCAGCGCCACCAGCCGACCCTGGATCGCCACGCGCTCCGCCGGGAAAATCCGTGTTTCGTAGCGGATATTCGCCGGCTCCAGCGCGATCGACTGGCCGCGGCGGCGTAGGCGCTTCAAGGTCACCTCGGTGCGGTCGATCAGCGCGACGATGATCTGCCCGGTCTCCGCCGTCTCGCCCTTGCGGATGATCACGGTGTCGCCGTCGAGGATCCCCGCCTCGATCATCGAATCCCCCTCGACCAGCAGGGCGAAATGGTCGCCGGCGCCAACCAGTGTCGCCGGCACCTCGATCTCGTCATCATACTCCTGCAGCGCCTCGATCGGCAGGCCGGCGGCGATGCGCCCGTAGAGCGGCAGCGTCACCGCCCCGACCTCGGCGGCGGCGCGCACGCCGGGCAGCTTGCCGGTAAAATCGCCCTGGATGATGGTCGGCGCGAATTTCGGGATCTCCCGGGTCGGCGGGTCCAGATCGTCGGAGAGCCGCACCACCTCCAGCGCCCGCGCGCGGTGCTTGTGGCGCTTGAGAAAGCCGCGCTCCTCCAGCGCCGTGATCAGCCGGTGAATGCCGGATTTGGAGCGCAGATCCAGCGCCTCCTTCATTTCCTCGAAGCTCGGGCTACAGCCGGTCTGGCGCAGATGTTTGTCGATGAATACCAGCAGTTCGTGTTGCTTGGTCGTTAACATATTTTTCTCCGGCGCAAGAACACTGACAGGAACAAAACGCTAACCAGCCGATGTTCTAGTTTGGTTCTCACAACCGCGTCAAGCGCCACTGCCGGGACGGCCCCACGGCAGGAAAGTGGCCGCTTTTAAAAAAAGCGGCGCAAAAACTTTTGATTGGGCTGGGCCTGTGGCGTTGAAACCAGCACGGCCCAGATTAGCAAAAGTTTTTTTGCTTCTTTTTTTTCAAAAAAAGAAGCCTTCCTTTCCCCTTGGATATGATTTTCCCTAGGCGGAGAGGCGGATGATCTCCACCTCGTCGCCCGCCGCCAGCGCCGCCTGATGCGCCGGCCGGCGGATCAGCGCATCGGCTTGCGCCAGAGTGCGCAGCATGCCGGAATCCTGCACCGCGAACGGCGTGACCAGCCAACCCTGCGGGCCGCGCTCCAGCCTGGCACGCACATAATCCTCGCGCTGGTCGTTCGGCTTCATCGCCGCCGTCAGCCGCACCCGCTCGGTGGCGGGCGCCGCGCCCTCCTGGCCGCTCAGCCGCGCGATCGCCGGGCCCAGAAACAGCACGGCGCAGACGAAGGCGGAGACCGGGTTGCCCGGCAGGCCCAGCATCGGCAGATGCTCAAGCCGCCCGAACATCAGCGGCTTGCCCGGGCGCATGGCGATTTTCCAAAAATCCAAGGCAAGGCCACGCGCGGCGAGGCCCTGCTGCACCAGGTCGTGCACGCCCACACTGGCGCCGCCGGTGGTCACCAGCAGGTCCGCGCCTTTGGCGGCATCGGCCCCGGCGGCGATGGCGGCCAGATCGTCGCCGGCGATCGGCAGCACCACCGGCTCACCGCCCGCCTCGGTCACAAACGCCGCCAGCGCATGCGCGTTGGAGCTGACAATGCCGCCCGGCCCGATCGCCTCGCCCGGCAGCGAGATCTCATCGCCGGTGGCGAGAATGGCGATGCGCGGCCGCCGGTGAATCTGCAGCCAGGGATGATTGCCTGCCGCCGCCAGGCCGATATCGCGCGCGGTGAGGCGCCGCCCGGCCGGGATCAGCACGTCCCCGGTGCGAAAATCCTGCCCGGCACGGCGGATATGCTTGCCCGCCACGCAGCTCTCGGTCACGGTCACGGCATTGCCCTCGGCGGTCGCGTCCTCCTGCAGCAGGATCGCATCCGCCCCCTCGGGGACAAAACTGCCGGTGAACAGCCGCACCGTCTGGCCCGGGCCGACGCTGCCGGCAAACGGGTGGCCCGCCGGAGCCGCGCCGATCATGTTCAGGGTCGCGCCCTTCACCGCCTCGGCGGCGCGCACGGCGTAGCCGTCCATGGCGGAAACATCGGCCGGCGGCTGCGTCAGCCGCGCCACCACCGGCGCCGCCAGCACACGGCCATGCGCCGTGGCCAGCGGCACGGTCTCCGCGCCGCCCGGCTGCAGCCCGGCGAGTATCTGTGCCCGGGCCTCGTCAACGCTGATCATGCTTGGGAAAAATCTCCGGATTTGCCGCCGGATTTCTGCACCACGCGCACCCCCTCGATGCGCATGCCGCGGTCCACCGCCTTGGCCATATCGTAAATCGTCAACGCCGCGACACTTACCGCCGTCAGCGCCTCCATCTCCACACCGGTCCGGCCGGTGGTGCGCACCGTGGCGGCGATCTCCACCGCGTCTTCGGTCACGGACAGATCCACGACCACGGAAGCGAGCGGCAGCGGATGGCAGAGCGGGATGAGGTCGGAGGTGCGCTTGGCCGCCATGATCCCGGCCAACCGGGCCGCCGCCAGCACGTCGCCCTTGGCCGCCCGGCCCTCGCCGATCAGCGCCGCCGTCTCCTTCAGCATCACCACGCGGCCCTTGGCGGTGGCCTCGCGCACCGTCTCCGCCTTGGCGGAAACATCGACCATGCGCGCAGCACCCGTCGCGTCGATATGCGTCAGCTTGCTCATTTTGTCCCCAGCAGCTTCTGCACGGCCAGCGTCACATCCGCCTCGCGCATCAGGGATTCACCGACCAGGAACCCCTGCGCGCAGACTTTTTGCAGCCGCAGGATGTCGTCATGCGTCTTGATGCCCGATTCCGAGATCAAAAACCGGTCCGGCGTGCACAGGCGGGAGAGACGCTCGGTGGTCTCGAGCGAGGTCACCAGTGTTTTGAGGTTCCGGTTGTTGATGCCGAGCAACGGCGTCTGCAGGCCGAGCGCGCGGTCCAGCTCCGCCTCGTCATGCACCTCCACCAGCACGTCCATGTCCAGCCCGCGCGCCAGCTCCTCCAGCGCACGCGCGGCATCGTCGCTGAGGGCTGCCATGATCAGCAGGATGCAATCCGCCCCCATCGCCCGGCTCTCATACACCTGCCAGGGCTCCAGGATGAAATCCTTGCGCAACACCGGCAACGACACGGCATTGCGCGCCGCCTGCAGATGTTCCGCCGCCCCTTGGAAATATGTCTGGTCCGTCAGCACCGAGAGGCAAACCGAGCCCCCCTCCTGATACGCCACCGCCAAAGCCGCCGGGTCGAAATCCGGCCGGATCAGCCCGCCAGAGGGCGAGGCCTTCTTGATCTCGGTGATCAGCCCGGGCCGCCCGCCGGCCGAGGCATCCATCAGCGCCCGGCCGAAGCCGCGCGTCTTATCCGCCTGCCGTGCCCGCTCGCGGATCGCCTCCAGGCTGGTCAGCGCCTGGCGGCGCGCCGTCTCCGCCCGCGTATCCGCGCAGATTTTGGCCAGAATGTCGTCGCTCGTCGTCCCGCTCATAGCCTATCCTATTCCTGCGAGGCGGCGCGCAGCCGGTGGAGCACCTGCCGCGCGGCGCCCCGATCGAGCGCGCCTTCCGCCAGGGACACCCCCTCGGCCAGACTTGCCGTCGCCCCGGCGACAATCAACGCCGCCGCCGCATTAAATAAAACCGTGTCCCGGTAACCATTGCGTGCGCCCTCCAGCACCGCCAGCAGCGCCGCCGCGTTCTCCGCCGCGTCGCCGCCTTGCAGTTCACCCAGCGCCACCGGCGCCAACCCGGCATCGGCGGGTTCCAGCGTGAATTCGGTGATCTCGCCATGTTTCAACGCCACCACCTGGCTCTCGCCCGCCAGGGTCAGCTCGTCCAGCCCCTGGCTGTGCACGATCCAGGCGCTCTCGGTGCCAAGCTCGCTCAGCGTGCGCGCCATCGGCCGCGCCCAGGCAAAGTCGTACACGCCGATCAGCTGGTGTTTCACGCCGGCCGGATTGGCCATCGGCCCGGTCAGGTTGAAGATCGTGCGTGTGCCCAGCTCCACCCGCGCCTGCGCGGCATGGCGCAGCGCCGGATGATGCCGCGGCGCGAACAGGAACACGCAGCCCGCTTCGCGCAGAATCTCCGGCAGGCGCGGCATCGCGGCCTCGATGTTCACGCCGAGTGCGGCCAGCACATCCGCCCCCCCGGCGCGCGAGGAGAGCGCGCGGTTGCCGTGCTTGGCGACCGGAACGCCGCAGGCCGCCAGCACGAAGGTGACGGCGGTGGAGACATTCAGGCTGGCCGCGCCATCGCCGCCGGTGCCGCACACATCCATGGCATTCGCGGGCGCTTCCACCGGCGTCATGCGCCGGCGCATCGCCGTCACCGCGCCGGTCAGCTCTTCCACCGTCTCGCCGCGGGCGCGCATCGCCATCAGCATGCCGCCGATCTGCGCCGGGGTGGCCTCGCCATCCATGACGATGCCGAACGCCGCCTCGGCCTCGGCCGCGCTGAAGCGCTCGCCGCGCGCGAGGCGCGCCAGAAACGGCTTGAGTGCGGCGCTCATGCCGCCTGTTTCGGCTCGTTGCGGCCGCGGGCGATGTCCAGGAAGTTTTTCAGGATCTCATGGCCATGGCTGGTGGCGATGCTCTCCGGGTGGAACTGCACGCCGAACACCGGATACACCGCATGGCGCAGCCCCATGATGATGCCATCCTCGGTGAAGGCGGTGGGCACCAGCGTCTCCGGCAGGGTTGCGTTGGGCACGATCAGCGAATGATAGCGCGTCGCCGTGAACGGGTTCGGCAGGCCGGCGAAAATATCGGTGTTGTTGTGACGCACCAGGCTGGTCTTGCCGTGCATCGGCTCGCGGGCGCGGATCACCTGGCCGCCAAAGGCCTGGCCGATCGCCTGATGGCCGAGGCAGACGCCAAGCAGCGGCACCTTGCCCGCCGCGGCGGTGACGAGGTCCAGGCAGATCCCCGCCTCATTCGGCGTGCACGGGCCGGGCGAGAGCACGATCGCCTCGGGCCGCAGCGCCAGCGCCTCCTCCGGGGACAGCGTGTCATTGCGCCGCACCACGCATTCGGCGCCAAGATCGCCCAAAAAATGCACGAGGTTGAAGGTGAAACTGTCGTAGTTGTCGATCAGCAGGATCATCGGCTGGGCTCCGGCGGCGAGACATAGCGGGCGGCGTCCTCGGCGGCGCGGAACAGCGCCCGCGCCTTCTGCACGCTTTCCGCGAATTCAGCCTGCGGGTCGGAATCCGCCACCACGCCGACCCCGGCCTGCACATACATCGTGCCGTTTTTCACCAGAGCGGTGCGCAGGCCGATGCAGGTATCCATCGTGCCGTTGGCAGCAAAGTAGCCGATGCAGCCGGCATAGAGGCCGCGCCGCGAGGGCTCCAGCTCCTCGATGATCTCCATCGCCCGCACTTTCGGCGCGCCGGAGAGCGTGCCGGCGGGGAAACCGGCGATCAGCGCGTCCAGCGCATCGCATTCGGGGCGCAGCCTGCCCTCGACCGTGGAGGAGATGTGCATGACATGCGAGAAACGCTCGATGGCGAAACTCTCCGCCACCCGCACCGAGCCGATCTCGGCCACCCGGCCGACATCGTTGCGGCCGAGATCGAGCAGCATCAGATGCTCCGCGCGCTCCTTCGGGTCGGCCAGCAATTCGGCCTCAAGGGCGGCGTCCTCGGCCTTGTCGGCGCCGCGCTTGCGGGTGCCGGCGAGCGGGCGGATCGTCACCTTGCCTTCGCGCAGCCGGACCAGGATTTCCGGGCTGGAGCCGACCGCGACGAAATCCTGGAAATCCAGGTAGAACAGAAACGGCGCCGGGTTGATGTGCCGCAGGCTGCGATACAGCGCGAAAGGCGGCAGCGGGAACGGCGCTTCAAAGCGCTGGCTCGGCACCACCTGGAACACGTCGCCGGCGCGGATGTAGTTTTTCGCGATCTCCACCATGGCGAGGAACTCCTGCTCCTCCATGTTGGAAGCCTGCTCCAGCGGGCCTTCCATCGTGCCGGTCAGTTTCGGCACGGGCTGTTCCAGCGCCAGCGCCAGCGCGCCGAGCCGCGCCTCGGCCGCAGCATAGGCCGCCTCGGCGGAGAGGCCCGCGCGCGGATAGACCGGAGTGGCCAGCGTCATCTCATCGGTCACGCCGTCGAAAATGATGAACAGGCCGGGCCGGACCAGGATCGCCTCGGGGACGCCGAGCACGTCCGGATTGGTCGCCGGCAGCTTCTCCATCAGCCGCACCATGTCATAGCCGAGATAGCCCGAGAGCCCCCCGGTCATCGGCGGCAGCGAGTCCGGCACGTCCAGCCTTGTCTCCGCGATCAGCGCCCGCAGGCTCTCCAGCGGCGGCGCCCCGGCGGGGATGAAGGCGGCCGGATCGGTCATCGCCGCGCGGTTGATGAACGCCTCGCCATTCTCGCAGCGCCAGATCAGGTCCGGCTCCATGCCGATGACCGAGTAGCGCCCGCGCGCCGCCCCGCCCTCGACGCTCTCCAGCAAAAAGGAGAACGGCTTGCCGTGCGCCGCCTTCAGGAAGGCGGCGACGGGGGTGAGCAGGTCGGCGATGTCGTGCCGCCAGACCAGCGCGCCGCGCCCCGAATCATAGGCGGCACGGAAGGCTTCGAAACGGTCTGAAAAAACGGCGTTCATAACAATTCAATCACTTACTGAGAAATCTGCGAGAGCATCTTCTGGTTGATCGTCACCTTGTCGCGCAGCTGCAACCCGGCCAGGAAACTCCCGCCGACGTCATTTTGCAACGATTTCGTCATCGACTGCTGTGCCTCGGTATAATCGCCCGGGTCCTGCGCCGGTGTTGGCTTGACGATTTTCGCCAGCGCCGCGACGGTGAAACCGGTATCGGTCTGCAGCATCGTGCCCTGGCCCTGCTTCAAGCTGAACAGCACGTTCTGCATCTGGCTGGTCATGCCGCTGGCCGGGGCGTTGCGGGTGAAAGGCTGCGACATGGTCACGGCATCCCCAGCAGCTTGCGCCGCCGCATCCAGCGTCTGCCCGTCATTCACCGCATGCAGCAGAGAAGCCGCCTTGATCTCCGCTTCGCGCATCAGCTGGTCGCTGGTCCAGTCCGCCAGCACCTGGGCGCGCGCCTGGTCGTAGGGTTTTGGCGCCGGCGGCGTCACGGAGTCCACGGTCAGCGCGAAATAGCTGCCATCCGGACCGTTCTGCAGCTGCGCCGGCTGGTGCGGGCTGGCCGCGAAGGCGGCCTGCAGAATCGCCTGCTGCAGGGCTGCGCCGCCCGGCAGCGGCGCCTTGCCCCCTGCAGGGGTGTTGCCATCGGCATCCAGCGTGCCCTGCAGCGCCGTCAGGCCGAGATTGCCGGGCAGCTGGTCCAGCGGCGTCTGCCCAGCCAGCGCGTCCTGCAGCGCGTTCACGTTCTGCGCCACCTGCGCCTGCGCCGCCTGCAATTGCAGCTGCTGCGCGATCTGGGTTTTCAGCGTCAATTCGCTGGGGCCGTCGGTGCCGACATTCGTCACCTTGAAAATGAACATGCCCGCCGGACCGGCGATGGGACCGGACACCTGCCCCGGCGTTGCGGCGAACACCGCCTGCGCCAGCGACGGGGTGGGGATCTGATTCTGCTGCGTGTTGTCCATCTCAATCGGGTTCGCGCCGAACCGCTTCGCCATGGCCTGCATCTGCGCCCAGCTTGCGCCATGCCGCCAGGCGGCCTGCAACCGCGACGAGGCGGCGATGTTGCCGACCACGATCACCTGCACGCTGCGCAGCGGCACACTCGGGTTCGCCGCCGCGGCTTGCGCATAGGCGGCGTCGATCTGCGCCTGCGGCACGCTCTCATGCGCGGCGAGCAACGCTGGCGAGAGGATCACCAGCTTGATCGTGCGGTATTCCGGCGCGGTGAATTTGGCCGGGTTGTTGCGCCAGTAGCGCTGCAGCACCGCCTCGGCGGGCGCGGCCGGGGAAGGCTGCGCCGCGAACGGGATCTGCACCATGCTGGCAAAGCGCTGCTCGGAAATGAAACTGAAGATCTGGTTCACCAGCTCGGCCGGCGGCGTTGCGCCGTCGAGCAGCGGCATCACCAGTTGCTGTCCGGCGATGGTGTCGATCAGACGGCGCACGAACTGGTCCGGCGTGGTGTTGTTCTGCGCCAGCACCTGGGCGAACTGGTTCTTGTCGAACACGCCGTTGACCTGGAAAGCGGGAACCGCGTCCACCTGCTGGCGTACCACCGCATCCGGCACGGTCACGCCGAGCCGCTTCTCCTCGGCCCGCAGCACGCGCTGGCGCAGCACGCCGGACAGCGCATCGTTGGCCATCTGCTGGCGCGCCGCCGCGTTCGGCTGCCCCTGGCCGGACTGCTGGGCCTGGGTGAGCGCCGCCTGATACGCCGTCTGCACGGCGGAAATGTCCAAATTCTGGCCAGCCACCTGCGCCACCGCCGTACTGTCGCCGACCAGCGACACGACGTTGGACGCCGACAGCCCCCAGAAAATAAAGACCACGACCAGCAGCGCAAAAAACGCCCGCGCGATCCAGCTATTCTGCAGATTCCGAACCCAGACCAGCATGCGCTCTCTTTACCCCTAATCGCCGCCTCTATAGCTAGGCGGTCTGGATCGAGCAATTGCGGGAGAGGACGAACCGGGACATGCGCGTATCGCCGACAGATTATGCCGATGCGACGCGCGTCGCGACCTGGATGGTCGCGGGGTTGTATCTGGTCGCCGGAATCGTCATCGGCGTCTCGGCCCGGGGCTTCGCGCTGCAAGGCGGCGCGCACCTGCTGGCGCTGCTGCTCTCGCTCGCGCTGTGCAACCTCCTCATCTGGAGCTTTCAGCGCCTGTCCCTGCCGCGCATCGAGCGGCAGCTGCAGCAGGCGATCGCCGCGCGCAGCGGCCCCGGCTTCGCGCGACAGATCATCCGCCGCGAAATGGCGAAAATCCTGCAGCCGGTGGGCGGCATCGCCTTTACCATCGGGTTTCTGACCGAAATCATCGTGGTTCTGCTCTGGCGCTAGCAGGCTATGTTAAGCATTAGGAAAGGCGCTTCTTTTTTGAAAAAAAAGAAGCAAAAAACTTTTGCTACTCTGACCCCCGGCGTTGAAACCAGCACGGCCCAGAGTAACAAAAATTTTTGCGCCGCTTTTTTAAAAGCGGCCACTTTCTTACCAAGGAGCAAACACATGCGACAGCTGATCGCGGGTAACTGGAAGATGCACTGCAAGCTGGCGGATATCCCCGCCTATGCGGCCGCGCTGCGCAAGGCTCCCGGCCATGTCGACCTGCTGGTCTGCCCGCCCTTCCCGCTGCTCGACCGGCTCGCCGGCGCGCTGCAGGGCAGCGCCGTCTCCCTTGGCGGCCAGGACTGCCACGCGCAGGCCCAGGGCGCGCATACCGGCGACGTCTCCGCGCCGATGCTGCGGGAGCTGGGCGCCGCCTATGTGATCCTCGGCCATTCCGAGCGGCGCGCCGACCATGGCGAGAGCAATGCCGAGATCTGCGCCAAGGCGATGACGGCGATGGCGGCCGGGCTGACCCCGATCGTCTGCGTCGGCGAGACCGAGGCGGAGCGCGACGCCGGGGAGGCGCAGGACGTGGTGCGCACGCAGTTGCGCCACAGCCTGCCGCAGGATTTTGCCGGCGCGGTCGCCTACGAGCCGGTCTGGGCGATCGGCACCGGCAAGACCCCGACCGAGGCCGATGTGGCGGCAATGCACGGCGCGATCCGCGCCGCCCTCGTGACGCAGCTCGGCCAGGCCGGAGCGGGCATCAAAATTCTCTATGGCGGCTCGGTAAAACCCGGCAACGCCGCGAGCCTTCTGGCCCTGCCCGAGGTGGGCGGCGCGCTGGTCGGCGGCGCCAGCCTGAAGGCGGAAGACTTCTTGGCCATTGCTGCCGGCGCGCCGGGCGTCTAGAAGCCAGCGGAAAGTTTTATCAGGGCCCCGGATGATCGAAGTTCTTCTCGTACTGCATGTGTTCGTCACCATCGCGCTGATCGGCGTGGTGCTGATCCAGCGCAGCGAGGGCGGCGGCCTCGGCCTTGGCGGCGGCCAGGGCATGGGCAACTTCATGACCGGGCGCGGCACGGCGAATCTTCTCACCCGCGCCACGGCGATCCTGGGCACCGCCTTCTTCGCGCTCTCGCTTGGCCTGGCGCTGCTCTATCACAGCAATACCGGCAACGGCGCCGCTGCGATCCTGAACAGCCCGGCGCGCGCCACCCCGATCGCGCCGCCGGCGCCGATCTCGCTGCCGCAGACCCCGGCGGACGCGTTCCCCGCGCCGGCGCCCAGCAGCGCCCCCGGCAGCGCCCTTCAGCCCCCCGCGCCGAGCAGCCCTGCTGCGCCGAGCCCGGGACACAGCGGACAATAATTCCCCGACCCTCTCGTTTTTTCTATAACTCATGATGTATGATCGGATTCCATGACGCGGTTCGTATTCATCACCGGCGGCGTGGTTTCGTCTCTCGGTAAGGGCATTGCATCGGCGGCGCTGGGCGCCGTGTTGCAGGCCCGCGGTTATTCTGTCCGGCTGCGCAAGCTGGACCCCTATCTCAATGTCGATCCCGGCACGATGAGCCCCTACCAGCATGGCGAGGTGTTCGTGACCGATGACGGGGCGGAAACCGACCTCGATCTCGGCCATTACGAGCGCTTCACCGGCGTCGCGGCGAGCAAGCTGGACAACGCGACCACCGGGCGGATCTATTCCGAGGTGATCGCCAAGGAGCGCCGCGGCGACTATCTCGGCGCCACCGTGCAGGTGATCCCGCATATCACCGACGCCATCAAGGACGTGGTGCTGCGCAACTCGGCGGCGTTCGACTTTGTGCTGGTGGAGATCGGCGGCACGGTCGGCGATATCGAGAGCCTGCCCTTCCTGGAGGCGATCCGCCAGCTCGGCAACGAGCTTGGTCACGAACGCGCGATGTTCGTGCACCTCACGCTGGTGCCCTATATCCCCTCCGCCGGCGAGCTGAAGACCAAGCCGACGCAGCATTCGGTGAAGGAGCTGCAGAATGTCGGCATCCAGCCGCAAATGCTGATCTGCCGCTGCGACCGCCCGATCCCCGAGAACGAGTGCCGCAAGATCGCCAGCTTCTGCAACGTACGGCCCGAGGCGGTGATCCCGGCGCTGGACGTCAACACCATCTACGCCGTGCCCATCTCCTATCACGAGGCGGGCATGGACCGCGAAGTGCTGCGGCATTTCAACCTGCCCTTCGACACCGCGCCGGACCTCTCCGGCTGGCGGCGCATCGTCGACACCGTGCTGGCGCCCGAAGGCGAGGTGCGGATCGCCGTGGTCGGCAAGTACACCAACCTGCTGGACAGCTATAAATCGCTGGCCGAGGCGCTGGCGCATGGCGGCATCGCCAACAAGGTGAAGGTGCGGCTGGACTGGATGGACTCGGAAGTGTTCGAGCAGCCCGATGCCCTGCGGCAGCTGGACGGCGTGCACGGCATCCTGGTGCCGGGCGGCTTCGGCGAGCGCGGCACCGGCGGCAAGATCGAGGCGGTGCGCTTCGCCCGCGAGCGCAAGGTGCCGTTCCTCGGCATCTGCTTCGGCATGCAGATGGCGGTGATCGAGGCGGCGCGGAACCTGGCTGGCATGACCGGCGCCTCCTCCACCGAGTTCGGCGCCTGCGACATTCCCGTGGTCGGGCTGCTGACCGAATGGGCGCGCGGCAACGATATCGAGCGCCGCCGCGCCGGCGGCGACCTTGGCGGCACCATGCGCCTCGGCGCCTTCCCCGCCGCTCTGGCCGAGGACTCCCTGGTCCGTGCGGTTTATGGCGGGGCGGCGCAGATTTCCGAGCGCCACCGCCACCGCTACGAGGTGAACATACATTACCGCGAGCAGCTGGAGGCAACAGGCCTGCGCTTCTCCGGCCTGTCGCCGGACGGCGTGCTGCCGGAGATCGTCGAATACCCGGATCACCCCTGGTTCATCGGCGTGCAGTACCACCCGGAGCTGAAATCCAAGCCATTCGCGCCGCACCCGCTGTTCGAAGGCTTCATCGCCGCCGCGGTGCAGCAGTCGAGGCTGGTGTGAACGGTAAAGGAAGCGGCCGCTTTTTTGCAAAAAAGCGGCGCAAAAAACTTTAATTCCTGCGGGACTGTGGCGTTGAAACCCGCACGGCCCAGATTAACAAAAGTTTTTTGCTTCTTTTTTCCCAAAAAAGAAGCGCTTCCTTCCTCCCCTTCCGTGAGCCCCGCATGACCCAGGTAAAAATCGGTAACCTCACCATTGCGAACAACCTGCCGGTCACGCTGATCGCCGGTCCCTGCCAGATCGAATCCCGCGACCACGCGATGGAAGTGGCAAGCGCGCTGGCGGAGATGGCAAAGACGCTCGGCATCGGCGTGATCTACAAATCTAGCTACGACAAGGCCAACCGCACCTCGGCCAACGCCCAGCGCGGCATCGGCATGGCGCAGGGGCTGGAGATCCTCGCTGAAGTGCGGGAGCGCTTCGGCCTGCCGGTGCTGACCGATGTGCACGACGCCGCACAGTGCGCCCTGGTGGCGGAAGCGGTGGACGTGCTGCAAATCCCCGCCTTCCTGTGCCGCCAGACCGACCTGCTGCTCGCCGCCGGCGAGACCGGTAAAGCCATCAACGTGAAAAAAGGCCAGTTCCTGGCGCCCTGGGACATGAAGAACGTCGCGGCAAAAATCGCCGGCACGGGCAATGAGAACATCATGCTCTGCGAGCGCGGTGCCAGCTTCGGCTACAACACGCTGGTGAGCGACATGCGCTCGCTGCCCATCATGGCCGAGACCGGCTACCCGGTGGTGTTCGACGCCACACATTCGGTGCAGCAGCCGGGCGGCCAAGGCACATCCTCAGGCGGCGACCGCCGCTTCGCCCCGGTGCTGGCGCGCGCCGCCCTGGCAGTGGGCTGCGCCGCGGTGTTCATCGAATGCCACCAGGACCCGGACGCCGCCCCCTCCGACGGGCCGAACATGATTCCGCTCCGTGACATGCCGGCACTGATGCAGCGCCTGATGGCGTTCGACCGGCTGGCGAAGGGGTAAGCGAAGAAAGCAGCCGCTTTTTTGAAAAAAGCGGCGCAAAAACTTTTCGCTAAACTGGGACTGTGGCGGTGAAACCAGCACGGCCCAGTTTAAAAATTTCTACGTCTTTAGACCGCGCTTGTTTCAGCGCCACGGGCCAAAAGAGCAAAAATTTTGCGCCGCTTTTATAAAAGCGGCCACTTTCTTTTCTACCAGGAAAACCGCGGCAAAATCGCCACCGGCTTCACCCCGGCCATCGCCGCTTCCTGCGGCGCCTCCTCGGCGCGCAGCGCGTGGATGCCGGAGAGCACCCAGCAGGCGTCGATCCCCGCTGCCTTCGCGCCCGCCATGTCGGTGCGCAGCGAATCGCCGACCGCCAGGGTTCTGGCTTTTTCCGTCTCCAGCAGCGCCAGGGTGGGCGCGTAGATCGCCGGGTCGGGCTTGCCACGCTGGATGACCTTGCCACCCGCAGTTGAGTAGATTTCCGCCAGCAGCCCGGCGCAGATGATGCGCTGCCCGTCGCGGATCACCTCCAGGTCCGGATTGGCGCAGACCATCGGCAGCCCGGCCGCGAGTGAGGCGTCCAGCACCGGCTGATACACTGACGGGTCCTGCGGCCCCAAAACATCGTCCGGGCCGGTGTTCAACAGAAACGCCGCTTCGGCGGGGGTGTTCGCCTCGCGCAGGGGCAGAGTATCGAACACGCCGCGATCGCGCGGCGGGCCGAGATGGAACAGCGTCTCGCCCAGGGCGGTAAACTCATCGGTACGGTCGCGCAGGCCGAGATGCACCGCCTCGCCGCTCGACATGATGCCGTCGTACAAATCCGGGCCGATGCCCATGGCGTACAGCGCCTCGCCGATTTTTTCCGCCCGGCGCGGCGCGTTGGAGAGGAACACCACGCGCTTGCCCGCCGCCCGCAGCCGGGCCAGACAATCCAGAACGCCGGGATAGGGTTTCACGCCGTCATGCACGACGCCCCAGAGATC
This sequence comes from uncultured Pseudomonadota bacterium, assembly GCA_963780465.1. Taxonomy (GTDB): domain Bacteria; phylum Pseudomonadota; class Alphaproteobacteria; order Acetobacterales; family Acetobacteraceae; genus Acidocella. Next base: position 431,795 of record CAWACI010000015.1, read on the forward strand.
GACGATGAACCCGTCATAGTTTTCGCTCAGCGCGCCGAACCCGCTCATACCCCAGCCCCCACCGCGTCCTGAATGTTTTTAAAGCCGCGGGCGCGCAGCAATTGCGCCAGGCCCTGATTGAGTTTTGGAATCATCGGCGGGCCCTGATAGGCGAAGCCGGTATAGACCTGCACCAGGCTGGCCCCGGCGAGGATTTTTGCCAGCGCGTCCTCTGGCCCGAAAATCCCGCCCACGCCGATCAGCGTCAGCTTTTTGCCCGCCAGCCGGTAGGCCTGGGCCAGCATCGCGGTGGAGGGGCCAAGCAGCGGCGCGCCGGAGAGACCGCCGGTCTCGGTTCTGGCCGCACCGCGCAGCGTGGCCGGCCGGGCGATGGTGGTGTTGGAGACGATCAGCCCGCTCACGCCGCGCTCCAGGCACACGCCGATCACCGCCTCCAGCCCTTCCGGCGCGAGATCGGGGGCGATTTTCACGAACACCGGCCGGTCGGTGACGATGGCGCAGAGGATCGCGGAGAGCCGCGCCTCGCCCTGCAGGTCGCGCAAGCCCGGCGTGTTGGGCGAGGAGATGTTCACCGTCACATAATCCGCATGCGGCGAGACGGCGGAAACCAGCGCCGGATAATCCCGCTCCGGGTCCGCGCCCTCCTTGTTGATGCCGACATTGGCGCCGAGCGCCACGGTAGCGCGGTCCACCCGGCGCAGATTGGCGAGATAAGCCTCGATCCCGCCATTGTTGAAGCCCATGCGGTTGATCACCGCTCTGTCCTCGGGCAGCCGGAACAGACGCGGGCGCGGGTTGCCGGCTTGCGGCCGGGGGGTGACGGTGCCGGCCTCGACGAAGCCGAAGCCAAGCCGGCCCAGCGCGTTCACCGCCACGGCGTTCTTGTCGAACCCGGCGGCGAGGCCAATGGGGTTGCGTAAGCTGCGGCCAAACGCCTGCACCGCCAGGATCGGGTCATCCGCCGTGCGGTCGGCGCCAGCCAGGCCCCAGCGCAGCCCGCGCAGCGCGAGGTCGTGCGCGCTCTCGGGGTCGAGCCGCCGCATCAGCGGCATCAGGAGCGAAAAGCTCACTTCACGTAAACGAGGATAACGGCGTCCAGGCCGGCGGTTTTCGCGGTCAGGCTGACACGCCCGGCGGGCACGCCGTCGGCGACAATCGCCTTGGCCACGGCCGTCGCGGTGCCGGAGAGGCCGGACAGGGAAGCCGCACTCTGGTCGGGCGTGGGGGCCACGGGCGTCTGCGCCTCGACATTGAACTGCGCGCTCGGCTTGATCGCCAGCGCCTGCCGCACCGCGTTCTGTAGCTGTGGCTCGAAATCCTGCGTGCCGGGCAGGATCGTCACCAGAGCGATACGGCCGGAAAAGGCCCGCGTAGCGTCGATGGTGGCGGTATCGGCCCCGGCGGGCCTGGCGGCGAAGGTCTGGGGGCCCGGCAGGGAGCAGGCGGCCAGAGACAGAGCGAGAAGACAGGGGATCCAGCGCATGCTCCGGATGTAGCCATGCGCGGCGCGCGCGGCAACCGCCGCGGCAACATTCTCGGCCAGGGCGGCGCGCTGGCAATGGTTGATTTCGGGCGGCAAAACCTTATGCAAAGCTGAGCCGCCTTGCATGCTGCTTGTGCGCATCTGTCTGGAGAGCCTCATGAAAACAATTCTCGTCACCGGCGCCACCGCCGGCTTCGGCGCCGCCTTCGCCCGCCGCTTCGTCAAGGATGGCCACCGCGTCATCGCCACCGGCCGCCGCGCGGAACGCCTGGCCGAGCTGAAGGCGGAACTGGGCGACAAGCTGCTCACCGCGACGCTGGACGTGACCGATGCGAAAGCGGTCGCCGGCTTCCTGGATACGCTGCCGGCCGATTGGCGCGAGATCGACGTGCTGGTGAACAATGCCGGCCTGGCGCTCGGCCTCTCCCCCGCCTGGGAGGCGGAGCTGAAGGACTGGGATACGATGATCGCCACCAACGTCTCCGGCCTGGTGCACATGACCCGCGCGATCCTGCCCGGCATGGTCGAGCGCAACCGCGGCACGATCATCAATATCGGCTCGGTCGCCGGCGAATACCCGTATCCGGGCGGACATGTGTACGGCGCGACCAAGGCCTTCGTGCAGCAATTCTCGCTGAACCTGCGCGCGGATCTCGCCGGTAAGAACATCCGCGTCACCGATATCGAGCCCGGCCTGGTCGGCGGTTCGGAATTCAGCGCCGTGCGCTTCGGCGGCGACAAGGAGAAGGCCGCCTCCATCTACGCCGGCACCACCCCGCTGCTGCCCGAGGACATCGCCGAGAGCGCGTCCTGGATCGTCGCCTTGCCCGAGCACATGAACATCAACCGCATCGAGATGATGCCAACCTGCCAGGCCAGCGCCGCCCTCGCGGTGAAGCGCAGCAGCTAAGGTTACAAGAAAATAGCCGCTTTTTAGAAAAAGCGGCGCAAAAACTTTTGCTCCTTTGGGACTGTGGCGTTGAAACCAGCACGGCCTAAAGGAGTAAAAAATTTTTAATCTGGGCCGTGCTGGTGTCGCTGCCGCAGGCCCAGGAGCAGAAGAAGTTTTTTGCGCCGCTTTTTTTTCAAAAAAGCGGCTGCTTTCCTATTCCCGCTCAATCCCATCCATTTATAACTTTACCGTAACAATAAACGGTGGGTTATGGGCATAGCGCGCGCCAACAGTTTCGCGTTCGCCGGCATCGAGGCGCAGCCGGTGGAGGTGCAGGTGCAGATCGCCAGCGGCCTGCCGAATTTTCTCAGGGTCGGTTGCCGGACAAGGCGGTGGCCGAGGCGCGGGAGCGGGTGCGCGCCGCCCTCACCGCCATGGGCCTGGCCTTGCCGCCAAAGCGCGTGCTGGTGAATTTCGCCCCCGCCGACATGCTGAAAGAGGGCAGCCATTTCGACCTGCCGGTGGCGCTCGCGGTGCTGGCGGCGATGGATGTGCTGCCGGCCGAGGAGCTGGCGCAATTCGCGGCACTGGGCGAACTCTCCCTGGACGGGCGGATCAACCCGGTTGCGGGCGTGCTGCCGGCGGCGATCGCCGCCGCGGGGCGCGATCTCGGTCTGATCTGCCCGGAGGCGCAGGGGCCAGAGGCCGGCTGGGCCGGGGACCTTACCGTGCTGGCCGCCCCGGACCTGCTCTGCCTGATCAACCGCGGCGGGGCAAAAACGCTCGACCTCGCCGATGTGCGCGGCATGGAGACGGCGCGGCGCGCGCTGGAAGTGGCGGCGGCGGGCGGCCATAACATGCTTCTTGTTGGGACCTGAAGACCAATACACTCGTCGGTCCCGTTAGGCTGATGATCGGCCCCCGGCGGCTGACCCGCACGGAGAAACAAAAGCGGCTGCGCCACCGGCGCGAGCGCAAGCTCTCACGCTCCATCCATCGCTCCCGGATGCGGGCTGCTGTGGCAACCAAGGCGCAAAAAAGCGATTTCACGCCGGTCACCGCCAAAGAACTTAACGCGGTGAAGCTGAAACTCTCCCCGCGGCAGAAGAAACAATCTGGATTGCTCTCGAACGAACTGTGGCAGCAAGCAGATCGCCGCGAAGATTTCCTGCACAAGCTATCGCGCAGCGTCGCGTTGGCGGCAGAAATCATCGTGATGGAAGACTTGCACGTCGCCGGGATGCTGGCGAACCGCAACCTTGCCGCGTCACTGTCTGACGCCGCATTAGGGCGGTTGGCGGAGATGATCGACTATGAGACCGAGCGCGCTGGCGGGCCCGACATTCGGCAGCCCGCGTTTTTGCAGCAACGCGGTTTCCTGCCCACTCACCGCCAGGATCGCCGCGCAGCTTTCCGTGCCGGCAAATTCCTCGTGCAAGGCAGCGGCAGAATCGAAGTTCTGCCCCAAAATTTTCGCCTGCCCCGCCGCCCGGCAGGCCGTCACCGCCTCGGTATCCAGCACCATCGGCAGCTCCGCCTCCCAGGCCGCCTGCAGCACCGGGAAGGCGCGGTGGAATTATGCGTGCGCGCGATCCACACCGCCGCATACATGCCCTGGCGCGCCGTAAGGAACGCGCTGAGCTGCATGACATCGCGGTCGTGCAGCACCTCCACCCCGTCCGGAAAATCGCCGAACAGGCTCATCGCATCGTAAGCCGCGCCGTTCAGTGGAAACACATGCACATCGTAGCCGGCGGCGGCGAGCGCGCGCACCACGTCGTTGGAGCGCACGAAGCCGGAGCCGAGCCGGCGCAGCGGCACCGTGTCCTCCAGGCAAAGCACCGCCGGGCGCGCATGGCGCTGCCGCGCCTGCACCGCCTGCTCCGGCGCGAAATCCGGCCTGGTGGCCAAAAATGCCTCGTGCCTGGCGCGGAAAATCCGCCGCCCGCGGCGCATCAGCGCCATCGACACTTCGCTGGTCGGCGCGCTGCCGAATTCCATGTGATGCACCACTGCGGCGGGCTCGTAGACCACGCGCCAGCCAGCGCCGATCATGCGCAGACAGAGATCGGCATCCTCGAAATAGGCCGGCGCGAAAGCCGGGTCGAACCCGCCCAGCGCGCGCACCAGCTCGGTGCGGCAGAGCAGGAACACAGCGGAACAATAATCGACGTCACGGGCAAAATTCGCCTCGCCCACCAGCGGCGAGGCGTCACGGAGATAGCCGCTGGTGGTGCCTTCGCGCCAGACAATCGATCCCGCCTCCTGCAGCAGCCCGTTGGTGCGCACGATCTTGGCCCCGACCGCGCCGATTTCCGGGTCCGCCTCCAGCCGCTGCAACGCCGCCGCCAAGGCGCCATGCTCCAGCTCCACATCGTTGTTCAGATACAGCAGCGCCGGGGCGGAAACATGCGGCAGCGCGAGATTGGCACCGCGCAGGAACCCCTGATTCTGCTCCACGTGAAGAATCTTCGCGCCGAGCACGTAATCGCCGATCCGCCGCGTCGCATCCGCGGACCCGTTATCGACCAGGATCAGTTCGATCTGCCCGGCAAAATTGCCGCGCAAGGAGGCCAGGGCCTGCATGGTCAGCTCAAACCGGTTGAACGCGACCATGACCACCGAAATTGCCGCTTCCGAGCAGCGAGAATCCAGTTTGTGGCGCGCATACAGCGCCAGATTCCGGTGCGCCTTCTGCCAGAAAATCTCGCGCAACACGGCCTCGCTGACGCTCTGCTGGAACTTCGGCGGTTTGCAGGCCAGCCCCTCGGCCAGCCCTGTCAGCAGAAGATGCGCGAACGCATCCCGCATGGCGCCGGCCTTCAGCGCGTGGCGCACGCCCTCGTGCATGTCGCGGTAATAAGCGAGGTCGATCTCCACGCAGGGCTGGCGCAGCTCGAACACGCCATGCTGCACGAATTGCTGATAGCCGTTGCGGTAAAACCCCTGCGCGATGGCGCCGCGGACATCCGGATTCTGCTCGCGGTAGAACGCTTCGGAAAAACACGGTAGCGGATCGAAATTTTCCGGCGCGTTATTTGTCAGGTAATGATGCAGCGCGCCGCGATACCGCCCGCGCCCGATCTCGGCTTTTGCGCCCGCATAACGCTCCTCCTACCAGGCGGAATCGAAATAGGCCGAGGGCCGCGATCGCGCATCGCCGGGCCGGTGCAGAAAATGCGTGTACGGCCCGGCAGCGTCGATGTCCTCCGCCGCGATCCCGGCCATCACGGCATGCTCGCGGGAATAGGCTCCGTCGAACAGAAAATGCGCGATCCGGCGCTCGAACTGGCCGGATTTCAGGTAATGGTCGTAGCGGCCATGGCAGTGATGCAGGTCGAGATAATCCAGCGCCATATCCTCGCACAAGGCGGCGTAGAGCGCGTCGTCGAACAGCCAGTGCGGCGAGACGCCGCGATGCCCGTATTGGCAGAAATGATCGAAACCCGAGGCGTAGGCCCCGGCTTGCACCAGCGCCGCAATGTCCGGATTGCGCGCGAGATAGAACGCCTCGTCGAAATACGGGTTGGGCGCGTGGCCGAGCCGCACACCAACCCGCAGGTAGTAAAGCCGCGCCGCATCCTCGTCCTGCCCGGAGCAAAGCACCCGGGCATCGGCATACTGGCTGAGATACCACCCCCGGTCGAACACCGCCCAGGCGGGTTTGAGGGCGCAGGCCGGGTCGAGCAGTTGATGCACGGGCAGCGGCATGAAACTGTTCGTTACGTTATTGCATCTAAATCAGCCGCGCAGCCGGCTTTTGTCAAGTTTGAAAAAAGCAGCCGCTTTTTAAAAAATGCGGCGCAAAAACTTTTGCTCCTTTGGAGCCCGGGCGCCGAAACAAGCACGGCCCAGTTTAACAAAGTTTTTTTGCTACTTTTTGTTCACAAAAAGTAGTCTTCCTCTGCGCTTAACCTATCCCCTAACGGCTGAGCACGGTGCGAATGGCCGCACAAAGCTTTGCCAGATCCTCTTCGCCGATGGTCAGCGCCGGGGTGAGGTACAGGATGTTGCGGAACGGGCGGATCCATACGCCCTGCGCCACCAGCGCCATGCGCAACGCGGCCGGATTTTCAATCTGCTCCAGCTCAACCACGCCGATCGCGCCCAGCACGCGCACATCTTTGACGCCCGGCAGGCCACGGCACGGCTCCAACCCGGCGGCGAGCCGCGCCGAGATGGCCGCGGCCTGGGCCAGGCGCGGCTCGGTCTCGAACAGGTCGAGCGATGCATTGGCGGCGGCGCAGCCCATGGCGTTGGCCATGAAGGTCGGGCCGTGCATCAGCGCCGTCGCCGGGCTGTCGGAGAGGAAGGCGGCGAACAGATCATCGCTGGCGATGGTGGCGGCCAGCGGCAGCGTGCCGCCGGTCAGCGCCTTGGAGAGCGTGATGATGTCCGGCACCACGCCCGCCTGCTGAAAGGCGAACATCGTCCCGGTGCGGCCGAAGCCGGTGAAAATCTCGTCGAAGATCAGCGTCAGCCCGTAATGGTCCGCCGCCGCCCGCAGCCGCCGCAGCACCGCCGGCGCGTGCAGCACCATGCCGCCAGCACCCTGCACCAGCGGCTCGACGATGATCGCGGCGAGGGTGGAGGCATGCTGTTCCAGGAAGGCCTCGAACGCGGCGATGCTCTCCAAGTCGCGCGGCAGCGGTATCACCGGGTGCTCGGGCAATAGGCCTGAGAACATGCTATGCATGCCCTCCTCAGGGTCGCAGATCGCCATCGTGCCCAGCGTGTCGCCGTGATAGCCGCCGTGAAAAGCGAGGATCTTGGTCCGCCCGCGCTCGCCCTGGTTCAGCCGCGACTGCACGGCGATCTTGATGGCGACTTCCACCGCGACCGAGCCGGAATCGGTGAAAAACACGCGGTTCAGCGGGTCCGGCAGTAAGGCCGCCAGCCGCGTGGCGAGCCTGTAGGCGGGCTCATGGCCGAGCCCGCCGAACATCACATGCGGCAGGCGCTCCAGCTGCGCCGCCACCGCCTGGGCGATATGCGGGTGGTTATAGCCATGGCAGGCGGTCCACCAGGAGGCGATACCGTCGACGAGCACACGCCCATCCTCGAGGATGATTCTACTCCCCTCGGTGCGGACCACCGGCAAAGGCAGCGGCGCGGTCTTCATCTGCGCGTAAGGCAACCACACATGGCGCCAGCCTTGTTCAAGCCAGGTCATTTTAGGAAGCGCTTCTTTTTGTGAACAAAAAGCAGCAAAAAAACTTTATATGCTGGGCCAGAGGCGTTGGCAGCGCCACAGCCCCTGGCCCAACGCCCAAAAGTTTTTTGGTTCTTTTTTCCAAAAAAGAACCCCTTACGCTTCCGGCCTAATACCTAACTTGGCGAACAGCGCCTCGTCATGGCTGACCGTGGCGTTCTTCGTCGTCAGCAGCTTGTCGCCATGGAAAATCGAGTTCGCCCCGGCGAGGAAGCACAGCGCCTGCGCCTCATCGCTCATCGCCTCGCGCCCGGCGGAGAGCCGCACATAGCTCTTCGGCATGGTGATGCGCGCCGCCGCCACCACGCGCACGAAATCGATCGCGTCGATCGGCTCGGATTTGGCGAGCGGCGTGCCCTCCACCGCCACCAGCGCGTTGATCGGCACCGATTCCGGCGGCGTCGGCAGGCTGGCCAGTGCGGCGATCAGCCCGGCGCGGTCGCTCTCGTCCTCGCCCATGCCGACAATACCGCCGCAGCACACGTTGATGCCGGCATCGCGCACATGGGAGAGCGTATCCAGCCGGTCCTGATAGGTGCGGGTGGTAATCACCTTGCCGTAATATTCGGGCGAGGTGTCGAGGTTGTGGTTGTAGTAGTCGAGCCCGGCTTCCTTCAGCTTCGCGGTCTGCGGCCCGCTGAGCATGCCGAGCGTCACGCAGGTCTCCAGCCCCAGCCCCTTCACGCCCGCGATCATGTCGCACACGGTGTCGAGATCGTGGTCCTTGGGCGAGCGCCAGGCAGCCCCCATGCAGAAGCGTGCGGCGCCCTTCTCCTTCGCGGCGCGGGCCTCCTCCAGCACTTTTTCAACCGCCATCAGCCGGCCGGCCTTGGTGCCGGTCTCGTAGCCGGCGGCCTGCGGGCAATAGCCGCAATCCTCCGGGCAGCCGCCGGTCTTGATCGACAGCAGCGTGGAGATCTGCACCCGGGTCGGGTCGAAATTCTGCCGGTGCACCGTCTGCGCGCGGTACATCAGCTCCGGGAAGGGCAGCGCCAGCAAAGCGGCGACATCGGCACGGCTCCAGCGTGGCTCGACGGCAATATGGCTTTCCGGCACCGGCATTCTCCTCTACTCAAAGTACCCGTCAGGTTTAACCATATGCTCCCTGGCTGGAAAGGGCACGGACCATGCTCAGCTATTTCGTCACCGCCACCGGCACCGATATCGGCAAGACCTATATCACCGGCAACATCATCCGTGCGGCGCGGCAGGTGGGGCTGGATTTCTCCGCGATCAAGCCCGTGCTCTCCGGCTATGACGACGCCACCGCGGCGGCTTGCGATTCCGCGCAGCTTCTGGCGGCGATGGGCAAAAAGGTGACCCGCCGCAACATCGCCGCCCTCACCCCCTGGCGCTTTACCGCCCCCCTCTCGCCGGACATGGCGGCGGCGCGCGAAGGCCGGGCGATCGATTTCACCGCCCTCACCGCCTTCTGCCAGGCGGCGATGCAGGCAGCACCCGACGTGCTGCTGATCGAGGGCGCGGGCGGGGTAGCCGTGCCGCTGGACGATACGCATCTCATACTCGACCTCATCGCCGCTTTGCGCATCCCGGCAATGCTGGTCGCCGGCACCTATCTCGGCACCATCAGCCACACCATCACCGCCGCCGAGGCGCTGGTGGTGCGTGGCATCCCGATCGCCGCGATCGTGCTGAACGAAAGCCCGAACGCGCCGGTAAGCCTGGAGGAAACCGCCGCCACGCTGGCCCGCCGCCTGCCGCACCCGATCCATCAGGTGCCGCGCAACGCCACCGCGCAACCGTTCCGCGCGCTGGTGGAAGCCCTGGGCAAAGTTGAGGCTGAGGCATGAAGGCTACTTTTTGTTCACAAAAAGTAGCAAAAAAACTTTGTTAAACTGGGCAGGCGGCCGCGAAACCAGCACGGCCCAGTTTAGCAAAAGTTTTTTGCGCCGCTTTTTTTCAAAAAAGCGGCCACTTCCTTTCCACTGCTAACGCCGCAGCGCCATCCGGATCGGCCCCTGGGCGCGCCCATGGGTGAACTGCTCGACCACCGGGTCGGTGCTCGTCAGCAGTTCCGCCGCCGGGCCGGTCCAGCACACGCGGCCCTGATAGAGCATCGCCGCGCGGTCGCCGATGCGCTGCGCGCTCGCCATGTCATGGGTGATGGCGATCGAGGTGCTGCCCAGGCGCTTCACGCAATCGACGATCAGCTCGTCGATCACCGCGCTCATGATCGGGTCGAGCCCGGTGGTTGGCTCGTCGAAAAACATGATCGCCGGTTCCGCGGCGATGGCCCGCGCCAACGCGACGCGCTTCTGCATGCCGCCGGAGAGTTCCGCAGGCGAGAGATCCGCAACCGTTGCGTCCAGCCCGACCAGGGCCAGCACCTCGACCGCCTTGCCCCGCGCCGCCGCCCGGCGGAGCTTTTTCTCCGCCAGCAGGCCGAAGGCGACGTTCTCCCAGACGGGGAGCGAATCGAACAGCGCTCCGTTCTGGAACAGCATGCCGATCTGCGCCCGCAACTGCCGGGCGCGGCCGCTCGGGGCTTGCAGCACGTCCTCGCCGTCGATCTCAATCACCCCTGCATCCGGCGTCACCAGGCCGAGAATGGATTTGATCAGCACTGACTTGCCGGAGCCGGACCCGCCGATTACCACCATGGAGGTGCCGGGCGTGATGTCGAGATCGACACCGTCCAGCACCTTTTTATCGCCGAACGCCTTCTTCAGGCCGCGGATGCGGATTTTCGGCTGGGTCATTTAACGAACAGCACCTGGGTCAGGATGTAGTCGAGCGCCAGGATCAGGATCGACGCCGAGACCACCGCCGCGGTGGTGGCAGCACCCACGCCCTGCGCGCCGCCCTTCGAGCGATAGCCGTGGAAACAGCCCATCAAGGCGATAATGAAGCCGAACACCGCCGCCTTGATCAGGCCGGAGACCACGTCGTCGCTGCGCAGGTTGGTGAACGTGCTGTGCAGGTAGGTATCCGGCGTAAACCCAAGCTTTTGCGTGGCGACGAGAAAGCCGCCGAGCACGCCCAGAATATCCGCCAGCACCACCAGCAGCGGCACGGCGATGATCCCGGCGACCAGCCGGGGCGCGACCAGGTACTTCATCGGCTCGGTGGAGAGGGTGGAGAGCGCATCGATCTGGTCGGTGACGCGCATCGTGCCGAGCTCCGCCGCCATCGCCGCCCCGGCCCGGCCGGAGACCATCAGCCCGGCCAGCACCGGCCCCAGCTCGCGCGTGACCGAGAGCACCACCACGCTGGCAATCGCGCTCTCCGCGCCGAAGCGGGAAAAGCCGGTATAGGATTGCAGCGCCAGCACCATGCCGGTGAACAAAGCGGTTAGCGCCACCACCGGGAGCGAGTAGAAGCCGATCTCCATGAAGGCACGGCCGAGCACACGCGGATAGAAAGGCGGCCGGAAAATATGCGACAGGCCGGAGAGCGCGAAGATCGTCAGCTCGCCGAGCAGCGCCAGCGTCCCCAGCACCGCGGCCCCGATGCCGGCCACCGGACTCAGCAGAAATTTCATGCGAAGCTGGCTGAAAACAGGGAAGAAGCCGCTTTTTTGAAAAAAAGCGGTGCAAAAAGCTTTTGCTCCTCTGGGCCTGTCGCGTTGGAACCAGCACGGCCCAGGTTAAAAAAGTTTTTTTGCTTCCTTTTGTTCACAAAAAGAAGGCTCTTGCTCCGCTTCGACATGATTTGTCCTGAACCGATCACGCGCTGTACCGCCGCTGATAACGGCGCCCCAAAGAGGTCAGTATTTCGTAGCCGCTGGTGCCGGCTTGCAGGGCCAGCTCGTCCGGCCCGTGTTGCGCCCCGACCAACGTCAGACGATCGCCCGGCTTAAGCCCCGGCAGATCGGTGATGTCGAACGTGGTGAGATCCATCGACACCCGGCCTACCAGCGGCACCGGGGTGGCGTCAAAATAGGCGGTGGCTCGGTTGCCGAGCGCGCGGTGATAGCCGTCGGCATAACCGACGCCGAGTGTGGCGATGCGGCTGGGGCGCCGCGCCGTCCAGTCGCCGCCATATCCCACCGTCTCGCCGGGCTGGACCTCGTGGATGTCCAAAATCGGCGCGCTCAGCCGCAGCACCGGCCGCATCGGGTTTTTGGTCCCCCGCCCCGGGCTGGGGTCGATGCCGTAGAGTGCAGCACCCGTGCGGGCGAGGTCGGAATCGTAGCCTGGCCCGAGAAACATGCCGGAAGAGTTCGCAAAACTGGTTTTCACGCCCGGAAACTGCAGCAGGGCGGCGGCGAAGGCGGCGGCCTGGGCCGCGTTCATCGGGTGGTCCGGGATGTCCGCGCAGGCCAGATGCGTCATCACATACTCGACCCGCAGCCCCGCCAGCAGCGACGCATCCTCGCGCAGCGCCAGGAGTTCCGGCGCAGACAAACCCAGCCGCGCCATGCCGGTATCGACATGCAGGATCACCGGCAGCACAAGCCCCCGCCGCAGCGCCTCCTCCCGCCAGACCGCCAGCTCGTGCAGCGCGCCGCAGACGGGAACGATATTGCCCGTGGAAAACTCAGCTTCCTCGCCGGGCAATAGCCCGTTCAGCACCGCCAGCATCGCGCCGGGCAGCAGCGGGCGGATCGCCAGCGCCTCGGAGAGATGCGCCGTGAAGAAATGCCGGCAGCCGGTGGCCAACAGCTTGGGCGCCACATGCGCTGCCCCCAGCCCGTAGGCGTCGGCCTTCACCACGCCGGCGGTCGCCCCCGCATGCATCTCATCCAGCGCCCGCCAGTTGGCGGCGATCGCGTCCAGATCGATTTCCAGCAGGGCGGTCATCTTGGTTTCCCTCGCATGGCCCTGGCCACCGGCTCAAGCGGCGGGGGGAAAAGAAGCGCTGCTTTTTTGAAAAAAAGCAGCAAAAAACTTTTTTTACTCTGGGCCAATGACGTTGAAACCAGCACGGCCCAAATTGGCAAAAGTTTTTGCGCCGCTTTTTTCAAAAAGCGGCCACTTTCTTCACCTTAGTACGGCACGTCGCTGTCATGCACCTGGTCGAGATCGGCGAAGCGGGTGAACTCGCCCTCGAAGAACAGGTCGATCTTACCGGTGGGGCCATGGCGCTGCTTGGCGACGATCAGCTCCGCCTTCTGGTACACGGCGGCCATGTCGGATTTCCACTTCTCCATCGCCTCCTGATATTTGTCGTCGCGGTCGAAGGCGGTGATCTTGGGCTCGCGCTGCGCCAGGTAATATTCGTCGCGGTAGATGAACATCACCATGTCGGCATCCTGCTCGATCGAGCCGGATTCACGCAGGTCGGAGAGCTGCGGGCGCTTGTCGTCGCGGCTTTCCACCGAGCGGGAGAGCTGCGAGAGCGCGATCACCGGCACCGCCAGCTCCTTGGCGATGGCCTTCAGCCCCTGGGTGATCTGGCTGATCTCCAGCACGCGGCTCTCAGGGCGGGTGCCGGCGGCGGGGCGCATCAGCTGCAAATAGTCGACGATGACGAGCCCCAGCCCCTGGGTGCGCTGCAGCCGGCGGCAGCGCGTGCGCAGCGCCGAGAGGGTAATCGCCGGGGTGTCGTCGATGACGATCGGCACGTCGGAGATTTCCCGGCTGACCTTCACGAAATTGTCGAAGTCGCGCGACGAGATCTCGCCGCGGCGGATCTTGTCGGCGGAGACCCGCGCCTCCTCGGCGAGCAGACGGGTGGCAAGCTGGTCGGCGCTCATTTCCAGCGAGAAGATGGCGACGCATGCCTTGGCCATGGCGTTCGGGTTCTCTGCCCGCGCATTGGCCAGCAGCGCCTTGCCGGCACCGAAGGCGACCTTGGTCACCAAAGCGGTCTTGCCCATGCCCGGGCGGCCGGCGAGGATCACGAGGTCGGAGGGGTGCAGGCCGCCGGTGCGCTTGTTCAGGTCGCGCAGGCCAGTGTCGAGGCCGGAGACCGAGCCCTGGTTCTTGAACGCCTTGGAGGCGATGTTGATCGCCTCGGTCAGCGCCTCCTTGAAGGTGAGGCCCTTGCCCTCGCCGCCGCCATGGGTGGCAAGGTTGAACAGGGTCTGCTCGGCGGCCTCGATCTGCGCCGCGCCGTCCAGCTCCGGGTCGGCGCCGAAGGCGCGGTTCACCACCGTCTCGCCGACATCGATCAGCTGCCGGCGCAGCCAGGCGTCGCGGATCACCTTGCCGTAATCGCCGGCATTGATGATGCCGACCATGGCGGAGAGCAGCTGCGCCAGATAGGCGGTGCCGCCGACCTCATCCAACACGCCGGAATGCTCGAACTCGCCGCGCAGGGTCACCGGGTCGGCGATCTGCCCGGCCTCGCAGCGCCGCGCGATCGCCTGGTAGATGCGCGCATGCACCGGGTCGACGAAATGCTCTGGGGCGAGAAATTCCGAAACGCGCTCATAGGCCTTGTTGTTGGCCAGCAGGGCGCCGAGCAACGCCTGCTCCGCCTGGGTGTTGCTGGGCGGCAGGCGTTGGGAAAGACCGAGAAGTGGGGTATCAATCGAGTTCATTCGATGAACTCATAAACCATCCCCGGCCTCTCTGTCTGCTGGACGGCGCAGTGGACAAGTCCGGCCCCGGCTGTGGAAAACCTGTGCATAACGTGGCGTCAATGCGTATCTTGAAGGAAATTCCTGCATGAATGGTGCTGAAGCTCTTGTCCACACGCTGCTCAAATCCGGCATCGACACCGTGTTCGCCAATCCCGGCACCAGCGAGATGCATTTCGTCGCCGCCCTCGACCGTATTCCCGGGCTGCGCTGCGTGCTCTGCCTGGACGAATCGGTGGTGACCGGTGCGGCCGACGCCTATTACCGCGTCACCGGCAAGCCTGCCGCGACGCTGATGCATTGCGGGCCGGGCCTCGCCAACGGCCTGTCCAACCTGCATAACGCACGGCGCGCGCGATCGGGCGTGGTGAACATCGTCGGCGACCAGGCGAACTACCACCGCCCGCTGGACGCGCCGCTGACCGCCGATGTCGAAGGGCTGGCGGCACCGGTTTCCGCCTTCATCCGCCGCGCCATCAGCGCCGCCGATATCGGGCCAGGCGCTGCGGCGGCGGTCGAGGCGGCGCGCACCTATCCCGGCCAGGTGGCGACGCTGATTTTGCCGGCCGACACCGCCTGGGACGCTGGCGGCGTGGTGGCGGAGGCCGCCGCCCCGGCTTGGGCCAAGCCGGTTTCCGCCCGCGCGGTGGAGACCGCCGCGGCGATGCTGACCAACGGCCTGCCGACCATGCTGCTGGTGGGCGGCAAGAGCCTGGACGAGTCGCCGCTGCTGGAGGCCTGGCGCATCACGCAGCATTGCGGCGCGCGGCTGCTGGCCGAGCGCTCCACCGCGCGCATCGCCCGCGGCCGCGGGCGCATCCAGATCGAGCGCGTGCCCTACCCGATCGACCAGGGCATCGCCGCCTTCACCGGCGTCAAACAGCTGATTCTGGTGAATACCGGCGAGCCGGTCGCGTTTTTCGCCTACCCGGACAAGCCCGGCCGGCTCTACCCCACCGCCTGCCAGGTGCATGTGCTGGCCGGGCCCGACCAGGACGGGCCGGCGGCGCTGGCCGCCTTGCGGGAATATCTCGGCGCCCCGGCGATCGGCGCCGCCGATCCCGGCCCGCGCCCGGCCCCGGCTGTGGGTGCTGTGACGCCGGAGGGTGTGGCGCAGTCGCTGGCGGCGCTACTGCCGGAGAACGCGATCATCGTCGACGAGGCGGTCTCCTTCGGGCGCGGTTTGTTCGCCCATTCCCACACCGCCCCGAAGCATGACTGGATGATGCTGACCGGCGGCGCGATCGGCGAGGGCCTGCCGATGACCGTGGGCGCCGCCATCGCCGCTCCCGGCCGCCGGGTGGTGGGGCTGCAGGCGGATGGCTCGGCGATGTACAGCCTGGCCGCACTCTGGACCCAGGCGCGCGAGCGGCTGGACGTCACCACCATCATCCTCTCCAACCGCAAATACGCGATCCTGCTCGGCGAGCTCGCCAATGTCGGCGCCAATCCGGGCCGCACCGCCTTGGACATGATGGACCTCACCAACCCGGCGCTGGACTGGTGCCAGATCGCCGGCGGCATGGGCGTGCCGGCGGCGCGCGCCGCCTCGCTGGACGAACTCAACACCTTGCTGGCCGCCAGTTTCGAGCGCGCCGGCCCCTTCCTGATCGAACTGATGACATGAACATTCCGACGACACGACGCTTCGACCCCACGCGTTTTTTCCACCCCGCCAGTGTCGGGCTGAGCGGCGCGGCGACGCCGCTCGGCCAGACCGTGCTGGCGCATCTGCGCGCGGGCTCGTTCACCGGCACGTTCGGGACCGAGGACGAGGCGGAGAATGTCGACCTCGCGATCGTCGCCGACGCGCCCGCGGATGTGGGTGCGGCACTGAAGCGGCATGCGGCGCGCGGCGCGCGCGGCGCGCTGGTGCTCTCCGACGTGCCGGATCTGGCGCTCCTCGCCAGGCAGGCCGGCATCCGCGTGCTCGGCCCGTATTCCTACGGCATGGTGTTGCCGGGGGTCGGCCTCAACGCATCCATTTTCAGCCTGACCCCGCCGCCCGGACGCCTGGCGCTGATCGGCCAGTCCCCGGCGCTGGCGCGCACCATCATCGACTGGGCGGTGCCGAACAGCGTCGGCTTCAGCCAGATCGTCGGCATCGGCGGCAACAGCGATATCGGCTTCGGCCTGGTGCTGGATCATCTCTCGCGCGACCCCGGCACCGCGGCGATTTTGCTGGAGATCGACCGGCTGCGCGACCCGAAACTGTTCCATTCCGCCGCCCGCGCCGCGGCAAGGCTGCGCCCGGTGGTGGCGATCGCCCCCGGCGTGCGGCTGCGCGACCGGCATGGCAATTCGCGCGCCACGCTGGAGGCCGCCTTCGCCCGCGCCGGCGTGCTGCTGACCAACTCCATCGGCGAGGCGCTGGCGGCGGCGGAAACGCTGACCCGGGTGAAGCCGGCGCGCGGCGAGGCACTGGCGATCGCCTCCAACTCCTTCGCCGCCGGCCGGCTGGCGGCGGATTTCGCGCTGGATAACGGCGTCGCTTTGGCGCAGTTCGCGCCGGAGACGCAGCAGGTGCTGGGCATGGCCACCGGGGCGCCGCCGCCGCCCACCGGCCTGCTCTACGCCGAGACGTCGACAAAACTCGCGGATCTGGCCGCCCTGCTCTCCTCGGCCCCGGAGGTCGGCGGCATTCTGGTCGTGCACACGCCCTCGGGCGGCAATGACGACGCCGCCATCGAAGCGCTGATCGCCTGCGCGAAAACCGTGACCGTGCCGCTGCTGATCGCCGCACTGGGCGAGGCGAACGGGCTGAAGCACCGGCACCGGCTGGCGGCGGCGGGGCTCGCCTGCTTCGAGTTGCCGGAAGCCGCGATCGCCGGGTTCCGGCATCTGCTGCGCAACCGCCACAACCGCGCGGCGGCGCGCGAGCTACCCTCCTCCGCGGTGCTGACCGTGCCGCCCGACCAGGCTGCTGCGAAAACCCTGGTGGACAACGCCTATGCCGCCGGCCGCGACGCGCTGGTGCAGGACGAGGCGCTGGCGGTGCTCGCCGCCTATCATATTCCGGTGCTGCCGAGCCGCCTCGCCGCCACCCCGGCGGAAGCCACCACCGCGGCCCGCGCGCTTGGCTTTCCCGCGGTGCTGAAGGCGGTGCATCCGAGCATGCCGGTGAACCGGCCGGCCGGCTCGGTCGCGCTCGACCTGCCGGATGCCTCGGCGGTGCACCGCACCGTGACGGAGATGCGCACACGGCTCGCCGCCCACGACCCGGCTCTGGCCAAGGCGACCTTTTTGGTCCAGCCGCAGGCGCATGGAAGGCCGCTGCGCATCCGCGTCAGCGACCATCCGATCCTGGGGCCGACCATCGGCTTCGGCGCCGGGGCGGGCGATCCGGAGGATGTGTCGGCGCTTGCCGCCGAATTGCCGCCGCTCAACCTGGTGCTGGCGCGGGCGTTGATCGCGCGCTCCGCCGTCGCCGCCTCGCTCGCGGCGCATCGCGGCACGCCCGCGGCGGATCTCGAGGCCGTGGCCGCGACCATCGTGCGCGTCAGCCAGCTGATCATCGACCGGCCGGAGATTTTGGTGCTGGAGCTCGACCCGCTCTTCGCGCATCAACACGGCGTGGTCGCGGCCAGCGCCCGCATCACGCTGCGCCCACCCGGCGCCAAACGCCCGCCGCTGGTCATCTCCCCCTATCCGAGCGAGCTGATCAGCCATTACGAGGCGAAGGGCCAGTCCTTCCTGCTGCGGCCGATCCGCCCCGAGGATGCCGACGCCCATGCCGCCCTGTTCAGCCGCTTCACCGTCGAGGATCTGCGCTACCGCTTTTTTTCCGCGATCCGCAACATGCCGGCCGAGCAGATCAACCGCCTGACCGATATCGACTACGCGCGGGAGATGGCGATCATCGCCGTGCGCGAGTCGACTGGCGAGACCGCGGGCGCCGCGCGGCTGGTGCGCAACGACACCGACGGCACGCAGGCGGAATTCGCCGTCGCCGTGGAACCGGCGGCGAAAGGGCTGGGCCTGGCCACGGCGCTGATGCAAGCGGTGATCGACTGGGGCCGGGCGCAGGGCGTGCTGGACATTTCCGGGCAGATCCTGGCGGACAACGCGCCAATGCTGGCCTTCATCAAGCAGCTAGGCTTCACCATCGTGCACGTTCCCGGCGAGGCGGATGTGGTGGAAGCGCGCATGACGCTGGCTTGAGGGAAAAAGACAAGGAAGCAGCCGCTTTTTGAAAAAAGCGGCGCAAAAACTTTTGCTCCACTGGGCCGTGCTGGTGGCAACGCCACAGTCCTAAATTATAGAAGTTTTTTGCTTCTTTTTTTCAAAAAAAGAAGCACTTTTCCTCCTTTCAAATCTCCCTTGCCAGGAGCGGCAAATCATGCGACAGGCTCGCCTCCCCTGCCGGGTGCGTGGCATCGCGCCCGGATATTGCTCGTCCCGCTCATGGGAGGTCCAGACCCGGACCTGAGCTGAAAACCAACCGAAGGGAGCACATATGCCGTTATATGAAACCGTGGTGATCGCCCGCAGCGAGATCACCCAGGCACAGGCTGATGCCGTCGCCGACGCCGTGATCGCGCAGCTGGAAACCGATGGCGGCGCCGTTAAAAAGCGCGAATATTGGGGCCTGCGCAACCTCGCCTACCGGATCAAAAAGAACCGCAAGGGCCATTACATTCTGCTCGGTCTCGAAGCCCCGTCCCCGGCGGTGCTGGAGATGGAACGCCAGCTCACCCTGAACGAGGACGTGCTGCGCTTCATGACCGTGCGCATCGAGGAAATCTCCGAGGAACCCTCGGTGATCCTGTCCCGCAAGTCCGACGACCGCGAGCGCTCCTTCCGCGGGCCGAAGCCGGCCGGACGCTTCGAGAGCGGCCGCAAGCGCGGCTTCGATGAACGCGAGGAATTCCGTGCGCGTGACGAGTTCCGCGCCGACCGTGACGATTTCGCCCCCGAGGAGGAGGTCTGATGTCAGAATCCACCGAACTGAACCCGGCGGCCCGCCGCCCGGCCGTGGGCGCCCGCCGCCCGTTCTTCCGCCGCAAGAAGTCCTGCCCGTTCTCGGGTCCGGGCGCGCCGGCGATCGACTACAAAGACGTGCGTCTGCTGTCCCGCTTCCTCTCGGAGCGCGGCAAGATCGTCCCGTCCCGCATCACCGCGGTGTCCGGCAAGAAGCAGCGCGAGCTGGCGAAAGCCATCAAGCGCGCCCGCTTCCTGGCGCTGCTGCCCTACGTGCTGACCTAAGGGAGACAGGACCATGGCAGCTGTTGAACTGATTCTGCTCCAGCGCGTCGAGAAACTCGGCCAGATGGGCGAAATCGTGAAAGTGAAGCCCGGCTACGCGCGCAACTTCCTGTTGCCGCAGGCCAAGGCCGTGCGCGCCACCAAGGCGAACCGCGAGCGCTTCGAGCGCGAGCGTGCCCAGCTTGAGGCGCAGAACCTGAAGCGCCGCGACGAGGCGGAGCGCGTCGCCGAGCGCGTGCATGGCCTCAGCGTCACGCTGATCCGCCAAGCCTCCGAGGCCGGCGCGCTGTACGGCTCGGTGTCGACCCGCGACATCGCCGAAGCCTCCACCGCGGCGGGCCTTGGCATCGAGCGTTCGCAGGTCGTGCTCGAGCAGCCGATCAAGATGCTCGGCATCTCGGCCGTGCGCGTCGCGCTGCACCCGGAAGTGTTCATCGAAGTGAAGGTGAACGTCGCCCGCTCCCCTGAAGAGGCGGAGAAGCAGGCGCGCGGCGAGACGGTCGGCGCCGAACCCGACGAGCGCCCGGAACTGGGCCCGCTCTTCGGCGAGGAAGAGACCGCCGAACAGGCTTGATCAATCGTTTCGATCACCCGATCGAAACAGAAAGTGTAAAGGAACGGCCCCTGCAGGAAATGCAGGGGCCGTTCCCGTTTCAGGGTCTTTTTTTTCAGCAAAGCGACACTTAATTACCCGCTGATTACTTTGGTTTACCGTTGACCATCAGGACGGAGAAAGACGTGGCTTGGCTGTTCAAGAATTTGCTGGATCGTATCCTGGCGGGCGCCATTCGCCGTGGCAGCTTCCAGGTCATCTGGCCGGACGGATCGCAAAGCCATTACGGTAACGGCGCCGGCACCCAGTCCGGCATCCGCATCCACAATAATGCCGCGCTGCGCCGCCTGGCGACGAACCCGGGCACGGCCCTCGGCGAATGCTACATGGACGGCACGCTGACGCCGGTGAACAGCTCGATCCACGACGTGCTGATCGTGCTGATGGACAACACCAACGACTACAAGGTGCCGGTTCTGGAGTTCAGCGCCAAGCTCGGCCGGCTCCTGCGCCCGCTCCTGCAGGCCAACAACGCGGTGCGCTCGAAGAGCAATGTGGCGCATCATTACGACCTGAACGGCCGGCTCTATTCGCTGTTTCTGGACCGCGACCGGCAATATTCCTGCGCCTATTTCCCGCGCGGCGACGAGACGCTGGAAGAGGCGCAGATCGCCAAAAAGCGCCATATCGCGGCGAAGCTGCGGCTCGACCGGCCGGATCTGGAAGTGCTGGACATCGGCTGCGGCTGGGGCGGCATGGCGCTGACTCTGGCCAAGGAATTCGGCGCCCGCGTCACCGGCATCACCCTCTCGGAGGAGCAACTGGCCGAGGCGCAGGCCCGCGCCGCCGCCGCTGGCCTAAGCGAGCGCGTAAAATTCGAGCTGATCGACTACCGCGCGATGCAGCGCCAGTTCGACCGCATCGTCTCGGTCGGCATGTTCGAGCATGTCGGCGTGCCGAACTATCCGACCTTCTTCGAGACGGTGAAACGCTGCCTGAAGCCGGACGGCGTGGCGCTGCTGCACTCGATCGGCCGGTTCGACGGGCCGGGCGCCACCAATAGCTGGATCGCCAAATATATTTTCCCCGGCGGCTACTCGCCGGCCCTCTCCGAGGTGCTGGGACCGCTGGAGCGCTCCGGCCTGCGCAGCACGGATATCGAGATCCTGCGCCTGCACTACGCAAAGACGCTGGCGCATTGGCGCCGCCGCTTCGCCGCCAACCGCGACGCGATCATGGCGCTGTACGACGAGCGCTTCTGCCGGATGTTCGAGTTCTACCTCTCGGGCTCGGAACTCTCCTTCCGCCTCTCGGATCACATGAATTTTCAGATCCAGATCGTGCGCAACCAGGACACCCTGCCGCTCGCCCGCGACTACATGTTCGAGACCGAACGCCAAGTCGCGCACGCCGCCGCTGCGGAGTAGAAGGAAGGAAGGCTTCTTTTTTGGAAAAAAGAAGCAAAAAACTTTTTTAAACTGGGCCGTGCTGGTTTCAGCGCCACGGTCCCAGAGGAATCAAAAGTTTTTGCGCCGCTTTTTTCAAAAAGCGGCTGCTTTCCTGTTTCCGCTCAAACCGATCACGCTTTAAGCTCGCGCCATGAGCTTCCTGCCCTGGTCGAAACCGAAAATCCCCGTCCTCGCGCTGCGCGGCATCATCGCCGCGCGACCGGGGATGATTAACCTCGAAACCTATACCGCGTCGATCGAACGCGGTTTCGCGCTCGCGAAAAAATCCAAGCACCTGCTCCTGGCGATCGAGAGCCCCGGCGGCTCGGCCGCGCAATCCGACCTGATCGGCCAGTTCCTGCGCCGCAAGGCCGCGGAGACCGGGGTGAATGTGACCGCGGTGATCGGCGATGTCGGCGCCTCCGGCGGCTACTGGCTCGCCTGCGCGGCGGACAAAATCTACGCCAACCGCCTGTCCATCGTCGGCTCCATCGGCGTGATCACCGGCGGCTTCGGGCTGGACAAGTTCATCGCCCGCCACGGCATCGAGCGCCGGCTGTTCACCGCCGGGGAGAACAAGGCGCGGATGGAGATGTTCTCGCCGCTGCGCCCGCAGGACGCGGAATTCACCCGCGAGCTGCTGGAGGAGGCGCATGGCATGTTCAAATCCTGGGTGCGCGAGCGGCGCGGCGCCCGGCTGACCGCCGACGAGTCGAAGGTGTTCGACGGCGGCTATATGAGCGGCGCGCGTGCGAAAGAACTCGGCTTGGTCGACGGACTCGCCGATATCGACACGCTGGTGAAAGAGCTGGGCGGCAAGAAGGCAAGACCGATCTGGCTGCGGCCAAAGCCACCGCGCGGCCTGCTGCGCTTCATCACCCGCACGGCGGTGGAATCGGCGCTGGATGTGGCCGAGGAACGGATTTTGGTCCCGGGGCTGAGATAGGATCAGAAAGGCTACTTTTTGTGAACAAAAAGTAGCAAAAAAACTTTTATTAATCTGGGCCGTGGTGGTTTCAACGCCGCAGTCCCAGAGGAATCAAAAGTTTTTGCGCCGCTTTTTTTAAAAAGCGGCTACTTCCTACCGCCAGACCGTGAACGCGGCGATCAAAACCAGCACCGCCACGGTCAGCACCACGTTGCCGGCCAGGAATTTGGTGAAATTCTTCCAGCCCTGCGTCGAGACGTTGTCGAATTCCTCGGCCGCTGGCAGGGGCGTGCCCTGGTTGGTCTCGGTCACCATCGCGCTTCACCCATAAAAATTCGTTTTGGTTGCGGCCAGCCTAGCGCAAGGCAAGGCGGCCTGCCAACGCGGATTTTTGAAGCGCAAGTAGAGAGAAGAGCTTCGTTTTTAAACCGGGCCGCAGGCGCTGAAACCCGCACGGCCCAATTTAGCAAAAGTTTTTGCATCGCTTTTTTCAAAAAGCGGCTGCTTTCTTACCCTCTAAGCCTCGATGCTCCCGGCCAGCTTCGCCAGGGCGGCGGGGTAGAGACGATGTTCGTGCGCCAGCACACGGGCGGCGAGGCTTTCCTCGGTATCGCCGGGCAGGACCGGCACTTCGGCCTGGGCGAAGATCGGGCCTTCATCCATGCCTTCGGTCACCAGATGCACGGTGCAGCCGTGCCGGCTCTCGCCGGCTGCCAGCACGCGGGCATGGGTATCCAGCCCCTTATAGGCTGGCAGCAGGCTGGGATGGATGTTCAGCATCCGCCCGGACCAGCGGCTCACCAGCCAGGGGGTGAGGATGCGCATATAGCCGGCAAGGCAGACGATCTCGATTTTCTGCTCCTGCAGCACGGCGTCAATGGCGCGTTCATGCGCCTCGCGGTCTTTACCGAAGGGCTTGCCGGGCACGGCCAGCCCGGTCACGCCAAGGCCGCGCGCAATCTCCAGCCCCGCCGCATCCGGCTTGTTGGCGAGCACAAGAGCGATTTCCGCCGGGAACTCTGCGGCGCGCGCGGCTTCGATCAGCGCCTGCATGTTGGAGCCGCGGCCTGAGATCAGCACCGCGACCCGCTTTTTTGGCATCATGCGAACAGGCGCTCGGTGCCGGAGATTTCGATGCCCGGCGTGGCGGTGACGCGGCCCAGCAGGAACGGCGTTTCGCCGGCCGCGCGCAGCACGTCCATCGCTTTCGCTTCATCCGAGACGATCAGGGTCATGCCGACGCCGCAATTGAACACGCGCAGCATCTCCTCCGCCGCCACGTTGCCGGCCTGCGCCAGCCACGGGAACACCGCGGGCATATCCCAGGGGCCATCCAGCTTCGCACCGCAGCTTTCGGGCAGCGCGCGCGGCAGGTTGCCGGGCAGGCCGCCGCCGGTGATATGCGCCGCCCCTTTGAGCAGCCCGGCTTTGTGCAGTGCGAGCATCGGCTGCACGTAGATCCGCGTCGGTTCCATCAGCGCCTGCGCCAGGGTTTTATCGGCCGCAAACGGCGCTTTGGCGTCCCAGCCGAGGCCGGCATTGGCGATGACCCGGCGCACCAGCGAAAACCCGTTGGAATGCACGCCCGAGGACGGCAGGCCGAGAATCGCATCGCCCGGGGCAACGCCCGCCGGCAGCAGCGCGCCGCGTTCGGCGGCCCCGACCGAGAACCCGGCGAGGTCATAGTCGCCCTTGGCGTACATGCCCGGCATTTCCGCCGTCTCGCCGCCCACCAGGGCGCAGCCGGCGATGCGGCAGCCCTCGGCGATGCCGGCGATCACCCGCTTCGCCGCCGCCACGTCCAGCGCGCCGGTGGCAAAATAATCCAGGAAGAACAAAGGTGCCGCACCCTGCACCACCAGGTCGTTGACGCACATCGCCACCAGGTCGATGCCGACATAATCGTGGATGCCGGTGTCGATGGCGATTTTCAGCTTGGTGCCGACGCCATCGGTGGTGGAGACCAGCACCGGGTCGGTGAACCCGGCGGCCTTGAGGTCGAACAGCGCGCCAAAGCCGCCGAGCCCGCCCATCACCCCGGCGCGCGTGGTCGCTTTCGCCAAGGGTTTGATCGCCTCGACGAGGGCATCCCCCGCCTCAATATCCACACCGGCATCCCGGTACGTCACGCTGGTCATGTCAGCCTCCGATGCGCTAAGCCAATGTCATGACTTCGCAGTTCGTCGTTAAAATCCAGCCGCGTTTCAACACAGGCTTCCGTCGCGCGCAATCGCCGGTTTCACATCCCTCGTCGCCCTCATTTTCATGATGAACGGCACGCCGGCCAACGACCCCCAGGCCCACAAGACGCAATGGCAGCGCATCGCCCTGGTGGCGGTCTTTGTGCTCGTGCTCTGGGGCTTCCTGCGTCTGTTTTCCTCGATCCTGATGCCGTTCGTGGTGGCGGCCGGCTTGGCGTATTTCCTCGACCCGCTGGTCAGCCGGCTGGATAGGATCGGCCTGCGGCGGCCGTTCGGCGCGTTCCTGGCGCTCATCACCGTGGTCATGCTGGCGGCGCTGTTCATTCTGCTGCTCTATCCGGTGATCGCCGCCCAGGCCTCGGCGCTGGTCAGCAACCTGCCGAGCTACATCAAGACCGCGCAGACCACATTCGGCCACCTGGTCGCCCAGGCGCAGCTGCGGCTCGGCCCCGGGGCGGTGAGCCAGAAACTGCGCGACCTCGCCGCCAACCAGGCCGGCACCATCGTCTCCTTCGTCGGCACCGCGGCGACCAACATCATCGGCAGCGGCTTCGCGGTGGTGAACATCCTGACGCTGCTGATCATCACGCCGGTCGTCACCTTCTATTTCCTGCGCGACTGGCCCTCGATCATCCGCCATGTCGATACCTGGCTGCCGCGCCCGTATGAGGGCGTGATCCGCGCCCAGGCGGTCGAGGTCAACCGCATCCTCGCCGCCTGGATCCGCGGCCAGGCGATCTGCTGCCTGGCGCTGGCGATTGTCTATGCGGTCGGGCTGACCATTGTCGGGCTGGAGCAGGGGCTGATCGTCGGCCTGGCCGCCGGGTTCCTGTCCTTCATCCCCTATGTCGGCACGCTGTTCGGCGCCGTCACCGCGATCCTGCTGGCGCTCAGCCAGGCGCCGGGCTGGCATAGCGTGCTCTCGGTCATCGTGGTGTTCGCCTTCGGCCAGGCGCTGAACGACTATGTGATCCAGCCGCGCTTTCTCGGCGACCGGGTCGGGCTGCCGGCGGTGTGGGTGATCTTCTCGCTGTTCGCGGGGGCCAGTACGTTCGGCTTCCTCGGCATCATGCTGGCGGTGCCGGTGACCGCGACGCTGGGCGTGCTGGCGCGCTTCTGGCTGCGCCGTTACCTGCACAGCCCGCTCTATCTGGACGCGCCCCGACAATGAGACAGCTGGCTTTGCCATTCGCGGCAGAGCAAGGTTTTGCGGCGGAGGATTTTTGCAGCGCCCCGTCCAATGCCCTGGCGCGGGAATGGTTGGCGCAGCCGGAAGGCTGGAGCAATGGCAGGCTGGTGCTGTGGGGCGAGGAGGGCTGCGGCAAGACGCATCTGCTGCACATCTGGGCCGCCGCGAACCAGGCGACGCTGCTCGATGGCGGCACGCTGCAGGGGCTGATCCGTCCCACAGCACCGGTCGCGGTGGACGATGCCGACATCGTGCCCGACCCGCGCACGCTGCTGCACCTGCTCAACGCCGCCACCGAAGCGGGCGTGCCGGTGCTAATGACGGCCCGCACCCCGCCCGCGCGGCAATCCTACAAGCTTGCCGATCTCGGCAGCCGGCTGCGCGCCTCCGAGGCGGTGGAGATCCGCGCCCCGGAGGACGAACTGCTGGCGCTGCTGCTCACCAGGCTGACCGCGGAGCGGCAGCTGACGCTGCGCATCGCCGTGCGCAACTACCTGCTCACCCACCTGCCCCGCACCGCGGCGGCGCTGCGCGAGGCGGTGGCGCGGCTGGACCGCATCGCCTTCGACCGCGGCGCCCGGCTGACCCGCGCTTTGGCGGCCGAACTGCTGGAGGATCTTTGCAAGGCCGAGGGACAGGCATAGTAAGGAAGCGGCCGCTTTTTTGAAAAAAAAGCGGCGCAAAAAACTTTTGCTCAACTAATACGCTGGCGCTGAAACCAGCACAGTCTAAAGTAACAAAGCTTTTTGCTTCTTTTTTTTCAAAAAAGAAGACCTTCCTTTTTTCGCTCTCATGAGGACCCGCCATGGACCAGACAACGATCGCGCATCTGCCCGAGATCGGCCTGGACAACCCCGCCCGCTTCATCAACCGCGAGCTGTCCTGGCTGGACTTTAATTTCCGCGTCGTCTCCGAGGCGGAGAACCCGCATCACCCATTGCTGGAGCGGTTGCGCTTCGTCTCCATCAGCGCCTCCAACCTGGATGAATTCTATTCCGTGCGCGTCGCCGGGCTGATCGGCCAGGCCCGCGCCGGCGTGCAGGAACGCTCCGCCGACGGCGCCACCCCGGCGCAGCAGCTGCACGCCATCAATGCCCGCTCGCGCGAGCTGAGCGCCGCGCAGCAGGCCGCCTTCACCCATGTGCGCAAATTGCTGGCGCAGGCGGGGCTGGTGATCCACAACGCCGCGCAGCTGACCAGCGACGACGCGCATTTCCTCGACAGCTATTTCATGGAGCGGGTGTTCCCGGTGTTGACCCCGCTGGCGGTGGATCCGGCGCACCCCTTCCCCTTCATCCCCAACATGGGGCTGGTGATGGCGCTGAAACTGGCGCGCGACGACGATCGCGGGCAGATGTCGGCACTGATCCCGATGCCGGGCCAGGTGGAGCGGTTCGTGCGCCTGCCGGCCGCGGCCGGCAGGCCGATCCGCTTCATCATGCTGGAGGAGCTGGTGGGGATGTTCATGCACCGGCTGTTCCCCGGCTTCCAGGTGCAGGGCTCGGGGCTGTTCCGGCTGATCCGCGACACCGATGTGGAGTTCGAGGAGGAGGCCGAGGACCTCGTGCAATCCTATGAGAGCGCGCTGAAGCGGCGGCGGCGCGGCGTGGTCATCCAACTCACCCTGCAGGCCGACATGCCGGACGATCTGCGCGAGCTGGTGATCGACGCGGTCGAGGCGCCGGCCGACGAGGTCTATGCCGAAACCGGGATCATCGGCCTGGTGGACGTGAAGCAGATGATCGTCGACGACCGGCCGGACCTGCTGTTCCCGCCCTATACCGCGCGCTTCCCCGAGCGCATCCGCGATTTCGGCGGCGACTGCTTCGCCGCGATCCGCTCCAAGGACATCCTGGTGCACCACCCTTTCGAGAGTTTCGACGTGGTCGTGCAGTTTTTGCGCCAGGCGGCGGCCGACCCGGCGGTGGTGGCGGTGAAGCAGACCCTGTACCGCACCAGCCGCGACTCGCCGATCGTGAAAGCGCTGATCGAGGCGGCGGAGGCCGGCAAGTCGGTCACCGCCATGGTGGAGCTGCGCGCGCGCTTCGACGAGGAGGCGAATATCCGCCTGTCGCGCACGCTGGAGGCCGCCGGGGTGCAGGTGGTGTTCGGCTTCGTCGGGCTGAAGACGCACGCGAAAATGTCCTACGTGGTCCGCCGCGAGGCCGGATCACTCCGCGCCTATGCGCATTTCGGCACCGGCAATTACCACCCGATCACCGCACGGGTCTATACCGACCTCTCCTTCTTCACCTGCGACCCGGCGCTGACGCGCGACGCGGTGCGGCTGTTCAACTACATGACCGGCTACGCCAGGCCGGAAGAGATGGAGCAGCTCGCCTTCTCGCCGCTGACCACGCGCCGCACCATCGATGCGCTGATCGACGCGGAGATCGCCAATGCCAAAGCCGGCAAGCCCTCCGGCATCTGGCTGAAGATGAACTCGCTGGTGGACGACCGGCTGATCGACCATCTCTACGTGGCCTCGCGCGCCGGCGTGCCGGTCGACATCGTCGTGCGCGGCATCTGCTGCCTTCGCCCCGGCGTGCCCGGCCTCTCCGAGACGATCCGGGTGAAATCCATCGTCGGCCGGTTTCTGGAACATTCGCGCATCTGCGTGTTCGCCAACGGCCACACGCTGCCCTCGCGGGAGAACAAGGTGTTCATGTCCAGCGCCGACTGGATGGCCCGAAACATGGAAGGCCGGGTGGAAACCTTCGTGCCGATCCATAACCCGACCGTGCACGCCCAGGTGGTCGACCAGATCATGGTGGTGAACCTGCGCGACGACGCGCAATCCTCCGAATTGCGGCCGGACGGGGTGTGGGTGCGGGTGACGCCGGGCGACCCGCCGGCCTCGGCGCACGAGTATTTCATGACCAACCCGTCGCTCTCCGGGCGCGGCTCGGCGCTGCATGGCGGGCTGCAGGCGGAGCGGGTACGGGCGCGGTATAAGCGGCGGGTAGATTAGGGGACGAAGCGCTTCTTTTTTGAAAAAAAGAAGCAAAAAACTTTTGCTAAACTGGGCCGTGCTGGTTTCGCTGCCACAGGCCCAAACGAACCAAAGTTTTTTGCGCCGCTTTTTTTCAAAAAAGCGGCTACTTCCTTTTCCCTTTTAAATCCTCAACGGATTGACGCCGAGTGCCGCCAATCCCGCCCAGGCGGTCGTGCTCAAGGCAGGGCGGCGGTAATAATTGAAGGCCTGTGGCGCCACGTTCTTTTGCAAAGAGGGGCCGACGGTGAGGCCGGTGGAGAGCCTCGGCGCAAGCGTGGCGTAGACATAGCCCGTGGACGAAATATTGGCTTCGACCGTGGCGAGGAAGGCCTGGGCCAGAGCGGGATTGCTCTGCCGGAGTGCCAATGCGGCGAAGGCGGTGCCTTCCAGCCAGACCGAACCGCTCGCCGCGGAAAAGCCGATGCCGTTGCCGTGGCGGAGCAAGGCCACCGCGTTTTGCGCGGCGGCGGCGGGGCCAAGGCCGGCGAGATCCGGCCAGATGCCGGCATCGGCGGCCAGCATGGCATTGCGTGCCCCGTCCGGCGTGGTGCCGGCGGCGAACACGCCGCGCTCAGCATCGAACATGCGCCGCACGAAACCGGCAGCATGTTCGGCATCCTCCCGCCGTCCGAGCCGGGCAAAAGCAACCGCAAGATCGGTGTTCTGCTCGGTGCTCTGCCAGGTGAGTTTCAGCGGCTTGGGCTCGAAACCGTAAAAGCCGCCGAAATAGCCGCTGGGGGCGCGGAGCTGCGCGTTCAGCCAGTCGCCGGCGCGGTGGGCTTGCGCCGTCATGCCGAGCGCCGCCCAGAGCAGCATCGCCCAGGCCACCGGCCCGGTCTGCGCGCTGACCTGATACGGATCCTCCGCCCAGCGCTTGGCGGTGGCATCCCACCAGCCGGGGAGTTTTGCCGGCATCGTCATCGGCCCGGCCTGATAGGCGTTGCGCAGGCAGCCGTCCTTGTAGAAGCGGTCATGCGCCTGAGCGATGGCGAGCGCCTCGCCGATGCGGCGCGCGGCATCGCCATGTCCGGCCGCCAGCAGCAGCAGCCCGGCCAGGGCGTTATCGTACACATAGGCGGCATTGGCCTGGGTTCGGTCGAAATCCTGCGCCATGGCACCGGTTGCGACGATATAGCTGTTGAGCAGCCCGGGCCCGGCGGGGGTTGCGGCCAGAATCGCCGCGACGCAGCGCGCGGCGAGATCCGCCGCATATGAAAAAGCCGGGATGAGCAAGCCCATCCCGGCGGCAGCCAGAAAATTCCGGCGTGGGATCAATCAAGCATTTCGGCCAGCAGCTCCGTGGAATGGCCGTTGGCGATGGTGGCGCAGCGCGCATCGTAATGCACGCCACCGACGCGGGCGAAGGCATGCTGCACGTCCGGATAGATGAACGCGTCGATGAACTCGTTATCCTCGGACCCCTCGAGCACCGCTTCGACGACTTCCGGCTTGGAGAACTCGTCCTGCTCGGCGATGTGCATCAGCAGCGGCGCCTTGATGTTGTCGAATTCCGGCACCAGCGCGTCGAGGCCGACACCGTAATAGGAGACGTTCACGTCGGCGTCCGAGCGGGTCGCCATCATCACCGCCAGGCGGCCGCCGAGGCAGTAGCCGATGGTGCCGGCCTTGCCGTTTGAGCCGGGCAGCTGGCGCGCGGCGGCGAGCGTCACCTTCAGGTCTTCGACGCCCTTGTCCTGGTCAAAGCCGTTCAGCAGCTCGAACGCCTTCTTCCACTCGGCCTCGCTCTTGTCGGTCAGGTCCACGCCCGGCTCCTGGCGCCAGAACAGGTCCGGGGCGATGGCGATGAAGCCCATATCCGCCAGGTTCTGCGCGGTCGCGCGCAGCGACTCGTTGACGCCGAAAATCTCCTGGATCACCACGACCGCGCCGGCCGGATTCTTGGTCTTCGGCTCCCAGACGAAGGCGGAGAATTCGCCCGCATTGTCAGCGGCCTTGAGCTTGATTTCACGCATTGGGATAGTCCTTTGGTAAGAGGGGGTCTTACAGATAGTGTTCTTTCAACGGAGCGAAACCGTTGAAATTCTGACTTGCGTAAGTTGTCACATAGGCACCGGCATCGTGGATCAGCACGCGGTCCCCGGATTGCAGGTCGAGCGGCAGGCGGTAGGGGGTTTTCTCGTACATGATATCCACGCCGTCGCAGCTGGGGCCGGCCAGGGCCACCGGGCCGGTGGCGCCGCCGCCGGCGCTGATGCGGTAGCGGATCGCCTCGCCCTCGGTCTCCGCCAGCCCGCCGAAACGGCCGATATCGAGATACACCCAGCGGCGCTCGTCAGCCGCCATGCGGCGGCAGACCAGCACCACCTCTGCGGCGACCACGCCGGCATTGCCGACAATGGCGCGGCCCGGCTCGATCAGCATCTCCGGCAGGTCGTTGCCGAAATGCGCGATCATGGCATTCATGATGGCCGCGCCGAAGGTTTCCACGCCCGGCACGTCGTCGCTGTAGCGCACCGGCAGGCCGCCGCCGAGATTGAGCATCTTCAGCTGCAGCCCGTCCTCCTTGAGGCTGGTGAACAGCATCGCCACCTGGGCGATCGCCGCCTCGTAGGCGGGCGTGCCGGTCTGCTGGCTGCCGACATGGAAGGACAGGCCGTGCGGCACCAAGCCGAGGCGGGGGGCTTTGAGCATCAGCTCGCGGGCGCGGTCCAAGGTGGTGCCGAACTTCTTCGTCAGCGGCCAGTCCGCGCCCTCATTGGCGACGGCGATGCGGCAATACACTTTCGCGCCCGGGGCGTGGCGGGCGATCTTTTCCAGCTCCTCGATCGAATCGAAGGCGAAAAGCGGCACGCCATGAGCATGCGCGGCGGCGATGGCGCTGGCCTTCTTGACCGTGTTGCCGAAGCTGATGGCGGCGGCCGGCGCGCCGGCTTCGAGGCAGGCCTCGATCTCGGGCAGGCTGGCGGCATCGAAGCAGGAGCCCTTTTCGGCCAGCAGGCGCAGGATCGGCGCCGCCGGATTGGCCTTCACCGCGTAATAGATCTTCGCCGCCGGCAGAGCCGCGCGCAGCGCCGCGTAGTTCTCCGCGACCAGGTCAAGATCGAGCACCAGGCATGGCGTGGCCAGGGCGGGAGAGTCGAGAAATGATGCGATTTTGGAGCTCATCGCACACACCTTTCCTATGAAGGCCCGCCTGAACAAGGCAACGGGCGCGGTTGCGAAACGGTCTAACGAACCAGCCACTTCCGGGTTGCCCCGACAGTGCTGCCAGAACGCTTGACGTCGTTGCGTAACCAGTCCCCACATGAAAGAATGGCAGAGGCACGTGCGTTGCTGCGTGACGCGGCCAATAGGACCAAGTTTTCCGCGACGCAAGTGGTATTTTTCTGACAATCGTTGCGTTGCCCTCACCGATTGTCACCAATTGCAACATGTACTGCCCAACGCGGCGGCGCGGCGCTATTGTAACAGCCATGGATACTCTGCCGCATATTCTGGTGGTCGATGACGACCGCGAAATCCGTGAACTGCTCGCCAAGTTTCTGGAACGCCAGCGCCTGCGCGTGACCACCGCGCGCGACGGCAAGGAGGCGCGCCGCGCCTTCGCCAACGGGCATTTCCAACTGGTGGTGCTGGACCTGATGCTGCCCGGCGAAGGCGGGCTGGAGCTGGCCCGCTGGTTCCGCGCCGAGACCAAGGTGCCGATCATCATGCTCACCGCCATGGCCGAGGAGACCGACCGCATCATCGGCCTGGAGTTGGGCGCCGACGATTACGTGACCAAGCCGTTCAACCCGCGCGAATTGCTGGCGCGCATCCGCGCGGTGCTGCGCCGCACCGGCGACTCCGAAGAGCGCCACGCCGAGCAGGCCGCGAAAACGTACAGCTTTTCCGGCTGGGTGCTGGAGACCGCGCGGCGCCGGCTGCTCGACCCGAGCGGGGTGGAGGTGGCGATCACCGGCGGCGAATACGATCTGCTGGTGGCGCTGCTCGACCGGCCCAATCGCGTGCTGACGCGCGACATGCTGCTGGACCTGCTGCGCGGCCGCCAGGCCGGGCCGTTCGACCGCGCGATCGACGTCGCGGTCTCACGGCTGCGGCGCAAGCTCGAGGATGACGGCCGCAACGCGCAGCTGATCAAGACGGTCCGCGGCGGCGGCTACGTGCTCTCCACCCCCGTCGAGCGGCATTGATCAAGCATCTGCTGCCGAAGAGTCTCGCCGGCCGCACCACCCTGATTCTGCTGGTCGGCTTCGCCATGATCCAGCTGCTGGGCCTGCTGATCCATACGCTCAACCAGATCCAGCTGGAGCGGATCGAGGAGGAGCGGGATTTCGCCACCCGCGCGGTGATCATCTACCGCCATATCGCGCTGGCGCCGCCCGAGCAGCAGGCTGCCTTGGTGGCGCGCGAGGCGCTGCCCCGCGGCGACACGCTGACGCTGAGCCCGCTGCCCCCCGCCCCGGAAGGCACCTACGACCTGCCCCTGGCGGCACGGCAGATCATCCGCGGCAGCATCTATGCCTATGGCATTCCGTTCAACATCCGTCCGCACGGGCTGGAGCTGCGCGCCGTCGGCCAGCATCCGGCGCGGCTGACCATCAGCTTCGGCCTGCCCGATGACATGCCGTTCCGGGCGTTCCCCATGCTGCCGCCGGATCTCAGCCAGCCCCGCCTGCCGGAACTGCTGCTGCCGCCGGGGCTGATCCCACCGCCGCCGGCCTGGCTTACCCTCACCTCCCCCCTGCCTTCGCCAGCGCCCTGGCGCTCGCCGAGCTTCGCCACCGCCTTCATCGTCATGATCGTGCTGGGCGCGGTGATGATCGCCTGGGCGGTGCGGGAATTGCTGGTGCCGGTGCGCACGCTGGCCGAGGCCGCCGAGCGGCTGGGCCGCGACGTGGTGAACGCGCCGCCGCTGCCCGAGCGCGGGCCGAGCGAGATCGTCACCGCCGCGAACGCCTTCAACACCATGGCGGCGCGCATCCGCCGCTTCGTCGAGGACCGCACCTTCCTGCTCACCGCCATCGGCCATGACCTGCGCACGCCGATCACACGGCTGAAACTGCGCGCGGAATACATGGAGGACGAGGAGCAACGGCTGAAAATGCTGGCGGATCTGGACGAGATGGAGGCGATGGTCGCCGCCACCCTGGCCTTCGGCCGCGACATCACCACCACCGAGCCGGTGACGCGCATCGATCTCGCGATCTTGCTGCGCACGATCCTCGACGAGGCCGCGGATGGCGCGCCGGAACACGCCGAGGCGCTGGATTTTTCCGGCCCTGACCACCTCACCGTGCAGGCGCGGCCGCTGGCGCTGAAACGCGCGCTGACCAACCTGATCGGCAACGCGCTCAAATACGGTGACGCGGCGCGGATCGCGCTGCGGCCATCGCCGAAAGGGTTCGTGCAGATCGACATCGACGATAACGGGCCGGGCATCGCCGCGGACCTGATGGAATCGGTGTTCGAGCCATTCCGGCGGCTGGAGACCAGCCGCAACCGCGAGACCGGCGGCTCCGGACTCGGCCTGTCGATCGCGCGCAACATCATCCGCGCCCATGGCGGCGATATCCTGCTGCAGAACCTGCCCGGCAACGGGCTGCGCGCCCGCGTGACGTTGCCGGTGTAGGGGAAGCAAGTGGCCGCTTTTTGAAAAAAGCGGCGCAAAAACTTTTGCACCTCTGGGACTGTAGCAGTGAAACCAGCACGGCCCAGAGCAAAAAAAGTTTTTTGCTTCTTTTTTTCAAAAAAAAAAGCGTTTCCCTTCCCCTCCCCCGCACATTGCCATGCGCGCCCCCCTATGGCAGGCAAAATCATGCTCCGCAGACTTTATGACCATGTCATCGCCCTGTCGGGGCGGCCTTCCGCGCCGTACTGGCTGTTCTTCATCGCCTTTGCGGAAGCGAGCTTCTTTCCGCTGCCGCCGGATGCGCTGCTGATCCCGATGGCGCTGGCGACCCCGCGCCGGGCACTGCCCCTCGCGGCGCTGGCAACCCTGGGCAGCGTGCTGGGCGGCGCGCTCGGCTACCTGATCGGCTTTTTTCTGTTCACGAAACTGGCGCAGCCGATCATCGATCTCTACCACTACCACGCCGCCTTCGTGGCGTTTCAGCAGAAATTCGCGCAATACGGCGTGTGGATCATCCTGATCAAAGGGCTGACGCCGATCCCCTACAAGATCGTCACCATCGCCGCCGGCGCCGCCGCCTTCAATTTTCCGGTGTTCATGGCCGCCAGCGTGATCACCCGCGGCGGCCGGTTTTTCCTCGAGGCGATCCTGCTGAAAAAATTCGGCCCCCCGGCACAGGAGTTCATCGAACGGCGGCTCGGCCTGGTGACAGGCGTGTTCGCGGTGCTGCTGGTGTTCGGGTTCCTGGTGCTGAAATTTGCCTAGCGCTGCCAGGTGAAGGAAAAAGGCTACTTTTTGTGAACAAAAAGTAGCAAAAAAACTTTGCTAATCTGGGCCGTGCTGGTTTCAACGCCACCGTCTCATAGGAGCAAAAGTTTTTTGCGCCGCTTTTTTCCGAAAAAGCGGCTGCTTTCCTGTTCCGCCCAGCTCAGTGCGACACCAGCACGCAGCGCTCGGCGCGAAGCAGCAGGTCATGCGTCACCCCACCCAGCACCCATTCGCGCAGCCGGCTATGGCCATAGGCTCCGGCGACCAGCAGGTCGGCTTTGCATTCACGGGCGACCGCGTTGAGGCGGATCGCGTCGTCGCCGGTCGCGGCGGTGGCGTGCATGGCGGCCTTGATGCCGTGCCCCAGCAGCCAGTCCCGCACATCGCCCAGCCGCTTTTTCGCCGCGTCCAGCTCGGCTTCGGCGGCGATTTCCACCAGCGTCAAATGCGCCGCGAGCCGCAGCAGCGGCAGCGCATCGCGCACCGCGCGGCGGGTCTCGCGCGTGTCGCGCCAGCCCACCACCACCTGTTCCAGCGGCAAGGCGGTGACGCCATGCGGCACGATCAGCACCGGCCGCCCGGCGCGCATCACCAGGTCGGCATTCTCCACCCGTCGTGCCTGGTCGAGCAGCGAAGCGCCACGGTCATGGCCGAGGATGATCAGGTCGGCGCAGCGCGCCTCGTCGGCAAGATAGTCGGGGATGCCGGTGAAAATCTCCATGGCGCGCCATTGCGCGCCCGGCGCCGTCACCGTCGCCCGGAACTCCGCCTCCGCCTCACGCAGTTCACGCTGGATCTGCTCCTGGTCCTCGCGGATCAGGTCGCCCATCACATAGCCGTCGCCATAGATGATCTGCATCGGCTGGCAGACCGCGGCGCCGATCAGCCGGGCGCCGCAGCGCCGGGCAAGGTCAGCGGCGGTCGTCAGCAGGGCGGCGTTGCTCCCCGCCAGTTGCAGCCGGACCATCATGGCCGCGTAGCCGCCTGTCGTCTCGCTCATGGCCTGCTCCTCCCAAAGCCAACGGCGCATCTTAGCGCGGATGGCAACTCAGGTTGAAACAGGAAAGTAGCCGCTTTTTGAAAAAAACGGCGCAAAAACTTTTGGCCGAGCTGGGCCGGCGGCGCTGCAACCACCACGGCCCAGTTTAGCAAAGTTTTTTTGCTACTTTTTGTTCACAAAAAGTAGCCTTCTCCTACTGGTTCAGTCGGTGGAGTTCTTCTCCGCGCCCTCGATCGCCGCCTGTGCGGCGGCGAGGCGCGCCACCGGCACGCGGTAGGGGCTGCAGGACACGTAATCCAGCTTCACCGCCTCGCAGAAGGCGATGGAGGCCGGGTCGCCGCCATGCTCGCCGCAGATGCCGAGTTTCAGGCCGGACGTGGTGGCGCGGCCTTTCTCGGCGGCGATGCGCACCAGGGCGCCGACGCCCTCCACGTCGATCGACACGAACGGGTCCTTCGCCAGGATGCCCTGCTCCACGTAATGCGGCAGGAACTTGCCGGCATCGTCGCGGGAGAGGCCGAACACGGTCTGGGTCAGGTCGTTGGTGCCGAAGGAGAAGAAATCGGCTGCCTCGGCGATGGAGTCCGCCGTGAGGGCGGCGCGCGGCAGCTCGATCATCGTGCCGATGCTGTACTCGATGCTGGTGCCGGTCTCGGCGAACACCTCTTTCGCGACCTTCTCGATCTGCGCGCGGGTGATGTCGAGCTCGCGCTTGATGCCGACCAGCGGGATCATGATCTCCGGCACCGGCGCGGCACCGGTCTTGCCGATCTCGATCGCTGCCTCGAAAATCGCCCTCGCCTGCATCTCGTAGATCTCGGGGAAGGAAACGCCGAGGCGGCAGCCGCGATGGCCAAGCATCGGGTTGGTCTCGGAGAGTTCCGCCGCGCGGGTGTTGATGGTGGCGGCGTCCATGCCCAGCGCTGCCGCGACTTCCGCCAGCTCCGCCTCGCCATGCGGCAGGAATTCGTGCAGCGGCGGGTCGAGCAGGCGGATGGTGACGGGGAGCCCCTCCATGATCTTGAACAGCGCGGCGAAATCCTCGCGCTGGAAGGGCAGCAGCTTGGCCAGCGCCGTGCGGCGGCCGGCCTCGTCATTGGCCATGATCATCTGCCGCACCGCGCCGATGCGCTGCGGGTCGAAGAACATGTGCTCGGTACGGCACAGGCCGATGCCCTCGGCGCCGAACTTGCGCGCGGTGTCGGCATCGAGCGGGGTTTCCGCGTTGGCGCGCACCTTAAGGCGGCGGGCCTGGTCGGCCCAGCCCATTAGCGTGCCGAACTCGCCGGAGAGCTGCGGCTCGATCATCTTCACCGCGCCCGCGAACACCTCGCCGGTGGCGCCGTCTATGGTGAGGATCTCCCCGGCGCGGATGGTCACGCCGCCGGCGGAGAGGGTCTGCGCGCCGTAATCGACATTGATGCCGCCGGCGCCGGCGACGCAGGGGCGGCCCATGCCGCGCGCCACCACGGCGGCGTGGCTGGTCATGCCGCCGCGCGTGGTGAGAATGCCGCGCGCGGCATGCATGCCGTGAATATCCTCAGGGCTGGTCTCGATGCGGACCAGAATGACGGCATCACCTTTTTGCGCGCGCAGCTCGGCTTCGTCCGCGGAGAACACCACCGCGCCGGAGGCAGCGCCGGGCGAGGCCGGCAGGCCCTTGGCGAACAGTTTCGGCGTCGCCTTGGGGTCGAGCGTGGGGTGCAGCAGCTGGTCGAGCGAGGCGGGGTTGACGCGCATGATCGCGGTGTCGCGGTCGATCAGCCCGCTCTCGGCCATCTCCACGGCGATGCGTAAGCTGGCCGCGGCACTGCGCTTGCCGGCGCGGGTCTGCAGCATGTACAGCCTGTTCTGCTGCACGGTGAACTCGATGTCCTGCATGTCCTTGTAGTGCTTCTCAAGCACGTCGCGGACCTTGTTGAGCTCGGCATAGGCTTCCGGCAGCGCCTCCTCCATGCTGACCTCGCCCGGCTTGGCATAGGCCTTGGAGAGCGGGCGCGGCGTGCGGATGCCGGCCACCACGTCCTCGCCCTGCGCGTTCACCAGGTACTCGCCGTAGAATTCGTTGAGGCCGGTGGAAGGGTCGCGGGTGAAGCAGACGCCGGTGGCGCAGTCATCGCCCATATTGCCGAACACCATCGCCTGCACGTTCACCGCCGTGCCCCAGTTCGCCGGAATGTCGTGCAGACGGCGATAGGTGTTGGCGCGCGGGTTCATCCAGGAGCCGAACACGGCGCCGATCGCGCCCCAGAGCTGGTCGGACGGGTCCTGCGGGAACGGCTTGCCGGTCGCCTCCGCAACCATCGCCTTGTAGCCCTCGACCACGCGCTGCCAGTCCTCGGTGGTCAGCGCGGTGTCCTCGATCACGTCGGCATCGAGCTTGGCGGTCTCGATGATCTCCTCGAAACGGTGATGGTCGACGCCGAGCACGACCGAGCCGTACATCTGGATGAAGCGGCGGTAGGAGTCCCAGGCGAAGCGCGCATCGCCGGAGCCGGCGGCGAGGCCCTGCACGGTGATGTCGTTGAGGCCGAGATTGAGCACCGTGTCCATCATGCCGGGCATCGACACGCGGGCACCGGAGCGCACCGAGACCAGCAGCGGCTTGGCGCCGTCGCCGAACTTGCGGCCGACCGCTTCTTCGATGCGGGCCAGGGCCGTGTCGACCTGGGCTTTCAGCGCGGCGGGATAAGTCTGGTTATTGTCGTAATAGGCGGTGCAGACTTCGGTGGTGATGGTGAAGCCAGGCGGCACCGGCAGGTCGATGCTGGCCATCTCGGCAAGGTTGGCGCCCTTGCCACCCAGCAGGTTGCGTAAACCGGCATGCCCGTCATTCACGCCGGCACCGAAATTATAAACCCACTTGGTCATTGTTCTGCTCCTCAGCCCTCTATTTTCACGAACTCGGCAATCTGGTGCATCGTGTCCCGCAACTTCGCGAGCAATCGCAAGCGATTGCGGCGAATTTCGGGCGCTTCGGCATTCACCGTCACTTTGTCGAAAAAGGCGTCGACCGGGGCGCGCAGCCCCGCGAATCCATTCATTGCAGATTCATAATCACCTGCGGCGAATTTTTTCACGCTGTCGAGCCGGATTTTCGTCAACTCGCTCTCGAGACGATTTTCCTCGTCCTGCGCGAACAGCGCTTCGCTCGGTTCGCCTTCATGCGGACCATCCTTGGCGGTCTCGATGCGCAGAATGTTGGCGGCGCGGCGATAGGCGGTGAGCAGGTTGCCGCCATCGGGCGTGCCGAGAAAATCGCGCACCGCGTTCACGCGGCGCATGATGTCGACCAGATCGTCATTCACGCCGCCGGCCAGCACCGCGTCGAGAATGTCGAACCGCTCGCCCTCGCCGCGCAGCTTTACGCGCAGACGCTCCAGGATGAAGGCGAGCAACTCGGGCGAAACATCGACCGCGCCCAGGCGGAATTTCAGGTCGTTTTCCAGAATGATCCGGATCACGCCGAGCGCGGCGCGGCGCAGCGCGAACGGATCGCCCGAGCCTGTGGGTTTCTCGCCGATGCGGAAAAATTCGATGAGCGTGTCGAGCTTGTCGGCCAAGGCGACGCTGACGGCGACAAGGCCACGCGGCACGTCATCGCCCTGGCCTTTCGGCTGGTAGTGCGTGCGGATCGCCGCACCCACAACCTCACCCAAGCGCGAATCCCGGGCGGCGTAATAGCCGCCCATGACGCCCTGCAGTTCCGGGAATTCGCCGACCATGCCGGTGACGAGATCTGCCTTGCACAGCAGCCCGGCGCGCGCGGCATCGTTCTGTTCCACGCTGCTGGCGCCGAGTTGTGCGGCGATCTTGCCTGCCAGATCGGAAATCCGGTCGGCGCGCTGGCGCTGCGTGCCGATCTTGGCGTGAAAGGTGATTTTCTCCAGCTTCGGCAGCAGCGAGTTGAGCGGGGTTTTCAGGTCCAGCTCCCAGAAATGCCGCGCATCCGAGAGGCGCGCGCGCAGCACGCGCTCATTGCCCGCGATGATCGCCGCGCCAGAATCGTCCGCCGCGAGATTCGCCACGAAGGCGAAATAGGGCGCCGGCTGGCCCGCCGTATCGCGCAGGGCGAAATATTTCTGGTTGATCTTCATCGACAGCTCGCGGACTTCCGGCGGCAGGTCCATGAATTCCGCACCGATCCGCCCGGTCAGCGGCACCGGCCATTCCACCAGCCCCGTTACCTCATCGAGCAGCGCGTTATCCTCCGCGACGCTGAGATTCATCGCCGCCGCCTGGGCGGCGATGCCCTCCGCGATTTTGCGCCGCCGCTCCATGGCATCGGCGATCACGTAATGCGCGCGCAGCTTCTGCTCCCAATCGGCGGCGGAAGAGACGGCGAAGGCGCCCGGCGCGTGCACGCGGTGGCCCTCGGTCTCGTTGCCGGCGGTCACCGGGCCGAGCTGGATGGGCACAATCTCGCCATCGAGCAGGCAGACGATGCGGCGCAGCGGGCGCACCCAGGTGAAATCGCCGCCGGAACCCCAGCGCATGGATTTCGGCCAGGGGAGTTTCGCCAGAACGGCGGGGAGTGCGGACAAAATCAGCTCGCGCGCAGACATCGCCGGCACGGTTTTGTTCAGCACCCAGAAATCGCCGTCCTGGACCAGCTGTTCCCGGGTCGCGTTATGCTTGCGCAGGAAGCCGGCGAGCGCCTGTTCCGGCGCGCTGGCGCGCGGGCCGCGCTCGGAGACCTGGCTCGCCGGGACTTCGCCTTCCACCACGGTGCTCAGCGCCAGGCGGCGCGGGCCGAAAAAAATTTTGGCGGCAGCGGGTTTGAGCGGCGCCAAAACCTCAGCCACCAGAGTGACGAGCTGGGAGGAGGCCTGCGCCTGCATCCGCGCCGGGACCTCTTCCGAGAAAAGTTCCAGAAAAAACTCAACCATTGTCATCGCCCGCCAGCCAGATTTCCGCACATGCCTTGGCCAGTGTTCTGACCCGGCCGATATAGGCGGCGCGCTCGGCCACCGAGATCACGCCGCGCGCATCCAGCAGGTTGAAGGCATGGCTCGCCTTGATGCACTGGTCATAGGCCGGCTGCGCCACGCCGGCGGCGACCAGGGCAGCGCATTCTTTCTCCGCATCCTCAAAATGCCGGGCCAGCATGTCGGTATTGGCCAGCTCGAAATTATGCTTCGAATAATCCTGCTCGGCGCGGAGAAACACATCGCCATAGGTGACGCCGGCGCCGTTGAAGTCGAGGTCGTACACGTTCTCGACCCCCTGCACATACATCGCCAGCCGCTCCAGCCCGTAGGTGAGCTCGGCCGAGGGGGAGACGCAGGCAATGCCGCCGACCTGCTGGAAATAGGTGAACTGCGTCACCTCCATGCCGTCGCACCACACCTCCCAGCCCAGCCCCCAGGCGCCCAGCGTCGGGCTTTCCCAGTCATCCTCGACGAAACGGATGTCGTGGCGCTTGCGGTCGATGCCGATCGCGTCATAGCTCGCCAGCAGCAGCTCCTGGATGTTGTCCGGGCTCGGCTTCAGCAGAGCCTGGTACTGGTAATAATGCTGCAGACGGTTCGGGTTCTCCCCGTAGCGCCCGTCCGAGGGGCGGCGCGACGGCTGCACATAGGCCGCGCGCCAGGGCTTAGGGCCGAGGGCACGCAGCGTGGTGGCGGGGTGGAAGGTCCCGGCCCCCATCTCCACATCGTAAGGCTGCAGGATCACGCAGCCCTGACTCGCCCAAAAATTGTGTAAGGTCAGGATGATATCCTGAAAGCTCTTGGGCGATTTTCCGCTGGTGTGAGATGTCATGAACCGTTTATGCTGGTTGAAACGTAATGCACCGCAGCAATACGGCCCTGGACGGTGGAGAGCAACCATAACGACTGAAGTGAAGCAAGAATGCCCAGCATGAACCGAACGGTCCGGATGCGCGCCGAGGACTGGGTGGGCCTGTGGCTGGTCGCCGTGATCGGCGGGGGCATGTTCGCATTCCGGGAGCTCGCCATCGTGCCGCGCATCACCGTCGGGCTCTGCGCCGCCGCCAATGCCCCGGCCATCTGCGCGCCCCGGGCCGTGGTGCTGTGGCTGCAATACCAGCAGGCCTTCGGCTGGACCGCCCTGCTCTGCGGCATTGCGGGCTTCGTGCTGGGCAAACGCTGGCCGGGCGTGCTGGGGGTGGCGGTCGGCATCGCCGCGGTGGTGAATTACAACGCCACCACCGGCATCATCGGCGCGGCGTTCGGCCTGATCAGCTGGATCGGGCTGGTGACCGGCCGCTACGGGAACGCCGCCGCGTTTTAAAGCGCAAAGGAAGGCTTCTTTTTGTGAACAAAAAGAAGCAAAAAACTTTATTTAACTAGATTGCGTTGACATTCAGGATTCCGGCTCGGCCGCAAATGTGATTTACCCTCCTTGTTCGCGAGGAGTTTTGAATGACTGGGGTTCGGCTGATATTAAAAGATCATCAATGGGCGCGGATGGAGCCTCATTTGCCGGGCAAGAGCAGCGATCCCGGCAGGACCGGTGCGGACAACCGGCTGTTTATTGAAGCTGTGCTCTGGTTAGCCCGTACGGGCTCGCCGTGGCGCGATCTGCCAGCCTTTTTCGGCAACTGGAACAGCGTCTTCGTCCGC
The DNA here is from genome assembly GCA_963780465.1 of uncultured Pseudomonadota bacterium. Classification (GTDB taxonomy): domain Bacteria; phylum Pseudomonadota; class Alphaproteobacteria; order Acetobacterales; family Acetobacteraceae; genus Acidocella. The sequence goes on from CAWACI010000015.1 coordinate 474,336, forward strand.
TTTTCGCGCTGGTCGAAGAACGGGGTCTGGGACCGGCTTTTTGCCGCCATGGCGGATTTCCCCGACTTTGAGTACGTCATGATCGATTCCACCATAGTCCGTGCGCATCAACATGCGGCGGGCAAAAAAGGGGGCCTGAAGCTCGCGCGATCGGACGCTCGCGCGGTGGAATGAGCACCAAAATCCATGCCGTCGTCGATGCTTTAGGCAATCCACTACGATTCATCCTTACTCCTGGCCAAGTCAACGACATTACCCAGGCCGAGGAACTGATCGCCGAGCTGCCTGCGGGTCATGTCCTGGCCGACAAGGGATATGATTTAAAGGCACTGCGTGAAACCATCGTGAACCAGGATGCCGTGCCAGTGATTCCGCCGAGAAAAACATCGCCACAGGTGCCCTGCGATTTTGCCCTTTACTGTGAACGAAACCTCGTCGAACGCTTCTTCCTGAAAATCAAACACTTCAGGCGAATCGCAACACGCTACGACCAAACACCAAGGGCATTCCTGTCCATCCTGTGCCTCGTCAGCGCATTCATCTGGACCAAGTGAATGTCAACGCTATCTAGGCCGTGCTGGCTTCAACGCCACAGACCCAATCGAGCAAAAATTTTTGCGCCGCTTTTTTTTAAAGCGGCTGCTTTACTTACTTTACCCCAGCCCAAGCTTGCCCATCGCCAGGAATTTCTCCCGGCGGCGGGAGCGGAGCGATTCCGGAGACAGTGCTTTCAGCGGCTCCAAAGCGTGGGCGATGGCATTGCCCAGATTGGCGATGGCCGTCTCCGGGTCGCGATGCGCGCCGCCGAGCGGCTCGGCCACCACCTCGTCGATCAGCCCCAGCCGGCGCAGATCCTGCGCGGTGATGCGCATGGCCTCGGCCGCCACCGGCGCCTGCGCCGCGTCGCGCCACAGGATCGAGGCGCAGCCTTCCGGCGAGATCACCGAATAGATCGCGTGTTCCATCATCAGCACGGTATTGCCGGCCGCCAGGGCGATGGCGCCGCCGGAGCCGCCCTCGCCGATGATGGTGGAAATCAACGGCACCGGGGCGGAGAGGCAGGCCTCGATGCCGCGGGCAATCGCCTCGGCCTGGCCGCGGGCCTCGGCCTCGATCCCGGGGAACGCGCCGGAGGTGTCGACGAAGGTGAGGATCGGCAGGTTGAACCGCCCGGCCAGCTCCATCAGCCGGCGCGCCTTGCGGTAGCCTTCGGGCTTGGCCATGCCGAAATTGTATTTGATGCGGCTCTCGGTATCGGTGCCCTTCTCGGTGCCGATCACCATCACCGGCAGGCCGCGGAAGCGGCCCATGCCGCCGATGATCGCGGCATCGTCCGCAAAGGCGCGGTCGCCGGCCAAGGGCGTGAAATCGGTGATCAGCGTGTCGATCACCCGCGCCGCCTTCGGCCGCTCCGCATGCCTTGCCACCAGAGTCTTCTGCCAGGGGGTCAGCCGGGCGTAGAGCGAGCGCAACTGGCTGTCGGCCTTGGCGGAGAGCCTGGCCACCTCATCGGCAATGTTGATCTCGCCGGGCGCGGACATGCGCCGCAATTCCTCGATCTTGCTCTCGAGTTCGGCGACGGGTTTTTCGAATTCCAGAAATTGGCGCATGGGACCCGGCGTTTAGCACATATCCTTGTGGAGGGAAGCCGCCAGCGCGTTAGCGCTGGGCCTGCTGCTGCGGCTTGCCGTTCCAGGGCGGCGGACCGAGATTGACCTGCTTGGGCGTGGTATTGCTGGAGGCCATGGCGCCCGCCCCGGCGCCGATCCCGGCACCGACCACGACGCCGATCGGCCCGCCGACGATGCCGATGAGCGCGCCGGTGGCCGCCCCACCGGCCGTACCGCCGGAAAGCCGCCCAGTGCCGGAGCCGCAGCCGGCCAGAACCAGGGCCAGACCGACGACAAGAATTCTGCTCCGCATCGCAAACTCCTTTTCGAATCGCCCCCCTTCTCTCAGACCCTCCCCGCGCCGGGCAAGGTTTATTCGCGCCGCGTGCTTTCGGGATGGCAGCGGCATATCCGCCCTGGAAACCGGCGCTTGGCACGCTAAATGGCGGTATAAGCGGCTGCCGGAACGCAAAACCGCGCGCAACGACGCCAACAGATAACGCCTCAACCAGGAGACCGACATGTCCGATCTGCTGCACACCAGGCTCAAAACACCCGGCTGGGTGGATGACTTCAAGGCGTTCATCATGCGCGGCAATGTCGTCGACCTCGCGGTCGGCGTGGTGATCGGCGTGGCCTTCACCGGCATCGTCGGCAGCCTGGTCAAGGACATCATCAACCCGATCATCGGCCTGATCACCGGCGGCGTGGACTTCTCCAACCATTTCATCACGTTGCGCGGGCCGGTGGAGCCGACGCTGGCGGAGGCGCAGAAAGCCGGCGACGTGACGATCAATTACGGCCTGTTCCTGAACGCGGTGATCAACTTCCTGATCGTCGCCGCGGCGATTTTCTGGATGGTGCGGCTGCTGCAGAAACTCTACAAATCCCCCCCGCCGGCCGCCGCCGCGCTAACGCCGACTGAAAGCCTGCTGACGGAGATCCGCGACCTGCTGAAGACCGGCCCGGCGTAAACCGCCCCCGGAAAATGCGTCGCCGGGTTCGTGTCGCGCAACGGCGATACGCACACGCGTTTTGCCGCCCAGCCCCCGCGTGGTCACCATCCCAGGTTGCGCCGCGCGGAGCAGGCCGACAGCGAAACGGTGATGTTGCCATGGCCGCCACCGCGCCCTGGGATGGGGATGAATATCCCCCTTGATGCCAGTTTCACGATTACTGGAACCGACCTCAATCGCACGTCACGGGGTTAATCCAGCGCCATATAACAACGGCAACGGTTCCGCCCCGCATGATCATAAAGGTGCCACGCCATGTCCCTTATTCCCGTGAATCGCATCACCTCGTATCACGCGCACATCTATTTTCGTGACGATGCCGAGCGCGAAATTGCCGCCTGGCTGCGCGCCGCCATCGGCGAACGATTTCACGTTCAGCTGGGGCGATGGCACGACCGGCTCGTCGGCCCGCATGCCAGGCCAATGTACCAGGTCGGCTTCGCCATCGAGACTTTCGCCGTCATCGTGCCCTGGCTGATGCTGAACCGGAACGGGCTGACGGTGCTGGTGCACCCCAACACCGACAACCCAAGGCGCGACCATCTGCTGCACGCGCTATGGATGGGCGAGGTCCTGGCGATCATGCATCCGGAACAACTGCCCATGACGCAGACCGAAATCGAGGCGGCGGCACTGCAGCCCGACACAAAACCGGCGAAAACGCCGTGACCCTAAGCGCACCCAATTCCTCTATAAATTCTTAATTTTTACACGCGAAACGCGAGCAGTAAACAAAAAGATTGACGATTTCTTCTTGCGGTTGTAACGATGCCCCATCGAAACGGAGGCTCTCATGAAGATTCTTTCTTTTTAGGCGGCATCCAATAAAAAAAGACTTGCTGACCGCCTTCCTGCGCTCGCGCTTGGCGATCATCGATGAAACGCACGACATCGAGGAAGCGCTCGATCTGGTGAAGTTCTACGATTACGACGCCATCCTGCTGCGGCTCTCCGAAGAGAGCCTGGGCGAGGTGGAGATCATGCGCAAACTGCGCCTGGCGCGGGTACGCGCGCCGATCGCCGCCATTGCCCGCAGCCTGAACGAGGCCGCCCGGCTGCGCGTGCTGCAAGCCGGCGCCGACGACCTGATCGTCGATGCGCTCTCCCATGAAGAGGTTTTCATGAAGATCCAAAACCTGATCCGCCGCAGCCGCGGGTTTCAGGAGAATGCGCTGCGGATCGGCGCCGTCGAAATCAACATGAACGCCAAAAAAATCTACGCACGGGGCAAGCCGGTCACCCTGACCAAAAAGGAATACCAGATCGCCGAGATCCTGGCTTTGCGCAAAGGGGTGGTGCTGAGCAAGGAGGCGATCCTCGACCATCTGTATGGCGGCCTCGACGAGGCCGAACCCGAACATCATCGACGTGTTCATCTGCAAAATCCGCAAAAAACTGCAATCGCTCGGCGTCGACGATTTCATCGAAACCAATTGGGGCCGTGGCTATATGGTGATCGACCACCGCCAGGATGCCGGCAGCGAAGCACCGCGCACCGCCGCCTCGGCCGAGGCATCGGCCCGCGCCATCGCCTTAGCGCTCCGCGCCCCAGGAAGACCGCCGGCCAGCCACGCCATGGGCACACAGGTCTTCGCTTTAGCCATGAATAATTAGCATAACACGAGCGGCTTAAATTGCTCTAAATGCTGTTCTCGCCTTTCCTTGTGGAGGGCGCGATGCATCGCACGTGCCGCGAACCCAGGCTAGCGGGTACAGCAACGACGAGACGCATCCTGGTAGGTCGAGAGTTGGTCCACAGGACCGGGATCAATTAGGAGACGGCTATGTTAGTTGACCGGACGTTATCGATGCGAAGTCCACGCATGACCACCGAAACCGCAGCTCAGCCGGCGCCCACGCGCCCTAATTGTTCCTTTCCCTAAACGTTTCGCGGCCGGGACAGACCGGTCGATGGTTTTGCAAGGACGTTCCGTTATGAGCCTGATCCAGAATCATGGGGCGGTGCGCCCGCTGAACCGCCGCATCTCGCTCCGGCCCGACGCCGCCAGCGTGCTGCCGAGCGTCGCCGAAATGGTGCAAACGCTGCGCCCGGAAGTGCCGCTGCATTGCATCCGCCCGCAGGCGATCGCCGCGGCCGCGGGCTCCTTCGTCGCCGCCTTCCCCGGCGACGTGCTCTATGCCGTGAAATGCAACCCCGAGCCGGCGGTGCTGCGCGCGGTCTGGGCCGGCGGGGTGCGGCATTTCGACTGCGCCTCGATCTCCGAGGTCACGCTGGTCCGCCGCCTGTTCCCCGGCGCGGAAATCCATTTCATGCACCCGGTGAAAGGCCGCGCGGCGATCCGCGAGGCCTGGCTGGTGAACGGCGTGCGCGATTTCGTTCTCGATTCCGAGGCCGAGCTGCGCAAAATCCTCGACGTCATTTCCGCGTCCGAACCGGCGGCGCGGCCGGGCCTGTTCGTGCGCCTGGCCTTGCCCGCGACTAAGGCGGCGATCGAGCTCTCCTCCAAATTCGGCGCCGAGGTCGAGACCGCCGTGCAACTCCTGCAGGCGGCACGGCCTCTGGCGGGCAGGCTCGGGGTCGCCTTCCATGTCGGCTCGCAATGCATGGACCCGCTGGCCTGGCGTGAGGCGATGGCGCTCGCCGGGCTGGTGATCCGCCGCGCCGGGATGCGCGTGGACGTGATCGACGTTGGCGGCGGCTTCCCGGTCGCCTATCCGGACCAGGAGCCGCCGCCGCTCGGCGCCTTCATGGCGGAGATCGAGGCCGCGTTCGAGCAGCTCAACCTGCCGGAGGTGAAACTCTGGGCAGAACCCGGCCGTGCCTTGGTGGCCGGCGGTGGCTCGGTGGTGGTGCAAGTGCAGCTGCGCAAGGGCAACATGCTCTACGTCAATGACGGCGTGTATGGCGCGCTGGCCGATGCCGGCGCGCTCGGCTTCCGCTTTCCCACGAAGCTGATCCGCGCCACGGCGGAAACCGGCGCCGCCCCCGCCCCGTTCGGCCTGTTCGGGCCAAGCTGCGATTCGCTCGACGTGATGCGCGGCCCGTTCATGCTGCCAGACGACGTGGCTGAGGGCGACTGGATCGAGCTCGGCCAGCTCGGTGCCTATGGCGCCTGCCTGCGCACCGCGTTCAACGGCTTTGACCGCGCCGCGCTGGTGGAAGTGGCCGACCAGGCGATGTTGGAGACCGCCGGCTATAAGAGCGCCGAACCCGGCCTGCCCTGCGCTGCCTAGAACCTGATCGGTTTAAGGGGAAACAAGAAAGCGGCCGTTTTTTTGAAAAAAAGCGGCGCAAAAAACGTTTGTTAAACTGGGCCGTGCTGGTTTCAGCGCCACGGGCCCAGCCCAATCAAAAGTTTTTTGCTTCTTTTTTTCCAAAAAAGAAGCGCTTCCCCTTCGCTTCGACACGACTTGCCCTAAACCGGTCACCCTCTATGCTCGCGCCCGACACAAGCCCGAGTACGAGGTTGTTATGACGTTGCTGGTCACGCGTGAAATTCCCCCCGATGTCGCGGCGCGCGCGGCGCGCATGTTCGACGTGCGGCAGCTGCGCCTGGAGGGCGCTTTCGACCCGGCCCGGGTGCTGCACAGCCTGGACGGCGTGAACGCCATCCTCTGCGCGCCGACCGACCGGTTCGACGCGGCGTTGATCCAGCAGCTGCCGCCGGCGGTGAAAGTGCTCGCCACGTTCAGCGTCGGCCTGGAGCATATCGACCTCGCCGCCGCCGCGGCGCGGGGGATCGAGGTATGCAACACGCCGGATGTGCTCTCCGCCGCGACCGCCGAGCTGGGCCTGACGCTGATGCTGATGGCGGCGCGACGGACCGGGGAAAGCGAACGCCTGGTGCGCGCCGGCGGTTGGAAGGGCTTCTCCCTGACCCTGCTGCTCGGCCGCGGCCTGGCCGGCAAGGCGTTGGGGATTTTCGGCATGGGCCGCATCGGCCGCGAGCTGGCGATAATGGCGCGCGGGCTCGGCATGAGCATCCATTACCGCAACCGCACGCGGCTGCCGCCCGAGCTGGAGCAGGGCGCGCAATATTATGATGATAACGCATCGTTCCTGGGGAGTATCGACGTGCTGTCGATCAACGCGCCGGGCGGTGCGGCAACGCGGCACTGGCTGAACGCGGAGCGGATCGCGCAGCTGAAGCCCGGCGCGATCGTGGTGAATACCGGGCGCGGCACCACGATCGACGACACCGCGCTGATCGCCGCGCTGCGCAGCGGCCATGTCTTCGCCGCCGGGCTCGATGTGTTCGACAACGAACCCCGGCTGCATCCGGGCTATTTGGACCTGGAGAACGTCGTGCTGCTGCCGCATATCGGCAGCGCCACGGTGGAAACCCGCAACGCCATGGGCTTCCTGGCCCTGGACGGCATCGCCCGGGTGCTGGGCGTGGCTACTCCTCCAGCGTGAAGCCGATTTTCATCGTCACCTGGTAGTGGGTCACCTTGCCCTCGGCGATCTCGCCGCGGACCTGCGTCACCTCGAACCAGCGCAGATTGCGCACGCTCTCGCCACAGCGGGCGATGGCATTGTTGATCGCATCCTCAACTCCGTCCGGCGACGAGCCGACCAGTTCGAGTTTTTTATATACGTGCTTGGACATGGCGGATGCTCCCGAGGATTCCCGCTTCATGTGGGCAGGCAGAGCCACGGTGCCGAGCGGGTTACGGAAAATCAAAACACCGGCCATGAAGCACGGCGCCGCAACCACCGACTGTAGCAACGAGGCATGATCGGGCTCGGGCCTCGCCGAGCTCAGCGAAGAGGCAGGCTTCTTTTTGTGAACAAAAAGAAGCAAAAAAACTTTTCAAACCGGGCCGTGGGGGTTGCAACGCCATAGTCCTAAAGGAGCAAAAAACCGCCTTTTTCCAAAAAAGCGGCTGCCTTCCGGCTTCGAGCTGAGCCTGTCACCCCAGGTGATCCCGCTCATTTCCATCGCGGATCATGCTGCGCGGCCCCGCTTGCTTGCGGCCGTGCCGACACGCGCATGGTCCGGCACGGCAGCGCAACAGAATTTACGTGACATAACCTTAAGTTAGGCGCTATGGACGTTACGGTTCCAGGCCGGGACTGCTCCGTAACAAAATGACAATAATGCCCCTGGATCCCAAAACTCTTCTGTTGGCCTTGCTGCTGGTCATGTCGATGATGGGCGCCGCTTGCGTGCCGATCTGGCTGCAGGACCGCGGCCAGAAGGCGATCTTGTGGATGGCGGCGGCTTTCATGGTGTGCTGCCTGGGCGTGGGCAGTCACCTGGTTCTGCCTTTGCTGCCCACCATGGTCATCAGTAACACGCTGGTGTTCGTCTTCTTCGGGATGATCTGGACCGGCTGCCGCGACCTGCGCATGCGCCCGCCGCGGTTTGGCATCCTCGCCGCCCCGGTCCTGATCTGGCTGGCGCTGTGCCTGGTGCCGCAATTTCGCGGCAGCATGGGGATCCGTTTCGGCGTCTTTTCGCTGTTGAGCGCCGCGATGATGGGCCTGACCATGCGGGAGATCTGGTTGATGCCCATGGGCGCGGTCAGCATCCGCGGCTGGTTGCTCTGCCTTTACGGCGCCCAGACGATCAGGATGCTGGCGCGCGCCGTTATCGCCCTCCTTCACTCCAAACCCGGCAATCCCGCCTTCACGCATTTTCCGGGCCTCTCGACAACGCTGTTCTACGGGCTCGCCTTCATGATCCTGATTGGCATGGGGTTGATCACGCTGACCAAGGATGTCTCCGACCGGCGCCACCGCCAGGCCGCGCGCAGCGATTTCATGACCGGCGTTGCCAACCGACGGTATTTCGAGGAGAGCCTGAAGCGGCATTTTGCGCGCGCGGAAAAATCCGGCCAGCCGCTGGCGCTGATCATGATCGATGCCGACGAGTTCAAAGCCTATAACGACCTGTACGGACATCCCGCCGGCGACCGCTGCCTGCAGGCACTCTCCCGGGTGTTTCTCGCCACCTGTCGGCCAGATGACATGGTCGGGCGCTATGGCGGCGAGGAGTTCGCGGTGCTGCTGCCGAACACGAATGCCCGCACGGCGATGGCCGTGGCGGCGCGGATGCTGGCGGCCGTACGCGAGCTGCGGCTGAAACACGCCAAACGGCCGAGCGGGTTCGCCACGATCAGCCTGGGGGTCGCAACACAGGAAGCGGCAGCCAGCTATGCCACGGCGGATGATCTGCTGGAGGCCGCCGACCAGGCGCTGTACCGCGCCAAGCAGGAGGGGCGCGACCGGGTCTGCCGCGCCGCCGATGCAGGCGAGCCGCCGGTGCTGGTGCTGCGGGCCGGCTGAACGCCTCCAGCCCGCGCCTTTGAAAAGCAACCGCTTTGTTGAAAAAAAGCGGCGCGGCAGCGACACCAGCAGGAAAGCGCTTCTTTTTTAAACTGGGTCGTGCTGGTTTCAACGCCACAGTTCCAGAGGAGCAAAAAGTTTTTGCGCCGCTTTTTTCAAAAGCGGCTTCTTTCTATTTAAGCCCAACCCTATCACCCTCTAAAAAAGTTTTTTTGCTTCTTCTTGTTCACAAAAAGAAGCGCTTTCCTTCGCTTCAACCTGCCTCGTCCTCAACCTGTCAGGCCCTAGCGTGATGGATCGGCCCGGGCGTTTGTGCGAAACGACGCCGATGCTGGTCACCGAGCTGCCTTGGCGCGATCCCCTCGATAGTTTTGCCGCCTTTGCCGGCGAGCCTTACCTGGCCTTTCTCGACAGCGCGGCGGTGGGCGATCAACGCGCCGAATTTTCCTATCTCTGCCTGGACCCGGTGGCGGTCTTTACACCCGGCCCCGCGGCCGATCCTCTTGCCGCCCTCGCCGCCTGGCTCGCGCGCCACCGCCCACCGCAGGTTCAGGCGACCGCCCCGCTGCCGTTCACCGGCGGCGCGGTCGGGTTTCTGGGCTATGACCTTGGCCGCGCCGCCGCCGGCATCGCCAGCCGCCATCCGCCCATTGCCGGCCTGCCCGATGCCTGGTTCGGCCTGTACGACACGGTGCTGGGCTTCGACCACCGCCGCAAACGGCTCTGGCTCATCGGCCATGACCGCCCGGATTCCTCCGCCGCAGCGCGCCTCGCCTCCCTGACCGAACGGCTCGCCACGGCAGTGCCGTTGCCCCCGATGGGGGCAGCGCCCGACTGGCAGCCGGAATGGACCGAAGAGGGTTACCGCAACCGGGTCGAGCTGGTGCGCGCCTATATCGAAGCGGGCGACATATTCCAGGCCAATCTCACGCACCGTTTCCATGCGCGCCGGCCAACGAATTTTTCCGCAGCGGGGTTTTACGCCGCCTTGCGCCGGCAAAGCCCCGCCCCCTTCGCCAGTTTTCTGAGCTGCGGCGATGAGGTGGCGATCATCAGCGCCTCGCCGGAAGCCTTTTTGCGGCTTTCTGCCGATGGCAAGGTGGAAACCAGGCCGATCAAAGGTACGATCCGCCGCGGCGCGACACCGGAGGAGGATGAGATTTTGGGCCAGGAACTCAGCCATTCGGCAAAAGACCGCGCGGAGAACCTGATGATCGCCGACCTGATGCGCAACGATCTTGGCCGGGTCTGCGAGATCGGCAGCGTGAAGGTGACCGCGCTCTGCGCCCTGGAACGCTTCACCAGCGTGCATCATCTGGTGTCGGTGGTCGAAGGGCAGCTCAAGCCGGGCCTCGACGCCGTCGATCTGCTGCGGGCGACATTCCCCCCTGGCTCGATCACCGGCGCGCCGAAACACCGCGCCATGCAGATCATCGACGAGATCGAGATCGGCGCGCGCGGCGCCTATTGCGGCACGCTCGCCTGGCTCGGCTTTGACGGGGCGATGGGCAGCTCGGTGATGATCCGCAGCATCGTCGCCACCAAAGAGACGCTGTTCGCCCAGGCCGGCGGCGGCATTGTATGGGACAGCGACCCCGCCGCCGAATATGCCGAGATGCGCCTGAAAGTGGCCCCCTTGCTGGCCGCCGGCCATGACTGATTTTTTGCACCCCACGCCTCAGGAAACCCCCGTCTGGCTGAATGGCGCGCTGGTCGCGTCGGCGGCGGCGCGGATCGACCCGGCGGATCGCGGCCTGCTGCTGGGCGACGGGCTGTTCGAGACGCTGCGCGTGGCACAAGGCACCCCCCGGCACGCCGCGCGGCATTTATCCCGCCTGCGCGAAGGTGCGGCGTTGCTCCGCCTGGACCTGCCGGAGGCGGATGTTTTGTGCGAGGCTTTCGCGGCGATGATCGCCGCGCATCAATTGACCGATTGCGTGCTGCGGCTGACCGTGACGCGCGGCCCCGGACCGCGCGGCGTGCTGCCCGCCCGCCCGCAACGCCCGACCGTGATGGTCACCGCCGCCCCCCTGCCGCCGCCCGCCGGGCCGGCCAGCGTGATCATCGCCCGGACCATCACGCGCGAAATCTCCCCCCTCTCCCGGGTCAAATCGCTCAACTATCTGCCCAGTATTCTGGCCCGGATCGAGGCGCAGGAGCGCTGCGCGGATGACGCGCTGCTGCTCAACCCCAACGGCACGGTGGCGGAAGCGAGCGCTGCTAATGTCTTTCTCCGCCGCGGCGGCGTGTGGCTGACGCCGCCGCTGGAAGACGGCGCGCTGCCCGGCATCCGCCGCGCTGTGCTGCTGGAAGCGGGCCTGCTCCGCGAAGCGACGCTGCCCCCGGAATGGCTGTTTGAGACCGAGGCGCTCTGCCTGGGGAACGCGCTGAGCCTTCGGGCCATCAACACGGTCGAAGGCCAGGCGGTCGGCAATGACTCAGCGGATTTCGCGGCGGCGAACCGGCGGGTTGGGTTTGAGTGAGAGTAAAGCAAGCAAGTAGCCGCTTTTTGAAAAAAGCGGCGCAAAAACTTTTGAGTCCTCTGGGACTGTGGCGCTGAAACAAGCAGGGCCCAGTTTAACAAAGTTTTTTTGCTACTTTTTGTTCACACAAAGTAGCGCTTCCCTTCGCTTACTCCTTCAGCCAGACCGGATCCTTCAACCGGGCGATAAAAGCGGCATGGGTGGCGAGCGTTGCCTCGTCCACCAGCATCGGCCGCGGCGTGCGGGTCCCCGCGCGCTCATATTGCGCGAACGCCAGGCCCTGTACGGTTTCCAGCACCATGCCGCGCTGCCGGCCGCCGGTGAGTTCCACATACACTTCCGCCAGCAATTTGCAGTCGAGCAGCGCGTTATGCGTGGTGCGGGCGGAGAGATCGATCTCAAAACGGCGGCATAGCGCGTCCAGGCTGTTCGGCATGCCGGGGAAGCGGGTTTTCGCCAGCACCAGCGTGTCGATCATGCGCTCGCGGCCGAGCGGCTTGCGGTTCACGCGGGAGAGTTCGTGGTCGATGAAGGCGAAGTCGAACGGTGCGTTATGCGCGACCAGCGGCGCGTCGCCGAAGAAAGCCAGCATGTCGTCGACGATGTCGGCGAATTTCGGCTTGCCCTGGACATCGGCATTGGTGATGCCGTGCACGCGCGTGCTGTCGCTCGGGATATCGCGCTCGGGGTCGAGCAGCACATGGTATTGCTTGCTGGTCGGCAGGTCGTTGATCAGCTCGATGGCGGCGATCTCGATCACCCGGTCGCCGGTCAGCGGCTCGAAACCGGTGGTTTCGGTGTCGAACAGGACGGAACGGCTCATGGCAGCAGGCTCTCGATGATGCGGCGCACGCTGCGCACGGTGTGGAATTTCGACAGGCCGGTGCGCACCACGTAATCGGCGCGGCGGCACTTTTCGGCATCGGGCATCTGCCGGGCGATGATCGCCGCGATCTGCCCTTCCGGCAGGAAGCGGCGGCGCACCCGGGCGAGCTGCACGTCCGGCGGCGCGGAGACGGTGATGATTTTATGGAAGCGGTTCTGCGCCCCGGTCTCGAATAGCAGGGGCAGGTCCAGCAGCACGGCGCGGCGGCCGGCGCGGTAGGCTTCGGTGCGGAAGCGCGCCTCCTGCTGGTGCACCAGCGGATGCATGATGAATTCCAGCCGGTGCATCGCGACGTCGTCGCGCAGCACCCATTCGCGGAGTTTGGCGCGGTTCAGCACGCCGTTCTCTACCGTGCCGGGAAAGGCGCGCTCCAGCATGGGGATGGCGCGGCCGCCCGGAGCCTGCAGGAGATGCACCTCGTCATCGGCGTTGAAGCAAGGGATGCCGCGTGCTGCGAACATTTTCGCCACGGTGGATTTGCCCATGCCGATCCCCCCGGTGAGGCCGATGACGATCATGCGGCGACGATCCGGTACAGTTCCTCATCCACCGTGGGCGTGAGGCCGAACCAGGCGGCAAAGCCGGGCACGGCCTGGTGCAGCAGCATGCCCAGCCCCTCGACCGGCGTGAGGTTGCGGGCCGCGGCTTCGGCCAGAAGCGGCGTGGTGAGCGGGGCGTAGACGATATCCGCCACCGCCAGTTTTGCCGGCGCGGCGTTGAGCGACAACTCCAATGGCGGGTGCCCGGCCATGCCGAGCGAGGTGCTGTTGACCAGCAGCGCCTGGTCGGCGAGTGCGGCTTCGCGCTGCGCCCAGGGCAGGGTTTTCGCCGGCGGCAGATGGGCCGCCAGAGCGGCGGCGCGCTCAGCCGAGCGGTTGCAGATGGTCACCGCCGCCCCGGCATCCTGCAACGCCGCGGCGATGGCGCGGGCAGCGCCCCCGGCGCCCAAAATCAGCGCCGGGCCGGCGCCGGGGTCGACGCCATGGGCGCGCAGATTCGCGACAAAGCCGTAACCGTCGGTATTGGCGCCGGTGATGCCGTCGGCAAAGATCAGCGTATTGACGGCGCCGGCGCGAATGGCGCTGGGCTCCAACCGGTCACACACGGCAAAGGCGGCTTCCTTGTGCGGAATGGTGACATTGGCGCCGGCGAACCCGGCATGGCGCAAGGCGCGGACAGTGTCGGCGAAATGCTCAGGCGCGACGGGCAGCGGCAGATAAGCGCCGTCGATCCCATAGCGGTTCAGCCAGGTGCCGTGGAGGCGGGGGGAGCGGGAATGGGCGACCGGCCAGCCGATGACACCGGCAAGACGGGCGGAACCTGAGAGGAGTCGCATGACCTGGAGCGTAATAGATTTAAGTGGCAACAGGGAAGCAGCCGCTTTTTGAAAAAAGCGGCGCAAAAACTTTTGGCTGGACTGAGCCGGTAGCAGCAAAACCAGCACGACCCAGTTTCGCAAAAGATTTTTGCTTCTTTTTTTCAAAAAAGAAGCCCTTCCCTTGCCTTCCCTTCGACATGACGTGTCCCGAACCGATCATGCGCCGAGTCCACCACGGCGCATGGCGCTTGCCAAGAGTGCGAACAGCAGGAAGGGCGTGACATGGGCGAATTGCGGCGACCAGGGCAGCAGGCCGGGGCCGAACCAGGCGAGGAAGCAGAGCACAGGTTCAAACGGCGCGAAACCGGTCGCAAGGCGCCGTTCCACCAGCAGCGCCACCGCCAGCGTGGCGCCGAGCAGGTCGTAATCGTGCAGATAGGGACAGGCGAGTGCGGTGAGCAGCAGCACGGCGACCGGCGAGCGGCCCCGCCCAGCGAACAGCATGACGGCAGCGCTGACCAGAAGCTGGGCCAGCAGCGCCGCATGCACACCGAGGAAACGGAAGCTCGCAAACACGCTGACCAGCCCGCCGGCGAATACCGGCGGCTGGCCGGTGAGCAGCACGCTGGACATTGCCGGGCGGGTAAAATGCCAGAAGCCCGACCAGGCGGCGCTGCCGAGAACAAGCCAGGAGAGGGAAGCAAAGGCCAGTGCCGAGGCGATGGCCATGACAAACGCCACCGGCGCGCGGCGGAGCAAAAACAGCGGTAGAGCGAGGCCGAGCTGCGGCTTGATGGTGGCCAGCCCGATCAGCGCACCGCCGAGGCGCGGCCGGCGCGGCAGGAGCAGAAGCCCGCCGCCGATGAGTGCTGTGAGCAAGGCCGCGTTCTGGTGTTCCATGAGGTTTTCCAGGCTGGCCGGGCTGGCCAGAACCGCGGCGATAAACCATCCGCTTTTCCCCGCCGCGCGCAGCAGCACGGCCAGCAGCAGCAGGGACAGAAAATCGAAGCTGAGCACCGCCGGCCAGGGCGGCAGCCAGCCGAAGGGCAGTGCGACGAGCAGGTAGTTCGGCGGGTAGCTCCACAGATGATAAGGCAGCTTGCCATACAGCCCGGCGAAGAAGCCCTGATACGCCTGCACGTTGAACAGCGTGGCAAGATGCCCGTGCAGGGCCAGAAAACCGCCGCCCCAGAAATCCAGCCCGTCGCGCAGCGCCTTGCCGGTCATGCCCTGCGTCTCGCCCCAAATGACGGCGATGCCCTCGGCGCAGGAGGGCACGGCGCACAGAGCCGCCAGCGCAACCAGCAGAGAACGGGGGTAAAGTTGACTGTTTGGGCTCATTTGCGCAATATTCCGGGCTTTCCGTCGTTGAAAGCACAACTATGATTTCTGCGCTAATGCCGAACTACAACCGGGCCGACCTTGCTTTCGAGCATGGTGAGGGTTCCTATCTGTTCGACAGCGCGGGGCGACGTTTCCTTGATTTCGGCGCGGGCATCGCCACCAGCTCGCTGGGGCATGGGCACCCGCACCTCTCCCAGGCGATCGCCGAGCAGGCGAAGCGGGTGATGCATGTCTCCAACCTGTACCGCGTCCCGGGCGCCGAGCGCCTGGCGCAGCGTTTTGTTGAGGCGAGCTTCGCGGACTCGGTGTTCTTCTGCAATTCCGGCGCCGAGGCGAATGAGGGCCTGGTGAAGGCCATGCGCAAGACCATGGCCGATGCCGGCCAGCCCGAGCGCATCCGGGTGATCTGCTTCGAGGGCGCGTTCCATGGCCGCACGCTGGCCATGCTCTCCGCCACCGGCAACGCCAAATACCAGGCCGGGTTCGGCCCGGCGGTGGATGGCTTCGACCATGTGCCGTTCAACGACGTGGCGGCCCTGCGCGCCGCGATCACGCCGCAGACCGCAGGCATCCTGATCGAGCCGATCCAGGGCGAAGGCGGCATCCGCCCTGCCCCGCTGGCGTTTTTGCGCGAGCTGCGCGCCGTCTGCGACGAGTTCGGCATTCTGCTCGGCATGGACGAGGTACAGACCGGCATGGGCCGCACCGGCAAATTGTTCGCGCATGAATGGGCGGGCATCGCGCCGGATTTGATGTCGCTCGCCAAGGGCCTGGCCGGCGGCTTCCCGATGGGCGCGGTGCTGGCCCGGGAAAACGTGGCGAAGGCGCTGGTACCGGGCAGCCATGGCACCACTTTCGGCGGCGGGCCGCTGGCCTGCGCGGCGGCGAATGCCGTGCTGGACGTGATTTTGGCCCCGGGGTTCCTCAGCGAGGTGGAGGCGACCGGGCACTATCTCTGGGCCGGGCTGGAAAAACTCTGCGCGCAATACCCCGGCCTGTTCACCGAAGTGCGCGGCATGGGGCTGATCGTCGGGCTGAAATGCGTGCTGCCGAATACCGAGATGCAGAACGCCGCCGCGGCGGAAGGGCTGCTGACGGTGGCCGCCGGCGAGAACGTGCTGCGGCTGGTGCCGCCATTGATCGTGCGCCAGGCGGAATGCGACGAGGCGCTGGAACTGCTCGGCCGCGCGGCGCGGCGCGTGCTGCCCGCCACGCTGGAGGCGGCGGCAAAATGAGCGCGGTGCTCGAGTTGCGGGCGGCCGGGCCGCGGCATTTTCTCGACCTCAAGGATTTTTCCGGCGCGCAACTGCGCGCGCTGCTGGACGACGCGGCACAGTTCAAGCGCAACCGGCGCGGCGGCAAAAAGCCGCTGGCGGGCAAGACCCTGGCGCTGATCTTCGAGAAACCCTCCACCCGCACCCGCGTCTCCTTCGAGGTGGCGATGCGCGAGCTGGGCGGCGATGTGGTCGCGCTCTCCTCCCGCGACATGCAGCTCGGCCGCGGCGAGACGATCTCCGACACCGCCAACGTATTGTCGCGCTATGTCGATGCGATCATGCTGCGCACGGATTCCGCGGCGAAACTGCACGAGCTGGCGCAGCATGCCAGCGTGCCGATCATCAACGGCCTCACCGAATTGTCGCATCCCTGCCAGATCATGGCGGATATCCTCACCTTCGAGGAGCATCGCGGGCCGATCGCCGGGCAGGTGGTGACCTGGCTGGGCGATGGCAACAATGTCGCGACCTCGTTCATCGAGGCAGCGGCGCGGTTCGGATTTACGCTCCGCCTCGGCTGCCCGGAACAATTCTGGCCGGACCGCAACGCGCTCGACTGGGCGAAGGGGCAAGGCGCCGACGTGACCGTGACCACCGACCCGCTTGCGGCGGTGGCCGGGGCGCGCTGCGTGGTGACCGATACCTGGCTCAGCATGGCGGACTCGCCGGACCAGACGGCGGCGCGGTTCGCGACGCTGGCGCCATATCAGGTGACCCCGAAGCTGATGGCGCATGCCGCGCCGGATGCGGTGTTCATGCACTGCCTGCCGGCGCATCGCGGCGAGGAGGTGGCGGCAGAGGTGATCGACGGCCCGGCCTCGATCGTGTTCGACGAGGCGGAGAACCGGCTGCACGCGCAAAAAGCCATTTTGGCGTGGTGCCTGGGCTGAGTGAAGGGAAGGCTTCTTTTTTGAAAAAAAGAAGCAAAAAACTTTTTTAAACTGGGCCATGCTGGTTGCGGCGCCGCAGGCCCAGTTTCGCAAAAATTTTTGCGGCACTTTTTTTAAAAAGCGGCTACTTTCCTGCCCCTAAACGTCTCAGGAGACGGCCATGAAAGTTCTGACCGCAGACGAGCTGAACCATCTGCCGCCGGGCTGGGCGCTAGCGGCGGACCAAAAATCGATCCGCTGCGGCTACAAGTTCAAGACTTTCGCCGAGGCGTTTTCGTTCATGACGCGGGTGGCGCTGCTGGCGGAGAAGATGGACCACCATCCGGACTGGGCGAATGCCTACAACAAGGTGGAGATCAGCCTCTCCACGCATGATGCCGGCGGGGTGACGACGCGGGATATCAGGCTTGCGCAGGCGATCGCTGACTTCGTCTGGGTAAAGGCATTAGGCTAGGGTTTTTGCAGAGTTAACCGCCTGCTCGCAGCCGTGGGGTTTCCGGGCCGCCGCGCGAAAACGTCGCGCCGGCGCAAAAATCCCCTTGTGCCGCAGGGGCGGTTTGAATACATCGGAAGACGTTATCCCCAAGGGGTCTCTCCGGTGCTGCGGGCCGGACGGGGCCCGCTGCAAAGGAGCTGAATATGAGTAAAGTCATTGGTATCGACCTTGGTACCACCAATTCCTGCGTCGCGGTCATGGAAGGCAAGGATGTCCGCGTTCTTGAAAACTCCGAAGGTGCGCGCACCACGCCATCCATGGTGGCGTTCAGCGATTCCGGCGAGCGCCTGGTTGGCCAGTCCGCGAAGCGGCAGGCCGTCACCAACCCGACCAACACGCTATATGCCGTCAAGCGCCTGATCGGCCGCCGACACGACGACCCGACCGTGACCAAGGACAAGGGCATGGTGCCGTACAACATCGTGCGCGGCGATAGCGGCGATGCCTGGGTCGAGGCCAAGGGCCAGAAATATTCGCCGAGCCAGGTCAGCTCCTACATCCTGACCAAGATGAAAGAGACCGCCGAGGCGTATCTGGGCGAGACCGTCACCCAGGCGGTGATCACGGTGCCGGCCTACTTCAACGACGCACAGCGCCAGGCGACCAAGGATGCCGGCAAGATCGCCGGGCTGGACGTGCTGCGCATCATCAACGAGCCGACCGCGGCCGCTCTGGCCTATGGCATGGACAAAAAGAACGCCGGCACCATCGCGGTGTACGATCTGGGCGGCGGCACGTTCGACATTTCCATCCTGGAGCTGGGCGACGGCGTGTTCGAGGTGAAGTCCACCAACGGCGACACGTTCCTGGGCGGTGAGGATTTCGACCAGCGCGTAATCGACTACCTGGCCGACGAGTTCAAGCGCGACCAGGGCATTGACCTGCGCAAGGACAAGCTGGCGCTGCAGCGGCTGAAGGAAGCCGCCGAGAAGGCGAAGATCGAGCTCTCCTCCTCGAAGGAGACCGAGATCAACCTGCCCTTCATCACCGCTGATGCCTCGGGTCCGAAGCATCTGGTGCTGAAGCTGACGCGGGCCAAGCTGGAATCACTGGTCGATGATCTGATCGAGCGGACGCTTGGGCCGTGCCGCGCGGCACTGAAGGATGCCGGGGTTACCGCCGGTGAAATCAACGAAGTCATTCTCGTTGGCGGCATGACCCGGATGCCGAAGGTCATCGAGTTAGTAAAAAACTTCTTCGGCAAGGAGCCGGCGCGCAACGTGAACCCCGACGAGGTCGTGGCGATCGGTGCGGGCATCCAGGGCGCGGTGCTGAAGGGCGACGTCAAGGACGTGCTGCTGCTGGACGTGACCCCGCTCTCGCTCGGCATCGAGACGCTGGGCGGCGTGTTCACCCGGCTGATCGACCGCAACACGACGATCCCGACCAAGAAGAGTCAGACCTTCTCCACCGCCGATGACGGGCAGACCGCGGTCACCATCAAGGTGTTCCAGGGCGAGCGCGAAATGGCGGCGGACAACAAGCTGCTCGGCAATTTCGACCTGACCGGAATCCCGGCGGCGCCGCGCGGCGTGCCGCAGATCGAGGTGACGTTCGACATCGACGCCAACGGCATCGTGTCCGTGCAGGCGAAGGACAAGGCGACCGGCAAGGAGCAGCAGATCCGCATCCAGGCGTCCGGCGGTCTGTCCGATGCCGATATCGAGCGGATGGTGCGCGACGCCGAGGACAACGCGGCGGCCGACAAGGCACGGCGCGAGACGGTGGAAGCGCGCAACCAGACCGAGGCGATGATCAACCAGGTCGAGAAGACGCTGAAGGAAGCCGGCGACAAGGTCTCCGCCCAGGACAAGGGTGAAGCCGAGGCGGCGGTGGCGGCGGCGAAATCGGCGCTGGAAGGTGGCGATGCCGAGGCCATCAAGTCGGCTGCCGAGCGCCTGTCGCAATCAGCGATGAAGCTTGGCGAGGCGATGTACAAGGCCCAGGCCGAAGCGCCGCAAGGTGCCGCGGCGGCGGAAGCCGGGCCGAACGGCGAGAAGATCGTCGACGCCGATTTCGAGGAAGTCGACGACAAGAAGAAGTCGGCCTGATCACGCAAGGCAAGGCTGGACTGACGCTGATCCCGGGGCGCTCCCCCGGGATTTTGCAGTTCTGGCCAGGTGTTAGAGGAACAAACCACCACCATGGCTAAACAGGATTATTACGCGACGCTGGGTGTTGAACGCGGTGCCAGCGCCGAGGAAATGAAGAAGGCCTATCGCAAGCTGGCGATGCAGCACCATCCGGACCGCAACCCGGGCGATGCCAAGGCCGAAGCGAAATTCAAGGAACTCAACGAAGCCTACGACGTCCTGAAGGACGAGCAGAAGCGCTCCGCCTATGACCGGTTCGGCCATGCCGCCTTCGAGAATGGCGGGCCGGGAGCGGGCGCCGGAGCGGGTGGGTTCGGCTTCGAGGGCGGGCTCGGCGATATTTTCGAACAGATGTTCGGCGGTGGCGCCGGCCGTCGCGGCGGCGGCAATACCGGGGCCGGCGCGGATATCCGCGCCGCGGTGCAGATCGATCTGGCCGAGGCGTTCGCCGGCACCAAAAAGAATGTCCGCGTGCCGACCCGCATGGCCTGCGATGCCTGCTCCGGCAACGGCTCGGCGGACAAGAATGCCAGCGCGGACACTTGCAGCACCTGCGGCGGCATGGGCCGGGTGCGGGCGCAGCAGGGATTCTTCGTGGTCGAGCGCACCTGCCCGAGCTGCGGCGGCGCCGGCCGCACCGTGCGCAACCCGTGCCGGGCATGCGCCGGCAACGGCACCGTGCCGCGCGAGAAAACGCTGTCGGTGCAGATCCCGGCCGGGGTTGAGGACGGCACGCGGATCCGTCTCTCCGGCGAGGGCGAGGCCGGCAGGCGCGGTGCGCCGGCGGGCGATCTGTACGTGCATGTGGAGGTGCGCCAGCACGAGATTTTCCAGCGCGACGGCGCGAACATCTTCTGCCGCGTACCGTTGCGCATGACCCAGGCGGCGTTGGGCGGCGAGGTGGAAGTGCCGACGATCGACGGCACGGCGGCGAAGGTGAAGATCCCCGCCGGGACGCAGACCGGCGACCAGTTCCGCCTGCGGGCAAAGGGTTTCTCGGTCCTGCGCAGCGCGCAGCGCGGCGACATGTATATCCAGGTCGCGGTGGAGACGCCACAAAACCTGACGCGGCGGCAGCGCGAGCTGCTGGAGGAGTTCGAGGCGGAAGCCAAGAGCCACGCCGCGGGCAGCCCCGAGCATGACGGGTTCTTCGCCAAGGTGAAGGAGTTCTTCGAGGGGCGCGGTTAGCGCGACAGGACAAGTGAAAGGGGAAGGCTTCTTTTTGTGAACAAAAAGAAGCAAAAAAACTTTTGTAATTTGGGCCGTGCTGGTTCCAACGCCACCGGCCCAGAGGAATCAAAAGTTTTTTGCGCCGCTTTTTTCCAAAAAAGCGGCCACTTCCCATAACGTTTTCCCGCCACATTCCTGCGGTAAATGTCGTTTCGATACGAATTGTAAGACGCCCACATCCCTGCGTTGCGGCGAGATGTTGGGATGGCTACATTTGTTCATATCGACATCGCATGCATGCCGTGCAGGAGTATGAAAATGCCTTCGCTGAAACTTCATAAACGCCACGGGCTGGCATTGTTGCCGCTGCTCACCCTCGGTGCCTGCACCGTGGCGCCGCCCTCCGGGCCGAATGTGGTGGCGATGCCGGGCCCCGGCAAATCCTTCGCGCAGTTCCAGCAGGATGACGCGTCCTGCCGCAATTACGCGCAATCGCGCATCCCCGAGGCCGGCCAGACGGCGGCGAATGCGCAAAACAATTCCGTGGCCACCGCCGCCGCAGGCACGCTGATCGGCGCCGCCGCAGGTGCCGCGCTCGGCTCGCTGGGCGGCAATGTCGGCGCCGGAGCGGCGATCGGCGCCGGGGCCGGGCTGCTCGGCGGCAGCGCCGTGGCGGGCAGCAACACACAGGCTACTGCAGATTCGCTGCAAGGCCGCTATGACGTTGCCTATGCACAATGCATGGTGGGCAATGGCGAGACGATTCAGCAACCTCCGGGCCCCGGCTACGGGTACGGCGCACCGCCGCCACCCGGCTATTACGGCCCCCCGCCTGGCTATTACGCCCCTTACTGATCCCGCCCCCATCGCGACGCTGACCTTAACGGCGGGCGAGCCGCTCGCCACCCTGCCGCCGCGGCGCTGGCACCCCTGGACCATCAGGGCTGCCTGGGCTGCGGCGGTTTTGCTACATCTGGCGGTTATCGCCTTCCTGCTACTGTTTGCGCGCCACCGCGCGCCGCCGGAACAGGAGAGCCCGCCCGGCGTGTCCGTGGTGTTCGACAATGGCGGCGCGTCGCAAAGCGCGGCGCCGCCGGCCCCGCAGCCGGGCCCGACCAGCCCGGCGCAGACGCCAGCCCCCGCCCCTCCGCCCCCACCGCCGCAACAGGCACAGGCGCAGCCGGAGGTGAACCTGGACATGCCGAACGCGCCATTCGCGACGCTGCAGAGCGTGCCCGCCGCCCCGCCGGTGCCGCAGACAAGGCCGGCTCCGCATCCCCGGCCGCGCACGCCGCCGCAGCGCTATATGGTGATGAACAACATGTCCTACGGCAACGCGGCGCAGCCGGCGCCGCCGCTGCCGCAAGCGCACCAGGCACTGAACCTGAGCCTGCCGCAATCGGACGCGCAGGCGGTGAACGCGCCGGAGGTGACGATCAAAGGCGATGTCGGCGCCGATTGGCAGGCCGAACTGTCGCGCTGGGTGGACGCGCATAAATACTATCCACAGGCGGCGTTGGAGCAGAACCAGCAGGGCGATGTGCGGATCGAGTTCACCGTCGACCGCAAGGGAAATGTGACCGGGCTGCGGCTGCTCGACGGGTCCGGCTCCACCTTCCTGGACCAGGCCTGGCTCGGCCTGTTCCAGCAGAACCAGCTGCCGCCCTTCCCGCCCGGCACCAAGGCCGACCACGTGACGGTGGACGCGACCATGCATTTCGAGCTGATCCGGTAGTTTAGCAGGAGGCAAGCAAGTAGCCGCTTTTTGAAAAAAGCGGCGCAAAAACTTTTATTACTCTGGGACGGTGGCGATGAAACCAGCACGGCCCAGTTTATAAAAGTTTTTTTGCTTCTTTTTGTTCACAAAAAGAAGCCTTCCTCTTCCCATCGCCTGACCTGAACGCCGCGCGGCGCTTGCCGCGAATCGGGCTGGTCGAGTCAACCGGAGCGATGATGAGTGACCATGCGCTGGGCGTGACCGAGAGCCTGACGGGCCGAAGCTGGGTGTGGCGGCCGGGCGATGTGGAGCGGCTGGGCCAGGGCATCGCGCAGCAGCTGGGCATTCCCGAGCTGGTGGGGAGGTTGCTGGCGGGGCGCGGGGTGAGCCTGGAACAGGCCGCCGATTTTCTTGACCCCACCCTGCGCGCCATGCTGCCCGACCCGTCCGGCCTGGTCGACATGGATGTGGCGGCGGCCCGCTTGGCGGAGGCGGTTCTGGCCGGCGAATGTGTCGGCGTGTTCGGCGATTACGATGTGGACGGCGCGTGCAGCTCCGCCCTGATGGTGACCGTGCTGCGCCAGCTCGGCTGCCGGGTGCTGTACCACGTGCCGGACCGGCTGCTGGAAGGCTACGGGCCGAACAGCACCGCGCTGCGCGGCCTGGTGGACCGGGGCGCGAAGCTGCTGGTCTGCGTCGATTGCGGCACGGCGGCGCATCAGGCTTTCGCGCCACTGCACAATCTCGCCGACGTGCTGGTGTTCGACCATCACAAGGCCGAGGGAGCGCCGGCGCCGATCCGCGCCACGGTGAACCCGAACCGGCTGGACTGCCCCTCCGGCCTGACCACGATCTGCGCCACGGCGGTGGCGTTTCTGGCCTGCATCGCGCTGCTGCGCACGCTGCGGCGGCACGGTTTCTTCGCCAGCCGCGCCGAGCCGGACCTGCGCGACTTCCTGGACCTGGTGGCGCTGGCGACGATCTGCGACGTGATGCCGCTGACCGGGCTGAACCGCGCACTGGTGACCCAGGGGCTGCGGGTGATGGCAAAGCGGTCGCGGCCGGGCATTGCCGCGCTGCTGGAGGTGGCGAACCTCACCGAGGCGCCGACCGCGATGCATTGCGGCTTCGCCCTGGGGCCGCGGATCAACGCCTCAGGCCGTATCGCCGAATCCGACATGGGCGTGCGCCTGCTGCTGGCCGACGACGCCGAGACCGCTGCCACGCTCGCACGTTCGCTGGACGAGGTGAACCGGCAGCGCCAGGCAGTGGAAGCCGCGATCATGACCGAGGCGATGGCACAGGCCGAGGAGCAGGTGGCGGCGGGGCACCCGGTGATCCTGCTCGCGGCGGGAGGCTGGCATCCGGGCGTGGTGGGAATCGTCGCCGGACGGGTGAAGGAGCGCTTCAACCGCCCGGCTCTGGTGGCGGGCATTGTCGAGGGGATGGCGAAAGGCTCCGGGCGGTCGGTGCCGGGCGTCGACCTGGGCGGTGCGGTGATCGCGGCGCGGCAGATGGGCCTGCTGGCGACCGGCGGCGGCCATGCCATGGCGGCGGGCTTCTCGCTCCCCGCTACGGCGGTGCCGGAACTGCATGTGTTTTTGAACGAAAGACTGGCCGCCGCTGCGGAACTGCCGGGCATGGCGGCGCTGACCGTGGAAGGCGTGCTGGCGGTGGCCGGCGCCGATGCCGCCCTGGCGCAGATGGTCGCGCGGCTGGGCCCGTTTGGCACCGGCAATGCCGAGCCGCTCTTCGTGCTGCCGCGCGCCCGGGTGGTGAAGAGCGACCGCATCGGCAAAGACGGCACGACGATCCGCGTGATGCTGGAGGGTGAAGGGGGCGGGCGACTGAAGGCGCTGCTGTTCCGCGCCAAAGACGGGCCGCTGGCCGAGGCGCTGGGCCGGGTGGGCGGCGCACCGCTGCATCTGGCCGGGCATTTGCGCGCGGAAAGCTGGCAAGGCAGAATTTCCGCAGGTTTTTTCATCGCTGACGCCGCACCCGCTTGACGCCGGCCGCTTGGCAGCGTAGCCAGACGCCGCTGTCCCGTTCGTCTAGAGGCCTAGGACGCTGCCCTCTCACGGCGGTAACAGGGGTTCGAATCCCCTACGGGACGCCATTTAAATCAATGGCTTAGCGGCATCCCCGAAAATATTGTCCAATATTTGGCCAATATACTGGCCGAGACTTCCATAGATGCCTTTAATCGGTGCCAGACATTCTCTTGCTGCCGTAGGGGACGTCCCGTCGACGCTGAAGAATGTTGAGAGCCCAGCGCTGCGCCGGCACGAGCACCTTTGGAGGACTCCAGTACCAGCGCGAGCAATACCGGCAGTCTACTGCCAGCACCACGCGAACAGCACCAGCAGCTCATCGTGCCCGTTCGGCGATATGCCTCTGGCGCTGGCCCACCATGCTGTTTGCTGACGCACGGCGAAGCTCAGAGCCTGAAAATCTTTCGCCGGGACCTGGTGCAAGGCGCTGTTTCGGCTAGAATCTCCGGCTGAAAGTCCGGCGAAGGTCTACGATGGCATCGGGTGAATCGGCTGTGTTGTTCGAGGCTTTGCCAGAGCAAGCGACACCGGAGCGAGTTGGCGGTGGGTTGCCTCGGCTGCGTTATGCCGAGCGCAGCCAAATCGAATGGCGGCCACTCAGTCTCGATGAACTGGTGCCGGACAGTCATTGCGTGCGTCTGGTGTGGCGTTTTGTCGAGGGTCTCGACCTGACGATGCTGTTTGAGACAATTAAGGCGGTAGATGGCCGGCCGGGCCATCCACCGGCGGATCCGCGCATCCTGCTTGCGCTGTGGCTGTATGCAACGGTGAAGGGGATCGGGAGTGCCCGTGAACTGGCACGGCTGTGCGAGGAACACGTCGCGTTCCGATGGCTGTGCGGCGGGGTCAGCATGAACGCTAAGACGCTGGCGGATTTTCGGGTCGATCATGGGGCGGTGCTGGAGCGCCTGCTGGTGGACAGCTTCACCGCGCTGGTGCAGGCGGGTGTGGCGAGCCTGGAGCGTGTCGCCCAGGATGGGGTGCGGGTTCGCGCCTCGGCGGGGGCGGCATCGTTTCGCCGGCATTCGACCTTGCAGGATTGCCGGCGCGAAGCGGAGCAGGCGATCCAGGACTTGCGTGCGAAATTGGATACCGATCCAGGGTCTGCCAGCCGTCGGCAAGCCGCGGCTCGCCAACGCGCGGTCGAGGAGCGTGAGCAGCGGGTGCGCGCGGCGCTTGCGGTGACCGCGAAACTGCAGGCCCAGCAGCAGGAACAGGCGCGCCGGGATGCCGAGCGTGCCGCGAAGAAAGCGCAGGACGAGGGCAACGGTACGAAGGGCAAGACGAAAACGGCGGAGGGGGAGAAGGAGCCGCGTGAGCCGCGGGCGTCCACTACCGATGCACAGGCGCGGATCATGAAGATGGCCGATGGCGGCTTCCGGCCCGCCTACAACGTTCAGTTCGCCACAGACACCAAGAGCACCGCTATCGCTGGTGTATCTGTCGACAATATCGGCTCGGACAAGGGCAAGATGGCGCCGATGAATGACCTCCTGACCGAGCACTATGGCGAACGGCCGAGTCAGCATCTGGTAGACGGCGGGTTCGTCAAGTTCGACGACATCGAAGCGCTGGCGAAGAACGGTGTTGAGACCTTTGCGCCCGTGCCGAGGCCACGCGACGCCAGTCAGGATCGATATGCGCCGCACCCTGATGATTCCCCGGTGGTGGCGGAATGGCGCCGGCGTATGGGGAGCGACGCAGCCAAGGCGATCTACAAGCAGCGGGCGGCCAGCGCGGAATGCGCCAACGCGCAGGCCCGCAATCGAGGACTGACACAGTTTCTGGTGCGTGGATTGGAGAAAGTGAAGACCAGTGCCCTGTGGTACGCCTTGGCCCATAACATGGCCTGCTTCTGGCGCCTGATTCCCGCATAACCTTCAGTTTCGTTACGCAACAATACGACGGAAAACCGCCGCTTCATTGTTGTGCCGCCACCCAGGGCCTCCGCTTCGACGTAGGCTGAGAGACCTCGTGGCAGTCCTTCAGCCGCTCCCAAGTCCTGGCAAGTTGCACGCGATCATCATCAACCCGACGAGTTCGCGATTCATTTTCAGCCTCTCAGTCTGCGCGATCCAGCCGGCGCGATCTGCGCGAGGCACGCGCCGCGCTTTCGATCTGCTTAAAATGGGCCTCCTCGATTGGCCCAACAGACAGGCGGCGCGAGGTTATGCGCTTGTCCAGCTAGGTCCGGAGCAACGGACAGCGGCGGCATGGTCGAAATGGATGAACCGGTACCCGAACGCCAAGGTCAGCGATGATCCAAAATTGGCTTTACACACGTTATAGCACAGCTTCCGACAAATGCTTGATGGCCGGAAACATCGGTGACGTGCTGGCTGACAAGATTTTGGCCACTCAAATAGCAAAGTCGGGGCTGGCTATGGGCAGATAGGGCGGGGCGAATGCTTCGAACGGCTCAAATACCCCAGCGGGGATATTTTGCGTGGTGATGATCGTCGGAGGCTTCGTTATGCCTGGCCTCAGTAAAGGGAGCCACTCTGAAAACTTGGCCGCCTGCCCGGCCGCCATCAGCAATAATTTTTACGTTTGACTCAATGCGTTGCAGGAACATCGTTCCGGAGCAAACCGCGGGCTGTGTTTGTCGGCTGCTCTCGATATGTTGCGATTCTGTCCTTTAAAAGTAACGGCGGACGCCCTTTTAGGATTAACGGTACATCCCGAAAGCAGACCAGATTGCATGGTAACAAGATCGATGGACCTTGGCGAACTTTTTGTTTTCAAAAGGAGCTAAGAAATTGTTTTCTAATCAAATGTTATTCCCATATAATTTTCCTCCCAATCACCCTCCTCTTCAACTGATCGATAATCTCTACAAAAAGCCTCTCTTCGTCACCGGTCAGTTCAATTGTAAACGGATATCGCTTGCACAATGCATCATACTTTCGAAAAAGTCGTTTGTGGGTTTTACTGCACTCCTGGACGTTATCGAGATAATCGTGCAAAGCTAACGCAACAGGGATGGATGGAATTGTAAATTTTGCCATAAAAATTCCAGATATTTGTCCGCCGTTAAAAGCTTTAGGACCGTTTCTATTTTAAAATTAGCAGAGGTTTTGGCTCACCTATTAGGCTGGAAGTTTAAGCGGCTATTTGGTTATAGAGCAAGCGTCTGGTTTGGATGTCCTGGCGCTCGACGCGCTCCCGCTGGCGCAGAAAGGTTTGTCCGCTGCCGTGATAG
Source organism: uncultured Pseudomonadota bacterium (assembly GCA_963780465.1). GTDB lineage: Bacteria > Pseudomonadota > Alphaproteobacteria > Acetobacterales > Acetobacteraceae > Acidocella. Next base: position 502,142 of record CAWACI010000015.1, read on the forward strand.
GACGGCATGGAACCGAACGCGCTTCCTGAAACATCCGACGACCGCCAAGCGCATCTCTCGGATGCACGACCGCTCGGCCTGGGGCATCGAGGATGGTCATTCCGCACCTACGCATCGTCGACCAGGGTCTGTGGGACTAGGTCCAGCGTAACCTTGGTGTGAACTCGCGAGGCGAGCGGCGCGGCTTAGGATTGCCCCCCCCAAACCGCGCCAACAGAAAAACCAAATTAGCTAACTAAGCCGCAAATTATAGGCTCCGCATTATTCGCCGCCGCCCGCGTGCGCACGCGGCATTCTCCCCACGGCGGGTTTTCGTGGGCCAACAAAAAATGCTTGACGCTCCCAAGCGGCGGGGACGACGAAATGTGTCAATATATTGATTTGAAATACAAACGCGATACCAGATGTAGCGTCATCGCTCCGATGTGACACTTCGCGACGTCACATCGGCAAATGCATGTAAACGCATCATTTTGATGCTCGGAATCTCCATTTTTTGGAGAGGCAATTGTAGGTTGATATAGAGGACGGCATAACCCACCCGAGAGGGGACGATGTATGGACGGAAATTCTAGCGGCTCGGACGGTGTTGCCGTCATGAAGATCGTCTCATTGAGGCTGGCAGTCGGACTGCTCGGTGAACGTGACAGTGCGGGATGGTGGGCTTCGGGCTTCATGTCTCCCACAAGCGCGGCGTTCCTGGCCCCAATCTTCGGGGTAAAGACGTTGCAAGCCCGTTACCAGGGCGTCCTTGACGCGGCTAAGCGGGTGCATGACGAGCGCTCGGCGTCGGCCGTGCGATCACCCATGCGCGCCCAAGGTCGAGCAGATGGGGCGGACGGCCCCTCGCGGCATCAGTGTGCCATAGTACGGGTCCGTTCAACCTGTAAAAAGGAGCCGCCCACCATGAGCATTACCAGAATTGGACTGGATACCGCAAAGTCTATCTTCCAAGTGCACGGCGTCGACGAGACCGGAAAGGCGACAACAAAGCGCAAGTTGCAAAGGAGCGAGATGATTCCGTTCTTTGAGAAGCTCGAGCCGTGCACAATTTACATGGAGGCGTGCGGCGCCGGTCACTATTGGGCTCGCGTGCTGATCGGCCTCGGCCATGATGTGAAGCTGATCGCGCCTGAGGCGGTCAAGCCGTTTGTGAAGAAGGGCAAGAAGAACGATCCGGCCGATGCCGCAGCCCTCTGCGAGGCCGGAGGCCGACCGAATATAAAGTTCGTGCCGGTAAAAACCGTGGAGCAGCAGGCCATACTGGCCGTGCATTCGGTTCGGGCGCTGCTGGTCAAGCAACAGACGATGCTGTCGAACGCCATGCGTGGCCTGGCGGCGGAATTTGGTCTGATCGTTCCGAAAGGCATCGACAAGCTTGTTGAGCTGATGGCGCTTATCGATTCCGACGAAAGCGTTCCGAAGCAAGCTCGCCAGGCAGGCAGGGAATTGCTTGACCAGCGTGAGGCGGTGGGAGAACGCATTGAGACACTTGAAGCCGAAATCGTCGCTCACGCGCGGCAGGACAAAGCAGCGCGCCGGTTGGCCACGATCCCGGGTGTCGGGCCGATCACGGCGTCCCTGATCGCCGCGACAGTAGCCGACTTTGGTGTATTCAAGAGGGCTCGGGATTTTGCAGCGTGGCTGGGCCTGGTACCGCGGCAGCATTCTACCGGCGGCAAAACCCGGCTTGGCAGGATCACCAAGACGGGCAACCGGGAGATAAGAAAGTGTCTCGTTCTGGGTGCCCAATCAATGACTTTTCGGGCACGGCAATGGAAGAGTGCCGCTGGGGTTTGGACCGATAGTCTGCTCCAACGCCGCCCTTTCAGACTGGTGACAGTCGCATTGGCGAATAAGATAGCGCGCATCGCATGGGCGTTGATGACGCGCGACGAGGTCTACCACGCAAAGGGACGCGTCGTAGCTGCAGCGCAAGTTGTGGCGTGACAACCCTGTGCTTGGTGGGCGACGGGCGAAAGCCCTTCTAACCGGCAGGAAGCGCTGAACCGCGTGATGGGAAAATCTGTAGTCAAGTAAATACAGTTTAGGCAATACCGAGAAGAGCAATGTGCCTTGAGCACGCCAAGCAGATTGGTGCCTAACACGTAAGCGAACACCCATGATGGCCAGCGGCAAGTGCCGCATCACAGGCCGGACATAAGGGCGCAACTGACCGGTTCTTTTCCATTTCGATAAGCGCGTCATGAAGAATATGGCTTCCACGCTGTTTGGGGTGGGTGCGTGCTGCACGCCCGTGCCTGCCCGAGCGTGGCGCTGCCGCCAAGCTCCGTAAAGCCCGCTTCGCGCCGCTTCGCGGTGGTCTTCGACCAGGCTTGACGGAACTTGGTCGGCAGCGCCCTGAAAATCCCAGGCCGGACAGAGAAACGGCGTTCAGCCGAACCAAGAAACTGCGCCGGGCAATGGCCCTGGACCAGGAGGCCGAAGCCGGGTGCGGTGGTTCCCGGCCAATCTGGCCACATCAAACAGCGAGGAACCAATGATGTTCTTGCCAGAACGGGGTCGTCCACATAAGACGCTCTTCGATGCTGTGCAGTCTGAATACCAGGATTTGGCCGACACTGTGTCGTCCCGCGAAACGGCTAAGACGACACTGGAAAAGCTTGCAAACAAGACTTCTGACGCGAAGTCCGGCCCTGCACTTCTAGGAACGGCGGAAACGCTTGATAAGGCCGGATGGGTTACCGAAGCCGCGTCCCTATATTTCGCAGCGTTCGGCGCGGGCATCCAATGCTTCCCTTACTTTACTGATGCGCGATGACTGACGCGCCGAAGTACACCACCCAGCTCCAAGCAGGACTCGGCCTCGTGCCGGAGACCGTCAAGCTTCTCTCCACCTGGAAGCCAGAAATGGGGGGGCAGGATCTGCTCAAGACCGCCCTCGGTTCCGGGGATTTCCCGACAGTGGCCGCCCGGAGACTGCGGAACATAATAGTCGAAGCGTTTTGTCCAAGATACCTCAACGACGGGGGGGCGCCCGCCAGGCTTCTAAAGATTGTCTTGGGCAGCCTTTCCAAGGAAGACTTCCGCTCGCTCTGCTTCCTGTTTACTTGCCGTGCGAACCCGATCCTGGCCGACTTCGTCCGCCAGGTCTATTGGCCCTGCTACTCGGCCGGCAAGACCTCAGTCTCGAAAGAGGATTCTCTCAATTTCGTCTCATTGGCCGTATCGGACGGGCGAACCACTAGCCGGTGGTCAGAGACGACGGTCATCCGGGTGGCCCGTTACCTGCTCGGATCGTGCGCGGACTTTGGTCTCCTTGGAAGTCATGAAAGCTGGCGCCAGGTCGATCACCACCTTCCGAATCACGCCGAACGTCGCCTCCATCCTAGCCCACGACCTGCATTTCAAAGGGCTGGGCGATAACGCACTCCTGCGAAGCCCCGACTGGGGACTCTTTGGGCTAGAGGCAGAGGACGCGCTCGGCGAGTTGAAGCGCCTGTCGCTGCGCGGGGAGCTGATCGTGCAGTCGGCGGGCGGCGTTACACAGGTGTCGTGGAAATACAAGTCTATGGAGGAACTTGCCAATGGCATCGCTAACGGCTGACTTCGATGAGTTGATCCGCCGGATAGAAGTCGGCCGCGAGTTCGCGCACGCGAGCTTCGAGCCCATCTTTTATCTAATCTTTCATCCCAGCGACCTGCTTGAGGTAAAGCGCCTCATGCCTGCCTGGACCTCCAAGTTGACGAACGCAGCATGGCAGGTCGAGACGTTCTCGATTGCCGAACACATCGCCAGCATCCTCAAAAAGGCCCCGCTCCGCAAGGTCTGGGTTGAGGCAGACCGGAAAGATCCCCTCTCGTGGGAACGCACGAATGCTTCGCTGGCCAATGCGCTGACCGCTCAGGGGCGCCTCCAGTCGCGGCTGGAGGAGCGGCTCGCAGCCCTCGAGGGCAAGTCGTCAACAATCATGCTGGTGACCGACCTTGAGGCCCTGCATCCTTACATGCGGATCGGAGCGATTGAGGCACAGCTCCAGGGCAAATTCCATGTCCCCACGGTCTTCCTGTACCCGGGCTCCCGGACTGGAAAGACGAGGCTCAGGTTCCTCGGCTTCTACCCCGAGGACGGCAACTACCGCTCTGTGCATGTCGGCGGTTGACTCCAAGAAGAACCTATCAGGAAGAGCTATGACCCAAATCCGCACCCTCTTCGACGCCGGCAAGGACATTCATCGCGCAATCGAGAAGGTCATTACATATCAAGCCTCCCAGGAGCAGCGCCTGAAGGCTGAAATCTCGGAATACATCGTCACGGACAGCATCGAGCAGCAGCTTGAGCAGCTCTTGGAAAAAATGCAGGCTGCCATGGAGGCCGGAACCAGCCATGAGATCGGCGTGTGGGTCTCGGGCTTCTACGGCTCTGGCAAGAGCTCCTTCACGAAGTACCTCGGCCTCGCCTTCGACGAGCGAGTCACGATCGACGGGAAGCCCTTCATCCGCCACCTGCAGGATAGACTCCACCGGCCGACCACTAAGGCCCTGCTCTCAAAACTTGCCGCAACCTTCCCCGCCGCGGTGGTCATGCTGGACCTGGCAAGTGAGCAAATAGCTGGGGCCTCTCTCGCCGAGGTCTCCACCGTGCTCTACTATAAGGTCCTGCAGTATGCCGGTTATTCCAGGAACCTGAAGGTCGCGGCACTTGAGCGCCGGCTCCGTAAGGAGGGTAGGTACGCAGAGTTTGAGCAGGCGTTCCGCAGCGAGACCGACGAAGAATGGGCGGACTACAGGAATGACGAGCTGGTCGTGGACAGCGTCGTCCCCCGACTTGCTCACAAGCTCTACCCCAATCTGTTCCGCACAGAACATGCGTTCACGACTGCGAGCAGCGACACGGTCTACCTGATGGATGACCGCGTCCAGGAGATGATCGAAGTCGTGCGCGATGCGTCAGGCAAAGAGCACATCATATTCGTAATTGACGAGATCGGCCAGTATGTGGGCAGCCAGCACGACCAAGATCCTCGACCTCCAGGGCCTTGCCCAAAACTTGAAGGACCTTGGGGGCGGCAAGGTATGGATCGTCGGCACGGCCCAGCAGACGTTGACGGAGGACGACCCGAGCAGCCATCAACTCGCCGCGAGCTCTACAAGCTAAAAGACCGCTTCCCAATCACCGTCGCGCTGAAATCCAGTGACATCAAGGAGATCTGCTACCGCCGCCTCCTAGGGAAATCTTCGGCCGGCGCGACCGAGCTCGGCGGCCTGTTCGACCGCCATGGCAGGCGCTACGCCAGCATACCAAGCTGACGGACGCAAAATTCTACGACTCCGGCTTCGACCGCGAGACGTTCACGAACCTCTATCCATTCCTGCCGGCGCACTTCGACATCCTGCTGCACCTTCTCGGCGCCCTGGCCAAATCGACGGGCGGCATTGGCCTCCGGTCGGCAATTAAGGTTATCCAGGACATCTCGTCGAAGGAGCCGGCTCGCTGAAGCCCGTGGCGGAACGGAGGTCGGATGGCTCGCCACCACGGTGACGCTGTACGATGCCTTGGACAAGGACATTCGCCGCGCCTTCCAATCAATCCACCAAGCCGTAGAAAAGGTCCTCATTCGGTTCCCCGATGATGAGCTTTGCCAAGGCATTGGCAAGACGGTGGCGGTCCTCCAAATTCTTGGTAACCTGCCGGTGTCGGTGGAAAACGTCGCCGCCCTGATGCATCCCAGTATTGCTTCGGCCTCCACGGCGGATAAAGTCAAGGAAGCTACCGACCTGCTTCTGAAAGACGCTATCGTACCTCTGGGCGAGAATGACGGCTCACTCCGATTTTTCAGCGAAAAGTTAAACGACGTAGAGCATGAGCGTTCGCAGCTGGTTCCGCGCACGCCTGATATCCGCCGCGTGTTCAATGAGGCTCTCAAAGAAGTCTTCGAGCCGCTTCCCAGTGTCCGGCTCCTCGGGATGCTGTCGGTGACCACAGGGCTCAAGCACCTCTCTGTAGGCCAGCAGGTGTCCCTCGCAGGCGAACGCGAGACCATACAGACGGTCGTGACGTTTGCCGACCCGACCGACTACGAAGCCGAAAAAGCGCGCCTCACCGACGAATCTCGCCACAGGTCGTCCGAAAACAACGTCTACCTACTTGCCAGGCGGTCCCCCCGAGGCCGACGAGCTGGTCGCCGAGATTTGCCGATGCCAACGCATCGTCGAGTTGCACAGACACGATCCCGACCAAGAGGTTAAGGAGTACTGTCAGAGTCAGACTGAGCGGGCATCCCGCCTTGCGTCAGAACTCGGTCAAAAGACCACCCGCAGTCTGACGCAAGGCTCATTCGTGTTCCGCGGCAAGGTCACAGCGGTCAACAGCCTCGAACAATCCCTGCTTACGGCCTGCAAGAAGCATCTTTCAGAGGCGGCCGAAAGGGTGTTCGACCGTTACCAGGAGGCACCCGAGCGTGTCGGGACCGATCTGGCAGAGAAATTCCTCAGGGCGCCTAACCTGCGGGCGGTGACCTCGCAGATCGACCCGCTCAGCCTCGTGCAGGTAGTTGGTGGCAATCCGACCGTCAAAACCGACCACAAGGGCCTCGTGAGCATTAAGGACTTTATCGATCGCACGGGCATGGTGGACGGGAAGAAGCTGCTGGACGTCTTCTCCGGGGCACCCTTCGGCTGGTCCCCCGACACCGTCCGCTACATGGTGGCGGCTCTGCTCGTCGCCGGCGAGGTAAAGCTCAAAGTCTCCGGCCTTGAGGTCACGGTCACCGGCCAGCAGGCCATTGAGGCCCTGAAGACGAACAACACGTTCAAGTCGGCCGGCGTCGCCCTACGGGACGACAGGCCCTCTATGGAGGTCCTGGCCCGCGCGGCGGAACGCCTTACCGATCTCTCTGGCGAGGCGGTTGTCCCGCTGGAAGAGGACATCGGCAAGGCGGCGCAGAAGCTACTTCCATCTCTCCAGCACAAACTCGCCCCCCTTGCGGAAAAGCTGCAGGCTCTGGGGCTTCCTGGGGTGGAAACGGTGCGTTCTGCAAACCAGCAGATCGCGGATATGCTTCTTTCTGACGCATCAGACGCTCCGCAGCGCTTCGGTGCCGAGCAATCGCCTCTTTACGAGAGCCTGAAGTGGGCGCTCACCGCCAAAATAGCCTTCGACCAGGGGATCGCCGAGACCGTCAAGGCCCTGCGAGATTTTGAGCGGGGGATTGAGGAGCTGCCGGGTACGGGCGTTCCCAAGGACTTACGTGAGGCCGCCCACGATGATTTGGAAGCCGTCGCGGACATTCTGGCACAGGAAGAATTCTTCAAGCGAAAGGCCGACCTTAGCACCCGCAAGACCTCCATCGAGGGGCGCGTTGCGGATGCGGTCGCTGCGATGAGGCAGGCTCAGTCGGAGCGCATCCGCGCCGCCGAGAGTGAGCTCTCCCTCCTGCCGGAATGGACCGCGCTGACGGTTGAGGAGCAGTCGGGGACATTCGCCGAGATCCAGACGCTGTCTATCGAGGTCTCCGCCGACATGGCTGGCCTAAAACGGTTACTATCGCTGCAGTTTGATATCGAGTCTACTATCTCCGAAACCAAGGCCAACGTGATGAAGGAGGGCAAGGCCCGCCGCCAGCCACCTCCGCTTCCGGCTCCCCCTGGTGACCATCCCTTGTCCAAGAAGGAGAAAGGGCGGCGGACCGTCCAACTGCCCTCCCGTATCGGAACTTTGGCGGAACTAGATGCACTCATACAGATGCTGGCAGAGCTCCGTCGACAGCTGTCCGATGACGAGCTGGACCTCGTCGTGAAGGGGGAGTGAAGAATGGCATTTGACGATGCAACTCGATCACGGCTGCAGCGCTTCGTGACCGAGGCCCGTTCGCTTCTGACCGATGAGTTCACGAAGCAATTCCAGCAGGACTACGGCCTCGACCCGGCTTCGGGAGCGGTCGCGGCACTGGATAATCTGGCGCACCTTGATGACCGGCGTCTGGAGACGGCACGCATCCTCCGCGAAATCCTGGACCATTATCTAGCTTCAGCCATGGGACAGATGGATGAAGCTCGGAAGGCAGCATTGGACCGCATGGTTCGAGAGCAAGCATTCACTGCGCTGAACAGGCTGGCGGCGATTCGGATGATGGAAGCCCGCGGATTCCTATTGAGTCCGTCGCCAGAGGTTACCAATCAAAAGCCTTCCAACTTTACAGCGCGTCGCGGGAACAGCCTTGGGCGAGACAGGCGATACCTATCGCGTGTTCCTGCTCAGCGTTTGCGACTTGTATAGCGACGACCTTCCAGTCCTGTTCGATCGCCATTATCCTAACGGCAGGTTGTTCCCGCGCGAACCCGCGCTTCTGCCGCTGCTGGAACTGATTAATGCCAGGGACATCGAACATCTATGGGCCGCGGACGAGACCATCGGCTGGATCTATCAGTATTTCAACAGCAAGGAAGAACGCAAAGCTATGCGCGATGCCAGTCAGGCACCGCGCGACAGCCGTGAATTGGCGGTCCGCAACCAGTTTTTTACTCCGCGCTATGTGGTGGAGTTTTTGGTGGACAATACGCTGGGGCGGCTCTGGTTTAATTGGACCGGGGGCCAGACCGGCCTGCGTGAGCGCTGCCAATATCTGCTGGTGAAACCGGATGAGGCCCCTGAGCCTACCAGGCGTTTGCGCGATCCACGCACAATTAAGCTGCTCGACCCAGCCTGCGGTTCAATGCATTTCGGGCTCTACGCTTTCAATCTTTTCCTGGAGATCTACTGCGAGGCATGGGAGTGGGAGCAAGAGCATGGCCCTGCTTCGCTAGATGTTTCATCGCAGCCGCAGGCCGGCCTCAAGCCTCTGTGCCACACCTATGCCGACCAAGATGCATTTCTGCGTGATGTGCCGCGCCTGATCATCGATCATAACATCTACGGGGTAGACATCGACCCCCGCGCCGCGCAAATCGCCTCCCTGGCTTTGTGGTTACGCGCCCAACGCGCTTGGCACGAGATGGGCATGAAGGCTAATGACCGGCCATCGGTCGGGCGGGGCCATGTTGTCCCAGCCATCGCGCCACCGGCGGAACAGGAACTGCGCGAGCAATTTGCGGCGGCGCTTGATCCTTTGGATGCGGAGCTTTTCCGAAAAACCCTGAGTCTACTGAAAAGCGTGCCCGAACAAGGTATACTGCTGCAAGCGGAACGAGAATTGCCACGCCTCATCCGCCAAGTCTTCGGCGAGCATGGCACCCTATTCCAGGGCGAAGATTTGGAGCGGTGGCAGCGGGCAGAAGTGCGGCTGCGGACAGCACTTAGCGATTTCGCCCATGCTGCAGCGTCGACCTATCAGGGGCGCCTGTTTGCGCAGGATGCTTTGCAGGGCCTAAGTCTGATTGATTTGTGCCGGGAGGTCTTCGACGTGGTGGTGATGAATCCTCCATTTGGCGTTTTGCCGTCAAACACGAAGGATTTCTTGATTAAAGAATATCCCAACTCGAAGGGCGATCTTCTTTCTATTTTCGTCGAAAGAGGAGTCTCTGCTCATGAGATCCGCAGGGCGACTTGGGGCTATAACCTCAAGAACATGCTTATTCATAAAAAGCTTCGAGGATTGGCGCGAGAAAATACTACTCGGGAGATGTAGCCTTTCGATGGTTGCTGATTTAGGTTTCGGGGTTATGGACGACGCCGCTGTTGAAGCCGCTGCCTATGTAATGGAGAAGCGGTAGTGACTGTCTTTATCGATCTCTTGAAATTGCATGATCCGTCTTTGAGCCTTTTGGATGCAATCGGCGGCATAAGGCACGATAGCGCAAACCCACGCGTGTTCGATATTGACGAGGATCAACTAAAAACGATCCCAGGCTCTTCGTTTATGTATTGGCTTAGCGAGAACGTAAGAAACGCTTACGTAAGGTATTCTCCATTCGTCAATAAAAATCGTGAACTTTCTCGCGGCGCGTCCACAATGGACGATTTTCGTTACCTTAGACTGAGTTGGGAAGAGCCATCTTCCGAAATTTCGGCAACACGAAAGGGAACTGCAGTGGCAAGATGGGTGCCATTTGCAAAAGGGCGGAAGCTTCTCCCAAATTTTTTCTTCAGTTTACCTTTTGGTAAACTGGGGCAATGATGGACGGGAGCTCAAAGCCGCTATTTCGGAATACAGAGGCAGGCGTGGTTGGGGCTTTCAATGGAGCGCCGCGCTTAACGGGCACAGCTTCTATTTCCGCCCCGGCTTAACCTGGCCCCGCAGAACTTCGAGTTTAAGCGTAAGAGTGCTCCCGGCAGGATGTATTTTTGCCGACAAGGGAGCGACTGTTTTTGTAAAAGACGACGATCCGAAGGAGCTTCTGGCTCTATGCGCCCTCCTAAACTCACGTGCGTTTCTATATTTCGTTTCACATAGAACGCAACTGGCTCAGTCCTTTGAGGTAGGGCTTCTCAAGACCACACCTATACCCGAAGTGAGCGGGACCGTGATTTCGCGAACTGTATGACCTGGCATTAGAAATATGGCGAGCGAAGGCGCAGCAGGAATCATGCATCGAACAAAGCGTATTCTTCAGGCTGCCGTCGAAGTTGGCCGGGCGGATTTACCCGGGGCAGTTTGACGATATTGAGAACCTAATTGCTGCCAATCTTCGAAAAATTGATCAGATCGCCTTTGATCTTTGGGGCTTTAATGATCTAGATCGCTCTATTTCCGGACAGCTTTCTAATACAAGCCTTCCAGGCGAGGGAGAAGGACATATTGAGGAAGATGAAGATGAAAGGGAAATTGCAGATCCCTCGACTGCAATAACAACTACTTCTGAGTTGCTGTCCTGGGCCGTCGGCGTTGCCTTTGGTCGCTTCGATTGGCGTCTTGCCACCGGTGATCGCGAAGTCCATCCCGAGCCCGAACCGTTTGATCCCCAGCCTACCACGAGTTCTGGCTCGTTACCTGCGGGTGGCGAATTCTTATACCCTCACGAAGGTATTTTAGTCGACGACCAAGGCCATTCTCATGATCTTGCCCGCTTCATCGAGGAGGTTTTGGTTAAGGTCAGCAGCCCCGTTCCCTACGACGTTCGCCGTTGGCTCCAACGCGATTTCTTCCCCTTCCACCTGACGAGATATTCCAAGAGCGGCCGCAAGGCGCCCATCTATTGGCCGCTCTCAACGCAGTCAGGCAGCTACACTCTGTGCCTTTACTACCCCAGCTTGACCAGTCAGACGCTCTACACCGCGGTCAACGACTTCATCGAAGGCCAGAAGCTGAAACAAGTGGGGCAAGAGGCCGCCACGCTGCGCAACAAGGGCAGCGCCCGCAGCCGCGATGATGATAAGCGGCTCGAGGCGCTCCAGCCGCTCGAACTCGAACTCGCCGAACTACGCGATATGCTGCTGCAAATTGCCCCCACCTATCACCCGAATCACGACGACGGCGTACAGATTACCGCTGCGCCCACTCTGGCCGCTCTTCCGCCACAAGCCCTGGCAGAAGTGCTGAAGGACACATGGACGAAGCTGGAAAAGGGCGATTACGACTGGGCGTACCTGGCCGATGGCCTATTGGCCCGACCGCGTGCGCGAAAAGTGCAAGACGGACAAGTCCCTCGCCATCGCCCACGATCTCGAACGCCTTTATATTGAGCCGGAAGCAAAGCCCGCCAGGGCCCGCAGCCGCAAGAAAGGGGCTGACGCATGAGTATCGCCACCTTCATCCTTGGCGAGGTGTTTCGTCCACGCCTAAAGAAAGCATCGGTCCTGGCGGTCTACGACCCCGACCGGCGCTATCGCGATATCTGCTTGTCGATGGCTGACAAAAACACAGTCATCGTTGATCTGGTGAAAGCGGCATCGAGGCCCGTGAGACCGCCATGCTCACACTGGCCTCCCTGGGTAAACCAGACCAGCCTAAGGAGCTGCTGGTATATGTTCCTGCCAAACCGCCTCTTACCGACGAGGAGCGGCAGATCGATCCGTTCGCGGTTTACGCCGCCTGTGGTGCCTTGTTCCCCGACGGCGATGGCGACGGCTACGAGAGCATTTGCCTGAAGGCGAAGCCTGACAACGCCACTGAGATCCGCCGCCTGTTTCGCAGAGAACCGATCACCGCCGTTCGCGCTGATCGATAATGTCGGAGGTGGTCTGTCCTGGCCGACCCTAAGGACCTGCCTGCAAGCGGAGTCAGCTCGGGAAATTATCCTCGCCCTCCTCATCCCCACGCCAAAGCAGGTCGAGCAGCTCAAGGCAAACGACGGTTGGGTGCCGGAGGCAAAGTCTCTGATCGAGAAGTCACTCGGCCTCAAGCTGATGACCAAGGGCAAGACTTCTCGCCCATTGCCGACGAGCTCTGGCGCTTTCTGCTGTTCAGCGAGTTCGCTTTCAACCTTCCTACCGCACTGCCTGCGGCCCTGTCTAACGTCCCGAAGGCTTTGGACGAGGCTCGTCCGCTGGCGGAGCATCTTTGCGATATGCTGAGAAGCAGCTCCACGACGCGCAGCGAATACATAACCCGCGCTGAGGCCGTGGAAGGCGAGCTCAAACTGCCTGAGAGCTGCGCCGGCATAGTCGATCTCGGGAACCGGGGCACCTTCCCTTTCGAAGAAAGGGCCTTCCTTGGCGCCGCGGTGAAGGCAATGGTCGCAGGCAACATCGATGGAGCCCGCGAAATCGTCTCCAGGCACGGAGGGTCAGTCTGGCGCGGCAAGGGCGAGAGCCAAGCCCAATGGGGGCTGGTCGAAGCCGGCTTGCATCTTGTCGAAGCCTGCGACGACGCCGATCGCCAGTTTGCGGAAAACAGCCGCAGCCTCGACTCCCTAATTGGGTACTATATTGGTTCCCTCCGCGACGTAGATCGGCTTCAGCGCGAGTTCGAACAAGCGGTCGGGGACTACATCCCTACTGACGCATCTCTGTCCAATGCTGTCAGTCACTGCCGTAGGCGCTACGCGAAACTGGTCGAAAAGGTCCAGTCCCTCTTCACGAAGCATCTTGAAACTACCGGATGGCCCCCGCAGGGGCGGCTGTCGAACGCCGACGTCTTCGAACGCGTCGTCGCCCCCATGCTCAAGGAGAGTGGGCGCAGGGTAGCCTATCATCATGGTGGACGCGCTTCGTTATGAACTTGGGCATCACCCTGCACAGGCAGCTCGCGCGAGACCGAGCAGGCGGAGATAAAGGCGGCCTGCGCCCAACTTCCCACCGTCACGCCGGTCGGCATGGCCTCGCCTGCTCCCGGGGGCAGGTCCGGACTACGCCTCGTGCAAGGACGGAGATGGTATCGGCGTCACCCTGGACGGGGTCAAGATCGCGACAGTCGCCAACCGTATGGAGGTGATGCGGGTCGCGTTATGGCGACGATTCGCAGAGAACACCGCTCGAGCACATTCATGCGATCCAAAGCACAAGCTCTCCGACTACGGTTGAGCTGCTCGTGCTGCGGACCAGTCGACATCGATGCTCATCTGGAAAATGCCCCGTCGGGTACGCTGACAACGTTGAACCTAATCCATCAGTCACTAAAGGCGCATCCGTGTGGCTGTTCACAAGCTGAAGCAGGCAGGCTTCTCTGACGTGGTGATCGCCACAGACCATGGGTTCTTCCTGAACGCCCATGCCGAGGCAGGTGACGTGTGCGCCAAGCCCGCCGGCAATGTGGATCGATCGTTCATGACCGAGCGCTGCTGGGCGAGGGCGAGCCGGATGCGGGCAACTTCGCCATGCCTGCCGAGCAGGGCCGGCGTCCGGGGCGATTTCGCCAGGCTGGCGGGCCCACGGAGCATGGCCCCCTATCGCAGGGGCTTGCTATATTTCCACGGCGGCGCATCGCTACAGGAAGCGGTGGTCCCCGTGCTCACAGTGAGACTGAAACAGGCGAAGCAACCGGAGCTGCCGCCGCCAAGGTTGGCATCTGTCCTACAAGAATGGAGCCAGGAGGGTCACCACGCGGCTGCCGGTGGTGGAGCCTGGCCGTGGAAGGCGAGAACATGTTCTCGCTCGGCGAGACTTCGAGATCCTGCTGGAGGCGCACGACAAGAAGGGCGAGATCGTCGGCGAGGCAAAACGCGGCGGCGCCGTGGACGTCGCCACCGGAACGGTCACGGTGAAGCCGGGCGGCAAGGTCCAGGTCACCGTCCGAATGGCCCTGGAATTCGAGGGCAAGTTCACGCTGAAGGCGCTGAACCCGGTGACAATGACGCAGTACGCGTCGCTGGAGCTGGAGACCGACTATGCCGTCTGACATACGTTATGGACGCTCTCGACACGAAGCTGAACGAGGTATTCGACGGCAAGGTGGTCCGCAAGGACCTGCTGCACCGGATCAAGAAAGGGCACAAACATCCCCACCTTCGTCCTGGAGTTCCTGCTCGCCCGCTATTGCGCCAGCAACGACCCGGCGGAAATACAGGAAGGCATGGAGGCCGTCCTTTCCACCCTGCAGGAGAACTACGTCCGCCCCGACGAGGCCAATGCCGCCCAGTCTCGCGTGGCCATGAAGGGCAAACACAAATTTATCGACAAGGTCCATGTCCGCTACGTCGAGAAGGAGAAACGGCATTGGGCGTCGCTTGAGAATTTTGCGTCTCAGCGCATCGCTATCGGAGAGAAGTTCTACCGTGACAACGACCGGCTGCTCGAGGGTGGCATCTGGGCCGAGGTCGTCATCGCGCATAACGACATCGATGCTGACAACATATGCCTTCTATGTGGAGGACCTGCGGCCCGATCCAGCTCAGCCGATTCGACTTTGGCAGCTATGCGAGAAGCTCAGAAGACGTTCAGCCGCGACGAGTGGATGGACGTCGTTCTACGCTCCGTCGGCCTGGAACCCACCAAGCTGTCTACAGCGGGTGAAGTTTCACTTTATCGCCAGGCTGGCGCCGCTGGTGGAGCCGAATTTCAACTTCATCGAACTTGGTCCGCGCGGCACGGGAAAGTCCTACTTCTTTCAGCGAATTCTCACCCTACTCGACGCTCATCAGTGGCGGCCAGGCGACCAAGTCAGTGCTGTTCTACAACAATGCTCGCCGCAAAATCGGCCTGGTGGGGTTTTGGGATACGGTTGCTTTCGATGAGGTCGGCGGGATCAAGGTCAAGGATCCCGACACCATCCAGATCATGAAAGACTACATGGCGAACGGCCGCTTCTCCCGCGGGGCGGAGGTAATCGCCGATGCCAGCATGGCATTCGTCGGCAACATCGACAGTCAGTGGAACAGATCGTCAATTCCACGGAATACGATCTGTTTCCTGCCGTTGCCGAGCAGTTCGACCTGGCAATCATGGATCGCTTCGCCTGCTATCTTCCGGGCTGGGAGATGCCGAAGAACAGCAGCGCGTTCCTGACCGACCGATATCGGGCTGATCACTGACTACCTGGCAGAGGCCTTCCACTATCAGCTCAAGCAGAGCAATCGATACGAGGAGGTGAGCAAGCGGTTGAAGCTCGGGCCGCGCTGTTGAAGGTCGCGACGAGAAAGGCATCAAGAAGACACTTTGCGCATTCCTGAAGATTCTTCACCCAGCCGACCGCCAACGGATGAGGAATTCGACGAGTACGTCGCCTACGCTGTCGAAAGCCGCCGGCGGGTGAAGGAGCAGATGAACAAACGAAAGCCGGACGACGAGTTCGCTCGGATTGACCTGTCCTTTTTTAATAAGGATGGTAAAGGAGGTCGTTGTTCGTTGTCCCGAAACGGTCAACGTGTCCGCCACCCTTGAACCTGTCCGACGTCGCTTATCAGAGTCAAGCGCGTAGCGCCCACACGGGCTAGTAACGAGCCCAGGCCTCATTCCATGAAGTGGTGCTGGCGGAGCCTGTCGCCCCTCTGATAGGAATGACTGGAGAAAATCGCGCGGAGCCAGCAGAACAGTCACTACACCATCTCATACGGCGACACGGGTACTCCTACGAAACGATTTCGGCCCCTATTTCGTTGGAGCCAGGTCGGTCGTCGTCGAGGACCCATACATCCGTTTGCCGCACCAAATTTCCAACTTCGTCCGATTTGCGAGGCTGTAGTCAAGGCGGCGACCGTCAGGACCGTCACGCTTATCACATCTTATGACCAGCTGACCGACTTGGCGGGACTTCATGAAAAGCTCGATGAACTAAAGCAAAGCCTGCTAGAGTATGACATGGTTCTAGAGGTGAAGTTGAGCGACAAAATGCACGACCGAGAGGTTCGGCTCGACAACGGGTGGATCGTGAAAATCGGGCGCGGCCTGGATTTCTATCAGAAGCCAGAAGGCTGGTTCACGGTTGGCGCGACGGACCTTATCCTGCGTCGCTGCCTGGAGACAAAGATAGACGTGTTCCGTGCTCCGTTGACAGGTTGCTAACGAATGGTCACGCCGTTTCGAACACACCCACCCTAGATTGCGTTGACATTCACTTGGTCCAGATAAATGCACTGACGAGGCATAGGATAGACAGGAATGCCCTTGGTGTTTGGTCGTAGCGTGTTGCGATCCGCCTGAAGTGCTTGATTTTCAGGAAGAAGCGTTCGACGAGGTTTCGTTCACAGTAAAGGGCGAAATCGCAGGGCACCTGTGGTGATGTTATTCGGGCGGGATCACTGGCACAGCCCCCTGGTTCACAATGGTTTCACGCAGTGCCTTTGAATCATATCCCTTGTCGGCCAGGATATGATCCGCGGGCAGCTCGGCGATCAGTTGCTCGGCCTGGGTAATGTCGTTGACTTGGCCGGGCGTGAGGATGAGGCGCAGCGGATTGCCCAAAGCATCGACGAGGGCATGGATTTTGGTGCTCATTCCACCGCGCGAGCGTCCGATCGCACGAGCTTCAGGCCCCCTTTTTTGCCCGCCGCATGTTGATGCGTACGGACGATGGTGAAATCGATCATGACGTATTCAAAGTCAGGGGCATCCGCCATGGCGGCAAAAAGCCGGCCCCAGACCCCGTCCTTCGACCAGCGCGAAAAGCGCACGAAGACGCTGTTCCAGTTGCCAAAAAAAGCTGGCAGATCGCGCCACGGCGCGCCCGTGCGGGCCAACCAGAGCACCGCTTCCATGAACAGCCGGTTATCCGTACCGTCCTGCCGGGATCACTGCTCTTGCCTGGTAAATGAGGCTCCATCCGCTCCCATTGATGATCTTTTAAGATCAGGCGAACCCCAGTCATGCAAAACTCCTCGCGAACAAGGAGGATGAAACACATTTGCGGCCGTGGGAATCCTAAATGTCAACGCAATCTAAGCAGCCATCAGCAATAAGATGACACTAGTATTAATGGGCATCCTCCTCTCGGCCGTGATGACACTCTATCTGGGCGCCTTGGCAATTGGATGCATCAACATTCGACCGTTGAGGTCATGGCAAAGTTGAGCCGATGGATCTCGATGAGCTACTGCGCTGTCAACGATAGCGGGCGAGAATGTCGAGCGTGGCAGACAGCTCGTGTCTCTCTGCACGGACGCCATGCTCGAGTTTCCACGCGGCAACGCTGAATGAGACACCATAGCGGTCAGCAAGTTCCTGGAGCACGGCTTCTAGCTCGTCGTGCGAAGTCGGAGATCCGGCTCGATCCCGGTCGGCTGCAGCGCCCCCCGGCACAGGGATTCTGCTGCGAAAGCCTTCGCGCGGCTTCAATCATTGCCCGGCATGCGGCTGCGTAGCACCTCGACAGCACTCAATGGGTGTTCTCGATCGACAAGAAGATGGCAAAGTTCATGCGCCAGATTTACACGGGCACCAGCATCGCCAGTGAAGTTCACTGCACCCTTATCTCGAATGCGACTGCCGTTGGTGTTGATAAACGCGCCAGGTCCATAGCGACCGCCGGCAATGGCGAGCCCGTCGAAGGTAGACGGCCCAACCGCCTCGGTCAGAACTCCATGCCAAGCGAAATTGCTATGTCGAAGATATTGAGAGGTTCGCTCGGCCCGATTTTCAACCAGTGGCGCACGAACCTGGCGAGCTCCTCACCCTCGCCGAAGGGCTTCATGGGACTGAGGCCGTGCAGATGGTCGATCGCAGCCACCGATAGCGTATCGAGACGCTCTGCAGGATGATGGTCGAAGCGGCGCGCAAGAGACAGGATCTCGACGATCTGATTGGTCGGGAGGGCCCCCGCCATTCGCGCCGCAATCAGTAGCTCGTCATAGTCATTAGCCGCATCGGCGAAGCTCCGTGGTGGCTTGATCAAACCCTGTTTGATCAAGGTCTCGGCCACAGCCGGGCGAAGGCTGGCCGACCACGAGAGGAGATTGACCTCATCGCCGGCGTCGCGACGATGCCATGCGGCGACCAGGCGATCCCATTTGCTGGCGTCGACCTCCATGAGATGCGCTGCAATCGCATTACCAGTCTCGGTCAGTGCGGTCCGGAAGCTTTCGAACGGTAGCTCGCTCGATGATCCGGCCAGTGTCGCAGATCATCCGGTCGCCTTCGCAAATTAGCCAGAGCGACGGTAAATCGAACAGGCCGCCGAATGCCCGTGACAGATCATGAGCTTCTTCGAAGGCGTTTATCTCGCCCGCCTCGTCGTCGATCTCCTCTTGCCGCATACTGTCCCAGCGTTTCACGACATCGCGAATGAGCAGGCTTGGACGGATTGGCGTCAGGCCGAGCGGGTAGGTCTGCCGGAGCAGCAGGGGCTTCCAGAATTCGACCAGATACGAAGACAGATCATCGATCTGGATTTCGAGCGGATACTCGGGCTCATTGGGGACAGGCCAGATCGTGTTGCCGCACGCCGACACCGAAAGCCAATAGGTCAAAGACGTCCGGGCCTTGCCTACCCGCCTAAGATCGAAGCTAAAGATAGATCCGTTTGTCATTTGCCATGCAACTCTATATGCTTTTCGACCCAATTGTCGAATTCCTGTCGAGAGCCTTTTCTTTCTGCCATTTCACCAAGCGCGGTTATCAGCGACTTCCCGAGTTTTCCCCGGTAGGGAAAGGCATGGTAGGATTTGCCCCAATCCGTCGTCTCGGCGCGATAAATGGCGCCGTTGTGCACGACATGCAGGCGCTTCGGGAAATCCAGCTCGCGGTCACCGTTGTCATCGGCTATAGCCTCGTTGAGCAGCTCTGTCCGCAGCTCATCCGGAAGCCCCCGCGGGCAAAGTCCGACATAGTGTTTGGGATTGCGACTATCGAAGACGATTTCGGGCTCACCGCTTTTGCCGACGTGTTTATACCGGTCCTGCCCCTTCTGGTACGTTCGCCTTGGCGCCTCCACCCCCCTGTCTCCCGTCATTAGCAGATACATAACGGAATGGCGCTGCCATGTCCGGCCAAAAATCGCGAACTCGCGCGCAAAAGCCTTATTTAGACGCACTTAGTCAATTGACTAAATTTAGACCTAGAACTAATTTTATCCTAAAATTGAGGATTCTGTGATGTCAAACGTTCCACCACCGCCCTTAAATCCGTTTCGCCCCGGGAGCAGGGCAACAACCTATATATCTTTCCGGCAGGACGAGAAACAGGATGCTTTTCGCCACATGTTACGCCAAGCTCCTGTTTCACAAAATGCTATCGTCACGGGGCTTCGAGGCGTCGGTAAAACCGTCCTTCTTGAGACGCTTAAGCCAATTGCTCACGCCGAAAATTGGCTCTGGACGGGTAACGACCTTTCGGAATCCACCAGCCTTTCTGAAGACCGCATTGCTCGGCGCCTAATTGTAGACTTGTCCGCACTCCTAGGACCAATCGTGACAGTAAATAACATGTCACCTGGCTTCGGATTTAACGCGACGCCCGTTCAAACGGCGAGGCCACTTCAGTTCGAAGACCTCTGGAATACGTTCGACCACGCTCCAGGTTTGGTCCTTGATAAGCTCCAAGCGGTCTTTACCACGATAAGCGAGCTAATCAAAAACGCCCCTATTAAGGGAATTGTGTTCGCGTACGACGAAGCTCAAAATCTTGCCGATCATGCTGCGACAAAGGAATACCCACTTTCTCTAATATTAGATCTTTTCTCTTGGTTACAGCGGAAGACATTCTCCAAAAACTTTATGCTAGTTCTGACTGGCCTTCCCACTCTCTTCCAAAACTGAATGAAGCCCGCACCTACACAGAAAGAATGTTTCATGTGATGCAGCTTGACCGCCTTCTGGACGACGACGCTCGCGCTGCGGTCGAACGCCCTCTGGATTTGACGGGAAGTACGTTACGGTTCTCGACATCTACAATTGATACAATTGTAAAAACTTCGGGCGGATACCCTTATTTCATCCAGTTCATGGGCAAAGAGGTATTTGATGCATGGATCGGAAAGATCACGTCCGGAAACGCTCCCTCTGCCCCCATGCAGCAAATCATCGAAAAGCTCGACCAGGATTTCTTTGCTCCGCGCTGGGTCCGGGCAACGGACCGTCAGCAGCAGTTTATGCAAGTAATCGCAACAATGCCAACAGCCGAAGATGAATTCTCCGTGCCGGAGATAGTTAAGGCTTCGCGGGAAATCCTTAAGAATGGCTTCACTCCGAGTCACGCGGTTCAAATCTTGCAAGCCCTGGCTGAGCGCGGTTTAATCTATCGGAACAGACGCGGGGCGTATTGCTTTGCGGTTCCACTCTTGGCTCGATTTATCCAGCGGCAGCCGTGGGACCCAGCTAATCTTCGCATTGCGGAACAGCCCAACCTACTTACGGGTGGCTCGAGCACGTGATGCCGCATGGCCGATATTCAGGCTCATTGCGGCTAAGCGGCTGACGCCCCTGTTGGACAACGCCGTAGCAGCGCTGCGATCGACCCAAAACATGGCCCGTCGTCTGCTCCAATGCCTCGACGGACACCTTCTGGCCCTTCTCGTCTGCCGCGAAGCCTACCGGCACAGCAGGCACCGCGGCAACGCCCCTGCCCACCCGTAGGCCGGGCCTCCCCCCCTGCGATAACGGCGAAGAGTCATTCTGTTTGTTTAAATCCTAATCACGACTGAGACGGACCGGAGGTCATGGGGCTACTACGTCGATGGTAGGCCGCCTAGACACCAGCGCATTGAGCTTGTGGAGCTCCAGTTTCTGTCTAATTGTCAGCTTATTTGGAAACTCACGGGTGTACACCAACCCACACAACGTCAATTTCCCATTTGTTCTAGGATATATTCTGCTGCACCAGTATTCATTCTTATCAAATTCACCCTTTTCCGTGTTAGAGATATGAAACAAGATATCGTTTTCGAGTATTTTAGTCGCCTCACATCGGTATGATCTCCGGCCAAACCACAAAAAGGCTAAAGACAACCCACGATTTTCTGGGGTGCTTGTTGGGAACGGATCAGTAAAGAAGTTAGCGCAGTGATGATGAGGATCATTCGCTAAAATCACACCCGAACGCGCGATCGCGCTCGCAAACTCTAAGGAAGTCTCATGCCAAATGAGCTGCTCCACAGTCGGGTCTTGTTCCACAGGCACCAATCGCCTTCTATTGCTTATATTCATTGCTGTATTCGCCTTCGATAAATCCCGGTATCTGTCTGAAGTGCCGCCTCAGGTTACGCCTGGTGCTGTTGATCCCTGCTCGTTTGAGCGAGCGCTTGCGCTTGAATACGTACCTCCCTGACCTCCGCATCGGATTACCTCACCTTCCATCGCCGGATCCTAGTTACCCGCTCCGCAACGTCGTCAACCGCACAACTCTCGGCCGAAATTTTTGCAGCTTGCTGAACCTGCTTTGCTTCGTCCAAGATTGTTGATGCAGGGACCGATGCGCGCTTACCCTGCATGTATTCGTCGCGCGTAACATAACTGAGAGATAAATGATCATATCGTTCCCGCTCAACCGCCTTCAACAAGGAATCCAGCCTATCGAATACCCGATCTCTTTTGGCGCTCTCGATCCCATTGACAGCCTCTGCTTCATCTAAAACACGTTGCGGCAATATAACGTGTGTGTTTTCGGCAAGCCGAGATCGACTAAGCATTACATACCAACTATGCAAGTCCATCATGCTCATATCACTCGGCAGACAAATCAGACCCTTTGACGTCACGCCCTCGGCTTGATGTGTTGTCAACGCATAACCATGATCGAATGCGTTATACTCAGCGCTTGAAATAAGTATACGCCTGCCTCCATCCGACAAAAGTGCAATCAGAGCTTCACCATCTCCAACGCATTTAATATCTTCAACCGTCCAGATGGCTCCGTTGTCAATCTTCCTATGGTCATCTGCGCCAGCAATATTTATCTTTCCAAGACGTGCATTCCGAAGAGTAATGATACGATCTCCCGGCGCGATACTCCGCGTGCCAGCACTCTCACCGGCACGATTGGTTGTGCCGATTTCGATATTGTCACCTCGATCTGCCTGCCCAGAACTTTTGCGTACTGCGTCATTGAGTGCTCGCCTCATATCATTTCTGTTGGTGACAAATATATTATCGCGAGCGCTATAGCCCGCGTCGTAGTTCTTCATAAAAGCTTCTATGGCATCCTGAATTTCCTCGCCTTCTTCTGAGATTTTTAATTCCCCAATCGATCCAGGAACCGCAACGCCTCTTTGTTCTTACCGGACCGGATACCATGAACAAACTCTCGCCATTGTTCGCCATGAACGCCCGTTTGCCTGCTGCTCTTGGTGATTTCTGCCTTATCACCTTTATTGGCCCTATCATAAAGAAAGGAAAAGGCGGACCCAGCCTGAATGGCCTGAAGCTGCAAGCGGTCGCCGATAAATCCTATTTCGAGCCCTCGTTCATGTGCAACAGAGACAACTCTCGCAATCTGCCGCGTATCGCTCATATTTGCTTCGTCTATCAACACCATAGAACCAGCCTTAGGGCTCAGTCGTCCATTCTTGATTCGATACAGGAAACTGTCGATCGTGCAGGTCTCAATACCTGTTCCGTCCCCAAGCCCGCTAGCTGCCTTTGACGCCAACGCCATTCCAAAAACCTGCCGTCCTTCGCGTTCGTAACCGAGACGCACCGCAAGCGCGAGCGTCGATTTTCCGGATCCCGCAACCCC
The DNA here is from genome assembly GCA_963780465.1 of uncultured Pseudomonadota bacterium. Taxonomy (GTDB): domain Bacteria; phylum Pseudomonadota; class Alphaproteobacteria; order Acetobacterales; family Acetobacteraceae; genus Acidocella. The sequence goes on from CAWACI010000015.1 coordinate 525,018, forward strand.
CTCAACAAACTTATCGCAGTTTTTCGACCCCATTAAATGGTGTATTGCAACCCTCTGCTCCTCGGAGAACTTAAATCCCATTATGCGCTCTGCCTCTGCAATCGCCCAGACAATCGTCTTTTCTTTGATTGGCTTTGCTTTACCGCGCCGGCATTCAACATTCCGTACAAGCTCGACCTCAATCTCTCTCATCTCTTGTGTCGTCCAGCGCGTATTCCCGTCATAGTCTACGAGCTCAATCAACGCTGGATTGTTCCAAATCGCGTCGATACTGGCGCGAACTTCTCCTCGCCCACCGGCCCCTGAATTCATTGCAATTGCGACAGCTTTGCGAAGATCGCGCTCTGAAAATGTCGCATTCTTAGACGACAATTCCTTGATTACTTCAATCTCATCATATGGGGCAAAATCGCCATTCCCGCCCCCAATCGACTCGATCTCGTCTTCAGAGATACCTAATTCGACAACCTCCCCCCTCCACCGCGTGTTTAGTTCCTCTTTGCACGCGTGCACCTTTTCAGTCCGCACGACATACGCCGCAGCCTGGGCCGCCTTCCCACCGGTAGCACCCCATTCCATCAATTTCTCTTTAATCGCATCGCCACCTTTCGACCATTTATCGACAAGATTTTGAGGTACGCCCGCAATCCTGAAGGATGTCCGGTCACGTTCAATGGAGTAACCCATTTCCACGAGACGTTTTGCAAGAGCTGCACGGTAGATCGCACCGATTTCGATTTTATTTCGGAAAATATCAGCCGGGTCAATTCTCCGCCACTCCCCAGAAGCCATCTGCGCAATATTAAATATGATCGCGTGGGCGTGTTCCTGGGGGTCCATGGCTCTGCTGGTCTCATGGAAGTAGACCTGGGCCGCAAGTCGCGCTGCAGGCTCTCGTACAGCGCCGTTAAGGCCGCTGCGCAGCGTTACGTATCCGCGTTCTTCTATCCAGAGAATTGCTTCATGAACCGCTTCAGCATGGGCTTCTCGAAGGCGGGCCTTAAGTTTCCGGTCAGCGAGCGCCGCGATGACCGAAAATGATTTCGGCGCAGAAAATGTTAAGTCAATACCAGCACGAATTTCAGGTGGGGTTCCGACGACGCGAATGCGTGCCACCTCTTCGCCACCTAGGCCATAGCCATTCAACAGATGTTCCAACTGCTTGCGACTGGGTTGCTCACCCGGCTGCAGACCCAGCGCCACCCAGCCATTTCCCATGGCTAGCAAATCGGCCTTACCACCTTCCCCATAATATCTTTCTGCCCGGCGATCTTCCGCGTAGTCAATTATGGCTTTGGCCGAGCAGCCGCGCGCATTGCCACCTCCACCACCGTTCTTTTGACCAACCACGATTTTGAGCATAGTTGGATTTAACACGTCGGGAGATCCATTGCCGCCGAGTGGACGATGGCACCAAGTTCTATCGGGCTACAACAAAGATATACAGCTTGAATACTCCATTCATTCAGAGGCTCAGATGCTGTGCTAATATTATGTGACATGAAGTATCCTGAGGCTATATTAAGCTTGAATTATTTGTCGTCACCAATAAACTTCTTTGGCTCCGACGTGTTATTGCCTCTTAATATTTGCTGGAAATGGCACAATAATTTCAGAAACAACATTACGACCAATATATGCCATTTTTACTCCACCAGCGACTTTGCCCAAGCATGAAAACCGTTCCTTTCGATAGACTGCCTCCTCTACCGCCGACCATGATTCAGTTCGACCACCATCAGTCGTGGCACTCACAGCGAGTTGTTCAACAAGACGCATCCCAGCCATACGGCTTGCATCCTCTTGATCGTCTGCATCATTTAATTTTCCAATTATACGGGTATCGCAACCAGTAATTGCCCGGCTGGCTGGTCCATAAACTTCAGAGATCTGTCCAAAAGTTTGAAACCCAGCCACCATTCGACCACCTTTCGACCGAATGGCCGTCCAGGCAGCAACGAAGCTAGGAATTTCTCCTAGTTGGCCAGCTTCGTCAATGACAAACCAGAAGCCAGGTTCCTCCGGCGAGCGCTCCGGGAACGAATCATCGAGAAGACCCTGGATCGCCATTTGTAAAACAGGAAGAACAACCCGTTTTGATAGAGCCTCCTGACTGGCCGACCACCCAATAATGACAACGGGTGTTTTACCTGAAAGCCAATCTGCAACACTCCACCATTTTTTCCCAAGCCGTTTTTCATCTTCGGCAAGGTCGCCGATACTCTCGCCAAATGCGGCAAGGTTTAAATAGATGCTCGAGCGAGTCTCATCGGCCATACCCTTTAACTGACCTGCGATCAGCGGACGATGCTTGATAATCGCCGCGAGGAGAATTCCAGGTTCCGAGCCAGTTAGCTTTAGTCGTTCCGCAAGCAACGCCCATCCCCACTTATTGCCAAATTCCTCCTGAAGGCTGATAATGATACCCTCCAAGACACCGCGCGCTGCCGTTGCCCACAATGGATCATCAGACATCGGGATTAGCGCTTCAGCAAACGCTACCGCTCCACTTCTTGTACGAACATCGTTTCCAAGTTGATAACGGAAGCTTTTGGAGTTCCATGGTGCGATGAAAGTGGCGCCAGGAAACCGCATACGGTAATCCCCTTTAAAATCGACAATGATAATGCGATCTCCGCGCACGACAAGCTGTTCCAGAATTTGCGTCATCAAAACCGTCTTGCCGCCCTTTGGCTTAGCAACTGTGAGTATACCCTCAGTCTCTTGAGATCGGCTGAGCGTGATTGGTCCAACCCTGATACCAGGCGTTTCGTCGCGTGGCATCCTTGGAATTTTATTCGATGCAACTAGGCGCGGGCCATAAATATGTCTTTCACCTTTTGTCCGGCCTAGCTCTAAACCTGCGATACCGCCGACGATCGTACCGATTGTAGCGCCTGTCAGCGGGAAATATTGCCACTCAAATGACGGAAACTCGTGATGAATGATTTGGCCAGCCAACTTCCAAATTGCACTTAGGCTTTTTACCGATATAGAAATGGCACTCTGGCCAATTGCTGGGTCAATCATATTTAGAATATCATACGTGAGGCCGCCTACAGCCAAGCCAACTCCAAGACCGACAACCCCTCCGAGGGCAGAATTGAACAGAGCATTATGCTGCTGCGGCTTTGCGCCGTAGGATAGGTCCAAATTTTCGGCGGCGGACTTTACCTGTTTCGGCGATTTCGTTTTCATTTGTATTTGCCTGTTATTTAGAGACTCAGAAATTCACATAAGGCTAAAGATCACCGTCACAACTCCGGTAATCAAGGCTGGTGCAATCGCGAGCCCAATTGGCGCGCTAAGTATCTGTTGCACTTGACTTCAAAAGGCCAGTTGCCTGGAAAGGGTGCCCCGCTGTAGCTGCAGCCTCGCCTAATCGATAACAAAGGCCCTCGCTAAAAAGCAAAACCACAGCACCAACCGTGAACCCAACAATAGACATATTGTTACTTCTCGCTTTGATCTGGTCCCGCGCGCTTTCGTAACTCAATCGAGCAGCATTGCTCACAGCATTCGTTGCTGCCCGCGTGATCTGCTGGTCCAACGCCACCGCATTTTTGGCTTGCATCTCTTTAGCCGCAATTGCGGAGGCTTTTATCTGAGTATCGAGAATAGACAGCCGCTTTGCGGTGGCCTCTTCAAGGGCCCTCGGAATCTCCTCAAGCGCTCGTAGGGAATACTCCATGCATTCGAGCACAAGGAAGGCAGGATCTTCTTTCATAACCCCCTTGTCGATCAAGGCGGCACGAATGGCGGTTGCGACCACCATTCTACTTGTTAGGTCTGACCCCATCTGCTCAGACATCTTCCGATTCCCGAGATGAAGTCATCAACAGCGACTTCTCAATCTTATCAATCTCCAACCAAAGCCGTGCAAGCCAGGTCTGCAACTCAACTCTGGTCGCGACCGTAAGCTGCCCACTGGCAATGATCTGACTTGGAGAATAGTCCGGCGCAGCCAGCAAAACGTCCTCGGCCGAATAGAATAACTCCGGAAGGATGATGATCCCCTTGCATCGTGGATCTTTCGTTAGGATCTGCTTTGCTTCACTTTCATCCCAGCGTCGAAATGTGTTAGCTTTTCCAAAAAACTCATTGAGCACCACGACGAAGGACTTGCTGGCAGACACCGCGCCGCTTGTGTATAAATCCATGAGAAGCTCGATGCTGTCGGGAGTTTTTCCCATCACGAAAATCGTAACTAGCTCGTACCCGAGTTCATTTGCTACTGCGCTCAAGGTGGGTGCGCGATCTCCGATGTCTGCCGTAGCCGGCGTAGATACCACCACACGAGGAGCATTTGATTTCTGGATAAAGTCGAAGGTTGGCAGCCATTCATCGCCAATCCGCAAATCGGAATAGGCTGTTGAGGAACCAGTTGATTCAAAACGTCGCGCTACATCACCATTAGTGACGTCGCCCTCAACTACGAGCAGACCTTGAGCATGACCACAAGAAACATAGCGATCGGCGACCACCGTCGCAACGATGCTTTTGCCAACGCCACCTTTGCCGCCATCGATAATGTAGATAATCCGGCCAGCAAGCGATGTTGACGCATTTAGAGCGTCTCTGATACTGCCGGCGTTGGTTGTAGTGTGTTTGGTTGTTGCATTCTTAGTCATATTCAGTCCCTTTAACTTTTCTATGCAGTTGCCAATTCATGAAAGTGGACGACGCTCCTCCGCCTATCCAGAGCATTACCGTTCTATTTTGTTATTTTATTCATTTCTCCTGTCTCTATGTTGTTTTTGGCGCCCACCTTCTATCGCCGCTTGCTCAGCTTTCGCTTGTTCTACGGCACCCTGCCCGACACCTGCATTATTCGCCCGCGAGACCAGGCGGTCACGGCTCTTTGGAGAGATAAATCGTTTTCCAATCGCCGGAGTGAGTGCCGATAGACTGGAAGGTAGAAGGGATAAAGGATTAGATGGGCGCGTCACTTCAGGTAACGACTGAGGGTCTGAAAGCAGAGACTGCGCGGACAGCTCGCTGGCTCGGGGCGACAGAAGCGTGCGTGGACCCACTGCATTCTTGCGAGCGCTACCTCGGTTAGTAAGGCCAGCACGTCGCCTCTGAGCGCGGTTTACTGCCTCACTTAGACGCTTAACTGACACCCCCGCTTCAGCGGCTATTGCCGTCAAGCTAACCCCCATTTCACGGGCGGCTAGAATTTCATCAAGCGCCGCATAAACTTCTTGAAAGAAGGTCTCGGATGGATTGCGATTTAATGCAGCGTCTTTGGCTTTTTGAACTGCATTTTTCATGTTGGGCATGTTGATTTCCATATCCGCCAATAATCCGCTTATTACTGCTAGCTATCCGCAACTAGTCCGTTGCTAAAAGAGATTAAGCCGCTGCAATTCCGCCAATGATCCGCGAGAGAGCGCCCTGTTCCGCCGAAGGCTGCCGCTCCCCGCTGGTGCAACCTATGCGTCAGGTGTCTTAGCTTCCTACGCTTCTCGAGCCTGCTCCATACGCTGCCTCCACGCCGCGGCCGAATTGGCAGAAATTAGTGTGCGGTTGCCAACTTTCATCACCTGTGGTCCATGCCCTCGGCGCAAAAGAACATAGAAGAATGCTCTGCTGATCGAGTGCCGAGCGCAGAACGTCGGAACGTCGTAGACGTCGTGTAGCACCATCTCGTTGAGGTGGCTTTTTTGCCGGTTTTTTGCGTGTTCCATCTAACTGATTCCGCCAATGTTGTTCAACGCCGGCAACGAACCACACTCAGATAATGGTGCACTAGATGGACTTTAAAGGTTATCGGCAAAGTCCGGAAAAAATGTTGGAACAAGCATTTATGAATAGGCGACGGTGATCGCCGGCGTTACCGTTCGGTGAGCTAGACAGGCGCCCTTGGCAACTAAGACCTTATTGTAGACACCGCTCGTGGAGGCGGCGGGAGGCTATTGCGATGGCCAGCCTAGGAGGGGCAGCCGCAGGTTTTCTTGGTGAACCGGCGCAAAGAGTCCGTGGAATAACAATGAGGACACGAGCGCGCGCAGGTCGAGCGCATGCTCGGCGTCGCCTGCAGAAATCTGAAGAGGCCGCTACACACGGCGCTCACTGGTTGAAGGAACCGCCCCTTGCAAATGTCCGCTTGACGCCCATCCTTGTCATCCGGACGGCCTGATCGGGCGTCCGGAAGCTGCCATATCAACAAAGCCGGGTTGATGACCGAGATTGGTGGGAAGAGCACTGTCTGCTTTCGGGCACCGCACCGGGAAACCAGGCATTCGGCCCGCTGCCGGTCCGGCGCGAGCGCGGACCGTCCGTCCTCGGGTTAGAGAGGCGAAAAGTAGACATAAGCCGCCCGCCCACTAGCAGATCTTGCCGTCTCCAGTCACTCCGAAGTTTGCGGGACTTTCCGCTAACAGCGATAGCAGGGCGTCTTGCTTTTACGCCGCTCCCAGCGGCATGATCATCGCTGCCGCCCGAGTACGAATAGGCTGAGTTTAAAGGGCCCTTACACTGTGGTAGCGCTAAGTCCTGGACTCCAGAAAACCTTAAGGATTAATGGCTTGAGCCAACCTTTTATTGACACAAGAGACGTGAGACGGCTGAGTTTGGTTTGCAATTTACTAACCTATTCTCACGAATTCTGCTGCAAGGACAAGTCTCACATCTCCTTATTGAACTCCGCCGTTGGCAACCACCCTCTTGGATGTCAGCTGATTGAAGCCCTTCGACGCACTCAGTTGGAGCTTCGCGGACGACTGCCGTTACAAGGGATTGAACAAGCTTGGCACGATCGCAAGAAGGGCCTGCGCTCTATTGGTATTTCGACCACCTCTCTGAGCAACCAAACACAAGGCGCACCGCTGAATTTATTAAAAGAAAAAATGGATGAAATAATAATTGAAAGTGCGCTAACACAAATACCAAGCACACCATATGGAAAGCCGTCTTATACCGATATTATTCTTGCGTGCAAAAGTACATGGCTATCTGAGCAATTAGCCATGTTAATACTTGGCGTCGCTAAAATCGATAGCGGCCAAGATCGAGATTTAGTTTTGAAACCTACAAATAAGCATATGTCACGACATTTGCGAAGATTGTGGTTTGGCGCGGCATTTGATGAGACTTCTTTAAGAGCCGCCAGCATTGCTATATTGCGACTTAAAGAAGCACTTTCTAAGCAGACCCCCCTACCGGAAAAGGAAGAAGCTCGAAGTCTCGGCACTCACAATTTTCCCTCAACATTGGCGCTTGCCGGCCGAAATCGGTCCTGTCGCCCAAATTTTATTCAGCCACCTTGAACCACTATTATTCATATTGGTTTACACAATCATCGAGCAAACTCAACCTGGAAAGCTCGAGCCATTTGGCCTAGAGGAAGCAAAAGCGCGAGGTGTTGATAAACTTTTCACTGAGCTGCGTGCCATGCAATCCGAATTACTTGTCGTTGACCAACTCTTTGATGTGGTCGACGAAAGACTTAAAACTCGGCACGAGATCAATTGCACCCGGCGTAATTACCATTGCCGAACAACTCGCGTTGTCTACTCTTGGAAAAGACTGGCACAGCTCGAAAGGTTCAAACGCGCAGAAAACATATGTAATCGAACGACTTAGACGCAATCCCTACCTTGAGATACTTGACTTCGAACTTCGACAGCACGACACAGGAAACAATACCCACGCATTGATGTAGACTTTTTTGTAAGAGACAAATGTCACAACCAACTATATGGCGTACAACTAAAGCACCTTAGATCTAACTTTAAGGGGGGCGTACTTCATTGGGCAACTCGCTTTCGAGATCGAAACGGCGGCCTTGGCAATTCAGTACGGCAACTCGAGAACCTTGGAGAAATAGCACGCAACGATTTTTGCGCCAGACAGAAGCTAATCGATGGAGGAATTTCACCGGAAGAGTGTGAAAATAGCCCGTGGGGCTCCACAATCTCGGCTCGATAGATTTTTGGGAAGTTCAAAATGGGGTCCTTCTCTATGACATCCATACCTTTTCAATGTCCTCGCCGGCCGCACTGGTATCGCCCATGGTGCGGCTAATGGCACGTTCTTCCGGGTAAACGTAGCCGCTTCTTCGAAGATCAGACCCAGCCCTCACAGTCCAGACGCGGTGATAGAGGCTTACTTGCAGGACCCCAAGTTCTCGCATCTATCATACTTTGACGCAGCAAAAGATTGCCGTCGCTGGGTGACGGTTGGAGAAATGGCCATAATCGCTGAGGGGCTGGGTGTATAGGTTTTCCCTCGCGCCAATTTGAGCGAGGTTTCGGCGCCAGAAATAAACCATCGGTTAGGTGACATTTCGAGCGCGGATGCTGTGACGCTTAGCGGAATGTAAGCTGTTGTCCGGACTGGGGCCGAAAGCTGCCGTTCGGCTTTGGGGGGACTCCCCACCGTTTATCAAGCGCAGATTTCGGCATGAGTGGCGGCTTTGAAGGTGGTGCAGGTTTTGAGCATCGCGCACATGACATTGAGCAGGCGATCGGCGACAGATCGGAGTGCGCGACCATGGCTGTGCCCCCGGCTGCGCAGGGCCGCATATTTGGCGTGGCTCTTGATGTCGTGTTGAACAGCAACGTGCGCCCAATGGTACATGGCGTTGGCAAGACGGTCGTGGCTGCGGCTTACTATTTCACTGACTATCATAGACGAAAATTTTGAAGGCTCAGAGTAAGCATTCGCCGTAGGCCGCAGGGGTTATAGCGGATCGGTTGAGCGCTTGAGGAGGTCAGGGTTGGCTTTATGATTTCGATCAGGTCCTGCAGCGTCTCGATCCCAAAATCGGTGAATGCCATGACGCCTTCGTCACCGGCGCCATAAACCCAGATGAGGCCATCCTCCCGGTCCATTTCATTGGCGACGTCGGCCAACCAGTCCTCATCTTCGCCGAGCATTTCAGCGATGCGCGCGATGGTATAGACGTGGTGGACCTTATTGACCGGTGCCATGATCAGGCCGCGACGTCGGCAACCGCGGATGCCGCCGGCTTCCAATTCCAAGGCAATAGCTCATCAAGGCGATGCGCAGGGTGGGCGGCAATCCGCGCCAGGACGTCCGCCAGCCAAGCCTGAGGGTCGACGCCGTTCATTTTGGCCGTGACGATAAGACCGTACATGGCGGCGGCACGCTGACCACCGCGGTCCGAGCCGCAGAACATCCATGATTTTCGTCCCAGAGCAATGCCGCGCAACGCGCGCTCGGCGGCATTGTTCGATAAGCAGACACGGCCGTCATCTAGGAACAGTGTGAAGGCGTCCCAACGCTTGATGATATAATCAATGGCCTTGGCAAGGTCGTGGCCGCGGGCGAGTTTGGCGCGCTGCTCGCGCATATAGAGCTGAAGCTCGTCCACGAGCGGCTTGCTCAGCATCTGGCGCACGGCCCTGCGCTCATCAGGGGTTTTGCCGTTGATGGGCCGCTCGATCTCGAACAGGGCGTCGATGCGGCGCACGATTTCGATCGCAATGGGAGAGAGGGGGATCTCTTTTTTGCCCGCAGCTTTTCGCCGCGCGTTCTCATCAAGATCGGCCATGGCGAAGAACGGGCGCCTGGCATGAACCCAACATGCCGCCTCAATGATGCGTCCGGGACTTCGGTCCGGCAAATAGAGCTGGCGATATCCATCAAAGGCATCGGCCTGGAAGAGCCCGCTATATCCGGCCAGATGGAGCCGCGGATGCTCGCCTTTGCGATCACGGGAGTAATAAAAGATCGCCGCCGGCGGAGATGTTCCACCGAATGGTTTGTCGTCGCGAACATAGACCCAACATCGGCCGGTGTCGGTCTTGCCTTTGGCCAGCACCGGAACAGTCGTGTCATCACCATGCAGGCGCTCAGCGGCCAGGACATGGAACTCAAGACGCCTGCTCAACGGCGCCAGCGCTGCGCAAGCCGACCCCACGGCATCGGCCATGGTTGAGAGGCTGATCGGCACTCCTTCACGCGCATAGCGCTCCGCCTGGCGATTAAGCGGTTGATGCTGGCCGAATTTCTCGAACAGGATCATCGCCAGAAGGCTCGGCCCCGCCCACCCTCTGGCGATCACGTGGAAGGGGGCCGGCGCCTGGCTGATCTTCTCGCAATCCCGGCAGGTAAACTTCTCCCGAACGGTCTCGATCACCTTCCATTGACGGGGGATCGACTCGAGGGTTTTGGTGACATCCTCGCCCATCTTGCGAAGCCGCTTGCCGCCGCAGCAATCACAAGCCGTCGGCGGATCGATAACGACACGTTCGCGGGGGAGATGTTCGGGAAAGGTCTTTCGTTCGGGACGCTGGCGGGTAAACCCCGCGACAGACGTGACCTTGGCGGCAGCGATTTCGGCGGCCAGTTCATCCTCGGTGGCGCTTGCCTCCGCTTCTTCAAACTGCAGCGCCATCTGCTCGATGAGCAAAGATGAGCGCTCCGACCGGGGACCATAGATTTGACGCTCCAGCTTGGCGATCCGCAGCTTTTGATGAGCGATCAGAGCCAAATCTTCCGACGCCTTTGCGCGCGCCACCGCAAGTTCCGCCGACCGCACGTCACGTTCGGTGGCCACCTCCCGCATCTTGGCGCGCTCGATTATGAGCGCCGCTTTCAGCGCGTCAATGTCGTCCGGCAGGGAGGCAAGATCGGCATCCATGCCTGCGATAGAATCATAAAGTCGATGGTTTTGGCTATCATTTTCTGCGTGATGGCAATGATTTTCTGCGGTCTATCCGGCCGACTGCGGTCGCCAAGTATGTTGGGGATTTCGCCAGTCTATCGCCTCGAGTAAATAGCTCATCTGTCCAGCCGTCAGAGACACAACCCCGCTCACCGTCTGCGGCCAGATGAATTTTCCACGGTCCAAACGTTTGGTATAAAGCGACAGGCCGACGCCGTCATGCCAAATCGCTTTAATCAGCGAACCACTGCGGCCACGGAAGACAAAAACATCGCCGGCGTGCGGGTCTCTGCCCAGCCCCTCCTGCACCTGCAACGCCAAACCCCGCATGCCACGGCGCATATCCGTGTGACCGGTTGCGATCCAAATCCGCACCCCGGCCGGAACCGGGATCATTGCAACGCCCGCAGCGCAGCTGTCACCAACGCCGACGAAGCCGAAGCTTCGATCGTCAGCCGCACCCCAGATGGAAATTCCACAGTGATCGCCCCCGGCATCGCAGTCGCCGATTGCGGCGCCACGGGCGATGGCACGAGGACCGAAGGTAAAGTTGCCAAATCCGCCGTAATGACCGCAGACGCAAAACCAGAGACCTTCTGCGTGGCCAGGGCCTGCCGCCGCCATTTGTAGATCATGCTGCTGGCGATATCGAATTGCCGCGCAATGTCAGCAATCACCGCACCCGGCGCGAAGGCCATTGTCAAAATCCGATGCCGGTCGTCTAAATCCCACTTCCGCCGACGATCCCGGCCCGTCAATACTGTGACTTGGGTCATGCTATGTAGTTAACTCCGCTCGTAAGCTTAGCTTAAGAGCGCAGCTTCACGCCAAGACACCCATCAAACTAGGCGGCTCAGACCGGAGGGATACGGCTCAGACGTGTACGAGCGATTTGTGCTGCCCCAAAGAATGTGCCGTCTGGAAAGATGCTCATAGGGCTGTCGTGTCTGTCGATTGCCGTCCCTCTATCAGAGATACCTTTATACTCGAGAAGGTCATCTTCGTTTCCTTCTTAGAGCCGCGCTGATCGCGGCCAAGGCTTTAGTGTCGATGCCGATCAAGACATCATCCATAAAAACCGACATTGGTTGGAACGCGTAAGATCGCCCCTCGATCTCGGTCACTAAAAACTCAAATTCAGTGGGCTTTTGCCTGTCACCGCTCCGGAGAAGCCTTGCTGAGTCAAACGAACCCCATTGCCGCCAACCATGCGGCGTAGTTCTGGCGTCGCGCCCACGACTTAGGTAGATCGATCGGATATGGTCCTTCTCTCCCGGGCGGGTCGACAAAAACAAGGGCCGAGGGCACCTGATTTCCTACGTACGAATGCAGGCATAAGTGGCAAAGCCTTTGCTAGCCGGTGGGGAGATTATGTTCATCCAACCGTCGACTTGCTCCTCAAGGGCCTTTTTGAGCACGGATTTGATGCGAGATGGATCATTAGTTGGCAGTTGGAATGTCGCCTTCGATTCCAGGATCATTGTCCGCGCACGATTTGCTGCCTCGAAAAGAAAGTCTGCCACCGGGGCGTTACCCGAAGATGCTTTATAGCTCGCGACAGCGGAATTGAAGCCAGATGACCAACGAACTTATAATTCTTCTGGTGAGCAAAAAGGAGAGAGAAGGCCTTGCCCCACTCTTCCGCTAACGCTCGTCTGGGTGAAATCATTGAGCACATTTGCCCCCCCGGGTGTCAGCCGCAAGTTCGAGGACGACCCGAAATACAAGCAGAACCATGCATTTGAAAAAGGAAGCCAAGGCCAGGAAGCGTAGGTTCCACGGAACAAGAAAATCGGCCTTTACAACAGCGTGTGCTAGTTCCCATCCAGAAAAAATTAGTGAACCTCTCGCCGTGGCCAGCGAGGCCCACTGGGGATTATTTGGGAGGCGCCTTTTCATTATGTCGGATCGCTGCCACTCGAACAATTCGACACTACTCGTTCCAAAGCTCTTTAACATCTTATTAAAGGGAAAAACATGTTCATACTCAAGCTTACGATGGGGCTACTGATAAGACTCGTTGCGCATAACGGCGGCACAAGGTTTGAGCAACCTTACAATGACCTATAATACCCCCCCGAGGCGAATGTGGGCTTCCATAGCTCTGTTGCTCGACCAGAAAGGTGGCAGCCTTCGGCGCAACGAGAGCCCTCCCGAGTTGGCGTTGAGTGCCCGATTATGGCGTTCGCTTCATCTTATAGACTTGGCCCTTAACTGAATCACGCATGGCCCCACCCTGGTCGGCACTAACGCTGGAACCTGTTATGTAGATCTCCACGCCCCAACGCGGAACTGGCCTGGCGTCCGCTGAGCAACACGAAGTCCATACCTTGAATTACATAAAAGCGGCCGCTGTTCGACCTTATATCAAAGTCAAAAAACTACAGAGCTCGTAGTTGTCTGCGTGGCGCGGCCCTCGCGTGGCTAGAGGATGAACACCTGCGACGTAGGTTAATGAGAACCCTTTCCTAGGATTAGAACTGACTTGGGCGCATGCTACCAGCTTGGACGGGGCAGTCGATGTCACGGGAAATGAGCCGCCAGCCCCCTAGCGACAAGGATGGGGACTTGACTGTTCCATTCGCCGGCGGGGTGATGTCATCCTTGCCAACACCCTGAACCAGACGACCGGGATCCCCCCTCCAGCCGAGGGCGGCCGTGAGTAAGGCTGGCGACCGGACGTCACGCGAAAGCGCAATGCCGCCCGCGTCGCCCTCCGGGCGCTGGCCCAGCCGGGATAGCCGCCTTCGACCGCCTGATACGCCGACCGCTCCGTTGCCCGGCTGCGAGTTGCAGTTCTTCATGATGCCCCTATTGGTCAATAGAGATTAGACCAAAGCCAATTTGGTCAACGGGCTGATAGATGTTCCGTGCTATCGATTTATGAATTTCTTTCATCGTCCTGAGTTGCTCGCTCGGCCTCCTCGAGTACGGCCAAAGAGAGTTCTCATGTTTCGCCGCGGCGGTCTTGGCGGCTCCGGATCCTGGGGGAAATTACTTTGATCTAGAGGATTTTCATCAAGAAAAACCTCTTCCAGAAAATCGTATGCGAATGAAGGATAGTAATCATCTCGCTTGAGGCGTCTTGCGATAGTTCTTCTTATATCATCTGGATCTATTGGCTTTCCCTTAATGTGCTCGCTAATTTTCGCAATAAACCTGTAGACGCCTAACGACTTTATGTCTCCAAACCAAGAACGAAGCAGTATTGCAAGGTCCACGTCAAAGACGTCATAATCTTCTGGAGCCGCCAAGCAGCCTGGCACGAGTGAAATTGATTCCAACATCTCTGGAGAACGGGCCTGATGTAAAGCTTTTATAAGTGCATCGAGCGCTTCCAGACTTGGCAGCCGGTCTGGCGCATATGAACGAAAACGCATTCTCGGTTTATCGACGACTGCCGCCCGTTCAGACCTGATCTTATTAAGCTCATTGGCGTAGTTTGGATAAGAGGCCGGAAGTATCTCCGCGAGGAAATTAATGGATTTTTCAATTTGCCTTTTTGTCTTTTTAGACTCAGATCTTATATTTATTCCGGCAAGATAGCGTTCTTGCAAGCGATTGCACGCCACGGCGAGATTTTGAAGATTCTTGTCGGTTTCGGTAGGGAGAAGAGATTTTTGGGTTTTGAGAACAACATGCTCCTTAAATATCCGGTGGATCGAGCTTGCGGTGAATTCTGGCCGCGTCTGTATTTCCTTTTTTCTGCCACTCATACTCTGCACTCAACCTGCCTAACATCATGCCCGACAGTGCTGCCGAACAGGCCGATCGCATGATCAGCCGGCGAAATGTTAGTGCAGACCTTGGTGGATGCCAAGGTCGGAAGGAAGATGCGGCTCTTGTTGATCGCTGACGGAAGATCCGTAGCAAGCCCCGGATGGATAATCCGTTTTTTGTGAATCAAATGGCATGGCTCATGCCACGTCCTCAACCTGAGCAATATTACTCTTTGAAGCAACGCCAAACGGCGGCGCCGCCGCCCGCACTGCATCGCCTTCTTCGCGACGCACATGACAGGATCGCCTGGTGCTCCTGGCCGATGTCCTGTGCCTCGCCGACGAGGATATGGGGATAGCGGCGCCCAGCTCGGAGATACTCCTCGTAAGTTGCCTGACAGCTCTCGGACGATAGGTTGAAGAAGAGGCCATATCCCCCGGCATTATCCTCAGGAAGATATCGAGTGAATGCGGACGCCAGCCCCTCTTGGTTTCAGAGCCGGTTTTTAGCATTCACCAACTTTAGCTATTTTTGACGTCAAATTGTCACGTTAAGTGCAAGAGAGAAGGGCCACCGAACATGGAGGCAGCCTTTTCAGCGCGCTCATGCGAGATCGAGATCATGTCGTTGAGTTTTGCCACAACATACTCATGCCGCGATTGGGCGTTTACTCCAAAAAAATCTAGATAATCAAGCATATATGTTACGAAAGCAGTGCTTAGGCCTGTGACCAATCCTGCCCCGACGGCTGAGATATATGGGGCAAATGGGACAAGTGGAACAAAAGCGGTCAAAGAGCCTTGCAGAACCATTTCAAGCTCGATACCCGCACCCGTGATGAGGCCAGCCGCAAACAGTTTGGATGCTGCATCGGCAGCCTGGGCGAGTGACATCCCTTCTGGCGGGAACGCCAATACCTTGAACGCCCGATAGAGCGACATGGAACCCTCACGCAGCATACGGACAACCCGCGCCTCGGTCGTCGCGAACGTATTGATAATCACGGTCACCAAATTGGATAAAAAGCCGCTGATCGCTCCATTTAGGGCCGCTGACGCAGCATCCTTCCATTTGGATTGGACCCGTTGTGCCACTCGCATCAATCGGCCCTTCAACGCGTCCAGGTATGCGTCATTCACGGAACCCTTGAAACCATTTTTCCAGGCATCCTTCACCTCAGCAAACACTGCCCGGACAAACTCTTCCATCAGCACGCCGATGGCTTGCTGTAATCCCATTCTCAACCCAGAGGACACGCTCGTGTTTATGACGCGTTCTCTAAATTTCTCCCCAAAATAATACTCTCGATAGACGATACGCGAAATCTCGCTTCTTACCGTCTCATCGGCCTCCATCAGCTTGGCCAAATCCATCGCTTGGAGCTGCTTGAGCTTTTTTAGTGCAGCGTCCTGCTTGGCCGTTCTTGATTCGATTGCTTCGAGTTTGGAAATGGCCTGGATATTTTTTTCCCATCTTTCAACAACTATTTTTATTGGATAACCATTTTTAGACGTGTTTGCATACTCCCTCATCGGCATCAGGTTGATGCTCATATTGGCCAGCTTGTGGACTGGGATATCCGCAAGAGATACCCGCGCATCCCTTGCGATCTCAATGCAGGGAACCGTATGATCAATATGAACGCTTTCGTCAGCATCAAAGGTTCGCCCCTCTCTCGAAAGAGGATCGACCAGTTTTCCTGATGCCTGCTGTCCTTTTGTTTCTTCGACTTTAGCGTTGTAGTCTTTTTCGTGGCGGACTTTTTCTGCAACCTTGCCGGCGTTGTCGATTGCTTGATCGTGTTTGCTCCTCTCATCGTCTGTGGAGAAAACTAAAATCGGCCTTGAATAACTCTTGACCACCTTTTCGGGCACAGCCGAACCATCATCGAGGTAGGTCGCCCTGCCGGTTTGATCGACAGTATATTCACGTCGGGTAATGACTTGGCCGGTTTCGGTGGTCTTCTTTTCCTCGGCTAAAAACCTCAGACGGCCATTGAGATCTTTGCTTTGCGTCATCACGTTGTGGATGGTGTCTACAGGACCGCCCTCTTTGTCGACAAATAGTACGCGCGCTAACCCAAACGGACGGATGACAGCCTGAAGGCAGTCGTTTTGACACGCCTCGATCAGAGCAGAAAACTTCTCATCATCGATCCTGCCGTGAATTTCGGCCAGCATAGTGTCTGCCTCAGACGCTATTAGCTCAGCCTCATCATCAAGCCTGAAAGAAACAAATGAATGAACAGCCTCCCCCATCGAAATGCCCGTCTGGAGTCCATCAACCGATATGTTCTGGATCGCTTTTCCCTGCAAAGCAGTCTTTCTTTTCTTGAAGCGCTCTACGGGGGTGTTCATTGGACAGATACCTCTTTTAGGGCTGCGATCTTATAATCACCCCACTTTTTTAGAAATGCTTGTTCATTTTGGTTAAGGTCTCCATCAGCTTCACCAACAACCTCCAGCAGGCCGTCAATGGGCAACCAGATGTCATGGTCGAAATTCTGTACGTACAAAATCGCTCGCTCAAAATCTGGCGGCGTGCTAGCAATCTGGCTAAGTCGATGACGAATGCTCTGTGGCAATGCAATCTTTGACATGCCAATCACGTACTCCTCGACACATGCTTTTTCATCTTCCGAAATCGGCCCATCGCATGACGCCATAGCGAACCCAACTGCGGCAAGGCTGACAATAAATTCATTTAACCTTGCCTGGGCGGCATAAACCTCTGCAGCATGTGCCATCATATTGCTAAGTCGTTCTATTTTTATAGCCGCTTCCGCCCTCTCTTTTTCGACCCCCTCACAAAAGGCTGTATGTTTTATTTTTTCCGTTTGCGCGTTTGAAATTGCAGCGCCGACACCTGCCCCAACCAATGCAGCACCGGTGGAAATGCCACCCGTACCGGCCAAAGAAGCTGCCAGCGCAGCCCCTCCGAGCACAGAACCTCCGCCGGTGAAGGGGGCTGCCGCAACCGCCGCAACACCAACAACAGCTCCAAGCGCGACGGCACTAGGATTGTCCTTCACTACGGAAGCAACCGAACTTGCCGAGTCCGTGACTCCTTGCCCGACGGCTGCAGCAGCATCAGACACTGCAGAAGCAACCGCACCTGCCGTGTCCGTGACGCCTTGCCCGACAGCTGCCGCAGCATCAGAGACCACGTCCGCGGCTTTCACGGTCAAGTCGGGCGTGTCTTTCACATATGACACCCGCAGCATTTTATCGATTGGCCGCTTCATAATCTCATAATCGGGATCCCACGTCGCAATATGGTGAGCCGCCATACCAATAGCGGCAAAAACTCCAATTGGGGAGCCGATCAAGGCAGGAGCCATCGCCGCGTACCGGCCCTTTGTATAGACCCGAGACCTCAGCCCCTCGCCCCCGATGGCCCGCTCCACAAACTGGACAGCCTCAGACATTCGCCCGTGACAACCGCCGACTTCAAAAGTCTCGCGGCGGCGGATCGCAGCTGTGATGTCGTCTGCCTGGTCAAAAGAGATGATCCGGATTTCAATGTCGTCCGCCATGTTATTTCTCGTGCGCATGTGGTTTGGGTTGAATAATCCGCGCTAGGCCGCCGAAGCTCCAGACCCAGGCATTCAGTTCTTTTTCGCTCGTAGTCGTGACAGAGAGTTCAATACTGCCGTCACCCAGTTCTTTGACGGTTTGGTCATCACTCCAAATACGGTCTCGGACGTAATCGGCGGCCTGGGAGTCGATATGGACATGAGTGCGTTTAGGAGCGTGCCAATTCAGACCGAAGCGATGGGCTTCAGCATCGGCCGCGTCGAAGCTGAAATATTCTTCGGCTGGATTGATTGCCGCGATGCGATGCAAGGAGAAAGTGGTGGCGCGCTCTTTGAGGAGAGAGCCATCTCCGAGCCGATACCCCTGGACATAGAGCGTGCCGCTCATGACGAGAATATGGCCTGGTGCGTATCGATAGGTGCGGGCGGACTGCTCGCCCGCCGGCATGTACGAGACCCGGCAAACCTGACGTTTAGCAATGGCCTGGCGCAATGTGGAGATAGTTGGCAGATGGGGCGTGTAGTCGATATACCCCTTGCCGTGGAAGCTGATCGGCGCCCCTGTGGCAACCCCACCGTTGGCTTCCCCTAAATGCAGGGCCAGCGACGCCAGGGTGCGATCAATGCGCTCGACGACGCCAACGGGAAGAATTGGCGCCGCAAGGTCGCGGCCGATCGCCAGCCATCGCAGCTCCTCGTACGAATACCCGAGGCCCTTTTCCTCTGCCTGCGTTCGAAGACGATAAAAGCGCCGCCGCCCGTCCAGCCCCCGCTCAATTTCGGCGTTCTTACCGAGGTGTTGTTCGACCACCTCAATGAGCCGAACGACGGTTTGTGGCGAGCAGCCCAAGTCTCGGGCCAGATCGCTCTGAAAATGGGGACGGCCATCCATGGTGAGGCGTTGGTACAGCGTCAGCAACCTGTCGCGCGGTCGCGCGTCGTCGGACAGTGGTTGCGCCATGAACCGCCTCATCATTACAGGGACATAAACCGACGGTTAGATATCACGGCCGCCTACAACCACCAAGAGATGCTGATTCTTCGTGGCATCCCACGTCTTACTTCTACCGGGGGCTAGTTTTTTTAGCCACAACATGGCGGTCAATGAACTCTCTCAGGCCGTAAAGGGCAAAGCCCGTGACGGCAAACCATCCGACGAAACGAAACATGACGACCTCCTTTGTCCCTGTGGAGCATTCTGCTCCCCAACAATGAGCTTACCTCAGTAGAGTATCGGCGGCCTTCTGCTGGAATGCCCCAACACGATCGCTACGGCGACCGATGCAGCGCCGACAACAAAGCCTCGACTCGCGGGTTGTCGTGCCCAGTTGCAGAATGCAGCCCAGGTCGGCTTCTGGGCTTCCTTCAGCTTGCCCTTGCCGTCCTCAACCTCTGGGATTGTACTTGGCATGTCGTCCATTTCTTTCCTCGCCTCTTGGAATATCCGGTGAGCCAAGGTTAGTCGCGCCACCCCCCCAATTTTTGACGGGTGTCATACTTTTTTCTGTTTCCCCCATATTTTGGGCGCATCCCTCGTCCACTCTCGATAGAGGGCAGAAAATGTCCGCTATAGGAGCTTCTGTCTCGTCCAGAGTACGGCCGAAACGGGCCGATAGATGGTGTATCGCGCTGCGCAATTTCGGCCTTAAGGTCGGCGTGGTGAGCTCGGGCAAGTTTGAGGCACGTATCCGCGAACTGGTCACGGGCTCTCCCACGCTCGCGCTGATCGTCGAACCACTGCTCGCCGTCCGGCGGGTCTTGCGTCAACAATCTACCGTTCTCCACAAAATGCTTTTGGATACACGTGCGCCATGATCCAGTTTGCCGACGATTGATGACCGCGCCGGGCGTCGGCGTGGTCGTTGCGTTGGCCTACCGGGCCAGCATCGATCAACCCGAGCGCTTTTTGCACTCCAGAGCCGTCGGCGCACGTGCGCACGATGCTTTACGAAGCGGCGAAGTCGCTGCTTTAACCTGTCAACCAAAGTTGGCAAGGCCGCCCGAAAGATTGAACCACCCCATTCTTCTAATCCCATCATGAGGCGGCCGAGTGCCGACCTCGAAGAGAAGCGAGAGCCCCCTGGAACACTATCTGCCAGCGCTGAACCGCGCGCCGGAGAAAAGTGAAATGAAGTAAGAAAGATTGAGCTTGACGAATGCCGCGATAGAGAAGCTGCCGGCCCGCTTAAAAATCAAAACTCGAGATAGCGGACATTCGGCATTTCGACAGGTATCTCAGATCACGCCGATTTCAAGCGTCGGATCATCGCGCGTCGAAAACTTTCCAACCGTAAACTTCTCATCGTCCAAGTCGGGCGCGATCATGGTGGTCGCAAATATTATTTGATGCTGAACCTTGCTTGCTTGAGATACACGAGCAATTTGCATTTGCAGATTATGGCTACGCTGAGGCTCCATTCCTTTATCTTCAATCGTATCAATTATGCAGAATCGAGGATGTCGAAAGAACTGATGCTTTAATCCTGCGACCAAGAATCCGATGAAGAAACTTGTTTTCAATACTACCCTAGAGCTAGCAGAAAAATACGTTTGTCCGTCGACGCCGATTCTGTTTGTTGCGAAATCAAATTCGACTGATTGGGGATTTTCAAACGCATCCTGGCGCCGCAAATCGTGTCGTAGAAGGTCTTTTATTTCATCGCTAATTGCCGTGTACGCCTTTGCTACTCTTTCGACTTGCGAGGCACGGAGAGCCTCATTCCTGGTTTCAAGCCTCGTCATTTCTTTATTCAAACCGGATTTTTTATTAGAAAGTTCATCGAACTCTTTAACCAAAATTTTTCTGTGCTCGTTATTTTCGATTTGCCGCTCGACATATCCAATAGAACGATTCAAATCACGAATACGAACGATAATTTCACTGGACGGCAACCGTTGAAGAGCCGCAAGGCGCGCAGAGGCAGAAGACCATCGCGAGCGAATCTCTTCAACTTTCGACGTCCACTTTGGAGCTTCCTCCTCTCTAATTTTTTGCAGCATCTCAGATTGATGCAACTGCAACGCTGTATCATTTACCAAAGAGGCCAACCGATTGTGCGCGCGCTCAGAACCATGTGGAGATTTGCAAAGATAACATGTATGATCCGCAATTGACTGGTCTACAGGCGAATAGCACGCAGGACAACTTGAGAAACGGATCTCACCAAAGGCGCTCGAAGCGAGCGCTGAGTTAGCGAGTGCTTGCAGCTTTTGCTTCAAATTTTCGATAAACTTACCTAAATCGGCAATTTCCAACAGCAAGGCGTCTCTCTCTCGGGTAGCTTCCAAAAGCTCGGCCTGCAAATTTTGAACAATGTTATATTCATCTTCCTGACCGCTTAGCGTCAGCGTTTCTTGATCCTTTCGAGCAAAATAGTCCCTCTCTGCGATCTCTAAACCTTTCTGCAATTCATTCTTGTATTGATTTAAACGTGTTCCTTCTGCCTCCACCCAATCGAGCGTCAATCCTTCACCAGCCTTCCCAAATGCCCTATATAAATTCCTCAGCTCTCCATTGATCTCATCAAATTGACGTCGTGCCGCGCGTCGAGCTATTTCATTTTGATAAAGCTCGCTATCGTAAGCACCAGCAAGAAGGCGCCCCACGGCATCGCGAATGAGGGGAGAGTCATATAGCCTGTCAAATTTAAATAAGTTTTCGACTGGACTAAGCTGGTCCGCGTATAGGAGACGAAGAATTTGATTTATCGTCAGGCTTCCTGAAGCCTCATTTGCGACTTCTGGAATTCCTAGAAGGCGGAACAAAACTTGCGAAAAACTCTCTTTTGTTTGATATCGAGCGTAGGGACAGCGGATCCATTCATCTCGTGCGACAACCTTAGAAGCCTCGTAATCGCCACCAAAGATGTCCATAGGCTGGCCACGCTCCAAGGATACCTCGCGACTGAGGGTTGCGATCTTGCCATTCAACTGGACTTCCAAAGTAACGCGAGAGCAAAGCTGCGCTGCGTCGCTCCACTCGTATAAATCTCCACCCAAACCGTAAAATATAAAATTCAGTATGGAGGACTTACCGGATGAATTCTCCCCCCTGATGATGTTAACGCCAGCATGAAAACGCTCATCAAATACAGGCGTCGCGTCACGCTCAACGATAACGCGCGCAACCATAATACATGGATCATACAGCATCATAGCGTGACTCCATCAAGCCCGTTCGAGCCTTGAGTCCATTTTCGCCTATCATTTCATATCCTGCCGCCAACGCGGTAAGAAACTCCATAAGATCCGCTTCCTTCTTGTTAAGAACGGAAATGCGTTCCACAATGCTTTCAGGCAAGGCGTGCGCAATCAGACTTACGCGCCCGTATATCAATTCTTCTTCATCAAAAACTTTCTGAAATGTCAGGGTTTGCAATGCAGCATTCTGTATGGGCTCCATACGTGTGAACATTATCCTGTCTGCCGGCTGAGCAGCATATGGCACCGTACTTCCGTAAATTTTCCCGAGCTTTTTGAATTTTCTATGCGATCGGCTGAGGCGAATATCAGAAATCCTAAATGGAAAAAGCAGGTAGAAATCTAAAATACGTACTTTATCTCGAGACAACGGGCCCATGCGAAGTATTTCGATAAGTCGTGCCAGTCTGAACATCGTATGATAAGGGTCGAGCTCTTGCTGGTATGACAACTGGATCATCGGTGCCACCTTACAAAGCACTGCTCTGCCAGCCAGTACAACATCCCCATGACAACAGAAGCATTAAGTGTAAAGATTGTTGTACCACAAGCTATGATAGTCGGTTGAACAATCAATTCGTCTACAATTTTATTGACGCTTTCACCATCAAGTTCGTCCAATTTCGGGTAGACGTGCATTGAGAATTGATGCTCAACATCAGCCAGCAAATAGGCAAAAATTTCTTGCGCAGAAGCATACTTTGACCATTTTTCCAATAATTTTACGAAATGTTCTTTTTTTCTTAGCGCTAAAATATACTCCGATTCCCGCCCTGCCGCTTTCAATTTATTTTCTAAGCCGGCAACACCGTCTACGGCTGTCTTCTCGTAGAAAAATTGTAGGTTTTCGACCGTTGTACAAATCTCCGAATTTTTCTCGACTTCCGTCTGTAGTTTGCATAGCAATTCAGCAACGATACCGGTTGGCTGAGGCTGAGGTAGATTTATATTGATAGTAGGCTTGATCATATCCCCAGCGGACATGTCCCCAGCTGCAGAAGCACCGCTTTGGTTGACTTTGGGGAGCATCGTGAGGGAAAATTTCAGAACAATTAGCCTTAATGGGTGCCGTTCGTCTTGCTACCACCAACAATGTCTCCACCTGCCTGAGCGCGGCTTTGGTCTATGACTGATCCCCCTCGCGCCGCGGTATTACGAGCAAGTTTAAATGTAACAAAAGACCCACTGAGCACGCCGGCAGCAAAGCTTAAAATTTGAGACAGATGTTCCGCGATTATTTGTTCCATGACCGTCCAGACAGTATTTACTTAAGGTTCCTATAGCGCATCGTAATGCAACCACAAATCGGGAGCCACCTATCCTACGATAAGGCATTCGGGAGAGCGGTCAGCTATGCCTTGCGGTGTCCTTTCCTAGCAACCTGCCCACGGCCCTGGGCGTCCGATGCCCACTACCCGCAATGACTGATTCGGAACCAACCGGTGTCCCCGAATGACTGGGATGGGCGCTGAACCGCCTACCGACCAGCCCCGGCTACGACTGCTTTAAGGACGAGCTTGCGAACTCCGCACTACTTGGGTCGAATGAAGCCATCGTTCGACCTGTCAACACCTTTGCGCAAAGGTATTAGCGCTCTAACGAAATCGTTGACGTTACGCAGTAACGTCCGCTAACAGTGTTACTGCGTAATTATTTGAGGTGGATTGTGGCTAAGAGCGGTGCCGAGAGACAGAAGGAATATCGGGAGCGGCATGCGCGGAGCGACCGGATCAACTTGATCTTGAGACCCGGCGTTTCGGAGGCGCTGCGGCGGTTGGCTGCGAACTGGGGGACGACCCAGACGCGCGCATTGGAACGGTTGATTTTAGACCGCGATGATTCGGAGATCAGTTGTTTGAAAGAGGTCGAGGAATTGAAACGTTATATGGAAGCGCGGCCTAATCCAAACCCGGAGCCTGAGCGGGAATCCATGCATGATCGTATGCAGCGGTATTTGGACAACGGCGTTGATCTGAGTGTGATCTCGGATTTGATCTGATTTGTTACGCAGTAACGGTGTTACGCAGTAACGGTGTTACGCAGCACCAAACGTTACTGCGTAACAGGCCCCATGCGCCGATTGTGTATTTAATCGCCTGGATTTGGCGCGGTCTTTTGTGACAGATCAAAGCCCATCTCGCCGTTTTTCTCGGCCCTTTCCTGATCCTTATCTTTGACCGCTTCATTTTTGAAAAACGATCTGATCGTTGGCGCGCTAATTTTGTAGCCTACCGTCTTTTCGATTTGCGCAAAGATCACCGGCCACAACGCGCCACCTTCCCAAGCCCTGTTGATTGGTTCGCGCAGATGTTCGGGGAGGATTTATGGCCGAGCGTGATGCACCTGCGTGGCGCGATGGGTCCCCAGTACCACCGGCTAAACCGGGGGGATGCCTCTGCGGCGCCCCCCCCCAAGAGCAGAAAACCCAGGGCACGCAGGAGGCAATCGTCTGTATGTTGAGGAAGGGGCCGCCTATGCGGCGGCCCCCTCCTCCTTTGCCGCGACCTGGCGGGGCTGGAGACTATGCAGATAGTCAGTCGCACGCTGTGCCTGGCTGGCAGCCGAGAAGATCAGGCGCTTATCGTCCTTCAGCACCTTGAGCCATGAGCCGATATAGGCGGCGTGATCCTCGCGCACTTCAGGGGTGATACCAAGGTCGGCACACAGGAAGGCGCTGCCCAGCTCGGATTCCTCTGCCACGAGCACCTGGCAGAGTTGCCGTTGAACGTCAGCTCGACGCATACTTATGATATGCGTGGAACGGGAGATTTTCAACGGCGGCAAATGAGGCGCGGCGATCCACGCATCCGCGAGGTATTTTCCCACCTGCGGCAAATTCTTGATCTTCTCGAAGATATAGCGAACCAGCCACATCAGCCTCCCGAAGCAGTACCACCTCCATCCCCAACATCCATGCCGCCGGTCGCGGCCGTCCAATCACCAGCCCCTATGCTGGTATCCATCAAAGAGGCCCGCCGGCTTATTGGGGTCAGCCACACACGCATCTACGAACTCATTAATAATGGTACTCTGGAAACTATCAAAATCGGTAAACGCCGCATGATCCGGTACAGCAGCCTGCAAAGGCTCGCAGGAAATTAGGTGGCAGCGAAACTATGGTCAGTGGCGGGTTCCCCCCATATTTGTCGGGCGCTTCGGCTGTCTTCGAGGAGTTTTCGCCTTAGCCTATCTTTACTGAGCAGACAAAACCCGCCGGGGGGCGGGGTTGATGGTTCCAGCACCGAGGGAGGGCCGCGACCTCGCTTGACATATCATGGCGCCATTCAATATCATACGTACACATGTTATTAGGGGTTATGTGATATGCCCACGATCCGGACATCTGTCGATCAGCCGACGTACGATAAGCTAGTTGCGGCGCGCAAAGCGTCTGGGATGCCGAGTATCTCCGCACTGTTTCTTCAAAAATGCGGCGTGCTGGATGACAGCATGGAGGCTGCTGAGATCGCGCGCCGAGCCAAGAAGCTGGCGGCGAAACAGCCGAGCAAGGCGCGCTTTCGGCTTAGAGATTTGTTCAAATCCGAGGTGTGGGAATCCTTTTCTAAAGGGGCGCGCCTCAGAGCGGGTCGTCTATTTTTTGATGAGATGAGCGCAGCGCGAGATGGCATCCGACCCGAGAAGAAGTCTGCATCTAACCACCAATTCTACGTCAAATTTTAAAACAGATTAGAACGATGACGCTGGTTAAAATATCTATTCCCGAAGATCTTATCGAAGAGCTGGAGGAAAGCTTCCATCAAGGGCCGATCGACGACCGTGGGCTGCGACGTCTTGATGAAGAGCTCGTCGCAAACGTCAATAAGATGTTGGTCATTATTCAGGCCGATGAACATCCCCCTCCGCACTTCCACGTCAAATATGCAGGAGAGAATGCAAGCTTTAGTATCGCCGACGGCAAAAGATTGCCAAAAATAAAAGGGCTTGAGAAGTTTGATCACAATATCCAAAAATGGTGGAAGAAGAACTACTGCAAACTTATTGCTGTCTGGAACTCAACCCGTCCCTCTGATTGTCCGGTGGGACCTACCCCTGTACCCGAAGAATGCCAAAAGCAATCCTCAGGAGAAGCCCAGAAATAGCTCCCCCGTTGCGGTAACTAGTGCCGCGAGTCGCTCATAATGCGGGGTACAGCCTTTTCAGTTTAACGCGAGCTTGTGCGGTGGTGAACTGCCAGTCCGCCTTCGCATGGTTCTGGTTGCGGCTGTCCTGCCAAGCGGCGACCTCGTCAACCAGAGCCTGCTTGTCGGGGATCCGCCGGTCGAGACACTGCGAGGACAGAACGCTGAGCTCGGATTCAGCCATGTTTAGCCAGCTCCCGTGTTTCGGGGTGTAATGCCACTCAAATCGTTCGACCAACCGACGAGCCTCGGCAGCGGGGAAAGCCTCGTAGAGTGAGGCTGGCTTGTGAGTGTTGAGATTGTCCTGCACGAGCCTGATCTTCTGCGCCTCGGGAAAGTGCGTGTCAGACAACTCTTTGAGAAGTTGCGCGTAGTCCACTGCCGCGCGCCGATCCGTTACCTTGACGTGCCGCCAGCCTTCCAGCGGCGAAAACAGCATGAACAGGTTGGCGGTGCCATTACGGGAGTACTCATAGTCATGTCGTGCCGGCATTCCCGGCTTGGCCGGAATTGGTCGGCGGGTTTCGGCGATCAGTTGCTTCGAGGTCTCGTCGAGGCAAACCAGCGGAAAGTCCGGATCGTGCGGCTTGTGGTAGATTTCAAGCACATCCTCCATGGCGGCGACAAACGCGGCGCTGCCGTCTGGTGGGATCACCCATTGCTTCTTCAGGTGTGGCTTGAGAATGTTTTTTTTAGCGTCCGTCCGATCGTGTTGTCGCTGACACGATCGACAATTTCCAGCTCAACCACCTTCGCCTCCAGCAACCTCAGTGACCAGCGCGAACGCCCTTTGGGCGGTTCGGAACAGGCCAGGGCGATCAGCTTCGCCTCCGCAGCCCCGTCAAAGATCGGTTTCCTGGCGGAGTTTGGCGAATGCTTCCGGTTCAGCGCCGCCTCGAGTTCCTCCTCAACCAGCCTCTGCCGGGTCCGCGCGACTGTGTCGACGCTGGTTTCCAGCGCCGCGGCGATTTCGCTGTCGCTCCAGCACGCGCCGGCATCCGATGCGTCAGCTTTCAACAGGATGCGCGCCTTCAACACCTGCCGCGCAGCCCGCTTCCCGGTACCGATCAAGCTGCCGAGCCGTTCCCGCTCCTCGTCGCTGAGCGTTACAACGTATTTCTTCACGGTGGCTTGTCTCGCAGTCACGAATCATCTCCGGCATTACCGGAACGGTCGAACCAGAAATTCGCCGCAGAATGCGTATTCCGATGAAGCCGGCCATGCATTCCAATCTGAAGCCGGCCACCCATTCCGAAACGAAGCCGGCCAGTGTTCCGATTTGAAGCCGGCCACCTGAGCGTCGTTTGGTTGGGTCTTGATGAATGATTATCGGGTCCTTTTCGTGGGTCAAGTTGGGGTGTTGGTGAGGGGCGGATTTTTCATTTTCCGGAGGCTGTCGCCGGTCAACTCGATGCGATAGGCGTTATGGACGAGGCGATCGAGAATGGCGTCGGCGATGGTGGGATCGCCGATGATTTCGTACCAGCGGTCGATTGGTACTTGGCTGGTAACGATGATTGAACGCATCTCATGGCGGTCATCGATGATCTCGAGCAGATCGCGGCGCTGGTCAGCGTTGAGTGTTTCCGGTCCCCAATCATCGAGGAGGAGCAGGTCTACCTTGGCAATCTGACGCAGGGTTCTGGCGTAGCGGCCATCGGCCCGTGCCAGGGCAAGGGCGGAGAACAGGCGCGGCATGCGATGATAGGCGGTGGAGAGATCTTCGCGGCATGCTTTCTGACCGAGGGCGCATGCGAGCCAACTTTTGCCGACCCCGCATGGGCCGGTGATCAGCAAATTATGCCGGGCCCGTATCCAGTCGCAGCCGGCGAGCTTCAGGAATAACGCCCGGTCAAGGCCACGCGGCGCGCGGTAATCGACATCCTCAATACTGGCGGATTGCCGTAGTTTGGCAGCCCGGGTGCGGCTCTCGAAGCGTTTTTGTCGCCGCAGCGTCACTTCATGGTCGAGCAGCAAGGCGAGCCATTCGGCATGGGCCAGAGCGGTGACCTCCGGCTGGCACTCAAGTTCCCTAAAGCCTTTGGCCATGCCGTGCAGGCCGAGCTGCTGCAACTGGTCGAGCGTTGGATGGGTGAGCATGTTGTCGATCCTTTCAATGAAAATATTTGGAGCCGCGTAAATTGCCGTGGGTCAGCACCGCCTGCGGTTCGCTTGAAGCCGTGGTGGCGCGGTCGAGCTTGCTGGCGATGATCGAGGCGATGCTTTTGTAGGTGAACGCCTCACAGGCGACCGCACGGGCCGCCACCGCCTCGGCACGCGTTTGGTCGAGGTCCTTGAACAGCCGGAGTACGCCCAGGCAGGTTCGAAACCCCTGTTCCGGATGCGGCCGTCTGGCCAGGATGGCGATGACCAGCCCCTCTGTATTGGGACCTATGGCCGCGCCCCAGCGGCGGAACCGCTCCGGTGTCCATTCGGCGTAGCGCCGGTGTGCGTTCGGCATATGTTCGGGGTCGGTGCCATGCTTTGCCCCGCCATAGCGGCGCTGATGCACGGCAACTCGCTTGCCTTGATGAAAGATCTCGATAATCCGTTCCGTCGCCCGGGTGTCTACCTGGAGGCGGATAAATTGATGCGGCACCGAGTAAAAAAAGCCGCTGACCTCGACATGATAATCCAGCGAGACGCGGGAAAATCCCCATTCGGCGAATTCGTAATCCGTCTCGGGCAGCTCACCCAAAGCCGGGTGCTCGATCGTCTCGAACAGATGCCGTCGGCTGACCCCAAGCCGGCGCATGATGTGATCGTTGATCCGCGCCACCATGCCGGCAATCGCCTGGTTGGCCTCGGCCAGGGAGAAGAACGTCTGCCGCCGCAACCGGCCCAGAATATAGCTCTGGGCAAAGCGCACCCCGGCCTCAACTTTGGCCTTATCCTTCGGCCGCCTTGGTCGCGCGGGAAGAATGCCAACGCCGTAATGCGCGGCCATCCGGCCGTAGCTGAGATTGATCTCGGGATCGTAGAACGATGTCTTGGTGACGCCGGACTTCAGATTGTCCGGAATCGCCAGCCGCGGCACCCCGCCGAAAAACCGGAACATGCGGACATGGGCGCCAATCCAATCAGGCAGCGTCTGGGTCCAGGTCGCTTCGCAGTAGGTAAAACTCGACGCCCCCAGCACCGCGACGAAAATTTCGGCAAAGCGCACCACCCCCGTGACCGGGTCGGTGACGCCGATCTTTTTGCCGGAATAATCGACAAACACCTTGTCACCGGCCCGGTGTTCCTGGCGCATGACCGGCGACAGCCTGGCCTCGAACTCCCTCATCAGATCACAGAATCGGCTGTAACCGTACCCATCCGGATGAACCGCGCGATATTCTTCCCACAGCACCATGAGGTTGACGCCGGGGCGCTTGAGTTCGCAGACCAGTTCGCCCCAGGCTGGTTCGATACGACGGCGTACGCCCCGTGCCGCGCCATTCCGGGCGAACAACCGCGCCTCCAATACGGCGTCGGTCAGCTCGGCCGGCAACGGCCAAGCCAGCCCAGCCACCTGCGCTCGCTTCAGATTATCCTGGATCGTGCTGCGCGCGACACCGAGCGTACGCCCAATCTGTCGCGCGCTGACGCCCTCTTGGGCCAGCCGTAATGTCTGCCGTATCTGCCGCATCGTCAGCTCTCTCTTTGCCGGCATTCAGTCCTCCCCGTGGTGGCTTACGAGGAGAAAAATGCCCGAGTTGCTGACCTAACCAAAAACGCTGAAAAACCCCGGCAGGTGGCCGGAATGAAATCGGAATGGTGGCCGGCTTCAAATCGGAACGGTGGCCGGCATCAAATCGGTATCCCTGGCCGGCTTCCGTCGGAATCCGCACGCAAATCAAGGACGCGGGGCACTAGGCTGATGAAGAGCTGGCGCGTGGCCAGTCAAAAACTGCCGCCGGTGCTCTTTAGCAAGCCACGAATTTCATTGCCATTTGGCAGGCCAACTCACCGAAGACGGCGGGCTGATCCGCCTCAACTATGGCATCTATGGCCGAGCCCGCTGATCACAGACGAAAAATGAGATGGCGAGCCCCGATGAGTAATCTGCCTTTCGTGTAGTTAGTTGCATGGCTCATGCTCCGTCCTCAATCCGAGCAAAATTACTCTCCGAAGCGACGCCAAACCTCGGCGCCGCCGCCCGCACCGCATCGGCGACATAACTGGCTGACAGATGGCCATAGTGCTTCTCCACCATCCGGGTATCGGCATGGCCCAAGTTCCGTGCAACCACCATCAGCGGCGCGCCGTTCATGATCGTGAGGCTTGCATAGGTATGGCGTAGCACATGGAAGCTGGCGGCCGGCGTGATCTTCGCGGCCTCGCACGCATCGGCCATAGGGCGCGCCTGGTGCGACTTGAGCCAGCTCCCGCCGCCGGCCTTGAGCAGGATCGGGTCCCCCCCATCTCGGCCGGTGGTGAGGCCCTTCAAGAGGGCGATGCCTTCCTCGGTCAGCACGACATGCCGGGCCTTGCCGCTCTTGCTAGTTCGGATGTGCAGCGTGCCGCTGTCCGGGTTGAAATCGGTCACGCGCAATGCCGCCAGCTCGCCAAACCGGCAGCCGGTCGCGAGGGCGACCTGTACCAGGCTGCGAAAATCCGCCGGGGAGGCGTTGATGAGGCGTTGCGCCTCGGCGATGGTCAGGTAGCGGACGCGTGCGGCGTCGGCCTCTTCGAACGGCTCCACGGTCCGCCAGGCCGTATCGGAAGGTATTTTGCTCTCACGCCAGGCGCGGTTGAGCGCGGCCTTCAGGATCGTCAGCACCCGGTTGGTCGACGCGCGCCGACGACGCCCCTCCTCCGGGTCATCGGCATTGATCTCCCGGAATTTGGCCGGCTGTCCTTTTTTGGAGCGGAGCCTCACGGCAGCCTTCGCGGTCGCATCCCTCCATTTGCGGATCTGCACGTTTGTCAATTTTGCGCACACTACGTCGCCCAGCGCCGGAATAATCAGCGCGTCGACCCGCCAGCGTGAATCTCGTGCGGATTTCCGGTTGTCCTCAAGCCACTGGATATATTCGTCAACGCAATCCTTGACCGTGTAGGGACCGGCCTGCGTCGGGAGCCCGGCAGCCCGGCGCCGCTCCTCAATGAAGCGAGTGCGCGCGATGGCCTGCGCCTGGGCGAAGGAGAGAATTTCTGCGCCGTCCGCGTCCAGGGTATCGTCGGCCGTGCCTATCACCTCGACGCTGTAGGACTGGTCGCCGACATAGCGGCGCATCACCCATTTGCCACCTCGAGCGCCCTTCCGGTAACCGAGGTGCAGCCCCTCATCGATCGCTCGGTAATAGGGTTTTCCGGACGGTTTCAGCGCCCCGCGAGCAGTCCTGCTCTCCAGCTTTGCATCGCGAACGGTTCTTGCCATCGGAAGCTCCCTGTCCAATATTTGTCCAATATATGCCGTTGGACAATATTGGACAAGCATAGACACAGACGCATAAACTAATTGAATTATAAAGGCTTTTATGGTTTATATTGGACAAGATTAGACTTATTAACGCCCCTCTCACGGCGGTAACATGGGTTCGAATTCCCTACGGGACGCCATTGATTTTCCTCATAATTTGACCGTTTTGTGTAGCCGAAAAAACGGTCTTACTCACAATTTACTCACTATACAGTGTGGGACGGGCCGGGATTCGGGCTCTATGTAACCGGCTCAAGCGAGGTGTCCCCGGCGACGACCTCACGGGGAACGGTACGCCGCCTGTAATCGCTGAAACGCTCTTCGCCGGTACGCTCCGTCCGGTAGGCGAGCTTCCTCCTCCCGCATCCGCCTGCATTTAGGAATTAAGCCGGTGTTTGCCGTTCGGGCTCTCCCACGGACTTGAGCCGACGCGCTCATCCAGGCGGGCGGCTATGCGGTGATAATGCATGTCCAGTTTTACCCATGGACGCATGCCGACGTCGCAGCTGAAATTCGTGAGAGGCTTTCCTTACCCGTGGAACTCCCCCCAAAATAGAAGGTGGAACTATGCAGCACTTTTGGAATTGAGCAGGGCACCCCATCGTATCGACAGGCTTCTTGCTCGCTTTGAGCAGGGTCAGAGAGATCGGCAACGGGAGATTCCAAGTGAATTCTGTCGTGAATTCACACGGGCATGCATTTAATACGTATTGTTTGGTGGTGGCTGCGGCGGTACACGGTTGCCCCAGAGCGAACGCAGCGCCGTGAGACGGTGACCAGAAAGGCGGACCGCCCACAAGGGCGGCCCCCTTCGTCTAATCGAGAAGTTCGAGCCGAGCCGTTAGCCTCGCCCTATCCGCACCGGTGAGCAGCTTCTCCGCGACCGTGACCAGCAGATCGACCAGCTCGTTGACACCATCAGCGCCATCTTCATCTTCGACCTCTGCTTTGCTGTAGACAGAGCCCGTCATGAACAGTTCGCCGTCCGCCTCGGTGCGAACGCCCCGCTCCACCCGCTCGTAACCTTCCTCCGCAAGAATGGCTCGCACGCACAAGCCGATCAGCGTCTTTACTGGAGATTGGCGGAGATTGGGGATGTCGAAGTTCGAAGTCATGAGGATTGGCGCGATCTTCGACACCGACGGTACACCCTCTTCAGCACCTGCGATCATTGCCTCGCGTGCATCCTCCTCTTCGAGGCGGCGCAGAATTGTCGATGGCGGTCAGAATCCGCGCAATAACGGCGGCGGGCGAAAAGCTGGCACGAAATTTGCCGTAGCGCCACCAGGGCAGAAGGACTGTACGATAGGCCCCCTGTCAACGCCGTAAGCCGCCGAAGGCGGTGGCCGAAGGCCAGCGTTTACAGGGGCCTATCGTACAGTCACAATCGGAAGCCGGGGCTGGTGCCCGCCTGCCTGACGGCAGCCCGGTCGAACACCTTAGACGATCCGCAACGAACACGCCGCCGTTTACGCGCGGATTCTGACCGCCGTTAACAAGAATTGCCGGCCCCTCCTCTACACTCCGGGCCGCGCGGCGGGCGCGCTTCATTAGCTTCGCAGCATCTGCCCTGGATCGCGATGGCCATACTCGAAGCCGGAATGGGCCATCCTGAAATGATACAGGATATGGTCCAGCGCCGCGCCGGCGATGGTCACGCCGAGGCCAGACAGGTCGGTAAAATCCGACAGGCCGAGTTCACCGGGGGGATGGATCTGGCGGAACATGACGTCCTGGGCCGGCCCATTCAGACCGCGCCAATGCTTGATCCGGCGTTCCAGCGTGCGCCGAACGCCGGCATCGATCTGCGGATGCCGGCGGCGCAACTCGTCCAGGATGGCAATGGCGCGAAGACTGGGGGCGGCGGTAAGCATCGGCACGATCTCGCTGTCCCAGACCGCTTCCAGCGGGTCGGGACGGCGGCGCCCGCGCGGTGCCTTGGGTTCAACGGACGCCTGCGGAGCTCGCTCGATCCGATAGGCGGTCGCAGCACTGAAACCGGCCTTGGCCGCGGCTTTCTGTGGGGTGTTCCCCTCGGTTCGAAATTTCATGAACAACTTCTTCTGCTGAACGGTGATCGGGCGACCGGTCAAAGTTCTTGGCTCCTACAATGGAGCCAAACCTTACCCAGCCGATCACGGCCAGCCAGACGACGTCCCAAAAAAGGGGCCGAATCCGGGCTGTGGGCCTGCTCGGGCTACGCCCTCGCAGGCCCACAGCCCGGATTCTCATCCTGATTGACGCGGATTCTCATACTGATTGTCGCGCGGCAGCCTGCTGACGCGCGAAGGACTGACGGCCTCCTCATGGGGACGGGCGGTTAAGAACCGCCCGTCCTTATCGATATGATTGGCGGGTTTTGCTGGCGCGGTGCCTTTGTCCATACCGCTCGGCTTGATGTTCGGGCGGCCTTTCAGACCTTTCAACCGCGCGTTCTCTTCGCGCAAATCGGCGACGGTCTGCTTCAGCTCGACTATCTCACCGGACTGTTCAACCAGGAGCGCTTCAAGCTCTGGACGCTTCAGCGCGGAAAGGGGGGAAAGGCGCGGCACATGATGCAAAGAGTCCATCGCCGCGAATTGGCGCAAGCAAAAAATAACGAGTTACCAACACTTTTGCCCCACTTACCTGTTTTTTCAATAAGACATTGAAACATAACGAATCTTGGCATTCGTTGCGGGCATGTTTCGGCAAGACGAAATCTTGACAAGGAGTTGCTCGAAGAACTTCAAGATCGTCTCGTTTAGCCACTTTGGCGAACAAAAACAGGCGCGGCATACTACCTTAGCGTGAAATTTCCGTAGTTTGCCGACGAAATGAGGTGGCGCATGTTTCAACAAATGAAACTGTTCCACATCAATATGTTACGCGATTTTTGCGGTAAAGTTCGGGTTAGTCCTTCCCGATCACAAGCGGCCTGGGTTTGCTGGTGCGCCGCGGCGGGATGCCGGTCAAAATGCAAGGCGGCATTGAAGGCACACCGGGGGCTTCTCTGGCGCCTTTTCACCAGACCTGAGGAAGGGGCGCGCGTTCATGCCTGCGTGACCTAACCGGCGCCAGAGCCTGCTCCAACAGTTTCAGCGCGCGCTGGCACGGGTCATCACACGGGCATGGGCTCGGTTTCAGGCAGGGCGCGGGCGTTCCGTACTCATCAACCGACGCCTTGGTGCCGCTCATCGCGGCACCTCCGGGAACGCCACGTCGCAGAGGCGTTGCAAAGACTCCTCAAGCTCGACGCCCAGCTCAGAAGCGACGATCGGCAGGCAGCCGCGCACCATCCGGCGCATTGCGATCATCTCGGCCTTAATATCGAAGCCGTTCGCCTCGTGATCATTTGCTGCCAAGTCTTCCGCCTTGTCATCCATAAGCTTGAGCATGGCGAGCACGTCGCCCATGTCGCGAGGCTTCAGGAACGATGCGGCGCGGGCGATCGGCTCCTGATATTGCCACAGCAAGGCTTGGTGCCCATCGTTAAGCCGCCTCTGCAGGTGGTCTTCCTTGGGCATTCCCGCGCGCTGCTCGTCCAGGTCGGCGGCCGCGTCACGGGCCCGTTCGATCAGCTGGTACATGCTGGCAGTTGTTAGGCCGGGCTGCGCTGGCGAAAGCGTTGACGCTGCCTGGGGGCGCTTCCGCTTCGCCTTGGTGCTGATGTCCGTGCGCGGGGCTTGCGCGAAAGGCTTGCTCATCTCGTTCATTGTGCGGCTCCCCTTCCCTCTTCTGGCAGTTTGTATGGCTGATACACGCGCACCACCTCCGACATGCGAAAGCACGGGATCGCGCATGGACAGCACGGCGCGGCATGTCGGCATGGGAAGACGGTAGGCTCTGGCCTATAAAGACGCCCACCTCGCCCCTCGAATGTTTCTTGTACTTTCATGCCACGCCTCCCGCGATCTGGGCGACATTCTGCGCCAGGCTGTAAGCGAAGGTCTCGTCATCTGTCGCGTCGTCATCTTTCATGACGTCGCGCAGATGCGCGGCGAGCACCTTTGACTTGGCGACAATCCCAGCCTGGGTCTTCGCCGGCATATCGCGGGCCACCTCGAAAGCGTCACGGTTAGCCCAAAAGAACCGATCGTTTTCGGCCTTCCAAAGCCGGTATGCTTCTCCCCGTTTGTCGGCAGGCTCAAGCTCCCAGCCTGTCGCGTACCAATGATCCAGCTCGGCCTGGGTCCGGTGAAACTCGGCGCAGGCCATCAGCAACGCACTGTCCTGGCCTTCGCCTGCGGCCGCGTTGGGGCAGGAGGCAAGCGAAACAGCGCCCAGAAGCGCCGCTGTGGTGCCGACGAGCATTCCTCGCCGCGATACTGTAGAGGTGGTCGTAGCCTTGGTCATGGGGTGTCTCCCGTGTTCATGGTTAGGCCGGGTGAGGTGTTCCCGCACCGCGTCCGGCCGTTAATTTGCACAACTTGTGCAAACGCGACCTAAATATCCCTGCGGTTTGCGCCTGTCAACCAACTTGTGCAAAATGCACAAATAGCGTAATCACCGGCCATGAACGAAGAGCCCAAAAACGTCAGATTGCCCCTTATGGTCACGCCGTCCGAGGCGCGGGCGATCGATGACTGGCGTTTCAAAAATCGCGTTCCGACGCGCGCCGAAGCTATCCGGCAGCTGATCGAGCTCGGGCTAAAGGCGGCCTCGGCTCAGGCGGATGGGGAATAGGGTAAGCTTGATGCCTAAGGCCGGGTGACGCCACCCATCTCAGATGATCACTGCGCCGTGTGAACGGCTTGAAAGGCAGCCAAGGCAAGCTCCAAGGGGAATAGTTTACCCGCTGCGAATTCGGTTGCGCCCCACATTATTCGGCAGCCGATTAACGATGCCCGCAACACCTCCCGGCAAAGCCGTTTTTTGGGGGCATTCGTCACTTGCAAGGCTCGTGACTACCCTCAGGGTATGCAAGAACAACTCCCCCTCGACGCCCTTGGCGCCGCGCTTCCGCCCGAATTCGATGATCTGCGCCCTCACATCGTGCCGCTCCTGGCCATATGGCAGAAGAGGCGTCGTCCCTCGGAGAAAACCCTCGCCACTTATGAAAAGGCGATGGCGCGCATGGTCCAGCAGGGCAGGTGGCCCGAGGAAATGGGCAAGCGCTCTCGCCGCTCATTCCAGTTTTACCGGGCCGCTTTCGTCCATATGGCATTCGCCGAACTCGAGATTATGTGCCGCCTCGCCTGTTCAGGGCAAGGGGACGTTCCGGCACTCCGCCAGAAGATGATTGTTTTGCTGCGGGGCCTGAAACGATACCCTCCCGACAACAAAGGCAAAAGCAAGTGGGAGCGACCCAAGGCCGGCGTGGTCAGCAAGAGCAAACGCAACGGCATGTTGCGCGTTCCCGGGGACGGCTTGGTGCGGCTGGTGGCGTCCTTCGCGGATGATCCGGTCTATGCCGATCCATTGCGGGTCCTGTTCCTCACTGGCTGCAGGCCATGCGAGCTCGTGAACGGTGCCGAGGTGCGGCTCATGGCCGGCGGCTTCGTGAGGTTCACCATCCAGGGAGGCAAGGTGACGGAATGGAGCGGCCAGCCGGCGCGTGTGCTCGATGTCGCGATCGACAATGCGGCGGCCCAAGCACTTGCCAAGCGCGCCGCCGCCGGGCCTTTGCTTATCAGTATCGAGGACGCGCGGAAGCTGTCCG
The DNA here is from genome assembly GCA_963780465.1 of uncultured Pseudomonadota bacterium. Taxonomy (GTDB): domain Bacteria; phylum Pseudomonadota; class Alphaproteobacteria; order Acetobacterales; family Acetobacteraceae; genus Acidocella. Next base: position 562,296 of record CAWACI010000015.1, read on the forward strand.
ACAAGGTGCGCGGCAGGTCGCGGCGGCTTTTCCCCGGCATGAAGTACCTGATTAGCCCCTACACATTTCGGCATGCCTTTGGCGCCCGCGAGAAAGCGCGCGGTCGGTCGGTCGGCTCCCTCGCTCAGAGCCTAGGGCACGTCTCAGGCCAGTCCCAGCGCTTTTATGGAACGATGCGGCAAGGCGGCCTGTTGCCCGGCCACATCCATGCGGTCGCCGCCGCCCGGCCGGTGCGCAAAACGGACGTTTCGCAGTGGCGCGAAGTTGCGGCGGCGGTTAAGCCAACGGAAGGCGTCCCAGCCTTGCCAGACAATCGTAAGGCTGACGCAATGGCCCAGACCCCAGGGCCCGGGCTGGCGCCGTAGAGCAGATCTGCGCCGGCGCCCGAATGGCTTTCTCATCTGTTAGGCGGGCGTCGGGCAACGGGGGTAACCAATTGATCCCCCCAATTAGCCTGAGGGTCGGCTGAACCGCCGCAATTCCCGACCGGCGCGAGAGTCGCGCGGGACTGGTTCAACCCGAGAGACCGCGGCCGCGCCAAAGGGATCTTTAATTGCGCATCCTCACTCGGCACGGCCATTGGCGTCACACTGCTGACATTCCTGATGCTGTTATTCGGCTGGCGCTGGATGTTCATCATCATGGGGGGCGTCGGGCTATTGGTCGCCCTGGTCCGGCTCACGGTGTACCACAACCCGGAGGATATCGGGCTGCTTGAAGAGGAGAATGCTTATCGGCGCCAAGGAGACCCGCCGGGCCGCGTGGGCGCTGAGTTCAATCACCGTACCGACCAATTGCACAGCATCGATTGGTGCGATGCAGAATTTCGGCGGCTACCTCGGAGGCGCGCTGGCGCCTACGGTTACTGGCCTCATCGTTCAGTCAACCGGCTCCTTTGTCATGGCGCTGGTGGTGGGAGCGGTTATCGGCGTCGTCTCCGCCGCGTCGTATCTGTTCGTTGTTAGGGACGTGATTACTGAGAGGCTGAAAATGAATCGCGAACTCGTCGGGTTGATGATGATCGCGTGCAACTTGCCAGGACTTGGGAGCGGCTGAAGGACTGCCACGAGGTCTCTCAGCCTAGTCGAAGCCGAGGCCCTGGGTGGCGGCACAACAATGAAGCGGCGGTTTTCCGTCGGTTGTTGGGTAACGAAACTGAAGGTTATGCGGGAATCAGGCGCAGAAGCAGGCCATGTTATGGGCCAAGGCGTACGACAGGGCACTGGTCTTCACTTTCTCCAATCCACGCACCAGAAACTGTGTCAGTCCACGATTGCGGGCCTGCGCGTTGGCGCATTCCGCGCTGGCCGCCCGCTGCTTGTAGATCGCCTTGGCTGCGTCGCTCCCCATACGCCGGCGCCATTCCGCCACCACCGGGGAATCATCAGGGTGCGGCGCATATCGATCCTGACTGGCGTCGCGTGGCCTCGGCACGGGCGCAAAGGTCTCAACACCGTTCTTCGCCAGCGCTTCGATGTCGTCGAACTTGACGAACCCGCCGTCTACCAGATGCTGACTCGGCCGTTCGCCATAGTGCTCGGTCAGGAGGTCATTCATCGGCACCATCTTGCCCTTGTCCGAGCCGATATTGTCGACAGATACACCAGCGATAGCGGTGCTCTTGGTGTCTGTGGCGAACTGAACGTTGTAGGCGGGCCGGAAGCCGCCATCGGCCATCTTCATGATCCGCGCCTGTGCATCGGTAGTGGACGCCCGCGGCTCACGCGGCTCCTTCTCCCCCTCCGCCGTTTTCGTCTTGCCCTTCGTACCGTTGCCCTCGTCCTGCGCTTTCTTCGCGGCACGCTCGGCATCCCGGCGCGCCTGTTCCTGCTGCTGGGCCTGCAGTTTCGCGGTCACCGCAAGCGCCGCGCGCACCCGCTGCTCACGCTCCTCGACCGCGCGTAGGCGAGCCGCGGCTTGCCGACGGCTGGCGACCCTGGATCGGTATCCAATTTCGCACGCAAGTCCTGGATCGCCTGCTCCGCTTCGCGCCGGCAATCCTGAAGGTCGAATGCCGGCGAAATGATGCCGCCCCCGCCGAGGCGCGAACCCGCACCCCATCTGGGCGACACGCTCCAGGCTCGCCACACCCGCCTGCACCAGCGCGGTGAAGCTGTCCACCAGCGGCGCTCCAGCACCGCCCCATGATCGACCCGAAAATCCGCCAGCGTCTTAGCGTTCATGCTGACCCCGCCGCACAGCCATCGGAACGCGACGTGTTCCTCGACAGCCTGCCAGTTCACGGGCACTCCCGATCCCCTTCACCGTTGCATACAGCCACAGCGCAAGCAGGATGCGCGGATCCGCCGGTGGATGGCCCGGCCGGCCATCTACCGCCTTAATTGTCTCAAACAGCATCGTCAGGTCGAGACCCTCGACAAAACGCCACACCAGACGCACGCAATGACTGTCCGGCACAAGTTCATCGAAACTGAGTGGCCGCCATCGAATTGGCTGCGATCGGCATAACGCAGCTTATTCAATCTGCCGCCAACTCGCTCCGGTGTCGCTTGCTCTGGCAAAGCCTCGAACAACACAGCCGCTTCACCCGATGCCATCGTAGACCTTCGCCGGACTTTCAGCCGGAGATTCTTAGCCGAAACAGCGCCTTGCACCAGGTCCCGGCGAAAGATTTTCAAGCTCTGAGGTAATCCCTCGTGGAAATCGCCGGATTGCACACCGCGGGTAACCGTTGCGAAGTCCCCACGGCGCGGGATCGGGAGTTACCATGATAGCTCTGCGACGCGCTGCGGCATCCAGATGCCTCTGACATTAAGCGACGCAGCCGCCCCATCTTTCGGGCCGGCCTATGCCCGACTTGGGTCGGGAACAGCCGCCCGCCCAGCGACGACAGGGAGCCCTTCCGAATAGCCGTGATATCTCCATCGTCGCCCCTTTAGCGCTCAACAGGCCGATCAATGGCCGCAATTTCCGCGCCGATATCGAACAGGTTCTCCCACCCACGCTGAGATCAGGGGACATCGTGGTCGCCGATAATCTCGGGAGCCATCGGATCGCCGGCGTCCGCGAAGCCATTGAGGCGCGCGGCGCGAGTTGGCTGCGCCGCGCCGACCCCAGAGGTCGTGAAAGCCTATGGCAGAGCATCGGCAACTCTCTCGATCGTTACACGCCGCAGGAATGCAAAAACTACTTCATAAACCGCGGAGACGGGCAAACCAATCGAAAACGCTTTAAGAACGTGGGCGTCCAATATATTGTGGCTCGAGCTTACGAAAGCCGCATGCCTGAGGTGAGCAAAGGCTTCCGACGCCTGCCAAAAGGGATCCCATCTTGGCTATCATCCTTCACGCAGTCGCCGATGATACCACGGCCGTTGACATACCTTCACCGAGTTTTGCCAGATAGTCCCGGCCGTCAATCATGTCTTGAAGCGTCCCGAAGGCATTCATGTAATGTCCGTTGAAGCCAAGCTGGTCCAATCGCCGGAACAATTTAGCGAAGTCGAGGTCCCCCTCTCCTGGCTTAAGATGCACCTCCTTGCCGTTCCGCCAGCAGTCGGCGAGACGGACTTCGTCGCAGCGGTTGATGTCCATGCCGGCGAGAAAACCTTCAATGCCCTCGGGGACAAGATGGGCATGATTGGCGGTGAAGGCCCACCGAAGGCGCGGAGAGGTCAGCCGGCTAAAATAATATTGGGTCTCTTCAAGATTATGCGCGAGATAGTGCACCTCGGCATCGTCCGGCTCCCGGTTCATATTTTCCAGAAGAAGATCAATACCAACCTGTTCGGCGTAGCCGCTGAGTTGCTTGAGCCGTTCGATACCTGCCTCGGTCCGCAGCTTGACGTCACTCGTGAAGTGAAAGCCGGCGTGGACGACCATCCATTCGCCGCCGAGGCGCTTACAGGCATCGAGATGGCCCCGAAGATATTGTTCAACGCCATCGCGCACATGGGGCGCCACTTCGGCGACGTTTACGCCCGATAGCGTGTGTATGCCAATATGAATGCCGTGCTTCTCGCAGGCATCGCGGATTGCTGCGACTCGCTCGTTTGTGAGGGATTCCACAGCATTTGGCTCCACGTCGACCTTCAGGTCGAGGTACTTGATGCCGTGGCGGACCGCCGCTTCGATGCCGTCCTCGATCTTGGCCGTTTGACCCAGGTCAATGCCAATCCGTTCGCGCAAGCTTTTCACCTGATAGTCTCCTCTCAAAAAATCGCCGTCAGGATTGATAGTGCCTCCCGGCGTCCAGCCTTACCGCCGGACCGCGTATTCTGTGATGAGGCCCTCCTTGCCTGCGCGTCCGCATGCTGGCTCTATCGAAACATCCAGGAAGCCGTCGGTCGGCTGGAGGACCTTCCACATCATGCCGGTTGCGATGACGTACCACTCGAGCGCCTCGCCGCCAGTTCAGCAGCGAGCATGATGGCATTTTCGATCGCGCCCGTGGTGGCCACACCCTGGCCGACAATGTCGAAGGCGGTGCCGTGCGCCGGGGTTGTAAAAATGGTCTGCAGCCCCGCGGTGACAGTGACCCCGCGATTAAAGCCGCGCAGCTTGGTCGCGATCTGGCCCTGATCGTGATACATTGACAATACGCTGTCATATTCGCCGGCAAAGGCTTTGAGATAAACAGTATCGGATGGGAAAGGGCCACGGCACCCGATGCCGTTTTTGGCCATCTCCTCAACAACAGGGCGGATAATCTCGATTTCTTCCGTCCCGAACAATCCATTTTCGCCATTATGCGGATTGAGCGCCGCGACGGCAATGCGCGGATGCTCGAACCCAGCCTGGCGCAGCGTCGTATCGGCAAGGCGGATGGCATCGCGGATGCGCTGCGGCGTAATCTGATCCAGCGCCTCGCGGAGCGAGACATGCGATGTCACGCGCGTCATCCATTGCCCGTCGAGCACGTTCATCTCGCTGAAATGCCCATTATGGCCGAGCAGATGGGCAAACATCTTATGCTCGTCGGGGAATTTCCATCCTCCGTCATACATGGCGCGCTTGTTGAGCGGCGCGAAGGTGATGCCATCGATCTCACCACGGCGCGCCATCTCGATGGCATAAGCCAGCGTGTCGCCTGTCAGGCGCCCCGATTCCGCCGAGACAACGCCTTGCGGGAACAACGCCGGATCGATGTTGCCGAGATCAATCACCGGAATTTCCGACGCCTCCCAGTTGACCGCGCCGACATGCGCCACTCGGACCCAGGGGAGTTCGACTTTCGCATCGCGGATCCCCAGTTCGAAGACGCGCGCATCGCCGACGACGACCAGGCGTGCATGCCCCGCGACTTTGCCCTCATGCAAAATCTTTGCGCACAGCTCCGGACCAATGCCGGTGCAGTCGCCCAGAAGCAGGGCCAGACGCGGCCTTGTATCGATTTTTTCCGAGGCTCGGCTCATATACACATCTTCCATGATTTTAGACTTTCTCCGGCATATGGATCGTGAAACTGTCTGGTGCTCAGGACACTATTCAGGGCGTGCGCCAGACAAGGCGACGGCCTTGGCCCAGGCTGCGCTGTCGAAATCTCCTTCCCAACGGGCGATGACGACAGCGGCAACCGCATTCCCAAGCGTATTTACAATCGCCCGGCCGAGCGACATGAACCGGTCAATGCCGAGCAGCAATGCAAGCCCCTCAACCGGCACCACCCCTGTGGCGACAACCGTCGCGGCCAGGGCGCCGAACGCACCGCCGCTTACCCCGGCGGCACCTTTGCTGGTGAACAGCATCAGCAGGAAAATACCGCCTTGCTGAGCCAGGCTAAGGTGAATGCCATAGACCTGCGCGATGAACATCACGCTAAGCGGCAAGGTGATGGCAACGCCGGTGAGGTTGAAGGAATAACCTGCTGGAATCACGAGACCGGCAACCGCGCGTGGTACGCCAGCCAATGGCAACTTGCGTAGCATGCCGGGCAAAGCGGTCTCCGAGGATGATGTGCCGATCACGAAGAGGAGCTCATCGCGCAACAGGCGAATGACATCGGTAAGTCGAATGCCGATGGCACGGCAGGTGATCCCGAGGCCCACCACGACGAAGAGTGCGAGCGTTCCCCATGCCGTTAGCACAAGAACAAGAAGCGCCGAGATCGTCCCGGTTCCGAATTTTCCAACCGTAAAGGCCATCGCGCCGAACACGCCGATCGGGGCGGCCAGTACGACTATGTTGACCACGGAGAAGATCAATTTAGTCATCCGATCGAGCATCTCGCGTAACGGGTGGCGGTCATCGCCTATCATGAGAAGCGCGATCCCTGAGAGCACGGCCAAAACAAGAACTTGTAACACCGCCCCCTTGGCAAACGCACCAACAAAGGTTTCGGGGATGAGATTGGCGAGAAATCCCGAAAAACCATTCATGTGCACGGTGGAATATTTTGACGCCATCGCGGCGATGGTGGCCGATGGCGGGGCGACACCACTACCTGGCTGAATGACTTCGACCGCGACGGCACCCAACAGGAGACAAAATGTCGTGCCGATCTCAAAATAGATGAAGGCGCGGGCGCCGATCCGGCCGACGCTGCGGATATCGCCAGCCTGCGCAATTCCGGTGACCACCACGAGAAAGATGAGCGGCGCGATCGTCATCGTCAGAAGCGAAATAAAGGCATCGCCCAGCGGTTTCAGGCCAATCCCGATCCCGGGATAACGCCCCCCCAGAAGTGAGCCGAGGACCGTAGCTGCGATAATATAAATATATTGTTGGCGATACCATGGCTTGCGGACACGGACCGCCGCGTCCCCATGATGAAGAGCGGCGATGTCGGAATCGCCCGGCGCATTTGCGATGGACATTTGTTTTCCTCGGCTTTGTGTTTCCCATTATTTTCAGTGTATTCAGGCACTATACTCCACAGAACGACATGCCCCGCCGCCTTTGGCATCGGCGGCGATCGAGCCCATAGGCGCGTGAGCAAAATACGAAAAGCACCATCCCGGGTTTCAGCCAAAATGTCTTTGGCTTCAAACACCGATCATCTTCCTGTTACGACGCCAGGCCGCGTTTCAGACGATGCGGGCGTCGTGTAAGACAGCTCTTGCTGATCATCCCTCGGAATAGGATGACCATGAAGATACGCGGCAAGCATTGAACCCACCGTCATGTTCATCACCGAATTCATCAGGGCCGGCAGCGCGGCGAAAGGACCGAAATTGACGCCGGCGAGCACCGCTCCAAGCCCTGAGTTGTAGACGCCCACATCAAACATGATCGCCCGTGCGGCCGCCCTGTCGAGGCGAAGGACACGCGCAAGAAAATAGGCAACCGCAAGGTTGATCAGGCACAGGGCCGTGGTCGTTAGGCCGATAATCGGTACCCAGTGCAAATTTTTTGCGATGGTGGGCGCCGCAGAGGATACGAGACCAAGATCAACACAATAAAGGAGGATCGCCGAGATCATCGGTAAAACCGGCTCCACAGCCTGGAGCTTCTTCGCGCCGACGAAGTAACGAATGGAAAGACCAAGGCCTACTGGAAGCAAAACCAGTTCGGCCATCTGCTTCATCAACCCCAAAAAATTAACCGCGACATACTTTCCCGCGAAAGCCGCCGTAAAAGCCGGAGTTAACAAGGGAGACAGCATTGTATGCACGAAGGTCAGGCTCACGGCCAGCGCCACCGCGCCGTGCCCAAGGAAGGTGAAGAGGTTCGATGAGACGCCTGCCGGCGTTGATCCGTCGAGAATGAATCCCGCCGCCAGTTGAGGCTGAGAGGCAAAGACGAAATGTGCGGCGATAATTGCTGCGAGAGGCACGGTCGTCCACTTGATAACAAAGCCAGCGATCAGCGCTTTCGGGCGGGTGAAGACCTTCACCACGGTCCCTACCGTCAGCGTCAGGCTCATCATCAGGATGACGCCACCGAGATAGTAGACGGTGTAGGGCGCCATGGGACGGAAGACGCTTGGGCTATTATACGCCAGCGTGGCAGCAACGATCATCCAAAATGGCATCATCCTATTGATGACGAAGCTTGCAATTTTCATGAATTCCTCCCGGAAATCCGTGTTTTCGCGGTTGTTTATTGATTTTTAATGGGCACTCGCAATTTTCACGTCCATCGGCGTCCTCGCGCTCGTCTATCCGTGCGAGGCTACACATCAGCTGGTCCACTTCGGCCTTGTTATCCGGGCAAAAGAACGAGCATCGGCACGGCATCAATGAAACGGTATCAGCCCGTTTTCTGAGCTCACCAATCAAGCCTTCTCGGCAGGCACAGTGCCGGATGTTCCGGACACTGTGCCTGCCGAGCCTTCAATATGCACATTAAGCGCTAAAGGCGCCCTCTGCTCGTAATGATGCAACCTCGTCCGCCGAGAGACCAAATTCGGCAAGAACCTCATCCGTATGCTCGCCAAGCAAAGGCGGATGACGCCGAACGCGTTGTGGCGTATCCGAAAATTTCATCGGAAAGCCGATATTCATGACGCTGCCTTCTATAGGGTGAGGAATCTCCATCTTCATCCCACGGCTACGACTATGCTCGCTGTCGAAGGCTTCCGGGTACGTGTTAAGTCGTCCGGCGGGCACGCCAACGGCAAGAAGCTTCTCGGTCCAATATTCGGCGTTGTGGTCAGCGAAGGTTTTCTCGAGTTCCTCAATCAGTGCATCGCGATTTTTGATCCGGTCCGCGTTCTCCTTAAAGCGTGGATCGGCGATCAACTCCGGGCGGCCAATCGCTTCGCACAACTGCCGCCAAAGCTTCGCGTTGTTTGCGCCGAGCACAAAATAGGTATCCGAGGCGCGTACCGCCTGGTAGGGAGCGCTCATTCGGTTGGATGTGCCGACTGGTTCGGGGAGCCGCCCTGTTCCCCAGTATTCCGCGATGTCCCAGACGGAGAAAGCAAGCGCAGCTTCGAACAATGAAGCGTCGATGTGCTGCCCAAGACCGGTCTTTTGGCGACCGATATAGGCGCTCAAGATACCGACGCTTGCGAACAGGGCGCAACCGATATCTGAAACGGGAACACCAGCCTTGACGGGAGGCCCGCCCGGGTACCCGGTGACGCTCATCACTCCCGACATAGCCTGGGCGATCAGGTCGAACCCTGGGCGCGCAGACCATGGTCCGGTCTGCCCAAACCCAGAGATGCTGGCGTAGATCAACTGCGGATTCAGTTCATGCAGTATGTCGTAGCCGAGCCCAAGCCTGGCCATGACACCTGGCCGAAAGTTTTCGATCAGGACGTCGGCATCCGCCGCAAGTTTTTTAAAAACTTGCTTACCAGCTTCCGTTTTCAAGTTTAATGCAACGCTTCTCTTGTTTCTGTTCAAATTCAAGAACCCCATGCTGTCGGGTCCCTTCATCTTGAAACTCATCGCGCGGCGTGTTTGGTCGCCATGTCCTGGCTCCTCGATTTTGATCACGTCGGCACCAAGATCGGCGAGCAGCATACCGCAATATGGCCCGGCCATAACCTGCGTCACGTCTAGAACCCGGACATTTTGAAGCGGCAGAGGGCGCTCCGCGACCAATTCGCTCCGCTCCGGAAAGCGCTCACTTTGAACTTCACGATCCATAAAGTCGTTTCCTTATCGTTATCTATTTGGCGGTCCAGAAGCGGAATAACGAAGTCGTAGATTGAGTCGCTTCGGAGGAACTGCGTAACTTTAGGTGTATACGATTCTTCAGCGACATGAGTGCGTCCAGACGGTAGCGAGATCGATTGATCTGGGCGTCAGCGTTGATCGTCTAGTACAGGGAGGAGGCGACAACAATCTTCTCGAAAGTCTAGTGTCTTTCTACGCAGGACCGTAAGCAATGGAGAGCATCATTTGATATAATCTTTCAACAATTTTCGGCCGATGACGAAAACATGAATGCGACGACCTCAGCTCTGCTCCAACACCATTCCCAATATTTTTGTTATTTACGCAGCAAGCCACTTATGCGGTCATATGGGCAATTAGATACAACCCATATGTGCTTGACGTCAATACAAATATCAAGAGAAGTGGATTACAGAAAGCGCCACAAAATTTCGTTGCCGCTTTGCGCTTTTTAACTACGGAACCTAGACGAAACAAAAAATATGGTCTTTTCTGCCTAAAGTCCTGAGCCGTTAAGACCCTCGAAAATATCACGACTTTCAGCTCTATTTCTCGAACAATTTGTAAATTGTCCATTCGGTTAAGGGAGAACTTTCCTGAATTATTTGTGGGCACCAGCGATGGTACGCGCCCAAAAAATCTAGCGTGACTGCCCAGAGGTACATGGCAGAGCGCTACACCAGGGACAGGCTGTTGTCAGGAGGGGCGGGCGGCCGCAATATGGCGATCGGAAGGGGACGCATCACCTGACGCCCCTTCGTCTGAAACATGGTCTGGCGTCATAACAGGAGGATAATCGTTGTCCGAAACAAAAGATATTTTAGCTGAAACCAAGAACGGTGTTCTGCACATTGTATTCAATCGCCCGCAGGCCCGAAACGCGTTCACGTTCGAAATGTATGAGCGGCTCGCTACGCTATGCCGTGAAGCCGACACCGACCCAGAGATCCGGGTCATTCTGCTGACGGGTGCCGGTGACAAGGCTTTCGCGGCGGGTACCGACATTTCGCAGTTCAGGGCATTTTCCGGGCCACAGGACGCGGTCGAATACGAGGCACGCGTTAGCCGTGTACTGGACACGATCGAAACCTGCGGCAAGCCAATCATTGCCTCAATCGCAGGCGCCTGCACTGGCGGGGGCGCCGGAATCGCCGCGGCCGCTGATATACGTATTGCGTCGGCGAACGTGCGCTTCGGCTTCCCAATTGCGCGCACGCTCGGAAACTGCTTGTCGATGTCAAACTATGCGCGCCTGGCCTCATTAATCGGATCAGCCCGCACTACGGAACTCATCTTTACGGCGCGCCTTGTTGAGGCCGACGAAGCGAAGGCGATCGGATTGGTGAGCGAGATTTTGCCGGATGTAGAGTCTCTCGCCGGGCGTGGCGAGGAGCTCGCACGTATTATTGCTGGCAATGCGCCTTTGACGCTGCGAGCAACAAAGGAGGCGCTTCGGCGTCTGCGTCCACGCCTCGCGGCGGCGGAAGGCCAGGACCTTTTGCTACTTTGCTATATGAGCCAGGATTTCCGTGAGGGGATGGAGGCATTCCTGAATAAGCGCGCGCCCCATTGGACCGGCTGCTAACCAACCAGGCGATATGCGAACGTGCTGAAGGCGCTGCACGCGCCTTCAGCACAAAGCCGCATAACGGCGACGAACAGGATTGTGGAAGCCCTCGACATGCGACCATCGGCGCTGTGTGTGTGATGCGGAAGGCCCGACAGCTAGATTAGGTTGCCGCCACGACGACCGAAAATTGAGTCCTGCATCGTCGCTTCCATATCCGTCCTGCGATACATTCCGCCGCCATTTTCGGAATGTTCGCCTTCATGATCCTCCCGGACGACACAAATATCGACGCCTCCGGGATTACATCCCTTCAAGGGCGAGTTAATTCCGCAACAACCGCACCGGACGAAGATTGAGATATTGCTCCAATTCTCGTCGTAGGGGAATCAACAGCCCTTAAAGGGACACGTGGCCAAGAACTCCAGAAAGCCTACAGAGCCAAGAAAAATCTCTGACATATTCTTGGCTCTCTTAAGCCCATCGTCGGGAACCATTTTCATCGTTTGAATATACCGATCTCAACTCGAGTCGAACGATTCCCAGCGAAGCCTAAAAGTACCCGCGCGTCGTACTGCGGCAGCAGGCACCCGAATGCCTTGCGGGACAACTTCCTTTCCAGACCCCCGCAATCGTCGCTATTTCGCAAGCCTTTAACAAATCCTCCACCGTCAAGCTCACGTTAATCTCGGCCTTTAACGTCTGGCGCAAAGTTTTGTAAGATCAGCCACATTACCAAGTGTCTCCAACCGGTAAACCTGGTCGATGATATTCTTTGAGAGAGACTCCGGCCATTTAGCCGCCGCTGTGCAACCTAAAAATTTCTCGGCCACATCTGCGTAGGTCATTGGATTGGCGGGGCTTCCCTTACCAAAATCAGCGCGCCCGCTGATTGTACGACCATCTTTCAGATGGATATCGATTATTGTTGTCATTTTATCGTACCCTGCAGCCTCAGCTTCTGGGTGGACCATAAAGTTGATTTTTTCAATCATGGCTTTTACGTCTGCCCTGTGCACGACCTCATCGGTGAACTCCGGCAATCCGGCTGTTCCTTCTAAAAGCAGAATAGCCATGCAAAACTCCATGCTGAATTTTGCCTGCAATTCGTTTTGTGGACGGTGATGAATAAGGGCATTTGGCATGTTATGGTTTGTACCCACATTTACCCATTCAACGTCCTTGGCATTCAAATCGTTCTCACGAATAAGCCTGAGCATTTCAGTCATGCCCGGATGGGTAAGAGAGCCTGAGGGATGAGGTTTGATTGAGACCCCAGGAAAATCGAATGTCCAAGGATTTCCTAGTTGACCGTTAATGACCTCTGGGCTGTATCCGCCGCCAGCGGCATGAAAGAACCCACGCTGCGCCTCCAATATTCTATCTGTGGCGGTCCATCCCAGCGCAGAAAAATCCGCCGCCACGACACCACTTTCGCAGGCGCGCCCCGCATGAAACGGCTTTGTCATGGTGCCAAAATTCTCGCGCAGGCCGGCTGACTGGCTGCCGGCAATTGACAGTGCCCGCAGGGTCTGATCGAGGTTAAACTTCCTCAACTTGGCGGCGGCACTGGCGGATGCAAATGTGCCGCACGTGCCCGTTGAGTGAAAACCATGCTGATAATGCCGCGGCGCAATGGCTTCGGCAATTTTGCATTCGACTTCAACGCCAAGATGATAGGCCAGCATCAACTCGGCACCTGAACATCCCACGGTTTCGCCTACGGCAAGAGCTGAGGGTAATGCCGGCGCGGTTGGATGCGTCAGAAGTCCGTAGACACGATCCTTGGCGACTGCCAGCTGTGTGTCATCAAAATCATCTGCATGGATGCCGACGGCGTTCGCAAAGGCTGCAAAGCGCGGCGTCGTACGCAGCGACGTCCCGATAACGGTTGCCGGACCATCATTGGAGAGTCCAAGCGTACCCAGATAATCCCTAACAATCTCGCCACTTTTCGCAACAGATCCGGCAATCGCGAGCCCTATCCCATCCAGGATGGATTTCTTTCCGGCTTCGATGACCGACGCAGGGATGTCGTCGTAGGTCGTATTCAAGACAAAGTTTGCAACATCCCGCGTTACATTTTCAACGACGGGAAAGAGCGAGGTCGGATGGTCGTTCATTTTGATCTCCATGAATGTCGTAATAATTTTTATTCAGTTTATTCCAGTGGTAACCTGAGTTCCCAAAAACGCCTCCCTGACAGGTCCAAGCTTCAGGTCAGGTCGGATCTGGGTCGCCAACGCACAGCCGATGATCAGAAACACAAACGAACCCACGAACGGAATGTTCCAATCGCCGGTTTTGTCGACGATAAAGCCAAAGATCATCGGCGTAATGATACTGGCCACCGCAGATCCGGTGTTCATAAGCCCCGCTGCCGTGCCTGCATGATGTGGTGCAATATCCATCGGGACGGACCACATAGGTCCCGTCATAAGTTCAAGAAAAAACAATGCGCCACATAAACACAAGGCCACAATATCGACATTGTGCCTGACAAAAATGATCGGAGCTACGAACACAGCAGTACCGGCAAACGCGGTCATGACGATGTCCCGCCTTGCCTTCATGATATTTCCGGTTTTACGAAGAATTCGGTCGGTCGCAACGCCGCCAACCAAATCTCCCGCGATGCCGGAAAAAAATACGCCTGCCGTAAATAGGGCTGAGGTTTTAAGATCGACCTTATACTGGGTAAGCAGGAAGAGCGGAATCCAGCTCAAGAACATCCAGAACGTCCAACCCTGGCAAAACCAAACGGCAATGGAGGGCGCCATTCGTTTGACCAGCGGCCCCCAGGGCACCGGCCCGGCTTTTGGCGCTTCGCCCGCATTGAGATTGTTGTTGGCGGCGCCAAGCGGGTGATCGTCGTCTTGCTTATTTCCGGCGGCTGGGTCGCGATAATACAAGATCCATATCATGGCCCAAACGAGGCCTGCGCCACCAAGCATCCAAAACGCGCCACGCCATGTTCCAAATAGAATCATGATACCGGCGATGAGCGGAGCCGCGATAGCGGTCCCTAAGCGTGATGATCCTTGGACAAGCCCCTGCCCAATTCCACGGCGTTCGGCAGGTAGCCAGGCGGCAAGCGCCCGGGTCGCTGTCGGCAATGCTGTACCCTCTGCAATCCCAAGAACAACCCGGGCGATAATCAGCGTCGCAAAACTGTCAACAAACCCAATGGCGATCGCAACACAGCCCCACATAACCAGGAAAAACCCAAGCGTCCGGCGCGAGCCGATTTTGTCGCCGATCCACCCTCCGATGATTTGAAACAATGCATAGCCATAGCCAAAGGCCGAGAACGCCAGGCCAAGCTGAGTGCTGGAAAGGTGGAATTCCGTCTTAATGGCACCCGCGGCAACGGATAAATTGACGCGGTCCATATAAAGCAACAAATATAAAACGCATAAACACGCAACAACTCTGCTTACAGGCGATATTTTGAGCTTTGCACGTCTAGGCGTATCGCCTCCTTGACCTTGTGGCATTGGCGCTCCCTCCGGCGTACCCCTCTTTTGGGGGATTGTTTTTAATCAAAACCGGTCACACTCCAAAAACTGTCTACAATTATACCGATCACCCTTTGCGGTGTTGCTCGTAACCCTCATCTAAACTGCGTAAAAACCTTGCCTTCCCTGCAGTAATGTGACGCTCCGCCAAGCGGCAAGAGGTGCCATCCTGTCCAGTCCGCACCGCCTCCAAAATGGCGCGATGCTCCTCGTTTGAAATGTCCATCGCGCCGGGCCGCACCAAACCGCGCCGGCGGAAAAGATGCAATTCAGCCTCCAGCAAAGGCCAGAGTTGGGAGAGCTTATGATTGTCTGAAAAGTCCACAAACCGTTGATGGAAGCGAATGTTTAAGGGATAAAATGTGGCGATATCCTGGATCTTTGTCGCCACCTCCATGCGGTCGACCAATTCGGTTAGTTCATTGATCTGTCGAGAATTTATGACAATCGCAGCAAGGCGGCCAGCCATGCCGAACATCGTGATTCGAAGGTCGTAAATGTCGAGCGCTTGTTTTGCCGTGATCTCACGAACAAAGAAACCACGGTTAAGCTCGCTCCTCAGCAACCCGGTGCGTTCGAGCTCCCTGCAGGCTTCCCGGATCGGGCCGCGGCTGACGCCCAGCTTCACGGCCAGAACGCTCTCGTTGATGCGCGCGCCCCCCAAAAGCTCGCCCGCCCCAACCAGGCGTTCGATCTCCTCACGCACGGAGGAAACGATAGACAGGGTACGCGGAATACGCGCAGAAACGTCCTGACAATCCATAACGAAACGATAACGTCAAAAACTTAACTGTCAACAGTTTGGAGCGTGATCGGTTCGGACAAGTCATGTCGAAGCGAAGGGAAGCGCTTCTTTTTTGAAAAAAAAAGCAAAAAACTTTTGCTAAACTGGGCCGTGCTGGTTTCACCGCCACAGCCTCAGAGGAGCAAAAAGTTTTTGCGCCGCTTTTTTCAAAAAGCGGCTGCTTCCTTGTTTCGCCCTGATCCTATCACGCTCTAGTGGCCGGGGTGCGGCGGAACATCAAAGAACGCCATGTCAGGATGGCTGGTGCAGATATTGAACTTGGGTCGGCTGCAGGCTTTTAGCGGCGAGGCAGAAAAGGTGACGAACATCCCGCCGGGAGGCGCTGTTCAAGAGGCGGCACTTCGCGCGGGATATCATCGTCCTCTGTGCGCGCGGGTGCCTGCACCACAAGCTGAGCTATCGCGATCTGGTGGAGATGTGCGCGGCGCCTCCTCGCCCCGCTTTCGACAGGCGCGCCGAGCGGCATGGCTTCGCGGCGTTCAGCGCCTCGACAAGTTGAACAACTGCCGATTGTCGAGGTCCTCGCCGAAAAACGCCGAAATCCCGGCCTCATGGTGTCCCTGATAACAGGGGCGACCATCCTTGAGCAGCATCGGCAGGTCGTGGCCAGTGATGACGACGGATTTCGGTTTGCGTTGCCAGAAGGACCAGATACGCTCGATGCTGGCGCGCGTAACGGCGGGATCATAAGTCATGTCTGCGCGTCGGGAACAGAGCTCGGCCCGGTATTTCGCCGCATCCTGCACCAGCAGCACGTCCTTCTCTTCGCCTTCGACCACGAAGATCAGATGGCCTGGCGTGTGGCCGGGGGCGAGATAGGCGATGATCCCGGGCAACACCTCATCCCCTTCGTCCACCAGGATCAGCCGCTCATGGCGGCTCAGTGCCTGGACATAGAGCTCGGGCACCAATGAGCTGCCGACAGGCTCAGCCAGTGCCCAGGCCATTTCCAGCGCCCCGCTCACAACGCGCGCATGCGCGAACATCGGCCAGTTGACGACATGATCATAGTGCAGATGGCTGAGAATCAGGTCGGTCACATCCGCCGGCTGAAGGCCGAGTTGCTTGAGCCTGTCGACGAGCAATTGACGCACGCCGAAAGCGCCGGTGTCGAGGATCGCGACGCGGCCATGACCGCGCAGAAGCGCCACGGTGCTCCAGCCAAGTCCGCCATGCATCAGCGTCTTACCCGGATAACCCTGTATGAGAATGTCGATGTCCCAGCCAGCTAACCGCATCTCTGCATTTCCTGTCGTTGTTCAGCCTGAAAAACGTGACCTCCGGCCCTGACAGCCCCCATCAGGGCCGGATCACGACCTGCCCTTGCACAGCGTGTCAGAGACATCGACCTCGGCTTCATCAGCTTCAAAATAAATCGCTCATGGCTGCGGGCCGGTTTTCAACCAGGCGGCACCGGGATTGACGCGAGCCAATTCCGGTGCCGCGTCGCACACCGGGGTCATGCCAGTGGCTCGTGCGCTGTCTCTCGCATCGAGAGGATCGCGGCGGCGGAAATCGCGGCGGCCAGCATGATGAAAAAAGCGATGGAAACCGGATGTCCCGTCGCCGCGATCAGCCAGGCGGCAATGAACGGCGCGAACCCTCCGAACAGCATGGATTGCAGATTATAGCCCGTGGTAAGCCCCACCATTCGCCGTGAGGTCGGGAACAGCTCGACGAGGGCCGCCGGCATCGCGCCGAGGAACATTCCGCAAGCGGCGGCGAAGAGCGCCTGCCCCAGGATCACGAACCAAACCGGCGCTCCAGAGACAATCACGGCCAGAATCGGCCACGGCAGGAAGAAGGAAAGCGCACAGGAGGCGAGCATGCAGGGACGACGGCCAACCCGGTCAGAGACAAAGCCGGAGGCGACGCAGGTCGTGGCGATCACCACCGAGGCCAAAGCGGTGGACCATAAGGCCGTGCTTTGGCTGAGCCCGGCATAACGGTGACTGAAGGTCGGAAAATAGCTCAGAAACAAATAGGTGAGCACCGATTGGACCGCCGGGAAGGCGAAGGCGAGGAAGATGGTGCGGCTGAACTGGCCGCGCCGCAGCGGCGCCGGGCTCCTGCCGTCATGTGTCCTGCGGAAGGCGGGCGTCTCATGCAAGCGCTGGCGGATCAGGAAACCCAGCGGCCCGATCAGCGCCCCTAACAGAAACGGAACCCGCCAGCCCCACTCGCTCATGCGTTCGGGGCCGAGTGCGGCTGCGGCGGCCCCGGTTACGGCCGCGCCGAGCAGTTGCCCGAGATTGATCGAGGCCGTGTGCAGACTTCCAAACAATCCGCGCCGATGCGGGGGCGCCCATTCCACCAGGAACGAAGCCGAGCCCCCCCATTCGCCGCCAGCCGAGACGCCCTGCAAAAGCCGGGCGGCCACCAGCAGGATCGGCGCCCAGAGCCCGATGCTGGCCGCGGTGGGCAATACGCCGATCAGTCCGGTCGAGATCGCGACGAGCGTGAAGGTCAGGAGGAGCGTCGGCTTACGCCCATAGCGGTCGCCGAACATGCCGATCAGGATCCCACCAAGGGGCCGGGCGACGAACCCGGCGCCGAACACCGCAAATGTGGCGAGAAGTGCTGCCGTCTCGTTGGACGAGTCGAAGAATTTTTTTCCCAGAATGCCGGCCAGGTAGGCATAGACCGTGAAATCATACCATTCAAGGACATTGCCAAGCCCGGCGCCGCCAATCGCAACGGCCTTGCTCCGAAAGGTTTTCAGTTCGAGCCATGGGACTGCCGCGAGCGCGACCGCCTCTCCTTCAGGGGCCATTAGACTTTCCTCCGCATTTATTTTGGTCTTAGTTATTCTATCTATTTATAGCCATATCGTAACCAAAACTGGTTTGCGCGCAATACAGTACCGGAGCTTGCGATCACTTTGACGCGCTTCAATGGCGGAACGAAATAGGAGCCCCATAGGCGCGGGCGGCGCGGCGTATGTAACGATGCGCAGGATTGCGCGGAGCCCGAGCGCGCAGGTTGTCGAGAGCGGAGAAATGGTCTTTCCTGAAACAACCAATCACGGCACGGTAGGAAATCAGATGCCCGTCACACCGCAACTGCCCCCGAATGCGTGCGATTGCCACTTCCACACCTTCGACCCACGCTACCCCTTCGTGTCCGGCGCCCTGCTGCGCCCGGAGCCGGCCTCAATTGCACAATACCGGGAGGTACAGAAGCAGCTCGGCACGCAGCGTGGCGTCCTCGTACAGCCCTCCTCGTACGGTACCGACAATCGCTGCATGTTGGCGTCGCTTGCCGAGCTGGGTGAGGCTGGGCGCGCGGTCGCGGTTGTGGACGACACGGTGACGGATGTCGAGCTTGAGCGCCTGCACAGGCTTGGTGTGCGCGGACTCCGCTTTAATCAGGTGCAGGCCGGCGCTACGACGATCGCGATGCTTTCGCCTCTCGCCGCGCGCATCGCGCCGCTTGGCTGGCACCTCCAGGTGCATATGACGGCGAGCCAACTCGTCGAGCATGAGACGCTGCTTGCGACGCTCGCCGCACCGCTCGTGCTCGATCACGGCGGCCGCATTCCGCAGCCGCAGGGCGTCAGCCACCCGGGCTGGGCCGTCCTGCGTCGCCTGCTCGATTCCGGGCGCAGCTGGGTCAAAATTTCAGCGCCTTACCTGATGTCCGCCGAGGGGGCGCCCGGCTATGCAGACGCGGTGGCGCATGGCCGCGCGCTCGTCCGGGCCGCCCCGGAGCGCGTGCTATGGGGATCCGATTGGCCACATGTGACGGAGAGCGCCCATCCGCCGCATCTCGATGATCTGCTCGCTTATCTCTGGAATTGTGCGGAGACCGAGGCGACGGCTGCACGGATCACTGTGGAGAATCCAGCCAGGCTCTACCAGTTCTGGTGACTACTCTCGGCCCTAAAGGCCCGAGCGTCCATGCCTCGCGACAAGGAGTTCCTGCTTCCGACCACTAAACGCGGTTCGATTCACAGGCCATCCCCGGAAGACCTCCGGTTTTCAGGCCAAGATCGAGTATGTTCTTCGCCGCATTCACGTCGGCGTTCTCGGCGTTCCCACACTCCAAGCACACGAACGCCGCTTGCGACCGCCTGTTGTCCTTGTGGACATAGCCGCAGGCCGGGATTTCTGCGCCGAAGCGCTGATCAATTCGCTCCGGCTTTCTGCCCTCCGTGGCCAGCACGACAAAGCTGCGGTCGAACAGGCTCGACCATCGAAACGATCCAGGAGTTCGCTCCGCCCCTGATCTCCTCAAGCACCTCCGAAGCAATCATCCCCAGGCGCGTCACATCTAACGGCGCGCAATGAATGATCGCATTCCCGCTGCTGCATTTTTCTTGCTTTATCTCTAACCTGCCGCGCGTCCCATGCGCCTGCGGATAACACGCCGTTTGCGGGTTTCGTGGGCAGGCCGCGAGACCGGAGCGGCGGGGCATAACCCCAGCGGCACAGGCGCGCCCGCGGAATTCGCCGCGCATCTCAGTTGCAATGCGCGGGCGGTGCCCCATCTGAGGGGCACAAACCTAAAGGGGTCTCTTCCATGTCTCGAATCGTCCGCTTCCATCGCACCGGTGGTCCCGAAGTCCTGCAGCTCGACGAGCTGGATATCGGCGCGCCGAAGGCCGGAGAGATCCGGCTCCGTGTTCGGGCCCTTGGCCTTAACCGGGCCGAGGCGATGTTCCGTTCCGGCGCTTACCTCGAGACGCCTCGCCTGCCCGCCAAACTTGGCTATGAAGCGGCTGGCGAGATCGAGGCGATCGGCGCCGGGGTGAGCGGCTTCGCGGTGGGCGATGCGGTGAGCACCATCCCCGCTTTTTCCATGAACGAGCATGGCGTGTATGGCGACACCGCGATTGTGCCGGCGCATGCCGTGGTCAAGCATCCGGCGCACCTCTCCTGGTCCGAGGCCGCGGCGATCTGGATGCAATACCTGACCGCTTATGGCGCGCTGATCGAATGCGGCCATCTCGCGCAAGGTGACGCGGTCATCATCACCGCGGCGTCCAGCAGCGTTGGTCTCGCCGCCATCCAGATCGTCAACAGCCTCGGCGGCACGCCGATTGCCACAACCCGCACCAGCGCCAAGCGCGACGCCTTGCTGCAGGCCGGCGCCAAGCATGTGATCGCGACCGAGGAGCAGGATCTTGCGGCGGAAGTAATGCGCCTGACCGGCGGCAAGGGCGCGCGCATCGCCTTCGACCCGGTCTGCGGCCCGGGCGTCGAGGCACTGGCCAACGCGATGGCCGAGGGGGGAACCATCTTTCTCTACGGCGCCCTGGCCACGGCGCCGACGCCGTTCCCCTTATTCCCGGCGCTGGCGAAAAACCTGACCTTGCGCGGCTACACGCTGTTTTCGATCACCAGCAATCCGGAGAGCCTGGAGCGCGGCAAACGTTTTGTGGTCGACGGTTTGACCTCTGGAAAATTCAAACCTCTGATCGCGCGCAGCTTCCCGCTGGAGGAAATTATCGAAGCGCACCGCTACATGGAATCCAACCAGCAAGTGGGGAAAATCGTCGTCACGATCTGACCCACCAGGTCGCAGGGCTTCACATCCAATAAGGCTACTTTTTGTGAACAAAAAGTAGCAAAAAAACTTTATGAATCCGGGCCGTGCTGGTTTCAACGCCGCCGGCCCAAAGTCACAAAAGTTTTTTGCGCCGCTTTTTTCAACAAAAGCGGCTGCTTTTCTGTTTCCACTTAAGCCTGTCAGCCTCTAGGCTGCGCCGCATGAAAAAGATCGGTTTTCTCTCCTTCGGGCATTGGGCGCCTACCCCGCAATCGCAGGTGCGCTCGGCCGCTGACGCGCTGCTGCAATCCATCGACCTTGCCGTTGCGGCGGAGGCCCTGGGCGCGGATGGGGCTTATTTCCGCGTCCATCACTTCGCCCGCCAGCTCGCCTCGCCGTTCCCGCTTCTGGCGGCCGTGGGGGCCAAGACCAACCGCATTGAGATCGGCACGGCGGTCATCGACATGCGCTACGAGAACCCGCTTTACATGGCCGAGGATGCCGGTGCGGCTGACCTCATTGCCGGCGGGCGCCTGCAGCTGGGCATCAGCCGGGGCTCACCCGAGCAGGTCATCGATGGGTGGCGCTATTTCGGCTACCGCCCGGCCGAGGGCGAAAGTGACGCCGATATGGGGCGGCGCCATGCCGAGGTACTCCTCGACACGCTGCGCGGCGAGGGCTTCGCGCAGCCCAACCCGCGGCCGATGTTTCCAAATCCGCCGGGCCTGCTGCGCCTCGAGCCTCATGCGCCGGGGCTGAAAGAACGGATCTGGTGGGGGGCGAGCTCCAACGCCACGGCGGTTTGGGCCGCGAAGCTGGGCATGAACCTGCAAAGCTCAACCTTGAAGGACGACGAGACGGGCGAGCCGTTCCACATCCAGCAGGCCGCCCAGATCCGGGCTTTCCGCGCCGCCTGGAAGGAGGCCGGCCATGCGCCCGAACCGCGCGTCTCGGTCAGCCGCAGCATTTTCGCGCTGATGGATGATCGCGATCGCGCCTATTTCGGACGCGGGCGCGAGGATCAGGACCAGATCGGCCGGATCGACGAGAAGACGCAGGCCATCTTCGGCCGCAGCTATGCCGCGGAGCCGGACGCCCTGGTTGCGCAGCTTAAGCGGGATGAAGCCATCGCCGAGGCCGACACGCTGCTCCTGACGGTCCCGAACCAGCTGGGCGTCGCCTACAACGCGCATGTGATCGAGGCGATTCTCACCCATGTCGCGCCCGCCCTCGGCTGGCGCTGATGCCAGCCCTTATTCGGCGATGCCCGCGGCCCTGAGCGGCACCAGAAGGCGGGCGAAGCTGGCAAGGCTGGCAGCACCGGCGAAGGCGGCGCCGAGGGCCAGGGCCAGGATCGGCGCGTGACGCATGGCAAAGGCGAAGCACAACGCGACCAACGCGGCGCCGATGGTCTGGCCCGTCAACCGCGCGACGGTGACGATGCCGCTGGCACCGCCGGCGCGATGCGCCGGGGCGCTCGCCATCAGCAGCTTCAGGTTCGGCGATTGGAAGAAGCCGAAGCCGATGCCGCAGATGGCCATGCGCCAGACGATCTCGAAATTGCTAGGATGTGCCGGCAGCAATGCCAGCAGGACCATGCCCACGCTCAACGTGGCCAGCCCTGCACCGCCCAGCATCCCGGCTGAGTAGCGGTCCGAGAGCCGACCGGCCAGGTTGGCCATCAGCGCGACCATGATGGGCCAGGGGGTGATGAGGAAGCCGGTGTCGATCTGGCTGCGGCCCAGAACCTGCTCCAGGTAGAATGGCAAGGCGACGAAAGCGAGGCCCTGCGTCGCGAAGGAGCAGATCGCGGTGAGCGCCGAGAGGGTGAAGATGGGGATCTTGAACAGATCGACCGGCAGCATCGGGGCGGCGTGCCGCGCCTGCCGGCGCAGCAGCAGGGCGCCGAAGACGAGCCCGAGAATGACTTCGGCGCCGGAGATTTTCAACAAATCGCCATGCGCCGCACCGCTCAGGCCCAGCACCAGAAAGCCAAAGGCACCCGCATTGAGTGCCGCCAGAATGACATCGAAGCGATATTTGCCGCGCGGCGTGGCCGGCAGCATGCGCGTGCCCAGCACGAACGCGAAAATACCCAGCGGCACGTTGATGCCGAACAGCAGCGGCCAGGTGCCAACGGACAGAATCAACGAGGCGGCGGTGGGGCCGACGGCGAAAGAGGTGGCGACGACCAGCACGTTCATGCCCATGCCGCGGCCCAATTCGCTCTTGGGATAGATGAAGCGGATCAGGGCGGCGTTGACGCTCATCATGGCGCTGCCGCCGAGCCCCTGGAACACCCGGGCAATGGTCAGGGTGGCGAGCGAGTCGGAACAGGCGCAAGCCAGCGAGGCCACGGTAAACACCACCAGCCCGTAGAGGAAAACGCGCTTATGGCCCGCAATGTCGCCAAGGGTCGCGAAAGGGAGCGCGGTGGCGATGAGCGCCAGCTGGTAGGCGTTGATGATCCAGATCGAGGCTTCGGGATTCGTGTGCAGGCTCCCGGCGATGGTGGGCAAAGCGGTGTTGGCGATGGCCAGATCCAAGGTGGACATGGCCACGCCGAGCAGCTGGGCTGTGGCGGCCCAGCTGCGGCGCCCCCGGGGCAGGCCATCGAGCGGGATCAGGCTAGACATTTATAGGCTCCCAGTTTGTGCAGGATGAAAAAGAGGATCGCCAGGAGGCCCCCATGACAGGGGAAGGCGCAGGAACCAGGTTTGCCGCGCCGCCGGCGGTGAAGGAAACTTGCATGACATAGCCGCATTTGGACGCGCTAAGAGCCACGCCCGTTAAAATTGAGGCCGTGTTGCTGCCTTAACCCCTTTACGGCAAGCTTGCCCATCGCAGACCTGTCCAGCTTTCGCCACCCTTGACGATCAGGTGGGGACGCGAGCGCCTCGTAGACTGGCGGCGGGCATTCCAGGGCGCGCGTTCCCCGACGGACAATCGGCACAAGCCCCTACCGGATCATCCATGCTTGCGACGGCGACCGCAAAAGGCCGTTGACCGGTCAGTCCAGCGTCTGGCGATAGCGGGCGAGTGCCAGCACCGTGGCCGCGATCATGAACAGCAGCATCGGCCACACATCCGGCCAGATCGCCGGCCAGCCATTGCCCTTCAGCATCACGCCGCGGACGATCCGCAGCGCATGGGTCAGCGGCAGCACATCGCCAATGGCCTGCGCCCATTCCGGCATGCCACGAAAGGGAAACAGGAAGCCCGAGAGCAGCATCGACGGCAGGAAATAGAACACACTCATTTGCATGGCCTGCAACTGGCTGCGCGCCAGGGTCGAGAAGGTGAACCCCATGGCCAGATTTGCCACGATGAAGACGACGAGCGCGCTGGACAGCGTCAGCAGGCTGCCCCGGAACGGCACGCTGAACAACAGCTCCGCCGCGATCAGGATCACCGCGACCTGGAGATAACCGATCACGATGAAAGGCGCGATTTTTGCCAGCATGACCTCGATCGGCCTGGCCGTCGTCGCCAGCAGACTCTCCAACGTGCCGCGCTCACGCTCGCGTGTCATCGCCACCGCCGTCATCATCACCAGCGTCATGGTCAAAATCGTGCCGATCAGACCGGGCACGATGTTATCCTGGCTACGCCCCTCCGGATTGTAGCGGTTGTAAATCACGAAGCTGAACGGCGGGTTGGCGGGCGCCAGCGCTGCCAACGGGCCCGTGAGGTCGTGGCCCAGCGCGGTCTGATTAAGATGAACGAGTGCGGCCTCTGCATTTACGGTCGCAACCGGATCTGTCGCATCCGCCTCGACCTCTATGGACGGGTCCGCGCCGCGGACCAGGTCCCGGCCGAAATCGGGCGGTATCCGCAGGATGAACTGCGCCTGATTGCGGGCCATCAAAAGATCGGCGCCGGCCTCCGTCCGAGGCAGATAGGCGATGGTAAAATAATCCGTGGCCTCCAACGCCGCCACCAGGCTGCGGGCAAACGGGCTGTGATCCTCGACCAGCACCGCCATCGGCAGGTGATGCGGATCGGTGTTGATCGCGAAGCCGAACAGTGTGATCTGCATCACGGGTATGCCGACCAGCATGGCAAAAGTCAGCCGGTCGCGCAGCACCTGGATGAACTCCTTGGCGACCAGGGCAAACAGGCGTTTGCGAGAAAAGCCGAGATTCATGCGTGAAGCCCCTCGGCCGCGCGGGCGCGCGTGATCGTATCGATGAACACATCCTCCAGGGTCGGCGCGATCGGCGTGCAGTGCAGTCCATGCGCGCCGGCAAAATTTTCCAGCGCGCGCGCCAATATCGCGGCATCATGCCCGCAGAGCCGCAGTTCGGCGCCAAAGCCGGTCGCAAGTTCGACGCCCGGCAGGGCCTTGGCCGCCGCCTCGACCGTTGCCAGAGTGCTTCCCGTGAGCCGGAACGCACTAAGCCCGGAGCCCACGATCACCGCCTCCACGGTGCCATGGAGCAGCATGCGCCCCTCGAACAAATAGCCGATGCTGTGGCAGCGCTCGGCTTCATCCATGTAATGCGTGCTGACCAGCACGGTGACGCCGGTGGCGGCGATGGCATGGATTTCGTCCCAGAACGCGCGGCGCGCTTCCGGGTCCACCCCCGCGGTCGGCTCATCGAGCAGCAGCAGCCGCGGCTGGTGCAAAGTACAGGAGGCGAGTGCGAGCCGCTGCTTCCAGCCGCCCGAGAGCGTGCCCGCCAGCTGGTGCGCGCGCGCCGCCAGGCCCAGACGGTCCAAGGTCGCAGCCACCGCATGACGTGGCCGCGCCATCTCGAAAAGCCGCGCGATAAACAGAAGATTCTCCTCGATCGTGAGATCCTCGTAGAGGCCGAACCGCTGCGGCATGTAGCCCAGCTCGGCTTTGATCCGCGCGGCCTGGCGCCCGATCTCGAAGCCGAGGCATTTGCCGGTTCCGGCATCCGGCGTCAGCAGCCCGCAAAGCATGCGGATGCAGGTTGTCTTGCCGCTGCCATTGGGGCCGAGAAAGCCGTAAATGCTGCCCTGTTCGACATCGATCGAAAGCGCATCCACCACCCGCTTGCCGGCGAAAATTTTCACCAGACCTTGCGCCTCGATGACGCGCGTCATGGCGCCGCCAGACTCGACATCGACCGGCTGGCCCGGATGCAACGCGGTTGGCCGCGCGATCGGCCAGGCTTCGAGCAAAAACACCATGCGGGCGCGGTTGGCCTCGTTGAACAGGACCGGGGGTGTGTATTCGGCATTGGGGGCGATGTAGCGGACGTTTCCGGGAATCGGCGGGCCGCAGCCATCGCAGGCCAGCAGAATTCTGGTACCGGGCGCAAAACGGCCGAGATCGGCTTCGGGAACAAAAAAACGCACTTTAATATTCTGTGGCGGCAGGAGCGAGACGACGGCTTGCCCGGCGGCGATCATTTCGCCCGGCCGGAAATAGGTGTCCGCGATCAACCCCGCGCTCGGGGCATCCGGCGCCGCCTGGTCGAGATGCCATTGCGCCGTGCTCAGGACGGCGCGATCGGCGGCGACACTGGCCGCCGCGGCGTCGCGTTCCGCTTCCCGGCCAAGCGGTTCGTCAGCGACATTGAGCGAGGCATCGGCTTGCGCGAGGCGCGCGGCATCGACCGTCTCGGTCGCCTGCGCCTGATCGAGCGCGTCGCGCGACACCGCCCCCCTGGCTACCAATCTCGCCAGGCGGGCGCGCTCGATTTGCGCCAAAGCCAGCGCCGCCGCGGCCTGGCGCTGCTGCGCGCCGATCACGGCGCGATCGGCCGGGCGGCTGCCGACCGCGATATTCGCCGCCTGCGCCTGGGCCGCGGCCAGTGCCGATGCCGCCTGGTTGCGCACCGCCAGCAGCGGCGTGGGATCCAGCGCAAATAGCGGGGTGCCCGCCGCCACCGTATCGCCCCGGGCGACGTTGAGCGTCACCAGCCGCCCGGCGTCGGCCGGGCCGATATAAACATACTCCCCTTCGGCATAGCCCTGAAACGAGGTCTGCGGCGCCCATCCCAACGCGGCGAGCAGGCTGGCGATCAAACCCGACAGAATATTCATGATGCCCCGAAAAAGACGGCCCCTTCGCTGGCCGCTGGATATTTTACCCGTGTGCGGCGGACGCTGCTTGATTCAAGTCAACACTGGCGACGCTTTTCGGGAGCATCATTGATTGTTACGCAATTCATCCGGGTTCCCGCAGATGGGCGGACGATTTCAAATGAATATCGCGCCGTCCTGAAGCGGTCATTCATTCAGCTTCGCCGGTGTCAGAAAGACGGCTCCGCCCCTTATTTGCGAACCACAGATACACCGGAAAGGTAACAACAGACGGAACGTATGATCATCGCTCTCTACATTGCCGCAGGAGCTGCTGATGACGGATACCGCAGCCACATGTTTGGCTGCGGTATGGGGCGAGTCTGCAACGCAGAGGCCTGATCATGAGCAAACAACGTTACTTTGCCGCAATCATCCATGCCCGCTGAAGACCAGAACGGCACCTAGCCAACCAATCGATCATAGGGAGAACGCTATGCCTACCATGATGAAAGCGGCGGTGTTCGTCGAACCCGGCCGCATCGAACTCGCCGACAAGCCGCTGCCCGATATCGGCCCCAACGATGCATTGATCCGCATCACCACCACCACCATCTGCGGCACCGACATCCACATCCTCAAGGGTGAATACCCCGTCGCCAAGGGCCTCACGATTGGTCACGAACCCGTTGGCATCATCGAAAAATTGGGGCGTGCGGTTGTCGGCTACCAGGAAGGTCAACGGGTGATCGCCGGCGCGATCTGCCCCAACTTCAACTCCTACGCTGCGATGGACGGCTTTCCCTCACAAGATGGCAGCTACCTCATCCCCAGGGGCCTGTGCGGCTGCCACGGCTACAAGGCAACGGCGGGCTGGCGTTTTGGCAATCTTATCGATGGCACCCAGGCGGAATACGTGCTGGTGCCAGATGCCCAGGCCAACCTCGCCCCGATCCCCGACGGCCTGACCGATGAGCAGGTGCTCATGTGCCCGGACATCATGTCGACCGGCTTCAAAGGCGCGGAAAACGCCAACATCAAGATCGGCGACACCGTCGCCGTGTTCGCGCAGGGGCCCATCGGTCTGTGCGCCACGGCAGGCGCGCGGTTGCTGGGCGCCACCACCATCATCGTCGTGGACGGCAACGACGACCGGCTGGCCATCGCCAGAAAGATGGGCGCCGATGTCACGCTCAACTTCAAGCGCTGCGATGTGGTCGATGAAATCATGAAGGCGACCGGCGGTCGCGGTGTCAATTCGTCGATCGAAGCATTGGGTATCCAGACAACGTTCGAAGCGGGCTTGCGCGTTCTCAAGCCGGGCGGCACGCTTTCCAGCCTGGGCGTCTACTCGTCCGACCTGAACATCCCGTTATCCACAATTGCCGCTGGCCTCGGCGATCACACGATCAAAACCGCGCTCTGCCCGGGGGGCAAAGAGCGCATGCGTCGCTTGTTGAACGTGGTTGCCTCTGGCCGTCTCGACTTGGGAGCGTTGGTGACCCATCACTACAAACTCGACGACATCGTCGCGGCCTACGACCTCTTTGCCAACCAGCGTGACGGCGTGCTCAAGGTGGCAATCACGCCGCACTGAGCCTGTCCAGGCTGCGGTGAACCGGCGCCGCGCTGCGAGGTTTCGGCGGCGATGGCTGAACCAGCGCGCCGATGGATCGCCGCAGCCTTGAACAGGCGGGCAATCGGCGGCGTTACTTGATGAAGCCGCGTTAAGAACCGCCGGACTGCCGGGCCCCAGCGTGACAGCGCGTGTCTCAACGGCTATACGAACCCCAGCCTGACACGAAAAAACGGACCTCGCCTTGCGCCGCCTCGCTCTGCCCTTTTTCCTGTTCCCCGGACTCCTCCCGCTTGCCCTTGCCGGATGCAGCGAGGGCTATTCCGCCAACACCTACGCCGCCAATGCCGCGCAGCAGGAGGCGAATGTGCAGCGTGGGGTGATTATCGGCGTGCGGCCGGTGCTGATCAGCGCGAATGGCGCGATCGGTGCGGCCACCGGCGCCGCCTCCGGCGGCGTCGCCGGAGCACAGGTGTCGGGCGGCCCGATCGTGACGGCGATGGGCACGATCGGCGGTGCCTTGGTCGGGGGCATTGGAGGTGCAGCGGCCGAACAAGCGGTCGCAGATGCCAAGGGCTGGGAATACATCGTCCAGGAGACCGGCGAAAAGCTGGTATCCATCACCCAGACGAGCAAGATCGCGCTCCCGGTCGGGCTGCACGTCCTGGTGATCGCCGGCACACAGCAGGCCCGGATTGTGCCTGACTACACCGTGCCGATCGCGGCGGCATCGCCCACCGCGACGGCGGGCGGATCGGCGGCCGCGGGAATGAAGCCCGCGGCGACCAAGACGCCCCAAACTGCCGCCGCGTCGAACGGTTCCACGACCGCTCCGATTCACGCCAGCCCGCTTCCGCCCGCCGCCGGTGCAGCGGGGCCTGCGCAGGCTGCCCCCGTCACCGCGACGAGCGCTCCCACAGTCGCGGCGGCGGCACATCCGGCTTCGACCGATCCCGCTGCGACGCCCCAGGCACCATCTTCCACGTCCGGCGCAGCCGCCCCGCTTGCGGCCGTCAGCAACAAGGGGCCGGCGACGGGAACGCCTTCTGCCGCCTCCACGGCCATGCCTGTCCAACTCGCGCCAGAAGCATCGAGTGCCGCTTCCCCGGCGACGCCCGTCCAGGTCGCGCCAGGAGCGGCGAGCGCCACGCCGCCAGTACGTTCCTCCTCCACGGCCACGCCCTGAGGGCCCGCGCCGGGGCGCCGTTCGTGACGATTGCCGACAGGCGCCTGTCGGCCTGATGGCGACCGCCAATTCCTCACCGTTACGATAGACTGAAAACGCTCTCTTATTCGCGACGGCGGCGTTAGCAATTTCGTCGATCGGGCTTTTATAGTCCGACGATTCCCTCGCAAAGTTTGCGTGCGAGCGAGACGAAAGGATGGATCAGCAGCATCAAAGGCAACGCCGGCAGCGCCAGCCATTGGATACGTTCCAGTTTCACGGGCACGAGGCGCATGTGGTGTATTGCGGCAACGCTGCTCGTCGGATCAGCCAAAGACTGCATGTCGGGCGTACCTAACAGCGGCTCTGCTGCGGGCTCTGCGGATAAAATCCCATAGCGCTCGTTTAAAAGATGAATGCTCTAATAGTCGATGTTCCCCTTTTTCTGCTGATCATAGAGATATCCCCCGACAAGGCCGACACCCGCGCCGATCGCAGCCCCCATGCCCGCATTGCCGGCGATGGCGCCAAGGGCCGCGCCGCCAGCCGCTCCCATCAACCCGCCGCTTGCCGAACGTGACGCCGTTGTTTGACCACACCCGCCAAGCGTGAGGGCCACGGCGACGATGAATGCAACCGACCTGCGTTTCATGGTCCCGCCCCCTCGTTGCACGGCCATTTGGACGCCAAGCCGCGAAGCGCGCCGAGGACTGGCGGCGCATTCATCAGATCTTGATCCTGTTGATGGCTTGCCGCCCAGCCGATGAAGGCCTGAACCCCCTCATCACGCGTCGCCGTGGGCGGATAGCAGACAAGGCGGCGCAGGTGTTTGTTATCGGCGATCGCGTCGCCATAGCTCACAACGCCAAGCAGATATCCCTCGCAAAAATTGATCGCCTGCGCACGAAGCGGATCACTGTTGGCGGTTGAACAGACCGTGTAGAGGTCCTGGGTTGTTCTCAATGTAAAGTTCGCTGAATCAGTTGCTGTAGCCACAAATGGCAGCAGCCCAACCGCGGCGATTGCCAGAAAAAATGCGATGCGCATATCGAGTTCCTTCCATGTGCCGCGTGGTTTTTGCTCCCGCAGCATAACGGTATCCTCGAGATGGCCGGCTGAAGAACGCCGCGAAGCGGCCCGGCCAACGATGACATTACGTAACAAGAACCGGGGCTGCAAGGAACAAATGACGCAGCGCCCCGTCCGTCGCGAGAGAGGTAAGTCGAGAGGGAAATCGATCCTGCCAGGCTAAAATCGGCATAAGCACGCCGGTTCAATCCGGATTGATCTGAATCAGCGACGCGACCAGCATACATTGCGGAAAAGAAATAATCGGCAATGCGCTGAACTTTCGTCGCAGGATGAAGGAGGGAAACGCGATGCAATATCGTTACATTGTCGGCGCTTTGCTGATTGTCCTGGGCGGCGGCGTTGCGCCTGTGCCGGCATGGGCATCGCCTGCGGCCGAAAGCGCCATGCCGGCACAGGCGGCTCGTTTCGCGACCCCGGAAGAGGCGGTGTCCGCCCTTATTGCCGCCGCGCGTGCCGATAACGTGGCCGCGATGCACGATGTGCTCGGGCCCGGCAGTGCTGCGCTCCTGAACTCCGGCGATCCGGTTGCCGACGAGCAGGCGCGGCAGAAATTCGTCGCCGCCTACAATGCCGGGCACGCCCTCGCCCCCGATACGCTGGGGCACATGGTGCTGAGCGTCGGCGAAAATGACTGGCCGCTGCCGGTCCCGATCGTGAAGGACAACGGAAAGTGGCACTTCGATAGCGTTCTGGGCGCGCAGGACCTGGTCGACCGTCGCATCGGGCGTAACGAGATCGCGGCGATCCGGACGGCGCTCGCCTATGTCGATGCGCAGAAACTGTATTTCGAGATGATGCGTGCGGAAGGCGCCGGGGTGTACGCGCAGCGGCTCGTCAGCGGGCCGGGGCTACATGACGGGCTCTATATTGGCCCGATGCCGCGGGGCAGGCGGAGAGCCCCTTGGCGCCCCTCGTCGACCAGGCGGTGAATGAGGGCTACCCGGGCGCCAACATGTCCGGCAAGCCGGTGCCGTATCAGGGCTACTATTTCCGCATCCTGACCGGGCAGGGCGACAGCGCGCCCGGCGGTGCGCTGGACTATGTGGCCGCTGGCCGCATGACCAAGGGCTTCGCCCTGATCGCCTGGCCTGCGATCTATGGCGCTTCGGGGATCATGACCTTCGAGGTCAATCAGGACGACGTGGTGTTCCAGAAGGATCTCGGGCCGGCCACGGCGGCGCTCGTGCCAACGCTGCGCCTGTTCGACCCGGACCTGAGCTGGGACCGGGTCGACGTCGTTGGCCCGTAGCCCGATGCCCGCGGCAATATACCGTGTCCTATCTTGGAAAGGGGATCTGTGATGGAGATGACCGCGCGTTCCATGCCTCCGTCCAGCTCGGCCTCCCCCCGTTTTCCCGGTCTGCTTCGGAGCCAGGCGGTCCGGCGCGTTGCGCGACACTGCCTGGTCGCAATCCTGTCCCTGTTGCTGATCATGCCGCCCGCAGGCGCTTGGGGTGAAACGGCCGCGCCGGGCCCAGCGCCAGGCACGGCCGGAACCGCAACCACAGCCGCGCCGGGCGCCTCGAAATTCAATCCCGAGCAGCTCGACGCCATGCTGGCGCCGATCGCGCTCTATCCGGACGATCTGCTGGCGCAAACGCTGATGGCGGCGACCTATCCCCTGCAGATCGTCGAAGCCGCCCGCTGGTTGGAAAGTGATGACAACAAGGGCCTGAAAGGCGACGCCCTGGCCAAGGCGCTCGCGCCGCTGCCATGGGATCCGAGCGTGAAGTCGCTGGTGCCATTCCCGCAGGTGCTGGAGCAATTGAACGAGCATCTCGATTGGACGTCATCCCGGCGAGCCGCTCGACCATCTCGCCGAGGCTGCACGCCCCGAAGGTGAAATCGATGCCGGCCTCCCGGTAGAGCGCATCCACCTGCGTCGCCGCCATGTTCGCGTTCGTCAGGCCGGCGGTATGCGTTAGCAGATCACCATGCCGGAGAAGCACGGCAGGAAGCGGGTGATCGGGTCGTCGAGCTGGAAACGCCCCTCCTCGTAGAGCATCATGATGGCCACCGAGGTGAGCGGCTTGGTCATCGAGTAGATGCGGAAGATCGTATCGTAGCGCAGCGGCGTCCCGCGCCCGACATCCGCCTTGCCGCACACTTGGACATGCGCGACCTGGTCCCGGCGGAGCACGACGGAAAGCAGCCCCGGCAGCTTCCCCTCCTCCACCAGCCGCTCCGCCCAGGCATCGAACCGCTCAAGCTGCTTCGCGGAAAGGCCGACGGTCTCCGGCCGGATTATCGGAATGGCGTCCATGAACAATTCCCCCAGAGGACGTGTTTTTTTATAACAATATAGGCATGGAGACTGACCAAAAGAAACCTGAATACGTTGCGGCTACGAACAAAAATTGCGTCCTGGCTCGCACGCCGATTGCAGCATTCTCACCCGGTCATGCGGCTTATGCAGCATGACTTGTTAAACCACCGCGGCGAAATGCCCCCAGACTGATCGCCGCCACGCTTCAACAATGCAATCATTGAACACGACAGCGATCAAATCACCCCGCCTGGTCGTCGCCCTGGGCGCGCGCCATTTTCACCGCCTGCTTCGCCTTCATCGCGGCGATTTCTTTGGCCGCCTGGATGAGTCCCACCAGGACGTTTGCATCGACCTCGACCATCTTGCCATCGCGCTCGTCTTCAGGGAGCGCCTGCAGCGCCTCGGTATGCTCGCGCAATGCGCTCGGCATCCGGGCGATCGCCGCCTCGACCTGTGCGAACACGGCATCGACCGTCTTGCGTGGTACCATTTGGCCACGGATGGCGGGTTTCGTGACCCGTTGGCGCCCCTCCTGCCTTGCGGCTTCAAGCTTTTCGGAGAGGACCGTTCCCGCCGCCTCGGCATGCGCCCGCACCGCCTCGATCGCCGCGTCAGCCGAAACCGACCCGCTGCGCACCAGCCCCTGAACATCGCTGCTGGCGGTCGCGAGCGTTAGCATCTGTTCGACACGCGCCAGCGTCTTGTTCTGGGACGCGGCAATCTCCACCGGCTTCAGCCCCATCTGCCGCAGGCGCAGGTAGCCCCGTGCAATATCCAGAGCCTCCAGCTTCAGCCCCTGCGCCGAGCGCAACATCACCTCAACGCGCTCGGTATCGCTGCCGCGGAAAGGAATCACACTGACAAGCGGGATGTTTGCCCCACGTTCGATCGCGAGCCGGAGCCCCCGGCGCCGGCAATGGCCTTCGATGACCACGATCCGCCCGTCATCCAGGGCGCGGACCATCATCGGCGGAACAAAATGGCCGTGAGTATAAGACTCACAAAAAGCTTCGATATGCGCGATAACTTTCGGATCATCGTAGTAACGCAGGTTGAAGCCGTCCTCCTCTGCAATGAGCATCGGATCAACCTGGTACAAATATAGTTTTTTGCTCCCCTGGCCTTGCGACCCCGCGGTAAAGGCTTTCAGCGGGGTGATAACGAACGCCATGAAACCTACTATAAACTCTTGGCCCTGCCAGCAGTGTTTCCAGCATTCGGCGCGCCCCCCTTACATGAGGTGCGGCGTATTGCAAG
Organism: uncultured Pseudomonadota bacterium; assembly: GCA_963780465.1. Classification (GTDB taxonomy): domain Bacteria; phylum Pseudomonadota; class Alphaproteobacteria; order Acetobacterales; family Acetobacteraceae; genus Acidocella. Next base: position 596,561 of record CAWACI010000015.1, read on the forward strand.
TTCGGGCGGTGCAACATGTCGTGGCGTCAGTCCGGCTGGCCACTCCCCTGACAAAAAAACATCCCCTGCGCGGGAATAAACCCGCGCCTGCACTGTCCTACCAGGGCGTCATGTCATCATGGCCCCGTGTCATGGGCCAAACCAGTAGGATTTTTTATGAAACACGTTTTCGGACTCGCTGTTGCCCTCACGACCGCGCTTTCCACCGCGGCCTTCGCAAGCCCGCAGCATGAGCGCGTGCGCGGCACGGTGTCCTCCATCAGCCCCACGACGCTGGTCGTCCAGACCGCCAGCGGCGCCGACATCTCCGTGGCGCTGACCGGCAACACGCATTACCTGCAGGTCGCCAAATCGAATCTCGGCAATATCGATGCCGGCAGCTTCATCGGCACGGCCACGAAATCCGTCGGTCAGATGATGGTCGCGCTGGAAGTGGTGATCTTCCCGCCCGCCATGGCCGGCACGGGCGAGGGCCATTATGCCTGGGACAAGCTGCCCGACACGACGCGCGCCGGCGGCGCCACGACGGTTAGCACCATGACCAACGGCACCGTCGCCGCGGTCAAGGCCTCCTCGCCCGCAATCGTCGCGACTTCCATGACCAACGGCACCGTTGCCGCGGCCACGGCGCAAAACGGCGCGCAGCAACTCACCGTCACCTATAAAGGCGGCCAGAAGACCATTCTGGTGCCGCCAACGGCGCCGATCGTCACCTTCCATCCCGGAGACATGGCCGAGGTGACCAAGGGCGCTGCCGTGTTCGTCAACGGGGTCACGGATGGCGCTGGCGTCACCGCCAATGTCGTCGCCGTCGGCGTGGATGGCCTGCGGCCGCCGATGTAACTTCAGCCTGGGACAGGCCTGAACAGGCCGGCCATCGGCCCGGCCTGTTCAGGCCCGCAGCAAGGCGCCAACACACACAATTTTCTCCAAAGGAGCAGGGCATGGCTTCGTCTCCGAACCGCGCCACGCGGCCCGCGCATCCCCTGGCCATCCGCGTCATGCATTGGATCGGCGTTTACGCCATGGCCTGCATGATTCTGAGCGGCCTGGTGATCTACAACGCATCGCCCCTCCTGCCCTTTACGTTTCCGCGCTGGGCGGGGCTTGGCGGCTGGCTCGGCGGCGCGCTGGCCTGGCATCTCAGCGCGATGTGGCTGCTCTTTGCCGATGGCGCGGCGTATCTCATCTATGGTTTCTGCGCCGGGCATTTCCGGCGGAACCTGCGCCCGCCTGGCCTGCGGCAGCTCGCCGGCGATGCCGCCGCCGCCGCGCGTTTCCGGCTCGGCCACCGGCTCGGCCACTACAACGCGGTGCAGCGTTTCCTGTATGCCGGGCTGATCCTGGTCGTCATCGTCGCCGTCACCACCGGGCTCAGCCTTTGGAAGCCGGTGCAGCTTGGCTGGATCGCCGGGTTTTACGGCGGCTACCCGGTCGCCCGCATCATTCATTTCGCGATGATGACCCTGATCGTCGCCTTCGTGACGCTGCATGTCACCCTGGTGGCGCTCTATCCGCGCACCCTCGTCTCCATGCTCGCCAGCATCCCCGCCGAAGCAGAGTATCCCTCACCATGAACCGCCAACGCCCCGTCCTCGGCCCCGTGCTCCGCGCGGCCGAGCTGCAGCCCGAACTCGCCCCCTTGCGCCGCCGCGGGCTGTTGCGCGGCACGCTCTCGCTCGGCGCGCTCAGCCTGCTCACCGGTTGCGACCTGTCCACCCATTCCGGGGTGGACGCGGCGCTTGAAGCCATGCTGCGCTTCGACGACCGGGTGCAGGCAGCCCTGTTCAGCCGCACCCGCCTGGCGGAGACCTATCCGGCCAGCGCGATCACCACTCCCTTCCGCTTCAATGCCTTCTATCCGGAATGGGAGGTCCAGACGGTGGACGCCAACGCCTGGCGCTTCGCGGCCTCGGGCCTGGTCACGGAACAGGCGCCCTGGAGCGTTGCCGCCCTGCGCGCCTTGCCGCAGGAGAGCCAGATCACCCGGCATATCTGTATCGAAGGCTGGAGCCAGATCGGCCAATGGAGCGGCGTCCCCCTGCATGTCTTCCTCCGCCGCATCGACGCGGATCTGCGGGCCCGCTATGTCAACTTCACCTGTTTCGACGGCTACTCAACCAGCCTCGACATGGAAAGCGCGCTGCACCCGCAGACCCTGCTGGCATTGGACTTTGAAAATCAACCGCTCGCGCCACAATGGGGCGCCCCGCTGCGGCTGCGCATCCCCACCAAACTCGGCTACAAAAGTGCGAAAAACCTGCAATCGATCGAAGTGACGAACACCTACCCTGGTGGCTATTGGGAAAACCAGGGCTATGACTGGTTCGCCGGTGTCTGATCCACGCCCGGCATGCGTTTAAGGCACAAAGCGTATTTTCAACACCGTTAGAGCGTGATCGGATCAGGTTGGATCAGGAAGAAGCCGCTTTTTGAAAAAAGCGGCGCAAAAACTTTTGGTTAACTGGGCCTGTGGCGGTGCAACCAGCACGGCCCAGCTTAGCAAAAGTTTTTTGCTTCTTTTTTTTAAAAGAAGCGCTTCCCTTCGCTTCGACTGCCTACGCCACCTCGAGCGCGGCTTCGATGACTGTCTCTTTCGGCATAATCGCCGGGATCGACAGCACGCTGATGATCTGCTGGTCGCGCATCAGCAGGCCTTCGACATACTCCCGGGACGCGGCACTGCCGGTCTCCGGTGCGAGCTGACGCATCTCCTCGGTCGCGGTGATGATGTCGGAGACCGCATCGACCAGCAGGCCGATCACGCGCTCGCCGGCCTCAATCACGACGACCACGGAGGTCGCATTCGGCGGCGCACTCGGCAAGCCCAGGCGCGCCGCCAGATCGACGATGGCCAGCACACTGCCGCGCAGATTGATCATACCCTTGATGTAGGAGGGCGCGTGCGGCAGTGGGGTGGAGGAAATCCACCCCCTGATTTCCCGAATGGCGCGGATGCTCAGGGCAAATTCCTGATCACCAAGGCGCACGCAAAGTAACTGATCGTTTGTTGTGCTCACCTGCCAAAACGCGACGTCGTTGGCCATGATCAGAATTCGCTCCAGTCTTCTTCCGCGCCGGCCATGGCCAGGTTCTGCGCTTCATTCTGGCGTGGCAATGCGACGACCTTGCGCGCGGACGTGTCCACGACGCGCTTTTTTGCCGGCGCCTTGGGCACGGCCCGCTTGAGCACCGGGGCGGACACGCTTGCGCCGATCCGGAACTGCCCGACCAGCCGCGCCAGCTCCTCGGCCTCTTCCGCCAGGCTGTGGCTCGCCGCGGTCGATTCCTCGACCATCGCCGCGTTCTGCTGCGTCACCTGGTCCATCTGGTTCACCGCGGCGTTCACCTCGCCGAGCCCGGTTGCCTGCTCCTTGGCCGAGGCCGCCAGCTCTGCCACCAGCCCGTTAAGCTGGCTCACCTGGCCGACGATCCGTCCCAGCGCCTGGCCGGTCTCACTCACCAGCTTCACGCCGGTCTCCACCTGCTGGCCGGAGGCCGAGATCAGCGCCTTGATCTCCTTCGCCGCATCGGCGGAGCGCTGTGCCAGTGCCCGCACCTCGGTCGCCACCACCGCAAAGCCGCGTCCCGCATCGCCGGCGCGCGCTGCTTCCACACCCGCATTCAAGGCCAGAAGATTGGTCTGGAAGGCAATTTCGTCGATCACGCCGATGATGTTGGCGATCTGCTTGGACGAGGATTCGATCCCGTCCATCGCCCCCACCGTCTGGCGCACCACATCGCCCGAGCGCTCGGCATCGGTCTTCGAGGTCGAGACCAGGTCCCGCGCCTCATTCGCCACCTCGGCGGTGCGGCGCACCGTCGCGGTGATCTGATCCAGCGCCGCCGCCGTCTCTTCCAGGCTCGCCGCCTGCTGCTCAGTGCGCCGCGACAGATCGTCCGAGGCCTGGGTGATCTCCTCGGCGCCGGAGCGCACGCCCTTTGTGTTGGCGGCGATCGCCTGCATCGTCTCCTGCAGTTTTCCCATCGCCGCGTTGAAATCGGCGCGCAGTTTCTCGTAATCGCCGCCGAAATCGGTGGTCAGGCGGAACAGCAGATCGCCGGAGGAGAGTTTTTCCAAGCCCGTGGCCACTGAATGCACGACGAATTCCTGCTGCTTCGCCGCCGCTTCGCGCTCGGCTTCCACGCGCTGGCGCTCCTGCTCGGCAGCTTGGCGCTGCGCCGCGGCTTCCGCCTCCAGGCGCTGCTTCTCGATGCCGGCATCCTTGAACACCTGCACCGCGCGCGCCATGCCGCCGATCTCGTCCTTACGGTCCGTACCGTCGACCTTGGCCTGCAGCTCGCCGCCAGCAAGCCGGCCCATCACCCCTTGCAGCGCCTTCACCGGCGCCACGATCCAGCCGCGGACCGCGAAGAAGCCCCCCAACATGATCAGGGCAAGCCCCACAAAAATCAGCACAAAGGTCATCGTGACCGTGCTGCCCGCCGTCGATGCCAGCGAAGCCACGCTGACATTCTCGCGATTCGTAATGCGCGCGCCCATTGCCCTCATGGCGAGCACCACAGCGGGGAATTTCGGCACGCACTCGTTGAGATAGGTCGCTTGCGAACTCGCCACTTGCGCGGCCGTCGTGGCCGCCGAGCCCAGCTGGATGGAATTGGCGCAATCTCCGTCGATGACCTGCAGGGCCTGCGCTTTGAGCGCCTGGATATCCGCGGCATCCGTCGGATCCTCGCCTGCCGCCGCATCCATGAAATTGGCGAGACGCCCCTTATAGTCGTTCATATCGGCCAGATCCGCCTGATTGGCGGCCGCCGTGGTGTTGAGCATGATTTGCCCGATGTCAGCGCGTATTGCGTTGCTGTCCGAGGTCGCCGCAACGATGTCCTTCACGGCTTGCGTCGGGCCGTTTCTGAGATGGGTGTACTCAGAATTGATGAATGTAATCTGACTTGTCGAATAGAATGCAACGGCAATGACAAAGGCGCCAAAGACGATCGCTATGGAAAATATTTTACCAAAGATCGAGAGATTTTTCATGCCAGCCACATTCTATCATACAGGTTAATCATTTCACTCCACTTGATAGCGAGGCTAACAAACGCCAAATCCCCGTCAACACCTACCTTGGGTAGAGTCAATATAGACACCCGCAACTAGTGCGACAGTCCGGAGAAGTCAAACTTCGCCCCAACATTCCAGCCAAACTTGCCGGCTGCTCCCCCTAAATCTTCCCAGGGAATTTCCCCTCCTCCGGCCAGGGCGCGATACCGGTGCGCCGGCGAGCCATCTCTCCCGCAGAGCGTGGAAGCTGGGCGCCCGCGTGCGGCTCGACGCCTGCAGGGGGAAAGCGGGCTGCTGAAGCCCCCTTTCCGAACCGCGCCAGCAGAAACAGATTTTTCTCGCCGGCAGCCCCCCGGAGAACGTTTCATTGCCACACCGCGCTTTGATTAGATGATTATAATTAAAGCAAACATCCATATTGCCATCACTTCCTCCCCACCCCCATAGACGCCTGCGGAACGCGCGCGCCGCCAGGCCGCAAGATCCGTCTGCCTGCTTTCCTGGAGTTTGCCTTACCATGTCCGACCTATCCCTCGGCGCCCGCCCCCTGCTCGCCGGCCCGCCCGCTCGTGCGCTGAGTCTGGCGCTGCTCGTCTTCGCCGCCGGGCTCATCTATCTCGACCGGGCCGTCAGCAACCGGCAGGCGGCCCTGTGGGTCGTTGGCACGCTGCTCGGCGCCGTGCTCTACCACGCCTCGTTCGGCTTCACCTCCGCCTGGCGGGTCTTCATCGCAAACCGCCGCGGTGCCGGCCTGCGCGCGCAGATGCTGATGCTGGCGCTCGGCGTGGTCTTGTTCTTCCCCGCTTTGGCGTCCGGCACGCTGTTCGGCCATCCGGTCACCGGCTACGTGTTCCCGGTCGGCATCTCGGTCGCCTTCGGCTCGTTCCTCTTCGGCATCGGCATGCAGCTCGGCGGCGGCTGCGCCTCGGGCACGCTGTTCGCCGTGGGCGGCGGCAGCACGCGCATGATCGTCACGCTGGTCGCCTTCGTGATCGGCTCGCTGATCGGCACGGCGCAGCTGCCCTGGTGGGCCGCACAGCCGGCCTTCAAGCCATACTCGCTCATCCAGGCCTTCGGCGTCGGTCCGGCGATCGCCCTCAATCTCGCGCTGTTCGCCGCCATTGCCGGGCTCACCATCGTGCTCGAGAAACGCCGGCACGGCCAGCTGGCGGCCGATGCGCCAGTTGCGCACGGCACCGGGCCGCGCTGGCTGATCGGCCCCTGGCCGATGTGGACCGGCGCGATCGCCCTCGCCATCCTCAACTTCGCCACCCTGGCGCTTGCCGGGCGGCCGTGGGGCATCACCTCGGCCTTCGCGCTATGGGGCGCCAAGGGGGCCGCGGCGCTCGGCGTCGATGTGGCCAGCTGGCCTTACTGGCATCCCCAGGCCAAGGTGCTCGCCGCCCCGCTCTCGTTCGACGTCACGACGGTGATGGATATCGGCATCATGCTCGGCGCGTTCGCGGCGTCCGTGCTGGCGGGCCGCTTCGATCCGGTCTGGCGCGTGCCGGCGCGTTCGCTCGCCGCCGCCGTGCTGGGCGGCCTGCTGCTCGGCTATGGCGCGCGCCTCTCCTTCGGCTGCAATATCGGCTCGTATTTCAGCGGGATCGTGTCGGGCAGCCTGCACGGCTGGCTGTGGCTGGTCTGCGCCTTCACCGGCAACATCGTCGGCACGCGCCTGCGGCCGTTGTTCCAACTGACCGTCGAAAAAACCATCACGCAAGGCGCGTGCTGAAAGCCTGAGGCGTTACAAGAACACAAGGCCGGCTGTCTTCAGCCGGCCTTGCTCAACCTCCCCGCCCCGCTTTGGCGCAGCGCTCATCCGGCAGCCAGGCAGGTCCCCCCGAACACACGGCGCAAGAGACGCGCCCAGAACGGATGCAGAGGGTCGCTGGCGGGGGAAGGCTGTTCGATCTGAGGTCTGGCAGAGGCGGGGCGTTCATCGGCGCCGCCATTGTCAAGCGGCATCGCGTGGGACTGGATGTAGACCGCAATATCGCCAACGATCCGGAAACAGTCTACGGCGTCGGGCGGAAACTCGATGTCGAACCTGTCCTCGAGCTCAATCAGTGTGGCTAGCAGCCGCAAGCGGCTCAAGCCAAGCTCCTTGAGGTTGTCACCCGCGAGGAGCGGGATATCGCCCACCCTCCCAGGGTCGTGCAGCGCCGCGAAGACCGGCTCAAGGATGGCAGCATCACTGTCAGGAACCATTGTCGCGCCCTCATTCCCATCACGCAATCAGAGGCTAATCCCGCGCGGCGACCGCTGACTATTGCCCTTGCATCGGGTTTGCTTGCCCGTAGAGAGGGAATGGTTCGCCATAGGTTGGGGTGACGATACCTGCAGCAGGGAAGCGCCGACCGAAGCGGCCGCAGGATCTGTATACCGCCCCCTGCCTTCGGGCGGCACGTGACGACCTACATCGCGCAGCAGGCGGCGGGCGGCCACGGAGAGGATGCGCCCTTCAAGCGCCTGTTTTGCGACGTCCCCTGTCAACGATATCGCGCACCATTCACAGCGCAAGAGTTAACTTTTTTTATTGTCGAAACATTCTAACGGCCGGTTGTGTCCTGGCCACCAACACGTTCAGGTCGCATTAATTGCAAAAATTTAACTTAAAGTTGAGCGGTTTGGCTTGTCAATTCCTCGGCAATTTACCTTACTCGGCACACTTGGCGTTCTGTTCACCCTCATCGCACTGGGGATCGGCCTTCGAACCTCATACGACATCGCGCTGCAAGGCAGAAAAGCGCAGCTGCAAACCCCGACGGAGTCCTTGGTCAACACAACGGATGGCTTCGTTACCTTGGCCAACGAAGGCAAAATAACCACCGCGCAGGCGAAGCAGGAGGCACTAACGGCGATCGGCGGCGCCCGCTACGAGGGCAAGAATTATTTCTTCACCTTCGACGATAACGGCACAGTCCTGTATCATCCCAACAAAGCCTATCTGGGCCGCAACTTCTCTGATCACCGTGACGTTTACGGTTCGCCTGACGCAGAGCCGCTGATCCTCGCCGCGGCAGCCGGCCACCCGATATTCCCAAACTATTACCAGACCAAGCCTGGGTCCACAGTGCCTGAGCCCAAAATCTCCTACGCCGCGGCCGTTCCGGAATGGGGCTGGGTGATCGGGAGCGGCCTCTATGTTGACGATTTGCAAAACGCTTTGACCGGCCGGCTGATCACTCTGAGCGAAATCTTCCTGCCGCTTTTCGTCACCTTCGTCGGGCTTATCTATTTCATGCGCCGCAGTGTTTCGTCGGTACTTTCCAGCCTCACCACCTGCATGGTGCAGATCGCTGGCAACCAACTGGATGCAGACATTCTCGGCCTTGAGCGCGGCGATGACATCGGGCGCATGGCGCGGCGGGTGGCGCAGTTCCGTGACGGCGCGGTGGAGAAACAGGCGCTTGAAGCGCAGGCGCAAGCCGACCGCGCCACAGCCGAGGCGGAGCGTGCGGCCAAACGAGGCGGTGCGCGCCGAGGCGGCAGCGCAGCAGCGTTTGGTGGTGGACGCGGTCGCCACGGGCTTGGAAAAACTTTCCTCCGGCGATCTGCTGTTCCGCCTGACCACCGAGTTCGGCGGCGATTACGAGAAGCTGCGCGCCGATTTCAACGCGGCGATGGAGAAGCTGCAGGAGACGATGCAGGCGATCGCCGCCAACACAAAGGGCGTGCGCTCCGGCGCTGAGGAGATCACCCAGGCCTCCGACGATCTGTCGCGGCGCACCGAGCAGCAGGCGGTGAGCCTGGAGGAAACGGCGGCAGCGCTGGATCAGATCACCGCGACGGTGCGCCGCACCGCCGAGGTGGCGAACGAGGCGCGGGACCTGGTCTCGACCTCGAAGACCGATGCCGAGCGCTCCGGCGATGTGGTGCGCCAGACGGTGGGGGCGATGGACGGGATCGAATCCTCGTCCAAGCAGATCGCCAACATCATCGGCGTGATCGACGAGATTGCCTTCCAGACCAATCTGCTGGCGCTCAATGCCGGGGTCGAGGCGGCGCGCGCCGGCGATGCGGGACGCGGCTTCGCGGTGGTGGCGACCGAGGTGCGGGCGCTGGCGCAGCGCTCCGCCGATGCGGCGAAGGAGATCAAGGCGCTGATCGCGGCCTCGGGCCAGCAGGTGGAGACCGGCGTGAAGCTGGTGAGCGAGACCGGCCAGGCGCTGGGACGGATCGTCGGCCAGGTGAGCCAGCTTAACGGGCTGGTGGCAGAGCTGGCGGCCTCGGCCAAGGAGCAGGCGACCGGGCTGGGCGAGGTGAACGCCGCGGTGAACCAAATGGACCACGTGACGCAGCAGAACGCGGCGATGGTCGAGCAAGCGACGGCGGCCAGCCACGGTCTTTCAGGCGAAGCCCAGGAGCTCGCCCGTCTCGTCGGCCAGTTCCGGATCGGCCAGAGCGCGTCGAAACGGACCGAGCCCGCCTTCACGCCGGCAGCTCTGGCGCGTCCGGCAGCGCCAAGCGGCGAAACCTGGCGAGCACGACGGAAAACTGAGACGCGCCTCCCTCGTTTCGGATGATCTTCCGGACGGATGACGGCGTGAGGCATTGCCCGTCCGGACCAGCCGGCGCCCGGCCGTTGCGGCGCCGCCATTTGGCAAAGCTGTCCTAACGGCGCGTCATAACCGCTCGGCACGGTTGCCACCGCCCAGGCGCGGCGTCACGAACATATCATTGCTTAATTTTAATTTTTCCTTGCAACGATCGCGCCGCTCGGGCAGGCAGAAACCGCAGGCGGCGCACAGGCCGTGTTTTGTTAGGTCTAGGAAGGGCGCCAGATAACCGGAAATCCGAAACGACCGACACCGTTGCGTGAAAAAACAACGCGACCTGTAACTTATGGTTGCGCCATCATCGCACTGGCACCTATGCTCTCAACGTCAGAATGACATAAGAACGATGCGGCGCGCCAACCTGCCCCCGCCCGGCACGACGGCGTTGCCGCGATTTTTAAACGAAGAGGTTGTCCACAAAGAATGACGCGAATCCCGGCGCCGACCATTCTGATCATCGACGACAGCGCGACCAACCGGCGGATTTACAGCCAGCTGGCGCATCGCCTCGGCCTCGAGGTCACGGCCCGCGCCTTCGGCCGTCCGCAGGAGGCGATGGACTGGCTCACCCATCACAGCGCCGACCTCATCATCACCGACTACAAAATGCCCGGCATGACCGGCGATGAGCTGGTGCGGCGTGTCCGCGCCCGGGCCGACGACCCGGACATCCCGATCATCGTCGTCACCGCCTATGCCGACCGGCACTACCGGGACACCTCGCTGGAAGCCGGCGCCACCGATTTTCTGCTCAGCCCGGTCGACCATGTGGAATTCGTCACCCGGGCGCGCAATCTGCTCCGGCTGCGGACCCAGCAGCGGCTGCTCATGAGCCGCGCCACGCTGCTGGAACGCCGGCTGGAGGTCAGCCTTTCCACCCAGGAGCAGTTGGTGCGCGAGAGCCGCGAGGCCCTGGCCCAGGTGATCGACACCGTTCCGGCCATGATCAGCGCCACCGACCGCGACGGGCGCTGCGTGTTCGTGAACGCGGCGCTGGCCGCCTCGGTCGGGCTGCTGCCGGCGGATCTGGCCGGCAAGCCGGCAGAGCTGTTGTTCGGCGCGGAGCGGGAGGCGTCCAACCTGCGGCTGGACCGGCTGGTGCTGGAGACCGGCCAGCCCGTGCCGACCCGCGAGGAGGAAGTGTTCACCGCCAGCGGTGAGACGCGGGTCTATCTCACCAGCAAAGTGCCGCTGCGCGACAGCCGCGGCGCGACCGTGAGCGTGCTGACCACCTCGGTCGACATCACCGACCGGCGCAACGCGGAACGGCGCCTGCAGCATCTGGTGACCCATGACGCGCTCACCGGCCTGCCCAACCGCGACATGCTGCGCGACCGCATCCAGCGCGAACTGGCGCGCGGGCGGCGCGGCGACCATCAGTTCGCCCTGCACTTCATCGATCTGGACCGGTTCAAGGCGATCAACGACGCCCATGGCCATCATGGCGGCGACGAAGTGCTGCTGCGCGTCGCGGCGGCGCTCAGCAACGCGATCGGCGAAGGCGCCATGGTCGCGCGCATCGGCGGCGACGAGTTCGCCGTGTTGCAGCCCGATATTGCCGACCCGAACGACGCCGCGCTGATGGCCGCAACCATCATCGCACGGCTGAACCCGCCCGACGGCAAGCCCGAGACGCTGAATGTCGGCGCCAGCATCGGCATCACCGTCTCGCCGCGCGATGGCGTCGAGCCGGACGAGCTGCTGAAGAACTCCGACCAGGCGATGTATTCGGCGAAAAAAATCGGCGGCACGACCTGGTGCTTCTTCGCCCCGGACATGCGGCCGCGCGCCAGCCAGATCGCCCACCTCGAGAGCGAGTTGCGCAGCGCCATCGCCCGGCAGGAATTCGTGCTGTACTACCAGCCGCAGGTCGACCTGCGGCACGGCAAGATCGTCGGCGCCGAGGCCCTGCTGCGCTGGCAGCGGCCCGGTCACGGGCTGGTCTCCCCCGGCCATTTCCTCGGCCTGGCCGAAGAGACAGGGCTGATCGTGCCGATCAATGAATGGGTGCTGAAAGAGGCCTGCCGGCAGGCCGTCGCATGGGAAAAGGCCGGACTTACCGGCCTGCGCATGTCGATCAACCTGTCGCCGATTCAGTTCCGCCGCCGCAGCGTCCGCAGCGCCGTCGCCGCCGCGATCGCCGCCAGCGGCATCAACCCGCAACAGCTGGATCTGGAAGTGACCGAAAGCATTCTGCTGGGCGACGCGGAGGACGCGATCTCACAGCTGCATGGGCTGCGCGAGCTGGGCGTCACCCTCTCGCTCGACGATTTCGGCACCGGCTATTCCTCGCTCAGCTATGTCCGCAATTTCCCCCTCGACCGGCTGAAGATCGACCGCTCCTTCATCCAGGGCCTGGCCAGCAACCATAACGATCTGGCGATCGTGCGCACCGTCATCGATCTCGGCCATATTCTGCATCTGCACGTGCTGGCCGAGGGGGTCGAGACGGAGAGCCAGCTTGCTTTGCTGCAGGCAGAAGGCTGCGACGAGGTGCAAGGGTACTATTTCAGCGAACCGCTGCCGCCGGACAGTTTCGCGAGCCGGGTGATGCAGTTTCAGCGTTTCGGCCTCACCCCCCTGCCGGAACCATCGGAAAGGTGAGACCACCAACGCCCGCGGCGCGGGTTTTCGCGGCGCCGTGGCGCTGGATCGCGGCGCGCCTGCGCGACCGCCCCGACAGCGAACACGAGATGAGCTTCAACCAACTCGTCTTCGCGGCAATTTGCATCGGCGTGCTGCCGGCGCTGCACGGCGCGCGGGACGGCGTGATCCTCTACGTCTTCCTCACGCTCGGGGTGCTGGGGCATATTCTGCTGCGTTCCGGCATCTGCCAGGCCCGGCGGCTGTTCGCGCTGGTCCTGGATTGCAGCTTTCTCTCCTGGCAGATGCATCTCGGCGACGAGACCGCGGCGCTGTTCTTTCCCGTCTATCTCTGGGTGATTTTCGGCAACGGCTTCCGCTTCGGCATCCGCTACCTGGCCATTGCGGTGCCGGTGGCAACGGTAAGCTTCGCCGCCGTGGTGGCGACCACGCCGTTCTGGTACCGGCAGCCGCATCTCTCCCTCGGCCTTCTGATCGGCCTGATCATTCTGCCAGGCTATGCCGGCACGCTGATCCGCAAGCTCTCCACCGCCACCCGGCTGGCCGAGGCGGCGAGCGAGGCGAAGAGCCTGTTCCTCGCCAGCGTCAGCCACGAGCTGCGGACCCCGCTGACAGCCATTGTCGGCATGACCGGCCTGCTCCGCACCCAGGCGCTCGCCCCCGAGCCGCACGAAATGGTCGAGACCATCGACGTGGCGAGCCACTCGCTGCAGGCGCTGATCAACGGGCTGCTCGACCTCTCGCGCTTGGAGGCGGGGCGCATGCCGAACCATGCCGAGGCGTTCGACCTGCTCGCTTTGCTGACCGATGTCCGGCGCATGGTCGCCACCCAGCTCCGCGCCAAGGGCCTGAGCTTCGACCTGCACGTCACGCCGCGCACGCCGCTGCACCTGCTCTCCAGCCGCCAGCATCTGCACGAGATCCTCATGAATCTGGTGGGCAACGCCGTAAAATTCACCGAAACCGGGGGCGTGGTCATCGCCGTGGACGGCGCGCCGGAGGAAGCGGGCGGCGTGCTCCTCACGGTCACGGTCTCCGATACGGGCATCGGCATTGCCCCCGCCAGTCAGGGGCGGATTTTTGACACCTTCACCCAGGCGGATGCCTCGATCCTGAACCGGTTCGGCGGCACCGGGCTTGGCCTCGCCATCACCAAGCGCCTGGTCGGGCTGCTCGGCGGCACGATCGAGGTGGAGAGCGCGCTCGGCGCCGGCAGCACCTTCCGCTTCCGCATCAAGGCAACCGCCGCCCCCGATCAAGCGACGGAAACGCTGCCGCTTGTGACGATCGTTGCCCGCAACACCGATCTGGCCGCCAGGCTGCAGGCCCGCCTGGCGGCGCTCGGCGTGCAGGCCGCTTTGCCGCATGTCTGGCGCGGCGCCGCGGAACAGGAGGCGGCAAATGACGAAAGCCGGATCCTGCTGGTGCACGCGCCGGACTGGGTGGCGACCGCGCCCTTTCTCCCCGCTTCCGGCAAAGCCACGGCGGTGGTGCTGGTCGACGAAGCCGCCGCCCCCGGCCTGCCCGAGCGCGAGGTGCAGAAACACTGCCTCGCGCGGCTGACGGAGCTGGGCTCGGACACGGCTCTGCGCCATGCTCTGCACATCGCCGCGCGCCTGGGGACGAGCGCGGCCCTCCCCGCGCCGGCGGCGCCGGCGGCAACACCCGCGAAGGCCGCCCCCGCCGCCCGCATCAGCCGGCGCGTGCTGCTGGTGGACGACAACCGCGTCAACCTTCGGGTCATCTCGCGCATCCTGCAATCGGGCGGACACGAGGTGCTGACCGCCGAAAACGGCGAGCAGGCGCTCGACCTCCTGGAACGCGAGGCCGAGCAGCTCGACCTGGTGCTGATGGATTTCAACATGCCGCAGCTGGACGGGCTGGAAGCGACCAAGCTGTATCGCATGATGTCCACCGGCGATGCGCGGCTGCCGATCATCGGCCTCACCGCGGACGCCACCGCCCAGGCGGAGTCCAGCTGGCGCAAGGCCGATATGGATGGCTGCCTGATCAAGCCGATCGAACCGGCGGCCCTGCTGGCGGCGGTCGACCACATGGCGCGCGCCATCTCGCCGCGCGCCCCCGCCCCCGTCACCGCTTTGCAGGAGCATCCGCGCTTCCGCCTGGCGACCCTGCCGGCCCTGGACGAGCAGATCATCGGCAATCTGCGCCAGCTCGGCGACGATCTCTTCCTCAAGGAGCTGATGGCGGATTTTCTTGCCGACGCGCAGACGATCATCGCCGCGCTGACGGCGGCGGCGGCGCGCGGCGACACGCCAGCTTTCCGCACCGAGGCGCATGCGCTGCGCAGCTGCGCCGCCAATATCGGCGCGGTGGCGCTCAGCGACGTCTGTTCCCCCTGGACCGGTTTGCGCGGCAGCGAGCTGCAGGCGGGCGCCGGCGAGTTCGCGCAGCGCGCGGCGGCCGAGCTGGCGCGCTGCGATGAGGCCATCGCCGCGCTGCATCCCGGCCGTCACGCGCGCCATATCTGACCCCCGAACCGCCATGCGCCGGAGATCCCGGCGTATAGCTGGGGGATCATCACTCCGCGGCAAGCATGGCCGGCGCTTCGCTCCGGGCTGACGCCAGCCGCCGGTCCTGGGCGGCGCAAAGCCGGTCCATCTTGCGCAGATCCGCCTCGGTCAGGTTCAACGCCGCCTCGGCCCAGATATCGACGACATCGTACAGCTCCTCCAACGTGACCGGATTGACCCGGCGCCGCGCCCGCATGGTGGCGTGATACGCGTTGAACTTGCGCTGATGCCGGGCGATGTAATCCTGCACCGCAAGCTGCCCCTGGCCGTCCTCGGCGAGCACATCGACCACCCCCATCTCATGCAGTTCCTCGGCGGTGTAGATGCGCCCGGAGCGGATCATCGCCTCCGCCCGGGCGCGGTCCATGCGCCGCGATAGGAAGCTGTACGCCCCCATGCCGGGGAACAGGTTGAACAGGATCTCCGGCAAGCCGAGCTTGGCGCTGCGCTCGGCGACGATCATGTCGTAGGAGAGCGCGAGCTCGAAACCGCCGCCCAGCGCGTCGCCCTGGACCAACGCCATGGTGACCACCGGCACATCGAAAGCGACGGTGTTGCGATGGACCAACTCCACCGCGACACGGCCGTAATGGCGCAGGGCGTTGAAGTCACCCTGGCGGATGCGCTGCGCGAAATGACCGAGATCGCCCCCCAGATTGTAGATGCCGGGCACCTGCGAGGCCATGACGAACCAGGAGAACGGCTTCACCGCACCGGCCGGCAGGGCGGCGAAGGCATTGGTAATGGAACTCTGCATCTGCATGTTGTCTTGCATCACCTCGTGGGTGCAGGATGGCCGTCCCACCGGGTTCATGATGCACCAGCAGGTCTCGGCGCGCCGGTCGATTTCCAGGCGGATATTGGCATAGCGGCGCTGTTCGATCTCATTCACCGCGTCCCAGGCCGCATCCCGGCTGAGTTGGGCGGAGGTCATGGTCTCGAGCGAGGCAAGGCTGTTAGACGGGCGAAAGAAGGTCATGCGAGGTCTCCCGGTAATGTTAGCCGGTTCGCAGAGGTTGAGCGTCATGCTCACCCCACGCCAGCTGGGTTCCAGCTTAACGTTTGAATCCATTCCGGGATAACAAGAATTCTAACTTTAAATTCGCGGCCTCCGGAATAACGGCGCAACCGATACAAGTTCGGGAACAGGGCAGCCCAAACAAAATTCGGGATGACGCATAAAGTTGAAGCATTCCGCACGCCACTGAACCATGACCGCGACTTCGTGGCCTGGCCGCATTTCACCCCCGGACGGTGGCTCAATGTAAATCCTTCCTTCATGCGGCGGAGCGACGATGATGCCTGGGCAGTCTTCACGCGTTATCCTGTGCCGCCCGAGCCCGGCACCGGATCGATCTGGGCGGTGCGGGTCGATGCCCGGATGCAGCCCGTTGGCATGCTTGTGTCGCTGATCGGCCATGGCATCGACCCGCGGGCTATTCGTGTCGGCGAGCGCGTGCCGATCTTTTACGCCATCAGGGGTTCCTCCATGGCGCTGACCGCGTCGTACACCCCGGTACTGATGACGAGCCACCCGCTGCTGATGGCGCCTTACCATACCGGCATGCACCGCTACCGCCTGCTCTGTGGCCGCGACGACGGTGAGACTGCCGGCTTCGCGATCGACCAGTCCGAACTCGCGGCACATCTGGTGCGCCCCCGCCATGGCCCGACCGGCACCGTGCATGACGACCGTGGCGGCAACGGCGCGCCTGAAGCGGGAACTCCGCCACGAATATCAGCGGTTCATCTGAGCAAGGCACGCCCACCAATCCCGTTGCGATCAAGGACGGGATTTGACGGGCGACGATTATCCCTAATCGGTCGCCGGCTGTGGCCAGGCACCTGCCGCCGGCAACGTCCCGGCCGCTCCATGACGCAAAGATTGCAGCCTATTTACCATCGGCTGCTGCACATCTCCGGCACGGACACCAACCGCAGACGATTGAAAACATCGAGTATTTTTTAAGAATCACAAAAAATTCAACCTGCACGCGAACTCAGGTTACACCATCGTAACTAATGCTCCCCCGAAATTATGTGCAACTACTTCCTCGCACACGCCCCAAGAACTTCCGTTCAGTGCAACGCGAGGAACCGATCCGTGGAAACGTTTCAAGTTGTCAAGGGTTTTGTGAACGGACGCGCCAAATGGAGCGTTGTGCGAATCAAACAAAATTTTCAGGACGTGGTGCTCTGCGGCGCCACGCATGACACATTCCAGGACGCGGCGGCGGAACTGACGCGTCTGTACCGCATTGAACATCTCAACCACGCCATGCTGGCAACCTTGCCTCTGCATCGCAACAGCCTGCGTGAAACCCCCTCCGGGCGGCGCATCCGCATGGCTGACAGCTGACGGACACAGCGTCACAGCGTCACAGCGTCACAGCGTCACAGAACCGATACGGGTTTGTTGTATTTTAGATACAGTTTCTTACGAATTCCCTACCCCCTCTCGTCTTAAACGTTCCGGCTGCTAGACTAACCCCCGGCTACCGCAATGTGCATGCCAGTCAGCTGTTGCGAATTCGTTTTCAATGGGGGGGCTTATGAAATTCCGGATGACACTTCTCGCAGCGACCGTACTTGCTGCGCCGTTCACCTTGCCAACGCTCGCCAAGGCGCAGCCGGTCACCGGCGTGTATGTCGCGGGCGGCGTCGGCTACAATATCGAGAGCAGCCAGAAGGCGAAGAACGTCGTCGGGCCCGACGGGGTCGTGCCGACCACGGTTCGCATCAGCAACCATAATGGCTGGACCGGCGAAGCCAGCCTCGGCTACGGCTTCGGCAACGGCTTCCGCGCCGAGATCGAAGGCGATTACTTCTCGAACACCTTCGACAAGAGCCATTACAATGGTGGCGTGCAGGCCCCGGCCTCGGGCACCGAGCAGCGCTACGGCGTGTTCCTGAACGGGTTCTATGATTTCAACCTCGGCCTCCCCTACCTCTTCCCCTATCTGGGCGCGGGCGTTGGCTGGCAGAATTCCAAGTTCCAAAACTTCCAGTCGGCTGGCGTGTTCGTGAACCAGAGCCGTGGCGCGTTCGCGTATCAGGGCATCGCTGGTCTTGCCTTCCCGATCGCGGGTGTGCCGGGCCTCTCCGCCACCCTCGAATACCGCTTCACCGCGCTTGCTGATTCGCGTAAATATAGCGGCTACTACTTCGTCGGCCACACGGTCCACCCGACCTCGTTCAAGGTCGGCGGCGAGAACAACAACTCGATTCAGGTCGGGCTGCGCTACCAGCTGTTCACACCGCAGCCTCCGGCTCCGGCCCCGGCTCCGGCCCCGGTTGCCGCCCCGGCCCCGGCCCCGGCCAAAACCTACCTGGTGTTCTTCGACTGGGACCGCTACAATCTGACGCCGCGCGCCACGCAGATCATCGCCCAGGCCGCGTCCGACAGCAAAACCCAGAACGTGACGACGCTGAACGTCTCCGGCTATACCGACACGTCCGGTACCGCGAAGTACAATCTTGGCCTGTCGCAGCGCCGCGCCAAGGCGGTGGCCGCACAGCTGGTCGCCGACGGTGTTCCGCAGTCGGAGATCGAGATCCACGCTTACGGCGAGACGCATCTGCTGGTGCCGACCGGCCCGGGCGTGCGCGAGCCGCAGAACCGCCGCGTGGAGATCGTTCTCCAGTAAACGGTTTCGCTTCACGAACAGCCCCGGCAGGAAACTGCCGGGGCTTTTTTATGGGCGGTCACCACCTGCGCGGCACGAGGCCCTCCCGCTGCCACGTCATGACGCCAAGCCGGATGCTGCCGATCTCGGGCCAACACGCGGTTGCAAAACCGTCACGAAACACCCACCAAACTTTAAACCGCCCCAGCCACGCGCGCCAAAAATTCCATTTATTTTCAATCCACTAAAACATCCTCGGCGCTGACGCGATCGATGTGACAGTTTGACCGCCCGCGCGGGCAATCGCTATCAGACGCTGGCACTATCCAAGGGAGTTTTTCATTGCCGCGTCTTCTTCTTGCCGCCCTGTTCGCCGGCGTCAGCCTCGCTAGCCTCGCCACCTCCGCGAATGCCGCCACCAAGCTCGTTGCCGCTGTCGCCGCCCCAGCGCCCGCCGCCGCGGTGCTGACCGTCGCCGAGCATTGCGGCCCCGGCCGCCATTACCTGCCGCGCTATCACCATAATGGCCACTGGGTGGGCGGCTACTGCACCCGCAACCACTAAAGCCTGAACCTTCGCCGTTATAGAACGTCCCCGGCATCCTGCCGGGGACGTTTTTCTTTGCGCAACGGAAAGCAGGCGAGGCAAAAGCCTTTTAAATCTTTGCCTCACGGTACAAAATATGAAATCCTAACGCAGAATATTCGCGAGGAGGCCACCATGAAACGGCTTTTGCAACTCGCTTTCCCCTTCTGCTCGCTTGCCGGCGCCACCATCGCCGCCAGCCTCGTAGCGCCGGCGGCACTGGCCCAGGATGCGGCCTATCAAAGCTTCCAGACAGCGCAATACGTCCATCCCGGCCAGGTTGGGCGGATCGATCCCCATGCCGCCAACGGCACCCTCGCCTGCCCCAGCCTCGGCGTGCTCGTCAGCGTGTATAACGAGGAAAACCTGGCGGCCAGCAACAGCACTGCCAGCGTCGCCAGCGCGCAGATCGCCGCCGCCCAGGCGGGCTGCATGGTGCTGCCGGCCTCGACTTCGGTGCAGGTGCTCTCCTTCTACCCGTTGCGCGCCAATACGCAGAATACCGGCTCGGGCTATCTGCAGATCCTGGGTTCGACCACCGGCGGCACGAAATGGATCGGCGCCGGCGCTGTCCTGCCTTTGCCGAACGACAATTCCGCGCCCCCGCCAAGCCCGTTCGGCATCGCCCCGGGCGCCCCGCCCGCCAGCAACCCCCTGGCGCCGCTGCCAGCATCACAATCCCTGCCGCTGCCAAACAGCCCGCCAGCAAGCCCTGCCCCGGCAATCCCGCAAAACGGCGCGCCGACCATGGCCCTGCCGCCCTTGCCGCCGGCCAGCGCCACCCCGCCCCCCAGCGGCACACCGGCAGACCAGGGCTACGTGCCGCTGCCCACCTTGCCGGAACCCTCCGCCACGCCGCCAGCAAAGAACCCGAGCGGCGCCTGCAGCGACGTCAACAGCCTGATCAACGCGACACAGAACGGGCATGGCTGCACGCAGCCGTGAAATGACGGCTGAAAGCGGAAAGGGAAAGCAGCCGCTTTTTGAAAAAAGCGGCGCAAAAACTTTTGGTTGGGCTGGGCCCGTGGCGTTGAAACCAGCACGGCCCAGTTTAAAAAAGTTTTTTTGCTTCTTTTTGTTCACAAAAAGAAGCCTTCCTCTGCATGAGCAGGCGGCGCGCGGATGTCAGCCCGGCCTTACCCCGTTTACGGAAACAATCCGCGCAGCCGCTTGGCGGCAAACACCTTCTCCACGCCGATCGCCATTGCGGCGGTGCGGTTGCTCACCCGCTCATGCGCCGCCCGCGCCTGCACCTGGTGGAAGGCGCGGTCGAGAATCTGCGTCAGGCGCTGGTTCACCTCGTGTTCCTCCCAGAACAACTGCTGCAGGTCCTGCACCCATTCGAAATAGCTGACGATCACGCCGCCGGAATTGCAGAGAATGTCGGGGATCACGAAAATATCGTTGCGCTCGGCCAGGACCAGATCGGCCTCCGGCATGGTCGGGCCGTTCGCGCCTTCAGCCAGGATGCGGCAGGACAGTTTCGCCGCCGTCCCGGCATCGATCACCCGCTCCAGCGCCGCCGGCACCAGAATGTCGCAAGGCTGGGTCAGCAGCGTCGCCGGATCGGCCGCCGCCGCGTCGGCAAAGCCGGCAAGGCCGCGATGCTGGGCAACATGGCGGTCCAGCGCCTCCACCGGCAGGCCATGCCGGTCGAACAGGCAGCCGGTATGGTCGCTGACGCCGATCACCTTCACCCCGCGCAGCGCCAGCTCGGAGGCGGTGATGGCGCCCACATTGCCGAAGCCCTGCACGATGGCGGTGGCGCCGAGCGGGTTGAGATGGATCGCCTCGGCGGCGCGCATGATCAGATGCACCACCCCCCGGCCGGTGGCCTCGCGCCGCCCCACCGTGCCGCCGGAGGCGACCGGCTTGCCGGTGACGATCTCCGTGACGGTTTTGCCCTGATAGGCGGAATAGGTGTCCATGAACCAGGCCATCACCTGCTCGTTGGTGCCCATATCCGGCGCCATCACGTCGGTATGCGGGCCGACGAAGGGGATCATCTCCTGCATGTAGCGGCGCGACAGCGCCTCCAGCTCGCGCAGTGAAAGCAGCAGCGGGTCGACGGTCACACCGCCCTTGGCGCCGCCATAGGGCAGGCCGACCAGCGCGCATTTCCAGCTCATCCAGATCGCCAGCGCCGCGATCTCGCCGAGATCGACCGAGCGCGAGAAGCGCGTGCCACCTTTGGTGGGCCCCAGCGTGAGGTGATGCTGCACGCGGTAGCCCTGGAACACCGTGGTGCTGCCATCGTCGCGATGGATCGGCACCGAGACGGCCACCGCCCGCTTCGGATACAGCATGCGGTCGCGCTCGCTCTCGGGCATGCCGATATGATCGGCGATGATGGTGAATTGCTGCCGTGCCATCTCGAAGACGGGGCCGGTATAGACGCTCATGCTGCTTCCTCCGGTTTACCGGCCATCTGGCGCTGGCCGCCTGCCGCAGCGGACCGGAACGAGCCGGAGCTTGGGCTGCGGAAATGAACGAAAAGCGTGGCTTCGCCGGTTTTGTCTTTCTAGCTTTGCCGGCGAGACTAGAGCCGGAAGCCTGGCGTTTCAATCACGCCGGCAATCTGCGCCGCGCGAGGCGGCGGCAATGCCATTCTGAACAATGAGGGCGTTTTCGCCTCTACCAGGACAGCATAAGCGCATTTGACCTCGTCCTCACCCGCCCCGCGGAGACCCTCCAGGGCTTCGCCGCCGCTCGAAGTCATCCCTGAGCGGGGTGCGGCACTGATACGGCGGAAGAAAGCACAGGCTGCCTTGCTTCCCCGCATCGAGGAGCTCCGCCCCAAAACACAAGATGGCGCGATCGCCTGCGCATTTCACCTTCTGTTCCCGCTGGCCGAGACGTATTTTAGAGCGTGATCGGTTTCGGACAGGTCATGTCGAAGCAAAGGGAAGTGCTTTTTTTTTGAAAAAAAGAAGCAAAAAACTTTTGCTAAACTGGGCCGCGCTGGTTGCAACGCCACAGCCCCAGAGGAGCAAAAAGTTTTTGCGCCGCTTTTTTTCAAAAAGCGGCTGCTTCCTGTTTCAACCTGATCCTGTCATGCCCCCAGAGAGGCCATACGGTGACACCGAGGATACTATCGGTGAAATCGTGCCTGCCCAACCGACGCTTGGCTGACCGCGCGCCGGGCCGGCGGCTCTACAGGATTGACGTACGCTTGCGCATCTACACCCGCGCGGCAAAGCGGCGCGGTTCAGGCTTCGGCGATCAACCGGCCGCTGTTCTCAACACCAAGGGCCTGCATGCTGCGCAGTGCCGCCTGGAGCCCGTTATGCAGCGAGGTGGCGCGGCGGCTGGCCTTGATTGAATGGTTGGCGAAGCGCTTCAGCGCCAGGCGCAGGGAATCGGCCAGGCCCGCCGCATCCTCCTGTTCGGCACGGCGCAGGTAATCCGCGGCACTCTGCAGGTCGGCGGTGCCGAACCGCTTCATGGTATCGGCGATGTCGGCAAATGTCGGCGCCGCCGCGGCCAGCCCGGTTTCCACCTCGTTCGCCGCCGCGGCGATCTCCTGCGGGCGGCCCGAGAGCATCAGATC
Source organism: uncultured Pseudomonadota bacterium (assembly GCA_963780465.1). GTDB lineage: Bacteria > Pseudomonadota > Alphaproteobacteria > Acetobacterales > Acetobacteraceae > Acidocella. The sequence continues at coordinate 619,048 of CAWACI010000015.1, forward strand.
ATCCAGGCCCTGCAGCTTACGGTTCAGATCCGCGACCAGCTCCAGCCCCTGATGCAGCATGGCGATGACGGCGACACGATCGGCCCAGGGGGCCCCGGCTTCCTGCTCTGTCACGGCGTGGCCTCCTTGACGGCGCTGGTGATGGAGCGCGCCAGTATGCCGGGTGATACGTTATAGGTGCCGTTCTGGATCGAGGCGCGCAGCTGCGCCACCGCCTGCTGGTCAATGCCGCTGGAACTCCGCGACGCACCGAGAAGCTGGGTCGTGGTCTGTGCATCGGCGCTCAGCGTCACGGCCTCTCCGGAATTGGTGCTCTCGGCGCCATCGGCCGCGGCGCCGGTGCGGCTGGTGGCGGACATGCCGTTCTGGCCGGCAACTTCCGGCGCCACGGGGCTCTGGCCGAGGGAGTTGATGCTGCTGGTCATGGCGCGCTTCCAGGTTCAGACGTTTCAAGCATATCGCGGACCAGCATTTCCATGGCCCGGTCGAATTCGTCCAGCGCCGCCGCGTCGTTCTGCGCGTTGGCGCGCAGCAGGGTCGTTTGCAGCGTGGCATAGATATGCATCAGCGCCGGCCCCAGCGTGGTGCCCGGCGCGGTATCGAGAATACCGGTCATCAGCACCAGCAGGCGGTCGGCGCGGTTCAGCATCTCCGCCTTCAGCACCATGTCGCCGGCCAGCATCGCGGCCTTGGCCTTGCGGGCGTAGAGCCGCAGGCCGCGCCAGCCATGGCGCAGCCAGTCCAATTCCTCGTCGCCGTCGAACAGCGTGGCGCGGTAGCCCACGATCATATCCATCATCATCGGATCTTAGCCCGTGCTCGAGGAAGTGGAAGTAAAGATGCTGAGATAGGACTGGGTAACCGACGCGGTGCTGGCCGCCGATTCCGCCACCGTATATTCCGAGGCCAGGTTCTGCAGCTGCGCGGTGTCGTTCTTCGTCATCGTCGCGATCTCGCTGTTAATAGACGTGATCGTCGCATTGAGCGAATTGGTCTGCGCCTTGATCGTGCCGCCAGCCACGGAGGTGCTGCTGCCGGCGCTGGTGCCCGTGGAACTGCCGAGCGCCTGCGTCGTCGTCGTGCTCAGGCCGGTATAGATCTGCTTCATCAGATTCTGCACCGCGGTCGGGTTCTTCGCATAGGCGGAGGCGAAGGTCGTGCTGTTCAGCGCCACCGCGCCCTTGCTGCTCACCGTCAGGCCGATCGTGTTCGAGGTCATGCCGCTGGCCGCGGCACCGGAAACGGCGGAGAGCAGCTGGGTGGAAATGCTCTCGGCGGTGTAATTGCCCGCCAGCGCGCCGGATTTTTGCGTCGCGCTGGAAGCCGACGACGCCGTCGTCGTCGCCGCGGACCCGGCCCAATAGGTTTGCTTGGCGATGGCGGAAATCGCCGCATTCAGATTGGTCGCCACGGTGCCGACCGCGCCCGATACGCCGGCGGTTGATGAGCTGATATTGAGCGTGCTGCTGCCTTTGCCGTTAATCGTCAGCGACACGCCGGTCATCGCGCTGCTGATCTTGTTGCTGGTGGCGGTGATCGGCACGCCGTTGATCGTCAGGCTGGAATCGCTCGCCCTCTGCGCGCGCGTCATCGAGCCGCTCGTCCAGCTCGTCGTCGCGGCGCTCGCTGAGGTCGGATTGGTGTAGTCAAACTTGGACAGCACCGTGCCGGTACCGCTGACGTTGAAAGCCTGGGACGAACCAGTCGCGCTGCTCTGCAGCGTCAGCTCCGCGCCCTTCGCGGTGCTGACCACGCCGGCCTTCACGCCGCCGGCCACCTTGTTGATGGCGCTGGCGATGCCGTTCAACGTCATGCTGCCGGAGCCGACATTCACGGTCTCGGTCTTGCCGCCTTGCAGGGTGAAGGTGAGCGTGCCGGCGCTGGAGGCAAGCTTCGCGGCGGCGGAGGCGGAACCCGTCGCCTTCGTGCTGGAATAGATTTCCTGCACCGAGGCCAGCGCCTTCACGTTCACATTATACGTGCCGGTCTGCGCGGCGCTGCTGGCGGTGGCGGAGAGCACGGAGCTGGTGCCGGCCGTCGCGGTGCGGGTGTTGATGGTGGAGAGATCCGTAATCCCCGAGAGCGAGGTGGAGAGCGTGGAGAGCGCGCCCTGAATCGTTCCCCAGGCGGAGATATCCGCCTTGTCGGTCGTGATCTGGGTGTTCAGCTGCGTGATCGGCGCCTCCAGGCGCGTTTCCACCGTCGAAATTTCGCTGGAAATCTGGCTGGACCCGAGACCTGCGACTGAACCGCTCATATCAATGCTTCTCTGTACTGTTCAAACAGAAACCGGTCCGGCCGGAGGGTTCGCCTCCGGCCGGGGTAGCAAAAATTACGGCAGCAGGGAGAGGTAGGACTGCTGCAGCGTGGTGGAGCTCTTCAGCGCTGCCACACCCGCCTGCGCCTGGATCTGCGCCTGGGTCAGCTGGTTGGCGACCTGCGGCAGGTTGGCGTCCTGCACCACGCCGAGCGCGCTGGTCACGTTCTGGCTGGTGGCGTTCAGGTTGTTGATGTTCGCGGTCAGCCCCTGCTGGAAGGCGCCGAGCTGGCCACCGTGTTGTTCAGCGACTGCAGCGCAAACTTGACGACGTCGATCGCCTGGTTCGCGCCAGCGGTATTGCTGACATCGATATTCGAGAGCGGGTTCAGCGTGGCGGTAGATGTGCCGACAGCGGCAGAGGCGCTAAGGGAGAAGAGGCCGCTGGACTGGAACTGCACCTGACCCTGCTGGATGGAACCGGTGGCAACGGCGGTAGCAACGCCTTTCTGCTTGAGCGAACCGCTAGAAGCGGCGGTGCCAACCGTGAGCTGGATGTTCTGGCCGTTGGACTGGGTCAGGCTCAAGGTGTTGCCGTTGTTGAGGCGGCAATGCCGGTGCTGGTGCTATTCTGGTTGATCTGCGACACCGCTTCCGAAAGGCTGGTCGCGTCAACGGTGACTGGCCCACCAAGGGTCGCCCAGCCGAGGCCTTGAGCGAGAAAGTGAAACCCGCCGAGCCGGCCGTCACGGTGTGATTGGCGGTGTTGGTCGCCACAGCGTTCCCGTTGGTTTTGCTGGCAATGCCGTTGCGCCGCGGCAACCATCCCGGCGGACTCCGTCGCGGAGGTGACCGCGAACGTGCCGCTGCCGCCGGCCGGCCCGATGACCTTCATTGCAGCCGTCGTCGTAAACTTGCCCGTCGTCGAGACCGCGGCGCTGGCCGTGCTGGAGCCGGTCTTGAAAGCGGCAGCCTCGCCGTGGCGTACATGCCGAGATTGCTGGCATCCGTATTGCCGATGCTAAGGTTCATGGTCTGGCCCTCATTGGCGCCGACCTGGAACTGCACATTATTGAACGACCCATCAAGCAGGTTCACATTGTTGAACTGCGTCTGCGATGGCGATGGTCGTGACCTGGCCGGCCAGCTGGCCGACACGACGTTCTGCAGGGAGTGCGCTTCCTGGCCGTTTGGGTGCCGTTGGCGGCCTGCACGGCGGTGGAGTTCAGCTGCTGCACGATGCCAATTTGCTGCTGCAGCGCGCCTTGCGCAGTCTGCAGCAGGGTGACGCCTGGTTGGCGTTGGAGATCGCCTGGGTGAGGCCGTTGAGCTGCGAGGTAAAGCCCTGCGCCGTAATGTAGCCGGCCGGGTTGCTGGCCGGGGAGCTGATCGACAGGCCGCTCGAGATCTCGCCTTCGAGCGTATTATTCAGGGTCGAGGTATTGTCGATGGACTGCAGCGCTTCCAGAGCGCCTTGATTGGTGAGGATTGAGCCGACGGCTGACATGTTTTGACTCCTGGTTTAAAGTTGCCGTTAACCCTTTATTCACTTCCTCAACCGGAAGTTTTCCTGTTTCCCCAATTCTTTCTTAACCCATCTTTGAGCATGATTCCGGTCATTTTGGAGGATTTTGGCCTGTTCCCGACGAAGAAATAGCGGAGATTCGCCATTTCTTCTGCGGCTGATTTTTGTAGTGCCATAATATTTAGTTTTTAGTCGATTTCGGTTGATTTTTGCCGATTTCAGAGCGCAGTGTTGCCCCATGTTCATTCGGCGCACCAAGACCCGTAACGGCAAGACCGGAGAAGAATATTTTACCTTTCGGTTGGTGGAGACGGCCCGCATCGGCGGAGCCGTGCGGCAGCACACGGTTTTGAATTTGGGGGCACATTTCGATCTGCCGCAGGCCGAATGGACGGCCCTGGCGGTGCGGATCAGCAATACGTAATGTGCCTGTTGCTCGACTTCCATCGTGCTTGCTCATGCCACCGCCAGGGCCGTCCATTCGGCCTGCGGCAGATCGAAATGTGCCCCCAAATTCAAAACCGTGTGCTGCCGCACGGCTCCGCCGATGCGGCCGTCTCCACCAACCGAAAGGTAAAATATTCTTCTCCGGTCTTGCCGTTACGGGTCTTGGTGCGCCGAATGAACATGGGGCAACACTGCGCTCTGAAATCGGCAAAAATCAACCGAAATCGACTAAAAACTAAATATTATGGCACTACAAAAATCAGCCGCAGAAGAAATGGCGAATTTCCGCCATTTCTTCGTCGGGAACAGGCCAAAATCCTCCAAAATGACCGGAATCATGTCAAAGATGGGTTAAGAAAGAATTGGGGAAACAGGAAAACTTCCGGTTGAGGAAGTGAATAAAGGGTTAACGGCAACCACAAACCAGGAGATTTTCCATGTCAGCCGTCGGCTCAATTCTCACCAACACGGGCGCGCTTAATGCGCTGCAGTCCATCAACAACACCTCGACCCTGAACAACACCCTCGAAGGTGAGATGTCGACCGGGCTGTCGATCAGCTCCCCGGCCAGCAACCCGGCCGGCTACATTACCGCCCAGGGCTTCACCTCGCAGCTGAACGGCCTGACCCAGGCGACTTCCAACGCCAACACCGGCGTCTCCCTGCTGCAGACCGCGCAGGGCGCGCTGCAGCAGCAGATCGGCATCGTGCAGCAGCTCAACTCCACCGCCGTGCAGGCCGCCAACGGCACCGAAACGGGCCAGGAAGCGTCCTCGCTGCAGAGCGTCGTGTCCCAGCTGGTTGGCCAGGTGACCAGCATTGCCTCGCAGACGCAGTTCAACAATGTGAACCTGCTCGACGGGTCGTTCAATAATGTGCAGTTCCAGGTCGGCGCCAATGAGGGCCAGACCATGAACCTGAGCATCGGCAATACGGAGGCCAGCAATCTCGGTATGTATGCCACCGGCGAGGCTGCCGCTTTCAAGACCGGCTCCAGCACGGCCAGCGCCGCCGTCTCGACGACGGGCAAGTTTACGACGACGGCTGCAATGAAGGTTATCGGGCCGGCCGGCGGCAGCGGCACGTTCGCGGTCACCTCCGCGACGGAGTCCGCCGGGATGGTTGCCGCGGCAGCCAACGGCATTGCCAGCAAAACCAACGTGAACGCTGTGGCGACCAACACCGCCAATTACACCGTGACGGCCGGCTCGGCGGGTATCAAGTTCTCGCTCAAGGCCTCTGGCTCGGGGACCCTTGGTGGGCCAGTCACCGTTGATGCGACCAGCCTCTCGGAAGCGGTGTCGCAGATCAACCAGAACAGCACCAGCACCGGCATTGTCGCCTCCAACAACGGCAACACCTTGAGCCTGACCCAGTCCAACGGCCAGAACATCCAGCTCACGGTTGGCACCGCCGCTGCTAGCGGTTCGCTCAAGCAGAAAGGCGTTGCTACCGCCGTTGCCACCGGTTCCATCCAGCAGGGTCAGGTGCAGTTCCAGTCCAGCGGCCTCTTCTCCCTTAGCGCCTCTGCCGCTGTCGGCACATCTACCGCCACGCTGAACCCGCTCTCGAAAATCGATGTCAGCACCACCGCTGGCGCGAACCAGGCGATCGACGTCGTCAAGTACGCGCTGCAGTCGCTGAACAACACCGGTGGCCAGCTCGGCGCCTTCCAGCAGGGGCTGACCGCGAACATCAACAACCTGAACGCCACCAGCCAGAACGTGACCAGCGCGCTCGGCGTGGTGCAGGACGCCAACCTGCCGCAGGTCGCCAACCAGCTGACCCAGGCGCAGATCCAGGCGCAGGCGGGTGTGGCAGCGCTGAAGAGCTCCACCACGCTGCAGCAGTCCTACCTCTCCCTGCTGCCGTAATTTTGGCTACCCCGGCCGGAGGCGAACCCTCCGGCCGGACCGGTTTTTGTTTGAACAGTACAGAGAAGCATTGATATGAGCGGTTCAGTCGCAGGTCTCGGGTCCAGCCAGATTTCCAGCGAAATTTCGACGGTGGAAACGCGCCTGGAGGCGCCAATCACGCAGCTGAACACCCAGATCACGACCGACAAGGCGGATATCTCCGCCTGGGGAACGATTTCAGGGCGTGCTCTCCACGCTCTCCACCTCGCTCTCGGGGATTACGGATCTCTCCACCATCAACACCCGCACCGCGACGGCCGGCACCAGCTCCGTGCTCTCCGCCACCGCCAGCAGCGCCGCGCAGACCGGCACGTATAATGTGAACGTGAAGGCGCTGGCCTCGGTGCAGGAAATCTATTCCAGCACGAAGGCGACGGGTTCCGCCTCCGCCGCCGCGAAGCTTGCCTCCAGCGCCGGCACGCTCACCTTCACCCTGCAAGGCGGCAAGACCGAGACCGTGACTGTCGGCTCCGGCAGCATGACGTTGAACGGCATCGCCAGCGCCATCAACAAGGTGGCCGGCGGCGTGAAGGCCGGCGTGGTCAGCACCGCTAAGGGCGCGGAGCTGACGCTGCAGAGCAGCGCGACTGGTTCGTCGCAGGCTTTCAACGTCAGCGGTACCGGCACGGTGCTGTCCAAATTCGACTACACCAATCCGACCTCAGCGAGCGCCGCGACGACGAGCTGGACGAGCGGCTCGATGACGCGCGCGCAGAGGGCGGGCAATTCCAGCCTGACGATGAACGGCGTGCCGATCACCGCCACCAGCAACAAGATCAGCAGCGCGATGACCGGCGTGTCGCTGACGCTCAACGGCAAAGGCAGCAGCACGCTCAATATCAGCTCCTCGACCACCGGCGTGTCGAGCGCGGTCGGCAAGGTCGCGACCAACCTGAACGCGGCGATTTCCGCGATCGCCAAGCAGACCTACTGGGCCAGCTCCGCGCCGACGACGGCGTCGTCCTTCATCGGCATCCAGCACGACGCAAAAATCCGGCGGGCTCGCGGGCAATTACACCGCCGAGAGCATTTCCACCCAGCTGCTCTCGGCTGTTTCCGGCGCCGCGGCCAGCGGCATGACGTCGAACACGATCGGCCTGACGGTGAGCAGCAAGGGCGCGGTGGCGCTGAACAGCACGACCTTCGCCTCGGCCTACGCCAAGAACCCGACCGCGGTGCAGAATCTGATCGAGCCAGATCTATACCAGCCTGAGCACGGCGACGACGCAGGCGCTGGGCAGCTCCACCGGTACCAGCGCCGGCAGCAGCCCCTCGGTGGACGGCGGCACGATCAAGGCGCAGACCAATTCCTACAATCGACGATCACCTCGCTCAACAGCGAGATCACGACGATGACGAAGAACGACACCACGCAGCTGCAGAATCTCGCCTCGGAATACACGGTGGCGGAATCGGCCGCCAGCAATGCGTCGATTACCCAGTCCTATCTCAGCATCTTCACTTCCACTTCCTCGAGCACGGGCTAAGATCCGATGATGATGGATATGATCGCGGGCTACCGCACCACGCTGTTCGACGGCGAAGAGGAGTTGGACTGGCTGCGGCATGGCTGGCGCGGCCTGCGGCTTTACGCGCGCAAGGCCAAGGCCGCGATGCTGAACGGCGACATGGTGCTGAAGGCGGAGATGCTGAACCGCGCCGACCGCCTGCTGGTGCTGATGACCGGCATTCTCGACACCGGCGCCGGCACCACGCTCGGCCCCTTGCTGATGCAGATCTATGCCCGTTGCAGGTGACCCTGTTCCGCGCCAACGCGCAGAACGACGCGGCGGCGCTGGACGAATTCGATCAAGCTATTGAAATTCTGGCTCGCGATATGCTTGAAACGTCTGAACCTGGAAGCGCGTCATGACCAGCAGCATCAACTCCCTCGGCCAGAGCCCCGTGGCGCCGGAAGTTGCCGGCCAGAATGGCATGTCCGCCACCAGCCGCACCGGCGCAGCGGCAGATAGCGCCGAGAGCACCAATCCCGGAGAGGCCGTGACTTTGAGTGCCGATGCACAGACCACGACCCAGCTTCTCGGTGCGTCGCGGAGTTCCAGCGGCATTGACCAGCAGGCGGTGGCGCAACTGCGCACCTCGATCCAGAACGGCACCTATAACGTATCACCCGACATGCTGGCGCGCTCCATCGCCAGCGCCGTCAAGGAGGCCACGCCGTGACAGAGCATGAAGCCGGGGCCCACTGGGCCGATCGTGTCGCCGTCATCGCCATGCTGCATCAGGGGCTGGAGCTGGTCGCGGATCTGAACCGTAAGCTGCAGAGCCTGGATGATCTGATGCTCTCGGGCCGCCCGCAGGAGATCGCCGCGGCGGCGAACGAGGTGGAAGCCGGGCTGGCCGCGGCGGCGCCGACATTTTCCGACATCGCCGACACCATGAAGCGGTTCGGCACCGCCGACCTGCAGAGTGCCGCGGATTACCTGCGCGGTGCCGAACAGGACGATGCGGCGGGCCTGGCCGATTCCCTGCGCCTGGCGCTGAAGCGCTTCGCCAGCCATTCGATCAAGGCCAGCCGCCGCGCCACCTCGCTGCATAACGGGCTCCAGGCGGCGCTGCGCAGCATGCAGGCCCTTGGTATCGAGGAAAGCGGTCGGTTGATCGCCGAAGCCTGAACCGGACGGCTACCAGCGCGGGTGTAGATGCGCGAAGCGTCCGATCCTGAGGGCCGGCCCAGCGCGGTGCAGCCGAGCGTCGTTAGGCAGAGCACGATTTCACCGATCGTGCCTGGGATCTCACGCATATAGGCCTCTCTGGGGGCATGACAGGATCAGGTTGAAACAGGAAGCAGCCGCTTTTTGAAAAAAAGCGGCGCGAAAAGCTTTTTGCTCCTCTGGGGCTGTGGCATTGCGACACGCGGCCCAGTTTAGCAAAAGTTTTTTGCTTCTTTTTTTCAAAAAAAAAGCACTTCCCTTTGCTTCGACATGACCTGTCCGAAACCGATCACGCTCTAAAATACGTCTCGGCCAGCGGGAACAGAAGGTGAAATGCGCAGGCGATCGCGCCATCTTGTGTTTTGGGGCGGAGCTCCTCGATGCGGGGAAGCAAGGCAGCCTGTGCTTTCTTCCGCCGTATCAGTGCCGCACCCCGCTGCGGGATGACTTCGAGCGGCGGCGAAGCCCTGGAGGGTCTCCGCGGGGCGGGTCGGAGGCGAGGTCAAATGCGCTTATGCTGTCCTGGTAGAGGCGAAAACGCCCTCATTGTTCAGAATGGCATTGCCGCCGCCTCGCGCGGCGCAGATTGCAGGCGTGATTGAAACGCC
>CAWACI010000016.1:0-303143 GCA_963780465.1 uncultured Pseudomonadota bacterium
CATAGGCGCCGATAATCATGCCCTCAAGCATCGGGTGCGGATCGCCTTCAATTTCATTGCGGTTCATGTAGGCGCCGGGATCGCCTTCGTCCGCGTTGCAGATGATGTACTTGCAATCCGCCTTCGCTTTGGCCAGGAAGTCCCATTTGTTCCCTGTTAAAAAGCCGGCGCCGCCGCGTCCGCGGAGCCTCGAAGCCTTGATCTGCTCAATCACACTTTCTGGACGCCCGTCGATCAGGACCTTGTAAAGAGCCTGATATCCCCCGACCGCAAGATACTCCTCGATGTCGGAAGGGTTGGTGAGCCCGCAGTTGCGCAGGACAATCTTTTTCTGTCCCTTGAAAAATGGGATTTCCTTCCATGTGGCAATTTCGGGATATCCCTGGCCATATTTCAAATGCGCGGTGATGTGGTCCCAGTCCTCAATCTTGCAAAAGATGAGGTCGGGTGGCATGACATGGGTTGAGAGGCTTTCAAGGATACGTTCCACGTCATTGGTTTGCACACGCCGCAACATCACTAACGGATGTCCCGGATGCAGCACGCTAACCAGCGGCTCCTGAAAGCAGGAACCAAAGCAGCCGACGCCGGTCAGCATCACGTAGAGGCCGCTGCGCTGGATGGCTTCATTCAACGCGTGATACAGACTCTAGAGCGCCGTTGCCCCGGCCGCAGGTTTCCATTCCCACGGTCAGGCGAGGAATGGCCGGCATCAGTTTGGCAAGTCCTGACTCCCGTACCGCGTTGTGCAAGATTGCAAAGTATGCCGAAGGCTTAGTCCATATAGATCAGGAGAGTAGTTTAATGGCCGAGAACGGACTAACGACGATTTCAAGCCAGCACTCTGTCAAAGCCACAATCGATCGGCTGGAAAGCGCGGCAAAGGCTAAAGGCATGACCATCTTCGCCCGCGTCGATCATGCTGCGGGCGCGACATCGGTCGGCCTGTCCTTGCGCCCGACTGAGCTTCTGATTTTCGGCAATGCGCGGGGCGGCACCCCGCTGATGCAGCTGGCGCAAACGGTCGGCATCGATTTGCCGCTGAAGGCGCTCGCCTGGGAGGATGCAGCCGGAAAAACCTGGCTGTCCTACAATGAGCCGGCGTGGCTTGCTGAGCGGCACGGCGTTGAGGAGCAAGGCGCCGCGGTCGCGAACGCGCTGGCTAACGCGATTGCCGGGCTCGCGAAGGAAGCAACCGGCGCGTAGGCGCCGCGTTTAAAAGCACTCAGCCCTTCTCGTCAGGCCCAGGCGCGGAGGACGCAATCGTGGCCCCCGAAACGTAACAGCGGCACAGCGAGGCGGTCTCGGCTTTGCGAGATGCGCACCGTCGCCCAGCCGAACGAGCCGCACGGTTTAGCGGCGTCGATCGCCATCGCCGCGCAGCCGCGGCGTATATCGGCGACGACCTTGCAGTTGCGCCCGAGCACTTCTTCATTGCAGCGACGCGGCGTCCGCCACGTTGCGAAAATCGAAGCCGTAGCCGTATGCGCCGCAGGCGCCGACGGCGAATGCGCCCGCTGCATGAGCGCTACCGATCTCCGTCATCAGGAGACACGTCGCCGCGATCGCGAAAACGAAATGCCGCTTGAAACCGATGCCTGGAGCCCCCCCGAGGAACTCCCAAACGCTACCGGGGAAGGGTTTCTGTTTGGTAAATCGGTGGATCAATTGGCCGATGGGTTTCGACATTGCGGTCTGCCGCGCCGCCGCAACGACGGAAAGCGCGGTCAGCCAACGATTGGCGCGGCCAAGGCCCCGCGTTACCGGCTTGCGCACAAGCGGTCGAGCGTCTCCACCAGACCGCTGGTGTCCGGGCAGATGATCAGCTGTCGCCCGGCCCCAGCGCGGATGCACGACGTGGATACCGCGGTTGTAGGTTCGCACGTTGTCGGTGCCCGAGTTGGTCTCGTGCCATCCGACCGCGATCAGCGTGTTCCAGGGGCCGCCGCTGACAGCGATCGGCATGGTGCAGGAAGCGCGCCATGCCGGGGATGCCTCATCCCTGACCAGCCTCATAAAATCTCTTCCTTTGCGCCTCGTGGCGCCTGGCGATCTGGCCCGCGCCATTTCCACCGCCGGGGGAATCAGGCTCGAGGAGCTGGATGAAGGCTTGATGCTGCGCCGCCGCCCAGGTGTCTTCGCGGCGGGGGAAATGCTGGATTGGGAGGCGCCGACGGGCGGGTATTTGCTGCAAGCCTGCCTGGTCACCGGCATGGCGGCAGGGCGAGGGGTGTTGGCATGGTGCGCCCGCAAGGGATGCCCCACCTACGTTCCCGCCGCTGAGCCTTGCCAGCCGCCGCCAAGGGCCTTGAAAACGGAGATCTGATCTTGGACGAGCGCGGTGTCGGAGGCGGCAACCGCGGCGTCGGCATTGATCAGCGCCTGTTCCGATGTCAGCAGGTCGAGATTGCTGATCCGCCCCGCATCGTATTCGTCCGGGCGAGGCCAAAGGCGCGTTGCGCCTCCGACTGGGCCGCCACCAGCGCGCCATGGTGGTCGAGTTCCGCATCATAAATCGTCAAGGCCTGCTCGGTCTCCTTGAGTGCCTGCAACACCACGGAATTGAAATTCGCCAAGGCCGCGGCAGCGCCGGCATTGGCCTGGGCGAGCCGCGCGAGCGGGCCGGCCATATTCGGAAACGTCCAGTTGATCGCCGGCCCCACGCCCCAGGCCAGCCCGGCATTGGAGCCGAGCATGTTGATCTGGTTGCTGATCCCGCCGTAGAAGCCGCTCAGCGTCACGCGCGGGAAAAGATCGGCCTTCGCAACGCCGATCTCTGCAAGCGCTGTGGCGAGTTTACGGTCTGCTGCGCGAATATCGGGCCGCCGGCGTAGCAGGGCTGTGCCGTCGCCGATGGGAAGCAGCGTGGACAGATGCGGTGGCGCGACGCAGCTTTCCGCCGTGACCGGTGCATTGATGGGCGTCTGGCCAAGCAACGCGGTCAGCTCCAACAAGGCGGCCCGGCGCTGGCCCTCCAGCGGCGGGATGGTGGCGCGAACCTGAGCGACCAGGAGCGTGGCGCGAACCACGTCAAACTCGGAGCCCGCACCGGCCTCGCGGCGCTGTTGCACGATCTCTCGTTCGCGCGTCACAAGGGCAAGTGACTGCTGCGCGACGGCGAGTTGGGCGCCCAGCGTGCAGATCTGCCCGTAGGCCCGGGCGGTCTCGGCGGCGACGGTGACGCGCACCGCATCCCGTTGCGCGGCTGCGGCCTGGTGATTGGCGGCAGCGGCTTCGATCGAACGCCGTACATGGCCGAACAGATCAAGCTCGTAAGAGACGTCGAGCAGAGAATCAAAAATCCAGGTGGTTTTTGGCTTGCGCCCGGTCAGCTCCAGGATTTCATCGGTGACGGGGTCGCGGCCGTAAGTGCCGGTCGCTTCCAGCGTCGTTTGCGGATAGAGGCCCGAACGTACCCCCTCCAGAATCGCCCGCGATGCAGCAAGGTTGGCTTCGGCCACTCGCAAATCCTGATTGGCCGTAAAGGCTTGGCCGATCAGCTGATCCAGCACCGGGTCATCATAGAGCCGCCACCAGGCGGAAGGGAGGTCGCCCTTGATCGTCGTACCCTGGCCAGCGGAGACGAACGGCGCCGTTGCGCCGGGCGGCGGCGTGGGGGGCGTGTAATCCGGGCCGAGCGCGCAGGCGTTGAGCCAGGCGGCCAAGCTCAGCACGGCGGTGCGCCGCCGGGTCATTCCGCCTGCTTCCGCCGGAACAGCGGTATATGCGAGGCCGGCGTTCGTGGCGGTGATGGCAGTACCAGGATCAGCAGGATCAGGCCGAACGCCGCGCATGCGGCAACAGCGACATAGCTGTCGATTGTCGCTTGTGTGGTCGCCATCGTCCGCACGGCATTACTGAGGAGAAGCGGTGCCGCGGCGGGCTGATGCTCGGTGCGGGCAATGACCCGCCCGTAAACCTGCAGCCGGTGAAGAACGTCTGGGTCACCGCGCTGCACATGCAGGCCGATCAGGTTGGAGGCGCGCTGCTCGCGAATTCGCGTCATGGTCGAGATGAATGCCTGCCCGACTTCGCCGCCGAACAAGCGGGCGATCTGCAGCATCGCCCCGAAGGTCAGCGCGTCTTGCGGGCGGAGGTTCAGCACCCCGATGAAAACGATCCCGGATAATGCAAAGCTTTGGCCGACGGCCTGCAGCAGCTGCGAGGACAGGAACTGGTCAGATCCCCAGAATGGCGTCAGCCCGTAGGCCACCGTCATGCAGGCTAGGCCGACAAGGCAGAGGCCCAACGCCGCGGTGATTCGCGGGTCGCTCCGTCGCAGCATGAGGGCCGCGAGCGGGCAGATGATGAGCTGTGGTGCGGCGATCCAGATCAGCGTGTCGCCGACTTGGAGCGCCCGAAACCCCCGCACGCCGCCCAGATAGAACGGAATAAGATAGGCCGTCGACAGAATGGTCAGGCGCAGCAGGCTGATGAGCAGGAGCAGATACGGTAGCGGTCGGGTGACGACTACATGGAAATCGAGCCACGGGCCGGGGGTTAATGTCTCGTGAATGAGAAACGCGGCAAGCATGGTGAGTCCCGCGAGCGTCAGCCCCCACACCACGCCGGAACTTGTCCAGTCGAGCCGGTTGCCCTGGTCGAGTGCGGCGTAGATCAGCGCCAGCCCTAGCCCGCAGGAGGCCAGGCCGAATACGTCCTTGTTGATCCGTGCGGGCGGCGGCGCCTGCGAGGGCACGCCCCAATACAGGCAGGCGGCCATGCCGAGCGCGAGCGGCACGTTCTGCCAGAATATCCAATGCCAGGAGAGATTGTCGACATACCAGCCCTCAAGCGAGGCCGAGATATTGAGCGACAGTTCCAGATTCAACGCGTAAACCGCCACACCATAGGCCCATAGACGGAGCGGCATGTTGCGCAGGATGAAGCTGAGCGTCAGCGGTATGAAGCATCCTGAGCCAAGCCCGCCGAGAAACTGCAAGACGAGCAATGTGGACAGGTTCTGCGACAGCGGCACCAGCGCCGACGTGGTGGCGAAAGACAAGGCCGCGAGCAGCAGGATGCGCCGTGGCCCGTAGATGCTGCCGATCCACACGGCGATCGGCGTCACCAGCATCTGCGCGACCGTGAATGTCGTCGTGATCCAGGCCCCCTCGTCGAAACCGGCATGGATCGCGCCGCGAATATCGGTCAGCCCGAAGGTCGAGAGCCGTCCGGTCAGCGTTGAAATGAAGGTCCCCAGGAGGACCGCGGTCAGACCGAGCCAGGGGATGCCAGGCTGGGCCGGAGGGGCTGGCGGTGCGCCCTCCGCGGTCATGATGGCGGTCTGTGCCGGGCGGTATCGATCGTGGCGATGACGGACATGCCGGGCAGGAGCCGGTCGCCCAGCCCGTCGGGATCGTCGATGGCGATTTTCACGGCGATGCGTTGCACGATCTTGGTGAAGTTGCCGGTGGCATTGTCCGGCGGCAGCAGCGCGAATTCGGCTCCGGAGGCAGGCGCGATCGCGATCACATGACCGCGCAGCCTGTGCCCGGGAAATGTATCGACGCTCACCGAGGCCGGCTGGCCGATCGCCATGCGGGTCAGCTGCGTTTCCTTGTAGTTGGCGATGACCCAGACCAGCGGCAAAGCGGCGAGTGTGGTGACCTGGCTGCCGGCGGCTACGTACTGGCCGGGCAGCACCTGCCTGAGACCGATGAAACCGTCGGTGGGGGCGGTGATGCTGGTATAGCCGAGATTGATTTCAGCCAGCCGCAAGGCGGCCTGCTGCGCCGCCAGCGTGGCCTGGGCCTGGTCCTGCTGTGCTGCGAGCAGGTCGATCTGCCGCGCGACCGCATCGGCCTGGGCGCGGTTCTGGCTCAGCTGCGCTTGCAACTGTGCCCGCGTCGTTTCGACCCGCTCCATCTCCTCGAGCGAGCCCGAGCCAGTGCTCAGCAACCGGCCTTGCCGCGCCACATCGCGGCTGTTCTGTGCCAGGGTCGCAGCGGTTGCCGCCACAACCGCCTGCGCCGCGCGGAGATTGGCTTCCAGCAACGGGCGTTGCAACTGCACTTCCTCGATGCGCGCGCTGGCACCGGCGATGTTGGCTTTCGCCTCGGCGACGCTCGCCCGGTAATTGTCATCGACGATCTGGACAATGAGTTGGCCTGCGCGGACATGAGCGAAATCCTGTACCGGCACGGCACGTACATAGCCGGCAACCTGGGCGCTGAGCGGTGTCAGATTGCTCTGCAGATAGGCATCATCGGTGCTCTGGTAACGCTGCTCGCCTTCCCAGCGGTTCCACTGCGTGAAGCAAAGGAAGAGAATGACCGCCGCCAGCCCGAAACTCAGCGCGCGCCAGACCAGCCCCGGAGGCTTGGGGAGTTTCCACCGTCGCACCGGGGCAGGCATCGCCATGTTCGACCCCCCATTCCCTTAGGCTGCTTTAGTCGTCCGATCAGCCGGAAATTGTGCTCTGCGGCTCGCGCTGGGCAAGCCGTTTTCGTGCGTGAATGTCCTATCAGAGTACCGCCGTTATACCGCCATCGACATAGATTATTTGGCCATTAACATAGTCGGAGGCCGACGAGGCAAGGAATACGGCCGTGCCGATGAGATCCTCAGGCCGCCCCCAGCGCCCTGCCGGCGCGCGGGCCCGCAACCAGGTGTCGAAGGCGGCGTTTTCCGACAAGGCGGTGGTCATCTCGGTTAACATGTAGCCCGGCCCGATGGCATTTGCCTGAATACCGTGCTGCGCCCATTCGGCGGCCATCGCCCGCGTCAGCATTTTGACGCCGCCTTTGGCCACAGTATACGGGGCGATCGTCGCCCGGGCCAGGTCACTCGTCAGCGAGCCGATATTGATGATCTTGCCCTGGCCGCGGGGAAGCATCCGTTTTGCGGCCTCCCGCCCGATGACAAAAGCGCTGGTGAGGTTGGTGTCGATGACGCGCTGCCATTCCGACGTGGCAAGATCGAGCATCGGTTTGCGAAGTTGAATACCGGCATTGTTGACGAGAATGTCCACTTTGATTCCGGCCTCATCGAGCTGCATGAAAGCTGCAGCGATTGCGGCTTCATCGGTCACGTCGAACAGGATCTCTTCGACGGAATGGCCGGCCGCACGCAGCGTTTCAGCCGTCGAGCGAAGCCGGTCGGCGTTGGTGCCATTGAGCAATATGGACGCGCCGGCGGCGGCCAATCCCTCCGCGATGGCCAGCCCCAGCCCGCGTGAGGAGCCGGTGACAAGCGCCGTCTTGGCGGACAGATCGAAAGCTGTGTGTGCCATGTTATCTCGTTCTTTCATTGCGGTTTTCGCGTCTCAGTTGGTTTTTGCTTCAAGCTGCAACTGGATCACCTAGTACATGTCGTGTGGGGCAGCTCAGTATCGGCCGGTGGCTAATCGGCGCCGTGCCCGCTTGCGCCTAACAAGGCCGTCTTGAATGTCTCGTCACTGAGCAGGTTGGCGCTGGTGTCACTGCGCAGGATGCGGCCGGTTTCCAGGAGATAGGCGCGATGCGCGATGCGAAGGCTAAGACTAACATTTTGTTCGACAAGCAAGACGGTCATGCCCTGCTTGTTGATCGCCTCGATGGTGCGGAAGACCTGTTTGATGATGACCGGCGCCAAGCCGAGAGATGGCTCGTCGAGCATCAATAATTGCGGCCGCGCCATCAATCCGCGGCCGATCGCCAGCATTTGCTGTTGCCCACCGCTCAAAGACCAGCCCATTTGCGTGTAGAGCCGCTTCAGGTCGGGGAAAATTTCCAATATGCGGTCGATGTCCTGTTCGGTCTCGCCGCGCGTCACGCGCCGGTTGGAGGTTCCCATGATCAGGTTTTCCCGCACCGTTAGACCGGGAAAGACGTGCCGTCCCTCGGGCACGTGCGCGATGCCCATGCGGACGATCCGCTCAGGGGTTAATTGGTCGATGCGCTGTCCCTGAAACGTAATGCTGCCATGTGACGGGTGAAGCAGACCGGAAATTGTTTTCAGCGTTGTCGATTTTCCAGCACCGTTAACGCCGAGCAGAACAATGATCTCGCCTTGTTTTACGTCGAGGCTGATGTCGTGCAGCGCACGGACCTCGCCGTAGTTTGATTGAATGTTGCGAACTTCAAGCATATTCGATGTCATCGCCAAGATATGCCTTTACGACAGCGGGATCTGATAACACATGCTGGACCGAGCCTTCGCTGATTTTTTGACCAAAATCCATGACGTAAGCTCGGGTCGCCACGCTGGAGACGAAAGACATGTCATGCTCGATGAGCAGCATCGTCAGTCCCAGAGCGTGGATCCGGTAGAGGATTTTCGAAAGCGCCTCGGTCTCTTCATGATTCATCCCGGCCGCGGGCTCGTCGAGGAGCAGGAGGTCCGGCGCGGAGACAATGGCACGGGCGATCTCGACGATACGCTGCTGCCCATAAGGCAAATTCTTGGCTTTCACCTCAAGCCGGTCAAAGCCAAGAAAATGCAGTATGTCACGCGCCTTGGTTCGGGCTTCTTCCTCTTCGCGATAGCCTAACGGGCGTGACAGGAGTGTGCCTAGCAATCCCACCGTGCCTTTCGAGTAGTAACCGACGGCCACATTCTCGAGCGCTGTTAGCTCGGGAAAGAGGCGGATATTTTGAAATGTTCGGCAAATGCCGAGGCGATTGATCTTGTTCGGGTGGCTGTTGCTGATTTCTTCGCCACGATAGGTGATCGACCCGGCGGTGGCTGTGTATATCCCGCTCAAGACATTGAGAACCGTGGTTTTTCCGGAGCCGTTGGGGCCGATCAGCACGGCGACATCGCCTTTGCAGACCGTAAGGTCGAGCTTTTGGACGGCTTTGATACCGCCGAAATGTTTAGCCAGGCCTTTGATTTCCAAAAGCGGTTCCGTCGTCGCGACCGGGCGGACGAGCGGCAAGGTCGGGGGCAAAGTCCGGGCCGTGACTTGTGCTTCGTGAGGCTTTGATGCCGTGAACTTATGGCCAACCGCTGTGGCGCCACGCAGCAGCAGGCCATAGAGGCCCTCTGGCAGGAACAGCACGACGACGACGATGAGCAAACCATAGATTGCGATGGTATAGGCTTGAAGAAAGCGCAGCACTTCGGGAAGAAAAGTAATCAGGCCAGCGCCCAGTGCGGTTCCGATGATCGACTCGCGGCCGCCCACCAGAACCATCGCGAAGAAGGAGACAGATTGGTAGAAACTGAACACGTCCGGGCTGATATAAAGCGAACCTGAGGCGTATAGGATTCCTCCGAAGCCGGCCAAGGCAGCAGAGACGGAGAAGGCGAGAACCTTGGTCCAGAAGACGCTGATACCATTGGAGGCTGCGGCAATTTCATCTTCGCGGAGGGCGAGGAGAGCTCCCCCCAGCCGTGAGTGGCGCAGCCGGTAAACGATATAGGCGGCGCAGCCGAAGACAAGGAGAGAAAACCAGTAGAAATTTCGGTCCGCAGAAAACGTAAGGCCGAAGAGAGCCGGGCGGGGGATGTTTGAAATGCCGTCGGCGCCGCCGGAAAAACTATGCCAGTTGTTCAAAACAAGCTGGGTGATAATTTGAAAGCCGATGGTGACCAGAGCGAGATAGTGACTGGCGAGACGGAGTGAAATCGCCCCGAGGAAAAATCCAAAAGCGGCGGTGACGACAAGGGCGGCTAGAGCGCTTAGCCAATAGGATTTATTATATGTGACAACAAGAACCGTGAACACATAGGCGCCGATGCCAAAGAATGCGGCTTGTGCCAGGGAGATCTGGCCGGAATAGCCGAGCAGAACCGTAAGGCCGAGGGCGGCCGTGGCATAGGAGACGGAAAGGATCAGCAAGGTCTGGTAATAGGAACCAATTCGCCCGCCCGGCAGCAATAACGGCACCACAGCAAGGATGATGAGAAAGGGCAGGAATTTTAAAATCTGCTTGATCATGCTGGTTCTTCCCGCCGGATTGATCGCGGCAATGCGTCGTAAAAATTTACACTTTTTGCGAGACTTTTTCACCAAACAAGCCGAGTGGCTTGAAGATCAGAAAGAGTATCAGGAAGATAAACGGAAAGGCGTCGCGGTAGGAGCCGGAGATATAGGTAGCACCGAATGTCTCGACGAGGCCAATCGCGAGACCGCCGATGATCGCGCCTTTCATGCTACCAAAGCCGCCGACAATTGCGGCGGCGAATGCCTTGAGTGCGATGGTCGCGCCCATGGTGGATGTGACGGTATAGACGGGGGCGATCAACAGCCCGGCAAGTCCGGAGAGACCCGTGCTGATGGCGAAGGTAAGGCCCGCCATGCGTGCCACGCGAATCCCCATGAGCCGCGCCGTATCGGGATCCTGTGCCGTTGCCTGAAGTTGCTTGCCGAGTTTGGTATATTCAAGAAACCAGTTCAGCAAAGCGACCATGGCCGCCGTCACGGCGATAATCACGAGATATTGCGGATAAAGCGAGACGCCTCCAATCCGAACGGATTGGGTATGGAAAATGTTCGGCAACTGATAGGGCAGGGGGCCGTAGATGATGAGGAAGAGCTGTTCGATAAAGGCGGAGGCACCAACCGTGGCGATCATGACCGGCAGAAACGTACGTGGGCGATGGCGGACGGGTTGGTAGATGAGCAACTGAAACAGCGCTCCGCAGCCGGCGGCCAGCAGGACACTGAGAAGCAATGCGAGCCACAAGGGAAGATGGGCTCCCAACTCAAGGCTCACCATGAAATAGGCACCGATCATGGCGAAATCGCCTTGCGCGAAGTTCACGACATTGACCGATGTATAGATAAGACCGAAGCCAAGTGCGATGAGGCCATAGATGCTGCCGACGGCGATTCCGGTAACGGCCAGCTGTATGATTTCAGATAGCACGCAATTTCTCCTGCCGCGAACCGTCGAACACGATGTGCTATGCAGGGCGGTCGACCGCCCTGCATAGCCGAACGTTAGGACGCGGAATTAAACTCGACGTATTTGATCGGCTCGGCGGTCTTGTTGGTGATCTGCACCACCCAGTATCCGTGCAATCCGTCGCCATTCTTGTCGAAGTTATACGTGCCCTCAACGCCATGATAGTCTTGTACGGCGTGCAGACCTTTTTGAATCGCCGCGGCCGAGGTGCCGTTTTTGGCGATCGTCTGGCTGAGGACATTCACGGCATCGTACACCCAGGCACCGAACAGATCGGGCGGGCTGTTATATTTGGCTTCATATTTACTGGCGAATGCTTGAGCCTCGGGCGTGCCCTTCGCGACGAAATCGGAGACGCCATAGGTCCCATTCGCCGCATCGCCGGCAAGCTGGATATTGACCGCCGTGGCGATCGACGGCGAGCCCATGATCTTGACGTCGATTCCGAGTTGACGAAGTTGCTTCAACATTTGCGCTTCATCTTCGGAATTCGTCATATAGGTCTCGAGGGTATCCGCGTTCGAGCTTTTTACCTTCTCGAGGAAGGATGTATAGTCTTGCGTTGCCGTGGTGTAGCCTTGGTCGCTGACCACTTGCGCACCATCCTTTTTCAGGGCGGCAATCAGAAGATTATTTCCGGCCGAACCGAAGGCGTCGGAGTCGTAGAGCACAGCAACTTTTTTGCTGCCCATGGTACCGGTTGAATAGGCCGACATGGTCTGTGACGCATAGATATCGTTGGGGCGGAAGCGGAACACCCAAGGGTTGCCAATATGGGTCAGCTTAGGGTCGGTGCCGCCGATCAGCGTTGGAATTTGGTCGCGCAGAACATAAGGTAATGTGGCCTGAACAATGGTGCTGCGGACGGAATTGATGATTGCGACCACATTGGGGTCCGAAGCGAGTTTTTCATAGGCCGCAACGCCGGCCTGGTTTTGGCCACGGTTGTCTTCGATCACGAGTTTCAGTTTTTGGCCGTTGATGCCGCCATGCGCGTTGATTTCGTCGACTGCCAACTGTGCGCCATTGATCTTGTGATTGCCGCTCAAGGCGGCAGGACCCGATAAATCAGCCAGGATGCCGATTTCAATTGGTCCGCCGGCAGCGTGCGCCCCGTGGGTGGCAAAAAGCAGAGCAACTAAACTAATTCCTAAAATCGGGCTCTTGGACATTTGTTTCCCCGTTATTTTTAGATGATTGACGGGTATGCGGGTCCCAAAGTCAAGTCAAGCGGAAAAATTTTTCAAACGAGGTTCAACGGGCTGACCAGTAACGCGGGCATTACCTGGCGGGTTGTCTGGGCGCGGTTTAGCGGTCCGCTACGATGATGCATTCGTTGCTCACCACTTTTTCTGGTTGGTGGCGTTGACAAAACACCGCGCCATCACTTGCAAAAAATGTTCGCGAAAAAGCAACGTTAGTCACACAAGTTCGACGGCGAGTGCCAGCCCCTGGCCAACACCGATGCACATCGTGACCAGCGCGCGCCTGCCGCCTCTTGTCTCGAGGCCGTGGATTGCCGTCATCGTCAGCCTTGCGCCGGACATGCCCAAAGGGTGGCCGAGCGAAATGGCGCCGCCATGCGGGTTGAGATGCGGACTTGCCGGATCGATATCCAATTCGCGCATCGAGGCGATCACCTGCGAGGCAAAAGCTTCGTTGATCTCGATCAGATCGAAGTCACGGATCGACATGCCAAGCCGCGTCATCAGCTTGCGGCAGGCGGGCACCGGGCCGATTCCCATGACGTCGGGCTCGACGCCAGCCGTTGCCATGCCGAGCACACGCGCCCGCGGCCGCAGGCCGTGTTGCTTCACAGCGGAGGCAGAGGCAACGAACATGGCCGCAGCACCGTCATTGATCCCCGAGGCATTGCCGGCGGTGACGGTGCCATCGGCGCGCACCACGGGTTTGAGGCGCGCGAGCGTTTCCTGTGTTGTGTCGGGGCGCGGATGCTCGTCTGCCGCGATCACCGTATCCCCCTTGCGGCCGGGAATCGTAACCGGCACAATTTCGTCTTCGAAATAGCCTGCGTTTTGTGCCGCGGCCGAACGTTGCTGGCTTTGCAGGGCAAACGCATCCTGGGCATCGCGTGTCACCTGGTAACGTTCGGCGACATATTCGCCCGTCTCCGGCATCGAGGCTGTGCCGTACATGGCGCGCATTTTGGGGTTCGCCAAGCGCCAGCCGACCACCGTATCTTCAATCTGCATGCCGCGCCCGAAGGGTTTGTCCGGTTTTGCCATGACATAAGGCGCACGTGTCATGCTCTCCACCCCGCCCGCGATCGCCAGATCGATCGCGCCGGCAATAACAGCCCGGGCAGCGGTCCCGATGGCGTCAGCGCCGCTGGCGCAAAGACGATTGATGGTTGTGCCTGGCACGCTGACCGGCATCCCCGCCAGTAGCGCAGCCATTCGCGCGACGTTCCGGTTATCTTCGCCGGCCTGGTTGGCACAGCCGAGAAATACTTCGTCGATAGCGGCGGGATCGATGCCGGGATTGCGCGCCAGTAAAGCGGCGAGTGGAATGGCCGCGAGATCGTCGGCGCGGACAGACGACAAGCCACCGGAGAACCGGCCGATCGGCGTGCGCAATGCATCGCAGATGAAAGCGTCTGTCATGGGCGGCACCTGCTCAAAGGGAACGGTTTTGGAAGGTGGCGGCGGTCTTTTGCTTGAGCTCTTCCAGCGTCACGTCGGGGGCAAGTTCGAGCAAGGTCAGGCCGCCATTGACCTTGTCGCAAGCGAATACACAGAGATCTGTGACGATCAGATCGACCACGCCTGCGCCCGTGAGCGGCAGGCTGCAATGTTCGACAATCTTCGCGCTACCGTTCTTTGCGGTGTGTTCCATCACCGCGACGACACGCTTCACCCCGGCGACGAGATCCATCGCCCCCCCCATGCCCTTCACCATCTTGCCGGGAACGGTCCAATTCGCGATGTCGCCTTTGGCGGATACTTCCATCGCGCCCAGAACGGTCAGGTCGATATGGCCGCCCCAAATCATGGCAAAGCTGTCGGCCGAGGAAAAAAACGACGAGGTGGGCAGTGCGGAAATCGTCTGCTTTCCGGCATTGGTGAGATCGGGGTCGACCTCATCGGGATAGGGGAAAGGTCCCATGCCGAGCATGCCGTTCTCGCTCTGCAGGGTTACCTCAACGCCGTCCGGAATATAATTGGCGACCAGCGTCGGAATGCCGATCCCGAGATTCACGTAATAGCCGTCCTTTAATTCCTTGGCCGCGCGCGCCGCCATTTGTTCGCGTGTCCAGGGCATCAGACAGAATTCCTCGCCGGCTCATATTCGCGTACGGTCAGTTTTTCGATCCTTTTTTCATTGATTGTGCTTTTCACGATTCGGTCGACATAAATGCCGGGCGTATGGATCATGTCCGGATCAAGGCTTCCTGCTTCGACGATCTCTTCGACTTCAACGACTGTGACCTTCGCCGCCGTCGCCATATTCGGATTAAAATTACGGGCCGTCTTGCGGAAGACCAGATTACCCGCGGGATCTGCCCGCCAGGCTTTGATGATCGCAAGATCCGCCTTAAGCCATGTTTCCCTCACGTACAGCTTGCCCTCGAAGGCCTCCACAGGCTTGCCTTCGGCGACCATCGTGCCGATCCCGGTGGGGGTGTAGAAAGCCGGAATCCCGGCCCCTCCGGCACGGATGCGCTCGGCCATCGTGCCTTGCGGGTTCAGCTCCAGTTCGATCTCGCCCGCGAGACATAATTGCTCGAACAATTTGTTCTCGCCAATATAAGAGCAGATCATTTTGCGGATCTGACGATCTTGCAGCAACTGCCACAGGCCAAACCCTTCCGCGCCGCAATTGTTCGAGATCACGGTCAGATTTCTGACGCCCGATTTGAGGATTTCCGGAATCAGGCTTTCCGGATTGCCGGTCAGACCGAAGCCGCCAGACATGATGGTCATGCCCTCGAAAAGTACGCCATGCAGGGCGGCGGCCGGGCTGGGAAAGATCTTTTGCAACGGATTTCCTGCTGTCCGATAATCGGTTAAAATGTCCGTTTTTCAGAGTTTTAAGCGCCACTTGTCTGATGTCAATGGGGTGATCCGGAGGTATCCGGTGCACATCGCGTGACGCTGCTTAGGGCCTGATAGGCATAGGGCGAAGCAGGGAAGTAGCCGCTTTTAAAAAAGCGGCGTAAAATTTTTGTCCGTCGGGCCTGGGGCGGTGCAACCAGCACGGCCCAAAGAAGCCTTTACCTTCGCTTAGTTATGACTTGTCCTCGACCGATTGGGCTCTAGCCGCCCGCGATGGCGCCAATAACGATGAACGGCTCGCTCCCTTGCGCAACCGCGGCGGGAAGGGGCTGGTCCGCGGACTGATGCGAGACATCGCAGCGGCACGCAAAAAAGCGGATAAATGGTCGGCGCCGTTTGCTGTCTTGATCGCGCATCGTGCCCTTCAGTGCCGGATAGCGGGCTTCCAGCGTGTCGAGAATGGTGTTGATGCTGACGATGCCATCGACGGGAAGCTCGATGTCATCAGCAATCCTCGCCAGTTGGCGCAAGGCTCCGGGCAGCTCGATGCGGATTGTCGTGGTCATGCCAATGTCTGAGTTTCGACCGACAGGATTGCCGGCAAGTCATGGACGATCGCCTGCCAGCTATCGCCCGAATCGGTGGAGGCGTAGATCTGGCCGCCAGTGGTACCGAAATACACGCCGCAGGGATCCAACTGGTCGACAGCCATCGCGTCGCGCAGCACGTTCACGTAGCAGTTTTGTTGAGGGAGGCCAGTCGCCAGCCTCTCCCATTCATGCCCACCGCTGCGGCTGCGATATACGGCAAGCTGGCCATCGATTGGAAAATGCTCGGCGTCGCTCTTGATCGGCACGACATAGAGCGTTTCGGGTTCATGCGCATGCACGTCGATGACGAAGCCAAAATCGGTTGGCAGGTTGCCGCTGACCTCATGCCAGCTGTCCCCTGCATCGTCCGACCGCATCACGTCCCAGTGTTTTTGCATGAACAGCGTGTCCGGACGGGATGGGTGCATGGCGATATGGTGGATGCAATGGCCGATTTCAGCGGTAGGGTTCGGCAGGATCGCTGTGTGCAGGCCATGATTGATCGGTGTCCAGCTTTGTCCGCCATCTTCGCTCCGAAACGCCCCGGCGGCCGAGATGGCGACGAACATCCGCTTAGGGTTCGTGGGATCCAGCAGAATCGTGTGCAGGCACATTCCCCCGGCCCCGGGCTGCCAGGTCGCCCCCGTGCTGTGGTTGCGCAGCGCGGACAGCTCCTGCCAGGAATGGCCGCCATCGGTCGATTGGAAAAGCGCGGCATCCTCCACGCCGGCGTATAGCGTGTCGGCATCGATGAGGGATGGCTCGATATGCCAGACGCGCTTGAACTCCCAGGGATGGGGTGTTCCATCATACCATTGATGAGTTCCGGCCACACCGTCATAAGAAAAATGATTGTTGACCACATGCCAATTGCGGCCGCCATCGTCGGAGCGTTGCATGACCTGACCGAACCAGCCGGAACTTTGCGCCGCGTAGAGTTTGTCGGGATCGAGCGGGGAGCCTTTGAGGTGAAAGATCTCCCAACCGGGAAAATGCGGACCAGAGACCGACCAATTTTTTCGCTGAGCATCGCTGGAGAGAATAAAAGCCCCTTTGCGCGTGCCGATAAGCAATCGTATCTGCGTCATTTTTTCTTCTCCCCTTAGAGGCCGAATTTAAAAGGACAATGGGCTGAAAACCGCTTTAGTATACCCCGACTCTGTGAGAATCCGCCGCCTACTTGCCCTCGGCGGTGGGATCGATTCTTATTGGCGGCATGAAGCGGCAAGTGTTCCTGGATGCTGAATCACGGCGCGACCTGATCGAGTTGGCTCAGGACGGCTCGGCAGCGCATCGCCTGGCTCGGCGTGCCAACGCGCTGGTTTTACTTGATAAAGGCATGAGCTACGCGGCGGTCGCCAAGGTTCTGCTTCTGGACGACGATACGATCCGCACATGGCGTCTTCTGTATGAGGAGGACGGGATCGAGGGACTGGCGAGTTTTGGTTATGAGGGCAGTGCCTGTCGCCTGAATGATGAACAGCAGGCCCAGCTGATCGACTGGATCACCGAGACCCTGCCGCGCTCGACGCGCGCGATTGGCGCCTGGATCGCGGCGGCGTTTGGCATTGAGTACCAGAGCCGCTCCGGCCTGATCGCGTTGTTGCACCGGCTGGGCATGGAGCATCGCAAGCCGAAGGCGATATCGCGCAAGCTCGATCCGTAGAGGCAGGCGGCGTTTATCAAGGCATATGAAAATCTGCTGAACCAACTCGAGGCCGATGAAACGGTGATCTTTGCTGACGCTGTGCATCCGACCCATACGGTGCGGCCGGTTGGCTGCTGGGCACCGAAAGAAGTGCCGGTCGCGGTGGAACAGAGCAGCGGACGGGACCGCCTGAACGTCCACGGTGCCATCAACCTTGAGACTGGCCAGACCATCATGAAAGATGTGCTGACGGTGGATGCCGCGAGCACCATCTTGCTGCTGATGGAAATCGAAGCAATGTATCCCCGAATGCGATTGATCCACGTCTTTCTGGACAATGCGAGATACCACCACGCAAATTTGGTCCAAGCCTGGCTGGCGCAGCCTGACTGCCGGATTAAGCTCCATTTCGTCCCAGCTTATTGCCCGCATCTCAATCCGATTGAACGATTATGGGGACTGATGCACAGACACATTACCCACAACAAATGCTACGCAAGCTTTAGGGATTTCAGCACCGCTATGCTGAATTTCTTACGCCGCGACGTGCCGGAGAACTGGAGTATTTGGTGCGATGAGGTCACGGACAATTTCCGCATCATAAACCCAATAAAGTTCCGGATTCTCAGGTGAGCACGGTATATACAAAATAAGTGAGGTTATTTCGTTGTCCTGCAAAAATTCAGAATGATCGGCAGGATGCATGAATTCCAATTTAAAAAATGATGAGAATAAAATCTGGTTCGGTGGAGTATATCAAAGGTCTGAAAGAATCACGGCTTTCAGAATAAATTTAACCAGAGGAGAGAAACATGGCCAATCCTGGCGGGACACAAGGTGGCTCGCACGAGCAACACGTCAAAGCGGGTGAGCAGAGCCATAAAAATGCCGGCGGCGCGCAAAGCAAAACGGCCAGCGGCGCCCCAGGCCACGAAAAATCAAGCCCGGGCGGGCGCGGCGGGACGCCGGAGCAACGTACGAAACCCGGTCATCAGGGGCAGAAAAAGACGTGATTTATGGCTATTGGCTTGAACGAGGGACGGTGTCGAAGCGACGGCACCGTCCAATCGTATCGGTGGTCAGTTGTTTGGAACGTTACGTGCCAACTCATCGAGCCAAACGCGGGCATTTCCATCAGATGGGGCGCGCCAGTCGCCCCGAGGCGAGAGCGAGCCGCCAGCGACAACCTTCGGGCCGTTGGGCATTGCCGAGCGTTTGAACTGGCTGAAAGCGAAAAAGCGACGCAAAAAAAGCTCCAGCCAATGGCGGATTTCGCCGAGGCTATACTGAACACGTCTTTCTTCGGGAAAATTTTCTGGCCAGGCGCCGAGCTTGGTGTCGCTCCAGGCGTGCATCGCCAGAAACGCGATTTTCGACGGCCGAAAGCCGAAGCGCAGCGTATAATAAAGGTTGAAATCCTGGAGAGCGTAGGGGCCGATCTTTTCCTCGGTGCTCTGCAGCGTGGCGCCGGCGGCAACAGGCACGAGTTCCGGTGAAATTTCCGTGTTCAGGATCGCTTCCAGCGTTTCGCCGACGGCATCCCCAAATTGACCGGTCTGTGCGACCCAGCGAATCAGGTGTTGGATGAGAGTCTTGGGCACCCCTGCATTGACGGCGTAGTGGGACATTTGATCGCCGACGCCGTATGTGCACCAACCGAGCGCGAGTTCGGACAGGTCGCCGGTGCCGATCACGAAGGCGTCGTTCTGGTTGGCGAGGCGAAATAAGTAATCCGTCCGCAGGCCGGCCTGCACGTTCTCGAATGTAATGTCGTAGACAGGTTTGCCATGGCTGAAGGGATGGCCGAGATCCGCCAGCATTTGCTGTGCCGTGGGGCGGATATCCAACTCTCGGGCTGTTGAATCGAGGCTGGTCATCAGCCGCCAGGCATTCGCCTTGGTTTCGGCGCCCGTGGCAAAGCCGGGCATTGTATAAGCGAGAATGTTGCTGCGTGGCAGGCCGAGCAGATCCATGGCTTTCGCCGTGACGATCAGGGCATGGGTGGAATCGAGCCCGCCGGAAATACCCAGGACAACCCGCTTGAGACCGGTTGCGCGCAGCCTTTGTGCCAGGCCTGCTACCTGAATGTTATAGGCTTCATAGCAGTCCTGTTCGAGCCGCGCGGCATCCGCGGGGACGAAGGGGAAACGCTCGACAACGCGTGCAAGGCCGAGATTGTCCGCAGGCGGCGCCAGCCGGAAGGTAATGGTGCGGAATGTGGCCGTGCTGGCTTCATGAGTCCGGCGGTTGTCGTCGAACGTCCCCATCCGCATCCGCTCCTGGCGGAGCAAGTCCAGGTCGATATCGGCGATGGCCGATTGGCCGGCACTGGGGAAGCGTTCAGCTTCGGCGAGACAGATCCCATTTTCGTAAATCATGACCTGGCCGTCCCAGGAGACTTCCGTCGTGCTCTCTCCAGCGCCCGCCGCGGCGTAAATATAGGCCGCCAGGCAACGGGCGGAGGCGGATTGCGCAAGCAACCGCCGGCTATCGGCCCGGCCAATGGTGATCGGGCTGCCGGAAAGATTGGCGAGGATCGTCGCGCCGGCCAAAGCGGCAAGAGCGCTCGGCGGGATCGGCACCCAAAAATCCTCGCAGATTTCGACATGCAAGACGAGGCCGCTGACATCCTCGGCCGCAAAAAGCAGGTTGGTGCCGAACGGTGCGGATTGGCCGGCGATTTGAATGTCGCCCTGGAGCGTGTCTCCTGGGGCCACTTGGCGACGCTCGTAGAATTCCCGGTAAGTCGGGAGATAGGATTTCGGGACGACACCCAGGAGGCGCCCGCGATGGATGACGAGCGCCGTATTGTACAACCGCCCGGCATGCCGTAGCGGCGCGCCGACTACCAGCACCGGAGCCAAGTCTCGGGACGCCGTCAGCACCGCCGTAACGGCGTCTTCCACCGCATCCAACAGGGCGTCCTGAAGCAGCAGATCCTCAATGGAGTAGCCCGAGAGGGTCAGCTCCGAAAAAACCGCGACGGCGACGCCGCGCTGGTGGCATTCACTGGCGGCGGTGAGCACCGCTTCGGCATTACGCAGGGGATCGGCCAACGACGTTACAGTGGTGCAGGCGGCCACCCGGGCAAAGCCCTGGGCATAAAGAGAATGAAAATTCATGTTTTGACTATGCCACCGTTGGCACGCCAAAAAAAGCGTGCGGGCGACGCCGTCGGCGTTACCCGGCCGAGGACAAGATCCGCATCGTATCGAGGGACATCCTTCTATCCGGCGGGTGCCATGCTCCGCCGCTTTCGCTTTACAGGATCTGACTCAGAAAAGCCTGGGTCCGAGGGTCACGCGGGGCGGAGAAGAACTGCGCCGGTGGGGCGTGTTCAACAATAACTCCCTTATCCGTGAAATAGACTTCGTTGGCGACCTCCCGCGCAAAGCCCATTTCATGCGTCACCAGGATGCACGTCATGCCTTCCTCGGCGAGTTGGCGGATGGTGAGCAGAACTTCACCCACCGTTTCAGGATCCAGGGCCGCGGTGACCTCGTCGAACAGCATCAGATCCGGCTTCATTGCCAATGATCGGGCGATGGCGACACGCTGTTGTTGACCGCCAGAAAGCTCGCCCGGATAGGCATGTTCCTTACCTTCCAGGCGCACTTTCTTGAGCAGCGCGTAGGCTTCAGCTTCGACGGCCTGGCGAGGGCGCTTGAGTACCTGAATTGGCGCCATCATCACATTCTGCAATGCGGTCCGGTGGGGAAACAGATTGTACTGCTGGAAAACCATGCCGACATGCTTGCGCAGCTTCAACTTGTCCAGCTTCGGATCGTTGACCTCGATGCCGAGCACCTTGATGGAGCCGCGCTCGAACGGCACGAGGGCGTTTACACAGCGGATTAATGTTGATTTGCCAGATCCGGATGGCCCGATAATGCAGGCGACGTCACCCTTCGCCACGGACAGGCTGACGCCTTTGATCACTTCGACATGGCCGAAGGACTTATGGAGATTATCGATAACGACGAGAGGTTCGTTGGTCATGTCAGTTGCGTACCTGGTAGCGGCGTTCCAGATGCTGGGTCAGCCGTGCGATCGGATAGGTGTAGATAAAAAACATGAGCAGTACATAGGCGTAGATCGGCGCGAGGAGATCCGGCCGGCTGCCCTCGGCCGCCAAAACCTGTCCGGCGAGCGTGACCACCTCGTTGACGCCGACGATTGAAGCCAGTGTGGTCGAGGTCGTGAGAATAGCATAGAGGTTCATCCAGGGCGGCAGCATGCGTTTTACGCTCTGCGGCAGGATGATCAGCCAGAGCTGCTGCCGCCGGGTGAAGCCCAGTGATTCCGCAGCTTCCCATTGGCCCGGCGGGATCGAGCGCACGCCGCCACGCACGATCTCCGCGACATTGGCCATGACGGGGAGCGCCAGGCCGATGACCGCCTTTAGCCAGTCCGGCAGGCTGATCGTGAGCCGCCCGAGATGCATATGGAATGGCAGCAGGAAGATCATGAAAAACAGCAGAACAAGCCAGGGGGCGTTGCGGAAAAACTGTGTGAGCAGCCAGGAGACTACCCGGGTGGGCCTTGCGGGGGTAATAAGCCCGAGACCGAGGAAAGCGCCTAATACCGTGCCGATGAGCATGGACAGAAAGCTGATGAGGATGTTCAGCCCGAATCCTCGCAAGAGCAGCGGTGTCCAGCCGGCAAGGATGTTCAGCACGTCGGGCTGGTGGAGGTGGTTGGTTGCCGCATCCGCGGCCGCCGCGGAGAACAGAACAACTGCCGCAAGTACGAGGCCATGCCACGGCGCCAAGCGAAGTGAGGGCAAGCCACTGGCTTGACGCTGCAAGGTTTCGTTCAAAGGGAGGATAACGGGCAGTTTCACGTTCATGTTCCCAGGCCTGGCCGGCGTAAGGCGCGTTCCCAGGCATGCATGGCAAATACCAGGACTCCAACCAGCGCGATGTAGATGACGAACAGAACCAGCATCATCTCGGGAACGTTCTCATTGTCCGACCAGATCTGGTTGGAAACATAAAGCAGCTCAGGGACGGCGATAGCATAGGCCAGCGTTGTGGTCTTGATCAGATTAACAAGATTATTGGTCAGCGCCGGCAGGCAGATGCGTAGTGCAAGGGGCAACACGATATGTATGTAAGTCTGGAGCCGCGTAAAGCCGAGTGATTCTGCGGCCTCAGAGGTGGCGGTTGGAATGGCCTCGATGCCGGAGCGAAAAATTTCGACATTGAACGAGCCGGCAAATAAAATCAGCGAAAGGCAAGCCCACGTAAACCCATTGACCAAGGGGTGCTCTATGCCAATGCTGCTTTTTATTTTCGGTAGTAAAGCACTTAGACCAAAGTAGAAAAAATACATCTGCACGAGCGGCGGGGTGTTGCGGAAAATCTGGAGATAACCCTGCACAATCCAGCGCACCAACCGCAAACGTGAGGTCTGCCCCCAGGCGCCGACAATGCCAACCAGAACTGAACCGAATATTGTGACACAGCAAAGTTCAAGCGTCACCAAAAAGCCGTCAAGGAACCGCGCGCGATCAAACGGATCGTAGAAGATCGTAAAGTTGATGCCGCTGGTATCGTTGAGATGCGAAAACCAGGTGGCAATGGCGGTTCCCAGATGCAATTTCCGTCTCGGCGCTTGGGTTAGGCTTTATATTTATCGTGCTGCTGCACAGCATAAGCAGAGTGCGGAATGCCGTACTTCGTCTCCAGGGAAAGAATGTATCCGGTCTTTGCCCAATCCTCACTTGCTTGTGAAATGAATGTGGCCAAAGCCGGCTCACCGTCTTTTACGGCCATGCCCCAAGGCTGTGCCCCAAGGGTGGGCAACGGCATGTCATAGGCTTTCCAAGCGGGATCTGTTAGTTTTCCTTCAATCGCCGTATCGTCATACAGGAAGGCATTGCAACGACCCTGCTGCAATGCGGTCAATGCCTCCGCGACCCCGGTGAATGCCACCAGTGAGGCGCCATATTTCTCGCCGACATCCTTGTTATAGAAGGACCCTTGAATGGCGCAGACAGGAACGCCCTGCAATTGCGTCCACGCCGTCAGCTTTATGGTCTTGGGGACCATCACATTATAGCCCGACGCATAGTAGTTCGGGTGAATGATATCGACGATTTTTTCGCGCGCGGGCGTGTCGTTCATCGTGGCGATCAGGAG
This sequence comes from uncultured Pseudomonadota bacterium, assembly GCA_963780465.1. Lineage (GTDB taxonomy): Bacteria > Pseudomonadota > Alphaproteobacteria > Acetobacterales > Acetobacteraceae > Acidocella. The sequence goes on from CAWACI010000016.1 coordinate 23,233, forward strand.
ATTGATCTTGCCTTGTTGCAGGAACTCGATGCGGTTCGCCGCCACCACGGGAACAAATTGAACTTTGACGCCAAGGCGCTGCGCGAGGTTGGCAGCCAGGTCGGGTTCAATGCCAATATTTGTCCCCGTCGGGCTGAGATAGCCGAATGGCGGATAGTCTGCTTTGACCCCGACCACGAGGACGCCCTTCGATTTGATGTCCTGAAGTTCGTCGGCTCGTGCCGTGCTGGCATTAGCCGCTACGATCAAACCAAAAAGTACCCCGAGGAAGGCTAATTTATTTTGATCCATAGATCGATCTCCCTGGTGAACACTCAATAAAAATTTGGGAGTTGAAGGCGTTACGACCTTCGGTGCCCCTCTATTATATGGTGCCCAGTTTGTGGCGTTATGGCAAGAATTGCGTGCGAAAGACTGTTTTTGGCCGATTTTTAAGGGCGGTCTGGAAAAGCATAAGTGAAAATTTATTGCTGTGTCTATATTTTAGACGAATTATAAGTATTGATACGGTTTTCTGGTTTTGGTCGTGCATTCGAAAATGCGTCGTTTGACATATAGAATTTGCGATAAGTCGGCAGCTGGCCGCCGTTTTGTAAAAATCCTAAAGAAGCGGAAACGAGCTTTACCGCCAAAAGCGCCTTGTGCGTTGAAAGGCCTTCCATTCTTCCTTAACCTTGACCAATCCGTTGTAGCGTCGTTGCTCAAGGTCATGGGTGAGAGCGGTAACCGCAGGGCCAAGGGCGGCAAGGGCGTCGCCTGGCAACGTTTGTGCTAGTTTAATTGAAGTTACCGCATCGTTGATGGAACCCAGCATGTCTTGAAGCGTTTTGCATTGATTCTGGAAGTTCCGCACTTTCTTTTCAGGAAAGAGACTTTTGTTGAATTCCAGGCCGTAACGAAGAGTTTTAAGTGATCTCCGGAGCGCGTGAAGCTCTTCGTTGGTATGTTCGCTGATGTCAGCGCCCCTGCGATCGACTTTGTCCGCAAGCTTGTCCAGCCACTTCGGAGCGAGCTTGATAAAGGGGTGTTTCAACTTTTCGGCGTCAAGGCATTCCGGTTTGTCGCGGCTGTCTTCAGCCCAGGAGGCCAAGCCAAGAACGAGTTCCGTGAATGCGGCGGATTGGCACTCTTCTTCAAAGGCTATGTGCGAAGCTCTGCGTCGAACTGTCGCGGCCTCATTGAGCGGCCTGTACCAGGAGAAAAATTCCGGCCGCAGACGCGCTGCGGGGAGCGTTTCTGTGCAGAATATGTCCCAATTTCTGGCTTCGCCGAAGACACGGCCAATGCGACGCAGATCGGTTGCAAAACCGGAAAACATCCGCTGTTCGAGGCATGGCTTGTAAAGCGCCAGGAGCGCTCGAAGGCGGCGGATGGCGACGCGCATTTGGTGAATACCTTCGACATCATCTGCCAAAGCCGAGGGGCGATTGATAAGTAAGTGGTACAAGCACTTCTCGATAATCTGACGAAATGCGTCCGCAGTGGTTATATCAGCAGACAGTTTGATGTCCGTCGCCTTTTCGCTTCTGGGCGGATCCTGACTCGCCATTCGAAAGCCACGTTTTGCTTCGCTTTCAACAATAATCGAAAGGGGAAAGTCTTTGTGGAGACGTAACGCAAGATGATAAATCGATCCAGGTGCGCCTTGTCGAAGTTTAAGTTTCAATTCCTGGACGTGCTCGGTCCTGTTGCCTCCTGTCATCACGCCCTCATCGACAGCCGCTTCGATGATCGTATCGGGTTCGGGTTGAAAAGTACGTGTGCAGCGCCGGATGTCTGAAGTCACGATTGGTTTTAAATCATCGAGAGGCGGTAGAGGTGTTCCAGCAGGAGCGCCCGGTAGCAAGGAGAGATCCAACTGTTCACTGGTGAGAGGCCATTCCCACTCATCTCCCTGCATTATGATGTCGCGATTTTGGTCGACTTTCAAGGTTTGGATCATTGCCGTATTATGGTGCCTGACGCGCAGGCTGAAACCAGATCGTGTGAGTGCACAGTCCGGTGTGTCGTAATATGTGCTAACCAAATGTTTGGTTTTTGGCGCGGAAGCCTCGGGGGGACGAAAGCGAGGGTGGTGCTCCAAGTGTTTCAGAGCGCCTGGGGACAAGGCGAGTTTGAGTTCGATTTCGTGGTATGGGCACGGTGCATGGGACATACGAGCTTCGTCCATCCATTGTCAGGCCGGCCAAAAAACGGTTTTCAAGTTCATGAACTCATGGAGACCATATGCCCCCAATTCGCGGCCGTGGCCTGAGCGCTTTATGCCGCCAAATGGAGCTTCCGGTGCTGAGGCGAGCATTTGGTTGATCGCCGTCATGCCGGCCTGAATATCACGCACGAAATGTTCCTGTTCTGCCGAGTCATTTGTCCACACTGATGAGCCCAAACCAAATGGAACCTCATTGGCGATACGGATCGCATCGTCAATATCGGTCGCACGGAACATCATGGCGATAGGACCAAAAATTTCCTCGCTCGCAAAAATGTGCTGCACGGGAATGTCGGTTAGAATGCCAGCTGTGATATAGGCGCCCGGAGCATCAGGTTTTTCACCGCCGAACAATAGATTTGCACCGATTTTCTTGGCTTGCGCCAATTGTCCGAGTACGGTATCGCGTTGCTCAAAGCTTGATAGAGGCCCCATATCGGAATTCGGATCCATCGGATCTCCAGCTTTCACGGCGCGCATTGCAGCGGAAAATTTTTCTAAGAATATATCGTAGATTTCGGAGTGGATGATCATTCGTTTTCCGCAAATACACGACTGTCCGGTATTCTGTATGCGCGCAATGACTGCTTGGCGGACGGCCTCATCAAGAGTTGCCGATGGCATGACGATGAATGGGTCAGATCCGCCAAGCTCGAGCACTATTTTTTTAAGGTGGTGTCCCGCCTGTTCGGCGACGGCGATTCCAGCGCCTTCGCTGCCCGTCAGCGTGACCGCGGAGATCCGATCATCGGCAATGACGGCCGCGACCATTCCAGATTTAATAGCGAGATTCTGAAATAGGCCGGGTGGACCGCCCGCTTCGAGAACCATGTCTTCCATAATCCCGGCGGCTCCTTGGACGATGCTTGCATGTTTTAATAGTCCTACATTGCCTGCCATGATCGTAGGCGCAAGGAAGCGAACGACCTGCCAGTAAGGGAAATTCCAAGGCATCACGGCGAGGACCGGACCGAGAGGTAGCCAGTGTATTTCAGCAGTGCCTCCGTTAGCCAATCTTGTTGGAGGCGATTCTAACAGTTTTGGGCCGTGAGTGGCGTAATGTCGAAAAGCGGCGGCACATTTTGCGACTTCAGCTAAAGATGATTTAAACGTTTTGCCCATTTCCAGAGTGATCATTTGGGCCAGACGATCTTTATTTCCTTCATAACAATCGGCGATTCGGCCTAGAAGGTCGGCACGCTCTTGAACGTCTGTTTGTCGCCAGAACTGGAACGCGGAAACCGCTTTTTCCAGCTTCGCGTCGACTTCCTCTTTACTGAGTTCCGGATAGGCGGCGATTTGTACGCCGGTCGCAGGGTTGATGCTCTTGAACATGGACGACCTCATCTGAGTGTGGCGTCGGGTGTATTGGTTCGTGCCGCAATTTATGCGGGAGCCAAGCCAGAATCGATCAACAGAACGAAAATCAAGATTAAAGCATTATACCCTTCCCGCGAAAGGGAGATACGTCTCTTTCTTAATTGTTTTTAAGGAGTTTCTCGGGGGTGTATGCGAGGCAGAGACGGCGCTTGGAAATGAATATCTCCACAAATTTTCCAAAGGGGGCGCGTCAATGAACGGTAGAGCGATTAAGGACCTCCTGGCTTTCATGCCGATGCTGTAATTCCATCGAAAGGGCACCTGGCAGGTCCGAGGCTACCTCATGACCCGGGATAAAGTTGTAGGTTTCCGTCGGTCGTAAGGGGGGATGGTCCAAGGGAAATGTCGGCGCCGTCGCGCCAGTGCTGCAACAGATCGCCAGCATGGCGGTCCAATAAATTTCCGGATTGTCCCGGAGCGATGATGAACAAGCTGCGGTTGAGATTTGACAGGTCAGACACGGCCCGTAGTTCGGGGCCATGCACGGCGGTGAAGCCATTCACACCGATGCCGGCTGGTGCTGCGACATTGATCGTTGTGGCATCGCCTGGAGCGGCGAGCGAAAAGCGTCCAAGAACGCCGATCACCGGTAGCCGGCTGACGAACGGGTCGACGAACGCCGCCTGATGGGCGTCGCCCCAGCGCCAATTTTTCGGATTAGTGCCGTATTGTCTGCGCAGTTTTGCAACGGCCATCTCCAGTGCATCGTGGAGTAGTGATGTGCAGTTATTGTCGCACCATACGGATTTGGCGGCGCGATTATCGCCGGGACCGAGCAGAGCAAAGAGCAGGTTTTCGTCAAGCAGGGGCAGACTTTGATCGGATATTTTGTTTTGTGTGAGAACTCGTGCAAGAAATTCGTGTGTCCAGGCATTAAATATAAGGGGTTGCGGCGCGGTCATCGTCATTGTTCCGGACCAGAAGCGCAATAAGTTTTGTGCCGCCGCGGCCGGGTCGTCTTGTGGCAAACGAAGCGCCAGCAAACGCGGCAGCAGATCCTGGGCGAACAGGCTCGTAACGTCGAGTTGCATTTGGGCGAAATCGTCGACCGTTTTTTGGGCGTTGTCGGTCAGAAGGAGCGCTCTGATGCGCCGTGCCCGCCAGTCGCCAAACACATCCGCGCCCATAAAAACGGGGAAACCTCGATCGACTGTCGGGTTGTTGGCATTGATAAGCATTCCGGAAGGGGGATTAATCGCATGCGGCAAGGCCGTTCCCGTGGCGAAGCCGGTCCAATCATGTTGTCCATCAGCGCCATCCACAGGCCAGGCGCCGTCACCCTGCTTGCGGATCGGCACTCTGCCGGTGGTAAAAAACCCGATATTGCCCGCCGTGTCGGCGCTGAGGAGGTTTTGCACGGGGCTCGTGATGTGCGCGGCCGCTGTTTCGACGTCAGCAACGGATTGCGCCTTGTTGAGCATAAGCAAGCCATCTGCATCGGTGTCGTTTGCTGCAAGATTGGCCATGTCGACGACGAGAAGGCTTTTTCCGTCCGGGGCTGTGCCGATAACGGGGCCGTGGCGGGTTTCGCGCACGGTGAGAACGATATCGGCATGCCCTGCAACATGAATGCGTTCGAGGCGCGTGGTAAATAATTGTGGCCCGGTCGGCGTCTCGTATGCCAAGTCATGACCGGTCGGATGTTCGATAAAAATATCCTGCACATCGGCGCCGGTGCTCGTAAACGTCCAGGCGACATGCGCGTTATGGCCGATGATCATGAAGGGCAGCCCGGCTGCCGTGGCGCCGGCTAGGCTCTCGGTCGGCGTGTCGATGCGTGCCAAATACCAAAGGCTGGGGAAACCGAAGGCGAGATGGGGGTCGCCTGCCAGCAATGGTGCCCCGGTTGCAGAGAGGCGGCCTGAAACCGCCCATTCATTGGAGGCTTGCATCGGCAATGTGAAGGGTTCGGGAAAATACCGCATCCATATGAGAACGGAGGCTGCCGCAACGCTGAGACCGGGATGGAAAACAGACGCATGACGCATGGCCGGGGGCACCAGCAAAGGCTGGGCTGCCGCTTCCGTCACCGCATTGGGGACGGAGGGCCAAAGGGCATCGATTTTCGCAGGAGGCAGGTGCGCCGCCAGCGCCAGGCGTTGCAGTTCAGTTCGCCAATTGCCCGACAGCCATAGACCCATCATCTTACCCCAGAGCAGGCTGTCGGTCAGGGTCCATGGCTGAGGGTGGCCGAGAAGCAGATATTCCGGGGCGGCGAAGCGGCCGCGTTGGGTTATCCACGCATTGACGCCGTCGACATAGGCCTGAAGCAGGGTTCGGGCAGCGGGGGATAAACCGGCGATATCGGCCTCGGCGCGATCGCGCGTGCCGAGCTGGCGCATTTCCTCGTCATTGTAAAGGGCTGCCGGCCCGAACAACGCCGCCAGGCTGCCGCCGGCGGCACGGCGCATCAGATCCATCTGGAATATCCGGTCCCGGGCATGCAGATAGCCGAGCGCTTCCGCGGCATCGTGGTCGGATCTGGCCCGTATGAAGGGAATGCCGTGGCGGTCGAAGCTGACCGAGACCGGGGCCGTCAGGCCCGGCAAAGCCACCGTTCCGTTCTCTGCGGGCAATGTTTGGCGTAGCAGGAGCCAAAGCCCCAGTATCAGAATAGCTGTGAGTGAAAAAAAGCTGACGCTGGCGCGGCATAACCAGGTCCGACATCGCGAGGCCATGGATGGCTCCCTTGTCACTGTGATCAGCGCACCGATCGTAGGTGCTGATGTTGCGCGCGGCAACGCTTCCTGCCCCACGGCAAATGAAAAATTATCGGAGGCGGTGGTAGCCCATCGCGGGATTCCTAAATAAGCACAGTGGAAGCACGCGATGGCATGGAGCCGCCGTGTGCGCATGACTTTGTGAGTGAAGGAATTTAGATGAACAACAGTCATCCTGCTCTGACGGCCGGGCGCGTGGCCGTCATTACCGGTGCGGCGAATGGTATCGGCCTGGCAGCCGCGAAGCGCTTTGCCGCGATGGGGCTGAAAATCGTGATGGCGGATCTGCCGTCCGAGACGTTGCAGCGCGCGGCGGACGAGGTTGCGGCGTTGCAGCCGAACGGCAAGGCCGAGGTTTTGGTGGTCCCCACCGACGTCAGCGATCTGCATCAGGTCCAGGCTTTGGCGGATGCCGCCTATAAGCAATTTGGTGAAGTCGCGGTGTTGATGAACAATGCTGGGACAGGCACCGGCGGTGGCCCCTTTGAGCACATCGATCGCTGGCGCAAGGTTTTGGAGGTCAACCTGTGGGGCGTGATCAACGGTGTACAGACATTTACGCCGCGTATGCTGGCACAAAAGACCAATTGCGCGATCATCAACACAGGTTCGAAACAGGGCATTACCTGCCCGCCCGGCAACACGGCCTATAATGTCAGCAAGGCTGGGGTGAAAGTGCTGACCGAAGCGCTCGCCCATAGCCTGCGCAACGAGGAAGGCGCGAGCATTTCTGCGCATTTGTTGATCCCCGGCTCAACGCTCACGGAAATGACCCGGGCGTCGCTTACGGGTAACGAAAGCGGGGCCTGGACGGCGGATCAGGTCATTGACATGCTGCTGACCGAAATGGCGGCCGGCACGTTCTACATCCTCTGCCCGGATAACGAGGTTACACGCGAGGTCGATAACCGCCGTGTCCTGTGGGCGGCGCAGGACGTGATCAAAGGGCGTCCCGCATTGTCTCGCTGGCACCCGGAATATAAGGACGAGTTCCAGATATTCCTGAACGCGGATCGCGTCCAGTAGAGAGGCGAAACACCCTAACGGCGTTTTGCACAGAAAGGGGCGATCCCGTATGGGATCGCCCCGCGTGTTTTTAGGAAGATACGTCCGTAATCGACGCAGCGATCAGGTCACCGGATCTGGAGCGTGACAGAAAGCACTTCTTTTTTGAAAAAAGAAGCAAAAAACTTTTTCTAACCTGGGCCAGGCTGGTTGCAAAGCCACAGGCCCAGCCCGACGCAAAAGTTTTTTGCGCCGCTTTTTTTCAAAAAAGCGGCCGCTTTCCGTGTCGATTGCATCCGATCAAGCTCTAAAAAAACTGCGCAGCTTGCCGTCACGGCTTGGTCGTTTGTAGGTGTTTATTCCTACTTTTGGGTGTAACAAAGAATTTCGGACTATGAGCGCGCAATAAACATGGACATCAGGCCGGATGCTTCTACCTATGCTCCCGGTATAAATGCAGATGTTATGGCTAGAGATATGAGTGATTACAGTAAGAGTTTAGGCTGCTCAATAGGGCGCTTGGAGCAGGAAAATAAGCGGACCAGGACGGTGACGAGATCGTTCTCGGCGATTGAGCCGAGGATCGCGCGATGATCACTCTGAACGTAAACGGGCAGCAACGGCAGGTGGATGCGCCAGATGATATGCCGCTGCTCTGGGTCTTGCGGGATCTTGTCGGCTTAACCGGCACGAAGTTTGGCTGCGGCATTGCGCAATGCGGGGCCTGTACCGTGCATCTGGATGGTAATCCCGTTCGCTCCTGCAGCCTGCCGGTTTCGGAAGTTGGCGCGCGCGCCATCACGACGATCGAAACCGTCGGCGATACCGAGCAGGGTCGTAAGGTGCAGGAGGCGTGGATTTCGCTGGAAGTGCCGCAATGCGGCTATTGCCAGTCGGGGCAGATCATGTCCGCTGCCGCATTGCTGGCCCGGATACCGTCGCCCACCGATGCTGACATCGACAACGCGATGTCGGGAAATATTTGCCGCTGCGCGACATATCCGCGAATTCGGGCGGCCATCAAAAAAGCCGCTTCGGCTTAAGGGGCGGTTTATGGACAAGTTCATGGCAAATACGGCTCATCCGGTTTTCCGGGGGGCGATGTTCGCTGCGCCGAATGGTGGTGGGAGTGACATCAGCCGTCGCCGGCTGCTGCAGGTCGGCGGGTTGCTGATCGGCTTCGCAGCACTTGGCCGGCCGGTCAAAGCGCATGCCGCGGCGATTTCTGCGACAACGGTCGACGATTTCGGTAATCCGGTCCCCTTCGATGGTTTCGCGCCGGGAGGATTTATCCGTATCGGCACTGACGGGGCCATCTCCCTGGTCGCCCCGAATGTTGAAATGGGGCAGGGCATCTACACCGCGGAAGCGATGTTGCTGGCCGAGGAACTCGAGGTTGGGCTCGACCAGGTACAGGTCGTGGCAGCCCCGCCTTACGAGGGATATTACAAGCAGGCGCTTCTGGGCGGACAAATGACGGGCGGTTCCACCTCCATTCGCGGGGCTTGGCTGCCGTTGCGCCAAGCCGGCGCCTCGGCACGGGCGATGCTGATCAGCGCCGCGGCGGAGCGCTGGAAAGTGTCGGCGCGCGAATGCTCGGCCCACCGGGCGGTTGTGACGCATGTTGGTACGGGGCGGACGTTGAGCTACGGCGAACTGGCCGAAGCGGCCGCGCAGCTGCCGGTGCCGCAGAACGTGCCGCTGAAGCCGGCGGGCCGTTTTGCGTTGATCGGTACGCCCGCACCCCGCGTCGACACGCCCAGCAAGGTCAATGGTTCAGCGATCTTCGGCATCGACATCGTCGTGCCGAACTTGAAGATCGCCACCGTCACGGCCTGCCCCGTTTGGGGGGGCACGGTCGCCACGGTCGATGACAGTGCGACGCGCGCGGTTCCCGGTGTGCGGGACGTGGTGCGGACATCCAACACCGTGGCCGTGATCGGCGATCATTTCTGGGCGGCGCGGCAGGGACTCGCCGCGTTGCGCGTGACATGGAATGAGGGGGCGGGGGCGAGCCATAGCAGCCCCGATATCATCGCCGCGCTGAAGGGCGCCTACGGCCAGGTGAAGCCGGTGAGCGCGCGGCACGAGGGCGATATCGAGGGCGCGTTTTCGAGCGCGGCCAAGACCTTGTCCGCCGAATATGAGCTGCCGTTCCTGGCGCATGCGACGATGGAGCCGATCAACTGCACGGCCTATGTGCGGCCGGATGGCTGCGACATCTGGTGCGGCACCCAGGTGCCGACGCGTGCCCAAGGCGACGTGGCAAAGGTGACCGGCCTGCCGATCGACAAGGTTGCGATCCACAGCCAGCTTTTGGGTGGCGGCTTCGGGCGCCGGCTGGAGAGCGAGTACGTGGCGCAGGCGGCGGAGATTGCCAAACAGGTCGATTACCCGGTGAAGATCATCTGGACCCGCGAGGAGGATATCCAGCATGATAATTATCGGCCGCCGTATTACGACCGGATTTCCGCCGCACTCGGGGCCGACGGCATGCCGACCGCCTGGGTCGACCATGTCTCCGGTGCCTCGGTCACGTCGCGCTATATGCGGAAAAATCTTGGACCGGACGAGTTGGATCAGGATGCGGTGGAAGGCGCCTCGGAGCCGCCCTATGCCTTTCCGGCCATCTCCGTTGATTGGACGCGCCAGGATCCGCCGGTGGCGATCTCCTGGTGGCGTGGGGTCGGACCCGCGCATAACGTATTTGTTGTCGAAAGCTTCATCGACGAGCTGGCGCATGCGGCGGGGCGCGATCCGGTGGAATACCGGCTGGCGTTGCTGAAGCATAACCCAATGGCCGCGAACGTGCTGCAACTGGCCGCGCAGAAAGCGGGCTGGGGCACGCCGCTTCCGCCCGGTTCCGGGCGCGGCGTGTCGCTGCATCAATCCTTCGGCAGTTTTGTGTCGATGGTGCAGGAAGTGTCCGTGTCACCCGATGGCGTCATTCGCCTGGGGCCGGTCACCGCCGTGATCGATTGTGGTCAGGCGGTCAATCCGGACATCATCAAGGCGCAGCTTGAAGGTGGCATATTGTTCGGCCTCAGCGCGGCGCTCTATAGCGGCATCACCTTCACCAATGGCCGCGTCGATCAGAGCAATTTCCAGAATTACCGGATTTTGCGGATCGACGAGACGCCGCCGGTGCAGACCTTCGTGGTGCAGAGCGCCGAGCATGTGGGCGGCGTGGGTGAGACGGGAACGGCGGCATCGATGCCGGCGCTTGGCAACGCGATTTTCGCGGCGATCGGTAAGCGTTTGCGTCGCATGCCCTTTACGACGGAGGAGCTGATGGCAACGCCATCTCTCGACAAGACGGCGTCGGCGGCAGTCGCAGCCGATGGCCTCATCTCCCCATTCCTGAAAGCACTGTGAGCCACTGATGCGTTCCATTTTATTGAGTACGGCGGCCGTGGTTGCGGTTGCCGTTATCGCCGTCGGCGCGTTTTTCTTCATGCCGGCGGGACCGGCGACGATGCAGGCTTTGGCCGCCAACATGCCGACCGGCGCGGCGCTGATCGCCCGCGGCAAATATTTGACCCAAGCTGCGGATTGCATGGCTTGCCATACCGCGCCCGGCGGCCAGCCTTATGCCGGCGGCCGTGCCTTTACGCTGCCATTCGGGACGCTCTATTCGACCAACATCACGGCCGATAAAGCAACCGGCATCGGCAACTATACCGATGCTGAATTCATTCGCGCCATCCGCCGTGGCGTGGGCCGGAATGGCGAGATGCTGTATCCGGCAATGCCCTACGCATCCTACGCGCTGATGAAGCCGGAGGATGTGGTGGCGATCAAGGCTTATCTGTTTAGCCTGCCCACGGTGCAGCAGGCCCCGCCACAGGATGAGCTGAGCTTTCCGTACAACCAGCGCTACGCTCTGCGCGCCTGGCGGCTGTTGTTTGTGCCCAACCATCCCTTTCAGCCTGATCCCTCGCAATCAGATGCGGTGAATGAGGGGGCTTATCTTGCGGCTCTGGGGCATTGCGCGGAATGTCATACGCCCCGGAACGAGTTCTTTGCGACCGATCGCAGCAAGCAGTTTGCCGGCGCGGTCGTGCAAGGATGGGATGCGTATAATATCAGTTCGGATCCAAACATCGGTATCGGCGGATGGTCCGATGCAGCGCTGACCAGCTATTTCTCGACGGGGCAGGCCGACGGGCATGGCGTCGCGGGTGGCCCGATGGCCGAGGTGGTTGAGGATAGTCTGCGTTATTTGACGCCGAGCGATACGTCTGACCTGGTCGCGTATTTGCGCACGGTTCCGGCACAGGCGGGGGATCAGGCCATGGTGGTTCATGCGGACCTGCCCAGTTTGCAGAATTCCACGCCGTTCGCGCCAGCGCCGCAGGAGTCCCAGGTGAATCAACTGGGGCTGCGCCTGTTCGAGGGATCCTGTGTCAGTTGCCATGGCTGGAATGGTCAGGGCGTGTTCAACGGTTACGGCGCGTTGCGCGGCAGCCAGACCGTGTCAGACCCGAGTGCGATGAATCTGCTGCAAGTCGTCCTGAATGGAACCGGTATCGACACGGCCCAAGGGCGGATGGCAATGCCGGCTTTCGGTGCTGAGTACTCGAACGCGGAAATCGCTGCGCTGGCGAATTACGTCATCGCGCATTTCGGTGGGAAGACGGCACATATCACCGCCGGAGACGTTAATGCCGCACGTGGCATGAACGGCCCGGCCGCGCCGTAAATCAAAGAGTGATGTCTCAAAAGGCGTCCGCCACGGCGGGCGCCTTTTGATTTTAGACCGAACTTTACCGAATTTTTGACGCAACTCGTTGATATGACGGCAAACTCGCACGTCGTTCTGTCTACGCGGCGGCCAATTCGATCCCCAGCAGGCTGAACGCCCGACGCTGCACTGGCGTCGGGGTGGTCTGGACAGTCAGCGTCATCTGTCCTGCCAAGACCGTGTTGCGGGTCAGCGTCGCCAGATCGCCCAGCAGGGTTCGAAAGCTATGCACCGGCTGGACTTCGCCGTCGGTCCCGTCGGTGCGCTGCGTCGACGCTTTGCGGTATGCGGCCTTCGAGACCTTGGCCTTGGCCACCGGCGAGGCCCGCCCGGCCTCAGCCGCTGCCCGGTCATGGTCGTCGAACAACATCGGCGCCAAGGGCTGGCGCATATGCCATTCCAGATAATACGCAAGCATACACAGCAACACATGCGCCCGCACCCGCGGCGCGGTCCAGTGGAACACCGGTCGCAACTCCAGATCGACCGTCTTGATGCAGCGGAACGCGCGTTCCACCTGAGCCAAGGATTTGTAGGCCCGCACTGTCCCGGCGGCATCGACCATCTCGACCGGGAGGCTGGTGCGCAGCACGTAAAAGCCATCGAACCGGGCTTCATCGGCGATGGCCTCGGCCTTGCGGGTAAAACCGAAGGCAGTGTCGGTGATGGTCAGCTCGAAGTGCTTGGCCATCTTGCGCTTGCCCAGGACGGCGCCGACGGCCTTGCCGATCTCGGCCGCCCCGTGCAGCGGGTTCTTCTCACGCGTCACCCGCGTCTGGATCTTGCTCAGGTCGGCCTCGGTCAGCGCCAGTAACTCGTCGCGCTTGCGCCGTCGTTCCTCGGCCAGCAGCGGGTTTTTGCACACTACCAGCCGCTCGCCCGGATAGTCCGGGCTGCTGATCTCGGCCATATCCCGTGTGTCGAACAGGGAGAGTTGCAGCGGACCGCTTGGCGCTGCCAGTTGCTGGATCGCTGGGCCGCGTAGTGCTGTGATCCAGTCCAGCCCGGCGGGCCGCAGCGCTTGTTCGATCCGCGCACTGGTGATCATGCCGCGGTCGCCGACCATCACCACGTGGCGCAACCGGAAGCGTTGCTTCAGCTTGGTGATCTGGGCCGTGACGGTGGCCGGATCGGCAGTATTGCCTTCGAACACCTCGACCGCCACCGGACAGCCATCCGCGGCACACAGCAGGCCGATCACCAGTTGCGGCCGGTCACCGCGGCTGTCGCGGCTGTAGCCGTGCTGGGCCAGCGGACAGCAGCGTCCCTCGAGGTAGGTGGAGGTGACGTCGTAGAGCACCAGTGCGCCGTTCTTGAGGTGGCGCCGAGCGAGTTGGTTTTCGATGAAGGTCTGCTCACGGCCGAGCCAGTCGAGGGTGGTATAAATCTCACGGGCGGTGACGTTGCCAAGACCGAGGGTTTCGCCCAGTGAATGGCTGGCGGTGTCGGTGTCGAGCATGCGCGCCGTTGCCAGTTTGGCGGCCGGGTCGAGCAGCCTGGCGACGATGAGCGCCAACGCCACGTCACGACGGCGTTGCGGAGCTCGGCGGGGCAGCAGCTCGTCGAGACCGATGCGCCGGGCGATGGTGAGGGCGGCAAGGACGTGGCCATGCGGCAGCGAGCGGCGGATCTCGAAGCCATTGCTGCCGATCGGAACGAGCGGATCGCCACGCAGAGCGGCGCGCAAGGTCTCGATGCGCTCGATCGGCAGCTTGGAGAGGTTGGCTAGGGTGCGGTTCTTGACCTTGCCGTTCTCGCGGTAGGTTTCGCGTAGCAGGAACGAGGGCCGGGCGTTCCGGTTCGGGACCTTGGCGATGTGCATGAGGCACGGAATCAAAACGATTCGGCCTGTGTCAAGAAAAATCTAGCCGATTGCTTGACTACATTAAATCAAGTTTTCTTTCTTGATCAGATAATTATATCAAAAAGCCCTTAAAGTTAGGTTTAGAGATTGATAGGCACCAACAAGCAGCCGCTTTTAAAAAAGCGGCGCAAAACTTTTGCTCCTTTAGGCCAGTGGCGGTGAAACCAGCACGGCCTAGTGCCCCGCGTCCTTGATTCTGCGGCGAATTTCTGATTCGACCGTTCCGGTAATGCCGGAGATGATTCGTGACTGCGAGACAAGCTGCCGTGAAGAAATACGTTGTAACGCTCAGCGACGAGGAGCGGGAACGGCTCGGCACCTTGATCGGTACCGGGAAGCGGGCTGCCCGGCAGGTGCTGAAGGCGCGCATCCTGTTGAAAGCGGATGCATCGGATGCCGGCGCGTGCTGGAGCGACAGCGAAATCGCCGCGGCGCTGGAAACCAGCGTCGACACCGTCGCGCGGACCCGGCAGAGGCTGGTTGAGGAGGGACTCGAGGCGGCGCTGAACCGGAAGCATTCGCCCAACTCCGCAAGGAAACCGATCTTTGACGGGGCTGCGGAGGCCAAGCTGATCGCCCTGGCCTGTTCCGAACCGCCCAAAGGGCGTTCGCGCTGGTCACTGAGGCTGCTGGAGGCCAAAGTGGTTGAGCTGGAAATTGTCGATCGTGCCAGCGACAACACGATCGGACGGACACTAAAAAAAACATTCTCAAGCCACACCTGAAGAAGCAATGGGTGATCCCACCAGACGGCAGCGCCGCGTTTGTCGCCGCCATGGAGGATGTGCTTGAAATCTATCACAAGCCGCATGATCCGGACTTTCCGCTGGTTTGCCTCGACGAGACCTCGAAGCAACTGATCGCCGAAACCCGCCTACCAATTCCGGCCAAGCCGGGAATGCCGGCACGACATGACTATGAGTATGCCCGTAATGGCACCGCGAACCTGTTTATGCTGTTTGCCCCGCTGGAAGGGTGGCGGCACGTCAAGGTGACGGATCGGCGCGCGGCGATGGACTACGCGCAACTTCTCAAGGAGTTGTCTGACACGCACTTTCCCGAGGCGCAGAAGATCAGGCTCGTGCAGGACAATCTCAACACTCACAAGCCAGCCTCACTCTACGAGGCTTTCCCCGCTGCCGAGGCTCGTCGGTTGGTCGAACGGTTTGAGTGGCATTACACCCCGAAACACGGGAGTTGGCTAAACATGGCTGAATCCGAGCTCAGCGTTCTGTCGTCGCAGTGTCTCGACCGGCGGATCCCCGATAAGCAGGCTCTGATTGACGAGGTCGCCGCTTGGCAGGACAGCCGCAACCTGAACCATGCGAAGGCGAACTGGCAGTTCACCACCGCACAAGCTCGCGTCAAACTGAAACAGGCTGTACCCCGCATTATGAGCGACTCGCGGCACTAGTTTAAAAAAGTTTTTTTGCTTCTTTTTGTTCACAAAAAAAAATCTTTTGCTCCGCTTGGATATGAGTTGTCCGAAACTGCTCGCGCTCTAGAGCAGGCCGGAGCGCCGGACCATTTGTATCGCCGCGCCAAGAATAAAAACCAGGACGACGGTACGAAAAACCTTTGGCGGCAGGGCATCGCGGAGCGGCCTGCCGAGGATGATGCCAATGACAACCGGGATCGTCGCCAATATCGAGAGCAGAAGGTCTACTTCATTGGCGTGGCGAGACTGGCTGAAAGTCACGATCAGAGCGGCGATCGAGACGATCAGGACCAGGGCAATCTGCTTGGTGAATTGTTTGCCGATGGCCCCGGTGGCCAGCAGATAGGTGGCCAGGAGCGGGCCGGGGATCGCAGAAATGCCTTCCATGAGCCCGCAGGCCAAGCCGATGGCCAGACCGACCACGGAGGCCGAGCGCTTGGGCAGTGTGAATTTTGGGGCAAAGAGCAGCGCCAGGCAAGCGGTGATGAGAATAAGACCCGCAAGACCGGCGGCAAAATTCGCCGGGATGCTGAGGAGAATTTTGACCCCCAAAGCAATACCGATAACCGTACCGATGACGAGAAAGCCGATGTGTTTGAGCGTTGCCCCGGTCTGCCCGCCCTCGAGGGCTTGCGGGATGTTGCCGATGATGATCGGCATGGACAGTAACAAAACCGCCTGTTTTACAGATAAAATTCCGGTCAGGAGCGGTACGGCGACGAGGGGAACACCAATACTAACCACGCCTTTTACCAATCCGCCCGCCAACAGGGTGCAGACGAGAATCAGCCATTTGCGGGTCGAAAGATCCTGCAAGGTCGGCCAGAGAAGACTATGCGACAAAGCGAAATGGGACAGCGACATGAGGTGCCATGTATCGTTTCCCGCTCGTACCGGCAATGCCGATTGCGGAGACTGACGCAGCGCAAAAGCATCCATTTCCCCGCCGGCTTGCACCGTCCGGCTCTGCTTGTGGTAAGCGAGCCGGACGGTGTTCTTTAAAAATTCTCTAAAACGAGCTTACCTTTGGTGCGGCCGGACTCAAGAAGCTTGTGTGCCGTTTTCAGGTTGCTGGCATTGATCGTACCGAGCGTTTCGGTGAGCGTCGTCCGAATGGCCCCTGTGTCAACAAGCTGCGACACCTCGTTCAGCAGGACATGCTGCGCCTCGATATCGGTGGTTTGAAACATCGAGCGCGTGAACATAAACTCCCAGTGAACTGAAACGCTCTTCCGTTTGAACGGCATAATGTCCAGCGTGGCCGGGTCATCAATGACACAAAAATGCCCTTGGGGAGCGATGAGCTCGACGATATCGGCGAGATGCTGGTCCGTGCTGGTTGTCCCGAACACGAAAGCTGGTGCCGCAAGGCCGTGTGCCTTGAGTTCCTGAGCCAGCGGCTTGGTGTGGTCGAGCACATGGTGGGCGCCAAGCGAACGAACCCATGCTTGGGTTTCCGGGCGTGAAGCGGTCGCGATGACCGTCAGGTTCGTCAACTTGCGGGCGAGTTGAACGGCGATCGAGCCGACACCTCCGGCGCCGCCGATGATCAGAATCGACGGGTTGGGCTCGCTCGCCGGCTTTTTCACATCCATGCGGTCGAACAAGGCTTCCCAAGCGGTAATCGCGGTGAGGGGGAGTGCCGCGGCTTCGGCCCAGTTGAGGGAACGGGGCTTGCGGCCGACCAGACGTTCGTCGACCACATGGAATTCGGCATTCGTACCGGCGCGGCCAAGCGCGCCGGCGTAGAAGACTTCATCGCCCGCCTTGAAGAGGCTGGTTTCGGCGCCTGCCGCAACCACGACGCCGGCCGCATCCCAGCCAAGGATTTTCCAGCTGCCGGCATCCGGTGCCATGCCGCGCCGGACCTTCGTGTCAACCGGGTTGACGGAGACGGCGCGGATTTGGACGAGAAGGTCCTTGGGGCCCGGAACGGGTGTCTCTGTTTCAAAGTCGACAAGCGCCTCCGCATGATCGACAGGGAGGCAAGTTTTATAACCGACGGCGCGCACAGTTTTCTCCTTGGTTTGCTGGACGCTATTTTCGGTCTCGGACAGATTTTGCAAGTGCAGGGGAGGAGGACGCCCCGATTATCTGGCCAACGGATAAAAGGCGGTCTTCGGGGCGCCATTGTTGACAGACCCGCGGAGGAGCGGTTTTTGTGCCCCAAGATGTTCGGATAGGCTGAGCATACGGGAAACATCGGCTAAACGCATGCATATTGGCCTTATTGGTGGGATCGGACCCGCCGCGACGGATTTTTACTACCGGCGCCTGATCTCGACGTTCGCCAGCCGGAAAGCGCCGCTCGACCTCACGATCGCGCATGCCGACGCGCCGACGCTGCTGGGCCATCTCGCGCGCAATGACGTTGCCGCGCAGGTGGCCATCTACATGAGGCTGACCAAACGGCTGGCGGCGGCGGGCGCTGAGTGCGTGGTCGTCACCTCCATCGCCGGGCATTTCTGCATCGAGGCGTTCAAGGCCGTGTCCCCGCTGCCGGTGGTCGACATCATCGCCGAAGTGAACCAGGCCATCGCGCAGCGCGGCTTCCAGCGCATCGGCATTCTGGGCACTCGTACAGCCATGGAGACGCGCTTCTACGGCGGTGTTTCCAGCGCGACCATCGTCCCGCCCGCAGGCCCGGACCTGGATGCGGTGCATCATGCCTATGTGACGATGGCAGCGTCGGGCGTCGTGACGGACGAACAGCGCGCGATCTTTACTGCCGCCAGCGGCAAGCTGCTGACCGAGGGCGGTGCTCAGGCGATCATGCTGGGGGGCACGGACCTCGCATTGGCCTTCAATGAAAGCGACGCACCGTTCCCGCTGATCGACTGTGCCGGCATCCACGCCGACGCCATCGCGCGTCTGGCGCTCGGCTGAGGCTTGCCGCCCCGCCGCTGGGCGGCAGCCAGCCGCGCAGCGAGCTTAATGTGTGGCGCTGCTACGGGAATCGCGCGAGGCGAGCTGCGAGACGCGCGCCGCCAAATTTTGCGGTCCACGCAAAGCAAGATCTGACAGCGACAGGATGCCGATCATCCGCTTCTGCTGCCGGCTCAGCACGGGGATATGATGGATCTGTTTGGCCTCAAGCTGGTCAATGACGGTTTCAACCGTATCATCCTCAAAACAGTAGGTGATGCCTTTCGTCATGATATCAGCTGCTCTGGTCGTCGCAGGATCCGCGCCGCCAGCGACGGCACGGCAGACGATATCGCGATCGGTCAGCATGCCGACCAGACGGTCATTCTCACCGACGGGGAGGCAGCCGATCTTCTGGTCGCGCATCTTCCGCGCCGCTTCGGCGACAGGCAGCGTCGGCGCGATCCATTCCGCGCGTGATGTCATTACTTCCCGAACATACATGGTTCTCTCCTTCGAGTATCGCGAGACCATGGGGCAACCAGCCACAGGGATGACAAAGTACTGAACTCAACCTGCGGCCGCCCATGGACGCAGGGGCGGTTATCGAGATGCAGGGACTGAGGCGCGGGACAATAGGCTGTCCAACAGCCTCATGAAAAACAGTACCACGTTTGGCAAGCCGAGGCCAGAATTCGCTTGGGCTCCGCCATAGGCGTTGGCGGGCCGACAGGTGCGCCCGTCGGCCGCGCTCCCGTCAGGCGGTCAGCCGCTCCGCGTGCCAGCGGAGGTGATCTTCGATGAAGGTCTGGATGAAGTAATAGGAATGGTCGTAGCCCTGTTGGCGGCGCAGAACGAGTTCCTGGCCAGAGGCGGATGCCGCTGCCTCCAAGGCCTGCGGGTGGAGTTGCTCTTCCAGGAACTGGTCCCGCTCACCTTGGTCCACCAGGATGGCGTAGGGCAGGGGGCGGCGGCGCAGCAGCAGGCTTGCATCATACGCCTCCCACGCGCTCCGGTCGGGTCCCAGATAGTTCGAGAACGCCTTCTGGCCCCAGGGAACGGAGACGGGATTGGCGATCGGCGCGAAGGCCGAAACGGATTTGTAGCGGTCCGGATGCCGAAGGGCCGTCACCAGCGCGCCATGGCCGCCCATGGAATGGCCGAAGATGCCGCACCGGCCGGGATCGGCGGGGAAATGCGCGGCGATGAGAGACGGCAACTCCGAGGCCACGTAACTGCCCATGCGATAATGCGCGGACCAGGGCGCGGCCGTAGCGTCGAGGTAGAAGCCGGCACCTGTGCCGAAATCCCAATGCTCATCCTCGCCCGGCAGGTTCAAGCCACGCGGGCTGGTATCGCAGGTCACCAGCATCAGGCCGAGTGCTGCCGCCATGCGCTGGGCGCCAGCCTTGATGACGAAGGTCTCCTCGGTGCAGGTCAACCCGGCCAGGTAATAGAGCACCGGCACCGGCGCGGCCTTGGCCTGGGGCGGCACGAAGACGGCGAAACGCATCTCCGTGCCGGTTGCGGCTGAGGCATGGCTGTAGAAACCTTGCACGCCACCGAAGCAAAGCTGCTCGGATCTGGTTTCAATTGCCATCTGAAAAACTCCTCTCGATTTGAACACAGGGTCGCAGCCGCAAAGCGCAAGCGTCTTGGCCGGGTGGGCGACGACCCCACCACTAAGTATAGTGGCGCGCCCGTCATTTCCAATCGATCAACTCAGGGCGCGGGCTGACGCGCCGTTATCCTGCCGGTGCAAAGCGGAACGCATTGCCGCTGCGTTGCACGCGGCCGAACCCGGTGACGTGGCTGCCGGCGATAACCCAGCCCTCCTGTGTGGCTTGTTCGAGCAGAGCGCGCCGCGTGCGCAGCGCTATTGCCGGGTCCGTGTCGTAAATCAGCCCAATCTCAGGATCGGCCGTCTGCTCGTCCTGAAGATGCAGCGCATCGCCCCAGATCAACAGGCTGTCCCCGGCGTCCTGCAGGAGATAGCCGGTATGGCCGGGCGTGTGCCCGGGCAGCGGCAGCGCCTCGATGCCGGGCGTTCCCGGGACCTGACCACTCGTGATGGCGCGCAGCCGGCCAGCATAAGCGCGAACCAGCTTGGCGGCGATATCGAACGGGCCGCGTTTGTCTTCCGGCTGCGCCAGGCGGACCGCCGGGTCCGTGAAGAAGGCGAGATCCGCCTCCGGGACCAGCAATTCGGCGTGTGGCAGCCAGGGGGCTGTGCCGTCGAGCAGGCCCAGCGCGTGATCGCCATGGATATGCGTGAGCAGCACACGGTTGATCTGCTCGGGCCGGATGCCTGCCACCTGCAACGCCGCGCGGGCCTTGCCGAGCGCCGGGCCGAAGGCGTCGGCCGCGCCGGCGTCGATGAGGGAAATCCCGTCAGGACCGTGCAGGGCAAAGCAATTGACATCGATCCTGATGCCCTGCCCATCGCGGTTTTCGATCAGGCGGTGGCGCGCTTCATCCCCGGCGGCGTGGATCAGGACGTCAGCCGGCGCGGTGAAGACACCGTCGAGCAGATGAGTGACGGTGTAACGGCCGAAGCGTCGTACGGTGTGCGTCATGGCATGGGATTCCTAGGTTGGTCGTGGCGCCATATATCCGAGGCAACCCGGATCAGGAAAATGCTCCAATGCCCTTCTGTAGAGGGCCCACCCGGATCAGCCCCAGGCTGATGGCGCCGCCGGTCGACGATGCGGCGCGACGGGCAGTACGATAAGGAGCGCGGCCAGATCGCCCGTACAGGCATTGACGGGGGACAGGGGGGAATTCGCTGCTGCGGCAATCATCTACGGAGCGTTAGAAGCACGGCGGGGTGGTGTGATTTGTCATTGTGTTGACATCGTTCTGAAATATAACAATCGTAAAACTGCGTTAAGGGACGCTCCGAAATATAAAACAGAGGTGTACCGAATGAAACGCCGCACATTGCTTGCCACCGCTGCCGCCTTACCCGCCGTCGCGCGGGCCGAGACCCGTACGAACATCGTGTTCTGGCATGCCATGTCCGGCCAATTGGGTGACACGCTGGCAGGTATTGTTAACAAATTCAACGCCGCCCAAGCGGATGTGACGGTGCAGCCGGTCTATAAAGGCGCTTATCCCGATACGCTGACGGCGACAATCGCCGCCTGGCGGGCCGGCACGGCGCCGCATATCGCGCAGGTTTTCGATGTCGGCACGGCGACGATGCTCTCCGCCGGCCCGGCGGTGGTGGATGTGTACAAGCTGGCCGCGCAGACAGGTGTTGCGATCGATGCGAACGCGTATCTGCCGTCGATCCGCGGCTATTACGCGCTGAACAACGGCGCGATGGGCGCGCTGCCGTTCAACTCTTCCACCATCATCATGTGGATCAACGTGGATGCCTTCGAGAAAGCCGGGCTGGACCCCTCCCAGCCGCCGGCGACCTGGCCCGAGGTGATCGCCGCCGCGCGGGCGATCAAGGCGAAGAACGCGGCGCCAATTCCGATGATGACCGCCTGGCCGACCTGGGCGCATTTCGAGCAGTTCGCCTCGATCCATAACGTCGAATACGCGACGATGAACGATGGGTTCGCCGGCAACCGGCCAAATCTGACCATCGCGACGACCCCGTTCATCCGCAACCTGCAACGCCTGCTGGATGCGGAGAAGGAGGGGATTTTCCAATATGTCGGCCGCGACGGCATGCCGAGCCCGGTTTTCTATTCCGGCCAGGCGGGGATCACCTTCGACAGTTCCGGCATCCGCGGGCAGTTGCAAAAAACCGCGAAATTCCGCTACGCGCCGGCTTACCTGCCCTATGATCCGCAGATCATCGCCAAGCCGATCAACTCGATCATCGGCGGCGCCTCGCTCTGGGCCATGACGGCGCCGCACCGTAGTGCGGCAGAGTACAAGGGCGTGGCGCAATTCTTCGCCTATATGGGCCAGGCCGGCACGGATGCGGCCTGGAGCCAGGCGACAGGCTACGTGCCGGTGACCCATGCGGGATACCAGCAGAATGTCGCCGCGGGGTATTACCAGCAGAATCCCGGGGCAGATCTTCCCGTCAACCAGCTGGCACGGCAACCGACGACCAATTATTCGCGCGGCATAAGGCTGGCGGGGATGCCGCAGATCCGCACCATCATCGAGGCGGCGTGGGAAGGGGCGATTGCCAGCGGCGCGCCGGCTGCCGAGGTGCTGGCGACCGCACAGCGCCAGGGCGATGCGGTGATCACCTCCTTCGCCCGCACCTAGAGCGTGATGGGTTTGGCTGGAAGTAAGAAAGCCGTCGCTTTTTTGAAAAAAAGCGACGCAAAAAACTTTTGCTTCACTGGGACTGTGGCAGCGAAACCAGCACGGCCCAGTTTAAAAGAGTTTTTGTGCCGCTTTTTTCAAAAAGCGGCTGCTTTCTTGTTTCGACCTCATCCGATCAGGCTCTAGGAGCTTTGGACCGCCGTACGCTCTTTCCGGGGATCGCGCTGCCATTGCTGCTGGTGGCGCCGCAATTGCTGCTGACCGGGCTATTTTTCTTATGGCCGGCCGTCAAGGCGGTGCAGGAGGCGGTGACGGCCAGCGATCCGTTCGGCACGTCCACGGTCTTCGTGGGGCTGGATAATTTTACCGCGCTGTTCCTCGACCCAACCTATCGTGCCGCCATCTGGCGGACCGTTTTGTTCTGCGTGGCGGTGACGGGGCTGGCGATGGCGGGCGGCCTGTTATTCGCTGCCTTCGCCAACCGCCAATTGCGGGGCATAAAAATCTACCGAACCCTGTTGATCTGGCCGTATGCGGTGGCCCCTGCACTCTCCGCCGTGGTGTGGGTGTTCATGATGGACCCACAGATCGGGATTCTGGGGCGGCATCTGGGGGCGGTCTGGAATTATGCGCTGAACGGGGGACAGGCGCTGGCCCTGGTGATCGGCGCCAGCGCCTGGAAGCAGGTAAGTTATAATTTCATTTTCTATCTGGCGGCGCTGCAGGCGATCCCGCGCAGCCTGATCGAGGCGGCGACGTTGGACGGGGCGCGTGGCTTCACGCGGTTTCGCACAATGATCTGGCCGATGCTGCTGCCGACCACGCTGTTTCTGGTGGTGGTGAACCTGGTTTACGCGGCGTTCGATACGTTCGGGTTGATTTATGCGCTGACCGGCGGCGGCCCGGCAGGGGCGACGGAGACAATGGTCGTGAAAGTCTACGAGGACGGGTATATCGGCAATGACATCGGTGGTTCCGCCGCGCAGTCCGTGGTGCTGATGGTGATGATCGTGGCGCTGACCGCCGTGCAGTTCCGGTTTCTGGGCCGCCGCAGCCAATGAAAGACAAGCCGGATTTCTTCGCGCATGGCGTGTTGTTGCTCGGCGTCGTGCTGTTCATCCTGCCGATCTGGGTGATGATGGCCGGGGCAACCCAGGATGCCGGGGCGATCGCGCGCGGCGGCCTGTCGCTGCTGCCCAACCCGCACGGCTTTGGCATGTTCTGGCGGGCGTTGTTTTTTGGCGGGACCAGCCGGGCCGGCTATCCGGTATGGCACATGCTGCTGGTCTCCTTCGCCATGGCGGTGGGCATCGCGGCGGGCAAGATCGCGATTTCGTTGAGCAGTGCCTTCGCCATTGTGTTTTTCCGTTTTCCGTTCAGAAAGCTTGCTTTCTGGACGATTTTCTTGACGCTGATGCTGCCGGTCGAGGTGCGCATCATTCCCAGTTTCGCCGTGGTGTCCTCTCTGAAACTGATCAACACTTATGGCGGCCTGACCTTGCCGTTGATCGCCTCGGCGACGGCGACTTTGCTATTTCGCCAGGTTTTTGCCGCGATTCCGGATGAGCTGGTCGAGGCGGCCAGGTTGGACGGGGCGGGGCCGTTGGCGTTTTTGCGCGACATGGTGTTGCCTGTCTCGCGCGCGAACATCGCCGCCTTGTTCGTGATCCTGTTTGTATATGGCTGGAACCAGTATCTATGGCCGCTGCTGGCGGCGAGCAGCCCGGACTATACCACGGTGGTGCTGGGGATCGTGCAGATGATCGCCCCGGACCAGATGACGCCTTGGAACTTGGTGATGGCGACAACGACTTTGGCGTTGCTGCCGCCGGTGCTGGTGGTGGTGGTATTGCAAGGCGCTTTCGTCCGCGGATTGACGGAGACGGATAAGTAATGGCCACACTTGAATTGCACGGCCTGGCCAAAAATTTTGGCGAGACCTCGGTGTTACAGGCGATCGACCTGTCTTTGAGGTCCGGTGAGATGCTGGTGATCGTGGGAGCCTCGGGCTGCGGGAAATCGACGCTGCTGCGGTTGGTGGCAGGTCTGGAGAGCCCCACTGCCGGGCGGATTCTGCTGGAGGGCACGGACATTACGAGACAGGATCCATCGAAGCGGGACATCGCGATGGTGTTCCAGAATTATGCGCTGTATCCGCATATGAGTGTCGCGCAGAATATGGGCTATGCGCTGAAATTGCGCGGCGAAAGCCGGGCTGCGATCGCGGCCAAGGTGGCAGAGGCGGCGGCGTTGCTGGGACTTGGCGAGCTCCTGGCGCGGCGGCCGGGGCAACTTTCCGGCGGGCAGCGCCAGCGTGTGGCGATGGGAAGGGCGATCGTGCGGCAGCCCAAACTGTTTCTGTTTGACGAGCCGCTTTCCAATCTGGATGCGAAACTGCGTGTCTCGATGCGCGCGGAAATCAGGCGCCTGCAAAAACGCCTGGGAATCACGTCGCTTTACGTGACACATGACCAGGTTGAGGCGATGACGATGGCGGACCGGTTGATCGTGATGGAGGCGGGCAGGGCGGCGCAGATCGCAACACCGATGGAAGTGTTCGAGCGGCCGGCGAGCCGGTTCGTGGCGCAATTCATGGGCGCGCCGGCGATGAATATTTTGGATCCCGTGCGAGCGGGCATGTGCAACATGCCGCCGGGCGCGCTGGTCGGGATCCGGCCGGAATATGTGGAGGTCGCGGCGGAGGGGATGCCGCTTACGGTCGACCTGGTGGAACCGCTCGGTGCGGAGACGCTGATTTATGGCACGCTTCGTTGCGGGCAACGGCTGACCCTGAGGCGTGCGGGGCCGCCGCCATCAGCGGATGGGTTGAACGTGCGCTTTCCAGAGGAAGCCTTGCATTTTTTTGACGCTGCGAGTGGGGTTAGAATTTAGCTTTAGCCTGTTATATAGGCTCGGCCTTGCGGTGGACCCTATAGGCAAAATACACCGATGGTGCGCAGCTCCGTTGCATGCATGCATGCAGGCATTGGCCCTGGCTTTGGGGCGCCGGCCACGGGGCGGCTGCCGTGCTGAACAGCATGAGCCGGCAAGCGATCCGTCGTCGAAAGATTTGCGACAGTTTTGGCGCGGAATTAGCGGGGAGGGGGGCACTCACCTGCTGGGTTGAAAACGCAAGCAGCACTTTGGGTGTGGAGGCGTGCTGGACCTCCAACCTTTCCTAGACCCGTTCCGAAGTGCCGCCGAAATGGCCTCTTATTTACTTGACGGTACGCACCCAGGCGTGATGGCCTAGCGAAAACTCGCTCCGACTAGCACCAGCTCGTTGCCTTGGTGGCGATTACCAAGGCTCAACCAGCGCGAACCGTGACGGAGATTCTGATGCTTCTTAGAATCGACCGACTGCAGGTTGAGTTGCCTCAGGTCGCGAAGGCAGCCTCGCGTTCCGCAGTATCCTTGCCGGAACGGCTTGGCTGTAAGCTTGGCGAGATGCCTGGGCCAAATAACGGCGTCTTCCACCACAACAAAGATAGACCGCAGCCGTTTTATGGCTCTGTGGCTTGGCGCATCGCTGTGGAGTCCGGACCTGTCGAACTCCGGACACAGCCACCGCTTCATCGGCACGATGGGTTCGAATGTTATAGCCCCCACCTGCCGTGTCCCCGGGTGAGCGAAAGCCCGCCGCAATCGGAATGACGATCGTCCCCCGCATTCGCGGCTTTCGCGTCGTGCCCGCCGGTGCGGTCAATGCGGCACGGGCGAGGGCGCCACGTCCGGAACCCGTCACCCCACCACCATAATTTCATCCCCAGCCGAGGAGACTATTATGCCGGAAAAACCGCTCTTCACCAACGCCAACGGCGCACCAGTTGCTGACAACACCAATATTATGACCGCCGGTCCGCGCGGCCCGGCGCTCCTGCAGGATCTCTGGCTGATTGAGAAGCTGGCGCATTTCGACCGCGAGGTGATCCCCGAGCGCCGCATGCATGCGAAGGGCTGGGGCGCACATGGCACCTTCACGGTCACGCACGACATATCGCGCTTCACCAGGGCGAAGATCTTTTCCGCGATCGGCAAGCAGACACCGATGTTTGCCCGCTTTTCGACCGTCGCCGGCGAGCGTGGCGCGGCCGACGCCGAGCGCGACATCCGCGGCTTCGCGCTGAAATTCTATACCGAGGAAGGCAACTGGGACAT
This sequence comes from uncultured Pseudomonadota bacterium, assembly GCA_963780465.1. Classification (GTDB taxonomy): domain Bacteria; phylum Pseudomonadota; class Alphaproteobacteria; order Acetobacterales; family Acetobacteraceae; genus Acidocella. The sequence continues at coordinate 49,852 of CAWACI010000016.1, forward strand.
TGTCGGCAACAACACTCCGGTGTTCTTCTTTCGTGATCCCCTGCGTTTTCCCGACCTCAATCACGCCATCAAGCGCGACCCGCGCACCGGGTTGCGCAGCGCCGACAGCAACTGGGATTTCTGGACACTCCTTCCCGAGGCGCTGCACCAGGTTACGATCGTGATGTCAGACCGCGGCATCCCCAAGACCTTGCGGCATATGCACGGCTTCGGCAGCCACACGTTTTCGATGATCAGTGCAAAGAACGAACGCGTCTGGGTCAAGTTTCACTTTCGGACGCAGCAGGGCATCCAGAACCTGACCGATGCCGAGGCCGATGCCCTGATCGCCAAGGATCGGGAAAGCCATGGCCGCGACCTTCTGACGGCGATCGACGCCGGCGACTTTCCGCGCTGGACGCTGTTCATCCAGGTGATGACCGAGGCGCAGGCAAAGACCCATAAGCACAACCCGTTCGACCTGACCAAGGTCTGGCCAAAGGGCGAGTACCCGCTGATCGAGGTCGGCGTGATGGAGCTGAATCGCTGGCCGGACAATTATTACGCCGAAGTCGAGCAGGCGGCCTTCGGGCCATCGAACTTCGTTCCCGGCATCAGCTTCTCTCCGGACCGGATGCTGCAGGCACGCATGTTGTCTTACAATGACGCGGTCCGCTACCGCCTCGGCGTCAACTTCTACCAGATCCCGGTCAATACGCCGCAATGCCCCTATATGAGCTACCACCGGGACGGGAGGATGCGCGTCGATGGCAATCTCGGCGGAACCATCCCCTTCAATCCGAACAGCGAAGGGTTGTGGGACAATCAGCCCGAGTTCGACGAGCCGCCGCTGCCGATTGAGGGCGAAGCAGCACATTATGACCATCGCCTCGACGATGACCACTGGGAGCAACCGGGCAACCTGTTCCGGCTGATGACGCCGGCGCAACAGCAGGTGCTGTTCGAGAATACGGCCCGGGCGATGGGCGATGCGCGCCAGCATATCAAGGAGAGACATATCGCCAACTGCCTGCGCGCAGATCCGGCCTATGGTGCGGGCGTTGCCCGTGCCCTCGGTATTGACCTCAAGAAACCGGCGGATTGACAGAGGCCAGCCACTCCCTTTGCACCATGTTCTCTCTCTCCCGTTCGCGGGAGAGAGAGTGTGTGGGGGGGGGAGGGATCAGAGGCTCTGATGCAGATTTAAGGCATGGAAGACTGACGCCCAAGCAAGCGTCAGGGGTTCAAGCCGATAGCAGTACGGGCCAGATGGCGGAGGCAGCTTGGCCCTGAAAGCCAAAATGATCGAGGGAAAATTGGCCTTTGCGGATGCGCTATAATAGCCTCAATAATAATGCCAACGTCCGTACCGATAGTAGCGGTGGCCATAATATGCGCCATGATATCGGTAGGGATAGTAACGGCCACGATAATAATAGGCGTTCTGGATCATGCTTGGCGAAGACAAGGTCACGATATGATCTGGCATTGTTGAAAATGCGGGCATCGCAACCGCGCCCCGCATTGCCGAAAAATAGAGGACAGAAACGAATGCGACTGAAAGCATGACGCAACGGCGCATGAGGATCCCTCGCCAAATTTTCGCCGGAGATAAGGTGTTCCGGTGGTCATCGAACGAATCCGAATTGGCATTCATTTTTATGTTCCTTTCGAACCAGTTCCTGGTCGGCAGTCGAAAAGACGAGGGTATTCATGAGCGATTATCTGCTTTGATGACCATCGCAGCGATCTGATCGGCGGTTGTCGCCCACAGCCTGCTCATGGCCGCAACGCGGTCGGCTGCCGTATTCTGTTCAATTCTGTCCTCTTTTGTCAAACTCCGTGTTACAAAAAATGCGTGACCGTGCCCCGGTTTGATCGCGATCTGCGCCGATAGCAGCATTTGCCCGGTGCTGTCGGCGTCAAAGCGCAGGACATCGATCTCAACGACAACGTCGAATGACATGTCGATCGAGCCGCCTCCGCCAATAACCGTTGCCTGCGGTAATCGTTGTGCAAGATTTTGCACCATCACCGCTTGGAGCATATCTGCAAGGCGTCCGGCCCAAAGATCATTGTTGTAGAGCAGGAACTGATAGCCGCCGCCGCCTTGGGCGATTCCGTTCTGGTCGAGATAGTCGGGGGTGCTGACGCTCAGAACGCCGATCCTCACGTTCGCACTCGGCAAAGTTGCGCCTGGCAAGGGGGCCAGCCGATAATACCGCGCCGGTGGCGAGCGGCAACTGCTCAAAGCCGCGGCAATCGCGAGCGGCCCAGCGCATACGAAATCGCGCCGCGAGCGGGTCATTCTCCGCCTCGCCCGCGCAGGAGCGCTTCTGGGTGGCGGTCAAGGTAGCTGGTGAGTTGATCGATGGACCGCAGTGCATCGTTGGCTTGCATCAGGAGTTGTTCAAAGTTCCTCTGAAACTCGAGAATCATTGCCAAAATTTTGATTCATCATCGTTAATGTGGTGTTCGTCGATGTCAGCGTTTTCGACAATTCCGTTAGCATCTGCTTCATTTGCTGGCCCTCGAGCGTGTTGTTGGCCGTGATCAGCAGTTTGTTCACATTTGTTCCGATCTCCTCGAATGGCATTTTCGACAATTTGTTTGAGATCACGGAGAGCGAGGCGGTAAGCGTATCAAAAGCGCCGGGCGAGCTGGGCAATACGAATGCCTCTCCTTCATTGGTAATCGGCGATGCGGCCGTGCCCGGCAACATTACCAGGGCGATGACCTGCTGGCCGGTGACGTAATTCGCGGTCGCGATTTCAACGTGTAATCCGCCGTTCACCAGGGACTGTATGCTGTCCTTCAAGGTCATGTTCCGTGGCAGGATTTGCGTTGAAAAAACCCGTTCCGGCTGCAACTCCATGGCGACCCGCACCCTGATCTTCGCGGTGCTCAAGTCAACCTGCAGCTTCACATCTGTCACCTGGCCAACCTGAATGCCCAGAACCTCGACCGGCGCGCCGCGGGCGAGTCCGGCTACGGAAGAGTCGAAATAGGCCACGAGCGGTATTTTTCGTTGATAGCCAGCGGCTTCCGCCGCACTGCGCGAGGCATAGAGCGGAAAGACAGTGCCATTGACGGCGGGGGCGCTGGAGCGCTCCTCAGGGGGAACATCGAAGGTGACGCCGCCGGAAATGATCGCTTGCAGCGACTGAAACTCGATATGGAACGCTCCGTTCTGGACGGTCGCGGCAATGCCGGAAGAATTCCAGAAATGGCTGTGTGTGCGCACCAGCTGATCGAAAGGCGAGCGCACGAAGACATTCACCGTAACGGGACCGAAGCCATTGCCGATATTGTAACCCAGCACTTCACCCACAACGACATCGCGATAGAAGACAGGAGAGCCGGAACCGAGAGAGCCGAGCTCCTCGGCTTTGAGCACATAGGTATGGCCCGGCTCATCCGAACGGACGCCCGGAGGCTCCTCCAGCCCGACAAAATTGTCCTGGAATGTGCCTCCTGCCATGCCTGGATCGACAGCGATATAATCGCCGGAAACCAAAGTCTGCAGGCCGGAAATGCTGCCGGCGGAAAAGGACGGCCGCACCACCCAGAACCGCGCATGATCGGTCAGGAAGGGGGCGCCGACATTGTTCATACGTATTTTGATAACGACATTGCGATGGTCCGGGCCGAGCGTGATGCTCTCCACAGTGCCAAGATCGACGGCTTTATATTGCAGCTGCGTTTGGCCTGGCGTGAGCCCTTCGGCGGTGAGGAAGGTCAGCGTGAGCAGCGGCCCCCGCTCGGTCAAGGTCCGATATCCCAGATAGATGGCAATGGCCGCCGCCAGGAGGGGAATGAGCCAGACGACCGAAAACCGTGGCCGGCGCAGCGGGGCCTGGGGTGGCTCGCGGGCGATCGGGGAGCCTTCCCCGGGCTCGCTCACGTCTGTATCTCGGCCGGCAAGGTGCTTTCAGGGTGATGTGCCGGGCCGGGTGCCGCGCACGCGTCCCACATCAAGCGCGGATCGAACGCCTCGACGGCGAGCATCGTGAGCACGACAACCGCTGCGAAGCAGGGCGCCCCGATCTGTGCGACGAAATTGGCGAATTGTCCGAAACGGACGAGGGCGACGAGGATCGATAGAACGAAGACGTCGATCATCGACCACCTGCCGACGAATTCGATCACGCGGAATGCCCGCGTTCGTCCGATCAGATGTTTCGTACTTCCCGCCTGCGTCTGGATCAGCATGTATCCCAGCGTCACAAGTTTCAGCAGCGGGATGGTGATGCTGGCAAAAAACACCAGCGCCGCAAGCGGCCAGAGTCCTGCGACGAGCAGATCGCGGATACCCCCCATGATGGTATAGGGCTGCTGCACGGCAAGCTCCGTCATCACCATCACCGGATATAGGTTGGCGGGAAGAAAAAAAATCCCCCCAGCAGCCAGGAGCGCCCAGCTGCGGCTGAGGCTGTTGCTCTTGCGCACATGCAGGACCGTGTCACAGCGCCGGCAGCGTTCTCCGGGCGCCGTGTAGTTGACGAGGTCACAGCAATGACAGCCGATGAACACGGATGTCCGGCCGGCTGGGGGAGATTGCGGCGTGCTGCGAGTGGGTCGCGCGTACCGCGCATCGGCTTTCGCCTCGGCGTCATCCAAAGCGCGCCACACGGCCTCGGTATCCATCGTGGCATCGGCGGCCGCCATCGAGATCACCAGTCCGATCAAAGCATAAAGCGCGGTGTCGAGATGGACTGCGGCAATCGCAATCAGGCGTGTATAGGCAACGAGAAAGCCGAGCAGATAAACATCGATCATCGCCCAGGGGGTGATGGTGGCATACCAACGGAACAGCTCCTTCAGTAGCCGTGGCGGTATCCATCGTATTTTTAACCCGACCAGCGTCAGCATCAGCAAGCCGAGCTTGACGCCCGGGACGATCACGGTCACCGCCAGCACCAAAATGCCAACCAGTTGATAGCCTTGCTTAACGAGTTGCGCCGGACCGGTCTCGATCGTGGCCATCTGCATCCGGCCATAGGCGGAAAGGCCAAGGAAGGGCGCGGTCAGTGCCAAAGCATAGAATAACAACGCCGCGATTCCACAGGCGATCACGAACCGGAACGGGTGCTGACGCATCTTCCACAAAGCATGCCGGCAACGTGGACAAACGGCGACGAAATCCGCCCGCAACGGCGGCATCGCCGAGATCAGTCCGCATTGCGGACACTCGCGCCAATTCTGCACGGCGGCGTTTGTGACCGGCAACCCAGTGGGTTGATCACGGCCAGACACGGGACACAGCCAATATTGCCGCGCGGCTACCTTGGGTGGAGAGGGGCGTGCCGATTTGACGAAGGAGTTGCGGGGCGTGACGGTGTTCGCCCGACCTCGTCAATCCTTCGAGGCGTCGTGCCGGCAGAAAAACAGCCGAGGTATAATGCGATTTCATCGTTCCCCTGGATGGATGTTCTGGCGCAATGTTTTGACGTATCGTTGTGCCGTTTTTGTAACATCTGTTAAATCTTACGCGGAGGGCCAAGAGCCTCAAGCCTATTTTTCCGCCCCCCTGGATTCGATGTTTGGCGGGCAGAATTCAATGTGTCGTAAAAAAAACGCCAAGAGATTCGCGATCGCCGCGCCAAAACGGAAGATGTGCTGCAAGATAAAAAGATATACAAAACAGAAGGTGAACGAAAACCAAACGAATTCTTATCGGATTGAACGTGGTGTTGCAATAAAAATGCGGATTTTACGCTATTTTCATGTTGAATATCAATTTCTTGTGCATATTCCACATGAGGATCATTACGTTGATAACGGGAGTTTCGTACACGCCAACCTGGTCTTTGGGGAAGTGTAGCTGTATTGTTCGGTCCCACACATCGCATTGCTGTGCCTAGGTCATTGTCAGATCGGCCAAAATATCAGGAGCGATCCGGGGCTGAGTAGGTCTGCTCACCATTGGTTTGGACGATGTCTCTCTCAGGAGGTGACCATGGGAACACGGAATCGACTGGCCGCATTGATTATGACAGTATCAGCGACATTTTTTCCGTTGGGTGCTGGTGCTGCAACGTGCGCAAATGGTGCCTATAATGCGGGGTGCATAGGTCCTAATGGCGGCGCTGTCATTCACAAAGCTCCGCCTCCCGTCTATACGCGGCCCCCGGCATATGGGCATGGACCCGTCTATGGAACGCCGCAAAGGGGGGTGACCTGCGTCAATGGTGTCTATCGCGCCGGATGTGCCGGGCCGAATGGCGCTGCCGCCGTGCACAAGGCTTATTGAGACAAACGCCCATGATAGGGCGAAAATGTCGACATCCCCATATGTTGGCACGCCATTGGCGTTCAGAGCCAGAGACATCTATCCGCGTTTCGTGACGCTAAATTCTTGGTTTTTTTTGATCTACACCGATCTCGAAACGATTTCTCTAAGAGGCTGTCGGTTCAGTCATGGTGACCACGATCGCGTCGGCTCCGAGGCTCAGCATCAAGCCCTTTCGTTTGGCGAGCAAGTGCATCACGACGCCATTTTCGTTTTTCAGCCATAGGTCACCTGCACTTGCCGTTCCGACCGCAAATCCGTAGCGCCCCTGCGCGTAAGCGCCGGAAAACTGAGTCAGATTGGTAAGGTTATAAACCACACCCGTCGCGGCAATCGACGATGCACCAATTCCGCCAACGCCCAGACCGCTGATCGAAAACGGATAACTTTGTCCTTGATAGGTCAGCACGCCGTTGCCGGTACTTCCGCTGCCCAGATATGCAACTTGTATTTGCTTGAATTCTACGGTCGCGGACGGTGTTTTGCCGTTATAGGTGCTTGCCTCGTCGGGCGGATTTTGCGTGCAGGCGGCGAGTCCAAAGCCCGCCACGACGAGCATCGCCATGAGACGTCTGTGCTGGCAAGAAGAATGTGCAGAGAACGACGGAAGAAAATCGGGGGATTTTTTCATCTTCATGGCTTCCGGTTTCTATGTCAGGATGTAGCAAAGACATCAGGAATTGAATCGTCGCGCAAAGGACTAACGATCCAGGAACATTGCATGGTCGATGCGAAATAGCAATATAAAGCAGCGTAAACGCATGGTCGTTGATGTGTAAGGAGGCAAAAAACTTGACAGTACAACGTTGTTGTTGCAGCATTGGTCTTGTTGTTTTCGTTTTTTCGTCTGGCGACGATCGAAAAATGGGTCGTTTTGTTTCGAAAAAATTAAGTTGTCGTCATACGCAAAATAGTCATCATGAAAAATAAAATGCCACAAGAAAAATTCCATAATTTGGTTTCGGTCTGCCGTGATGTCGTTGGCAATGGGATGGGTGCTGCTGTGCGCGGTGTTTTGGCGAATATGTTTTGCTGGGGCGTGTCGTTTATCTGCGGCCGTGAAGCAGCTGATCATTGTTGACCAATTGTAGTTATAGCTTCTCGGGAGGCGGGATCTGAAGTCGGGCTCGCTGGTATTTACGCCCGCCCGCCGATCTTGCTGTGGGTCGGTGCCAAGCCGATGCGCGCTGAGCGGGCACATCTCTCCCTAGCGAGGTGGCGTGGGAGTTTGCCGTCCGGGGCGGCCTTGGACGGGGTGGAGTTTGTGTGGGGCGCGGCGCTGACGCTGGGAGGTAGGCATATGGAAAATACGTGGCGAGGCGCGTTCCAACAGGAAGCCCTGCGTACTGACGGCTACGCCAGGACCTTTTCCGTAAGGGCTTATCCCCCGATGGGCTATGGTCTTTACGACATGATCGGCAATGTATGGGAGGGGAGCGCGGGTTGGTATACCGCACGCCATGGGGGCGAGGCGCATAAAGCGTGCTGCGGGCCACCGCAGCCCATTTCCGATCCAAAAATTTCGAGAAATTCCCTTCAAGAGCCGTGGCTCTAACAGGGGGGTGGAGAGCAATGTCGCCGCATGTGCATCGGCAAAATTCCGTAAAGAGCGATCACGGCGCTATGCCCGAACCGGGCATGCGGAGAAAAATCATGTTTGCGCATTTCGTTGTGGTCTTGCTGGCGACTTTATTGTGCCTCGGCTTGATTCTATATGGCTTTTCCGCTGCGGCCCGGCACCGCTTTTGGCAGGACCTCATGGCGCGGCCAGGCGGGCCCATGGCGTTTCGTTTCATTCTTCAGCCTGTCATGGCCGCCATCGCCGCCATCCGGGATGGCGTGAAAGACGCCCGGTTGCGACGCAGCCCCTATCTCTGGGCAGTTCTTTTCAATCCAGAGGCGCGCGGCAGTCGTGTCTGGGAAGGCATGATCGCGACCGCAAGAATAATTTTCCTTGGGCTCGTAATGGACATGATTTACCAATTCATCGTCCTGAAGACGTTCTATCCAGGGCAGGCTGTGGTTGTCGCATTGCTGTTGGCGTTTCTGCCCTACATGTTTTTTCGTGGCCCGGTTGCACGCCTTGCGAGATGGCGTGGCAATGACGGATCTCATCATGACGTGATCAACGATGAGTAGCGAGCTTGAGCCCTTGCGGCCACAGTCAGCTTCCGCCTCTTTGGAACTTTCGTCCCGGAATACGAGCCTCGCATTGCAGCGTACGCGCCTGAGCGCCGATCGTACGCTCATGGCCGTTATCCGCACATCGCTTTCACTTATAAGCTTTGGGTTCACAATCTTTAAAGTCGTGCAGAACCTTGTCGATGCGAAAATATTTAAGTTCAACGCATCAGTTCCCCATTTCGGCATCGGTCTTGTCTTGCTGGGAATTTTGATGCTGGCGGTGGGCATCATCTATCACGTGCAATTCATGCTGCGATTGCGCGTTATACGAAAGCGCTTGATCGAGGATGGGCTCATCCGCGGGGAGAGTCCGTTTCCGCCATCATTCACGCTTGCAATCGCGGTTATTCTTTTTGGCATCGGCGTCGCGGTCATCTTGAGCATGCTGTTCCGTATCGGCCCCTTTGGATGAATGATCAACGGCAACACGGGGTAGGTCGCTTAACCAAAACACCACGGATACGGTGGGAGGCGGATAAAAATTAGAATGCTTATGCTGCAATCGTTTATGTGTCAAAAACAAGGAGGTTGGAAATGGCTGATACAAAGAAACCGAATATCCTCATCCTCTGGGGGGATGATATTGGCTGGTGGAATATCAGCTATAATAGCCGCGGACAAATGGGGTATCGTACGCCGAACATCGATCGTATCGGCAATGAAGGTGTGGCTTTTACCGATTATTATGGCCAGCAAAGTTGCACGGCCGGCCGTGCCGCCTTCATTACCGGACAAAACCCGATCCGCACCGGGCTCACCAAAGTCGGCATGCCGGGATCCTCTCTTGGCCTTCAACCCGAAGACCCGACGATTGCCGAGCTCCTGAAACCGCTTGGCTATGCGACCGGCCAGTTCGGTAAAAATCACCTGGGCGACCGCGACGAGTTCCTGCCGACCATGCATGGATTCGATGAGTTTTTCGGCAATCTCTATCACTTGAATGCGGAGGAGGAACCGGAGGATCCGGATTATCCAAAAGGTGCGGAGTTCCAGAAGGCATTCGGTCCCCGTGGCGTTCTGCATTGCTATAGTGACGGAAAAGGCGGGCAGAAGATCGAAGATACGGGGCCGTTAAATAAAAAACGCATGGAGACGATCGATGACGAGGTCACAGACCATGCCCTCGCTTTCATCGACAAAACGACCAAGTCGGATAAGCCGTTTTTTCTTTGGTATAACACAACTGGAATGCATTTTCGTACCCATTGCGCAGAAAAGCATAAGGGCAAGAGCGGACAGGGTGATTATAACGATGCCATGGTCGCCCATGACGAGAATATTGGCAGAATGCTCGCCAAACTCGATGAGCTGGGAATTGCCGACAATACGATCGTGATGTACTCGACAGATAACGGCGCCCACTACAATAGCTGGCCAGATGCCGGTCTTACTCCGTTCCGCAGTGAAAAGAATACCAATTGGGAAGGCGGCTGGCGGGTTCCGGCTTTCGTACGTTGGCCAGGAAAAATTCAGCCAGGCTTGGTTTTGAACGGGATCGTGTCTCATCAGGATTGGTTGCCAACACTGCTTGCCGCCGTAGGAGAGCCACAGATCAACGCAAAGCTCCAAGAGGGGTATAGAGCGGGAGACAAGACGTTCAAGGTGCATATCGACGGGATCAACATGTTGCCGTATTTAACCGGCGAGGTGAAGGAAAGCCAAAGGAATTATTTCTTTTACATCAGCGATGACGGGGACATCCTGGCGATCCGAGGCGGGGATTGGAAAATGGTGTTGATGGAACAGCGTGCCAAGCAATTGATGTGCTGGTTTGAGCCTTTCGTGAAGCTTCGTGCGCCGAAAATATTTAACCTCCGCCGTGATACGTTCGAACGAGCCGATGAGAACGCGAATACCTATTGGGATTGGGTGATTTCACACGCGTACTTGATTTATGGAATGCAAGCTCTGGTGGCAGGGCAGATCGAGGAGTTCGAAAAGTTTCCGCCACGCCAGAAGCCGGCCTCGTTCAACTTGGACGCGGTGTTAAGGCAAATTCAGGATGCAGGTGGAAGCGCAAACCATTAGAGGGTGAGGATCTTCCGGGTATTCGTGTCGGAGTTGAAGGATCAAAACGCCAAGCTTTGGTAGCGGATCGGAACATGATGTCATGTTACTGTTGCCGTGTCGCCAGCGGTGCCAGGTTGCCAAAAAACATGTGTAGCAGCGTTCCGTTTCTGAGTGCGGCGGCGAGAACACGGAAAGCAAAATATGGAATCAGCACTAATAATATGATGATGATTCCAGCCGCGGTTTCAGCGAGATGAGAGCCGCTAAGCTCGCCAAGCTAAGAGGAGACCGAGCGACCATGGAGCGCGCCGATGATGACTTCTTCAAAAATCGTCAGGACAACAAGAAGAACAAGAAACGTCGCAGCTCCATGCAAAATTGGCCAGATCAGGGGGGCATCGTTGGAGTGTTCGGCCAGCTTCAGCGCATGGCCAAGAAGCATAAACTTGGCTAGAATGGCGGCTTTGATCGCGGAAATTCCCCAGGGTGAAAACTCGATGCCATGCGTGTGCAATACGGCCGCCTTCATCATAACGATCATGCCAAGAGTGAGGTACAAGTGAACGAAAATGAACGCGAAAATTTTAAGCTCGGGAATGGCCCTTTGTGGGAACATATTTCCTCGTCTGGTTGTGGTTGTCATGAGTGCCTCCGTATGGTCATGCCAAAGGTGATGTAGACGATAGAGTTTACAAAAAATTATGAGCTCAATACGAGCATATTGCGCGTTCTTTTCACTATTGCTCGCGGCCTCAAAAGGCAGGTGCGAACGCCGATTGGGAGCGGAGAGAAGAAAACCACGCGGCGTAATCAGTATTGGGGCTCGATATTGCAATTTTAAGCCATTCCCTTACCTGTGAACAGGTCATGGTGATCATTTAAGGGAACGCGATGAGTATGAAGATTGCAGTCATGGGAGCCGGCGCAGTCGGATGCTATTACGGCGCCAAACTGGCTCAAGCCGGGCACGATGTTGTGTTAATCGCCCGAGCGGAGCATGTTGAAGCCATCAATGCCCGCGGCCTGTTGCTGGAAACACGCGGTGTACAGCAGGTTGTTAAACTGCGCGCCAGCGTAGATGTAAGCGCGGTGCAAGGCGCGTCTTTGGTGCTTTTCTGCGTGAAATCGATGGCTACGGAAACAGCCGGGCAAGCGATGGCGGAGCATCTCGCGACCGACGCAACTGTGTTGAGCTTGCAGAACAGCGTTGATAATGCCGAACGTCTGCAAACCCTGCTGTCGCAGCCCGTGATTCCTGTTGCCGTCTATGTGGCGACCGACATGGCCGGGCATGGTCACGTGCGCCATCATGGCGGTGGCGGGCTCGTTCTTGGTTCTGCGCCGGCAAGCGTTGGTCTTGCGGCCATGCTAACGGCAGCGGGAATACCATCGACGGTTTCAGATAATGCAATCGGTGCGCTTTGGGCAAAGATAATTCTTAATTGCGCCTACAATGCCATCTCGGCGATTTCCCAGGATGATTACGGAACGGTGGTGAAAGCCCCGGGCATCAATGCGGTTATCAGAGATGTCGTTGAGGAATGCATGGCTGTTGCGGACAAGCTTGGTGTCGTTATTCCAGGTAACATCTGGAGCGCCGTCGAGGGCATTCCACTGACGATGCCGACGCAGTTAAGTTCAACCGCACAGGACCTGGCGCGCGGAAAGCCTACTGAGATCGACCATTTGAATGGCTATATCGTACGCAAAGGGAGAGAGGTCGGGGTGCCGACACCGGCCAATCAGGTGTTGTGGGCTTTGGTGAAGCTGTTGGAAATAAAAACGGGCTAGGATCTCCCGCGCCAACGCAGATGGAGACGCGTTTGGTTCCTGATCGGCGCAGATCCCCGTGATCTCGCCTGGGCGGAAGTCTGCGAGACGAGTTGCCCTCCGGGCGCCGTGCGGCCCCGGTAGCTCGGCTCGCGCCCGATTGCTCAAGCGCGGTTGAACAGCGCCATGAAGCCGTAATCCGCATGCGACTGTATATGGCAGGGCAACGGCGCTCGGGAGGATTGACGAGGAGCTTTTGACGAAGCAAACAAAATATAGTGAGTCGCACAAGCCACATAAAAATGCGGGTTACCGCCAAACGATTGGACAGAAAATCTGCCGTATATAGGCGGCGCCGGCTTCACGTTTTATGTCCAGGATGCTGAGATCAGAAGACGGCGGGCTAAAAAAACTCTCATCGACCGGCTCCGTCATGCTAGGAGCCGTTTAGCCAAGCAGGGGGAACAAAGCGATGAAGTTTCTTATCGAGGTTGGTAAGTTGAAAAGCGCCAAAGGCTGGCTTGCCAGGATAGAAGCGGAAGAAGCGCTCGCCATCGTCCGGGATCTGCGCGCACAGGGCACACGGGACATCCATATTTACGATACGGAAAGCTTTGCGTGTATTCCGGAGACCGACCTTGAGCGCATCGTGCGCGAGAAGCACCGGAAGCATTGAGGCAAGGCCTGTCCAGCCGCTTTTTCGCTGGCCGAGGCTCGGGCGGTCATGTATTCCGCCCGCGAGGCGGACGGAGCGGCGAGGGGGGGGGATATCCCTGTCACGGTCAGGAGCCGTTTAACCAATTATCGCCCAGATGCTCCCAATGCCCTCGGTATAGACGTTCCCACCATTCACGTTGACGACGGATTTTGGGTTTTTGAACCTGCGTTTGGTGGGAAGTCTCACTCTGACCGGCGCCCCGCAGGTCGGGGCGTCATGGCCATGATCTTGTTCATCACAATCGCTCCGGTCATCCTGCCGTCGTCACCCCGATGTTCCGGGGACTAAGACATCGGGCGGGTTGATTATTCCCGCCGGCTCGGCATTCCGTGAAAAATCTTTTTTATACATAGGCAGGGAATAAAAGCGGGGCCCTGGCGTCTACAGGGGACAAGCTCTGTCGATTGCCGCCTGAGGAGAAGTGATGAAATTGCCAGAGACTGGCGCCGCGATGCCAGGCGGCCCCGGATGAGCGAGATGATCCGCCTCGTCGAGCCGTTGATTCCCGCCTTGCGCCGCTACGCCCGCGCTTTGCTGCGGGAGCCGGCGGCGGCGGACGACCTCGTGCAGGACTGTCTTGAGCGCGTCATCAGCCGCTGGCACCAGCGGCGCGAGGGGGGCGACACAAGCGCCTGGGTGTTCACCATCCTGCATAACCTCGCGATCAACCGCCTACGGCAGCGCAAGCGGCGCGGGCACGTGGTCGAGCTTGGCGACGTGCATGACGCCGTTTTTGCCCAGCCGGCGTTACAGGAGGAAGGCTTGCGGCACAGGGATCTGCAACAGGCTTTGGCGGCGTTGCCGGACGAACAGCGCAGCGTGCTGCTGCTGGTGACGGTGGAGCAGCTTTCCTATGCCGATACCGCGCGGGTGCTCGATATTCCCTTAGGCACGGTGATGTCCCGGCTCGCACGCGCCCGGGAGAGGCTCAGCCGGATGATGGATGGACAGAATGTTGTGGCGCTGCGGGCACCGGCGTCCAATGTGCGGAGACGATGATGAACAACCGGCCGATCACGGAAGAAGAGTTGCACGCTTATGTCGATGAGCTGCTCGGCGCCGCGCGCCGCCGGGAGGTTGAGGTGTATCTGGCGGCGCATCCTGATGTGGCGCACAGCGTCGCCGGTTTTGTGCGCCAGCGCGACATGCTGCGCGCCGCCTTTGCCCCGATCGCCGAGGAACCGGTTCCGGCGCAGCTGAATCTCGCGCGTCTGATGGAGGCGCGGTGGCGGCCTTCGCGTCTCAGCAGCTGGCGGGCCACGGCGGCGGCGCTGGTTTTGTTCGGCCTTGGCGGCGTGGGCGGCTGGTCGCTGCATGGCAGCGGCACGGAGCCGCTCGGCATCACCGCGCTCGCCCAGGAGGCCGCGGCCAACTATGCCGTGTTCGGCGATGACCAGGCGCATCCGGTGGAATTCCAGCCCGGCCAAAGCGGCCAGCTGATGGATTGGATTGCCAGCCGCCTGAACATTGCCCTCAAGCCGCCCGACCTGTCGGCCTCTGGCTACCGTTTCATGGGCGGCAGGCTCGTGGCCACGGCGCATGGGCCTGCCGGCCTGCTGATGTACGATAACGACCTTGGCAACCGGCTGGTGATGCTGGTGCGGCCGATGGACACAGACAAAAACACGAAGACCATGACGCAGTCGGCCTCGGGCCCGATGACCGGATTTTCCTGGGCGCATAACGGCATCGGCTTCAGCCTGGTGGGAAACACCGCGCCGGAGATCCTGCATCCGCTCGCCAATCAGATCCGCAGGCAGCTGACGACCGGCATCTAACCCAATTGGCGCGCGGCTCTGCTAAATCCCAGCTCGCCCCATACGCTCGTTCGCGCTGCCATCCGGCCGCGCGGATGCAAGCGAAGTGAACATAGAACGAAAGGAGCCTTGATGCCGATGAAGACGGCAGCATGATGACCGCCACGTACCGATGTGGGGATGAACGCTCTGGTGCCGCCGATGTAACAGCGCTGGCCTGAAATTGGCGTGGGGAAGGCTTCTATTTGTGAACAAAAAGAAGCAAAAAAACTTTGCCAATTTTGGCCGCGGGCTATTTCACCGGTCCAACCCATGGCCCAAAGGCGCAAAAGTTTTTGCGCCGCTTTTTTCAAAAAGCGGCCGCTTTCCTGCTTTGATCCAAGCGTGCCGGACTCTCGCGGGCGCCGCTGCGGATATCCCACAGCGCGGCGCGCTCGCGCACCAATGTCCGAATTGTTTCCTCCGCGGCCAAGGCCGCGGCGGTTTGCGGGATATTGGTCGGCCGGCAGAGGCTGGCCGGACGTTCGATCGATGGATTGACAAGGCGGCGGCGCAAAATCCGTCCTGTCGCAACGCGCGCCACACCCACTGAGTTGATGGTCGCAATCTTACCCTGCTCGGCCATCGCCAGCATGACCGGCAGTGAATCGACATCGGCAACCACATTCAACGCGATCCCCGCCTGCGCAAAAGCGCGTTCGACCAGAATCCGCAGGCCGTTGAGTCGGCCGGGAAGCACCAAAGGCACGCCGGCGAGCCGCGTCAGGTCGCAGGTCGCACTGTCCGGATCCCCGATCAGCGGCACGCCGAAAACCGCAAGCTGCTCGATGAACAGTGGCCTTGTATACAGCCCCGGCGTTTCCGCCTGCCGGAACAGCACCGCCATATCGAGCCGGCCATTGGCCAGCAGTTCGCTCAAATAGCCGCTATAACTTTCGACCAATTGCAGCCTGACTCCCGGATGATCCTGGTTCAGGCGTTCCACCAGCGCCATGCCCAAGGCCGCGGCGATGCTGGTCGGCAAGCCGACCGCGACCTGCCCGGTGGCCCCGCTGCCCTCGGCCACCACATCCGCCTCCAACTCCTGCATCTGCCGCAGGATCAGCCGGGCATGATGGTACAGCTTGACGCCGGCATCGGTCGGCCGCACGCCCGCGGCGCTGCGGATCAGCAATGGGACCCCGAGCGTATGTTCCATGCCGGTAATCTGTTGCGTCAGCGAGGGCTGGGTGATCGAGAGCGCCCCCGCCGCTTTCGACAGGCTGCCCATATCGACCACGCTCACGAAATAGCGGAGCTGCCGAAAATCGATTTTTCCGATGGCGTTCTTACCCATGCGCGACCAATGCTTATCTACACCGCGACGGGTCTTCCGCCGCGGCAGGTATAGTTTTCACCTATACCCCCAATGCCAGCCAGAGCAATTGGCAGGCGCCCGCGCAACGCTAGACTGCCGGAGATACGACGCCAAAAACTATGGGGGAAAATACCATGCCAACCGACCAGGCAGATCTGCCGCTCTCCGGTATTACCGTGGTCTCGCTGGAGCAGGCGATCGCCGCGCCGCTGGCCAGCCGCCACCTGGCTGATTGGGGGGCGCGCGTGATCAAGATCGAGCGGCCGGGCAAAGGCGATTTCTGCCGCGATTATGATCAGGTGATGAACGGCATGTCGAGCCAGTTCGTCTGGACCAACCGCTCCAAGGAAAGTCTGGCGCTCGACATCAAAACGCCGGAAGGCAAACAAATCCTCGACGCGCTGCTGCCGAAGGCCGATGTGTTCATCCAGAACCTGGCCCCCGGTGCCGCCAAAAGGCTGGGGCTGGACGCGGCGACGCTGGTTTCCCGCTTCCCGAAACTGATCGCCTGCGATGTTTCCGGTTATGGCAGCAGCGGCCCGTACAGCCAGAAAAAGGCTTACGATCTGCTGGTGCAATGCGAGGCTGGTTTTCTCTCGATCAACGGCACGGAAGAGCAGCCTGCGAAAGCCGGCATCGCGATCGTCGATATCGCCACCGGCATGTACATTCTCAACGGCATATTGATGGCCCTGTACAACCGTGCGCGCACCGGCAAGGGCACGGCGTTCGAGGTCTCGCTGTTCGACTCGATCGCCGAATGGATGAGCTATCCCGCCTTCTATACCAAGGGGGCCGGCAAGCCGCTGCGGCGCACCGGCACCAAGCACGCCACCATCGCCCCGTATGGCCCGTTCCGCGCGGGCGACGGCAAAACCGTGTTTTTCGGGATCCAGAACGCGCGCGAATGGGCAGCGTTTTGCGCCGGGATTCTGGATGATGCCGAATTCGCGGAGGATCCGCGGTTTCGGACCAACCCGCTGCGCATGGAGAACCGCGAGCTGCTGGAGCAGATGATCGAGCGGCATTTCGCGGCGCTGACCAGCACCGAGGTTCTGGAGCGGCTGGATCGGGCCGGAATCGCCAACGCGCATATGAACACGGTGGAAGCGTTTCTGGAGCACGAACAACTGCATCACCGTGGCCGCGTGAAGGAGGTCGACTCTCCGACCGGCCCGGTCATGGGCTTTCTGCCGCCGGTCACCATTCCAGGAATGATGCCCGTGATGGGGGGGGTGCCCGGGATCGGCCAGCACACCGCGGCGATCCTGGCGGAGTTGGGCTTCGCGGAGCCAAAGCCATGAGCGCGGATGCCCGTCCCGTGCGGACCTATCTGGCCGTTCCGGCGCATCGCCACCGGCTGGTGCAAAGTGCTGCCGCCTCCGCGGCCGATGCGGTGTTCATGGATCTCGAGGACGCTGTGCCGCCCGGTGAAAAGGCAGCCGCGCTGGACGCCGCCGTGCAGGCGCTGGCCGAGCTGGACTGGGGGCATAAAAGCGTCTCGGTGCGCTTGAACGCGGTCGATAGCGCGTGGGTCTCGCGGGAGATCGACGCCCTCGCGGCACTCCCCCGGCTCGATGCGGTCATCATCCCCAAGGCCGAACATCCGGCCGATATTCTGGCGCTGGCCGGGGCATTGCGCGCCAAAAGCGGCAACCGCGTTGCGCCGGTCGCACTGGAATTGCTGATCGAGACCGCGCTTGGCCTCGTCAATGTGGAACAGCTTGCCGTGGCGGACCCGCTGGTCAGGGCGCTGCATCTGGGCGTCGGGGATTTCGCGGCGTCGATCGGCGCACGCAGTCCTGAAATCGGCGCTTCGCCGCCAGGTTACCGCCACGCCGAGAAAACGCTTGGTCAGGTCAGCGAGGTTCCTCTCGACCTCTTCGCCTATCCGATGATGCGGCTGCTGGTCGCGGCGCGCGCCTTTGGCCTGCAGGCGATCGACGGGCCGTGCGGCGCCTATCGCGACGCGGCGATGACCGCCGCCACGGCACGCAAGGCCGCTGCCATGGGGTTCGATGGCAAGCAGGTGATCCATCCCAGCCAGATCGAGCCGACGCGCGATGCGTTCATTCCGTCTCCAGAAGAAGTCGCCTTCGCCCGAAAAGTGCTTGCCGCCATGGAGGATGCCGCGCGCGCCGGCCAGGGGGCGGTAACGGTCGACGGAAAAATGATCGATTATGCAAATCTGCGCATGATCCGCCGCGTCATTCAATTTACCGACGGATGCCGCTGATGACGCATCTGAGATGAGCTAGAGCGTGATCGGTTTAGGACAGGTCATGTCGAAGCGAAGAGGAAGGCTTCTTTTTGTGAACAAAAAGAAGCCAAAAAAACTTTTGTTAAACTGGGCCGTGCTGGTTTCACTGCCACCGGCCCAGAGGAACCAAAATTTTTTGCGCCGCTTTTTTTCAAAAAAGCGGCTGCTTTGCTGTTTTCACTGAAACCGATCACAGCTCTAAGCTGTGGGTAGTGCAACATAATTTAGCGTGGCCGTTCAGCAAACCGTTGACGATTCAAACCTGTAAACTACAGTGCAGGACAAATTGCTTGCCGCGAATTAACAGATGGAGGATACATGTCGACCCTTTCCCGCAGAACTTTCGTAGCCGCGGCGTCCGCCGCCGGCACGCTGGCTTCGCTCCGGCCGGTATCGGCTGCGCGGCGCTACGTCATTAAATTCGGTGTCGATCTGGCGCCGGATCACCCGACGACACTGCGCGCCATCGAAGCGGGCAAGGAGATCACCGCCGCCACCAAAGGCGCCGTCGAGTTGCAGGTGTTTCCCAGCAGCCAGCTTGGCAACGACACGCATATGCTGGCGGAAATCCGCTCCGGCGCAATCCAGATGATGGCCATCGGCGACAATATCCTCGCCACGCTGGTTCCCACCGCCGCAATCGACAATGTCGGCTTCGCCTTCAAGGACACGCAGACCGCCTGGAAGGCGCTCGACGGCGCGGTGGGCGACATCGTCCGTGCGGACATCGAACGTATCGGGCTGCACCCGATGAAGATGGTCTGGGACGAAGGCTTCCGGCAGATCACCACCAGCAACAAGCCGATCAACACGCCGGACGATCTGCATGGCCTCAAAATCCGTGTTCCGCCCAGCCCGATTTCGGAATCACTCTTTCAGTCCCTAGGCGCTTCGCCCGTCAGCCTGAACATTGCGGAACTCTACACCGCTCTGCAGACCGGTGTGGTGCAAGGCCAGGAAAACCCGCTTTCCAACATCTCGACACAAAAATTCTACGAGGTGCAAAAATATTGTTCGGTGACCAACCATATGTGGGTTGGTTACTGGCTGCTCATGAACGCCAATTTCTGGGCCGGCCTTCCCGCCAAATATCAGGCGATCGTGGAAAATGCCTTCAACCGGCAGGCGCCTTTGCAACGCGCGGATAGCGATGCGCTGAACAATTCTCTTGAAGTCAAACTGACCAAGGATGGGCTTCGCTTCAACACGCCGGACACCGCGCCGTTCCGCGCCGCGTTGGTGCAAGCGGGCTTCTACCGGCAATGGCAAGGCAAGTTCGGCGACAAGCTCTGGAGCGCCCTGGAGCAATATACCGGCACGCTTTCCTGAACATGTGCCAAGCGGTCCGCCCGGAAGAAACTCGATGACCTTGATCCGAACCAAAACGATCGGCGTCCTGGCCTGGCTTGATGGCGCTGCAGGTCTCGTCGCTTCGGTCCTGGCGGCCGCCTTGGTGCTCATCGAAATCATCATCCTTTTTACCGGGGTGGTGTTTCGTTACGTGCTTAACCATCCGCTCGTCTGGAGCGACGAGCTGGCGGAAATTCTGTTCCTCTGGCTCGTCAGTTTCGGCGCGGTCGTCGCCTATCGCCGCGATGAGCATATGCGCATGACCGTCATCTCCGGCGTGCTTCCCCAAAAAGTCCAGAACTTCCTGGGGCGGATTTCCTCGCTCATCATCCTGCTGGTTGTCGGTGCGATCGTCGTTCCCGGCTACGGCTATATGGAACAGCAACAGGCGATCACCACGCCGGCTTTGCAGATCCCCGGCTCTTGGGAGATCATCGGCGAGCTGGTCGCCTTCGCGATGCTCCTGCTCTGCGCAGTCTACCGGCTGTTTAAGAGCGCGACGCTGCTCGATCTGGGCGTGGCCATCGCCGTGATCGCCGGGATCGGCGTGCTGTTCTGGTCGCTCGAAGACGTGTTCAGCAATATCGGCAATGCCGATCTGGTGATCTTCTTTGTCGGCGTGACGGGGCTGTGCATTCTCGCGGGCGTGCCCATCGCGTTCAGCTTCGGCATCTCGACGATAACCTATCTCTTCTACACCTCGTCCATCCCGCTCTCGGTGCTGATCAGCCAGATGGACCAGGGGATGTCTTCAATCGAGCTGCTCGCCGTGCCGATGTTTATCGTGCTCGGCCTGTTGCTGGAAATGACCGGTATCGCCCGTGCGCTGGTCAATTTTCTCAACGCCCTTGTTGGTCATAAACGCGGTGGCCTGTCCTATTCGCTGATCGGCGCGATGTATCTGGTTGCCGGTATTTCCGGCTCCAAGGCCGCGGACCAGGCCGCCATCGCGCCGGTGCTCCTGCCGGAGATGAAGCGCCGCGGCGTGGCCCCGGGCGAGCTCGTGGCTCAGCTCGCCGCGTCGGCGGCGATGTCGGAGACCATTCCGCCCAGCCTCGTGCTCATCATCGTCGGCGCCGTTACCGGCGTGTCCACCCAGGCGCTGTTCAGCGGCGGCCTGCTGCCCGCCGGCATCGCCGCCCTGGCGCTGATCGCGGTGATCGCTTTCCGCACGCGCAAGGATAAGGCGCAGGGCGATAAAAGCCCGCCGCGGCAAACCGGCCGCCTGTTCGTCATCTCGCTTCCGGCCCTCGTGCTCCCAGTGCTCATTCGTTACGCCGTGCTCGCCGGCATCACCAC
This sequence comes from uncultured Pseudomonadota bacterium, assembly GCA_963780465.1. Taxonomy (GTDB): domain Bacteria; phylum Pseudomonadota; class Alphaproteobacteria; order Acetobacterales; family Acetobacteraceae; genus Acidocella. Next base: position 70,828 of record CAWACI010000016.1, read on the forward strand.
AGCGACGGAAGTGGCAACAGTCGGCGTGGTCTATTCGGTCCTGATCGGCATCTTCGTCTACCGGCAGTTCGAGTGGCGCCGCGTGTTTGCGCTCCTGACAGAAACGGCGGCACTTTCCGGCGCTATTCTGCTGATCATCGGGACCGCGTCGGTCATGGCCTGGGCTTTGACACAAGCTGGGTTCGCACAGGCCTTGACCACAGTCATGACCGCCCTGCCGGGAGGACGAACCGGCTTCATGCTCGCCTCGATCGTGCTGTTCATCATTCTTGGCAGCGTGCTGGAAGGTCTGCCGGCGATGGTTCTGTTCGGCCCGCTGCTGTTTCCCATCGCCCAGCAGCTCAACATCAACGTCGTCCAGTACGCGATCGTCGCCATTCTGGCGATGGGAATCGGCCTCTTCTCACCGCCTTTCGGCGTTGGTTTTTACCAGAGCAGCCTGATCGCCCGCACGCCGAGCGATCAGGCGCTGACCAAAATCTGGCCTTATATGGCGGCCATCTTCGTGGCCTTGCTACTGGTCGCCGCCATCCCCTGGCTGTCCGCACCGCACGCGCTTTAACGACCGCAAACGCCGCCCCCCGCAGGAAAGGGGGCGGCGTTGTGCGCGCTCAGGCCTTCGCTTCGGCCGGCTGTGCGGCCGGCCGTCCCACGAACATCAAGGCGATTAGCGCCAGGAAGCTGAGCCCGCCGGATAGGCATAGCGCGTCATACGGGCCGCCATGATCCAGCACGAGGCTGAACAGCAGCGGCGCGCCGCCCTGCAAAATCCGCCCCGGCGCCGCCAGAATGCCTACGCGCAGCCCATAGCCCTGGGCCCCGAACAAGGCCAAAGGCAGCGTGCCCCGCGCGATGGTCAGCAAGCCGTTGCCGCCGCCATGGAGGAGGCTGAACAGAATGGCGGCAGGCGCGCCAAAAATCACCAGCCCTGCCGCGCCGACCGGGTGCAGGGCCGCGGCGAGCCTGGCGGAGATCAGCGGCGAGGCGCGGCGCAGCAGCCCGAATTCGATCAGCCGGGCGCCGACCTGCGCCGGCCCGACCAAAGCCGCGGCATCGATGGCCGCCGCTGGCGTGGCGCCAAGCGCCTGGAGCAGGCGGGGCAGATTGGTGGCCATGGCCACCGAGACGAACCAGCAGGCGGCGAACACGCCGGCGAGAATGATCATGGTGGTGGGCACGTTCGCCGGCAAGGGAACGGGATCTGGGCCTTCCTCGACTTTGACCGGTTTCTGGCGGGGAACAAGGAAGCGGTTCAACGGCAGCCCCAGTGCCAGATGCAGGACCGCCCAGCCCAGGCAGGCGCCGCGCCAGCCGAATTCATGGATGAACAGGGAGGTTGTCGGCCAGCCAATGGTGCTGGCGAACCCGGCGAAGAGGGTGATGCCGGTGATGGCGCTGCGCGCGTTGCGCCCCAGCAGACCGGTCGCGGTGGCGAACGCCGCTTCGTAGAGGCCAAAACCCATGCCAACGCCGATGATCGCCCAAGCGAGCGCCAGGCTAACGAGCCCCGAGGCCATCGAGAGCGCGATCAGCCCGAGGGCAAAAATCAGATTGGTTGCGGCAAGCACATCACGGCCGCCGCGCCGGTCGATCATGCGCCCCGCGGCTGGTGCCAACAGCCCGGAGAGCAACAAGGCTGCCGAAAACATGCCGAAGAACCAGGTGTCGGAGATATGCAGGCTCTTGCAGATCGGCCCCGCCATGACGGCGGGAAGGTAATAGGTCGAGGCCCAGGCCAGCGTCTGGGTGATGCCCAGCGTGCTGACGATGACAGGCTGCCCCCGCAGGAAGGGAAGTTTTGGGCGGAAGCTCATCAAAGCTGGTCCGAAAGCGTGAACCGGGTTTTTCGTTCACTGGTACGGTCAGCGAGGTCATCGGGCCGGTCGCGCAGGAGCCGGGTAAAGCGCAGCAAGTCGTCCATCACATCTACAACCCTGTCGTCATTCGCCGAAGGCTTCATGCGCCCGGCATCGTCAAATTCTTCCTAGGCGTTCGGCACGCTCGGCTCTTCAGGCTGGTCGTCTTTCGCGTCCACGCTCATGCCGGGCCGAGAATTTGCAGCCACACGCCCAGGGCGATGAGCACCACCAGCAGCACTGGCGGCGTGATCAAAAGCCCAATCTTCATGTATTGTCCCCAGCCGATCGAAATGCCTTTGCGCGACAGGACATTGAGCCAGAGCAGCGTGGCCAGGCTGCCGATCGGCGTGAATTTCGGCCCCAGATCGCAGCCGATGATATTGGCATAGATCATCAGCTCCCGTGTCAGCGCCGGAACGCCATGGGCCTGCTCAATGGACAAGGTCCCGATAAGCACGCTCGGCAGGTTGTTCATGACCGAGGACAGGATCGCCGCCCCGAACCCGGTGCCGATGGTCGCCGCCCAGAGGCCATGACCCGACAGCCAGATCAGCGCATCGGCCAGATGGGTGGTGAGCCCGGCATTTCGCAGGCCGTAGACAACCAGATACATGCCGAGCGAGAAAATCACGATCTGCCAGGGCGCACCGTGCAGCACTTTTCTGACAGAGATGACGGCACCGTGCCCATGTTTGTGCCAGCGTCCCGCCAGAGCCAGGAGCACAAACGCGCCACCGCAGGTGACGACCGAGACCGGCACGCCAAGTGGCGCCAACAGAAAATAGGCGACGAGCAGCAGGGCCAGCAGAGGAAAGGCCGCGCGGAAAATGAGGTGATCATGAAGCGCGTGCGAAGGCGTTTCAAGTTTTTTAAGCGCGTAACGCGGCGGCACCTGGCGGCCGAAACAGGCCCAAAGAACCGCGAGCGTCGCGGCCAGCGCCACGAGATCCACCGGCAGCATCACCACTGCGTAGCGGTTGAAGGTGATGTGGAAGTAATTGGCGCTTACGATGTTGACGAGGTTGGAAATGATAAACGGCAGGCTGGTCGTGTCGGCGACAAAGCCCGTCGCCACCACAAAGGCCAAAGTCTGCGCCGGCGTAAATTCCAGCCGCAACAGGATCGCGACGACAATCGGCGTCAGCAGCAATGCCGCCCCGTCATTGGCGAAGACCGCGGCGATCACGCCGCCGAGCAGCACGATCAGCGGAAACAGGCGGCGTCCGTGGCCATCCCCCCAGCGCGCGATATGCAGCGCCGCCCATTGGAAAAACCCGGCCTCATCGAGCAGCAGGGAAATAATGATCAGCGCGACGAAGGTAAAGGTGGCATCCCAGACGATATGCCAGACAACCGGCACGTCGTGCCAGTGGATGACGCCGGTGAGCAAAGCGATGACTGCGCCGCCCATCGCGCTCCAGCCGATGCCAAGGCCACGCGGCTGCCAGATGACAAAGACGAGCGTGATGAGGAAGATGGCGAGCGCCAGCATCTGGGTATCCTTGGGTTTTGCGCGGGCGCCGTTAGCTGATGCGGTTTCCTGCGGCGTCGATGACGGCTTCGTCGTCTTCCTTGGCGAACGCGCCACACTGCGGCGCGGGCAGGATCTCCAGCACGGTCTCGGATGGCCGGCATAGCCTGACCCCGAGCGGGCTGACCACCAGCGGGCGGTTGATGAGGATCGGGTGCGCCATCATGGCGTCGAGCAGTTGTTCATCGCTCAGTGCCGGATCGTCCAAGCCGAGTTCCGCGTAGGGCGTGCCTTTCTGGCGCAGCAGAGCGCGCGGCGTGAGGCCGGCGCGCGCGATGAGTTGCAGCAGCAAGGCCCGCGAGAGCGGGGTTTTCAAATATTCGACGACATGCGGCTCGATGCCGGCATTGCGGATCATCGCCAGCGTATTGCGCGAGGTGCCGCAATCGGGGTTGTGGTAAATGATGATATCGGTTGCTGACATTAAGCGGCCTCCGGCCAATGCCCAAAATGCGTCGGCGGGCGTTTCATGCGGATTTTCATGGCGTGGCCGGGGAGGGCACTTGCGCCGGATTGCAGGCGGTCGCGCAGGCCGTCCTGGCCTCGCCGCAGCAATTCTCGGTCAGAAAGGCGACCAGGCCGTTCATGCGGTCGTAATCAGCCGCGTAGATGAGTTGCCGGCTGACACGGCGCTGCGTGACCAGGCCAGCGCGATGCAGATTCTGCACATGAAAGGTAAAAGACGAGGGGGGCATTCCCAGGCTTTCGGCGATCGCGCCCGCTGAAAGTCCGTCGGGCCCGCGCTCCACCAGCAGGCGAAAAATCGCCAGCCGGGTCTCGTGCGCCAACGCGCCCAGGGAGTTGACTGCTTCTGCACCATTCACGATCTTGGTCTCACGAATTGCCCAAAACTAGTGTGCCTATTCTAACGTATCGTTCCCTGCTGACGCGCGGAAAGCTGCGGTGCAGCGCGTCGAGGGACCGGATCGAAGCGTTAGGGTCAGCACTCTAGGCCGGCCGGCATCCGGATGTCAACGATATTTTTACTATAGTCAAAATGTGTCGGCACGCGATCGCAGACGAAGGCACGGCCACGGCGCCAAGTCGGAGGCATGACGGTCTGTTACAAGCTCTGTCATCGATCGGGCTCGAAAAATGTTCAGGAAAGGCGGCCGAAACGAAACCGCATGTTCACGTTTGTTTGCACTAACTCTGCGTGCGGCCCTTGGCGTGATCTTCGCCAGACGGCGCGTCACGTCTGGTTTTAAGACGCCGCGCTTTGTCTGGCATTCGCGCCATGGCTGGTGCATTAGCGGCCCCACACTGTTTAAATGGACGACCATGACCGACTGGACCGACGGCTATCTGGCTGACGTCGCCTACACCACAGAATTCTACCGGCAGACCACCCCGGCCTGGTTGTCGATGGCGACGCTGCTCGGTGGGCATCGGCCGCCGCGCATCGATCGGCCGTTCCGCTGGTGCGACCTTGGCTGCGGGCAAGGCTTCACTGCGATCAACGTGGCCGCGTGCCATCCGGAGGCGGAAGTGTTCGCTTTCGACTTCAACCCTTCCCATATCGACAATGCGCGGACAATGGCGGCGCGCGCCGGGCTCAGCAATGTCACCTTCGCCGAGACCTCCTTCGCGGCGCTGGCGGAAGCGCCGCGCGAGGCGCTGCCGCCGATGGATTTCATCGTGCTGCATGGCGTGTGGAGCTGGGTCTCCTCGACCCAGCGGGCCTATGTACTGAAGTTCATCCGCGACCGGCTTGCCCCCGGCGGCGTGGTCTATGTGAGCTACAACGGCCTGGCCGGCTGGGCTGCGATGCAACCCGTGCAACGCCTGATGCGGCTGTTCAGCGAACTCCATCCAGGGTCCGCGGAGGCGGCGGTCCAGGGGGCGCTCGGTTTCGTGACCGAGCTGACACGCGGGGACGCGGCGTTCTTCGCGCATAACCCGCTGGTGGCGGCGCGGGTCGAACATGTTGGCAAGATGGACCCGCATTATCTGGCTCACGAGTTTCTGCACGCCACATGGGACCCGATGTCGTTCGACGCGGTGGCGCGCGACATGGAAGAGGCGAAATGCGGTTTCATCGGCAGCGCGACGCTGGTCGAAAACATCGATCTCCTCTCCGCGCCGCCGGGCGTCGTGGACCTCATCGCGAAAACAAATGATGTCCGCCTGAAGGAGGTCCTGCGCGATCTCGGTGCCGCGCGGACCTTCCGCCGGGACCTGTATCGCCGTGGTGCCGACAAGCCGTTGGCCGGCGAGCTGGCTGCCCTGCTCGATGAGATCGTGCTCACCGACCTTGGCAACAACAATGAGGCCGCGGTTGCCATGAACACCGGCGCCGATGGCGGCAGGAGGCTGAACATGGATGTGTACGGCCCGGTGCTCGAGCGCCTGCGCGCGGGGCCGTTGGCCGTCGGAGAGCTGCGCCGGAGCATCGGCAATCGGGGCGGCACAAGGGAGATCCTCAGCGTGCTGTGTTCGAACAGTTTCGCGCATCCGACGCCGAGCCCGCAGCCGAGTGCTGCGCAAATGGCGAATGCGCAAGCGCTGAACCGCGTGATCAGCCAGCACAATCGCCATGGTGGCGCGCTGAAATTCCTGGTCGCGCCGCGGCTCGGGACGGCGTTGCCGGCGGAGGCGTTCGAGACGATGATCGTCGAGGAATGCGCAGCAGGGGTGCCAGACGATCTGATGCCGCTCGTCGATCGTCTGGCGGCGGTCCTTATGGAGCGTGGACTGTTGCCGATGCAGGACGGCGCGCCGGCCAATCCGGCCGAAACGCGAGAGGTGTTGCGCCAGACCGTGGCGCAGGTCATCGCGGCGCGGCTGCCGATCTTTCAGCGCGCCGGGATCTTGCTAGGCTAGGGTGGCATAGGCGCGCGGCCGCCCGGTATTCATATACCTGCTTGCGGTGGCGCGCCTCGCCGAACTCGTTGCGGCCTTTTCCGAACGGGTGGAAAAGCTCAAGCAGGGCGGGCAGGGCTTGCGCGATCCTGCCGCACCGGGATGACGCCCGCCCCCCGCAATTGACAGAGAAATTTTTCCGCCACACTCTGATCAGCAAAAGATAAGCAAGAGTAAACCACAGGACGTTATGAGGCAGGGTCGCTGTTTCGCGGTGGAAAGTTTTCTTGTCGTAATGTCAGAGGCGGGCGGTGCGTTTCGCGCAGGCCGGCGATTGGTGGGCAGGGGGGAGAGGCAAGTAAATCATCGCGTATATCAGATCTTTGGGCGCCACGCGGCATGAAGACGCGCGCCGCCGTGCTGCGCCAGTCCGGCCTGGCCTATCCTTATGTGGACACAAAACCGCTCAGCATCGAGATGGTGGATCTCGCCCCGCCCGGTCCCGGCGAGGTGCTGGTGCGCATCGTTGCCGCGGGCATCTGCCATTCCGACCTTTCGGTGGTCGAGGGCGTGCGGCCGCGGCCGCTGCCGATGGTCGTCGGCCACGAATCCGCCGGCATCGTCGAGGCGGTCGGCCCGCTGGTCGAGGATCTGCAGCCGGGCGATCATGTCGTCTCGGTGTTCGTGCCGATGTGCGGCCATTGCCTGCCCTGCGCCGAGGGGCGGCCGGCTCTGTGCGAGCCCGGCGGCCAGGCGAATGTCAACGGCACGCTGCTCTCCGGCGCGCGGCGTCTCAGCTGCGAGGGCGTGCCGCTCAGCCACCAGACCGGCGTGTCCTGCTTTGCCGAACATGCCGTGATGTCGCGCCATTCGCTGATCAAGGTGGCGCCGGATCTGCCTTTGGAGGAGGCCGCTTTGTTCGGCTGCGCCGTGCTCACCGGCGTAGGGGCTGCATTCAACAGCGCCAAGGTCCGCCCTGGCAGCACCGTCGCCGTCATCGGCCTGGGCGGCGTTGGCCTGGCCGGGCTGCTCGGCGTGATCGCCGCCGGGGCGGGCCGCATCATCGCCATCGACGCCAACCCGGACAAGCTGGAAACCGCGAAAGCCTTCGGCGCGACCGATGTGTTCAACGCCCGGGACGAGCATGTCGTGCAGGCGGTGCGCGATGCCACCAATGGCGGTGTTGAAACCGTGCTGGAACTGGCCGGCGCGGTGGCCGCGCTGGAACTTGGCTACCGCATCGCCCGGCGCGGCGGCGAACTCGTCACCGCCGGCCTGCCGCCGCCGCAGGCGATGTTCGCCATCCCCGCGGTCACCCTCACCGGCGAGGAGCGCACGATCCGCGGCTCCTATATGGGCAGCGCCGTGCCGATCCGCGATCTGCCGCGCTATATCGGCCTGTACCGTCGCGGGCTCCTGCCGGTGGACCGTTTGGTCACGCACCGGCTGGGGCTGGAGGATATCAATCTCGGCATGGACCGGCTGCGCGAAGGCAAGGCCATCCGCCAGATCGTCACCATGAAATCTTTGAATGCCGGCAGGATGCCGGCCAGAATAACAACAGGGAGCGGAAATATGGATAGCGTGCGTCGTGATTTTCTTAAATTGGGCACCGTGGCGGCGGGAGCGCTGATGGCCACGCCGGCCGTGGCGAAAACCGATATTCTGGTTCCGCCCCCCAGCCATGGTCGCGAGGCGCTGCGCCTTGTCACTTTCAGTCCGGTTCCGGGTGATGCGCCGCGCATCGGCGTGGTCACGGGGCAGGGGATGGTCGTGGATGTCGGCGCCGCTGCCCGCGCCGCCAACGTGACGCTCGGCTTCGATCCGTCGAGCATGATCTCGCTGATCGCCGCCGGGCCGGACGCGCTCGCCCAGGCAAGGCAATGCGCCGCCTACGGTCACGGCGTTTCCGTCAACAGCGTGCGGCTCCTTGCGCCGATCCCGGTGCCGGCGCGCAATGTCTATGCGGTGGGCTGGAATTACCTGGAGCATTTCGGTGAGAGCCTCACCGCCCGTGCCGCCAAGGCCAAGCTGCCGGCGCATCCGGTGTTCTTCACCAAGGACACGCATACGGTGAACGGCCCGTTCGACCCGATCCCCTTCAACCCCGCGGTTTCGACGCAGATCGACTGGGAGGGCGAGCTGGCGGTGATCATCGGCAAGCATGGCACCAATGTCCCCGAGAGCGAGGCGATGAACTACGTGTTCGGCTACGCCGTGATCAACGACACCACGGCGCGCGACATGCAGCAGGACCATGGCGGGCAATGGTTCAAGGGCAAGAGCCTGGATGGTCATGGCCCGATCGGCCCCTGGATCGTCCCGGCCAACGAGATCGACTACAACAACCTGAACCTGACCACGCGGGTGAACGGCGTGGTCAAGCAGCACATCAACACCCGGCAGATGTATTTTAAAATTCCCCGCCTGATCGCGGAACTTTCGCTCGGCCTGACGCTGGAGCCGGGGGACATCATCGCCACCGGCACGCCCTCTGGCATCGGCGCCGCCCGCACCCCGCCGGAATTCCTGAAACCCGGCGACATCATGGAAACCGAGATCGACCGGATTGGCACGATCCGTAACGAGATCGAGTTGGTGACGACATAACGCTGACACGGCCGAAACCGAAAAACCGCCGCCCTGCCAGGGCGGCGGTTTTTCTTGACGAAAGTCAAACTGATCGGTAAAGAAAAAACCGATTGGTACACTAAAGGAGGTGTTTATGGCTGACCTCGTTCCCCCCTTCACCCTGGAAACCGCGACCGCAAAAATCCGTCTGGCCGAGGACGGCTGGAACAGCCGCGATCCGCAGCGAGTCTCGCTGGCCTACACGCCGGATAGCCGCTGGCGGAACCGCGCGGAATTCGTCAACGGCCGGGCGGAGATCGTCACTTTCCTGACCCGCAAATGGGCCAAGGAACTTGACTACCGGCTGATCAAGGAGCTGTGGGCGTTCACGGATAACCGTATCGCCGTGCGCTATGCCTATGAGTGGCATGACGACAGCTGCAACTGGTATCGCTCCTACGGCAACGAGAACTGGGAATTTGACGCCGAAGGGCTGATGCAGCGCCGCTTCGCCTGCATCAACGACCGGCCGATCCAGGAGAGCGAGCGCAAGTTCTTCTGGCCGCTCGGCCGCCGTCCGGACGATCATCCAGGCCTCACCGAACTCGGCCTTTAACCGCGGCCTGGCTGGAGCGCATCGGTGGTAAAAACGGTGTTCGAACGGGCGGACGCGATCCCTCTGGTCGCCGAGGTGTTTCGGGAGCTTGGCTATGAGGGGGCGACGCTCAGCCGCATCACTGCGCGCACCGGCCTCGGCAAAGGCAGCCTGTATCACTTTTTCCCCGGGGGGAAGGAGGAGATGGCGGCGGCGGTGCTCGACCATGTCGACCGCTGGTTCGTCGAGCATGTGTTCAAGCCGCTGGAAGAGGGCGAGCCGAAGGCCGCAATCGAAACAATGTGGCGGGCGGTGGACGAGTATTTTCGTTCCGGCCGGCGCATCTGCCTGGTCGGCGCCTTCGCCCTGGACGAAACGCGGGATCGTTTTCCGCAGGCGATCAGCCGTTATTTTGGCCGTTGGGTTATCGCACTGGCCGGCGCGCTCACCCGCGCCGGCCAGGATGAAAAAACCGCTTCCGAAGTGGCGGAAAATATTGTGCTCGGCATCCAGGGCGCGCTGGTGCTGATGCGTGCCACCGGAGATGAAGCCTTGTTCCAACGCGCCGTGGCACGGTTGGCACAAACGCCGTAACGGGCAAGCAAGATAGCTTTTTAAAACTTGGCCGTGCTGGTTTCGCCGCTACCGGCCCAGCTCAGCCAAAAGTTTTTTGCGCCGCTTTTTTTCAAAAAAGCGGCTGCTTTTCACCCGGCGAAATCAAGGCCGATATCCAGAACCCGCGAACTATGGGTCAGCCAGCCTGCAGAGATCAGGTCCACGCCCGCTTCCGCGATCGCGGGGGCGGTCTGCGCATTCACCCGGCCGGATGCCTCGGCAATGGCGCGGCCGCCGATACGCTCCACCGCCTCACGCAGCATTTCGGGGCCCATATTATCCAGCAGCACGGCATCCGGATGCTCGGTCAGCGCCTCGTCCAGCTGCGCCAGATTGTCGACCTCGACCTCGATTTTCACCAGATGGCCGATCTGCGCGCGGGCGCGGCGGATGGCGATGGCGACCCCGCCGGCAATGGCGATATGGTTGTCCTTGATCAGCACCGCGTCATCCAGGCCGAAACGATGGTTAGCGCCGCCACCGGCCCGCACCGCGTATTTTTCCGCAAAGCGCAGCCCCGGCGTGGTTTTGCGTGTGCAGGTGATTTTCGCCTTGGTGTGGCGGATGCTGTAGGCGATGCCCGCCGTCGCGGTGGCGATGCCGCTGAGCCGGCCTAAAAAATTAAGCGCGACGCGCTCGGCGGTAAGAATGCCCCGCGCCGGCCCGGCAATTTTTGCGATCACCTCGCCGGGAACCACGCGGGATCCGTCAGGCTTCAGCACGTCAAACGTAATGGCCGGATCGACCAGCGAGAAAGCGAGACGGGAAAAATCCAGCCCGGCGATAACACCCGGTTCCCGCGCCACCATGGCGACACGCGCCTGCGTGCCGGGTTCGATCACTGCATCGGTGGTGATGTCCCCGGCACGGCCGAGATCCTCAAGCAGGGCAGCGCGCACGCAGGGCTCGACCAGCAGGTCGGAAAGTTTGGCAACGGTCATGGTTGGTCCTTAGAAATTGATGGGTTCAGGACAAGTCAGATTGAAGTGAAGGGAAGCGCTTCTTTTTTGAAAAAAAGAAGCAAAAAACTTTTGCTACTCTGGGCCGTGCTGGTTTCAACGGCGCAGTCCCGACTAGGCAAAAGTTTTTTGCGCCGCTTTTTTCCAAAAAAGCGGCCGCTTGTCTGTTCTAACGCTATCACGCTCTAGGCAGCCTGTTGGGCGAAAGCGGGGGCATCGTTGCGCGTATGCGCGCCGATGGAGACGGGGCGGGCGAGGGCGGCCTCGGCGATCATCAGCCCCAACCGCGCCGCGCTGTTCTGGTCTGCCAGCTTGGTGAGCTGGTCGATGGCGCTGCGCAGCCCGGCCGCATCGCGCAGCACGCCGAGATGGGCGGACATGATGTCGCGGAGCGGTTCCGCCTCCGGCCGGGGCGGCAGGTTTTGCGCCGGCAGCGCCTGGGCGGGCCGCGCCGTCAGCGCCGCCATGTCCTGCCCCGCCTGCGCGCCGCAGACCGCGGCTTCCAGCAGCGAGTTACTGGCCAGCCGGTTGGCGCCGTGCAGCCCGGTGCAGGCAACCTCGCCAGCGGCATAAAGCCCGGCCACGCTGCTGCGGCCCCGCGCATCCACTGCCACGCCGCCCATATGGTAATGCGCCGCCGGACGCACCGGGATCGGCTGCGTCACCGGGGCGATCCCGGCGGCGGCGCAGATCGCGCTGATCGCGGGGAAGCGGGAGGCAAAACGCGCGCCGATCATGCGCGCGTCCAGAAACACTTTATGCCCGGCCTGCAGATGCGCGAACACGCCGCGCGCCACCACGTCGCGCGGCGCCAGATCTCCGCCCTGCATGAAGCGCGCACCGGTCTCGTCGACGAACACCGCCCCTTCGCCGCGCACCGCCTCGGAGATCAGCGGCAGGGACGGCCCACTGCCGTCCAGCGCCGTCGGGTGGAACTGCACGAATTCCAGATGCCGCAATTGCGCGCCGGCCTCGGCGGCAAGGATCAGCCCGGTGCCGATCGCGCCCGGCGGATTGGTGCTGTGGCGGTACAGCCCGCCAATGCCGCCAGTGGCCAGCAGCACCCGGTCGGCGGCGAGCGTCACGGGGCCGGATCCGGTTTCCGCCAGCACCCCGGCCACCGCGCCATCATGGAGCAGAATTTTCCGCGCCGCGGCGGGCAAAAATGCGATCGAAGGTGTGGCGCGGGCGGCGGCGATCAGCGCCCGCATGATCTCAGCACCTGTCTGGTCGCCATTGGCGTGCAGAATGCGCGGTCGCTGATGCGCCGCCTCGAGCCCCCGGGCCAGGTTCTGTGCCGCATCGCGGTCGAAGCGCACGCCGGAGCGGAGCAGAAAATCAATCAATTCCGGTCCGGCCTCGATGATGCGCCGCACCGCAGCATCGTCGCACAAGCCGGCGCCGGCGTTCAGCGTGTCGGCAATATGCAGCTCGGTGCTGTCATCGGCGCCGATCGCCGCGGCCAGCCCGCCTTGCGACCAGGCGCTGGCCGCACCATCGCCCAGCCCGGCCGGGTTGAGCAGAAGCACCGGGGCAGGGGCGGCGGCGAGGGCCGCCATCAGCCCGGCAATGCCGCCGCCGATAATGGTGATGGGGGGGGCGATCATTTAGAGTGTGATTGCTTTAAGTGGAAACAGGAAAGCAGCCGCTTTTTGAAAAAAGCGGCGCAAAAATTTTTGCTTAACTGGGCCAGTGGCGTTGAAACCAGCACGGCCCAGAGTAACAAAAGTTTTTTGCTTCTTTTTTGAAAAAAAGAAGCGCTTCGCTTCCCTTCTCACGCCCTCACCGCGAGCATGCGCTCCACAGCACGCCGCGCCGGCGCGAAATGCTGTTCCTCGATGAACACTTCCGTCTGCATCGTCTCCAGCGCGGCGCGAATATTCTTCAGCGTGATGCGCTTCATATGCGGGCAGAGATTGCAGGGGCGGACGAATTCGATGCTTTTGTTCTGTTGCGCGATGTTGTCGCTCATCGAGCATTCGGTGATCAGCGCCACGCGGGCGGGTTTTTTGGCCGTGACGAAATTCGCCATGTCGGCGGTGGAACCGGCATAATCGGCGGCGGCCACCACCTCCGGCGGGCATTCGGGATGCGCCAAAATTACCACGCCCGGATGGCTGTCGCGCAATGCGCTAATCTCCGCGGCGGTGAAGCGCTCATGCACCTCGCAATGCCCGGCCCAGGCGACGATATGCACCTTGGTCTCGCGGGCGATGTTCTGCGCCAGATATTCGTCCGGCAGCATGATCACCTTCGGCACGCCCAGAGATTCGACCACCTTCTTCGCATTGCCCGAGGTGCAGCAGATGTCCGAGGCCGCCTTCACCGCCGCCGAGGTATTCACATAGGCCACCACCGGCACGCCGGGATGGGCCGCGCGCAACAGCGCGATATCCGCCGGGGTGATGGATTCCGCCAGCGAGCAGCCGGCTTTCGCATCCGGGATCAGCACGGTCTTGTCCGGGTTCAGCAGTTTCGCCGTCTCGGCCATGAAATGCACGCCGGCCAGCACGATCACGTCGGCATCCACCTTCACCGCCTCGCGCGCCAGCGCCAGGCTGTCGCCCACAATATCCGCGACGCCGTGGAAAATTTCCGGCGTTTGGTAGTTATGGGCGAGGATCACCGCGCGGCGCTCGCGTTTCAGCGCCTGGATGGCGAGAACATCCTCCTCCATGGTCGCCCATTCGACCGGCGGGATGACATGGCTGACGCGCTCATAGATGGGATCGAAGGGCATTTCATCTCCTTTATACTCCTTTTGAGTATAATTTTTCTCGCTGCTTATACTCAGGTTGAGTATAACGCAGCAAGTAAATTATCGGACAAGCGGTAGCTTGGTGCCCGAAAATTCCCGCTCTTCCAGCACGGCGGAACGGAAGCGGAACAATTTGGCCGGGCGCCCGGCCAGGCCGGCCGAGAATTTTCCGGTCTCCTCCACCAGTTCCTGCTGCTCGATCAGCCGGCGGAAATTCGGCTTGTGCAGGGCCTGGCCGGCCAGCGCCTCAATCGCCTGCTGCAGCTCCAGCATGGTGAAATCGCGCGGCAGCAGCTCGAACACCACCGGCCGGTATTTGATCTTCGCGCGCAGCCGGGCGATCGCCGTGGCCAAAATGCGGCGGTGGTCATGCGTCATCGCCGCACCCGGCAGCGGGTCGGCGGGCAGGCTGGGCCGGGCGCGGATCGCCTCCTGAACCAGCCCGGCCTCAAACAGTAGCTCATAGCGCTGCAGCACCAGCTCCTCATTCCAGCGCCGCCCATCCTGGCCGAACAGGCTGGCAACGCGCTCCTGCCTGGCGGCCACATTGCCGCTCCACCCGGCAAGCCTGGGCAGGATGACGCGCGAAACCAGCGTCGAGGGCCGCCTTCGGTCCTCCCAGGGGAAATACGTGTACCAGTTGCACCAGGCCGTGTCGGGGTTGGTGGCCGGCCCCTCGCGGCTGAGGCCCAGATAGCTGATCGAGATGCTGCGCGAGCTATGCTGGCGCTGCTGGTCGGCGAACGTATAGAGCTGCTCGACATAGCCGAGCGGGTGATGCGTCTGCCGCTCCACCCAGGCGCGCAAGCCCGCTTGCAGCGAGCGGTGCCCGCTTTCCAGCTGTCCCGAGGGCAGGGCATAGCCCGATTCGATGGTTAGCACGCGCGGATCGCCATTGGTGACGGCGACCAGAACGGCGATCAGCTCGGCTTGGACGGGGGCGTTGCTCATGTCCCGGTTGTGCCGCATTTGCGGAAGTTTCGGAAACAGGGAACCGGCCGCTTTTTACAAAAAGCGGCGCAAAAACTTGCTCTCCTTTAGGCCCGTGGCAGCAAAACCAGCACGACCCAGATTAAAAAAGTTTTTTGCTTCTTTTTTGAAAAAAAGAAGCGCTTTTCTCCGCTTAGAGGTGATTTGTCCGCACCCGTTACGCACTAAGACGCTACTTAGATAACTCATATACGATTTATCTATTTGAATGATCTCTGTTCATCCGGCATTGGTGCAGCGCACATAAGTGCCGGCATGTATTCCCAATAAATTAACGAGGTTAAATTGGCTTTTTCTGAGAACGGACAATCACGCCCGGGCAGCCACGTGGTGCTCGCGCTGTTCGCCCTGGCGATGGGCGGATTCGCGATCGGCACCACGGAATTCGGCACCATGGGGCTGGTGCCGTATTTCGCGCCGAGCCTGCACATCACCGTGCCGGAAGCCGGCCATGTCATCAGCGCCTATGCGCTCGGCGTGGTCGTCGGCGCGCCCATCCTGGCGGTGCTGGCGGCCAAACTGTCGCGCCGCGTGGTCCTGATCGGGCTGATGACATCCTTCGCTCTGGCCAACGGGCTCTCCGCCTTCGCCCCGAACTATCATTGGATGCTGGTGTTCCGCTTCCTTTCGGGCCTGCCGCATGGCGCCTATTTCGGCGTCGCGGCGCTGGTCGCCGCCTCGCTGGTGCCGCCGGAGCGCCGCGCCCAGGCGATCTCGCGCGTGCTGCTGGGGCTGACCATCGCCACCATTATCGGCGTGCCGGCGGCCAATGTCATCGGCCAGCTGGTCGGCTGGCGCTGGGCGTTCTCGCTGGTGGCGCTGCTGGCCTTCTCCACCGCCGGGCTGGTCTACGCGCTGGTGCCGCGCGATGCGCCGGTGCGCCACGCCAACCCGTTGCGCGAGCTCAGCGTGCTCAAGCAGCCGCAGGTTTTGCTGGCGCTCGGCATGGGCGCGATCGGCTTCGGTGGCATGTTCGCGGTGTACACCTATCTTGCCTCGACGCTGATGGACGTGACCCACGCGTCGCCGGTGGTGGTGCCCGTCATGCTCGCCGTGTTCGGCATCGGCTTGACGCTCGGCAATCTCATCAGCGCCTGGTTCGCCGACAAGGCGCTGATGCCGACCGTGGCCGCGGTGTTGATCTGGACCGCGGCGGCGCTGGCTCTGTACCCGTTTGCCATGCATTCGATGTGGTCGATGGCCATCGTCGTGCTGCTGGTCGGCGGCGGCGGCGGGCTGGCCACGCCTCTGCAGGCACGGTTGATGGAAGTGGCGCAAGAACTCGCAGACCCTGGCGGCGGCGCTCAACCATAGCGCCTTCAACATCGCCAACGCGCTTGGCCCCTGGCTGGCCGGCATGGCGATCGGCGCCGGTTTCGGCTGGCAGTCCGCCGGCTGGGTGGGCTGTGCCTTGGCCGTGGGCGGGCTTGTGCTCTGGGCGGTCGCGGTGCTGGAGGAACGGCGCTCCGTGGTACCGGCCACCTGACAGCGGCTTGCGGATTGCGCAGCGAACGGCCGCCCCAGTCGGGGCGGCCGTTTTTTTTGGCGCCGCTTTGCAGGGTATTCAACAAGCAAGTTGCCGATTGAAAATTTCGGCATCTGCGCGTTATCTGGGGGAGCAACCGGATGAGATCATCATGCGCGGGCATTCACGATACGGCGTGGCATTGGTGCCGGCCGCCGGCACCATCCAGCCATCATGAGGGACAGAAGCAACCTCGCGCGCCTCGCGCTGCCAGCTTTGGCGGTGGTCGCGGTCAGCCTGCTGCTGGCCAGCCGGGTAACAGGGCCGCGGCGCGGCAATTCGGCCGTGCCGGAACCGCTGAAACCCGTGGACCTGACGCGCTATCTCGGCCGTTGGTACGAGTTCGCGCGCTACGAGAACCGTTTCGAACGACGTTGTGAGGCGGTGACGGCGGATTATTCGCTGCAGCCGGACGGGTTGCTTCGGATCGTCAACACCTGCCGCGATGGCGCTGTGGAGGGGCCCGCCCGCAGCGCCACGGGACGTGCGAAAATCGTCCCCGGATCCGGCAATGCCAAGCTGCGCGTCTCCTTTTTTGGACCGCTTTTCTCGGGGCGCTACTGGGTTCTGGACCATGATGACGACTACGCCTGGTCGATCGTCGGTGAACCATCGGGTAAATTTTTGTGGTTCCTCACACGCGCGCCGATACCGGATCTCGCTTTGCAGGAATTTCTGATCGCTCGGGCGCGCACGCTCGGCTACGACACGCACCGTCTGCGCCGTACAGTTCAGCCTGAAGCGTAGGGAGTGAAGGGGAAGGTCTCTTTCGGTGAACAAAAAGAAGTTTTTTGCTCCTGTGAGGCGTGCTGGTTTCAAGGCCATAGGCCTATAGGAGCAAAAGTTTTTTGCGCCGCTTTTTTTCAAAAATGCGGCTGCTTCCCGATTTCAATTCTCAACCTTGCCAGCCTGCCGCGCCGCCTCGAACGCATCGGCGACGCTGCGATAGCTGCGGCGATCCGCGAGATCCGTGGCGCCGATGCCGCGCAGCGCGTCGCGGATATGATCCTTGATCCGCGCCAGCAGGAGCAGGTGGCCGGCTTGGGCAAGCTTGGCATCGAGATCGGTCAGCGCGTCCAGCGCCGTGCTGTCGAGATCCGGGCTTTCCTCCATCGAGACGATCACGGTTTTGGCGCCGGCATCGGCCCGCGCGGCGATGTCCGTCAGCACCTCCTCGGCATTGGCGAAGAATAACGGTTCGGCGGGACGCAGGATCAGGATCGCGGGGTCGGTCCGGGCGTCCGGGTTGCGCGCCAGATCGGCAAAATTGTGACTGTCGCCGAGCTGGCCGAGCTGGCTGACCCGCACCGCGGAGAAGCGCCGGAGCAAAGCCAGCAGCGAAAAGCCGACCGCGATCAGCATGCCGTCCAACACCCCCAGCCCCAGCACGGCAAGGACTGCGGCACTGGCGACATACTGGTCGCGGCCGACGCGCCAGAGGCGGAGCAGGGGGGAGGGGTCGAGCGCGTGGAACAGCGAGGCGATGACGACCGAAGCCAGCACCGGGCTGGGGAGCAGGGCGACAAGTCCGCGCCCCCAAAGGGTCAAAATCAGTATCAACGCCATCGCGACGAGGCCCGCCCAGCGGCTTTTGGCGCCCGCCGCTTCCGCCGCCGAGGAGGCGGAGAACCCGGCACCGACCGGCATGCCCTGCAGCAGCCCGGCACCCAGATTGGCGCAGCCGAGGGCGAGTAACTCCCGGTTGGTGTTGACCCGGTCGCCATGCAGCAAAGCCAGGCCGCGGATCGAGCTCCAGGATTCCGAGAACAGAATGACGAAAAGCGGCAGAGCGACTGCCACCACGCTGGTCCAGTCCGTGGCCGACAAGGCGGGAAGCGCCGGGTGCGGCAGCGCGAAGGCGATGGGGCCAACAAGCCCAACATGCCAGGAAGGCAGGTTGATGTGTGCCGAGAGCAGTATCCCCGTGGCCAGCACCACCACGGCCCCCGGAAAGCCCCGGAACCGGCGCAGCGCCAGTAAAGCAGCGAGCGACATCGCACCGAGCAGGAGCGAAAGAAAATGCCAGTGCGGCAGCGCCAGCAGCAGGTGCCAGAGCAGCGGCAGTACCGCCTGCCCGCCGGCCTTCATCCCGGTGATCGCCGGCAGTTGCTTCACGGTGATGGTGACGGCGATGCCGAAGCTGAAGCCGTGCAGCACCGGGCGGGAAATGAAGCTCGCCAGCCCGCCGGCCCGTGTCGCCCCGGCGATGAGGAAGCAGGCGGCGGCGGCGAGGACCGCAGCTTCGGTGATGGCTTCGGCCTGCGGGGTTTTACCGTGCATCGAGATCAGCAGTGCGGCCAAAATGGCGGCGGAGGATGAGGTCGGCGCCACCATGGCGAACCGGCTGCGCCCACAAGCGGCATAGAGGCCCAGGCCAATGATGGTGGCGGTCAGCGCCTGCGCCGGGGGCAGGCCGGCAATGCCGGCATAGGCAATGGCCGAGGGCAGCAGCAGCCCGGCGACCGAGAGCCCGGCCAGCGCGTCGCGCATCAATCCCCCGTCACCGGTCCGCACCAGCCCGGAAGATAATCCGCCTCAAGGCTCTTTGCCAGGATCAGCGCCTGCTCAAGGGCCGTCTCCGCGTCGGCCGCCACCAGTTTCGGCTTGATCCGGCGCCGCAGGAAATCGGCCCACAGGAATTCGCTGAACGGGGTCGTATCCTTGGCGTAGCCGCCGGCCAGGCGCAGCGCGCCGGCGAGGCTGCGGAACGGATCGTCTTCCATGTCCTTGACGTGCTTGGGCAGGTCCTGGTGGCTGCGGCGTTTGCCCTTGGCATCGTAGAGATGCGACCAGGACCGGTTGTCGAGATACACCCAGAAGGCGGCGCGTTCGAGTTTCGACAGATCGGCGACCACGGTGACGGCCACATGCACGACCCCTTCCTCGTACAAGGCCCGGGTGAGGTGGTGATGGTCGACCACATAAGGCCGTTGATGGGGGCCCAAAACCACCGGGATCAGATGCGTGCCGAGGAATTCGGCCTTTTTCTCGCCGTGATGGGCCCGCCAGCTTGCCCGCTTCTCTTCGACTTCCCGCATGCCCACCGTCATCTGCGTTGGGCGCATGTCGTCTATCTGCGTCGGGTGGATCAGGGGATCTCTTGCGAAGCGCATTTTCACCTCGTTCCGCGTGCTGTCATAAAATTGACATAAAATAGCGGCGGGTGGAAGTGGCGGCGGGGTCAAGGTGCCGAACGAGCCGCAGAAAAGCCGGGTCTTTCAGGCCCGGTCCGGATCGGCGCTGTCCATGGCGATGAACACGCCGTCCTGCCTGAGGCTGCCGAGAATGGTCCAGATCAGCTTCGGACGGCGTGCGGCGAGGATCGTCGATTAGTCCAGGCGCGCGCATTGGCATCTATGCCAACACGTGGGGTGTCATCAGATCTTCATCATAGCCGGCGCGCCATCCGGTGACCGGTCATCGATGCTGCCCAGGGCGGTCGTTCCTGGCTTTTCAGGCTCAGCCCGGCGCGGATATATCCGCGCATTTTCGTATCGTCTCCGATCAGAAGAATGTACTTGGCCATTGCGGCCACGGAAAACGATCCGCTAAGGCACGTCGCGTGAAAAATGTACAAACTAACGGAGACCTCGTGAGCAGCGCGCGTCAGGCAGTTGGGGGCGGCAGGAAGGTTTTTCGCGTCATTCTGGCTTTTGCAGCACTCGCCGGCTGCGCGCGG
Source organism: uncultured Pseudomonadota bacterium (assembly GCA_963780465.1). GTDB lineage: Bacteria > Pseudomonadota > Alphaproteobacteria > Acetobacterales > Acetobacteraceae > Acidocella. The sequence goes on from CAWACI010000016.1 coordinate 90,712, forward strand.
TATCAGCCGGCGCCGCTCGATCTCGGGGTGCCGCTGCAGCCTTCGTTAATGTCGCTGCGCCACCAGCTGCCAAACGGCCAAACATTGCCGCTCGCCCAGCCACTCTCGCTGCAGACGGTCGCGGCGCTGGCCGTGCTGAACGATCCGGCGCTGCGCGCCGCGCGCACCCAGCGCGGCCTCGCCCAGGCGGTGCTGCTGGCGGCCGGCTTGCCGCCGGATCCGACGATCTCCGGCGGGTTCGGGGCGCTCCTCAGCGGCCCCGGCAGCATGCCGGCCATTTCCGGTGCGCTGTCGGAGGATCTCTCCGCGCTGGTCACCTACCGCGTCGAGCGCCAGGCGGCGAAAGCCGGGCTGGCGCAGGTCGATGCCGATATTCTGTGGCAGGAATGGCAGGTGGCGAGCCAGGCCGAGCAGCTCTGCCTCAGCATCGCCGCGGATCGCCAGACCGTGGCCAGCCTGCGGGCAGACCATCAGGCGCTCACCGCGGTTGACGATGCCACCCGGCGGCAGGTGGCGGCCGGCGATCTGACCATCGGCGCGGCCGCCACCAGCATGGCGGCGCTGGCGGCAACCGATACGGCGCTCGATGCCGCGATGCAGACCTTGGGGCAGGATCGCGACCAGCTGGACGCGCTGCTCGGCCTGCATCCGGGCGTCGATATCGCCCTCGCACCGGGCGCCATTGCCCCGGTGAGCCAGGATGTCGCGCAGCGTGCCATCGCCTCCTTGCCGCAGCGCCGGCCCGATCTCATCGCCCTGCGCTTTGGCTACGCCCAGGCGGACGCGAAATTGCGGTCGGCCATTCTCATGCAATTCCTGCCGATCTCGATCGGCCCGGCCGCTTCCCGCGACACCTCCGGCATCTGGAGTCTCGGGCCGCAATTGTCGCTGACCCTGCCATTGTTCAACCGCAACCGCGGTGGCATTGCCACGGCCCGCGCCACCCGCGCGCAGCTGGCCGCGCAGTTCCAGGCCAGCCTGGCCAATGCCGCCGGCGGCGCCGAGGCGCTGCTCAACCGCGCAGCACTGCTGCAGGGTGAAAGCCGGACGGCGGATGCAAGCGCGGCCACCGCCGCCACCATTGCGGCGCAGGCCGGCCGGGCTTTCGCCAATGGCAGCCTGGACGCGCTGGCCGAAGCCAATCTGCAGGTCGCCGCCGGCGACCGTGAACGCGAGGCGATTGCGCTGCGCATGCAGTACCAGACCGCCGAACTCTCCCTTGCCACTTTGCTTGGCCTCGGCCTGCCGCCGGCGGCCATTCCTGTCCTGGACGGTGCCCCGTGAAATATTTACCGATTTTTGCCGTACTCGGCCTGCTCGTGACGCAGGCGGCGCAGGCGGATGACGCGCCGCAACCAAGCGCGCTGGTCAGCACCATGACGCTGCAGATGGGCACGCTGCCCGAGACGGTGACCGCTTACGGCAGCATCGCGCCGGGGGCGGACGCGGATCACGCGGTGACATTGCAGGGGGCCGGCATCATCCGTTCCGTCAACGTCACAGCCGGGCAGAACGTGACCAAAGGGCAGGTCCTGGCCGAGATCGCGCCGGACCCGCAATCCGCCGCCGAATGGCAGCGCGCGCAGGACGCGGTGACCGCGGCGCGGGTGAACCGCGCGCATATTGCCACGCTGCTGCAATCGCACCTCGCCACCAACGCCGATCTCGCGATGGCGGAGCAGACCCTGCGCGATGCCGAGAGCATGCTGACCGCCTTGCGCATCGCGGGCACCGGCACCGTCCGCAGCATCGCCGCACCCGATGCCGGTTATGTCACCGCCGTCACCGCCGCCCCGGGCGCGCAGGCGGCGGCGGGAACGACCCTGTTCCACCTGATCGACCCCACCCGCCTCGTCGCGACGCTCGGCGTGCCGCCGGAACAGGTCACGACACTGCACCCGGGCGAGACGGCCACCGTCACCTTGTTGAACGACGGCACCCGTTTGCACGGCACGCTTCGCGATGTCTCCTACGTTCCCGACCCGCAAACCGGTTTGCTCGGCGCGACCCTTGCGCTCGATGATGCGGCCCCGCTCGGCGCTCCGGTCAAAGCGCTCATCACCACCGGCATGCTCGCCGGCTTTGTGGTGCCGCGCGATGCTGTGCAGAACGACGAAAATGGCGATTACGCCTTCCAGGTCGATACGAAAAACATCGCCCACCGCGTCGCCGTGCATATCCTCGGCACGTTGGGCGCGCAGACAGTGATCGCCCCGGATCTGAACACCGCGATGCCGCTGGTCACCACCGGGGCGTATCAATTGAGCGACGGCATGGCGGTACGCGCGGGCGCGGGATCGCAAAATTGAACTTTTCCGCCTGGCTGGCGCGGCATCGCCGCTCCGTTCTCATGCTCGCTGCGGCGCTTGCGCTCGGCGGCATCACCGCCGCCATCTCGCTGCCGATCGGCCTGTACCCGCAGGTCTCCTTCCCGCGTGTGCGCGTCAACATCGAAACCGGCAGTCAACCGGCCCAGCAAATGATGTTGCAGGTGACGCAGCCGATGGAACAGGCGGTGCGTGCCGTGCCGGGCGTGGTGGATGTGACCTCCACCACCTCGCGCGGCGCGGCGCAGATGATCATCGATTTCGGCTGGGGCACCGACATGATGACCGCGACACTGGGCGTGAACGCCGCTGTGGCGCAGCTGGTGTCCAGCCTGCCGCCGGACACCAGCTACACGGTGCTGCGCATGGACCCGACGGTGTTTCCGTTCATGGCCTATTCGCTGACCTCGCCGACCGTCAGCCAGGTGGCATTGCAACGCCTCGCGCAATACCAGCTTGTGCCGCTGCTCTCCGCCATCCCCGGCGTCGCGCGCATCCAGGTGCAAGGCGGGCATACCGGGCAGGTCGAGGTGCAGGTCGACCCGCATCGCCTCGCCGCCTTCCATCTGACCATCGCCGATGTCAGCCGCGCGGTTGCCGCCGCCAATGTGCTGCAATCGGTCGGGCGCCTGGAGGATCACGACCTTCTCTACCTGCTGATGGACGATAATTCGCTGCAGACTCTGCACGACGTGCGGAACATCGTGCTGCGCGGCGGGCCGAACGGCATCGTGCATCTCGCCGACGTGGCGAATGTGGTGAACGGCACCGCGCCGCAATTCTACGATGTCACCGCCAACGGCAAGGAGGCGGTGACATTGCTGGTGTTCCAGCAGCCCGGCAGCTCGATGGTGGCGATCGCCCATGGCGTCGACGCGGCGCTGCATGGGTTTGCGTCACAGCTGCCGCCAAACGTGCAGTTGAACAAATGGTACGACCAGAGCACGCTGGTGGTCGCCGCCGCCAGCTCCGTGCGCGACGCCATTCTCATCGGCGTGGTGCTCGCCGCTTTCGTGCTGCTGCTGTTCCTGCGCAGCTGGCGCATCACCCTGCTCGCCATGCTGATCGTCCCCGCAGCACTGGCCTCGGCGATCCTGGTGCTCTCGCTGCTCGGCATGAGCTTCAACATCATGACATTGGGCGGCCTGGCGGCGTCGGTCGGCCTCGTCATCGACGACGTGATCGTCATGATCGAGCATATCGCCCGGCGCAGCGCCGACCGCAACGAGGCCGCGCGGCCGCACTGGCAGCTGCATGCCGGCTCGGAATTTTTGCGCCCGCTAACCGGCTCCTCCGCCGCGACCCTGATCGTCTTCGCGCCGCTCGGCTTCCTGACCGGCGTGACCGGCGCGTTCTTCAAGGCGCTGTCGGTGACCATGGCCGCGACGCTGTTCGCCTCCTGGCTCCTCACCGCCTTCACCGTGCCGCTGCTGGCCAGCTGGATGGTGGATTTCTCGAAATGGCATGACCCGGAGGCGGAGCGGCCGGGCTGGCTGACACGCACCCATAAGAGCCTGCTCGAGCGGGTTTTTGCGTGGCCGGCCATCCTCGCGGTCGTGGTGGTGGCCCTGCTGGGGCTCGGCTGGTTCTCCTCAGGCCATGTGCAGACCGGTTTCATCCCGGATCTCGACGAGGGCGGTTTCGTGCTCGACTATCAGACCGCCCCCGGCACCTCGCTCACCGAGACCGGGCGCGAGCTGGCGCAGGTGGAAGCGCTCCTGCGCGCCGACCCGGCGGTGGATAGTTTCTCCACCCGCACCGGCGCCGGCTTCGGCGGCGACATCAACGAATCCAACCAGGGCGATATCGTCGTGCGGCTGATCCCGATCAGCCAGCGCCCCGGCATCGCCGTGGTGATGCAGCGGCTCACCGACCGCATCACCGCCGCCGTGCCTGGCGTCGATATCGATATCCACCAGCTGATCGGCGATAATATCGGCGACCTGACCGGCGTGCCTGAGCCGATCGAAGTCAAACTCTCGGCTGTTGACCCGTCGGCTCTGATACCGGCGGCGCAGCGCGTGACCGATGCCTTGGGCAAGGTGCATGGCGTGGATTCAGTGATCAGCGGCATCGTGCCGGCGGGCGATGCGATCAATATCCGTGTCGACCCGGTGCGCGCGGCCATGCTGGGGCTGGACCCGGCCACGGTCGCCGCCAGCCTGAACACCGAGCTTGCCGGTAATGTGGTGACTGAGCTGCAGGGGGCGGTCGAGCAAATCGGTGTGCGCGTGGCCCTGGCGCCGGGCGAGGTTGAGACTACCGACGATCTGAAAGCCATTCCCATTGCTACGCCGGGCGGCAAGCTGGTGCCGCTTGGCGATATCGCCAGCTTCTCCGTCGCGGCCGGGCAGCCGCAGATCACGCGGGAGAATCTGCAGCAGATCGTCGCCGTCACCGGCCGCATCACCGGCCGGGGCCTCGGCGCCACGATCGTCGATGTGAAGGCTGCACTCGCCAAGCCCGGCGTGCTCGGGCCCGGCGTGACCTACACGCTGGGCGGGCTCTACCAGCAGCAGCAGATCGCCTTCGCCGGGCTGGTCCGCGTTTTCATCGCCGCCTTGCTGGCCGAGTTTATCCTCCTGCTGTTTCTCTATGAGAGCTTCAGGCTGGTCTTCGTCATCATCGGCACCTCGCTGCTCTCCACCAGCGCGGTGTTCACCGGCCTGTTCGTCACCGGCATCCAGCTCAACATTACCGCCATCATGGGCATGGTGATGATCGTCGGCATCGCCACGGAAATGGCGATCTTTTTCGTGTCGGAATTCACTCATCTGCGCGAGACCAGGGGGCTGCACAATGCTTTGCTCACCGCCGCTTCCAACCGCCTGCGGCCGATAGCCATGACCACGCTTGCAGCAATTCTAACGCTGCTGCCACTGGCGCTGGACCTGGGGCAGGGGGCTGGCATGCAGCAACCGCTCGCCATCGCCATCATCTCCGGCCTGCTCGTGCAATTTCCGCTCGTGCTGCTGGCGCTGCCCGTTTTGCTCTGGCTCATCGCGCCCAGGGCGGAAAGAACATCCCATTCACCTTTGGAGAAAATACATGGCTAAGCGTCATCTTTTGGGTTTTTGCGCCACCGCGGCGCTGGCTGTTGCCGCTTTTGGCACGGCGCCGGCCAGCGCCGCTGCACCGCTCTACACGATCACCAAGACCGTCAAGCTGGGCGGCGGCGTCCGCTGGGATTACCTGCATTTCGATGCGGTCTCCGACCGCCTGTACATCTCGCATGGCGACGAGCTGACCGTGCTGAACGGCAAGACCGGCGCGGTGATCGGCGAGGTGAAGGGGCTCGACGGCAGCCATGGCATCGCCATCGACCACGCCAACGGCCTCGGCTACGCCGATGGCGGCAAGAGCGAGACGACCAGCATCTTCAACCTCAAGACGCTCAAAACCGTGCAGAAAATCCCGGCGCTGCTGGATGCCGACGGCATGACCTTCGACAAGGCGAGCAACCAGGTGTTCGTGACCGGCGGCGATGCCGATGCGGTGCGGCCGATCGACGCCCGGACCAACCAGCCCGGTGCGCTCATCCCGCTTGGCGGCGCGCCGGAATTCCTCGTCACCGATGGCGCCGGCGAGCTCTACGTGAACATCAACGACAAGAACCAGATCGTGAAAATCGACACGCATACCGACAAGGTGGTCGCGCGCTGGCTGGTGTCTTGCGATTCGCCGACCGGCCTTGCCATGGACACCGCCACCCACCGGCTTTTCTCCTCCTGCCATGACGGCCACATGGCGGTGCTGAACGCCGATACCGGCAGCATTGTCGCCACCCTGCCGATCGGCCTGGGCACCGATTCCGCCGCCTTCGATCCCGAGCGCAAGCTCGCTTTCAGCGCCAACCGCGACGGCACACTCTCGGTCATCCGCGAGGACGACGCCAACCACTTCACCGTGCTGCCGGCGGTGAAAACCGAGCTTGGCGCCCGCACCATGGCGGTGGACCCCGCCACCGGGCGGATTTTCGAGGTGACGGCCACGGTGTCAGGCTCCACCCCGCCGAAGCAGCCCGGCTGGTCGCCGAACTACAAGTTCGTGCCGCACAGCTTCCGCGCGCTGATCCTCGACCCGGCGGGCTGAGCATAAAAATACACCGGCGGTGTGAGCCGCCGGTGTTTCTCTTCGGAGCTAAGGGCAGAGGAAGACTATTTTTTGTGAACAAAAAGTAGCAAAAAAACTTTACTAATCTGGGCCGTGCTGGTTTCGCTGCCACGGCCCATAAGAGCAAAAAATTTTTGCGCCGCTTTTTTCAAAAAGCGGCTCCTCTGCCTGCTAGGCGCTGGCCTTCATCTTCAGCACATCTGGGTTGACGCAGGTATCCGGCGCTTGGCCCGTCAGCACCTTGATCACATTGTTCACAGCGATCTCGCCCATCATGAAGCGCGTCTCCGCCGTCGCCGAGGCGATATGCGGCACGATCACGACGTTATCGAGCCCGGCCAGGCCCGGGGCGAGTTCTGGCTCGTCCTCGAACACGTCCAGCCCCGCCCCCCAGATGGTCTTCGCCTTCAGCGCCTCGACCAGCGCCTTCTCATCCACCACCGGGCCGCGGCTGGCATTGATCAGCACTGCGGTTTTTTTCATCTGCTTCAGCTCCGCCGCGCCGATATAGTGCTTCGTCTCCGGCAGCAGCGGCACGTGTAGCGTCAGAAAATCTGACTCCTTCAGCAGTGTCGCCTTGTCGACATAGGTGGCGTTGTGCGCGGCCTCGAAAGCGAGGTCGCGCTGCACGTCGCTATAGATGATCTTCATGTCGAAGCCTGCCGCCTTGCGTGCGACGTTCTTGCCGATCCGCCCCAGCCCGGCGATGCCCAGCGTGCGGCGGTCGACATCGAGACCGACGAAGAACATCGGCGCCCAGCCCTTCCATTTGCCGGCGCGGACATAGGCGTCCGCCTCGGCGATGCGGCGCGCCGTGGCGAGCAGCAGGGTGAAGGTGAGGGTGGCCGTCGCGTCATCCAGCACGCCCGGCGTGTTGGTGAGGATAACATTGCGTTCGGTTGCCGCCTGCAGGTCGAAATTATTGAAGCCGACCGCGTAATTCGCGACGATCCTGCATTTCGGCCCGGCCGCATCCAGCAGGCCGCCATCGATCGTGTCGGTGAGCAGGGACACGATCGCGTCCTTGCCCCGAACCTTCTGCTTCAGTTCGTCATAGCTGAGCGCGCGGTCATCCGGATTCACCTCGACATCGAAATGCTCACGCAGCCGGGCGATGCAGGCTTCGGGAATCATGCGCGTGACGTAGACGTTGGGCTTGCTCATGTAGAAGGTTCTCCCTGGAAGGCTGAGGTCTGATGCAGGCGGTTCTCCGCGAGTGCTGCCTGCATCAAGGCGTCGGCATTCACCGCCAGATCGCCGCGGCGGCGATGCACACGCTTGTAGACAAAGGACGTCAGGATCGGCGTCAGAATGGCGGTGACAATCACCGAGGCCGCCACCTGCACGGTGGCGACCGGCGCGATCGCCGCGTAGCTCGGGTCGGCCATCGCCACGGCTTTCGGCACGGCGGCGGCGTTGCCGGCGGTGCTGGAGGCGGCCGCCCCGGCAATGCCGGAACCGCCCAGCAGGATATCGGCGGTGATGCAGACCGCGCCGGTGGCGACGATCACGAACAGGCCGAGCGCGATGCCGGGCAGGCCGGAGCTGATCACCGAGTGCAGATTGATGTTCTGGCCCAGCGTGAAGCCCATGAACGGCACGATCACCGGCTCATGCGAGGAGAAGAACTTGCGCAGATCCTCGTCGAGATTGCCAAGGATGGCGCCGGCGGCGATCGGCGCGATCACCGAGACCATGGTCAGCCAGGGAATATGCGCGAGCCCCGCGCCCACCAGCACCAGCATGGTCACGAACGGCCCGGTCTCGATGCTTTGCGGCACATAGGTGCCGGCATCGTCCTTGTCGCCCATCACGCTGGTCAGCGCCAGGAACATGCCGCCATTGGTGTCGTTCATCGCCGCCATCAAGGCCAGCGTGCTGTAGCCCCAGATATTGCCGCCGAACAATTTGCCGACGGTGATCGCGACGAGCGCCGCGAAGCCGACCTTGGCGAACATGATGCCAAAACCGCGCTTGAGCATACGCGGCGCCGCACGCACCGTCATCTTGTTACCGACGATGAACAGATACATCCCCAGGATGGTCGGATAGCCGGCGCTGCTCAACGCCTGGGTAAAGCCGCCGATCATCAGCAGCTTGGGGAAGAAGGTGTTGATGATGATGCCGATGAACAGCGGCACCACCATCAACCCACCCGGTATGCGATTGACGAATTTATATATTTTCATTGTTTCGCTCCCTAAAAGAGGCTTTCCATCAAGACGGCATGGTTTGACCTTTTGCTGCAGGTTGAAGTTGAATTTGTTGGGGGAGGGTTAAGCGGCTTTGCCGAGCGCGCTGGAAAGTTCGTGCCCGGCCAGCATCTCCAGGGCCTTCAGCATCGCCGAATGATCCCAGCCGCCGCCGCCCTGTGCCGCGCAGGCGCTGAACAGCTGTTGCGCGATCGCGGTGTTGGGCAGGCTCAGCTGTAATGTCCGCGCGCCTTCAAGCGCCAGGTTGAGGTCCTTCTGGTGCAAAGCGATGCGGAAGCCCGGCGTGAAATTGCGGTTGATCATGCGTTCGCCATGCACTTCCAGGATGCGGGAATTCGCGAACCCGCCCATCAGCGCCTTGCGCACCTTGGTAATATCGGCGCCTGCCTTGGAGGCGAACAACAGCGCCTCGCTCACCGCCTCGATGGTCAAAGCGACGATGATCTGATTGGCGATCTTCGTGGTCTGGCCATCGCCATTTCCGCCGACCAAGGTGATGTTCTTGCCCATTTTCTCAAACAGCGGTTTCACTGTCTCGAACGCCGCCTCCGGCCCGCCGACCATGATGGTGAGCGAAGCTGCCTTGGCGCCGACATCGCCGCCGGAGACCGGGGCATCCAGATACTGGCAGCCTTTGGCTTCGATTTTTTTGGCGAACTCCTTGGTCTCGATTGGCGAGATCGAGCTCATGTCGACGACGATCTTGCCCGCGCTCAAACCGGCGGCGACGCCGTTCTCGTCGAACAGCACGGAAGCCACCTGCGGCGTGTCCGGCACCATGAGGATGATGATCTCGGCCTGCTCGGCGACCGCCTTGGGCGAGGCGCAGGCGATGCCGCCCTGGTCGAGCAGTTCCTTCGCGGGGCCGCTTGGCGTGTACAGGAACAATTTATGCCCCGCCGCGATCAGATGCCCCGCCATCGGCTTGCCCATCACGCCCAAGCCGATAAATCCAACATTCGCCATTAAATTTCCTTCCCTTTTCTGGCAGTATCTCCGCCGCTAACCGATGAAGGCGCAGCGGGAAATTTCCGTCGCCACCGCCGTCAGGCGCGGCGCGATCAGCTCGAAGCGCGATTGATCCACCTGCAGGACCGTGCCGACGGCGCTGATCGCCGCCACCACAACCTGCCGGCGGTCGAACACCGGCGCTGCGACGCAGCGTATATTCGGCACATTTTCCTCATCATCCGTCGCCCAGCCGCGGGCGCGGACCAGCGCCAGATGCTCGCGCATTGCCGCCGGGCTGGTGATGGTGTGCGGGGTGTTCTGTGTCCAGGTAATCTCCGCCAGAGCGCGCTGCAGCTCGGCCTCGGGCAGCCAGGCCAGCAGCACCTTGCCGAGTGCTGAGCAGTGCAGGGAGAAACGTTTGCCCACCCAGGAATCAACCCTGATCGGCTGATCGCATTCAATTTTCGAGAGATAGACCGCCTCAGATCCCTCGCTGACGCCGAGATGACAGGTGAGCTGCAATTCGCTCGCGAGTGCGCGCAGCAGCGGCATGGATTCCGTTTCGATGAAGCGTTGACCGGCGGCAAAAGCGCCCAGCTCCGTCAGCTTCAGCCCTAAAACGAAGCCGCGATCGGGCCGCATGCGGATCACACCGAGCCGCGATAGCGTTGCCAACAGGTTATGCGTGCTGCTCTTCGGCAGGCCGAGGCGGCCGTGAATGGCGGTGAAATCGAGGCCAGGGTTTTTCGCCACCAGATCGAGGATGGCAAAGCCGCGTGTCAGCGCGGGCACAATCGTATCGGCGCCAATTTTCTCCGACGTCATAGCCGCCGCGGGCACAGCAGGGGCTGTTGTGCCGTCCATTTCCTCTCCTCCGTTGTTCATTATGTTGAACGGAAGTTCTGTATTAAGTTTGGCTTATCATGCGAAAAAACTGCATGCAACGAAAAACCGGGACGAGATTTTGGACCGGTCAGAGCGAAGGGTGAAGAAAAATTTCGTTTTTAGATTGAACAGATGAAAAAAGACTTTGTTCAACCACAAAGGCCGCAATCATGGGATCTCAGCATTATTATGCCCGGCTGCGTCGCGCGCGCACCTGGTGGCCCCGATCTCCCGTTTCGACCTAAGCCGCAGGTTATGATATACGGTTCAGTGAACCACTGTCTTCGAGAGGCGCGATGACCGATAAACGCGACGTGCAGCACCGGCTGGATGAGGCTGCTTCCGCCTGCGCCAAGGCCGGCGCGCAGTTGACCGAATTGCGTCGCGCGGTGCTGGGCCTGGTGCTCGCGGCGGAGGGACCGCTGACCGCCTATCAGTTGCTCGACAAGCTTAAGGAGACCCGGAGCAACGCCGTGCCGGCGACCATCTACCGCGCGCTCGAATTCCTGCAGGAGCAAAAACTCATCCACCGCATCGAGAAGCTGAACGCCTTCGTCTCGTGCTCGGATGCCGACCCTCACCACCACCATCACCATGCGGCGCAGTTCCTGATCTGCAAAACCTGCGGCACGGTCGCGGAAATCGAAGATCACGCCGTGCTGCACGCGCTGGAACAAGCGGCCAGGCGCCATGGCTTTCACCCCGGCAATGCGGTGGTCGAGGTGGACGGCACCTGTGCCGCCTGTTCGAGCCATTAAGGAAGACTTCTTTTTGTGAACAAAAAGAAGCAAAAAAACTTTGTTAATCTGGGCCGTGCTGATTTCGCTGCCACAGTCCCATAGTAATCAAAAGTTTTTTGCGCCGCTTTTTTCCAAAAAAGCGGCCTCTTCCATGCCAAATCCTAACGCAGCCGACCTCCAATATAACACACCACCGCCAGGCTGCCGACAAAGAAGCCGATCGGCCAGTTGGTAACGTAGGACAGCGCCACCGCGGCCCAGACGGTCACGAGCGCGATGACCGTCGAAAGCCCCATCGCCACCGCCGGCCGGTCGCTCAAGGAGCGCGCCGCCGAGGCCGGGCCGACCATCAGGCTGAACACCAGCAACGCGCCGACCAGGGGCAAGGCGATCGCCGTCGCCAGCGCCAGGATCGCAAGAAAGCCGATCTCCACGAGCCGCGTGGAGATGCCGCGGGCTTCGGCAAGATCCGCTGAGACCGCGGAGAGCAGCAACGGCCGGAACAGCAGTAAGGTGGCGGCGATACAGACCACGCCGCTGATCGCCAGCGGCGGCAGTTGTGCTGCGCTGATCCCGAGCACATCGCCGAACAGCAGCGCGTAGACGCGCTGCGCGTATTGCGATGTCATGCTTAAAAACAGCGTGCCGAAGCCCAATAACGTTACCAGGCACAAAGCGGTGGCGACCTCGTGCCGCTCGCGCCGCGCCAGCTGGCTGATCCCCGCCACGCCGAGGGCGGCGAATACGGCGAGGCCGGCGAACTGGCTCACCCCCAGTAGCGTGGCCGCGGCCGCACCGGGGAAGGCGCTGAGCGGCAAGGCATGTGCGGCGAAGGTGGCGCCCCGCGCCACCACGAAAAACCCGATGCACCCCGCCACCACGGCCACCAGGCTGGCGGCGATCCAGGTGTTCAGCATGAAACTGGAGAACATGGTTGCTAAGCCCGCCTGCCGCGCCCGGCGCTGAAGGCCAGCACCATATAGGTGGCGCAGACCAGCACGACGATGAAAAAGCTCACCGGCCAGCCATGCTGCGGGGTCCAGTAGAAACTGTCATAGGCGAGCAGAATGCCGAGCGACGTGGCGGCCAGGCCGATCAGCGCGGCGAAGGCTATGGCGAGCCCCGGCCGCGCGAAAAATTTCAGCGCCGCCGCCGGCGGCCCGATCAGCAGCGCGGTGGACAGGATCGCGCCGATCGTCATGGCCGAGAGCGCCACCGCGAGCGAGAGCACCAGCAGATGCAGCAGCCCGATCAGCCGCACATTCACCCCGCGCATCTGCGCCAGCTCCGGATCGACGCAGCTCAGCAACAGTGGCCGGTAGATCAGCGCGGTCACCGCCAGCGCCCCCAGCGCCACCGCCAAAGCCAGGGGCACGGTGCTGGCGGGAATGGCGAACATCGAGCCGAACATCACCGCCACTGCCGCCCCGGTGGTGCTGCGCAGGGTAAAGTCGAAATACAGGAACAAAGCAGAGAGCCCGAGCCCGGCGCCGAGCACGATGCCGGTCACCAGGCTGTGGTCCCGCGGGCGGCGTTCGCCCAAAAATTCCATGGCGCCGGCCGCCAGCACCGCCATGCCGAGGAAGCCCAGCAATGGGTTCACCCCGAGCAGAAACGAGGCCGAGCCGCCGGCGCTGCTGACATCGGCCAAAGCATGGCCGGCAAAGGCATGGCCGCGCAGCACGGTGAACACGCCGATCACCGCCGAGACCACCGCCGCACTGCCGCCGATCAGCAGCGCCGTGCGCACCGCATCATCGGCAAAAAAGCCGGGGGCGAAGAGAACCGGCAGCATCAAGGGATCGCCGCCACATGCACCGGGTCGTGCGGCACCGCCGGCAGCGGCTCGCCGGCGATCACCAGCACCCGCCCATGCACGCGGATCACGTCGATATGGTAGCCGTACAGCTGGCTCAGGACGGAGGTGCGCACCACCTCCGCGGTGGCGCCGCTCGCCGCCCGGCCATTGGCGAGGTAGACGATGCGGTCCATCGCCGGCAGCAGCGGGTTCATGTCATGCGCCGAGAGCAGCACGGCGAGCTTCTGCTCCCGCGCCAGGCGCCGTAGCAACTCCACCACCTCGGCGACGCTGCGTATGTCCAGATTCGCCAAGGGCTCATCCAGCAGCAGCAAGCGCGGGCGGCGGATCAGTGCATGCGCGATCATCACCCGTTGCTGCTGGCCGCCGGACAGACGGCCGACGCGCTGATCGGCGAAATCCTGCGCCTCCACCGCCGCCAGCATCTCCTCGACCGCCCGGTTGCGCGCCTTTGACGGCAGCGGCAGGCCGAGGCGGTTGCCGTCCAGCCCGAGGGCGACGAAATCGCGCACCCGCAACGGCATGTCCGGATCCAGGTTCAGCTTTTGCGGCACATAGCCGATCAGGCGCCGGCGGGAGGAGGCCGCCACGCCGTCAACCAAAATCTGCCCTGTCTCGCGTGGCTGAAACCCAAGAATGCTGCGCAGCAAGGTCGTCTTGCCGGAGCCGTTCGAGCCGATCAGCCCGCAGAACGATCCCGCCGCGAGCTCGAAGCCGACATCGCGAAGCACCGTCCGCCCGGCAAAGGCGACGCTGACATTCTGCACCGAAAGCACGGGCAGAACACTCACGGCGTCGGCTGGCCCTGCAGCGTCTCGGTCGATTGCCTGGCCGCCACCGCACGGCGCAGCGCCGCCACCTCGGCCAGCATCCATCCCTGGTAATGGTAGCCGGATGGCATGGTCTCATACACGCCGACCACCGGGACGCCGTGGCTCTTCGCCGCGGCCAAAAAGGACGCGGTCAGCGGATCGGTCACCTGCTGATTATAGGCCAACACCGCCACCTCATGCGTGGCGAGCAAATGCTGTTCCGCCGTCACATCCTGCGGCGCCGGGTCGGTCCCGTTCATGATCGCGGCCTGCAGGCTGAACGGTGTTTTGATGTCCGCGCCCATGGCCTGGAGCAGATAGTCGCCCACCGGCTCGGTCACCGCCACGGTGACATCCGGGTATTGGGCCTTGAACGCCGCAATGGCCTGGCGCCAGGGCGTCAGCGAGGCGTCGAATTTTTTCGCGTTGGCGGCAAAGATTGCGGCATGCGCCGGGTCGAGCCGGGCGAGGCCCGCCGCCACCGCGTCGGCCACCGCCGGCATGGTCGCCGGGTCGTACCACAGATGCGGGTTCGGCGTGTTGTCCGGCAGGCCGCGCAGCTGCTGCACGTCGATCACCTGCCGCCCGGCGGAGGGTGTGGCGGCGATCAGCCGGTTGGCCCAGTCATCATAGCCAAGCCCGTTTTTCACGATCAGCCGCGCCGCCGCGATTTGTTGCGCGATGCGCGGGCTGACCTCGAAACTATGCGGATCGGTGTTGGGATCGGTCTCGATCGCCGTCACGCTCACATACGGGCCGCCAACCTGCGCGATCACATCGGCATATTCATTCTCGATGCCGAGCACCGGAATGCCGGCGGCCATGGCCGGTGCCGCGGCCAGAGCCAGCAGCCCGGCGCCGGCCAAAACACAAACGCGGTTGCGTGGGGAAAACGCGGAGAAAAACATCGGGCCTCGGGAATTTGCGCGAGGGCTAATGTTATAATGTATCGTTAAAACTGTCCAGAGAATGAGAGCCTGATGGGCTTAAGCGGCCGCTTTTTGAAAAAAGCGGCGCAAAAACTTTTGCTCCTTTGGGCCCGTGGCGTTGAAACCAGCACGGCCCAGTTTAAAAAAGTTTTTTTGCTTCTTTTTGTTCACAAAAAGAAGTCTTTCCTCTCTTCGCTCAGAACCAGTGCCAGCCGATGAGAACCGGCACCAGAATGGCGGTGAGGATCGCGTTCACCCCCACGGCCAGGGCCGCATAGGCACCCGCCTGCGGGTTGCGGCTGACCGCCTGCGCAGCACCGATGCCGCTGCCGGCGACGCCCGCGGTAAGGCCGAACACGCGGTGATCGGTGATGCCGAGCCGCGCCAGAACCGGTTCGGCGATCACCGCGACGATGACGCCGCCAATGATCGCGAACAGCGCCGCCAAAGCCGGCACGCCGCCGGTGCGCGCGGCGATCTGCATGGCGATCGGCGTGGTCACCGCCTTCGGCGCCATCGACAGGGCCAGGAGCTGGCTGCCGCCGAGCACGCGCAAAATCAGCGGCGCGGAAATCGCCGCGCTGACGGCGCCGGCCAGCACCGCGAGGCCGATCGGCATCGCGTCCTGCGTCATGGTTTTCGCGTGGCGGGCAAGGGGGATGCCCAAAGCCACCGTGGCCGGGCCGAGCAACCAGGCGATCAGCCCGCCGCCATGCATATAGGCGGCGTAATTCTGGTGGCTGAGCAGCAGCACGGCGATCACCACCGCGATGGCGATCAGCGTGGTGTTCGCCGCCGGGTGCCGCAACCGGCGATTCACCGCCTTGCCGAAGGCGAAGGCGGCGATCGACAGCAGAATATAAAATGCGGCGAGGAGCAGCCTATCCATGGCCGGTGGTCACTTCTTGCACGGCGCTACGGCGGCGGTTCATCAAGACCTGCATCGTCACGCCGGTGACGATGAGGGAGAGCAGGGAGGACAGCACCAGGCTGGCGATGACGCCCAGCAGACTGCCGCGCAAGGCGTGGATGTTCACCAGCAGGCCAACACCGGCGGGGATGAAGAAAAACGCGTAATGTTTCAAAAAATGCTCGCCGCAGGCGATCACTGCCCGCGCTGCCGGCCCTTTATGGACCGTCAGGAACAGAAACAGCAGCACCATGCCAAGCAGCGGGCCTGGCAACGGCAAAAACTTCGCGGCCAGCTTTCCCAGCCAGAGCATCACCAGAAGAATCCCAAAGCCGGCGGCAAGACGGGGGGTGCTCCGTAGTGCTGCGGAAAGCAGACAGGTGGCAGCGTTCGCACGCTTGCTCATCACGCAAAATCCTTGGTTTGAGACGGAGGCGGGCACGCATTGCGTGGCCTTACGGGAGGTACTTGCGCCCATTCATTCCGCCCCGGTAGATACGAAATCAGCAATTCAGTTTTGCGCAGAAGGGTATGAATGGACCAGTTGACCCAGCTTCGCTACTTCGTCCGCGCCGCTGAGCTGGGCAATTTTTCCCGCGCGGCGCAGGAGGCGCGGGTGAAGCCGAGCTCCGTCTCGCGCGCCATTACCGAGCTGGAGGCGCAGCTGGGGGCGGCTTTGTTCAACCGCTCAACGCGGCGGCTGCACCTCACCGAGGTCGGGGCGGCGTTTTTGCGCCGCGCCCGGCGCATCCTGGACGAGCTGGAGGAGGCCTACACCGATGCCAGCGCGCTGAATGCAAGGCCGCAGGGGCTGTTGCGGCTGAACGCGCCCGCCGCCTTCGGCCGGCTGCATATAATGCCGTTTTTGCCGCTTTTCGCCGCGCAATATCCGGATATCCGGCTCGACGTCACCTTTACTGACGCGATCGTCGACATCATCGAGACCGGGACCGATCTCGCGATCCGCACCGGCACGCTGCCGGATACACGGCTGAAGGCGCGCAAGCTGGCACCGCATCGCCGCGTGCTCTGCGCCGCACCCGGGTTTCTCGCCGCGCACGGGCCCATCGAGACGCCGTCGGATCTACAGCATTGCCCCGCGGCCCTGTTCAGCCGGCAGCCCAGCGACCGCTGGGTGCTGATCGACGCTGCGGGAAAGCGGGAGGATGTCGTCTGCTCCGGCCATTTCCGTGCCAATGACAGTGAGGCACTACTGGCCGCTTCGGTCGCGGGGCTCGGCATGGCGCTGTTGCCGAGCTGGATCGCCGGCGATGCGCTGCAGACCGGGCAACTGGTCCGGTTGCTGCCCCGCTTTGAGGCGATGTTCGCGCCCGGCGAGCGTTTCGTCTGGGCGGTCTACCCGCCCAAACGCATCGTCGCGCCGAAAGTCCGCGTGTTCATCGACGGGTTCGCGGCGCATATTGGTGCGCCGCCTTATTGGGACCGCGGCGCCGCCTGATGGCGGCTACTGGCTGGTGCTGGGCTGGCCGTTGATGGTGGGAATTGCATAGCCGTGAGGCGGCACGTTGCTGGACGGGGGCGGCGGTGGGACGCCGGCGATGCCAGGCGTCATCGTGCTGTTGCCGGCGCCGTTGGTCATCGACGCGCCCGGCATTTGCTGCCGTGGCACACCGTTGGGGAGAATGCCGAGCACGCGGTTGATGGTCGCGCCATACATCGCCCCGCCGTTGGAGTTCAGCCCGCCATTTACCTCACCGCCGGTCTGCTGCGCGAGGGCGGCGCTGGTAACGCCGAGGGAGAGAAGCACGGCGAGCGGCCAGCGGAACATGGCGTGATCTCCAAAAGGAACGCGTTGATAATGCTTATGTGGTCGGGCGGCGGACGGCCAGGAGGGGTGGGACCAGAACATTTCTATCAGTTAATAACCAAGCCGTCAGCCTGCCGTTGCGCGAGCGCACGCAAATAGGCCGCCACCGGCGCCGTCGCCTCGAGCTGACGCCACTCTTCCTCGCCCAGCAGCCGCGCGGCGACGATCTCGCGGTTATCCAGCCGCAGCGGCGGCCGGGTTTCCAGTCGCCATTCGAAAAAATGCACGGTCTCGCGCCGCCCGAGCCAGACGCCGGAGAGTGTCATCGCGGGGATGAGCAGGGGGGCGACAAGGCCGGTCTCTTCGGTCAGCTCCCGCCGCGCGGCCGCCTCGGGGCTCTCGCCGCTTTTGACCCCGCCACCGGGAAAATTCCAGGCGGCGCGATAGGAGGCGTGCAGAAACAGGATACGGCGCCCCACATGCACCGCGACCAGGGCACCCTGATGCGGTGGCCGGCGCACCCGCCACCAGAGTTTCACGCCGGCAAAGGCCAGGCGGTAGGCGGCTCGCCAGGCGAGGTCGACGAGCGAGGGGCTGGCATCAGGTGTCATTGCGGCGCTCCCGAAGCAGGAAAGCAGCCGCTTTTTGAAAAAAGCGGCGCAAAAACTTTTTGCTCCTTTGGGGCAATGGCGTTGAAACCAGCACAGCCCAGATTACAAAAGTTTTTTTGCTTCTTTTTGTTCACAAAAAGAAGTCTTGCTTTTTGCTGGGTCTCAAGCTGGCCGCGCTCTAGACATTGTCCTTGGGCGGAAACAGCGCGGAGGGAATGGTCATCATCAAAATCTGCAGGTCGCGCAGGAACGACCAGTGCTTGATGTATTCGAAGTCGAACTCCACGCGCTTGCGCAGTTTTTCTTCCGTATCGGTATTGCCGCGCCAGCCATTCACCTGTGCCCAGCCAGTCATGCCCGGCTTCACCCGGTAGCGCAGCATGTAATCGGGCATCACCTCGGCATAGATCCGGCGGTCCGCCTTGGCGCGCGGCGCGTGCGGCCGGGGGCCGACCAGCGACATGTCGCCAAACAGCACGTTGATGATCTGCGGCAATTCGTCGATGGAATATTTGCGCAGATATTTGCCGATCCTGGTGACCCGGGCATCTCCCTTGGAGACCAGCGCTTCCGCGGCGCTGTCGGCGCGGGCGACGTGGAGGCTGCGGAATTTGTAGATGTTGAAGCTGCGGCCGAACTGGCCGGTGCGCTTTTGCAGGAAGAAGACCGGGCCCTTGCTGTCGAGCCGGATGGCCAGCGCCAAGAGCAGGAACATCGGCGTCAGCGGCACCAGCAGCCCCAGCGCCACGGCGAGGTCGAGCGTGCGCTTGGCGAATGCCCCGGGCGGCGAGAACGGCGGCACCATCAGCGTCGGCATCACCACGCCGTGGCTCTGATTGGCATGGCCGAGACGCAGCGCCGGCGGGGTGACATCGGGCACCAGACGTACCGTGAGCGGCAGGAAGCGCAGCCGGTCGATCAGGACGGAGATGCGCTCGCCCGCGGCCCAGGGCAGGGCCATGTACACATCCGTCAGCTCATGTTCGTGAATATAACTGACCAGACCGTCGATGGTGCCGAGATAGGGCAGCTTGTCGTGCAGCGGCCCGAGCCGCGCGGCGCGGTCGTCGAAAAAGCCGACCAGCTGGATGTTCTGCCGGTTCTCGGTGCAGAGCTCGGCCATCAGCCGCGCCGCCGCATCGCTATTGCCGATGAAGGCGGCCTGGCGTGCCGGCCACACCTCGGAGGGAATTGACTGCGACAGGCGGATGGCCAGCCAGCGCCAGGTGCTGACGGTGCTGAAGGCAAGCGCCGCCCAGAGGAGCATGCCGGGCGCGTTCCGCAGAATATGTGTAGAGAGCAACAGCGCGACGGTGAGTACGGTGAAGAGAATGCGCAAGGCATAGCCGCGGCGCCGGCGTAACGGCGGCCGCACCACCGCATCGCCGGCAACGACCAGAAACAGATAGGCGGCGGCCACAGCGAACGGGTTCGGCAAATCCGTGGAAAAGCCTTGCAGGGCCGCCTTGGCGATGGCCCCGCTGGCCAGCACCATCAGCGCCTCGGCCAGCAAAATCCCGGTTTCGAGCAGGCGCACGAAAACACCGGTGGTCCAAGTGGGGCGGCAGGTAGCGACGGGGGACGCGACCATTTGCAGCATGATTTATCTTTATTTGTGTTAATGCCTTGGTATTCTGCGATACAGACAGCTTCGTTGTAAATTGATTAACGATTAACGTCCGTTCACGTTGTCGCGCTTGGCTGTCTGCTGGCGGATTCCCTCTGACACATCCGCCGGGCGGCGGTAGGTTTTCGTGCCGGCCGCCGCTGCCCTCAGCGGCGCAAGGCGGCGGCGGCTTCCGCCACGCAGGTTTCAAACACGTCCAGCGCGTCAAAGCGGCGTGAGAGGCCGTCCGGCGGCAGCGTCATCTTCAGGCCGCCACCATATTCCACGGCACCGGGAATCATCAGATTATCGGGCAGGTCGAAGGCTTCCGTCGCCAGATCCGGCAACGGGTCGGGCAGGGCGGCACGCTGCGCCGCGCTGCGCGCCGGAAACGGCACGGCGCTGTTGGAATAGCCGAAAACCTTCCGCCCCCGGCCGAGAAACCAGCCGAGTTCGACCAGCGTGCCGGCATCGGCCGAGGCGCCGCGAAACGGGGTGAGGTTGGCGATGATAATGTCGCATGCCTCCATCATCTGCAGATCGGCCAGAAAAATCCCGCGCCATGGTTCCAGCTCGGGCGCCGGCACCGCATCGGCCGGCGCCCGGCCCGTAAAACGGTATTTCGCGCAGATCGCGATTTTCGCCCGCGCATGCGCCGCCGCATCAGGCAGAAACACGTCCGGCCCCGCGAGATAGACCTGCAATGGCATCACCGGCTCAGCCGAGCAGTGGCTGGTGGGCGGAAATGGCCGACATCAGGCCGGAGAAAGCCTGTTCCAGCGTTTTGCCGCTGGTGTTGTAGGAAAAATCGGCCTTGGCATAGAACGCCGCGCGGCTTTCCAGGATCAGCCGCAGATCGTCGATCGCGTCGCGCCGGCCTGATTTATGCAGCGCGTCGCCCTGCGC
The DNA here is from genome assembly GCA_963780465.1 of uncultured Pseudomonadota bacterium. Classification (GTDB taxonomy): domain Bacteria; phylum Pseudomonadota; class Alphaproteobacteria; order Acetobacterales; family Acetobacteraceae; genus Acidocella. The sequence goes on from CAWACI010000016.1 coordinate 111,302, forward strand.
GATGACGCGGTTCATATGGTCTTCCGGCTCCGCCTGCAGCCAGACGGTCAGGCAGTGGCGCAGCAGCATGTCCAGCGTGCCGGCTTCGGAGACCAGACCGCCGGCGGTGGCGATCACGCAGCTTTTGTGGTTCTGCAGCGTCTCTTCCAGCGCTTGGCGCTCGTAGCGGCGATAGGCGCTGGAGCCGTACAGCGCCTGGATCTCCATCGGGCCGCAACCGGCGAGGCGGGTGATCTCGGCGCGCAATTCGATGAACGGGCGGTTCAGCCGCTCCGCCACCATCTGGCCGAGGGTCGATTTGCCGGCGCCGCGCAGGCCGATAAAGGCGATGCGCTCGTTGCGCTGCCCGGTATCGGTCATTTCCAGGAAAATATCCGCGAGCGCGCGGTGCGCCGTCTGCAGGTCCGTCTGGCTGCGGCCCTGCAGCAGCTTGCGGATCATCAGCCATTCCGGCGAGTTGGTGGTCTCGTCGCCCAGCAGCTCGGCCAGCGAGCAGTCGAGCGCCTGCGCCACCTGCTGCAGCACCAGCACCGAGACATTGCCGATACCCAATTCAAGATTGGCGAGATGCCGCTCCGATACATCCGCCGCCTCCGCCAGCACGCGGCGGGGAATGCCCCGCCTGGCCCGCAGCAGCTTGACGCGCTGGCCCAGCCCGACCAGAAGCGGGTCCTTCTCCATGGCCGCACCGGTGGCTTTGTTTGTTCCGTCTATAATCATAGTCGGGTTTTACCATTCTCGGTTGCGATGCAAAAGGGCTTTTGCTCCGAAAAACGCAATATATTGCATGCTTCGGAAATTAAGTTCCGGTTTGCGCGCGTGGCAGGCAGTGCGGCGGCGCAACGCTCAGCGGCCTTGCCGGCTTAGCGGACGAGTGCCATGTCTCGCGCATGACAAATCCGAATGATCCGGTCGGCTGGCATGGCACGACCATTTTGTGCGTCCGCCGCGACGGCGCGGTGGCGATGGCGGGCGATGGCCAGGTGAGCCTTGGCAACACCGTGGTGAAGGGCAATGCCCGCAAGGTGCGGCGCATCGGCAACGGCAATGTCATTGCCGGTTTCGCCGGCGCGACTGCCGATGCCTTCACGCTGCTGGAGCGGCTGGAGACCAAGCTCGAGCGCTTCCCCAACCAGCTGGAACGCGCCTGCGTGGAACTGGCCAAGGACTGGCGCATGGACCGCTATTTGCGCCGGCTGGAGGCGATGCTGATCGTCGCCGATGCCGAGCACGGCTACACGCTCACCGGCAATGGCGACGTGCTGGAGCCCAGTGATGGCATCATCGCCATCGGCTCCGGCGGCAATTACGCACTGGCCGCGGCGCGCGCGCTGATGACGGTGCCCGCGCTCACCGCCGAGGAAATCGCCCGCCGCGCGATGAAGATCGCCGCCGATATCTGCGTCTACACCAACGAAAACCTGGTGGTTGAAACACTGTAATGGATATCCCCGTTTATTCCCCGCGAGAAATCGTCTCCGAACTCGATCGCTTCATCATCGGCCAGAACGACGCCAAGCGCGCGGTCGCCATTGCGCTGCGCAACCGCTGGCGCCGGCTTCAGCTGCCTGAGGCGATGCGCGAAGAGGTGGTGCCGAAGAACATCCTGATGATCGGCCCGACCGGCTGCGGCAAGACCGAGATCGCCCGCCGTCTGGCCAAGCTCGCCCAGGCGCCGTTCATCAAGGTGGAGGCCACGAAATTCACCGAGGTTGGCTATGTCGGCCGCGATGTCGAGAGCATCGTGCGTGACCTGGTCGAGGCCAGCATCACCATGCTGCGCGAGCAGAACCGCAAGGGCGTCGAGGCGAAGGCCGAGCTGGCCGCCGAGGAGCGGCTAATTTCCGCCTTGGTGGGCGAGGGGGCTTCGGCCGACACCCGCGTCAAATTCCGCCGCATGCTGCGCGCCGGCGAGCTGGAGGACAAGGAGATCGAGGTCGCCGTCGCCGAGACCTCCGGCACGCCGATCGGCATGATCGACATGCCGGGCATGCCGCAGGGCGGCGCGATCAATCTCGGCGACATGATGAAGGGCATGTTCGGCCGCCAGACGCAAAAGCGCAAAATGCTGGTGCCCGACGCCCGCCGCGCGCTGGAGCGCGAGGAGGCGGACCGGCTGCTGGACACCGAGGCGCTGACCAAGGACGCGCTGCGCCATGCCGAGAATAACGGCATCGTCTTCCTCGACGAGATCGACAAGATCTGCGCCAAGACCGAAGGCGGCTTCAGGGGCGGGGACGTCTCCCGCGAGGGCGTGCAGCGCGATCTGCTGCCGCTGATCGAGGGCACGACGGTTTCCACCAAATACGGCCCGATCAAGACCGACTACATCCTGTTCATCGCCTCCGGCGCGTTCCACGTCGCCAAGCCGGCGGACCTGCTGCCCGAGCTGCAGGGGCGCCTGCCGATCCGCGTGGAACTGTCCTCTCTGTCGCGCGACGATTTCAAGCGCATCCTCACCGAGCCTGAGCACTCGCTGCTGAAGCAATACACGGCGCTGCTCGGCACCGAGGGCGTTGCGCTCACCTTCGCCGATGACGCGGTCGATGCGCTGGCCTCGCTGGCCTATGACATCAATGACCGGGTGGAAAATATCGGCGCACGGCGGCTGGCCACTGTGCTCGAGAAATTGCTGGAGGAGATCAGCTTCTCCGCCACCGACAAGTCCGGCGAGGCGATCGTGGTCGATGGCGCCTATGTGAACGAGCGCGTCGCGCCGCTGGCGGCGAAGGGCGATCTCAGCCGGTTCATCCTATGAGCGGGTCGCGCGGCAAGCCGGGCCGGAGCCCGCAACAGGCACGCCAGATGCAGCGCATCGAGCGGATCGGCACCGGCCTTGCGCCGCACCGCAAGGCCGGCATGCTGGTCGCCCTGGCGGGCATCTTCGCCCTTGGTGTCGCCTATTTCGCGCAGGACGTGATGCTGCTCGTGCCCTGCGAGCTGTGCCTCTGGGAGCGCTGGCCGTATCGTGCCGTCATCGTGCTCGGCATTCTCGCTTCCCTGCTGCCGCGCAAGCTGGGGCGGGCGGTGCTCGGCCTGGCGGCGCTGGCGTTCCTGGCCGATATCGGCATCGCCTTCCTGCATGTCGGCGTGGAATTCGGCTGGTGGGCCTCGCCATTGCCGGAATGCAACGGCATCATCGCCCCCGGCGCGCCGCTGCCGATGGTCCCGGCACGCCCCTGTGACGCGCCGGTGTTCCTGATCCCGCATCTGCCGATTTCCATGGCCGCCATGGATTTTTGCGCGGCGCTGGTGCTGTTCCTGGCCTTGGTCACCTATCTTGTGAGGAAACCACGGAAGTATTGATGAACGACAAGGTCAAACGCTTCATCAGGGTTGACCATGCCGGCGAGTATGGCGCGGAACGGATCTATTCTGGCCAGCTCGCGGTGCTCGGGCGCGGCCCGCATGCCGGGACGCTGCAGCACATGAAGGATCAGGAGGTGCATCACCTGGAGACCTTCTCCAGGCTGGTCGCCGAGCGCCGGGTGCGGCCGACCGCGCTGCTGCCGGTCTGGCATGTGGCCGGTTTCGTGCTGGGCGCCGCCACCGCGGCGATGGGCGTGAAGGCGGCCATGGCCTGCACCGTGGCGGTGGAGGAGACGATCGACGCGCATTATGCCGCGCAACAGGCCGAGCTGGGCGAGGACGAGGCACCGCTTAACGAGACGATCGAGCGGTTCCGCCTGGAGGAGCTAGAGCACCGCGATATCGGCATCGAGAACGGCGCGTTGCAGGCGCCGGCCTACCGGCTGCTCACAGCGGTCATCAAGCTGGGCTGCAAGGCCGCGATCAGGATCAGCGAGCGGGTTTGAAAAAAGCGGCGCAAAAACTTTTGCCCTTATAGGCCGGTGGCAGCGAAACCAGCACAGCCCAGTTTAGCAAAAGTTTTTTGCTTCTTTTTTCAAAAAAGAAGCGCTTCCTTGCTTCGATCTGCTTTGTTCTAAATCTATGCGGCCGGAGGGCGATGAATGCGGGTTCATAACTGCAATTCGCAATTACCCTGTCCCCGGAGCCGAGGCGCCATATTCTTTTACTGTATCAGGGCATAGGTAACGCCCCATGTCCGCCACCCTGACCTCCCCGCTTCCCCATGACGGCCTGTTCGGCAGCGCGCGTTACCGCGCGATGTTCGCCGTGGCGCTGTCCGTGCTGCTCTCGGTGCTCGATTACGCCGTGGTCAATGTCGCACTCCCCACCATCGCGCATGACGTGCATACGACGTCATCCGACGCGATCTGGGTGGTCAACGCCTATCAGCTCTCCAGCCTGATCGCTTTGTTGCCGCTGGCGGCGATGGGCGACCGCGTTGGCCATGCGCGCATGTGCCGCGTCGGGCTGGTGCTGTTCGTCGTCGCCTCGGTGCTGTGCGCGCTCTCCCGCACCCTGCCGGAGCTGGCCGCGGCGCGCGCCCTGCAGGGGTTTGGCGGCGCCTGCATCATGAGCGTGAACGCGGCCCTGGTGCGCTTCATCTATCCCAGCAGCGAACTCGGCCGCGGCATCGCGCTGAACGGGCTGGTGGTGGCGCTTGGCGTGGCGCTGGGGCCGACGGTCGCCGCCGGGGTGCTCTCGGTCGCCGGCTGGCAATGGCTGTTCCTCATCAACCTGCCGCTGGGTGGGCTGGCGCTGTTTTTCGCGATGACGGCGCTGCCGGTCACGCCGCTGATCCGCGGCGAGTTCGACTTCATCAGCACCGTTCTGCTCGCCGCAGGCCTGGGCTCGCTGGTGATCGGGCTGGACAGTTTCGCGCATAATAGCGGCGTGGTGCTGGCGCTGTTCCTGCTGGTGTTCGGCGGCGGCAGCCTGGTGCTGCTGGTGCGGCTGCAGATCGGCCGTGCCGACCCGCTGCTGCCGCTGGACCTGCTGGCAAGGCCGGGGTTCCGCACCGCCTTCATCGTCAGCTTTCTCGGCTTCGTTGGCTCCAACTGCTTCATTATTTCCATGCCGTTCAACCTGATGAACGTGCTGCATCGTGGCCCGGTGGCGACCGGCTTGCTCATCACCCCCTGGCCGCTCGGCATCGTGGTGGTCGCCCCCATCGTCGGCCGGCTGAGCGACCGCTACCCGGCCTCGGTGCTCTCGACCATCGGGCTGAGCATCACCGGGCTCGGCTTCCTGCTGCTGCGCCTAACCCCGCCGAATCCGAGTGATTTCGACATTGCCTGGCGCATCGGCCTGGCGGGCCTCGGCTTCGGCCTGTTTCAGCCGCCGAACAACAAGGCGCTGATCACCACGGCGCCCAAACACCGCACCGGCAGCGCCAGCGGCATGATTTCGGTGGCGCGGCTGTTAGGCCAGACCATTGGCGGCATGCTGGTGGCGCTGATCCTGGGGCTGGTCGCGGACGGTGCGGTCTATACCTGCCTGAGCCTGGGCTCGCTCATCGCCTTCGCCGCCGCCGCCATGAGCGGCACGCGGATTTCCTTCCGCCGCGCTTAGACAAGAAGCCGCTTTTTTAGAAAAAGCGGTTTTTTGCTCCTTTGAGTTCGTGGCGTTGAAACCGGCACGGCCCAGTTTAACAAAAGTTTTTTTGCTACTTTTTGTTCACAAAAAGTAGCCTTCCTTCTGTTTAGATCAAACCGTGGAGAGCACCGCCGGCGCCAAAGCGAGGGATTTCGCCTCGGGATGCATCGGGTTGCGGAAGCGCAGATCGCCTTCCGGGGCGCCGGCCTTCACCAGCTCGTAGCGCGAGGCGAAGGTCACGGCCACCACCGGCTTTGCCTCGGGGAAGGTGAGGAACTGCCGTGCCTCGCCCTCGAGCAGCAGCTGGTCGCGCAGGCTTCGCCATTCCAGCAGGTCGGTATCGTCGATCAACACTGAAAGGATGCCCGGGCGTGATCCGCTCAGGCGGGCCGGGGCGATGGCGGCCAGGCGCCGGCGCACCAGCGCCGCGACGTCATTCACCATCCCGCCACGGGCGGCCATGACGAACAGGCTGGAGCCGGCCTCGGTGGCGGAGAAATGCGCTTCCGGGCCGAAATCCCGGCGCAGCTTGGCCAGGATGCCGCCATTGCTGTCGCTGGCCTGGGCGCCGGCCAGCAGCAGCGGGTCGAGGCGCAGGATCGCCGCCTCGTCATACTCGGCGCGCTTGGCGGTGGCGAGAAAATCGCGGATCCGCGCCTGCAGCACCGGCAGGTTTTCCGCGTCGTTCTTCAGCCCTTTCGGCAGCGTCATTTTCAGCAGGTAGCGGCCGGGATGTGCGGCGAGCCAGGTCTGCAGATCCGGGTCGATCCGGTCCATCAGCTGTGTCCAGCTGCTGCGATGCACGGCGTGGCCGTCCTCGGCGGAGACGCTGTCGCAGGCGATCTCCGCCTGCGTGCCGTCGCGGCTGATCAGCAGGTCGAACGGCGTCGCCTCCTCGAACCCGGTGTAGGACACGGTGAAGCCGCGCTCCTCCTGCAGCTTTGCGGTGTGCAGCAGATGCAGCACCGGCATCAGCGTCGCCGCGCCGGACAAGGCGGTCTCCACCATTTCGCGCAGCCGCGCCTGGCCGGCGGCGGTCAGCTCCTGGTGCAAGGCAGGAATGCGTGCAGTGAGTTCAACTAACGCCAGCTCGGCGGCGGAGAGCGGGTGGTCGCGCCGGGATTTCTCGATCGCCGATTCGGCCGCGAAGCGTTGCGCCGCCAGCCTGCCGCTACGCGCCCCGGCCTGCACACGGCTGCGTATCCCGGCCAGACGCGCATCCCAGCACGACGCACCGATCCAGGAGATGAAACGGCGCGAAAGTTTCCTGCTCATATAAATATGTTAACTCAGAATTACGTTGTGGTGTTTCACACCCTCGTGATTACCGCTCGGTCACGAAGCAAGTGATCCGCCAAAACGCATGCCAGCATTGCTTCGCCGACCGGTACGGCGCGGATGCCGACGCAGGGGTCGTGCCGGCCTTTGGTGAAAATCTCCACATCCTCGCCGGCGGCGCTGACACTGCGCACCGGGGTGAGGATCGAACTGGTCGGCTTTACCGCGAAGCGCGCAACGATCGGCTGGCCGGTGGCGATGCCGCCGAGAATGCCGCCGGCATGGTTGGCAAGGAAGGTGATTTTGCCGTCCTGCATGCGCATCTCGTCGGCGTTCTGCTCGCCGCGCAGGGCGGCGGCGGCGAAGCCGTCACCGATCTCGACGCCCTTTACGGCGTTGATGCTCATCAGCGCGCCGGCGATCTCGGCATCGAGCTTGCCGTAGATCGGTGCGCCGAGGCCGGGAGGCACGCCTTCCGCCACCAGCTCGACCACGGCGCCGAGCGATGAGCCGGCCTTGCGGATATCATCGAGGATCGTCGCCCATTCGCTCGCCGCCTGAGGGTCAGGGCAGAAAAACGGGTTCTGCTCCACCGCCTCCCAGTCCCAGCGCGCCCGGTCCACCCCATGCGCGCCCAGCGCCACCATGGCGCCGCGGATTTTCACCCCGTCGCCCAGCACCTTGCGGGCGATCGCCCCGGCGGCGACGCGCATCGCCGTTTCGCGGGCGGAGGAGCGGCCGCCGCCGCGCGGGTCGCGATGGCCGTATTTCATGTCATAGGCGACATCGGCATGGCCGGGCCGGTACTGCGCGGCAATGTTGGCGTAATCCTTGGAGCGCTGGTCGGTGTTCTCGATCAGCAATGAGATCGGCGTGCCGGTGGTCTTGCCCTCATACACGCCGGACAGGATTTTCACCTGGTCCGGCTCCTGGCGCTGCGTGGTGAATTTCGACTGGCCGGGCCGGCGCTTGTCGAGGAAGGGCTGGATATCCGCCTCGGAAAGGGGAATGCCAGGCGGCGTGCCGTCGACGACGCAGCCAATGGCCGGGCCGTGGCTCTCGCCCCAGGTGGTGACACGGAAGAGGTGACCGAATGTATTGTGCGACATGACCGAGGCGTAACGCCTCGGCGCGAGAAATTCCAGCGGGAAGCTAAAGCAGAAGGAAGTGCTTCTTTTTTGAAAAAAGAAGCAAAAAACTTTTTTAAACTGGGCCGTGCTGGTTTCAGCGCCGCAGGCCCAGTTGAGCAAAAGTTTTTGAGCCGCTTTTTTCAAAAAGCGGCCACTTTCTTTTTCCGCTAATCCCCGGCGACGGTGATGTCCGGCGCGTTCGGGTTCTTCATGCCGACGGTGTGATAGCCGCAATCCACGTGATGGATTTCGCCGGTCACGCCGCGCGACAGGTCGGAGAGCATATAGAGCCCGGCGCCGCCGACCTCTTCCAGCTCGACGTTGCGTTCCAGCGGTGCGTTATAGCGGTTCCATTTCAGGATGTAGGAGAAATCCCCGATCCCGGAAGCGGCCAGGGTCTTGATCGGCCCGGCGGAGATGCCGTTGACGCGGATCTGGTTGGGGCCGAGATCGGCAGCCATGTAGCGGACGGAGGCTTCCAGCGCCGCCTTGGCCACGCCCATCACGTTGTAATGCGGCATCACGCGCTCGGCGCCGAGATAGGAGAGGGTGAGCAGCGAGCCGCCATCGGGCATCATCGCCGCGGCGCGCTGGCCGACCGCGGTGAAGGAATAACAGGAGATGTCCATGGCCTGCAGGAAGGCGCTGCGCGGCGTGTCGACATAGCGGCCACGCAGAAAATTCTTGTCGGCAAACCCGATCGCATGGACCAGGAAGTCGATTTTGCTCCATTTTTTGGAGAGCTGGTCGAAGGCGTTGTCCATCGCCGCGTCGTCGGTCACGTCGCAGGGCACCAGGAAATCCGAGCCGATCGAGGTGGCGAGGGGGCGCACGCGCTTCTCCAGCGCCTCGCCCTGATAGGTGAAGGCCAGCTCGCCGCCTTGCGCGGCGACGGCCTGGGCGATCGCCCAGGCGATCGAGCGGTTATTGGCAACGCCCATGATCAGCCCACGTTTGCCCTGCATGAGCGTGCCCTGCGGCGGCGCGATGGGGGGGGCGGAATCGGGCATGTGGGATATCTCCGTAGGGGCTTCGGGCGAGGGCCGGTTGGTGGCATAGAGTAAAGTAAGCATCAAGTGCGATGAATGACGGAGGCTTCAATTTGATAAACGACCCGTTCGAGATTTTTGGCGCCTGGCTGGCCGAAGCGGAGGCGAGGGAGCCCTCCGACGCCAATGCCATGACCTTGGCGACCGCCGACGCCACGGGCCGGCCGGCCGCGCGCACCGTGCTGCTGAAGGCCTGGGACGAGCGGGGCTTCGTCTTCTACGGCAATCTCGGTTCGCGCAAGGGCCGCAACATCGCCGAGAACGCGCAGGCGGCACTGCTGTTCTTCTGGAAGTCGCTGTACCGGCAGATCCGTATTGAAGGGGTTGTCACCCCGGTTTCGGCGGCGCAGGCGGACGAATATTTCGCCTCCCGGCCGCGCGGCTCGCAGCTTGGCGCCTGGGCCTCAGATCAGTCGCGGGAGCTCGTCTCGCGCGAAGTGTTTGATACGCGGGTTGGCGAGGCCGAGGCGCGGTTTGCCGGCACAGACATCCCCCGCCCGGAATTCTGGTCCGGCTGGCGCATCGTGCCGGATTATTTCGAGTTCTGGCAGGGCCAGGATTTCCGCCTGCACGACCGGCTGACATTCACCCGGGCAGGGACCGGCTGGGTGCCGGGCCGGCTTTACCCGTAAGGAAAGCAGCCGCTTTTTTTAAAAAGCGGCGCAAAAATTTTTACTCCTCTGGGCCTGTGGCGTTTCAACCCGCACGGCCCAGTTTGAAAAAAGCTTTTTTGCTTCTTTTTTTCAAAAAAGAAGCCTTCTCTTTCTTCAGTCTCTACTCCGCCTTGCGCCCCAGCTCGAGGGCGCGGGCGTAGACCTGTTTCTTCGGTAGGCCGGTGGCGGTGGCAACCGCCGCCGCTGCATCTTTCAGGCTCATCTGGCTGAGTGCGGCGGTCAGGGCGTCGTCCAGCGTCTGTGCCGTGGCCGGTTCCGCGGTGGCGGGGCCGATGATCAGCGTGATCTCGCCGCGCGGTGCCTGCGCCTGGTAATGCGCGGCCAGGGCGGGCAGGGAGTCGCGGCGGACCTCCTCGTAATGTTTCGAGAGTTCGCGGCAGACCGCGGCGGGGCGCGGGCCGAAGGTTTCGGCCCCGTCGGCCAGGGTTTCCGCCAGCCGGTGCGGCGCCTCGTAGAAGATCAGCGTGGCGGACAGGCCGGCGGCTTCCGCATTGCGCAGCCGCTCCAGCGCCGCCCGGCGCGGCCCGGCCTTGGGTGGCAGGAAGCCCATGAACAGAAACGGTTGCGGCGGCAGGCCGGAGAGGGTGAGGGCGAGCACCGCGGCGTTCGGCCCGGGAATGCCGCTGATCGGCAGCCCGGCCTCAATGGCGGCGCGGACCAGCCGGTAGCCTGGGTCGGAGACCAGCGGCGTTCCGGCGTCGGAAATCAACGCGTAGCGCGCGCCCTCCTGCATCGCCGCGAGCAGCTGCGGGATCCGCGCTTCCTCGTTATGCTCATGCAGCGCGACTAGCTTCGTCCGGATGTCATAAGCCCGTAACAGAACCGCGCTAGTCCTTGTATCTTCACATAAAACCGCGTCCGCGGCGGCCAGCGCCTCCTGCGCGCGGGGCGAAAAATCTTTGAGGTTGCCGATCGGGGTGGAAACCAGCACAAGGGCTGCCGACGCCGCCAATCGAGACCCGGCAGAGGAGGGCCCCATCGTTGAGTCGTAAGTCTTCGGTTCGTTCATCTTATCTTCGGTCATCATCGGTTATGCTCGGCACGCTGACGCTCGTCGGCTGCGCGGGTCAAGGGCCGCTGCAGGCATTTGGCGTCAGCCAGCCCGCTGTGCTCGGCGCGCCCGCCGCTCCCTCTGCCGCCGGCGTCGGCCCGGTGACCGGCAAGACCAGCGGCAACGTGGCGCTGCTGCTGCCGCTGAGCGGCAATCTGGCGCCGGTCGGCCAGGCGCTGGAAAACGCCGCGAAGCTGGTATTTCCCGAAGGGGCGACGCCGGGCCTCGACGTGCGCGACACTGGCGGCACCCCGCAAGGCGCTGCGGCCGCCGCACAGGCGGCGATCGCAGCCGGCGACGGCATCATCCTTGGCCCGCTCACCTCGTCCGAAACGCATGCGGTGGCGCCGGTCGCGCAGGCGGCGGGGGTGAACGTGCTCAGCTTCACCAACGACAACACCGTGGCGGCGCCTGGGGTCTGGCCGCTCGGCATCACGCCGACGCAGCAGGTGGAGCGCGTGCTGCAGGTGGCGGCGAATAACGGCCGCACCCAATTGGCGGCGTTGTTACCCGATACTGATTTCGGCCGGCATTTGTCGGATGCGATCACCGCCGAGACCGCCCGGCTCAGCGAGCCGAGCCCGCAGATCACTTTCTACGATCAGAGCTTCAGCAGCGTGAACCACGCGGTGAACGAGCTTTCCGGGTTTGCCTCGCGCGGGCAGGCGATTGAGGAGGAGATCAAACAGGCGCGGGATCTGGGCACCGCAGCCGGCCGCGAGCGGGCGCGCGAGCTGCAGCACCAGCAGATTCCGCCGCCGAGCTTCAATGCGCTGTTCATCGGCGCGACCAGCGGCAACACGCTGGCGGAGTTGGCGAATTTTCTGCCTTATTACGATGTGAACCCGCCGCAGGTGCAGCTGCTGGGCCCGGCTTTGTGGGCGCCGCTCGCGCCGCAGATGGCGCATCAATCCGTACTGCTGGGGGCGATGTACGCGGCGCCGGACCCGGCTGCGGCTGCGGCCTTCAACGCGAAGTACCAGGCGGCCTATGGCGCGCCGCCGCCGGCGATCGCCGATCTGGGCTTCGATGCGGCGGCAATCGCCAAGCTGGCGGCATCCGGCGGCGGCTATACCAGCGCGGTGCTGACCGCGCCTGCCGGCTTTACCGGCACCAACGGCGCGCTGTTGCTGGAGCCGAACGGCCAGGTGCAGCGCGGGCTGGCGGTGTTCCAGGTGGCGCCGGGCGCGCCGACGATCGCCTCGCCGGCGCCAGCACAGCTTAGCCAGCCGACCAGCTGATGGATGAGGGGCCGCTACGGGGGCGGGCCTGGCCGGCGGCCTTTGCCTGTTTTCTTGCAATCGGTGCGCTGCCGACGGTGGTGTTCGCCCTGCTGGTCCTGTTTGGCGAGCTGCACTGGCTCCCGGGGCTGATCGGCTGGGCGTTGTGCGCGGTGGTGGCCGCTGGTTTCGGCGGGCTGCTGGGACGCGACGTTCTGGCGCTGACCCGCATGGTCCGCGCCTTGCGCGGGGAGGCCGGCGAGGTGCCGGGGGATGCGGGCCTGCTGCTGCCGGGCATCCGTGCGCTCGGCGAGGAGGTGCTTCGCCTGGTGCAGGCCGAGCACAGCTCGCGGGCGCGGATCATTGATAGCGCGGCAGAAGACCGGGCGCTGGTGGAGCGCCTGCCCGACCCGCTGCTGAAACTCGACGCGGCGGGCAACCTGGTATGGCGCAATGCCAGCGCGATCGCGGCCTTCGGCATGGAAACCGCCGCCGTGCTGCGGCATCCCGCCTTGCGCGCGGCGCTGGTGGAAGCGCGGGACGGCAAGCCGGTGCGCAGCAAGATCACCGTCTCGGTACCGGTGACGCGCGAACTGGACATCACGCTGATCCCGGTCGGGGGGCTGGTCTATGTGCTGATCACCGACCGCACCCGCGAGCGAAGCCTGGAGAAGATGCGGGCGGATTTCGTCGCCAATTCCAGCCACGAGCTGCGCACGCCGCTCGCCAGCCTGATCGGTTTCATCGAGACGCTGCGCGGGCCGGCGGCGGATGACCCGGAGGCGCAGCAGCGCTTTCTCGGCATCATGGCCGAGCAGGCGGCGCGTATGCAGCGGATGATCGACGACCTGCTCAGCCTGTCGAAGATCGAGATCTCCGAGCATCAGCCGCCTGCGGAGTTGCTGGATCTGCGGCCGGTGCTGGAGCGGATCGTCGCCGGTATGGAGCCGATGCTGAAGGCGAACGCCACGCGTATGGAGGTGGCGATCCCGCCGGATCTGCCGCAGGTGCCGGCCGATGCGGATCAGCTGACGCAGGTTTTTACCAACCTGTTGGATAATGCGCTCAAATACGGCAAGCGCGACGGCTGTATCCGGCTCATCGCCGCGCATTCGGCCAGCGATGCGCGCTTCGAGCCGGGCGGGGTGCTGATCAGCGTGACCGATGACGGCATGGGCATCGCGCGCGAGCATATTCCCCGGCTAACGGAGCGTTTCTACCGGGTGGATAAGGGGCGGTCGCGCGCCGTCGGCGGCACGGGGCTCGGCCTGGCCATCGTCAAGCACGTGGTCAGCCGCCATCGCGGCCGGCTGATGATCGACAGTGTCGAAGGCAAGGGCACGACGTTCACGGTGTGGCTGCCCTCGCGCAGCGTCAAGCTGACCGGGCTGACTTCCGCCGCGTAGGTTGAGCAAGGAAGGCAGCCGCTTTTTTGAAAAAAGCGGCGCAAAAACTTTTGTTCCTCTGGGCCGGTGGCGCTGAAACCAGCACGGCCCAGATTGTTCACAAAAATTAACCTTCCTGTTCGCTTGACGAAACTTACTGGCTGGCTTCGTTCAGCTGCGGGAAGCCGCGCTGGTGCCAGACCGGGTAGGCGGCCGGCACGTCGCTTGCCTCGTCCAGCTTCGCCACCTGCTCTTTGGTGAGGTTCCAGCCGATCGCGCCGATATTCTGCACCAGCTGTGCCTCATCCCGCGCGCCGATGATGACATTGCTCACCGTGGGGCGCTGCAGCAGCCAGTTGAGCGCGATCTGCGGGATGGTCTTGCCGGTCTCTTTCGCCACCGCGTCCAGCGCGTCGACGATGTTGAACAGCCGCTCCTCCTCGTAATGCGGGCCGGTGCCGGCGATGTCATGCGCGCGGGTGCCGGGGCGCGCCGGCTGGCCACGGCGGATTTTGCCGGTGAGCTTGCCCCAGCCGAGCGGGCTCCAGACCACCGCGCCGACCCCCTGGTCGCGGCCAAGCTGCATCAGCTCCCATTCATAGTCGCGGTTCAGCAGCGAATAATACACCTGATGCGCGACATGGCGCGGATAGCCGTAGCGCTCCGCGGTGGCGATGGATTTCATCATATGCCAGCCGGAGAAATTCGAGCCGCCGATATAGCGCAACTTGCCCTCGCGCACGAACTGGTCGAGCGTCGAGAGGGTTTCCTCCACCGGGGTGTTGTAATCCTGGCCGTGCAGCTGCAGCAGGTCGATCGTGTCCACCTGCAGCCGCTTCAGGCTGTCGTTGATCGCCTTGGTCAGGTGCTGGCGTGAGGAGCCGAAATCGTTCGGGCCGTCGCCGGTGGGGAAGGTGACCTTGGTGGAGATCAGCACGCGGTCGCGCTTGCCCTTGATCGCCTGGCCGAGAATCTCCTCCGCGAGGCCGTTCGAATAGGTGTTAGCGCTGTCGAACAGCGACACGCCGTGGTCGAGGCAGACATCGATCAGGCGCGTGGCGCCCTGCGCGTCGGTCGAGCCCCAGGCTTTGAAAAAATCGTTGCCGCCGCCAAAAGTCGCGGTGCCGAAGCTCAATACCGGCACGCGCAGGCCGGAATGACCAAGTCTGCGATAGTCCATCTGCTTTGCTCCTCAGGATGCTTGAACAACCAAGATATGCTCGCGCGGCCGGCTGTCCAGGGCTGGTGCCACAGTGGGACAGGTTTGGAGAGTCCCAAAGGAGCCAAAGTTTTTTGCGCCGCTTGTTTTCAAAAAAGCGGCTGCTTCTCCGCGCCGGGAACGGCTCTGCAGCGGCCGGGCAGCCATTAGCGGTAAGGCGCGCTGGTGCGCGTCATTCGCGCAAAATTAACATGAGGTTTGGCGCGTTCAACATCGTGACCTCGCGAAGTGATGCGCGATCGTGCCGGCGGCATTGCTTGGCATTTGTGCTGCGGCGCCAGCGAAAATGCCTATTGCTGGATTGCTTTTTTCGCGCTTAGTCTTTGCCAAGGGGAAACGTCATGTCCGGTTACGCGACGCATGAGGTCCGTAACCAGCCGCCTGAGCGGCTGGGTTTCAATGCCTTCACCGATGATCCGGCCCTATGCGCGGCGGTCCGCGCTTTTGGCGCCGCTTGGGCCTGGGATCGGCTGGAGGCGTCCGGCCGGTTGGTGGGCTCGGCGGAGGTGCAGCGTCTGGCGGGGGCGGCCAATCGGTTTGTGCCGGAACTGCACACGCATGACCGTTTCGGCCACCGGATCGACTGGGTGGAGTTTCATCCCGCCTGGCACGAGCTGATGGGCATGGTGCGGCGCGCCGGCCTGCACGCGCTGGGCTGGACCGAGCCGCGCCGTGGCGCGCATGTCGCCCGCGCCGCTTTGGCCTATCTCTGGGCGCAGGGCGAGGCCGGGGTGGGCTGCCCGGCGGTGATGACCTTCGCCTCGCTGGCGGCGTTGCGGCAGGCCCCGGAACTGTATGCGTTGTACCGGGACGGGATTCTCGCGCCGGATTACGACCCGCGCCCGTTGCCGCCGGGGCAGAAGCGGGCGCTCGGCGTGGCCATGGCGCTGACCGAGAAGCAGGGCGGGTCGGATCTGCGGCAGACCGAAACCGTCGCCGAGGCCGTCTCCGGCGGCTACCGCCTGACCGGGCATAAATGGTTTTTCTCGGTGCCCACCAGCGATCTGTTCCTGACCCTGGCGCGCACGCCATCCGGCATTTCCTGCTTTCTCGCGCCAGGCTGGCGCGATGACGGCAGCCGGAATTTTTTGCGGCTGCAGCGCCTGAAGGAGAAATGCGGCAACCGCTCCAACGCCTCGTCGGAGGTGGAGTTTTGCGGCCTGGAAGCGAGGCTGGTGGGCGAGGAGGGGCGGGGGATCGCGACGATCCTGGAGATGGCGCATCTGACGCGCATCGAATGTGCGCTGGCCTCGGCCGGGCTGATCCGCCAGGCGGTGGCCGAGGCGGTGCACCATGCCACGCATCGCACCGCCTTCCAGCATCTGCTGATCGACCAGCCGTTGATGCAGAACGTGCTGGCCGATCTGGTGCTGGAGGCGGAGGCGGCGTTGTGGCTTTCGATGCGCGCCGCCGCGGCGCTGGATGCCGGCGCGCATGTTGAGACGGAGCGGGCGCTAAGCCGTATCCTGGCGCCGGTGGCGAAATACTGGGTGTGCAAGCGGGCCCCCGTGGTGGCGGCGGAGGCGCTCGAATGCCTCGGCGGCAATGGCTATGTCGAGGAGCATGTGATGGCGCGGCTGTATCGCGAGGCCCCGCTGAACGGGCTTTGGGAGGGTTCTGGCAATGTCATCTGCCTGGACGTGTTGCGGGCGCTGGCGCGCGTGCCGGAGGCCGGCGCCTTGCTCGGCCGGGAGCTGGCGCATTTGCACCCGCGTCTCGACAGTTGGATGCAACAGGCGCCGGCGCCGACCGAACAGAATGCAAGGCGGGTGACCGAACATCTGGCGCTGGCGCTTAGCGCCGGCCTGTTATGCCGTCATGCGCCGCCGGCGCTGGCGGAGGCGTATATCCGAACGCGCCTGGAAGGCGGCGCGCGGTTCACCTTCGGCACTCTGCCCGCGGACACGCCGTTCCAGGAGATCCTCGGGCGCTTCCTGGAGAAAAGCGAGGTTTTATGAAAATACGTTGAAATGCGGATTTGCCGGGGCGATGCAGGCGCCGCCTTTTTTTGCCCCGCAAAACGCGCCGGGTAACGAATTGTTTGCTGTCCGGTCTGGCAATCTCTCTGGCGATTTGTATGATCGGCACCAAGGTAAACAATCTAGGGAAGTAACATGCGTCACTACAATATCGCCACGATTCCCGCCGACGGCATCGGTCCGGAAGTCATCGCCGCCGGCGTCGCCGTGCTGGAGAGCCTGCAAAAGCGCGTCGGCGATGTATCGTTCACCTTCACGAATTTCGATTGGGGCTCTGACTACTATCGGAAGCACGGCGTGATGATGCCGGAAGACGGCCTCGACACGCTGAAGAAATTCGACGCGATTTTTTTCGGCGCCGTGGGCGCGCCGGATGTGCCCGACCACATCACCTTGTGGGGGCTGCGGCTGCCAATCTGCCAGGGGTTTGACCAGTACGCGAATGTGCGCCCGACGAAAATTCTGCCGGGTATTTCCTCGCCGCTGCGCAATGTCGGGCCGGGCGACCTGGATTGGGTGATCGTGCGCGAAAATTCCGAGGGCGAATATGCCGGTAATGGCGGCCGGACGCATCGCGGCATGCCGGAGGAGGTCGGCACCGAGGTGGCCATCTTCACGCGCGTCGGCGTCACCCGCATCATGCGCTATGCGTTCAAGCTGGCGCAGTCCCGGCCGCGCAAACTGCTCACGGTGGTGACGAAGTCCAACGCGCAGCGTTTCGGCATGGTGATGTGGGACGAGATCGCCGCTGAGGTGGCGAAGGAATTTCCCGACGTGACCTGGGACAAGATGCTGGTCGATGCGATGACCGTGCGCATGACGCTGAAACCGCAAAGCCTGGATACGATTGTCGCGACCAACCTGCACGCGGATATTCTGTCCGATCTCGCCGGTGCGCTGGCGGGCAGCCTCGGCGTGGCGCCGACCGCCAATATCGACCCCGAGGGGCGTTTTCCCTCGATGTTCGAGCCGATCCACGGTTCCGCCTTCGACATCACCGGCAAGGGCATCGCCAATCCGGTCGCCACGTTCTGGACGGCGGCGCAGATGCTCGATCACCTCGGCGAGCCGGCAGCCGCGCAGCGGCTGATGAGCGCCGTGGAACGCGTGACCAAGGCCGGCATCCTGACCCCCGATGTCGGCGGCTCCGCCACCACGAAACAGGTGACCGAAGCGGTGATCGGCGCGATCCACAGCGCCAACATCTAACTCTGTGTCAGGGGTGCTGCGCCTCGCGCGCGGCACCCGCATATTGCTCCGCGCTGACCGGCTCCAGCCAGGTGGCGCTGCTGCCGTCCTGCGCCTCGTGCAGCGCCAGATGCGTCATGGCATGGTCCGGTGCCGCGCCATGCCAGTGTTTTTCGCCGGGCGGGATCGACACCACATCGCCGGGGCGGATCAGGCGTGCCGCCTCGCCCGCTTTCTGCACGATGCCGAGCCCGGAGACGACATAGAGCGTCTGGCCGAGCGGGTGGGTGTGCCAGTTGGTGCGCGCGGCGGGGTCGAAGCGCACGCGCACGGCGCGCAGCCGGGCCGGCGGCGGGGCTTCGGCCAGCGCCTCCTGCCAGACCGTGCCGGAAAAATACTCAGCGGGGGCGCGCTTCGTCATCACGGCGTCGGGAGTGCGAATGTCCATAACATCCTCCTTTGTGTCGGCAGCCCGGCATGGGCTGCCGTTGATGCAAGGCTCATATACGCCGATCGAGGCTGATAGGTTCAGGTGGAAAGAAGAAAGCAGCCGCTTTTTTGAAAAAAAGCGGCGCAAAACTTTTGCTCTTTTGGGCCGTGCCGCTGAAACCAGCACGGCCCAGTTTGAAAAAGTTTTTTGCTTCTTTTTTCCAAAAAAGAAGCGCTTCTCTTCTCTCCTCTACCCGCGCCCGATGAACGGCATTTGCGTGGCCATGACGGTGACGAATTGCACATTTGCGTCCGGCGGCATGGTGGCCATGAAGAGCACCGTCCGGCCGACATCGGCCACATCCATGCGCGGCTCCTGCATCATCCGCCCGTCCGGCTGCAGCACGCCTTTCGTCATGCGCTCGGTCATCGGCGTGGCGGCGTTGCCGATGTCGATCTGCCCGCAGGCGATGTTGAAGGCGCGGCCGTCGAGGGAGATCGATTTCGTCAGCCCGGTGACCGCGTGCTTGGTCGTGGTATAGGCCGCGGCATGCGGCCGCGGCGCGTGCGCGGAGATCGAACCGTTATTGATGATGCGCCCGCCCTGCGGCGCCTGCGCCCGCATCTGCCGAAACGCGGCGTTAGCGCAAAGAAACATGCCGTCGAGATTGACAGCGGTGACGCTTTTCCATTGTTCCCAGGTCATATCGCCGAAATTTGTCGCGGGCACGTTGCCGCCGGCATTGTTGAACAGCACATCGAGGCGCCCGAACGCAGCCGTGGTTCGCTCAAAGAGCGCCGCCACCGCCTCCGGCTGCGTCACGTCGGTCGGCACCACCAGCGAGGTGCCGGCTTTGCTCATCGCAGCGGTCTCTTCGAGCGCATCCTGCCGCCGGCCGGCCAATGCCACCTGCCATCCGGCATCCAGCAGCGCCAAGGCTGCAGCGCGGCCCACACCTGTTCCTGCACCCGTAACGATGGCCGTTTGTTTCGACATTTTTTCCTCCGCTGCTTTGCTGTGATGCGTCAGATTGACGCGATCACCCGCGCGCCGAAAGACCGGATCATACAAAAAACCGCATAGGAGCATTGCAAAAAACGAAGCCTGATGCCGCGAGGTTTATTGCGGAAAGCAGATACGAGCCATGATCCCGCCCGGGGTGCTCCCGCGTCGCGGATCGCTCATCTGGGCCCTGTGTTTAACCCTAGAGGAGTTTGTGGACGTGAGATGCATGGCCTTGATGGCTCTGCTCTTCTGTTTCGTATCGGTCGTGCCGTTGGCTGCCGCCAATGCGCAGGCACCGGCGGCCGATACGAGTTTGAAGATGGCGAGCGATAATCCCGCAGGGCGCTGGATGACGCCCAGCCATGATGCGGTGATTCAAATCGCGCCCTGTGGCGCGGAGATGTGCGGACAGATCGTGGGCATGGTGTTGGGGCCGAACGATCCCGTGCCGAAGAATTGGGCCGGGGTGAGCCAATGCCGCCTGACCATCATCCGCACCGCGCCTGATGTAGACGGTGACGGGCGGGTGGTGTGGCGCGGCACGATCGTCAATCCGCGCGACGGCGCTGCCTATCACGCGCAGATCATGCTGGGCGCGGATCACAATTTGAAGCTCCGCGGCTATGTCGGCCTGCCGATTTTCGGCCGTACGCAGAGCTGGACAGCGTATGAGGGGCCGAACGTCCCCGCCGATTGCCGGCTGGCGCAGACGGCTTCCAGCTAAGCACCGTTTTCTCGCCGCTTTGTGCAGGCCGGCCCTTCAAATGTGCCGGCCTGCTGCGTCGAGATTTGACTTTGTTCCCCGCCGCTTTGATGCTGTTATCCTGCGGGATGGCCGTGTAGGCCTTAAAAAAAGAATTCGATCAACGGAGGAAAACACCAAGATGACAACGCGAATGAGCCTGGACACTGGGACGACGCTGCCAAGGGACCATGGCCATGCGACATTGCTGGGCCGCCTCTGGCTGCCGGCGGTGCAGGGGCCGGCGGTGGTGGCACTGCGCGATGGTCAGGTCTGGGACGTGACGAAAACTTTCTCCACCGTGCGGGATGTTTGCGAGGCGGCGAATCCCGCTGCCGCGCTGGCCGCGGCGGTGGGAGAGCTGATCGGTCCGATCGAAGAGGTTTTGCGCAACACGCCGCCGGCGCAGCGGGATGTCTCCGCCCCCTGGTTCATCGCGCCGGTCGACTTGCAGGCGATCAAGGCTGCAGGCGTCACTTTCGCGATTTCGATGATCGAGCGCGTGATCGAGGAACGGGCGCGCGGCAATCCGGCGGCGGCGGCCAGCATTCGCGCGGAGATCACCGGCATTGTCGGCAATGACCTACATAAGCTCAAGCCAGGCTCGCCGGAGGCGCAGCGGTTGAAGGAGCATCTGATCGAGCGCGGGGCGTGGAGCCAGTATCTGGAAGTCGGCATCGGTCCGGATGCGGAAATTTTCTCCAAAGCCCAGCCGATGGCGGCGGTCGGCACCGGCGCCGATGCCGGGCTGCACCGCATTTCCACCTGGAACAATCCGGAACCGGAGGTCGTCGTGATCGTGTCCTCCACGGGCAAGATCGTCGGCGCGACCTTGGGCAATGACGTTAACCTGCGCGATGTCGAAGGCCGTTCGGCCTTGCTGCTGTCGAAAGCCAAGGACAATAACGCCAGCTGCGCGATCGGCCCGTTCATCCGCCTGTTCGACGAAAATTTTTCGCTCGACGATGTGCGCCACATGGAGGTGACGCTGGTGGTGGAGGGCGAGGACGGGTTCCGCATGGCAGGCTTCTCGAATCTGGCGATGATCAGCCGCGATCCGGCGGATCTGGTCGCGCAGATGATCGGCCGGCATCATCAATACCCCGATGGCGCCGTGCTGTTTCTTGGCACCTTGTTCGCCCCGGTTGAGGATCGCGACGCGCCGGGCAAGGGATTTACGCATAAGATCGGCGACATCGTGACGGTGGCGACGCCGAAACTCGGCGCCTTGGTGAATCGCATGCGTTATTCGGATGACTGCCCGCCTTGGGAGTTTGGCGTCGGTCAGCTGATGCGCAATCTGGCGAAACGCGGCATGCTGCGGTAAGCATCGCCGGCCCATCAATTAAAAATTTATCGCTCAGGAAGGAAAAATGACGTTGAATCAGGAACAAAAAATCACCCCGGGCGTGGCCGTGCCGGGGCAGGCGCTGCCGATTGCCAAAAATCATTTCAAGCACGCGATCGCGGCGGGGCGGCAGCAGGTCGGCCTGTGGTGCGCCTTGCCCAGCGCCTTCACCGCGGAGATCGTCGCACCGGCGGGTTTTGATTGGCTGCTGTTCGATACCGAGCATACGCCGAGCAGCGTCACCACCGTGATGTCGCAGCTGCAGGCCGCCGCACCCTACGCTGTCTCGCCCGCGGTGCGCGCAACGATCAACGATACCGCGCAGATCAAGCAGCTTCTCGATATCGGCACGCAGACTTTGTTCGTGCCCTACGTGCAGTCGGCGGAGGAAGCGCATGCGGCGGTGATGGCGATGCGCTATCCGCCGGAGGGGATTCGCGGCGTGTCCGGCATGACGCGGGCGAACCGCTTCGGCCGGGTGGAGAACTACTTTCAGTTGGCGGTGCAGGAACTCTGCCTCATCGTGCAGGTGGAAACGCAGCAGGCGCTGGATCAGCTGGAAGAGATCGCGAATGTCGACGGTGTCGACGGCATTTTCATCGGCCCCGCCGATCTTTCCGCGAGCCTTGGCTACCCTGGGAACCAGGCGCATCCGGTGGTGAAGAAAACCATCGAGGATGCCATCCGCCGTGTCCGTGCCTGCGGCAAACCCGCCGGTATCCTTACCAACGATCGGGCGTTCGCGCATCACTGCGTGGAAGTGGGCACCGTGTTCACCGCGGTCGGAATCGATGTCGGGATTCTCGCCCGTGGTGCCGAGGCGTTGGCGCAGGAATTCCAGAAGCGCTAAAAAAACGGGCGGCACCGTAGGGTGCCGCCCGGGTTTTTAGGGAAGCGGCCGCTTTTTTGAAAAAAAAGCGGCGCAAAAAACTTTTGCTCCTATGGGCCGGTGGCGTTGAAACCACGACGGCCCAGTTTAATAAAGTTTTTTTGGTTCTTTTTGTTCACAAAAAGAACCCTTACTTTTTTGCACTTTAACCGATGGAAACCGTCCGCTCTTCCTGCACGTTCGGCAGTGGCTTGTCGACCAGCAGCAGGCAGAGCATGGCGGCGACCAGGCCGATAACCGCGGCGGTCAGCAAGGCCGGCACGAAGGAGTGCATGGACTGCACGATGAAGCCGGTGATCATCGGCGCCAGCGCACCGCCCAGATAGCCGCCGAAATTCATCAGCCCGCCGAGCGAGCCGACAAAGCTTTGCGGCGCGCCCACCGATACCATCGACCATTGCCCGGACATTGCGAAAAAACCAAGAAACATCGCAAGCGTCATGGCGGCGATGGCGAGGCGGTTATCGGGCACCTCCGCCGCCACCGCAGTGAACAGTGCCATGCCGGTGAGCCCGACGACAGCCGCCATTTTACAGGCGGTGAGTGGCGCGAAACGCTGGCCGGCGGCCAGCCGGTCGATCACCAGCCCGCCGGTAATGCTGCCGGCCGTGCCGCCAAAAAACGGAATGGCGGCGATCAGGCCGGTATGCGGAATGCTCATATGGCGCTGGATTTCCAGATAGCCCGGCAGCCAGGCGGTATAGAGCCAGATCAGGTAGATCGTGCCAAAAAAGCCAAGAATCATGCCCCAGCTGGTGCGGTGACGGAACAGCTTGCGCCAATCCGCCGGCGTGACTGGCGCGGATTTGCTGGCCTCCTGCGCCAGGTAACGCGCATCGCTCACCTGAAAGCCGCGCTTGGCGGGTGAACGGTAAAAGGACAGCCAGATGATGGCGGCAGCGATGCCGGCCAGGCCCATGATGGCGAACATCGCGCGCCAGCCGAAGCCGGTCATCAACAGGGTGATCAGCGGCGCGGAGAGTGCCGGGCCGATCGATGAGGAGAGCAAAAACACGCCGGTGGGCAGGCCGCGATCCCGCGGGCTGAAACAGTCGCGCACCACGCGCGCGCTGATCGGAAATTGCGGCGATTCCCCAGCGCCTAGCATCATGCGCATGGCACAGAATGCGGCGAAACTGCCGGCAAAACCGCAGAGCAATTGTGCGACGGACCAGACGATCTGCGCCGCGCCGAGCAACAGCCGGGGACCGATGCGATCGACCAAAAAACCCACCGGCAACTGGCAGAAGGCGTAAGCCCAGAGGAAGGCGGAGAGCAGCAGCCCCATCTGCGCGACGGAAAGGCCGAGATCGTGACGGATCAGCGGATTGGCGATGGCCAATGTCGAGCGGTCGATCATGTTGATCATGCCGCTCATCACCAGCAGGCTGAGCGATGCCACCTGAAACCGCCGCAAAGATTTTGAGGGGCGGAGTTTTTCGGTTTGTGTATAAGGCAAGTCGGCAATCGTCGTCTGCCGTTCAAGCATGGATGGTTCCTCCGTTTTTTGTTCCTCGCCTCGTGCCGCAGCCGGGTTCGGTTGTTTTTTTGGTCGGCTTGTTAAGCTGTCGCGATGAAAATCTAGAGTCTGATGGGCGCGAGCAGCAATAGGAAATGAGCCGCTTTTTTGGAAAAAAGCGGCTCAAAAAACTTTTGCTCTTTTGGGCCCATGCCGCTGAAACCAGCACGGCCCAGATTAAAAAACAGTTTTTTGCTTCTTGTTTTCAAAAAAGAAGCCTTCCCCTTCGCTTCGAGCAGCATGACGGAGCCCGTCATGCCGCGACATGTTAAACGGCGCCCTGGGTGTTCACATAGAGCGCGTACAGCGCATGGCCCGCGGCCATGAACAGGCGGTTGCGCTTGGCGCCACCGAAACAGATATTCGCGCTGCGTTCCGGCAGAGCGATGCGGCCGATGGCCACGCCCTCCGGGTTGAACACCATCACGCCGTCAAGCTCCGGCGTGCCCATGCCCCAGCCGGCCCAGATATTGCCGTGAATGTCGCAGCGTATGCCATCCGGCGTGCCCGGCCCGGCATCGACGAAAATCCGGTTGTTCACCAGCATCGCGCCGTTGCGCACGTCGAACACGCGGATCTTGCGGGTCGGGTCGCCGCGCGATTCCACCACGTAGAGCCGGCTCTCATCCGGCGAGAAGCAAAGCCCGTTCGGCCCCAGCACGTCATCGGCGACGATGCTCGCCTCGCCGCTATGCGGGTCGAGCCGATAGACGCAGGCCGGAACCTCCGCTTCCGCAAGCGCGCCCTCATACTCGCTTTGCAGCCCGAAGGGCGGGTCGGTGAACCAGATGCTGCCATCGGATTTCACCACCACGTCGTTCGGCGAGTTCAGTTTTTTGCCTTGCCAGTGGTCCATCAGCACGGTGATGCTGCCATCATATTCCGTGCGGGTGACGCGCCGCGCACCATGCTCGCAGGTGATCAGGCGGCCCTGGCGGTCACGCGTATTGCCGTTGGCGTAGTTGGAGGGGGCGCGGAACACGCTGGCCTGGCCGGTGGTCTCGTCCCAGCGCATGATGCGGTTGTTGGGAATGTCGCTCCACAGCAGGTAACGCCCATCGCCGAACCAGACCGGGCCTTCGCCCCAGCGCGTGCCGGTGGCGAGACGCTCGACGCTGGCATTGAACAGCCGGTATTTCAGGAAGCTCGGATCCAGAACCTCGATCGCGGGGTCGGGATAACGTGGCGGCAGATCAGAAAACACGCTCATGCGGCGCTGCCGGAGTGATCGGGCGCAGCGTTGCGGCCATTCGTTATTACGACACGTCTAAAAATCATAACAATTGCCTCCAATACCCAAAGCGACCGGATATGTAGGGGCCGGCCGCGTTATTCATAGTGGCGAAGCGCCATCCAGCCGGCGCGCCCGGGGCGGTGAGCATTGTTTTCTCCTCCCGCCTGGTCGAAGCTTCGCTGTCGCGCGGCTTATTCTCAACTCTATGTATCGTCGGTCTTGATGCTGATCGATGCCGGTTTCGGCATCGATCAATTCAAATTCTGTATGTGGCGTCGGGCAGCAAGCCCGGCAACACGGTCTCGCGGAAGGCGGCAAAGGCCGGATTATCGTTATCGCGCCGCCAGATCATGTGCAGCTCCGCCGGCGTGGCGGGGGCGGGGTCGAGCGTGCGCCAGGCAACGCCCCGCACCTGCAGGAAGCGGGCCGATTCCGGCACCAGCGCCACGCCCATGCCGGCGCTCACCAGGGCCAGCACGGTATGGATCTGGCTGACATGCTGCACGAAATTCGGCATCGCATCCGCCGCGCGGAACAGGCTGAAGACCAGGTCGTGGAAATATTGCGCGTCGATCGGCGAGTACATCACGAACGGCATGCGGCCGAGATCGGGCAGAGACGGGGCAGGGCCCGCCGCCAGCTCGTGGCCCTCAGGCACCGCCAGCAGAAGCGTCTCCCGGGCGAGGCAGACCAGCTCGGTGCCGCGCCGCTCCACCGGCAGGCGGATCAGCCCGGCATCCTGCGAGCCGGTGGCGAGCGCCTCCATCTGCTCGGCGGTGCGCAGCTCGCGCAGCACCAGCGCGACATTGGGCAGCGCCTGCGCCGCCGCGGCCGCCAGTTTCGGCAGCACGGCATAGCTGGAGCCGGCGGTGAAGCCGAGCGTCACAGAGCCCGCCTCGCCGCGTGCGGCGCGCTTGGCCGACCATGAGGCGCGCTGCGCCAGGCGCAGCATCTGCCGCGCCTCGGGCAGAAACGCCCGCCCCGCAGGGGTCAGCTGCACCGCGCGGCTGGAGCGCTTGAACAGCTGCGTGCCCAGCTCATGTTCAAGCAGTTGGATCTGCCGGCTCAACGGTGGCTGCGTCATATTCAGGCGCAAGGCGGCCCGCCCAAAATGCAAATCCTCGGCGACGGCGACGAAGCAGCGGAGCTGGGAGAACTCAAACATCGATGCCCTTTTTGTATTAAACGATGCCTTTTATGGCTTAGACGGACAACAATGTGCTGATTAGAACTGGCACGCAACAGCAACCCGGAGTGGTTGGAGGGAAACGGCGATGACCATCACCGGCGACATGTTGATCGGAAGTGCCGCCATTCGCGGCCGGGGCGCGGAGCATTTCGGCTTCGACCCGGCGCGGCGGGAGCGGCTGCAACCGGGCTTCGCCAACGCTACCAAGGCGGAGGTGGAGACCGCCTGCGCCCTGGCCGCGGCGGCGTTCGATGCGTTTCGCGAGACCAGTCTGGAGGGCCGGGCGCAGCTGCTGGGGGCGATCGCCGAACAGCTGATGGCACTGGGCGATGCGCTGGTCGCGCGTGCCTGCGCCGAGACCGGATTGCCGCGCGGCCGCATCGAGGGCGAGCGCGCCCGCACGGTGGGGCAGCTCCGGTTGTTTGCCGCCGTGGTGCGCGAGGGCAGCTGGCTGCGGGCGCGCATCGACCTGGCTAGCCCTGAACGCCAGCCCCTGCCGCGGCCGGATCTGCGCCAGCGCCATATCCCGCTGGGGCCGGTGGCGGTGTTCGGCGCCAGCAATTTCCCGCTCGCCTTCTCGGTCGCCGGTGGCGACACTGCCTCCGCCCTGGCCGCCGGCTGCCCGGTGGTCGCCAAGGCGCACCCGGCGCATCCCGGCACCTCGGAGCTGGCCGGCCGCGCCATCCAGGCGGCGATCAGGCAATGCGGCATGCCGGAGGGCGTGTTCTCGCTGCTGGTGGATGCCGGGTTCGAGGCCGGCGGCGCGCTGGTGGCCGATCCGCGCATCAAGGCGGTCGGCTTCACCGGGTCGCGGCGCGGCGGGTTGGAGCTGGCGAGAATCGCCGCCGCGCGGCCGGAGCCGATCCCGGTCTATGCCGAGATGAGCAGCATCAACCCGGTGTTTCTGCTCCCCGCCGCGCTGCAGGCACGGGGGGCGGCCTTGGCGAAGGGGTTTGTCGGCTCGCTCACGCTGGGCGCCGGTCAGTTCTGCACCAATCCGGGCCTGCTCTTCGCCTTGGCCGGGCCGGAGCTGGATGCGTTTATCGGTGCGGTAAAAACGGCTCTGGCCGAAGCGCCGCCCGCCACCATGCTCACCCCCGCGATCCACGAAGCCTATGGCAAGGCGGCGCACAAACTCGCCGCAGAGGCCGGGGTGAGCGAGGCGGCGCGCGGCCCGGCCGGGCATGATGGCGGGTATGAGGCGCAGAGCGCGCTGTTCGTGACCGACGCCGCCACGTTCAAGGCCAGCCAGGCGGCGCAGGCGGAAATGTTCGGCCCGAGTGCGGTGCTGGTGCGCTGCCCCGATCTCGCCGCGATGCGCGATCTCGCGGAGAGCCTGGAAGGCCAGCTGACCGCCACGCTGCAGTTGGACGACCCGGCGGATCTGAGCGCCGCCCGCGACTTGCTGCCGGTGCTGGAGCGCAAGGCCGGGCGGGTGCTGGCCAATGGCTGGCCGACCGGCGTGGAAGTCTGCCACGCCATGGTGCATGGCGGCCCGTTCCCGGCCACCAGCGACAGCCGCGGCAGCTCGGTCGGCAGCCTCGCGATCGAGCGGTTTCTGCGGCCGGTCTGTTATCAGGATCTTCCCGCGGCGCTGCTGCCGGCAGCGCTGCAGGAGAACAATCCGCTGGGCCTCTGGCGGCGCATCAACGGTGAACTGGGACGGAGCTGAACATGAACGACATCACGCGGCAACACCGCAAAACCGCAAGCGAATTGCGCAGCGCCCGCTGGTTCGGCCCGGCCGATCTGCGCTCCTTCGGCCACCGCTCGCGGGCCATGCAGATGGGCTACGCGCCCGAGGAATGGACCGGCAAGCCGGTTATCGCCATCCTCAACACCTGGTCCGACCTGCAGCCCTGCCACGCGCATTTCAAGCACCGTGTCGAGGACGTGAAGCGCGGCATCCTGATGGCCGGCGGCTTCCCGGTGGAATTGCCCGCCCTCTCGCTCTCGGAAACCTATCTCAAGCCCACCAGCATGCTCTACCGCAACATGCTGGCGATGGAGACCGAGGAGCTGCTGCGCGCCCATCCGGTCGATGGCGTGGTGCTGATGGGCGGCTGCGACAAGACCACGCCGGGCCTGCTGCTCGGCGCCACCAGCGCTGATATTCCCGCCATCTACCTGCCCGCCGGGCCGATGCTGCGCGGCAACTGGCAGGGCAAAGTGCTCGGCTCGGGCTCGGATTCCTGGAAATACTGGGACGAGCTGCGCGCCGGCACGATCACGGAAAAAGACTGGCTTGGCGTCGAGGGCGGCATCGCCCGCTCCTACGGCACCTGCATGACCATGGGCACGGCCAGCACCATGACGGCGATCGCCGAGGCGGTGGGGATGAGCCTCTCCGGCGCCTCCTCGATCCCGGCGGCGGATGCCAACCATATCCGCATGGCCTCTGAATGCGGGCGGCGCATCGTCGACATGGTGTGGGAGGATCTGCGCCCCAGCCGCATCCAGACCCGCAAGGCGTTTGAGAACGCCATCGCCGTCGCGATGGCCATGGGTTGCTCGACCAACGCCATCATCCATCTCATCGCCATGGCGCGCCGCGCCGGCGTGCCGATCGGCCTCGACGATTTCGAGAAATACAGCCGCATCGTGCCGGTGATCGGCAATATCCGCCCCAGCGGCAGCACCTACCTCATGGAGGATTTTTTCTACGCCGGCGGCATACGCGGGCTGATGCATAATATCCGCGAGCATCTGCACCTGGACGCGCTCACCGTCTCGGGCCGCAGCTTGGGCGCGGAGCTGGAAGGGGCGGCGGTGTATAATGACGACGTGATCCGCCCGCTCAGCAACCCGGTTTATAAAGAGGGCGCGCTGGCGGTGCTGAAGGGCAATCTCGCCCCGGATGGCTGCGTCATCAAACCCAGCGCCTGCGACCCACAATTCCTGAAACACACAGGGCCAGCCTTGGTGTTCGACAGCTATGCCGAGATGAAGGCGGCGATCGACGACGAGACACTTGACGTCACCGCCGAGCATGTGCTGGTGCTGCGCAATGCCGGGCCGCAAGGCGGGCCGGGCATGCCGGAATGGGGCATGCTGCCGATGCCGAAAAAATTGCTCAAGCAGGGGCACCGGGACATGCTGCGCCTCTCGGATGCGCGCATGTCCGGCACCAGCTATGGCGCCTGCGTGCTGCATGTCTCGCCTGAGAGCTATATCGGCGGCCCGCTCGCCTTGCTGCGCACCGGCGACCTGATCAGCATCGATGTGGAGGCGCGCAGCATCAATATGCAAGTGCCGGAGGACGAACTCGCCCGCCGCCGCGCCGCCTGGACAGCCCCGGCGCCGCGCTATGAGCGCGGCTATGGCTGGATGTTCTCCAAACACATCCGCCAGGCGAATGAAGGCTGCGATTTCGATTTCCTCACCACCGAATTCGGCGCGCCCGTGCGCGAACCGGCGATTTACTAGGGAAGGAAGCGCTTCTTTTTTGGAAAAAAAGAAGCAAAAAACTTTTTTTAAACTGGGCCGTGCTGGTTTCATCGCCACCGGCTCCATAGGAGCAAAAATTGTTGCGCCGCTTTTTTTGAAAAGCGACTGCTTTCTTGAACTAAAAAACAGGAGCGTTCGATGGCCTTGAAGGAAGAGACGCGGGAGAAGTTAAAGCGCGTCAGCACGCCCACTTTGGCGACGGCGTTGTATAAGCGCGGCCTGCGCCAGCAATTCATCCAGGAGGTTGGGCCGCTGAGCCCGTTGCCGCACAGCATGGTGGGCGAGGCCTATACGCTGCGCTACATGCCGGCGCGTGAGGATCTGAACCCGATCACCGTGTTCCGCGACCGTGGCCATTTGCAGCGCAAGGCGATCGAGGAATGTCCGCAAGGTGCGGTGCTGATGATCGACAGCCGTAAGAACCCGCGCGCCGCCTCGGCCGGCGGTATTCTCGTCACGCGGCTGATGGTGCGCGGCGCCGCCGGCATCGTCACCGATGGCGGTTTTCGCGATTCCGCGGAAATCGCCGGGCTGAATTTTCCGGCCTTCCATAACCGCCCTAGCGCGCCGACCAACCTCACTTTGCACCAGGCGGTCGAGATTAACGGCCCGATTGCCTGCGGCGATGCGCCTGTTTTTCCCGGTGATGTGATCGTCGGCGATGCCGACGGCGTCATCGTCATTCCCGCCGAGCTTGCCGACGAACTGGCCGATGAAGCGACGGAAATGACCGCCTATGAGGATTTCGTGACCGAGGAGGTGCGCGGCGGTCGTTCGATCCTCGGCCTGTACCCGGCTACCGACCCGCAGGTTAGTGAAGATTTTTCCGCCTGGCGTTGCCGCGAGAGGCGTTAGTTAAGGGAAGAGAGAAGGCTTCTTTTTGTAAACAAAAAGAAGCAAAAAAACTTCTGTAATCTGGGCCGTGCTGATGACAACGCCACGGGCTCAAAGGAGCAAAAGTTTTTGCGCCGCTTTTTTCAAAAATCGGCTACTTTCTTAGACCATACAATAAGAGGAAACCATGCGCACCGGCGGACAAATCCTGATCGACCAGTTGCAAATCCAGGGTGTGAAGCACGTGTTCTGCGTGCCGGGGGAGAGCTACCTGGCGGCGCTGGATGCGATGCACGATTCGTCGCTGGAACTGACAATCTGCCGCCAGGAGGGCGGTGCGGCGATGATGGCGGAGGCGCAGGGCAAGCTCACCGGCCGCCCTGGCATCTGCTTCGTCACGCGCGGGCCGGGTGCCACCAATGCCAGCCCCGGCGTGCACATCGCCGCCCAGGATTCCACGCCGATGATCCTGTTCGTCGGCCAGGTGGCGCGGTCGATGCGCGGGCGCGAGGCGTTTCAGGAGCTGGACTACCGCGCGGTGTTCGGCAGCATCGCCAAATGGGTGACGGAGATCGACGAGGCGGCGCGCATCCCCGAACTCATCTCCCGCGCTTTTCATGTGGCGCTGAGCGGCCGGCCCGGCCCGGTGGTGATCGCATTGCCGGAGGACATGCTGTGCGAGACCGCGCAATGCGCCGATGCCGCGCCGGTCGCCTTACGCGATGCGATTCCCGCCCCGGCCGATCTCGACCGGCTGGAGGCGATGCTGGCGCAGGCAAAACGCCCGCTGGTGATCGCCGGCGGCAGCAAATGGGACGCGGCTGCGGTGAGGCAGTTGACCGGTTTTGCTGAGCGCTACGAACTGCCGGTTTGCGTCTCCTTCCGCCGCCAGTCGCTGTTCCCTGGCACACATGCGCATTACGCCGGGGATCTCGGCGTTGGCGCCAACCCGGCTCTGGTCGCCGCCGTGCGCGAGAGCGACTTGATCATCCTGCTCGGCACCCGCCTCTCGGAAGCGGCCAGCCAGGGCTACACGGTGCTGGACATTCCTCGCGCGGCGCAAAAACTCGTGCACATCCATCCCGGCGCGGAGGAGCTCGGCCATGTTTACCAGGCTGACCTCGCGTTAAACGTTTCGCCGCGCGCGTTTCTGGCGGCGCTGCAGGGCAGGGGGCCGGACACGGCGCCGGGGCGTGCCGATCATGTCGCCCGGCTGCACGCGGCGTATCTGGCCTGGAGCGGCCAGCCGACGGTGGTGCCGGGGGCGGTCAATCTCGGCGAGATCGTCGCCGGCCTGAGCGAAATTTTGCCGGCTGAGGCCATCATCACCAACGGCGCCGGCAACTATGCCACCTGGATCAATCGCTTCTATCGTTTTCGCGCCTTCGGCAGCCTGATCGCGCCGACATCCGGCTCGATGGGCTACGGCGTGCCTGCCGCCATCGGCGCGCTGCGGCTCGATCCGTCGCGTCCGGTCATTGCCTTTGCCGGGGATGGTTGTTTTTTGATGAACGGTCAGGAATTCGCCACCGCCGTGCAATACGACCTGCCGTTGATCGTGATCATCGCCGATAACGGCATGTACGGCACGATCCGCATGCATCAGGAGCGCGACTACCCGGCGCGCGTGGTCGGCACGGGGTTAAAAAACCCGGATTTCGCCGCTTATGCCGCAGCGTTTGGCGGCCATGGCGAGCGCGTGGCGACGACCGTGGATTTCTGGCCGGCTTTCGAGCGGGCGCGCGCCGCGAACAAGCCGGCGATTTTGCATTGCCTGATCGACCCGGAAGCACTGACGCCGACGCGCTCGCTCTCCGCCATCCGCGCCGCCGCGCAAAAGTAGAAAGCAGCCGCTTTTTAGAAAAAGCGGCGCAAAAATTTTATTCCTTTGGGCCTGTGGCGCTGAAACCGGCAGGGGCTAGAGGAGTAAAGTTTTTTTGCTTCTTTTTGTTCACGAAAAGAAGCCTTTACCTTCGCTTCGAGGTGATTTTTCTAAAACCCGCCACGCTCAATACGCAGCGCCGCCTGAGGACTGGAAATACAGCCCCTGTGCATGCCGCGGGGCATTTCCATCCGTTGCGCTATTGTCCGACATGGCACACCCGGCCAGAGCTAACGCCAATAAGGCAGAGAGCAGATATTTCATAAAGGTCTTTTACACCTTCCGCCCGAAGGCGTCTGCCCGACCGAAGCTGGGATAAGGGAGTTCAGGATAAGAATGGCGGCGGATCGCGACTAATTGACCGAACGCTAAACAGTGCGCTTGCAATACAAAAAACGCAACGTCGGAAAACCAGTAAGTAGGACAATGTCCTGAGATTCGCTGGAGCGGGCGAAGGGATTCGAACCCTCGACCCCAACCTTGGCAAGGTTGTGCTCTACCCCTGAGCTACGCCCGCTAAGCGTGAGCGGCTCTTTACCCAAGCTCGAATGAGATTGCAAGTCCCCTCGATCGCGGGCTGTGAGGCGCGTGTGTGTTACTATATATGTCGTGAAAAACTCATACGGATCATCGCAGATGAACAGTCTCCTTAGCTCCATGAACGACCCGACACCGGACAACGCCGCCGCCGGCATGATCATCGACGGCACCCAGGCGGGCTTCATGGCCGACGTGGTCGATGCGTCCCGCCAGATCCCGGTGCTGGTGGATTTCTGGGCCACCTGGTGCGGCCCCTGCAAAACCCTCACGCCGACGCTGGAAAAGGTTGTCCGCGCCCAGGGCGGGCGGGTGAAACTGGTGAAAATCGACATCGACCAGAATCGCGAACTGGTGGCCCAGCTCACCCGCATGGGCCTGCCGATGCAGTCGGTGCCGACCGTGGTGGCCTTCTGGCAGGGCCAGCTGGCGGACACGTTCTCCGGCGCTCTGCCGGAGAGCGAGGTGAAGCGCTTTATCGAAGCTCTGCTGAAACATGCGGGCTCCAGTGCGCCGGGCGCAGACCTTATCGCCGAGGGCAGGGCGCTGCTCGAGCAAGGGCAGATCGAATCGGCCGCCCAATGCTTCGCCGCCGCGGTGCAGCAGGACCGTGACAAGCCGGAAGCCTGGAGCGGCCTGATCCGTGCCCTCATCGCCCTGGGCGACGAGGAGCAGGCGGAGGAGGTGTTGAATGAAGTGCCGGCAGCGCTCGCCGAGCATGCGGAAATCGCCGGCGCCCGATCGGCCCTGGCTCTGGTCGCCGAGGGGCGCGAGGCGCAGGCAGCGCGCGCCGGGCTCGAATCGCGCCTCGCCGCCGACCCGGACGATTTTGCCGCCCGCTACGAGCTGGCCACCGCGCTCAACGCCTCCGGCGCCCGCGAAGAGGCCGCAGAGGCGCTGCTGGAGATCATCCGCCGCAACCGCGCCTGGAATGACGACGCCGCGCGGCTGCAGCTGCTGAAATTTTTCGAGGCCTGGGGGTTCGACGACGAGGCGACGATGGCCGCCCGGCGCAGACTTTCGGCCCTGCTGTTCCGCTGACGCGATGCAAGGCTTCCATCCCAAACTCACCGACCTGCCCGATGAATTCCCCGTCTTTCCGTTGAACGGCGCGCTGCTGCTGCCCGGTGGCCGGCTGCCGTTGAACGTGTTCGAGCCGCGCTATCTGGCGCTGGTGGAGGATGCCCTGGGGGCCGGCCGGATGTTCGGGATGGTGCAGCCGGATAAGCGCCTGGCCCGGGGCGATAACGGCCCCGGCCTGTACCGCACCGGCTGCCTCGGCCGGATCACCTCGTTCAGCGAGACCAATGACGGCCGCTTCCTGATCACCTTGTCCGGGCTGATCCGCTTCACGATCATCGAGGAGGTCGAGCCGGCGCGCGACTATCGCCGGGTGCGGGCGGCGTTCGGCGGTTACGCGGCGGATTTGCGCGAGCCGGGGGCGCGGCCGTTGCCTTTTGACCGCAGCGACCTGCTCGAGGCGTTGCGCCGCTATTTCGCCAATGCCGGGGTGGATGCGAATTGGGAGGCGATCGCCGCCATGCCCGATGCGGCGCTGATCGTCTCGCTCTGCATGGCCTGCCCCTTCGCGCCGGAGGAAAAACAGGCTCTATTGGAAGCCAAGGACGAAGCCGAGCGCGCCCGCGCGCTGCTGGCTTTGTTGGAGATCAACGCCTTCGACGACGGGCACGACGAAGACGACGAACCGAAAGCAAGCTGATGACGAACACCGAACAAGACCTGCCAGAGCCGAACATTCCGGTGGACCCGCGCCTGCTGGAAATCCTCGTCTGCCCGCTCACCCGCGGCCCGCTCACCTACGATCGGGAGCGCAACGAGCTGATCAGCGCCAAAGCCGGCCTCGCCTATCCGATCCGCAACGGTATCCCGATCATGCTGGCGGATGAAGCGCGCAGCCTCGACGCATGAACACCCCGACCGACATCAAGCTGCGCCGGGCGGAAAACCTGCTCGAGGTCAGTTTTTCCGACGGCGCGGTGTTCCGGCTGACGGCGGAATATCTGCGCACGCAAAGCCCCAGCGCCGAGGTGCAGGGGCATGGGCCGGACGAGCGGCAGCTCGTCTTCGGTAAAAAAAATGTCGGCATCAGCAACATCGTCCCCACCGGCAATTACGCCGTTCGGCTGGTGTTCAGCGACGGGCACGATACCGGCATTTTCACCTGGGATTATCTCTACGCCCTGGGCCAGGAGTTCAACGCGCGCTGGCCGCAATATCTGGAGGAACTGGAGGCAGCGGGCCGCGGCAGGGGCTAGAGCTTAATAGGGGGGGGACAAATCATGTCTGAACAAAGAGGAAGGCTTCTTTTGGTGAACCAAACGAAGTTTTTTGCTCCTTCGGGCCGTGCTGGTTGCAATGCCAAGGGCCCGAACGAGCAAAAGTTTTTGCGCCGCTTTTTTCAAAAAGCGGCTGCCTTCCTGTTCCCAGCTAAACCTGTCACGTTCTGAATATGGATAGCGAAACCGGGAGTCGTCTGGACATCGGCGCGCAAGCTGCAGGGAAGCAGCCCGGGCTGACGATGGAAAGCGAAGCCGAGCCGGAGATTTCCACGGGCCGGATGCGCCTCATTGCGGTCATCGTCGCAACCGCGCTGTTCATGCAGAATGTCGACTCGACAGTCATCGCGACGGCGCTCCCGGCCATGGCCCATAGTTTCCGCGCCGATCCCGTGCATATGAGCGTGGCACTCACCTCCTATCTCATCAGCCTTTCCGTGTTCATCCCCGCCAGCGGCTGGGTGGCGGATCATTTCGGCGCCCGCCATGTGTTCCGCGCCGCCATCATCATCTTCACCATCGCTTCCGTGCTCTGCGGCATCGCCCCCAGCCTGCTGACCCTGGTGCTGGCGCGCATCCTGCAGGGGGTGGGGGGCGCCATGATGCTCCCGGTCGGCCGCCTGGTGCTGCTGCGCTCGGTCTCGCGCGCGCAAATGGTCGCGGCCATGTCCTGGCTCACCATGCCGGCGCTGATCGGCCCGATCATGGGCCCGCCGCTCGGCGGTTTCATCGTCTCTTATTTCTCCTGGCGCTGGGTGTTCGACATCAACGTGCCGATCGGCGTGGCGGGCGTTATCGCCGTCAGCCTGTTCATCACCGATACGCGCGAGGCGGATCGCGGCGGCCGGCTCGATCTTTCCGGCCTCATCCTCACCGGTTTCGCCATGGCGGCGCTGATGGCCGGCTTCGAGACGCTGGGCCGCCATATCGTGCCGCTGGGCTGGACGCTCGCCAGCCTCGCCGCCGGCTTATCCGCCTTGGTCCTCTACTGGCGGCATGCGCACCGGATAGACCACCCGATTCTCGATTTCTCGCTGATGCGCCTGCCCACCTTTGCCAGCTCGGTAGTTGCCGGCAGCCTGTTCCGCATCGCCGTCGGCGCCATGCCGTTCCTGCTGCCCTTGATGCTACAGCTCAGCTTCGGCGAATCGCCGCTGCAGAGCGGGCTTATCACCTTCGCCTCCGCCGCCGGCGCGCTCACCATGAAGCCTGCCGCCCAGCCGCTGCTGCGCCGCTTCGGCTTTCGCACCGTGCTCGTTTTCAATGGCGCGCTGGCGGCGGGTTTCATCATTGCCTGCGCGGCCTTCCAGCCGAACTGGCCGGCGGTGGCGCTGGATGCGGTTCTGCTGGCCGGCGGCTTCTTCCGCTCGCTGCAATTCACCGCCTACAATACCATTGCCTATGGCGACGTGCCGCGCGCCCGCATGTCGGCGGCGACGACGCTCTACGCCACCATCCAGCAGCTCACGCTTACGCTCGGCATCGTCGTCGGCGCGGCGGTGCTGGAAATTTCCGCAGGCCTCGCCCGGCACGCGGTCCCGACGCGCGACGACTATGCGCTCGGTTTCATCGTCGTCGGTGCCATCGCCATGCTGGCGGTGCCGTTCTGCGCCAGACTCCCCCCCGATGCCGGCGAGGCGCTCAGCGGCCACAACGCGCATTAGAGCGCGAGAGGTTCAGAAAGAGGAGGACTTCTTTTTGTGAACAAAAAGAAGCAAAAAAACCTTTTTTATTCTGGGCCGTGCTGGTTTCACCGACACGGGCCCAGAGGAGTAAAAAGTTTTTGCGCCGCTTTTTTCAAAAAGCGGCTGCTTTCCTCCTCTAAAAAAGGCGGGGTTTTTGCCCCGCCTTTCGACCCTCAGACGATCCCGCGCCGGGTGATGAAATCGCCGAACCCTTCGCCGGGCTGCCGGGTCTTCGCGTAATCGGCAAACAGCGGCGCCAGGAGGCTGAGGATGGTCTCCTCGTCGGCGTCTTCCTTGTACAGCCGGTTCAGCCGCGAGCCGTCGGCATTGCCGCCCAGATGCAGGTTGTACTTGCCCGGGTTGCGGCCGACGAAGCCGATCTCGGCGATATAGGGGCGGGCGCAGCCATTCGGGCAGCCGGTCATGCGCACGGTGATCGCTTGGCTGTCCAGCTCGTTTTCCGCCAGGAGCGCGTCGAGCTTGGTGATCAGGCTCGGCAAATAACGCTCGCTCTCGGCCAGGGCCAGGCTGCAGGTTGGCAGCGCCACGCAGGCGATCGCCGCCTCGCGCAGCACCGAGCCGCGCAGTTTCACGCCATGCGCTGCGAGAATTTTCTCGATCTCGGCGCGTGCCGCATCATTCGCCTTGGCGATGATGATGTTCTGGTTCGGCGTAAGAATGAACGCCACATCCTGCGTCTCGCCGATCGTCTTCAGCGCCGCTTTCAGCTTCCACTCGCCGACATTGGCGACGCGCCCATTCTCCACGAACAGGGTCAGATGGTGCAGCCCGTCCTCGCTGGTATGCCAGCCCATGCGGTCGCCATTGCCCTCGAACTTGTAGGGCCGCGCGGGTTCCAGCGGCACCGCCATGCGCGCGTTCACCTCGCGTACGAAAAAATCCAGCCCGCGATCGACGATCGTGTATTTCAGCCGCGCGCGGCGGCGGTTGGAGCGGTTGCCGTAATCGCGCTGCGTCGTCACCACCGCCTCGGCCACCGCTACGGCGTTCTCCCGCGTGCAGAAGCCGACCACGTCGCCGACGCGCGGGAAGGTCTCGGCATCGCCATGGGTGGCGCCCATGCCGCCGCCGACCACCACGTTATAGCCCACGACCTCGCCGTTCTCGACGATGGCAATGTAGCTGAGATCATGCGCGAACACGTCCACGTCGTTCTGCGGCGGCACCGCGACGGCGATCTTGAATTTGCGCGGCAAATAGGTGGCGCCGTAGATCGGCTCGGCTTCTGCCTCCGCCGTCACCTTCTCGTCGTCGATGAAAATCTCCCGCCAGGCGCCGGTGCGCGGCAGCAGATGGGTGGAGATGTCGCGCGCGGTCTGCTCCGCCTGCGCATAGGCGCGGCCGGCGAACTCGTTGGGCGTGCACATCACGTTGCGGTTCACGTCGCCGCAGGCGGCGATGGTGTCGAGCAGCACGCTGTCGATATGCCGCAGGGCAGGGCGCAGATTGGTCTTGATCACGCCATGGAACTGGATCGACTGGCGGGTGGTGATGCGCAAGGTCTCGTTGCCGCGCTCGTCGGCCAGACGGTCCATGGCCAGATACTGCTCGCGCCCGAGCACGCCGCCCGGCACGCGCAGCCGCGCCATGAAGCTGTAGGCTTTGTCCAGCTTGCGCTTGGCGCGCTCCGGCCGCAGGTCGCGGTCATCCTGCAGATAGATGCCGTGGAACTTGATCAGCTGCTGGTCGTCATCGGAGATCGCGCCCGTCGCCACCTCGTTCAGCCCCTCTTCCAGGGTGCCGCGCAGAAACCGGCTATTGGTCTTGATCGTCTCGTTATGGGCGAGTTTCGGCGTCTCGGTCGTCTTGTCAGTCATCGGTCTATTCCTGGAGGCTGATCGATTTAGGGCAAATTATATTGAAGGAAAAAGGCAGGGCTTCTTTTTTGGAAAAAAGAAGCAAAAAACTTTTGTTCATCTGGGCCGTGCTGGTTTCGCTGTCGCCGGCCCAAAGCAACCAAAGTTTTTTGCGCCGTTTTTTTTTTAAAAGCGGCCACTTCCTCACTTCCCCTTAAGCCACCGCCATGCGCGGCATGTGGATGCCGCATTCCGTCTTGTCGAGCCCGGCCCAGCGGCCGGAGCGCTTGTCCGCGCCGGCACGTGGCCTTGCGGTGCAGGTGGCGCAGCCGATCGAGGTATAGCCCTGCGCCTGCAGCGGGTGGTGCGGCAGGTCATGCGCCTGAAAATACGCCTCGATCATCTCGTCATCCCAATGCGCCAACGGGTTCACGGTGATGCGCCCATCCGGCCCGGTCTCCACCAGGTTGAGCTGGCTGCGCGTGCCGCCCTGGGCGCGCTTGCGCCCGGTGATCCAGGCAGAAAACCCATCCAGCGCCGCATCCAGCGGGTTGGTCTTGCGGATCGCGCAGCACAGATCGACGTCCTTTTCCCAGAGCTGGCCGTCGGGGTCCCATGCCGCCAGCTGGGCGCCGCTCGGCCGCACGCTGCGCACGCCGGTCAGCCCCAGCCTTTCGATCAGCTGATCGCGATAGGCCAGGGTCTCAGGAAACAGCTTGCCGGTGTCGAGAAAGATCACCGGAGTCGCCTTGTCGATTTCCGAGATCATGTGCAGCAGGATCGCCGATTCCGTGCCGAAGGAGGAGACCAGCGCGATCGTGCCGTTGAACCGGTCCCGCACCGCGCTTTCGAGCACGCTTTCGGCCGAAGCGGATTCGACCATGTCCAGCATCAATACACGTCCTTCTTGTAGCGGCCGGCGCTGATCAGCGCATCGAGGGCGGCCTGGCCCTCGCGCTCGTCCCGGCCATCGGCCAGGATGCGCGTCAGCGTGGCATCGACATCGCGCGCCATGTGCTTGGCATCGCCGCACAGATAGAGGCTTGCCCCGTTATCCAGCTGCGTGCGCAAGTCTCGGCGCTGTTCCCACAGCACGTGCTGCACGTAGCGCTTCTCAGGCTGGTCGCGCGAGGAGGCGAGGTCGAGCCGCCCCAGCACGCCGGATTTCAGCCAGTCCTGGATCTCGAGCTGATAGATGAAGTCGTACAGGAACCGGCGATGGCCGAAGATCGCCCAGGTCTTGGTGCCCGAACCGGTCGCCTCCAGCTCCTGCAGGAAGCCGCGATACGGCGCCACACCGGTGCCCGCACCGATCATGATAACCGGCGTGGCGGCATTCTGCGGCAGGCGGAAATGCGGGTTCGGCCGCACGAAGACATTGGCGCTGCCGCCGGCTCGGCGGCGGTCGGTGATCATGCCGGAAGCCACACCCAGCCGCGCCCGCCCGGCGGATTCATAAGCCAGCCGCGCGATGGTCAGATGCGCTTCGTCGCCCACCAGCTTCTGCGACGAGGCGATGGAGTAGTAGCGCGGCGCCAGCGGGCGCAGCAATGCGGTGAAGCGCTCGGCCTCCAGCTGGTGCGGGAACGTCTCCAGCAGGTCGATCCACTGCCGCCCGGCCAGGAATTCCGTGCGCTTGGCCTCGTCATCGGCCAAAGCCGCTGCCTGGGCGTCGCCGGTCAGCGCCGCGTAATCCTTCAGCTGCTTCGCGGTCAGCGTGCTGATATCGTAGCGCGCCGTCAGCGCCTCGCGCAGTGCCGCGTCCTCGCCGAGCCCGGCGGCGCGCGCCACCGCGGCCACCAGCGCCGGGTCGTTCTCCGGCACGATGCCCAGCGCATCGCCCGGCTCGTAGGTGATGCCCGAGCCCGCCAGCGACAGCTCGACATGCACCGTCTCGGAATTCGAGCGCTCCGAGGTCAGCTTGTGATGCGCGGTGATCTCGGCGGAGAAGGGGGCGGATTTCGACGCCGCTTCCGTCACCGGCTTGTGGAAATCGACATGGATGACCGAGCCCGCCTCCGCCGGCGCCAGCGTCTCCAGCGTCGCGGTCAGCCAGGTTTTGGCGGCCGCCTCGTAATCGAGGTCGAGGTCGATGCGCTCCGCCGCGCGCACAGCACCCAGGGCGGCAAGGCGTTCATCCACCTGTTTCCCGCTCTCGCAGAACTGCGCATAGGAGGAATCGCCCAACGCCAGCACCGCGAATTTCACGCCCTCCAGCCGTGGGGCGGCATCGCTCATCAGCGCGCGGAAGAACGGGGCGGCGCGCTGCGGTGGCTCGCCGTCGCCCCAGGTGGAGATGATGGCGATCACCATGCCGGCATCCTTCAGGCTCTGCAC
This sequence comes from uncultured Pseudomonadota bacterium, assembly GCA_963780465.1. GTDB lineage: Bacteria > Pseudomonadota > Alphaproteobacteria > Acetobacterales > Acetobacteraceae > Acidocella. The sequence goes on from CAWACI010000016.1 coordinate 152,130, forward strand.
GTCGGCATCGGCCACGTCCTGCACGCGCACGGCAAAGCCGCGCTTGGCCGCATCCTGCTTGGCCTTGGTGGCCAGCGCCTCGGAATTGCCGGATTCGGTGGCGTAAAGCAGCAGCAGTTTCGGCTTCGGCCCGGTCGCGGCCGGGGCGGCGGGCTGCTTGCCCTCGGCGGCATCCAGCCCGGCCAGGAAGCCGGACAGCCAGGCGCGCTGCAGGTTCGAGGCGGCGCCGATCACCTGGTCGAGGGCGGCGATCTGCTCGGGCGCGAAGGGCGCCGAGTGGGGAAGCGCGATCAGTTTGGACATTTGCGGATAACCTTGCGGAAAAATAAAAGGGTCAGTTCGATTTCGGGCCGGAGAGCCAACAGCGCTCCTCAACGATCGCGTCGATGCGCCTGGCCGCTTCCGGCATCGGCACGCCCTCGGCGCGCCAGCCCTGCCGCAAGGCGGCGATCTCGTTCACCCGCTCCTCCCATTCCGGGCCGAAGCTTGTTTCCAGATTGCGGCGGATATTCCCCGCCAGGCCGGGTGCTGCGCCATTGGTGGAGACGGTCAGCAGCAGGTCGCCGCGCCGCACCTCCGCCACCGAATGGAAATCGCAATATTCCGGCACGTCCTCGATATTCACCAGCACGCGCAAGGTCCGGGCGAGGGTCGCCAACGCAGCCGCGCGCTCCGGCGCGACATCGACGATCCAGAGAATGTTCAGCGCCCGCAGCGCGGCCTCATCCGGCAAAGCCGGGCGCAGGAAGGCACCGGCCTCAGCCGCCAGTTCGGCGATCGGCGCATCGGCGAACAGCAGCGCCTCAGCCGCGCCGGCGCGGCGCAGGGCGCGCAGCCGCCGAAGCGCCAGGTCGCCATTGCCGGCGACGGCCAGTGTCACGGAGCGCGGATCGAGAGCCAAGGGGATCATGGATCACAAGGAAAAGGATTTTTCTTTTTCAATCAATGTCGATCTGAAAATAAACATATTTTTCTCTTTTGGCTCGGTTAAGGGAGAGGGGTTCCCATTTTTCCCGTTGTCGCCAAAACTGAAAACTCACCCTAACCCTATTGTTTTTGTGGTGTTATGTTCGGTGCAGGAGTTGCAAAATGGTGGCGCGGTCGAGGGATTAGAAAAGTAGCCGCTTTTTGAAAAAAGCGGCGCAAAAACTTTTGCGCCTCTGGGCCGGTGGCGCTGAAGCAAGCACGGCCAGGAGCAGAAGAGTTTTTTTGCTTCTTTTTGTTCACAAAAAGAAGGCTTTCTTTCTGCGAAATCGCGGACTCAGACCGGTAGTTCGGTCGGTAGCTCCATGACGAAGTCGGTGCCGTCCGGCCCGGTCTGCGCCAGCAGCAATTCGCCGCCATGGGCGCGCACCAGGTCGCGGGCGATGGTCAGGCCCAGCCCCGTGCCGCCATGCCGTCCGGAGCCGGTGAACGGCTTGAAAAGATTTTCCTGCACGCGCGGCGGTAGACCCGGCCCGTTATCGCTGATCTTCAGCCGGGTGGTGCCGTTTTCTCCCATGACGGAGATGGTGATGCGGTCGGCGCCGGCCTCGACCGCGTTGCGCATCAGGTTCACCAGCACGCGATAGATCTGCGCGCGGTCCAGCGCCAATGTCAGCCTGCCGGGGACATTGTTCTCGATCGTCACGTCATTTTCGTCCGGGCGCACCACCAGCAGCGCCTCGTCGATCAATTCGTGCAGCGCCACGGCGCTGCGGGTGATCGCCGGCGGGCCCTCGCGGGCGAAATCGACGGTGCGGCTGACCAGCTGCGCGGCGCGCTCCACCGCCGGGATCAGCGTGCGCGCTGCGCGCTTGATGGTGGGGTCGTCGGTCTCCTGCAGCCGGTCCGCGACCAGCAGCGCCGAGCTCAGAATGTTGCGCAGGTCATGGCTGATCTTGGCCACGGCGGTTCCCACAGCGGCCAGCCTTGCGTTGCGCCATAAGGCGGCGCGCATCTCCTCCTGCATCATTTTCAGCTCGCGCGCGGCGATGGCGATTTCATCCTCCCGCCGGCTCGCCAGCCAGGCAAGGGCCGTCTCCCCGTCCCCTTCCGGGTCGTGCCGGAAGCCGACGATGCTCGCGGTCAAAATCCGCATCGGCCGCACCAGCAGCCGGTCCAGCGCGGCGAAGACCAGCAAGCCGGTCACCAGCGCGATGACCACCGAGAGCGCGCAGATATTCGCGGCGTAGCCCCGTAAATGCCGCGCCAGCTGGCCGCCGCTCACGACGATGTCGAGCATCGCATTGTTCTGCAGCGGGCTCGGCGCGATAATCTCCAACCGTTTCGGGCCCAACCCCGCCACCTGCAGCTCGGCGCGCCAGATGCTGGTGAGCAGCGTTTCGCGACTCAGCTCGATTTTCTGGTCCGGCGGCGGCATTGGCCGGTCCGGCCGCATCACCACGATCAGCCGTCCCGGCTCGGCCAGCTTGATCGAGACCGTGTCGGAAAGTCTCAGCAGCGCGTCCTCGGTCTGCAGGTCGAGCGCGCCGGCGCTCACCGCCGCCGGAAACGCCGCCAGATGCGCCTGTGTCACGTGCTGCCACAGCCAGGTCTGCCGTTCGCGCCCGAGGCTGGGCACGAGGATCGCGACTTCCACCAGCAGGATGATGCTGACCGTCAGCCACAGCACGCGGGCCGAAAGGCTGCTGCCGAAAATCTCCTGCCTGACGTTGCGGAAAGGGTTCATCGCTGCCGGCCGTCACGTCACCGCGGCAGAAGCAGCGGCCTTTCGGCCGGCGGCGAACAGATTGTCGAGAAAGGCGCGTTCGACGTTCATTTTCGAGGTCAGCGGATGCTGCGACAAGGCCGCATCGGCGGAGATGTCCAACAGCCGCGTGCGCTTCGGCAGCAGCGCCAGCTCGGCGTCGAGCGGGGCCTGGAAGGCGATCTCGTGCAGCCGGTGTAAAATATCTGCGGTGGTCTCCGGCACGCCCTTGCGCGTCCGCGGCTGCGCCCGGATCAGCACCAGCCGCTCAGGTGCCGGGGCGAGCACCGGCGCCAGAGGCGGGTTGCAGGAATAGCCGCCATCCCAATAGGCGCGGCCGTCGATCGTGACCGTCGGAAACATCATCGGAATGCAGGCCGAGGCCAGCAGCACATCGACGCAGATCTCGGCATTGCTGAAAACCCGTGCCTGGCCGGATTCGACATCCGTCGCGCCGATATAAAGCCGCGGTGCCTCCGGGGCGCGGATCGCCTCGAGGTCGAGCAGATCCTCCAGCAACGGCTGCAACGGGTTCTGTCCGAACGGGTTGAACTGCCCTGGGTTGAACATGCGCAGCGCGTTGGTGATTCCCGCCCAGGCCATGTCGTTGCCGAGCCCGCCCCACATCCAGTCGAGCGAGCTGTTCAGATTGCTGAAAACATGCGCATCGGCGACCCGTTGCCAGAGCTGCGTCATCGCCGCGCGCGCGCCTTCATGGCCGCCACGGACATATCCCTGCACCGCCATCGCCGCGATCATCCCGCCGGACGACACGCCGGTAATGGCGGAAAACACGAGCCCGTTTTCGAGCAGATGGTCGAGGGCGCCCCAGGTAAAAGCGCCATGTGCACCACCACCTTGGAGGGCAAGCGCGTTGCGGGGCTGGGGCGAGGCGAACAGCATGGAATCACGCTGCACTTTACCGTGAGGCAGAGCAATATCTCGTGAGACGTTCGGGTCTGATTCTTCGGAGATTGACCTGATTTCAATACGATTTGGCGATTATTACCGTGCGCGACTCTCGGGGCTGGCTTCCGGTCTGCTCTTACCCCTGGTCGGGATCGGGCGGCGTCTTGGCCTGCCATTGCCGCCAGAGGGCCGGCATCACCGCGAGCGCGGCAAAAGCGAGCAGCGGCAGCAGGATCGCGGGGGAGAACAGCATCGCCGGGTCGGGCGGCGCCCCGGCCGCCAGCCGCGCGTTCAGCCCGGCGCCGATCGAGGCGAGCACGAACGCGGCCGGGATCATGCCCAGCACGGTCGCCAGCACATAGGGGGCGAGTCGCATGCCCAGCAGCGCCGGCGCCAGATTGACCAGCCAGAACGGAAACACCGGCATCAGCCGCAGCGCGAGCAGGTAGAAGACGCCATCGCGCTCGAAGCCCGGGCGCAGCCGGTCGATCTGCCGGCACAGGCGCACCCGCAGCAGCGGCGCGAGCAGCCCGCGCGCCAGCAGAAACAGCGCGACCGCGCCCAGGCTGGCGCCGGCCGTGGTGACGATTCCCCCTTGCGCCGTGCCGAACAGCAGGCCGGAGAGCAGGCTGAGCCAGAGCCCGAGCGGCAAGGACAGAGCCACCGCCGCAGCATAAAGGCCAATGAAGGCGAGCGGGGCCAGCATAGGGTGGCTTGCCACCCAGCCGCGCCATGCCGCCTCGTGCGCGACGATGGAAGGCCTGCCCAGCACATGCAGCACGCCGCTGCGCCAGGCCAGCACGCACAAAGCGGCCAGAATCGCCAGCCCGGCCATGCGCAGGCAGGTTTTTGCTCCGACCATCAATGCACCCTCTCGCCGCCTTCTCTAACCAGCAAAGGGCCGTGAGTCGCCGCAAACTGTCGTGAGCCGCCCCCGCAAAAGGCGTCAGCCGATCACTTTGCATTGACTGACGGGGGTGGGCGCTTCTATATGCGCCCCTCATGTGGCTGAGCCGGGGACGGTTCGGCTCGATACTTTTTTATTGTTTTTCGCCGGAGTTCATATCGTGAAACGGACCTATCAACCTTCCAAACTCGTCCGCAAGCGCCGGCATGGCTTTCGCGCCCGCATGGCGACGGTCGGCGGCCGCAAAGTGATCGCCAATCGCCGCGCCAAGGGCCGCGCCAAACTTTCTGCCTGATCCCGGCGCCCGCGCCGCACGAGGCTCCGGCATGGCCGCAAAAACTCCCCCGGAAACCTTTCGGCGCCGTGCGGAGTTCTTGCGGCTTGCGGCACGTGGCCGCAAGCTCAGCCGTCCCGGTTTTTTGATGCAGGCGCTGGTTCAGCCCGGTGATGCGCCGTTGCGGGTCGGTTACACCGCCACCAAGAAGATCGGTAACGCGGTGATCCGCAATCGCGCCCGCCGCCGCCTGAAAGAGGCGGCGCGGCTTACCTTCGCCGATGCTGGCCTGGCCGGCTTCGAGCTTGTTCTGGTCTGCCGCAAGGAGACCGCGACCCTGCCGTTTTCCACGCTCTGCGCCAGCCTCGATTCGGCGCTTGCCGAGCTGCGCAAATGAGCCCCGCGGCCACCGTGCTCTGCGGCGCGATCCGCGTCTATGAGCTGACATTGCGCCCGGTCATCGGCGCCAATTGCCGTTTCTACCCTTCCTGCAGCGCCTATGCGCGCGAGGCGATCTGCAGCCACGGCGCCGGGCGCGGCGCGCTGCTTGCCGGAAGACGAATTTTGCGTTGCCATCCCTGGCATCCGGGCGGTTTAGACCCGGTGCCCCCGCTCAAGGATTCGTAAAGCACCATGGACCAAAAGCGTCTGCTGCTCGCCATCGTCCTGTCACTCGGCATCCTGCTGGTGTTCCAGTTCGCCGTCGAGCGTTTCCTGCCGCATCCGGCCCACAGCCCGGCGCAGATCACGCAACAGGTGGATCAGGCCGCCACGCCTCAGGGCGCCGTGGCCGCGGGTGCGCCGGGCACCGCCCAAATGGCGCCGCCCTCCGGCCCGCGCCTGCAGGTCAACGCGCCGAAAATCTCCGGCTCGATCGCCCTGACCGGCGCCGTGTTCGATGATGTGGTGCTGAAGGACTATCACGAGACCATCGCGCCGCATTCGCCGCTGGTGCAGGTGATGGGCCGCCGCGGCAGCGCCAAGCCGTCTTACGCGCAATTTGGCTGGTCACCGGTCGGGGATATCAAGGTGCCGACCGACGCCACGGTCTGGACCGCCTCGGCCAACGAGCTGACGCCGCAGAGCCCGGTCACGCTGAGCTGGGATAACGGCGCCGGCCTGACCTTCCAGCTGCTGGTCTCGGTCGACGACAATTACATGTTCACGGTGCGCCAGCAGGTGGTCAACCATACTGGCGCTGCGGTGAAACTCTTCCCCTGGTCCCGCGTGGTGCGCGACTATGTGCCGCAGGAGCAGAGCTCCTACATCCTGTTCGACGGCCCGCTTGGCGTGTTCAACAACACGCTCCACCAGCAATCCTACGGCTCGGTCAAATCCGACGGGAAGAACGCTCCCGGCGGCCAGGCCTTCACCGAGACCAGCCCTGGCGGCTGGATCGGCATCACCGACAAATACTGGCTGACCGCCCTGGCCCCGGCGCAGAGCGCGAATCTCACCGGCTCGATGAGCTACGGCACCGTCAATGACGGCGACGGCAGCGCCTACCAGACCTCCTTCATCACCGCCGCACCGGTTAGCATCGCCGCCGGCGCCACCGGCACGCTGCAGACGCATCTGTTCGCCGGCGCCAAAGTGGTGCGCCTGCTGGACGCCTACCAGAAGCAATACGGCATCCCGAACTTCTACAAGGCGGTGGATTTCGGCCATCTCTACTTCATCACCAAGCCGATCTTCTTCTGCCTCGACTGGCTGAACTCGCTGCTCGGCAATTTCGGCCTGGCGATCATCGTCTTCACCGTCGGCGTGAAGCTGCTGTTCTTCCCGCTGGCCAGCTACTCCTACCGTTCGATGGGCAAGATGAAGCTGGTGCAGCCGAAGATCCAGGCGATCCGCGAGCGGCTGAAGGACGACCCGACCAAGCAGCAGCAGGAGATCATGGCGCTGTACAAGTCGGAAAAGATCAACCCGGCCTCCGGCTGCCTGCCGATGCTGGTGCAGATCCCCGTCTTCTTCTCACTCTATAAGGTGATCTTCATCACCATCGAGATGCGCCAGACGCCGTTCTATGGCTGGATCCGCGACCTCTCGATGCCGGACCCGACCAACCTGTTCAACCTGTTCGGGCTGATCCCCTTCGACCCGACAATGATCAGCCCGATCCTGCATATCGGCGGTCTGCCGATCATCATGGGCATCACCATGTATCTGCAGCAGAAACTGAACCCGGCCCCGCCGGACCCGGTGCAGGCGCGCATGTTCCAGTTCATGCCGATCATATTCACTTTCGTGCTGGCGCGCTCGCCGGCGGGCCTGGTGCTGTACTGGGCCTGGAACAACCTTCTCTCGGTAGGACAACAATGGCTGATCATGCGCCAGGCGGGGACCCCGCGGCGGACGGCACTGGCGAAGAGCTGAGTTTCGGGGCTGACGCGTTCAGCCCTGAACAGCTCGAATCCGGCCGGAAACTTTTCGCCTCGCATTGCGACTTCTTCTACGCCGCCCAGGCTCTGGATCATCTTCCAGAGCCGCGTGGCGTGGAGATCGCTTTCGCGGGCCGCTCTAATGTCGGCAAATCCTCGTTGCTGAACGCGCTTACCGGCCGCAAGGCGCTGGCGCGCGTCTCGCACCAGCCGGGGCGTACCCGGCAGCTGAATTTCTTTCAGCTCGAGGCAGCTCCCATCGTGCTCGTGGACATGCCCGGCTACGGCTATGCCGAGGCGCCGAAATCCATCAAGCGCGACTGGCAGGGTCTGATGCTCGACTATCTGCGCGGCCGGCCGAATTTGCGCCGCGTGCTGCTGTTGCTGGATGCGCGGGTGGAGATCAAAACCTCCGACGAGACGGTGCTGGAACTGCTCGACCAGTCGGCGGTCGCCTATCAGATCGTGCTGACCAAGGCCGATGCGGTGAAAAAGACCGCCTTGACGCGCAAGCAAGAGGAGGTAAGGGCTCTCGCCGCAAGCCATCCGGCGGCGTTGAACGAGGTCATCACCACGTCCAGCGAAACCGGCTTCGGCATCGATGAGTTGCGCGCCAGCATCGCCGGGTTCGCCTGAGGGCGCGGCAGAGTCAGGAAAGGGTCACGTCCGTGAGTAATGCCAGCAGCACCGCCGCGCAGGAAGCGCATATCGTCGCCCGGGCGCTGCCCTATCTACGCCGCTATGCCGGCGCCACGATCGTGGTGAAATATGGCGGCCACGCCATGGGCCAGGACAGCCTGGCCTCGGAATTCGGCCGCGACATCGCGCTGCTCAAGCAGGTCGGCATCAACCCGGTGGTGGTGCATGGCGGCGGGCCGCAGATCAACGCCATGCTGGAGCGCCTGGCAATCCAGTCCACCTTCATCGATGGGCTGCGCGTCACCGACGCCGCGATGGTCGAGGTGGTGGAGATGGTTCTGGCCGGCACCGTGAACAAGCAGGTGGCGGCGTTGATCAACCGCGCCGGCGCGCTGGCGGTCGGCATTTCCGGCAAGGATGGCGGGCTGATCCGTGCCCGCAAGCTGCGCCGCACCAAAAAAGACCCCGGCTCGAACATCGAGAAAATGCTCGATCTCGGCTTTGTCGGCGAGCCCGGCTTCATCGATACCCGCGTGATCCACGCACTGACCGGCGCCGGGCTGATCCCGGTGATCGCCCCGGTCGGCACCGGCGAGGATGGCGAGACCTACAACATCAACGCCGACACCGCCGCCGGCGCCATTGCCGGGGCGCTGAACGCGACCCGGTTGCTGATGCTGACCGACGTGCCGGGCGTGCTGAACCAGCAGAAGGAGCTGATGCCTGACCTCTCGCTGGCGCAGATCCACGAGCTGATCGCCGACGGCACGATTTCCGGCGGCATGATCCCGAAAGTGGAAACCTGCATGGAGGCCGTCACGCTGGGGGTGAAGGGCGCCACCATCCTGGACGGACGGGTGCCGCACGCGCTGCTGCTGGAGCTGTTCACCGAGGGCGGCATCGGCACAATGATCCATAAATGACCGCGCCTGGGCGCATATTTAAGTGAAGAGAAAGGCCTAGTTTTTGTGAACAAAAAGTAGCAAACAACTTTTTTAAGCTGTGGCCGTGCTTGCTTCACGGCCACAGGCCCAGCTAAGCAAAAGTTTTTGCGCCGCTTTTTTCCAAAAGGCGGCTGCTTTCCTTTTTCACTTTCAGAACAAAGACAACTGCGTCGTCATCGCCACCGGCCGCGGCACGCGAAACTGCGTGGTGTCGAGCGGTGGCCGAGCGCCGTCCAGCCGGAACTGCCGCGCGGCGCGGGCGAAACGCTGTTGCAGCAGCGCGGCGAACGGGCCGGAGCCGGTGAAGCGGGTATGAAACTCCGGGTCGTTGAGCCGCCCGGCGCGGCTCTGGCGGATCAGGCTCAGCACATGGTTGGCGCGCTCCGGCAGATGCGTGTGCAGCCAGTCGGTGAATAGCGGGCCGAGCTCCTGCGGCAGGCGCAGCAGCAGCGTATGCGCATCCATCGCCCCGGCCTCTGCCGCGGCTTCCAGTATGTGCTCCAATTCCGCGTCGTTGACGCAGGGGATCATCGGCGAGGCCAGTACCCCGGTGGGAATCCCGGCATTCACCAGCGCGGTGATCGCCGCCAGGCGGCGGGCAGGGGCGGCGGCGCGCGGTTCCATCGCCCGCGCCAGCGCCGGGTCGAGCGTGGTGATGGACAGATGCACCTGCGCCAGGTTTTTTGCCGCCATGCGGCCGAGAATGTCGATGTCGCGCAGCACGCCGGCGGATTTGGTGACGATGCTGACCGGGTGGTTGAAGCGTTCCAGCACCTCCAGAATGCTGCGCGTCAGGCCCAGCGTGCGCTCCACCGGCTGGTACGGGTCGGTGTTGGTGCCCAGCGCCAGCGTCTGCGGCTTGTAGCTGGCTTTGGAGAGTTCCGCCTCCAGCAGCCGCGCCGCCTCCGGCTTGAAGACGATTTTGGTCTCGAAATCGAGGCCCGGCGAGAGGCCGAGATAAGCATGGGTCGGCCGGGCGAAGCAGTAGATGCAGCCATGCTCGCAGCCGCGATACGGGTTGATGCTGCGGTCGAAACCGACATCCGGGCTGTCGTTGCGGGCGATGATGCTGCGCGTCGCATCGCGGATCAGGCTGGTTTGCGGGCGTTGTTTGTCCTCCGGGAGGTCCCAGCCGTCATCGAACGCCTCCCGCCGCTCGCGCTCGAAGCGGTTGGCGGGATTCTGCACCGTGCCACGCCCTTTCAGCGCGCCAGGCTTGCTGCCGTGGGAGAGTTGTAACCGGCTGATCAACTCCATGATGCCGCCTCGATGTTTTTGGTTTGTTCACAGAAGATGAAAATCGTTTCATCTTCTGTGATGCAGAACAAACAAAGAACTTTTTCTGTGCCGGTGCAAGCTTTATTTTTGCCGCGCGCGGCGGGCGGCACAATGCGGCATGGCTTTGGTCCAGGCGGCGCGAAAGTCGCGAGAAAAATACGGGATCGTTTTCATCGGCGGCATCACCGGCGCGGCTTGCGGGCAAAGCCAAAATTCCATCTCGCGCGATCACGAAATGTTTGCGCGTTGTTCCTGATCATTGCGATCGTTTCATAATAAAATCGGGTTGGGGTGTAACCGGAACAAATGCGCCGAAGCCGTTGATTTCACGCGCCCGCAAGGCCGTAGCAGGGGGCGGGAACCAGGGATAGCGGCGCCATTTGGCGGGAGGAGCGTTAGGTGCGCCTGAATTCCGTTTTTTTTGTTTGTTCGATAAGGTTAAATTCGTTTCATTTTCGCATCGTACGGAACAAATCAAGAACCTCTCGCGTCTCTTCACCGGGGTGTGGGGCGGCGGACATGGCGGGAAAAGGCGGAAGCCGCGGGCGGCGAGAGGCTTAGGGGAAAATAGGAAAGCGGCCGCTTTTTGTAAAAAGCGGCGCAAAAACTTTTGCTTTTACGGGCCCGTGGCGTTGAAGAAGCCTGCCGCTGCGCTGAGATCAGGCGCTAGGCCTGCAGATGTTCCTTCAGCCGCGGCATCAGCTCGACCAGATTGCAGGGCTTGTGCCGCGAATCCAGCTGGTAGAGCAGGATACCGTCCCAGCCATCCTTCACCGCCCCGGTGCTGCCGGGCAGGGCAAACAAATAGGTGCCGTTCGCGACCCCGCCAATGGCCCGCGACTGCATCGTCGAGGTGCCGATCTTCTGGTAGGAGAGCATGCGGAACAGTTCGCCGAACCCTTCGATCGTCTTGTCCAGCACGCGGTTGAAGGCTTCGGGCGTCACGTCGCGCCCGGTCACGCCGGTGCCGCCGGTGGTGATCACCACGTCGATGGTCTCATCGGCGATCCAGAGCCGCAGCTGCGTGGCGATGGCATCCGCGTCGTCGCGGATGATGCTGCGCGCCACGAGCCGATGCCCGGCTTTGGCGACGCGTTCCGCGAGCGCGTCGCCGGAGGTGTCATTGGCCGCCACGCGGGTGTCGGAAATCGTCGCCACCGCGATGTTCACCGGCAGAAATTTTGCCGTCTCGTCGATCCTGTGCATACGGGTCAATTGGCAGAGGCGGTGTCGATGTTCAAGTTGAGGGCGGGGAAATTGCCCTCGGCCAGCTCGTCCAGGCTCTGCGGCTTCAGGCCGATCTCCTCGGCGTAGAGCCAGCTGTCAGCCAAAACCTGCTTGACGAAGCGGCGCGTCTGGTCGGTCGGGATCGCTTCGATGAACATCAGCGGGTCGCTGTCGGATTTGAGGCCGCCGTACCAGGCCGAGGCGGCGCCGGGGCCGGCATTATAGCTCGCCAGGATCGCCAGCAGATTACCGTCGATGCCGGGCTGTTCGCCGAGATAGCGGATATAGGCCTGGCCGAGGGCCAGATTGTTCGAGGGATCGTTGAGCGAGCCGACCAGGTCCTGCTCATGGCGGATGTAGCTTGCCGTGACCGGCATCAGCTGCATCAGCCCGCGCGCCCCGGCCGGCGACACCGCATGGGCATCGAAACCGGATTCAGTGCGGGTGAGGGCGTAGACCAGCGAGGGGTCGATGGTGAAGCCGCCGGTCGGGTGCATGGCCGGCAGCGGCAGGCGCGCCCCGGCGATCTCGTCCACGGGGCTGGGCAGCCGGCCGGCGATGGCGATGGCGACGTCGACCAGCCCGGCGCGTGCCGCCACGGCCATCACCGAGCGCCCGAAATCCGGGTCGCTCTGCATTTGCGGCCATAGGGTGCGCAGCGCCGTCTCCGCCTGCTGCGTCTCGCCGACCTGCAGCAAAGCGAAAGCGAGATGCCCGTTTGGCGTCGCATCCACCGCCGTCACGTCGGCTTCGGTCAGGGTCGCGGCAATGCCGGTGGGGTCGAAGCCTTGGCCGAGCAGGCGGCCGGCCAGCATACCATAAAACGTGGCGTTGGTGCTGGCGGCCTGGTGCAGCCAGTTCAGGTAGGTCTCGGGCTGCTGCAGCCGCAGCGCTGCGCGGGCCGCCCAGAACGCGCTGGCGGCGCGGGCATCGTCGGAAATCCCGGGCATATCGGCGCTGCTTTGGAACAGCGCGGCGGCGTCCCGCAGATTACCCGCGCGCCAGTCGGCGAGCCCGTTATTGAAGCAATGCCGCCATTGCGCGCGGCCCGGCGACAGGTCCGGCCGCGCCGCGGCGCCGGCGATCATCGTCGTCTCCGGCAGCAGCGCCAGTTGCGGCGCCGGCGGCAGGCCGTGCAGCCCAAGTTTCTTGCGCATCAGCGCATAAATGGCCGGCGCTTCCGGCTGGTTACCGTAGCGCGCGTACCAGTGTTTCAGCTCCGCCGGCGTGGTGATGTAGCTGTCGCTCAAATAGCGCGCCGCTAGCACCGGGCCGATCAGCGCCGGATTGTCCAAACGGCCGATCAGCCTGTCGGCTTCCGCATAGCTTCCGGCATTCTGCAGAATAAAAATTCGTTTATACATAGAAACCGCGCTGGGTGGCAGCGGTTCGGGCAGCACGACTTCCACGTCGGGCGACGGGGCGTTACGTGGCACCGCATAGGCAACACTATCCCCGCTCGTTGCGCGAAACGGCGCTGAGGGGGAAGGGGTCGGTCCCAAACCTAGTCCCGCATCGTGGGACTTCGCCATGGCACTCGTGCTGTTGACGAGGCCGAGGGCGAAAACGGACACCGTGGCAAAAGCCAGCCCGGCGACGTTCAGGCGGGAGAGCATTGGAAGAGCTCCTCGCATGTCTAACGCACCTACACAGCACTGCCATGAGATGCAAGGCTTTTCGGTGAGACGAATCTAATTAATGAAACAAAATTAAGGCGTTTGCTGGGTTAAGGGAGGGTTTCAAAATCACAAATTCGTGATTTTGGCGTCGGGATTTGCCTTTTCCAGCCGTTCCCGCAGGGCGATGAGGTCCTGCCAGGCCTGCGCTTTGGCGGCTGGCAGGCGCTGCAGATAGGCGGGATGGAAGGTTGGCAAGGCCGGCAAGGGCGCCTCCAGCCCGGGGATGCTGACCTGCCGCCAATTGCCGCGCAGCCGGCCGATGCCCAGATCCCGCTCCGGCGGCTCCAGCAGCGCTTTCGCTGCCACAGCGCCCAGCAGCAGCAGCAGCCGGGGGCGGACCAGCGCGATCTGCCGATGCAGGAAGGGCAGGCAGAGGGTGATTTCCGCCTCGCTGGGCGGGCGGTTGCCCGGCGGCCGCCAGGGCACGACATTGGTGAGGCGCGCCTGGCTGCGGTCGAGGCCGATGCTGCCGAGCATGCGGTCCAGCAGCTGGCCGGCCGGGCCCACGAAAGGTTTGCCGGCGCGGTCCTCCTCGCCGCCGGGGGCCTCGCCGATCACCAGCAGCGGCGCGTCGGCGGCGCCGTCGGCGAAGATCAGTTGCGTTGCGGTGTCGCGCAGCGCGCAGCCGGTGAAGCCCGCCATCGCCGCCTGCAGCGCCGCCAGGCTGCCGCAGGCTTCCGCCGCCGCCTTGGCCGCCTCCGGACCGGGCAGCAACGTTGTGGCGGGGCGGGGGCGCGGCCGCGGGGCAGCCGGCGCGGCGGCGGCCGCGGCCTCGGGCACCGCCTCAGGCACGGCCACCGCCGCCTGGCGGCGGTCCTGCGGCGCCTCCAGCAGCGCCTCCTCGGCGCCCCATTCCCATTGCAGGCGCAGCGCCTCGATCAGCTCCATATCGCGTGACTCATCCTGCTGCTTACTTTACGCACATCCTGGGTATTACCTATACGCCAGGAAACAGCCAGGAGAGGCAATTGTCAGAGCAGATCGCGCCGCGCGAGGCGATGGAATTCGACGTGCTGGTGGTCGGCGCCGGCCCTGGCGGCCTGGCGGCTTCGATCCGGCTGAAGCAGCTCAACCCGGACCTCTCGGTCTGCGTGGTGGAGAAAGGCGGCGAGGTCGGCGCGCATATCCTCTCCGGTGCCGTGCTCGAGCCGCGCGCGTTAAAAGAACTGCTCCCCGACTGCGACCCGGCGGCGATCCCGCTGGCCACACCGGTCGCCGAGGACCGCTTCCTGTTTCTGACGGCGGGCAAGTCCTACAAACTGCCGACGCCGCCGCAGATGCATAACGAGGGCAACTACATCGTCTCGCTCGGCAATGTGGTGCGCTGGCTGGGCCAGCAGGCGGAAGAGGCGGGGGTGGAAATCTATCCCGGCTTCGCCGCCGCCGAACTGCTGGTGGAGGACGGGCGCATCGCCGGCGTCGCCACCGGCGATATGGGCATCGGTAAAGACGGCCAGCCGACCGGGAATTACCAGCGCGGCATGGAATTGCGCGCCACCTATACGATTTTCGCCGAAGGCTGCCGCGGCTCGCTGTCGAAGCAGCTGATGCAGCGCTTCGGTCTGAACGCGAATAACGACCCGCAGACCTATGGCATCGGCATCAAGGAATTGTGGGAGGTGCAGCCGGAACAGTTCCGCAGGGGGCTGGCCACGCACAGCATCGGCTGGCCGCTCTCCGCCGACACCTATGGCGGCTCGTTTATGTATCATTTCGGCGAGAATCTTGTCGCCTATGGATTTGTCGTCGGCCTGGACTACAAAAACCCGTATCTCTCGCCGTTCCTGGAGATGCAGCGTTTCAAGACGCATCCCGCAATCGCCCCGGTGTTCGAGGGCGCCAAGCGCATCTCCTACGGCGCCCGCGCGCTGAACGAAGGCGGGTTCCAGTCATTGCCAAAGCTCACCTTCCCCGGCGGTGTGCTGATCGGCTGCGCCGCCGGCACGCTGAACGTGCCGAAGATCAAGGGCACGCATACGGCGATGAAATCCGGCATGGTCGCGGCGGAGGCGATTGCCGCCGCCTTCGCCGGTGGCAAACCGGCGGAAGTTACCGCCTATACGGAGATGCTGCAGGCAAGCTGGGTCTGGCCGGAGCTGCGCGCGGTGCGCAACATCCGCCCCGGCTTCGCGAAATTCGGCCTCTATGGCGGGCTGGTGAACGCCGCACTCGACACCTACGTGTTCCGCGGCAAGGCGCCCTGGACCTTGAGGAATCACAGCGACCACGAGACACTGCTCAAAGCAAGCGGCGCGCAGCCGATCGACTATCCGAAGCCGGACAACAAACTAACATTCGACCGGCTCTCCTCGGTGTTCCTCTCCAACACCAATCACGAAGAGAACCAGCCGGCGCATCTGGTGCTGCGCGATCCGGCCAAGGCGATCAGCGTCAACTGGAAGGAGTACCGCAGCCCGGAGACGCGCTACTGCCCGGCCGGGGTATACGAAATCACCGGTGCGGAGCAGGGCAATCCGCAATTGCAGATCAACGCGCAGAACTGCGTGCACTGCAAGGCCTGCGACATCAAGGACCCGACCCAGAATATCGACTGGGTGGTGCCGGAAGGTGCGGGCGGGCCTAACTATCCGGGCGGCATGTAAGCGGGATATGATGTAGGGTTAGAAGCAGGAAGCAGCCGCTTTTTGAAAAAAGCGGCGCAAAAACTTTTGCTAACCTGGGCCGGTGGCGCTGTAACCAGCGCGGCTCAGATTAGTAAAGTTTTTTTGCTTCTTTTTGTTCACAAAAAGAAGCCTTTGCCTTGCTTAAATATAAGTTGTCGCAAACCTAACGCACCGCGCCCGCCGACGCGCTCAGCACCGGGGCGACGGGTGCCCGGCTCAGGGTCGGGGCCGCCACCGGGGCTGGCGGTGGCGGTGCGGGGTGGTTGGCGATGACATCGGCGATGGTGGCGAGCAGCTTGTTCGCCTGGTCCGGCGGCAAATCGATGTTGAGCACCTGCAATGCCTCGTCCCGGCGCCCGGCCGCGAGCAGCGCCACCGCATAATCCGCACGAATTTTCGGCGTCGCCTCCGCACCGGTGGCGAGCGGCCCGAGATATTGCAGCGCGTCCGCGCCGTCGCCGGAGAGCGCCAGCGACATGCCGAGATTTACCTCGGTTGCCGTCACCCCGGGGGCGAGCAGCAGCGCCTGCTGATACGGGCCGGCGGCGCCCGCGTAATTGCCCTGGAGGTCGAGCGCGACGCCGAGATCGTTCTGTGCCGCGGCGTTGCGTGGGTCGTCCTGCACCGCCTTGGCGAAGGCCTGCTCCGCCTCGGCGGCGTTGCGTTGCAGCAGGCAGCGGCCGATGCCGGTCTCGGCGGTGGAGGAGGTTGGCGCGATCTGCAGCGCCTGCTGGTAGGCGGCGATGGCGTCCTCGCAGCGGTTCACCGCGTAATAGGCCTCCGCCTCGTGATACAGCGCCTGCAGGTTATGCGGGTCGCTCTCCAGCACGGCCTGGCTGACGCGCAGCGCCATTTGCGGGTCGTTCCCGGCGATTGCCGCATCGGCAACATTCAGCACGCCGACGGTGTTGGCGGCGTCGGCGGCCTGTGCCGCGCTGGGCGCGTGCTGCGATGTGGTGCAGCCGGCGAGGGCAAGAGCGAGCACGCCGAAACCGGCACGAGATATAGACCTGACCAAGCTGAGCGACTCCATCCTTAGGGGCTTACGCGAGCGTATACCGACATGCCGATTGTTCTGGATCAACTGCACCCTCCCAGCCCGGTGAGACAGGTAGGCTTTCGAGCCCATACTCACGAACATTGGATGATCGAAAATTATTGCGCAGCTCTAAACTCAATCACAGATTGCCGCCGCGTCTGTCAACCTATTGATAAATTAAGGAAGAATCGGTGCCTTAAACGGCAGGGATTAGGGGTTTTCCGGAAAATCCTTTATCGGTTCGGGCATGACGATCCGTATTGGCATTGCCGGCATTTCAGGCCGGATGGGGCGGCTTCTGGCCGAGGAGGCGGCTGCCGCCGCGACACTTTCCGGTGGCACCAGCCGGGCGGGCAGGGGGCCTGACGGCGTCGCGCTGTTCCCCGACCTCGCGGCTTTGGCGCAACATTCCGAACTTGTGATCGATTTCACCCATGCCAGCACGGTCGTGCCGCATGCCGCGGCGCTGGCGGCTGCTGGCACCGCCTGGGTGCTCGGCACCACCGGGTTCGACGCCGCCGCGGCCCAGGCAATCGAGACGGCGGCAAAATCCATCCCGGTCATCGCCGCGCCCAATTTCTGCGCCGGGGTCAACATCGCCTTCGCCATTGCCGAGCGGCTGGGCGCCACCTTGCCGGCCGCGTCCTACGACGCAGAAATCCTGGAAATGCATCACCGCCAGAAGGTGGACGCCCCCTCCGGCACGGCTTTGGGGCTGGGGCGCGCCGTCGCCGCCGGGCGCGGGGTCAAGTTGGAAGATGTCATGGTCAGCGGCCGGCATGGCCATACCGGCGCCCGCAAGGACGGCGAGATCGGTTTTGCGACTCTGCGTGGCGGGCAGATCGTCGGCAGCCACACGCTCTCCTTCACCGCCGGGTCGGAGCAGATTTCGCTCACCCATCACGCGCTGGACCGCCGGGTCTTCGCCACCGGCGCGGTGCGCGCCGCGCTCTGGTTGCATGGCAGCAAACCGGGGCTCTATACCATGCGCGATGTGCTGGGTTTCTGACGCTTGGTCTTGACCCAAAACCCTAGATACGCCATCGGACAGCGCCTGTAATAAGGGATATTCTGGATGCGCGACAAAGGCGAGTTTCTGTTTACTTCCGAATCCGTCTCGGAAGGTCACCCGGACAAGGTTGCCGACCGGATTTCGGATACCGTGGTCGACGCCTATCTGGCCGCCGACCCCTATTCCCGTGTCGCCTGCGAAACGCTGGTGACCACCAACCGCATCGTGCTGGCCGGTGAGACCCGCGGTCCGGACACCATCACCCCGGAATACCTGGCGCATCTGGCGCGCCTGGCGGTGCATGACATCGGCTACGACCAGTCCGGCTTCTCCTGGCGCAACGCCAAGATCGACGTGCATCTGCACGCGCAGTCCGCCGACATCGCGGTGGGCGTGGACGCCGCCGGCAACAAGGACGAAGGCGCCGGCGACCAGGGCATCATGTTCGGCTACGCCTGCACCGAGACCGAGGCGCTGATGCCGGCGCCGATCTATTACTCGCACCTGATCCTGCGCCGCATCTCCGAGCTGCGCCGCGCCGCCAACTCCACCGTCCAGGGCCTGCTGCCGGATGCGAAGAGCCAGGTGACGCTGAAATATGTCGACGGCAAGCCGGTCGGCGCCACCTCGGTGGTCGTCTCGATCCAGCATGAGGAAGGCATGAACGCCGGGCAGATCAAGGAGATGCTGAACCCGATCGTCAAGGCCGCACTCCCCGCCGGCTGGATGCCCGAGCAGAACGAGTTCTACGTCAACCCGACCGGCAATTTCGTGATCGGCGGTCCGGATGGCGATTGCGGCCTGACCGGCCGTAAGATCATCGTCGACACCTACGGCGGTGCGGCCCCGCATGGCGGCGGCGCGTTCTCCGGCAAGGACCCGACGAAGGTTGACCGTTCCGCCGCCTATGTCTGCCGCTACCTCGCCAAGAACGTGGTCGCTGCCGGCCTCGCCGAGCGTTGCACGCTGCAGCTCTCCTACGCCATCGGCGTGTCGCAGCCGCTCTCGCTCTATGTCGACCTGCACGGCACCGAGAAAGACGTGGACACTGTGAAGCTGGAGAAGACCCTGCGTCAGCTGGTCAACCTCTCGCCGCGCGGCATCCGCGAGCATCTGCAGCTGAACCGCCCGATCTACGCCGTCACCTCGGCGTTCGGTCATTTCGGCCGCACCCCGGATGCCGATCTCGGCACCTTCACCTGGGAAAAGACCGATCTCGTCCCGGCGCTGAAATCCGCTTTCGGCCGCTGATTTCTGCTCACGGCGCGGCGGTGCAGAGCCGCCGCGCCCTTTTTTGTTGGCTGAACATGACGCTGAAACCGCCCCCCGACCGGCTCTATGGCCGCGTTCGCGGCCACAAGCTCCGCCCCCGCCAGGAATGGCTGCTGGAGGCATTTTTGCCGACCTTTTCCTGGCCGGCCGTACAATTTGATTTCGCCCCGCGCGAGATCTGGCTGGAGGTTGGCTTCGGCGGCGGCGAGCATGCCGAGGCGCTGGTAAAGGCCAATCCCGATATCGGCCTGATCGCCGCGGAGGTGTTCGAGAACGGCATCTGCTCGCTGCTCTCGCGCCTGGCGCCGGAGGATGTCGTGGTCCCCGTGCCGCCGTATAATCTGCGCCTGTTCACCGACGATGCCCGCCCGTTATTGCGCAGCATGCAGGATGCCTCGCTCGGCAAGCTGTTCCTGATGTTCCCGGACCCCTGGCCGAAATCGCGCCACGCCAAGCGCCGTTTCGTGCACCCCGAACTGCTCGCCGAGGCGGCGCGCGCACTGCGCCCGGGCGGTGAATGGCGCATCGCCTCCGATGATCCGACCTACCAGGAATGGACCGACGAGGTGCTGGCCGGCCAGGACCTGTTCGAGATCACCTCGCGCACCCTGACCCGCCCCGAAGGCTGGCCGCCGACCCGCTACGAGGCCAAGGCCATCGCCGCCGGAAGGCAGCCGATTTATTGGTCCCTGACGCGGCGTTAAGGAAGGCGAAGAAAGTAGCCGCTTTTTATAAAAAGCGGCGCAAAAATTTTTTATTCCTCTGGGCCTGCAGCGCTGAAACCAGCACGGCCCAGAAAAAGTTCTTTTATCCCTTTGGGCCGTGCTGGTCGTCGCGCCACAGGCTCATAAGAGCAAAAGTTTTTGCGCCACTTTTTTCAAAAAGCGACCACTTCCTGTTTGCCTTAACTTCTACTCCGCTGCCTCGTCTTCTTCCTCCAGCCCAAACTGCTGGGCCTCCTCGTCATATTCGAAAAACTCCGCGTAGCGCCCCCAGGCGATCACGGTGCGCAATGTCTCTTCCGCGTATTCGGGCGACATATGGTCCTCAAGCTCATCGCGGAAGCGCACCGCGGAGGCGCGGTGGTTGGGCCGCTGGTCGATCACCTGGCGGATCGCGCAGATCAGCGGCACATGCGCGCGCAACTGCTCGGCAAAAATTTTCTTGCGGTCCTCGGTATCGGCTTCGGCGAAGCGCCGGCCGGTTTCGGTGAGGATCAGGTCGCCTTCCTCCAGCACCGCGAAGCCGAGCAGCCCGAGCGTCTCGCCCAGCGGCAGCAGCTCGTCCGCCTCGTATTGCAGCGCCGCCGCCAAAGCCGGCAGGTCGGCCCGGCCCTCGTAAGGCGGGTTGCGCAGGGTCTCCATCAGGCCGGCCATCAGGTTGGTGCCGACGGGATGCAGCGGTGTGGCAAAGCCGGTGGGTGCGGCGGCGGGGGTGAGCGCCACTTCCGGGGTCTTGCGCCGGGTCATGATGCCGTAAATATCGTCCACCATCTGCCGGAAGGCCGGGTCGAAGCGGTTGCGCGGATGCGGGAACGGCACTTTCAGCTCATGCGCCACCTGGCCGGGATTCGATGAGAACACCAGGATCCGGTCGCACATCAGCACCGCCTCCTCGATGTTGTGGGTGACGATCAGGATGGATTTGACCGGCAGCTTGCCCTCCATCCAGAGGTCGATCAGGTCGGTGCGCAGCGTCTCCGCGGTCAGTACATCCAGGGCCGAAAACGGCTCGTCCATCAGCAGCAGGTCCGGATGCACGACCAGCGCCCGCGCCAAGCCGACGCGCTGTCGCATGCCGCCGGAGAGTTCCTTTGGATAGGCGCCGTCATAGCCGCCCAGGCCGATCAGGTCGATCGCCGCCTCGGTCAGCTCCTCGCGCTGGGCCCGTTTCATGCCCTGCGCCTCCAGCCCCAGCGCCACGTTCTCCTGCACGGTGAGCCAGGGGAACAGCGCGAAACTCTGGAACACCATGGCCACACCCGGCGCCGGGCCGGTAAGCGGCTCGCCGCGCCATTTCACCTCGCCTGCGGTCGGCTTCAGCAGGCCGGAGACGATGCGTAGCAGCGTCGATTTGCCCGAGCCCGAGCGGCCCAGCAGGCCGACGATCTCACCCGCATGCAAAGTGAGGTTAACATCCTCGAGCACGACCAGATCCGCGCTCGCATCCTTGTGGTAGGACTGGCGGCAATTGCGGACGGTCACCAGCGGGACGTCGATTGTCTGATCCATGTTGCGTTACCCCAGAGTGGTGCGGCGTGTCGCGTAGGCGTAGAGCGGCCGCCAGAGCAGCCGGTTGAAGGTGATGACGAAGCCGGACATCACCACCACCCCCAGCACGATGCGCGTCGTGTCGCCCGCTGCGGTCGCCTGGGCGATATAGGCGCCAAGCCCCTGGGCCACGAGATTGGTTTTACCCCAGCTCGCCACCTCGGCGACGATGGAGGCATTCCAGGCGCCGCCCGAGGCGGTGAGCGCGCCGGTGATGAAATAGGGCAGGATGCCGGGGATCATCACCTTGCGCCACCACAGCCAGCCGCGCACGCGGAAATTCGCCACCGCCTCGCGCATATCGCCCGGAAAGGCCGCGGCGCCGGCGATGACATTGAACAATATGTACCATTGCGTGCCGATCAGCATCAGCGGCGTCAGCCAGATGCTGGGATTCGCATGGAAATACACGATGGCCACCACCACCGGCGGGAACAGCAGATTGGCGGGGAAGGCGGCGAGGAATTGCGCGATCGGCTGGGCAATGCGCGTCGCCTTCGGCCGCAGCCCGATCCACACGCCGATCGGCACCCAGATCAGCGACGCGAGCGCCATCAGCACGATGACGCGGGTCATCGTATAGGCGCCCATCAGCAGCGCGGTGCCCAAATCCCGCCAGTGCAGCGTGGTCGAGATGAAGTTGACCACCTGCCAGCCGGAATAGAGCGCCAGCACCGCGATCACCGCGTACCAGAGCCAGTCGAGCAGCTTGGAGGGTTCACGATTCTCATCGACCTGCGCCGCGGCGCTGCGCCCGAGCCGCAGCCGGGACACGCTGCCGATCGCGGTGCCGACTGTCGCGCTGATGGCGCGGAGCAGGCGGGTCCGGCGCAGCAGTTTCAGCATCCAGGGTTCCGGTGTGCTGACGCTGGCCGTGGTCTCGAAACGGAATTTTCCGGACCAGGCCACCAGCGGGCGGAAAATCAGCTGGTCGTAAAGCAAAATCACCACCAGCATCGCCAGGATGGCGTAGAAAATCGCCCGCAGGTCGCGCTGGTCGAGCGCCGTTGCGACATAGGAGCCGATCCCCGGCAGCGCAAAGGTGGTGTTGCCGACGGTGACGGCCTCGGAGGCGACGACGAAGAACCAGCCGCCGGACATCGACAGCATCGTGTTCCAGACCAGCCCCGGCATCGCGAAGGGCACGTCCAGCCGCCAGAATTTCTGCCAGGGCGAGAGGCGGAAGCTGCGCGCCGCCTCCTGCAGGTCTGCGGGCAGGGTGGTCAGCGACTGGTAGAAGCTGAACGCCATGTTCCAGGCCTGGCTGGTGAAGATCACGAACACCGAGGCCAACTCCGCGCCCATCACCTGGCCCGGGAACAGGCCAAGGAAGAACACGACAGTGAAGGAGAGAAACCCCAGGATCGGCACCGATTGCAGAATGTCGAGGATCGGGATCAGCACCATGCCGGCGCGCCGGCTCTTCGCCGCCAGCGTCGCATAGGTGAAGGTGAACAGGAGCGAGACGAACAAGGCCGCGAACATGCGCGCCGCCGTGCGCAGCGCGTAGCCCGGCAGATAGGAGGGGTCGAGATGGATCGGCGTGTTCTGGATGGCCGCGATCGGCGTCATGATCGTGTGGCGCCCGACATCGATGATCGCCACCAGGACGCCCATTACCAGCAAGAGAGCAGCACCATCCCAGCGGTTGGGAACACGCTGCCCGGCCAGGGCGGGAGGGACAAAATTCTTCATCTTACCGCCCGGCGTTGGGGTTGTTTCCGCCCTTTCACATAGTCGCAGGCCGTAAAAATGTCACCGGGGTGACGCATGGCGCTTTGATGAAAGTGGTTTTTGCGCCCTCCGTTCCGGGGGAGCGGCGACAGGGCCTGATAGGATTAGGTTGAACCAGGGAAGCAGCCGCTTTTTGAAAAAAGCGGCGCAAAAACTTTTGCTAATCTGGGCCGGTGGCAGCGAAACCAGCACGCCCCAGGAGCAGAAGAGTTTTTTGGCTACTTTTTGTTCACAAAAAGTAGCCTTGCTTGGCCCATCGCGCGCCTAATGCCCGGTGCTGCCGAACCCGCCGGCGCCGCGCACGGTCTCGTCCAGGTCCTCCACCTCTGCCCAGATGGCGCGGAAGACGGGGGCCAGCACCGCCTGGGCGATGCGCATGCCGCGCGTCACCACGAAGGCTTCCTCTCCGGCGTTCATCACGATCACCTGCACCTCGCCGCGATAATCCTCGTCGATGGTGCCGGGGGCGTTCGGCAGCACGATGCCGTGCTTCAACGCCAGGCCAGAGCGCGGGCGGATCTGCAGCTCGAAACCCGGCGGCAGCGCCATGGCGAAACCGGTCGGGATCAGCGCCCGGCCGCGCGGCGGAATGCTCACCGGCTGTTCCACCGCCGCCAGCAGGTCCATGCCCGCAGCGCCCGAGGTGGCATAGGCGGGCAGGTCCAGCCCCTGGCCATGAGCCAGGCGGCGGATTTTTATCTCATACACACTCATGAAAAAACCTGTCCTATCCGTTCCGCGAGTTTGCCGGCCAGTGCGCGCTTGTCCATCAGCGGCCAGGCTTCGGCGCCGGCCTCGGTGAGCAGCAAAATCTCATTGCTGTCGCCGCCCATGATGCCGGTGCCCCCGACATTATTGGCGACGATCCAGTCGCATTGTTTCCGCGCCCGCTTGGCCTGGGCGTGGGCCTGCAAATTCTGCGTCTCGGCGGCGAAGCCCACGACCAGGCGCGGCCGGTTCGGGCCCGGTGCTGAAAGTCGTGCCAGAATGTCCGGGTTTTCCGCGAGATGCAGCGTGGGCGTGCTTCCGCTCTCGGTCTTTTTCAGCTTATGCGCCGCCGCCTGCACCTGCCAGTCGCCGACCGCCGCGGCGCAGACCGCGATCTCGGCGGGCAGAGCGGCTTCCACCGCCTCCAGCATTTGCGCTGCGGTTTCCACATGCACGGTGGCAACACCCGGCGGGTCGGGCAAAGCGACCGGGCCGGTCACCAGCGTCACCCGCGCGCCCAAAGACGCGAGGGCGGTGGCGATGGCGTGCCCCTGCTTGCCGGAGCTGCGATTGGCGATGTAGCGCACCGGGTCGATCGGCTCATGTGTTGGGCCGGAGGTGACGATGGCGTGTTTGCCCATAAGCGGCCCGCCGGCGCCCAAGGCGGCCTCGATGGCGGTAAAAATCGCCGGAGGTTCGGCCAGGCGGCCGGGCCCGTATTCGCCGCAGGCCATCGGCCCTTCATCGGGCGGCACCACCAGCACGCCGCGCGCCGCCAGCAGGGTCATGTTCGCCGCGGTGGCGGCGTGCTGCCACATGCGCACATTCATCGCCGGGGCCACCAGCACCCGCTTGTCGGTCGCGAGCAGCAGCGTGGAGGCCAGATCATCCGCCAGCCCCGCCGCCATTTTCGCCAGAAGATCCGCGGTTGCCGGGGCCACCACCACCAGGTCGGCGGCGCGGGAGAGTTCGATATGCCCCATCTCGCTCTCATCGGTGAGCGAGAACAGGTCTTCATACACTTTGCCGCCGGTCAGTGCCTGCAGCGAGAGCGGGGTGACGAACTGCGCGCCCCCGCGCGTCAGCACGGCGGTGACGCCGTAGCCTGCTTTGGTCAGCAGCCGTACCAGCTCCAGCGATTTATAGGCCGCGATCCCACCGCTGACGATCAGCAGGATTTTTGGGTTCACAAGCGCCAGCCCTGATGGATCGCCGCAATCCCGCCCGAGAGGTTGCGATAGGTCACCCGCTCCAGCCCGGCGGTTTCCATCATCCCCTTCAGCGTCTCCTGGTCGGGGAACATGCGGATGCTCTCGGCCAGGTATTGGTAGCTGGCAGCATCGCCCGCCACCATCGAGCCCATGCGCGGCAGCGCTTTGAACGACCAGGCGTCGTAGAGTTTCTCGAAGGCGGAGATCTGCAGGCGGGAGAATTCCAGGCAGAAGAATTTGCCGCCCGGCTTCAGCACCCGCCGCGCCTCCGCCAGCACCCGGTCCTTGTTGGTGCAGTTGCGCAGGCCGAACGCCATGGAGACGCGGTCCACCGAACTGTCGGGCAGGGGAATCGCCTCGGCATCGGTGACCATGAAATTGATGTCGGTCAGCAGCGCTTTCGCCGTGGCGCGGTCGCGGCCGACGCTGAGCATCGCCGCGTTGATGTCGGAGAGGATCGCCGGGCCGCCGCCCTTTTTCAGCCAGCCGAAGGTGATGTCGCCGGTGCCGCCGGCCAAGTCCAGCAGCGTGCGGTACGGCCGTGGGTCCAGCGCCTGGATGAAATCATGCTTCCACAACCGGTGCACGCCGAGCGACATCAGGTCGTTCATCACGTCATATTTGCCGGCGACGGAGTCGAAGACTTCGCGCACCATTTCGCGTTTTTGGGACCGATTGACGGTCCGGTAGCCGAAATCAACTGTCTGGGGTGGGTTGTCGCTTGCCATGAACCCACTATAGCCTCGTTTCGAGATGCCGGAACTCCCCGAGGTTGAAACAGTCATGCGCGGCCTGGACGGTTATTTGACCGGCAAGGTGATCGCGCGCGCCACCCTGCACCGGCCGGACCTGCGCTGGCCGATCCCCAAGGAACTGCCCGAGGTGCTGACCGGGGCCACGGTGACGAGTTTCCGCCGCCGCGGTAAATATATTTTTCTTCGGCTCGATCGCGGCGTCTCGGTGCTGATCCATCTCGGCATGTCCGGCCGCATGGTGCTGGACGGCGAACCGGTCCTGCACGAGCACCTAACCGTCGAGACCACCAATGGCGGCCGCGTCGGCTTTGTCGATCCACGGCGCTTCGGCGCGCTCGATCTGATCGCGACGGTGGACGAGGAAACGCACAAGCTGGTCGCCGGCATGGGGCCGGAGCCGCTCGGCAACGAATTTTCCGCCCCCTATCTGCTGGCGGCGCTGGCGGGGAAAACCGTGTCGATCAAGGCGGCGCTGCTGGACCAGAAAATCGTCGCCGGCATCGGCAATATCTATGCGAGCGAGGCGCTGTTCCGCGCCCGCATCAGCCCGCGCCGCCTGGCCGGCACGGTGGGGGCGGCGCGCACCGAGCGGCTGGTCCCGGAGATCAGGGCGACCCTGACAGAGGCGATCGCCGCCGGCGGGTCGTCGCTGCGCGACTATGTGCGGCCCAGCGGTGAGCTCGGCTATTTCCAGCATGCCTGGAAAGTCTATGGCCGCACCGGCGAGCTTTGCGAGCGTTGCCCCGGGCCGCCCGCCTGCGCCGGCATACGCTGCCTAACTCAAGGCGGTCGCAGTAGTTTTTATTGCCCGAAAACGCAGCGTTAAGTAGCCGCTTTTTAAACCGAACTTTACCGCAAAAATCGCGTAACATATTGATGTGGAACAGTTTCATTTGTTGAAACATGCGCCACCTCATTTCGTCGGCAAACTACGGAAATTTCATGCTAAGGTAGTATGCCGCGCCTGTTTTTGTTCGCCAAAGTGGCTAAACGAGACGATCTTAAGTTTTCGAGCAACTCCTTGTCAAGATTTCGTCTTGCCGAAACATGCCCGCAACGAATGCCAAGATTCGTTATGTTTCAATGTCTTATTGAAAAAACAGGGTAAAGTTCAGTTTAAAAAAAGCGACGCAAAAATTTTTACTCCTCTGGGGCGGTGGCGTCGAAACCAGCACGGCCTAAATTAGTAAAGTTTTTTTTGCTTCGTTTTGTTCACAAAAAGAAGCCTTGTTCTTCCGATGCTGCGTAGAACTCAGTCCGCCGCCATCACCGCCATCATCTGACCGACCATCACCTTGTTCCGCCCGCCCGCCTTGGCGCGGTACAACCCGTTATCGGCCGCCTGGACCAGCGCCTTGACATCCGCCTCATGGTTCAGCCGGGCGACGCCGATGCTCACGGTGAAATTGCGGTGCGGAAATTCCGAACCGGCGACCAGGCCGCGCACCCGCTCTGCGACGATGACGGCGTCCGGCAGGTCGGTGGCGGGCGGGATGATCGCGAATTCCTCGCCGCCATAGCGGGCCAGGAAATCATACGGGCGCAGGCTCGGCTGCAGCACCCGCGCCACCGATTGCAGTGCGGCGTCGCCGGCCGGGTGGCCCTTTCTCGTCACGCAAGGGATGTTGCTCGGTGTTGCGTTAGAGAAACGTAAAATTCCGTGAGGGCGGGCGGATATTTAAAATATTCGGTTAGGGCGCGAATGATTTAGGACAGCCACGCGAAGAAGGCTTCTTTTTGTGAATAAAAAGAAGCAAAAAAACTTTTTTAATTTGGGCCGTGCTGCTTTCAACGACACCGGCCCAGAGGAAGCAAAAGTTTTTGCGCCGCTTTTTTCAAAAAGCGGCTGCTTTCCTGTTTTACCCCCAAGCCTATCGGCTCAGCGCCTGCACCGCCTGCAGCACCTCCGCCGCATGGCCGGCGATCTTCACCTTCGGCCAGATCTTCGCAATCTTGCCTTCGGCATCGACCAGCACAGTCGAGCGCTCGATGCCCATGTATTTCTTGCCGTACATGGATTTCTCCACCCAGGCGCCATAGGCGTCGATCACCTTGGTTTCGGGGTCGGAGGCGAGCGGGAAGGTGAGGTTGTATTTTTCCGCGAATTTTTCGATCGGTTTCATTTTGTCTTTGGACACGCCGATCACCGTCACGCCGGTCGCGCCGAGCTGAGGCAAAGCCTCTTCAAAGGCGCAGGCCTCCTGGGTGCAGCCCGGCGTGTCGGCGCGCGGGTAGAAATACAGCACGAAGGGCTGGCCCTTCAGCGCATCAAGGCTGACCGTGCGGCCGCCCGAGGCGGGCAGGGTGAAATCCGGCGCGGTATCGCCGATGGAAAGGCTCATCAAGATGCTCCGTGGTTGATATGACGTTCGAAACAGTCGCGCACTGCCGCGCCTGCACGGTCCATGGCGGCGAGCAGAGCGGGGAGGTCGGCGCTGCCGGTGGCGCGCAGCAGCGGCGCCACCAAAGCAAGCGGGGGCTGCGTGGCGTGGTCGCGCAGGCCGGTGATGCGGTTGAGGCCCTGCACGGTGCGCCATAAAAAATCTGCCGCCACCAGCGCCCGCATATCCTCCGCCGGCAGATGCCCGGCGGTGCTGAGCGCCTGCAGCGCCTCGGTCGTGTTGGGGCGGAACAGCTCCGGTTGCCGCGCGCCATGCACCAGTTGCAGCGCCTCGGCGATGAAGGTCAGCTCCATCATCCCGCCGGGCCGGGTTTTCAGGTCGAACGGCCCACGCGGGGGCAGCTCCGCCGCCAGTCGGTCGCGCATCGCCACCGTGTCGCGCAGAATTTTCTGCGGCGCATCCGGGCGGGCGAGGGCACCGTCGATCGCTGCGCGCAGCACCTGGGTGAAGCCCGGCGTCGCCGCGAGCACGCGGGCGCGGGTCAGCGCCAGGCGTTCCCAGCTCCAGGATTCGCTGGCGTGATAATGCTGGAACGCGGCCAGCGAGACCGCCACCGGCCCCTTATTGCCCGAGGGGCGCAACCGCATGTCCACCTGGTAGAGCGGCCCCTCCAGCCCCTGCGCGGTGAGGGCGGCGGTCAGCGCGTTCGACAGGCGCATGAAATATTGCGTCGGTGCGGTGGGCAGCTCGCCATGGTCGTAGATGAACATCAGGTCGAGATCCGAGCCCGCCAGCATCTCGCCGCTGCCTGCCTTGCCCAGTGCTACGATGCCGAAGGCGGCGAGCTTCAGCCGCCCATAGCGCAGCTGGTGCTGGGCGATCACCCGCGGCAGCAGGGCACCGAGTGCCGCCGCCGCCAGATTGCTGCGCAGCCGTCCGGCGGCATCGGCATCCAGCCGTCCTTCCAGCGTCGCGACGGAGAGATGGAACTCCTCCCGCCGCACGAAATGCCGCGTCACCGCCACCGCCTGTTCCAGGTCCTCGGCATCCTGCAGCAGCCGGCGCAGCACCGGCTTGGGGGCTGCGTAGCGGTCGTTAGGCGAGAGCAGCACCTCCAGCGCTTGCGCGTCATTGGCGAGATGGTCGGCCAAAGCCGGCGCCGCGCCCAGCACCGCGGCCAGGCGGCGCAGCAGCGCCGGGTTGTGCGCGAACAGCGACAGCAGCTGCACCCCGGCCCGCTGCCGGCCGAGCAGCGTGTCGAAATGCGCGAAGGTCTTGTCCGGGTCCGGCTGCTCGCCGAGTGCCGTGAGCAGCTGCGGCAGCAGACTCTCCAGCAGGCTGCGCGCCCGGTGTGCGCGCAACGCCGGTAGCTGCCCGTCTGCCCAGGCGCGCAGCCGTTCGGTGATGTGCCTGGTGTCGCTGAAGCCGAGCTGGGCCAGGCGCTCGACGAAGGCGGCGGGCGGCGGGCCGGACGTGCCAGGGGCGACCCAGGAGGCGGCCGCCGCCTCCTCCTGCCCGACCGTGAAGAAGGCATGGAAATGCCCATGCACGCGCGCCAATAATTTAGAAAATTCGCCGCGGAAATCCGGCGTGTCGAGGAACACCGCGAACGCGTCCAAGGCCGCCTCGCTGCCGGGCAGCGCATGTGTCTGCCGGTCGGCGATCATTTGCAGCCGGTGCTCGACGCGGCGCAGCTCGTGGTAATCGGCGGCCAGCTCACGCGCGTCGCTCTCCGGCAGGTGCCCGGTTTTGGCCAGCGCCGCCAAGGCGGGCAGCGTCGCCGGGATGCGTAGGCCCGGGTCCTGCCCGCCCCAGACGAGGCTCAGCGTCTGCACGATGAACTCGATCTCGCGGATGCCGCCGCGTCCCAGTTTCACATCGCGCCCCAGCAGCCCGTTCGCCTCCTGCCTTGCGTCGATCTGCCGCTTCATGCCGTGAATGTCGGAGACCGCCGCGAAGTCGAGATGGCGCCGCCAGATGAACGGGCGGATCGCCGCCAGAAACTCCTCGCCGAGCGCGATGTCGCCCGCCACCGGCCGCGCTTTGGAGAACGCCGCGCGCTCCCAGGTGCGGCCCTGGCTCTCATAATAGCTGAGTGCGGCGGGCAGCGAGACCACCGCCGGCGTCGCCGCCGGGTCAGGGCGCAGCCGCAGATCGACGCGGAACACATAGCCATCGGCGTCGCGCTGCGAGAGCAGCGACACGAGGTCGCGCGCGAATCGGGCCATCATGGGTTGCGCGTCGGGTGGATAGACGGGCGCCTCGGGATTATAGAGCAGTACGAGGTCGATATCAGACGAGTAATTCAATTCCCGGGCGCCGAGCTTGCCGAGGGCGAGCGCTACGAAACCGGCGCCTTGCTCCGGGGTTTCCGGCTGCGGCAGCGTGATCTGCCCGGCTTCGTGCAGCTCGTGCAGCAAATGGCGGACCGTGACCCGGAGTGCGGTTTCAGCCAGCTCGGAGAGCGCGCCGGTGATCTGCGGCAAGGCCCAGATATTGCCGAGATCGGCGATGGCGATGGCGAGCGCGGCGCGGCGCTTGGCCAGGCGCAACGCCGCGGCGATGCGCGTGCGCGGTGCGGCCGGGCTCAGCTCATGCAGCGCGTCCAGGGCCGCGGCAAAACATTTTTCCGGTCCGTGCTGCAGCGTGGCCATCAGGCAGGCCGATTCGCGGCAGGCGAGTTCGGCGAGATAGGGCGCGTTGCCGCCCATTGCGTCGAGCAAGGCGTGCCCCTCCGCGGTGCCGGTAAATGCGCGCTCCGCCGCACCAAGCGCCGCGAAGGTCTCGCGCAGCCGGCCGGCGGCGGCAGGATCGGCGGGCAGGGGGAAGCGGGTGGTTGTCGGGGCGTCGCGCATGCGGCAGGCACAACATGATGAAGCGGCACGCAGGTCAAGCGGGGAGGATTATTGGCGAGGCCCTGCACCAGCTGGGCCGCATCGCCATGCTGCTGCTCGTGCTTGTGCTGCTGAGCATCTGCCTGCTCGGCTTCCGTCTCTCGCAGGGGCCGCTGCAACTCCCTGGACTCGCCTCGCGGTTGGCCACCGCCGCCTCCGGCCAGGGCATTACCGTGCAGATGCGGCAGGCGGAGCTTGCCTGGGCCGGCTACCGCCAGGGCGGCGGCGTGCCGCTGTTTTTGCGGCTCGGCGATATTTCCATCCGCAACGCCGTCGGCATGCAGCTGGTGGAAATTCCCTCGGCCCGGCTGGTGTTCGAGCCGGCGGCGCTGCTCGGCGGCAAGGCGCCGGTGTTCATCAGCGGCCAGCAGGCCCGCTTCCCCGGTTCCACCGTGCCGGTCTCGCTGGCGGCGTTTCTGCGCCTGGATGCCGGGTTCCGGCTCGCCTCCGCGGATATCACCGTGACGCTGGGGCCGGGGCGGATCGGCGCCGGGGAGAGCAGCGTGCCGATCAGCGGGGGCGGGTTCTCCGTGCAGCTGACACCGACCGAGGTCAGCGTGACGAACGGTGTTCTGGCGCTGGCGCCCATCGGCGGCAGCGCGCCGCATCTGGGTTTTTCCGGCGCGGCGCGGCGCGACGGTCTGTGGAGCGCGACACTCCACGCCACGGCGGATGCGGTGCAGGCGCAGGACCTGCCCGGCTACTGGCCGCCCGGCATGGTGGCGCAGACCCGCGACTGGGTGACGCACAACATCATCGCCGGCACCGCGCGCAATGCGGTGTTCGACTTCACCCTGACGGCGCCGCCCAGCCTCGCATCGGTTGATCTGCAGGACGTGTCAGGCCGTTTCGACGGAAGTGACATGACGCTCATCTGGCTGCAGGGGGCGCAGCCGATCACCCATCTGGATGGCACGATGTTGTTCCAGAATCCTGACGTGGCGGTGATCACCGCCACCACCGCCAGGCTGGGGCGGGTTGCTCTCACCTCCGGGCAGATGACCATCGTCGGTTTGAACGAACATGACCAGACTGGCAATCTGAAAGTGTCGCTGGCCGGCACGGTTCCGGACACGATCGGGGTGTTGAATGCGCCGCCCCTCAACCTGCTGCGCCCCGCCCCGCCTCAGGTCATCGCCGCCACCGGGCGGGTGCAGGCCACGGTGACGGCGGCCATCCCTTTTAAAAAGCGCGTGCGGATCGAGGATGTCGGCCTGCGCGTCGCCGCCACCCTGGAGGATGCCGCGGTGGCGACGCCGTTCCAGGGGTTTGGTTTCTCGCATGGGGAAGGAACGCTCAACGCGACCGCCGATGGTCTCGGCCTTACCGCAAAAGCGCGGTTCGGCGGCGAGCCTGCGGATGTGAAGTTGGACATGTCCTTCGCCCATGGCGGTGTGCTGCGCGATATGACGGTCGCAAGCGAGGCCGGGCCGATGCTGCTGCACGCTTTGGGGCTCGATGCGCCCTCCGCTTTGGCCGATCCGGTATCGGGCATCGCGCCCTATACGGTGCGCATCGCGGGCAGCTTCGCCGGGCCGGAGCAGGCCACGGTCGATGCCGATCTCGCCCCGGTGGCGCTGGCCTTGCCGAAACTCGGCTGGCGCAAAAAAGCCGGGATGCCGGCGCATCTGGCACTGACGGCGAGTGTGGAAAACGGCGATCTCACGGCGCTGCAATCGCTCGAGGCCACAGGCCCGGCGCTCGACATCGAAGGCGGCGCGCAGGCGGGGGCGCTGGTGTTCCCGATGCTGGATATCGGCCGCACCCGCGCGCATGGCACGATCACGCCGCCCAACGTTACTGACCGCGACTGGAAAATCGCGCTGGCCGGGGCGGAGCTGGACCTGCGGCCGAATGCGTCAGCGGCGAAACAGCCGGTTTCATCCTCCGGGAAGGCGCTGCCCCCGGCAACGCCCAGCGCCGGGCCGCCCTGGCGCCTCTGGCTGAATTTCCAGAAGCTCGATCTCGCCGCCAGCCCGGCGCCGGATCTTGCCGGATTGCAGTTTTTCGGCGCGGGGGCGGGGAGCACGCTGCTGCAGGCCAACGGCTCCGCCGGCGGCGTCACCCTCGCCATCACGCCAGCGGGGCCGGCGCGCCGGGCGCTGACGTTGCGCGCGCCGGATGCCGGGTTGCTGCTGCAGGCGATGGACGCCTTTCAAGGGCTGCAGGGCGGCACGCTGAGCCTGGATGGCGGCTATGGCGACGCGCCGGGCAGCACCACAGAGGGCACGCTGACCCTGCGGAATTTCCGGCTGCGCCAGGCACCGGCTTTCACCAAGGTCATGCAGGGGCTGACACTGTACGGCGTCGGCGCGGCCACGTCCGGCCCTGGGTTGGGCTTCGACCAGGCGGTGTTTCCGTTCAGCATTGCCGGCCAGGAGCTGCAACTGCATGACGCGCGGGCCTATTCCGCCTCGCTCGGCTTCACTGCCTCCGGCCGCATCGGCCTCGCGGACGGCAATGTCGATATCGACGCGACGGTCGTGCCGGCCTACGCGGTGAATGCGCTGCCGGGCAAAATTCCTGTCATAGGCCGTCTGTTCACGGCGGAGCATGGTGGCGGGCTGTTCGCGTTGCGCGCCACACTGACCGGGCCGCTCGCCAATCCGCAGGTCACCGTCAATCCGCTTTCCGCGCTGACGCCAGGGCTGCTGCGCGGGCTGTTCGGCATGGGCAAAGTGCCGGCGCCGGCCAAATAGAGCGTGATAGGTTTAGGTTGAGACAGGAAGAAGCCGCTTTTTGAAAAAAGCGGCGCAAAAACTTTTGGTTGGGCTGGGACTGTGGCGTTGAAACCAGCACGGCTCCACCAGGAGCAAAAGTTTTTTGCTTCTTTTTTTTTAAAAAGGAAGCGCTTTCCTTCGCTTTGAAATGACTTGTCCTAAACCGATCACGCTCTAAAAAAACGCGCCGTCACCGGCGCGTTCGCAAAGGCTGCATGATGTGCCGGCGTTTACGCCGGCTCGGCGGCGGGCGCCTTGCTCACCACCACCATGGCCGGGCGCAGCAGGCGGCCGTTCAGTGTCCAGGTCTGGGTCCAGGCCTGCAGCACGGTGCCGGACGGGTGCTCGGCACTTTCCTGCTCGGCCATCGCCTGGTGCAGGTTGGCGTCGAACGCAGCGCCGGTCGGGTCCTGGCGGGCGATGCCGTTGCGCTCCAGCAGGGAGACGAAGGAGCGCTCGATGCCCTCGAACCCCTCGCGCATTTTCGTTACGATTTCAGGCTCGTCCTCGCTGCGCTTCGGCAGGCTGTCGATCCCGCGCTTCAGGTTCTCCGCGGCTTCCACCACGTCCTTGGCGAATTTCTGCACCGCATAGAGCCGGGCATCCTCGACCTCGCGCTTGGTGCGGGCGCGCAGATTGGCCATGTCGGCCTCCGAGCGCAGCCATTTTTCCCGCATCTCCTGCAGCGCGTTTTCGAGGTCGGAGATGCGCTGATCCGGAGCCTCCAGCAGCGGCTCGTTCGGGTTGATCGGCTCGTTCGGTTCGGCTTGATTTTGCTCTTCGGTCATGCCGCCGAATTAGGCGAATCTAGGCGCTGAAACAAGGCCGCGATGGGGAAGGGCAGGTTGAAGGGAAAGGCTTCTTTTTGTGAACAAAAAGAAGAAAAAAACTTTTTTAAACTGGGCCGTGCAGTTTCGCTGCCACAGGTCCAGATAAGCAAAAAGTTTTTTTGCGCCGCTTTTTTTCAAAAAAGCGGCTGCTTCCCTACTTTGACTTTCGCTATTCAGGCCTTAGCCGCTCTGCCAGACATGCCAGGTGCCCGCGGGGTCGTCGCCTTCCGCGGGGGGTGCCTGTTCGGCGGCGCGCAAAGCGAGGCTGGCATGTTCGATGACGGTGTCGATATCCTCGCCGCGGCGCGACGCCGACCGCGAGCCGCGCCCGCGCGGGCAGGAGCGGTGGCAGCTGCGTGCAGAAACGCGCCGCGCGCTCGCCGCCGGTCAGGTGGTCCATACCGTCGCACCACAAAGCCAGGGTCGTCTCGCCGACGCGGCCGAGCAGGTCGGTCGGCCGGATGATCTCCTTGAGCTCGTTGGCCAGCCGCAGCACCGCTGCGCCGCGCCGCCGCGGTGGGGTGCGGGCGAAGCCCAGATAGAGCAGCGTGCCGGGCTGCTCCTCGACATCCAGCCGGTCGAAGCGGCGCCCCAGCTCCTCGGCGAAAATGGTGGCGGTGCAGAGCCCGGTCTCCTCGTCCAGCCTGGCATCGGCCGGCATGCCCGCATGGTCCGGCAGGGCGCATTCGCTCTGCAGGCCAAAGAGCAGGCCGTAAATACCCGTGACCGTGCCGCCGGCGCTTGGGCGCGAGCGAAAGGCGGAACAGCCGGTCCTGCGCCTCACCCCGCACGGCGAGGCGCAGATCGCCATGCCAGGCGACGCATTACGTGCAGATCGTGGTGATGATCCGGCGCAGCTCCTCCGCGCGTGCCTCCCGTTCTGCCGTGGCGAGCAGGGCGACAAGCTCGGTGCCGAGCAGCCGTGCCTGGGGCTGGCCGAGCGCCGCACCCGGGCCGAAAGCGGTGAAGCGGCCGCGTGTATCCGTCTCGAAGGCCAGGTCGGTCAGCATCGCCGCGATGGCGAGCCAGCCGGCGGAAAACGAGGCCAGCCGCTCCAGGCTGGAAGGGATCGGTGCGGTCATGGCATCGGCGTAGCGGGCAAAAGTGAACACGGCGTTAACCACCCGGCCGCGTTGACAGCGCGGCACCCGCACCCGCATGGTCTGCCGCATTCTGATCGTCACTGGGATTAAAAAATGAGCGCCGTTCCGCATCTTGATCTGCAATCCGCCATCGAAGCCGCCTGGGCGCGCCGCGCCGAATTGTCGCCTGCCAGCAAGGGCGCGGACCGCGATGCGGTTGAGGCGGCGCTGGAGCTGCTCGAACTCCGGCAAGGCGCGCGTCGCCGAGCCCGGCGCTGCCGGCTGGACCGTGCATCAATGGCTGAAGCAGGCGGTGCTGCTCTCGTTCCGCCTGAACCCGAACGTGACGATGGAGGGGGTGTTCGACAAGGTGCCGCTCAAATTCGAGGGCTGGGACCAGGACCGCTTTACCGCCGCCGGTTTCCGCGCCGTGCCGGGTGCCGTGGTGCGCCGCTCCGCCTATATCGCGCCCGGCGTGGTGCTGATGCCGAGCTTCGTGAATGTCGGCGCCTATGTCGCCGAGGGCACGATGATCGACACCTGGTCCACGGTCGGCTCCTGCGCGCAGATCGGCAAGAATTGCCATATCAGCGGCGGTGTCGGCATTGGCGGCGTGCTGGAGCCGCTGCAGGCCAACCCGGTGGTGATCGAGGATAACTGTTTCATCGGTGCCCGTTCCGAGGTGGCGGAGGGCGTGATCGTCGAGACCGGGGCGGTGCTGTCGATGGGCGTGTTCCTCGGCGCTTCGACCAAGATCATCGACCGCGAGAGCGGTGAGGTGTTTATCGGCCGCGTGCCGGCCTACTCGGTGGTGGTGCCCGGCACGCTGCCCGGCAAGCCCCTGACCGACGGCACGCCCGGCCCGAACCTGGCCTGCGCGGTGATCGTCAAGCGCGTCGATGCGCAGACCCGCAGCAAGACCTCGATCAACGAGCTGCTGCGCGACTGATGGAGGTTCTGCCCCTCGCTCAGGCGCTGCTGCGCTGCCGCTCGGTCACGCCGGAAGATAACGGTGCCCAGGCGGTGCTGGTGGCGGCGTTGGAACCCCTCGGGTTCACGGTGAAAAAACTGCGTTTCGGCGCGATCGAGAACTTTTTCGCCGAGCGCCCGGGGAGCGGCAAACATCTCTGCTTCGCTGGGCATACCGATGTGGTGCCGCCGGGCGAAGGCTGGCGGCATGACCCGTTCGCCGGTGCGGTGCAGGACGGGGTGCTCTACGGGCGCGGGGCGGTGGACATGAAAGGCGGCATCGCCGCCTTCATCGCCGCCGCCGCGACGCAGCCCAAGGCGGATCTCTCCCTGCTGATCACCGGCGATGAGGAGGGGGATGCCACCGACGGCACCGTGCGTGCGCTGGAATGGATGGCGGAGGCGCAAAAAATTCCGGATTTCTGCGTGGTCGGCGAGCCGACCAGCAAGGTCCGGCTGGGCGATGTGGTGAAAATCGGCCGCCGCGGCAGTTTGAACGCGCGCATCACTGTGGCCGGACGGCAGGGCCATGCGGCCTATCCGCATCTGGCCGATAACCCCATCCACCGTCTGGTGCCGGCGCTGGCGGCGATGATCGGTGAGCGGCTGGACGAGGGCACTGAATGGTTCGAGCCGTCCTCGCTGCAGGTGACCAGCGTCGATGTTGGCAATAAGGCCAGCAATGTGATCCCCGGCACCGCGACGGCGCGGCTGAACATCCGGTTCAACGACCGGCATAACGCCGCCGGGCTGACTGATTGGCTGACGGAAATTCTCGCCATGATCGCGCCGCAGGCGGAATTGCAGGTGAATTGCTCCGGCGAGGCGTTTCTCACCCAGCCGGGCCCGCATACCGAGGCGCTGTGCCGCGCGATCACGGCGGTGACGGGTGTCACCCCGGAGCAGAATACCGGCGGTGGCACGTCGGATGCGCGGTTTATCGCGCGCTATTGCCCGGTCGCGGAGTTCGGCCTGGTGGGGGCGAGCATGCACCAGGCCGATGAATGCGTGCCCGTGGCGGAGCTGCGCCAGCTGGCCGATGTCTATGCCGCTTTGATCGGGGAGTTTTGCGTATGATTTTGCGTGGCCTGCTGCTGATGGCGCGCGGTGCCAAGTCCGGCATAAAGGAATTCGACAACAGCATGGATGGCTTCACCGCCTCGCTGGCGCCGCTGATCGCGTTTCCGCTGGTGGGGGCGGGGATCTCGGCGGTCGGCGGGCAATGGCAGTTCGCCGTCATCGGCCTGCTCTCGCGCATCTGCGCGGTGCTGGCGCTGCCGTTGATCACCCATGAATTCGCCCGCCGCACCGGGCGCGAGGCGCTCTGGCTGCGCACCGCGACGGCACTGGACTGGTCGTTCTGGATGCTGGTGCCGCTGATCTTCGTCGCCGCGGTCGCCGGTGCGGTGCTGGTGCAGTTCGGCCTGCCGATGGCCAGCGCCGAATATGTGGCACTCGGGCTGATGGGCGGATACCTGCTCTGGTATCACTGGTTCATCGTGCGCACCGGGCTGGTGCTCGGGCGGCGGCAGGCGGCGTTTCTTGTGGCGCTCACCGGCATCACCATCGCTGTGTTCAGCGCCGGGCCGTTTTTGCTGAATTATGCCTTTACCGGCGCGCTCGGCGTGCCGCAGGGCTGAGCTAGAGGAAGAGAAGGCTGCTTTTTGTGAACAAAAAGTAGCAAAAAAACTTTGCTAAGCTGGGCCGTGCTGGTTTCACAGCCTGAGGCCCAGAGTGAAAAAAGTTTTTTTGTGCCGCTTTTTTACAAAAAAGCGGCCGCTTTTCTCCGATAAGCCTCTATTCCGCCATCGCCGAAGCGTCGGAGCGGGTGGCGCCGACGCGGGCGGCGAGCGAGGCGGCCATGAACGGGTCCAACCCGCCATCGAGCACCGCCGCCGGGTTGCCGGTTTCGTAATTGGTGCGCAGGTCCTTCACCAGCTGGTAGGGCGCCAGCACGTAGGAGCGGATCTGGTGGCCCCAGCCGATATCGGTCTTCGCGGCTTCGGTCGCTGCCGAGGCGGCTTCACGCTTCTGCAGCTCCATTTCGTACATGCGGGCTTTCAGCATGTTCATGGCGGTGGCGCGGTTGCGGTGCTGCGAGCGGTCGGTCTGGCAGGCGACGATGATGCCGGTCGGGATATGCGTGATGCGGATCGCCGAATTCGGTCTTGTTCACGTGCTGGCCGCCGGCGCCGGACGCGCGGAAGGTGTCGACCTTCAGATCCGCCGGGTTGATCTCGATCTCGATCGTGTCGTCCACCACCGGATAGACCCAGACGGAGGAGAAGCTGGTATGGCGGCGGGCGGCGGAGTCGAAGGGCGAGATGCGCACCAGCCGGTGTACGCCGGATTCGGTCTTCAGCCAGCCATAGGCGTTGGCGCCGCTGATCTGCATGCTCACCGATTTGATGCCGGCCTGCTCGCCCTCGGATTCGTCGAGGATCTCAACCTTGAAGCCGCGCGCCTCGGCCCAGCGCGTGTACATGCGCGCCAGCATCGAGGCCCAGTCCTGCGCCTCGGTGCCGCCGGAGCCGGCGTTGATTTCGATGAAGGCGTCGCGCCCGTCGGCCTCGCCGGAGAGCAGGGATTCGATCTCGCGCTGCTTGGCCTGTTCGGCCAGGCTCTGCAGCGTGGCGATGCCGTCCGCCACCATCGTGGCGTCACCTTCGGCCTCGGCCATCTCGATCAGTTCGAGCGTGTCCTTGGTTTCGGCTTCCAGCGCGCGCACGCCATCGACCAGCGAGGCGATGCGGCCGCGTTCGCGCATTACGGTTTGCGCGGCTTCGGCGTCGTTCCAGAGCGAGGGGTCCTCGGCGC
The DNA here is from genome assembly GCA_963780465.1 of uncultured Pseudomonadota bacterium. Taxonomy (GTDB): domain Bacteria; phylum Pseudomonadota; class Alphaproteobacteria; order Acetobacterales; family Acetobacteraceae; genus Acidocella. The sequence goes on from CAWACI010000016.1 coordinate 191,336, forward strand.
GGGCGTCGAGCTCAGCGAGTTTTAGGACTGCGGCATCCCAGTCAAAGATGCCTCCTCAGCAGGGCGACCGAACGGCCGATCTGCTCGTGTAACTGATCTGATTCTGCGGACATGAGGCAGCATATACGAGCAGGCGCGGCGGAATGATAGGGGGAGAAAGCGGCGCGGGGCTGAGCGAAGAGGAAGGCTTCTTTTTGTGAACAAAAAGAAGCAAAAAAACTTTTTTAAACTGGGCCGTGCTGGTTTCAACGCCACAGGCTCAGCCCAACCAAAAGTTTTTTGCGCCGCTTTTTTACACAAAAGCGGCTGCTTCCTGCCTCGCTTAATACAGCCCGCCAAGACTGTTGCCGACATTCTGCGCCGGTGCCGGCGCAGCGGCGCCGGGCGCACCGGGGCTGGCCGCCGGCGCGCCGGTGTCCTGCGGCGTCAGGCCGCTCTGGCCGGCGAGCAGGCTGTTCTCGGACCCGGCCCCCGGCGTTTGGCCGGTCTTGTAGGCCTCGGTCACCGTCTGGCCGTTGAAGCTGGTCTGCTGCAGCGTCGCGCCGGAGGGCACCGCGAAGTCGACATTCGGCTGCCCCTGCAGCGCCACCTTCATGTAGGCGTTCCAGATCGGGCCGCAGACATTGCCGCCGGTCTCGTTATTGCCGAGATTGTGCGGCGTATCGAAGCCGGTCCAGCAGCCGGTGACGATGCCAGGGGTGTAGGCGATGAACCAGGCATCGTTGAAGTTGTTGGTGGTGCCGGTCTTGCCGGCCACCGGCTGGGTGATTCCAACCACTGCCGGCTGACCGGTGCCGCGCAGCACCACACCCTTCATCATGGTGATCATCTGGAACACGCTGTCCGGGTCGGCGAGCTGCGCACCGGAGGCGGTGAGCTGCGGCGGCAGGGCCGGATCGCCGTTCACGCAATTCGCGCAGTTCTGGTTCTGCGCCTGGTACAGCACCGAACCGTCGGGATTGGTGACGCTGTCGATGAGAGTCGGGGTGACCTGCCGCCCGTATTCGTCCAGCTCGGCATAGCCGGTGGTCATGCGCCAGAGCGTGGTGTCGATCGCGCCGATTGCCGAGGGGTAATAAGGCGGCATCTGATCGATGATGCCGAAGCTCTCGAAGGTCTTAGCGATGTTGGTGAGGCCGATCTCGCGCGCGAGGTGCAGTGTGGCGAGGTTGAGCGACTGTTCCAGCGCGTGGAAGATCGGCACCGGCCCCTCGAACGTATCCTCGTAATTACCCGGCCGGTACACGGTGCCGTCCGGCAGCTGCTGCACGAACGGCCCGTCCAGCACCAGGGCATCGGGCTGGATGCCCTGTTCCATGGCGGTGAGATAAACGAAGGGTTTGACCGAGGAGCCGGGCTGGCGCTGCGCCTGGGTGGCCCGGTTATACGGGCTGATATTGTGGCTCCAGCCGCCGACCATGGCGAGCACGCGGCCGGTGCGCGGGTCCATGGAGATCAGCGCGCCCTGCAGCAGCGGGATCTGCTCCAGCACCAGGGCGCCGGTGCCGTCCCGGGCGATCATGATGATATCGCCGGGATGAAGCACGTCGGAGACTGCCTCGGGCCGGGCACCGGGATGGCCGTCGACCGATGGCCGGGCCCAGCGCATCGAGTTCGAGCAGCAGGTCGCCGGTCTGCGGCGCGCCGGTGGCGGGGTCGATATAGCCGATGCGGGCGGCGCGCGCGGCGGCGGTAAGGACGATGCCGAGCTGCCAGCTGCGCCGCATGCCGGCGGGGTAGGCCTGTTTGGCGAGGTCAGCCTGCCAGCTGGCCGCCAAGAGCGGATCATCCACATGCGCGACCAGCCCGTGCCAGCCGTCATGCGCATGGTCGTAGCGCTCCAGCCCGTCGCGCATCGCCTGGGTCGCTGCGGTCTGCAGCCGCGGATCGAGGCTGGTCTGCACGATCAGCCCGCCCTGGCCAACGGTCGTCGCGCCGAATCTCTGCATCAGCTGCGCACGCACCGCATCGGCGAAATAGCCGGCATCGGGGACGGTGCGCTGTTCGCCGCCGGCATGCGGCAGCAGCGGTTCGGCAGTGGCGGTGGCTGCCTGGGCAGCGCTGATGACACCGTCCGCGAGCATGCGCGAGATCACGAAGTTACGCCGTTGCAGCGCTTCCTGCGGGTGCAGGAACGGGTCGTAGGTGGTCGGCGCCTTGGGCAGGGCGGCCAGCGAGGCGGCCTGGGCGACGTCCAGCTGGCTCAGAGGCTTGTCGAAATAGGCCTGTGCCGCGGCGGCAATGCCGTAGGAATTATTGCCGAGATAGATCTCGTTCAGATACAGGGTCAGCACCTGCTGCTTGGTCATCACCTGGCTGACGCGCATCGCCAGGATCGCCTCCTTGATCTTGGTGGCGAAGGTGATGTGGTTGTCGAGCAGCATGTTCTTCACGACCTGCTCGGTGATTGTGGAGGCGCCGAGCGGCCGGTGGCCGGAGCCGATCAGCGTGATGTCGGTGAGGCCGGCGCGGATGATCGCGAACGGGTTGATGCCGGGATTGACCCAGAACAGCCGGTCCTCGGCGGAGGTGAAGGCCTGCGCCACCAGCGGCGGGATCTGGTCATAGGGAACGTAGATGCGCCGCTCGGTGGCCAGTTCCGAGACCAGTTGGAAATTATTCGCGTAGATCCGGCTCTCCAGCGGCGGCTTGTAGTTTTTTAGCGTGTCGACGCTGGGCAGGCCGGAGCTGAACACAAAAAAGCCGACGCCGCCGACGATGATGACGCCGACAATGCCGAGGAACACCAGCCGGTAGAGGCCGAACACGAAAAACCCGCCAATGCGGCGCAGAATGCCGGGCTTGCGCGGCTTGCGGCCGCCGTTCTTCGGCTCGCCCGGCGGTTGCCTGGGGGGCTGCCGCGGCGGGTCACGACGGACCGGGCTCAGACGTTCGCCGGCGGTGAAGGGCTCTCTCGGGTCAGACATGAGCGGTCCTTAGCACCCCGTCCGGCCACCTGCGAGAATCGCGCGTATAAAATTCCGGATAGAGTTCTGTTACATTCACGCGACGATCAGCCTGCGACCCGGATGCCACGGCCGCCGGAATAGTTGGCGAAGTAGCGGTCGATCGAGGTGGTGAGGCGTTCCGCCATCATCCGCCGGTGCGACGGGCTTTTCAGCAGCGTCTCGTCAAGCGGATTCGTCAGGCAGCCCATCTCCAGCAGGGCGCTGGGGGTGGAGGGGTCGCGCAGCACCGCGAAATTGGCGCTGCGATGCGGGTCGGGCAGCAGCGGCACGACCCCGGTGAAGGATTGCTGGATATCCTGGGCAAGCGTGCCGGAGCCGATTCGCGTGGCGCGCGTCTCCAGGCTGGCGAGAATGCCCGCCACCTGCGGCGACACCCCGGCAAAGCCCCGGCCTGGGGTGTCGGCGCGATTCTCGTCCGCCGCGACACCCGCGGCCAGCCGGTCGGAGGCTTTGTCGGAGAGGGTGAATATCGAGGCGCCGCGCAGATCGGGCTCCGGCAGGTGGTCGCAATGCAGCGACAGGAACAGATCCGCCTTGGCTGACACCGCATCGGCGACGCGCCCCTCCAGGGTCACGAACACATCGGTCGAGCGGGTGAGTTCCACACGGTAGCGGCCGGTCGCGGTCAGGCAGCTATGCAGCAGCAGCCCGGTCGCCAGGGTGATGCTCTTCTCGAACACGCCATCCGGCGCGATCGCGCCAGGATCTTTGCCGCCATGGCCGGGGTCGATCATGATCAGGGGGCGTTTTGGCATGACGCGCCGGGCTTGCGCCGGCGCGGCCATGGCGGTTGCGGCCAGACCCAATGCCAGCTTGGCGAAGCCGCGGCGCCCTAGGGAACAAATCTCGCACATGCTGCACACTTACCATACAGCTTGCGTTTTTGGCGAGGACCGGTTGAAAAGTCGTGGTTTTTGGCGGGCTGGGTTTGCCGTGCAGTTAATTTTGCCGGGGATCTTGCAGTGCCCTCCCACGTTCGCTATAGGGTCGCGCATCGGAGTGTAGCTCAGCCTGGTTAGAGTACTGTGTTCGGAACGCAGGGGCCGGAGGTTCGAATCCTCTCACTCCGACCATTTTTTCGCCGCTCGTCGGCCATCCCATCTCGTTAGATTTTTCAGCTAAATTTATTGTCATCAGGTCATGCGCCGACGTTCGACGTCTCGCGCCGTGTTTGCGCGCGCGCACGCGAAAAATGCACTTAAACGAGAGGCGTTTTAAAAGCACGCCACAGGTCTTGTATTATACTTCATTCCAGCTAACAGGGGCGTAACACTCTAAGCTGGGATTGGAACACTATGTCTGGCAAGACCGCTGAAAATCTTACACGAGCCCGCAACGTCGTTATCGCCGCTTTTCTGAGCTGGACTCTCGACGCGTTCGATTTCTTCATCCTTATTTTCACCTTCGACGACGTCGCCAAGACATTCGGCGTTTCCGTCACCTCGATCACTTTCGCAATCACGCTGACGCTTGCCACGCGCGCGATCGGCGCGTTCATTTTCGGCCGTCTGGCCGATACTTACGGTCGCAAGCCGATTCTGATGCTGGTGGTGTTCCTCTATTCGCTGTTCGAGGCGCTAAGCGGCTTCGCCTTCAGCTTCGTCTCCTTCCTGGTCATCCGCACGCTGTTCGGCATCGCCATGGGCGGCGAATGGGGTGTGGGCAGCTCGCTCGCCATGGAGACGATTCCCGATCGCTGGCGCGGCTGGGTCTCCGGCCTGCTGCAGGCCGGCTATCCGTGCGGTTACTTCCTGGCCACGCTGCTGTTCGGCTTCGGCTATCATTACCTCGGCTGGCGCGGCATGTTCTTCGTCGGCGCGGTTCCGGCGCTGCTGATCTTCTTCATCAACTCGCAGATCGAGGAGAGCCCGGCCTTCCAGGAGCTCAAGGCGGGCCCGCGCGTCTCCACCATGCAGGTCCTGCGCAAGAATGCCGGTCTGGTGCTGTACGGCGTGCTGATGATGGCGGCGTTCAACTTCTTCTCGCACGGCACCCAGGACATCTATCCGAAGCTGTTCCTCGGCAAGCAGTTGAATTTCACGCATGCGCAGATCACCAATATCTCGCTGATCTATAATGTCGGCGCGATGATCGGCGGCGTTCTGTTCGGCCTCCTCAGCCAGAAGATCGGCCGGCGTTATGCCATCATCGGCGCCTGCGTGCTGGCGCTGATCGTCATGTTCCCCTGGTCGCATGCCGGCACGCCGGTGGAGATCGCGATCGCCGCGTTCTTCATGCAGGTGGCGGTGCAGGGCGCCTGGGGCGTGGTGCCGGTGCATCTGAACGAGCTGTCGCCGTCGGAGATCCGCGGCACGTTCCCGGGCTTCATCTACCAGCTCGGCAATTTCGTCGCCTCGTTCAACGCGCCGATCCAGGCCGCCATCGCGCTGCATCATGGCGGTAATTACGGCTACGCGCTGATGCTGGTTGCCGGCATCGTCTCGGTGCTGCTGATCGTGTTGATGATCTTTGGGCCGGAGGCGCGTAACATCTCGATGTCGCACCGCACCGCGACGTAACGCCGGGGCGTCATCCGCCATGGCATGAAAGGCGCGCCGCAAGGCGCGCCTTTTTTCGTTGCCGTATTGCGCTGCCGCACCAATTCCCTACATTTTCACCCGGTAGGGCGTGCGGCGGTGGACCGGGCACCGCCGCAAATCTAGAGTGACGATGCGCCGTGACTATGTAGCGCGACTATGTCTGGACTTTCGCTGAGCGCGAGCTCGAACTGTCACAAACATAACGGGAACGCCATGTCACATTTCAGCGCCGACCACGAGACGAGCCGGAGCGAGGCTTTCGGGTCAGACCGGCGGGCTGCTTGCGCCGAGCTGATCGAGGGCCTGTCGCGCCGGCCGGCGCGGATCGCGCCGAAATATTTTTACGACGCGCTCGGCTCGAAACTGTTCGAGGCGATCTGCCAGCTCGATGAATATTACCTCACGCGCACCGAGGCGGTGATCTTGGCGCAATGTGCCGCGGAGATCGCCGCTTCAGTGGGGCCGGGCGTGACGCTGGTCGACCTTGGCGCGGGCAATTGCGAGAAGGCGGCCCGGCTGTTTCGCACGCTGCAACCGAATTATTATGTTCCGATCGATATTTCCGTGGAATTTCTGCTCCGCGCGGTGGAGGGGCTGCGCAAATCCTATCCGCAGATCCAGATGCATCCCGTCGGATGTGATTTTTCCGAGAGCCTGGCGCTGCCCGCCACGGTGCAGAACCGGGGCAAAAAGCTGTTCTTCTATCCCGGCTCGTCGCTCGGCAACTTCTCGCCGCTGCAAGCCGCGCAATTCCTCACCCGCATCCGCGTTGCCTGTGGCGAGCAGGGCGGCGCGCTGCTGCTTGGCATCGACCTGGTGAAGGAGGCGGAGATATTGGAGGCCGCGTATGACGACGCGCTGGGCGTCACCGCCGCCTTCAACGTGAACGCGCTGCGGCATATCAACCGCTTGCTCGGCAGCGATTTTGCGGTGCGCGACTGGCAGCACAAGGCGCTGTTCAACGCCGCGCAGAGCCGGGTGGAGATGCATCTGCACGCGCGGCGGGATGTCACCGTCACCTGGCCGGGCGGGGGCAGAAATTTTGCGGGTGGGGAGGGCATCCATACCGAGAACAGTTATAAATATTCCCCCACCGCGATGCTCGACCTGCTGCGGAGCAACGGCTTTGGCGATGTCCGTTGCTGGAGCGATGCGGAGAACCGCTATCTGGTGTGCCATGCTCGAGCGACCTGATTTGTTGCGCCTTGTGCCCTCGGGATTGGCAGCGCGTTTCGTGCAGGTCCGCGAAGCGTCGATGGCGCTGGCGGCGCCGCTCTCGGACGAGGATTGCCTGGCGCAGTCGATGCCCGATGCGAGCCCGGTGAAATGGCACCTGGCGCACACCACCTGGTTTTTTGAAACTTTCATCCTGGAAACATTCGAAGAAAATTTCCGGTCGTTCCATCACGCGTTCCGCGTGCTGTACAATTCCTACTACAATGGCGTGGGCGAGAAACATCCGCGCCCGCAACGCGGCCTGCTGACGCGCCCATCACGCGCCGAGGTTGTGGCGTACCGGCAGAATGTGGATGCGCGCATGCTCTCGCTGCTGGCACGCGACATGCCGCCGGGCTTCCTGGCGCTGGTCGAGCTCGGATTGCAGCACGAACAGCAGCACCAGGAACTCATCCTTACAGATGTACTGCATCTGCTCAGCATGAATCCGTTGTTCCCGGCCTATCAGCCGGAGGCCGCATTGCCGGTGACGGAAACTCCGCTCATTTGGCATGATTTCGCTGGTGGCGTGGTGCCGGTGGGGCATGGGGGAGAGGAATTCTACTTCGACAACGAGCGGCCGCGGCACCGGCAGTTTCTGGAGCCCTACCACCTCGCCTCGCGGCTGGTGACGAATGCGGAATATCTCGCCTTCATCGCCGATGGCGGATATAACGAGCCGTCATTCTGGCTGTCGGAAGGCTGGGAGTTCGTGCGCGCCAACCAGCTGGCGCAACCGCTCTACTGGCATTGCCAGGGGGGGCATTGGCGGGTGTTTTCGCTGCACGGGCTGGCGGACCTGCAAGCCGACGCGCCGGTGTTGAACCTCTCCTATTTCGAGGCCAGCGCCTATGCGCAATGGGCCGGCGCAAGGCTGCCGACCGAGGCGGAATGGGAGCATGCGGCGCGGAGTGATCCGGCGCTCGCGCAGATGTTCGGCGCGGCCTGGCAATGGACCAGCAGCGCCTATGCGCCCTATCCCGGGTTCTGCGCGGCGGCCGGGGCGATCGGCGAATATAACGGCAAGTTCATGGTCAACCAGTATGTGCTGCGCGGTGCCTCGCTGGCCACGCCGCCCGGTCATTCGCGCGCCAGCTACCGCAATTTTTTTCCCGCCACGGCGCGCTGGCAGTTCAGCGGGATACGGCTGGCACGGTGATGCGCCGGTTGGCCATCAGCGCATAGATCGCAGCGCAGGCAAGGGCGATGCCGCCGGCGAGCAGGAAGGCGGGGAGGAACGAGCCGGTGGCCTGCACCACCGCGCCGGTGAGGAACGGTGCCAGCGCGCCGCCGAGCGAGCCGCCGATATTCTGCACCGCCTCCAGGCTGGCCACCGCGTTGCTGGGCGCCACCACCGCCGCCAACGCCCAGCCGCAGCTGGAGGCCACATTGGCGGCGAACAGCCCCGCCGCCAGCCAGGCGATGGCGGCCCCGGTGCCACCGGCGAGCGCCCCGGCCGCCGTGCAGGCGGCGGCCAGCAGCAGCCCGGCGATGACCGGCAGGCGGCAGGCGCGCCCGGCCTCCATACCGCTCCGGCCCAGAAAATCGCTGATGAAGCCGCCGGAAACCGCGCCCGCGAAACCCGCCGCCAGCGGCACGGTGGACCAGAACCCGGCGCTGGCGATCGATAGATGACGCTGCGTCTCCAGGTAGCCGGGCAGCCAGGTGGCATACATCCAGGACAAATAGACGACGCCGAAGAAGCCCAGAAACATGCCCCAGGCGGTGCGGAATTTTAACAGCCACACCACCTGGGCGAGGCCGAGATGCACGACATGCAGCGTGTCCTCGCGGTGGATCGTCTCGATGTCCCGGCGCGGAATGCCGGCCTCGTGCGGCGGGCGGTACAGCGCCACCCAGGCGAGTGCGACGGCCAGCCCCGCCAGCCCGGCGATGATAAACATCGCGCGCCAGCCGAAGGCGAGCATCAGCACGGTGAGCAGCGGCGGGGCGATGGCCGGGGCAAGTGCCGAGGAGGAATTGAAAATCGCGATCGGCAGCGCCCGGTCCTTCAGCGCGAACCAGTCGGCGCAGACGCGCGTACCGCCCAGATACATCGGCGACTCCCCCAGCCCCAGCGCGATCCGCGCCGCCACGAACTGCGGCAGCGAGCCGATAAACCCGGCGGCGATCTGCGCCGCCGACCACAGCACCAGCCCCACCCCCAGCGCGCGGCGCGGCCCGTACCGGTCGATCGCCGCCCCGGCCGGGATCTGCGCCAGGCCATAGGCCCAGGCGAAGGCGGAGAGCAGCAGGCCCATCTGTTCGAAGGAGAGATGCAGATCGGCGCGGATGGCGGGGTTGCCGACCGCCAGCGCGGAGCGGTCCAGATAATTGACGCAGCCAGCGATGACGAGGAGCGCCACGGCGCGCTTGCGCTGCCGACGCGTGGCGGGGCTGACGTCACGGTCCGGCATGGTCGGCTCCCAAAAAACATTGCTGAGAGAAGATAAGCGCTTCTTTTTTGTGAACAAAAAGAAGCAAAAAAACTTTGTTAATTTATTCCGTGCTGGTTTCAACCGCACCGGCCCAGCCCAAGCAAAAGTTTTTTGCGCCGCTTTTTTCCAAAAATGCGGCTGCTTGCCTGTTTCAAGCGAAGCCCATCAGGCTCTAGGGTGCCCTCGAAAATGAGGAGTGATTGCATGCGGCTGCGCGGGTGCCTGAACCGGGGCCGCGATACGGAGCTTCTTTTGCTCCGGGCGTTTGTCGGACCACACGGCTTGCGCGCCGGCTGGCGCGCCGCGCTGTTCTGGTTCGCCATGATCGTGCTGATGGTTGTGGCCGTCATCGCCCTGCACTTCGCCTTCAGCCTCGTTGCGCCGCATCTATCGCGTGGCGCGGGACTCAGCCCGGCTTTTGTCGGGCTGAACGAGTTGGCCCTGCTGCTGCCGGCTTTCGGCGCCAGCGCGCTGATGGCGTTGCTCGAGGATACGCGGCTCACCGCCTACGGGCTTGCCGATGAGCGCGGATTATGGCGCCTGGGCAGCGGTTTCGTTGCGGGGCTGGCCGGGCTCGGCGCGCTCATGCTGATTTTGGCCGCCGGCGGTTTTACCACGGGGCAGGGGGGCGGGTTGTCGGTTGCGGGCGACATACGCTTCGCGCTGGAATGGCTTATCGTCAGCATGCTGACCGGTCTGGCGGAGGAATTTTCCATCCGCGGTTATCTGCTGGCGGCCCTGGCGCGCGGCGGCGGGTTCTGGTGGGGGGCACTGCTCACCAGCCTGTTCTTTGGCGCGCTGCACGGCATGAACCATGGCGAGACGCCGCTCGGCCTGATCGACACCGCCGGGGCGGGCATGCTGTTCTGCCTGTTCCGCCGCTGCACCGGCTCGCTGTGGTTTGCGATCGGCTTTCATGGCGCCTGGGACTATGCGGAGAATTTTCTGTTCGGCACCGCCGATAGCGGCAATCGCGGCATCGGCACGCTGACGCATTTTGTCCCGCGCGGTGATGTGTATTTTTCCGGCGGCCTCACCGGGCCTGAGGGCAGCCTGTTCTGCACCTTGATTTTGCTGCTCGCCGCATGGCTGGCCTGGAGGTTTTTGCGTCCCGCCGCAGGGCCAGGGCAGGCTTCTTTTTGTGAACAAAAAGAAGCAAAAAAACTTTTATAATTTGGGCCGTGCTGGTTTCAACGCCGGAGGCCCAGCCCAGCTAAAAGTTTTTTGCGCCGCTTTTTTTCAAAAAAGCGGCTGTCTTCCTTCCTGCCGCGGAGCATCCGCAGGAGCGCCAAATTGCCGGCACCAGCATCGCGGTTTTGATATGGATCAAAGCGAACCTTGCCGGTAGAGGGGGGGCATGGGTTCTTTCCCCGATCTTTTGGCGGCGCGGCCGCTTGTCATCAATCTGCTCAACCGGCCGACAGCCTCGCAGTGCGAGGATTGCGGCGCCCGGCACCAGGGAATGTGCGGGGCATTGTCGGATGAGGAGCTAAGCTGCCTGACGCGGCTGGCGCAGCGCGTGGCGCTGCCGACCGGCGAGGTGTTCATAGAGGAGGGCGAGAACGCCGGCTATTTCTACAACATCAACGAAGGCCATGTGCGGCTGTTCAAGTCGCTGCCGGACGGGCGGCGGCAAATCACCGGCTTTGCCGGGCCGGGGCATTTTCTCGGTCTTGGCCCGGCGCAGAGCGCGTTTTCCGCCGAGGCGATGGCGCCGGTAAAACTCTGCCGCTTCGACCGCGTCGCGCTGCTGGCGGGCTTCGCCGCCTTCCCGGCGCTGGAGCACCGCCTGCTCGAGGCGGCGATGCACGAGCTGGCGATCGCCCAGCAGCAGATGCTGCTGCTGGGGCGGAAAACCGCGCGGGAACGGGTCGCGACGTTTCTGCTCGCCTGGGCCGAGCGCCAGGATGTCTGCGCCGCCGGCGCGCTGCCGAAGCCGCAAACCGTGCTGGATCTGCCGTTCTCGCGGATGGACCTGGCCGATTATCTTGGCTTGACGATCGAGACGGTGTCGCGTTCGCTCGGCCAGTTGAAACGCGATGGGCTCATCGATCTCCCGAGCATCCATGAAGTCACGCTGCTGCGGCCGAAGATGTTGGCGGAGATTGCCGAGGCGCTTTGACCTGAATCAAGGCAAAGCGGGCGGAAATGCCGCATGGAACGTCCTACAAGGATAGGAGGGATTCATGCATGTCGCCGCTCTGATGAGCACGAACACAATTTCCGTTATGCCAACCACGACGCTCGCCGACGCGGTGCGCATCATGCTCGCTAATCACGTCAGCGGCTTGCCGGTGCTGGAAGAGGACGGAAGGCTGGTCGGCATGATCACCGAGGGCGATCTGCTGCGCCGCGCCGAGCTGGAAAGCGAGGGCAAGCAGCCGAGCTGGCTGAAAGCGTTTTTTATGCCCTCCAGCGTCGCCGCCGACTACGTTGCCACGCATGGGCGGCATGTCTTAGAGGTGATGACGCCGAACCCGATCCATGTGACGCCGGCGACCGATCTCGCCGAAGTGTCGCAGCTGATGCTGCACAAGCATGTGAAGCGCCTGCCGGTGCTGGAGGCCGGCAAACTTGTCGGCATCATCAGCCGCGCGGACGTGCTGCGCGCGCTGGCGCGCAAGCTGATCGAGACGCCGGCGCCCTGTTCAGATGAAGAAATCGGCGCCTACATCAAAAACGAGCTCGCCCGGGCGCACTGGGCGCCGAAATCCACCATCAAGGTCGAGGTGAAGGAGAAGGTGGTCAATCTCGAAGGCACGATCTTCAGCGATGAGGAGCGCCAGGCGGTGATCGTGGTCGCCGAGAACGCGCCCGGCGTGCGCACCGTGCAGGATCATCTCACCTATGTCGATCCCGGTTCGGGCATGGCGTTTCCCATGGCCTGACGGGTTGCGCCGGTTGCGGGAGGTTTAACCTCGGCGGCCGGCGGAGGGAAGGCGGAGCGGAGGAGACGTGACGTCCCGCGCGAGCGCCGTTAAAAGGCGCCGCGCGGGCGTTTTAAACGGGCCTAGCGCCCTGGGTTTTATCGCAGCGCAGAGGAAGGCTTCTTTTTGTGAACAAAAAGAAGCAAAAAAATTTTTCTAAACTGGGCCGTGCTGGTCGCAACGTCACAGGCCCAATCCAAGCAAAAGTTTTTGCGCCGCTTTTTTCAAAAAGCGGCTACTTTCCTATTTCACCCCAAACCGATCAACCTCTAGCCGGGCGCCCCCGCCTCGGTTAGCCTGCCCAACATGACAGCAGCGACACCTTTTTTCGACCGGCTGCGCGCGGACGCCGCGGCGCCCTGGTCGCGCTACATGCGCCATCCCTTCGTGCAGGCGCTCGGCGACGGCATCCTGCCGCGGGAGAATTTTCGCGATTTCCTGATCCAGGATTATCAGTTTCTCATCCAGTATGCGCGCGCCTACATGCTGCTCGCCTATAAGCTGGACGAGCCGGCGGACATGCGCGCCGCACTTGCCACCGCCGATGTGCTGCTCACCGGCGAGTTGCCCCTGCATGTGCGCTACTGCGCCGGCTGGGGCGTCAGCGAGGCGGAGATGCAGGCCGCACCGGCCTCGCTCGAGATGATCGCCTACACGCGCTACGTGCTGGAGCTGGGCCATGCCGGCGACCCGCTGGACCTGATGGTGGCGCTTGCCCCCTGCATCGCCGGCTATGCGGAAATCGGCGCGCGGCTGAATGTTGGGCTGCGCCCGGAGAATCCCTATGCGGCGTGGATCGAAACCTATGCCGGGCCGGAATACCGGCAATCGGTCGCCGAGGCGCTGGCGATGCTGGAGCGCCTGGCGTTGAGCCGGGGCGGGGCGGCGCGCTACGACGCGCTGCAAAAAATATTTGCCCAGGCCACGGAATGCGAGGCGGCCTTCTGGGAAACCGGCTGGCGCGCGGCGGCAAATTCCTTCTAGACTGCCGGGACATAAGGAGATGGGATCGCTGCGCTTGTGGAGGAGAATAAGGTGACTGAAATCTGGCGTCTGTCTGCCACCGAGCTGGCACAAAACATCCGCGACCGCAGGGTTTCGGCGCGCGAGGCGGCGCAAGTGGGGCTGGCGCGGCTGGCGGCGGTGAACCCGGCGATCAACGCCGTCATCGCCCATGATCCGGCGGATGTGCTGGCGCAGGCCGATGCGGTGGATGCGCGCCTCGCGCGTGGCGAGGAGCCGGGCCTGCTGGCAGGTGTGCCGGTGACGGTGAAGGTGAATCTGGATCAGAAAGGGTTCGCCACCACCAACGGCACCCGGCTGCAGGAACACCTGATTGCCGAGGAGGACAGCCCGGTGATCACCAATCTGCGCCGCCAGGGCGCGGTGATTCTCGGCCGCACCAACACCCCGGCCTTCTCGCTGCGCTGGTTCACCGATAATTTGCTCCATGGCGCCACGAAAAACCCGCGCGACCCGTCGCGCACGCCGGGCGGCTCGTCCGGCGGGGCGGCGGCCGCGGTTACTGCCGGCATTGGCCATCTCGCACATGGCACCGACATTGCCGGCTCCATTCGCTACCCGGCTTATGCCTGCGGCGTGCACGGGCTGCGCCCCAGCCTTGGGCGTATCGCCGCGTATAATGCCAGCGGTCCGGAGCGGCCGATCGGCCCGCAGCTCACCGGCGTCTCGGGCCCGATCGGCCGCTGCATCGCCGATCTGCGTCTAGGGCTGGCCGCCATGGCCGGGTTCGATGCGCGCGACCCGTGGTGGGTGCCAGCACCGCTGGAATTCTCCGACCAGCCGCGCCGTGCCGCTCTGGTGCGCCGCCCCGGCGGGCTGGAGATCGTGCCGGAGGTCGAGGCGGCGCTGATGGACGCCGCAGCACGGCTGCGTGACGCCGGCTGGGAGGTTGCCGAGCTGGACGATATCCCCGCCATCGAGGAGGCGGCGGAATTGCAGGCCCGGCTCTGGATCGGCGAGAGTTTTGCCCCCTGGGAGGCGATGGCCGCCAAGGACGGCGATCCCGGCGCCATCGGCACCATTGCCGGCGTCAAAACCTTCCTGAAGGGTCAGGTCTCAGCCGAAGGCTATGCCCAAACGCTGGTGCGCCGCGCCACCATCATCCGCGATTACCAGGCGCTGTTGCAGAAGCATCCAGTCCTGCTGCTGCCGGTCTCGGCGGAGCTGCCGTTCCCCGACCAGCTGGACCGGCAGGATTTTGCCCGGGTCTGGCGGGCGCAGCTGACGCAGATAGGCCTGGCGCTCACCGGCCTGCCGGCACTGGCCGTCTCCACCGCGCAGGTGGGGCGCACCAGCGTGGGGGTGCAGTTGCTGGCCGGGCGGTTCCGCGAGGACCTGCTGCTCCTCGCCGGCGAAGTGCTCGAGGCGGGCGGCACGCCGCCATCGCCCATCAACCCGGCGGTTTGACCGCGCCGCTTCAGTTTCCATTCTATAGCAGGGCCGAGCGGGCGGCCGATGCCGCGGTTCACGCGGTTGGCGTCCCGCTCGGCATTGTCGCCGCCGTCGTTTTGCTGCTCCGTGCCGGCGCTCATGGCGGTCTCACCACCGCCGTCATCGCGGTCTATGCCGTGGGGCTGGTCGGCATGCTGGGGGCCTCGGCCGCCTACCAGCTCTGCCCGCATTGCCTGCTGAAGGAGCGGCTGCGCCGGCTTGACCGCGCGATGATTTTTGTCATGATCGCCGGCACCTACACGCCGTTCAGCGTGACCGTGCTGTACGCCCGGCATGGGCTGGCTCTATGCCTGCTGCTCTGGGCGCTCGCCGCGCTCGGCATGTTCGTCACGCTGCGTTATCCGCGGCGTTTCGAGCGCGCTCTTCTGCTTCTCTATCTGGCGATGGGATGGATGCTGGCGCTGATCCGGGATTGTTTCGCGCTGCTGCCGCCTGCGGTGATGGCGATGATTTTGGCCGGCGGAGTCGTGTATTCCGTGGGGGCGGTGCTGCAGGGAACCCGGCTGAAATTTCACAACCCGATCTGGCATCTGCTGATCCTGGTCGCCGCGTCGCTGCATTATGCCGCCATCAGCCTGCAGCTCACCAGCGGGGTTTTTTGAGCGAAAGAAAAGGAAGCGCTTCTTTTTTGAAAAAAGAAGAAAAAAACTTTTGTTAATCTGGGCCGTGCTGGTTTCGACGCCTGAGGCCCAGAGGAATAAAAGTTTTTTACGCCGCTTTTTTTCAAAAAAGCGGCTGCTTTCCTCTTCGTTCTAAGTCTTCCGCAGCATCGCCATAAACGCGGCGGCGGCATGGCTTTGATAGCGCTCGGCATGGCGCAGCACGTGGAAATCGCGCTCCGGCAGGTCGAATTTCACATGATGCAGCAGCCCGACCTCCAGGCTGGGGGCGGCGACCGAGGCGGAAATGGCGGTGGCGCCCAGCCCGGCCTCCACCGCGCCGCGCACCGCCTCGTTGGAGGGGAGCTCCAGCGCCACGCGCAGCGTCTTTGCCGGCACGCCGAATTGCGCCAGCGCCTGCTCGAATTCCGAGCGCGTGCCCGAGCCGGGTTCGCGCAGCACCCAAAGGCTGTCCAATAGCTGCATGGGCGAGAGCGACCCGCACGCGGCCCAGGGATGGTCCGGGGCGACCACGATGATCATTTTGTCGCGCGCCACCGGCAGGCTGACCAGGGAGGCATCGGCGACCGCCCCCTCGACGAAGCCCAGCTCCGCCTCGCCGCGATGCACCGCCTGCGCCACCTGCGCGGTATTGCCGACGCTTAAGCGGATCTCGATCCCCTCGTGCTGGCGCTGGAACGCGACCAGATGCCGCGGCAGCCAGTAGCTGGCAATCGTCTGGCTCGCCTGGACGCTCAGCGTGCCATGCCTGCCGCCGCTCAGCTCGCTGAGCAGCAGCTCCGCGGCATCCGCCTGCGCCAGGATCCCGCGCGCCGCGGTGAGGAACAGCGAACCGGCCTCGGTCAGCTCGATCCCCCGCCCGACGCGGTGAAACAGCTTCGTGTCATGGCGGGTCTCCAGCGCCGAGATCGCCGCGCTGACGGCCGACTGGCCGAGATTCAAGGCCTCCGCCGCCCTTGTGACATGTTGGCGTTCGGCGACCGCGACGAAAACCCGGAGTTGATCGAGTGTCATAACAAAACTGTACCGTTTGGCAGGAAAGTGCGCTAGAAAAAATTATCAAAAAATACGGTCATAACAACAAAAAATATTAGATGTAAGATGTGGTGCGGGAGAATTATCTCCTCCTCCCATGCGTTGTCTAACAAAACTTCTTCCCGGCGTGCTGCTTTGCCTCGCCATCACCCTCGCTGCGGCGGCGTTGCAATGGGGCGAGACCATCCTGCTTGGTCAGCCTTATCTCGAGGCGCTGGTGCTCGCCATTTTGCTCGGCCTTGTGGTCCGCACGGCCTGGGCGCCCCCTTCTGCGTTTAAATCCGGCATCAGCTTTTCCGCCAAATTCCTGCTGGAACTCGCGGTGATGCTGCTGGGGGCGGCGGTGAGCGCGGACACGGTGATGGCGCTGGGGCCAAAACTGCTGGTCGGCATCGTCGCCATCGTCGCCATCGCCATCGTCGCCAGCTACGCGATCTGCCGGGTTTTGCACCTGCAGCCGCGCATGGCGCTGCTGGTGGCCTGCGGCAATTCCATTTGCGGCAATTCCGCCATCGCCGCCGTGGCGCCGGTGATCGGTGCCAGCGCCGATGACATTGCCGCCTCGATCGCTTTCACCGCCGTGCTTGGCGTCATCGTCGTGCTGCTGCTGCCGCTGCTGGTGCCGGTGCTGCTGCTCTCCCTCACGCAATATGGCGTGCTCGCCGGGCTCACCGTCTATGCCGTGCCTCAGGTGCTGGCGGCGACGCTGCCGATCGGCGCGCTCAGCAACCAAGTCGGCACGGTGGTGAAGCTTGTGCGGGTGCTGATGCTGGGGCCGGTGGTGTTCGCGCTGGCGATGCTGGCGTTGAAACTACGTGAGGAGGAAGACGAGCCCGGACAGCTGAGCGCCGGCGACCGGCCAAAACCCGGCATGCCGAAACTCCACCATATGGTGCCGTGGTTCATCGTCGGCTTTCTGGTGCTGCTGGCGCTCCGCTCGGCCGGGCTGATCCCGCTGCCGCTGCTGCACCCGATCAACCGCATCGCCGCCCTGCTGACGACAATCTCCATGGCCGCACTCGGCCTTGGTGTCGATGTCCGCACCGTGGCGCGGGCCGGCTTGCGCGTCTCCTGCGCCGTCACCGCCTCGCTGCTGGTGCTGGGCGGCATCAGCCTGGCGCTGATCCGGCTGCTGCACATTGCGTAGGGGCTGGTCGGCGAAACAAGTAAGCAGCCGCTTTTTTGAAAAAAGCGGCGCAAAAAACTTTTGGTTGGGCTGGGCCTGCGGCGCTGCAACCAGCACGGCCCGGTTTAACAAAAGTTTTTTGCTTCTTTTTTTCAAAAAAGAAGCCTTCCTTTTTCCCGCAAATAAAAACGCGGGGCTCGCACCCCGCGCTTTTCTCTAACGTAGTGTTAGGCGCTGGCGGCGTCCAGCGCCTGGATCGCTTCGCTGTCCAGCGTCAGCATCGCCGCCTGCACCAGATCCTGCAGCTGCGCCACGCTGGTGGCGCTGGCGATCGGCGCAGTCACTTCCGGCCGGGCGATCAGCCAGGCGAGGGCGAGCTGCGCCGGGCTGGCGTTGAGCCGTGCGGCCTGCGCGTCCAGCACCTTCAGCAGCGCGAAGCCTTTCTCGTTCAGGTATTTCTGCACGCCGGCGCTGCGTGCCTTGTCCTGCGCGTCGGCGGCGCTGCGGTACTTGCCGGTGAGGAAGCCGGAGGCGAGGCTGTAATAGTTGATCACGCCAATCTTCTGCTCCAGGCAGAGCGGGCCGAGTTCATCCTCGAACACCGGCCGTTCGACGAGGTTGTACAGCGGCTGCAGCAATTCATAGCGCGGCAGGCCAAGTTTGCGCGACACCTCCAGCGCCTGGCGCAGCCGCGCGGCGCTGTAGTTGGAGGCGCCGAGCACGCGCACCTTGCCGGCCTTCACCAGCCGGCCGAAGGCTTCCAGCGTTTCCTCCAGCGGGGTTGCCTCGTCGTCCTTATGCGCCTGGTAGAGGTCGATATAGTCGGTCTGCAGCCGGATCAGCGAGGCTTCCACCGCGTATTCGATCCGCTTTGCCGACAGCCCGCTTTTGCCTTCACCCAGATCCATGCCGACCTTGGTGGCGACGACCACCTTGTCGCGGTTCTTCCGCTCCTTCATCCAGACGCCCATGATCGCCTCGGACTCGCCGCCTTTATGCCCCGGGGCCCAGCGCGAATAGGCGTCCGCGGTGTCGATCGCGTTCAGCCCGGCGTCCATCAGCGCATCGAGCAGCCGGAACGAGGTCGCGGTGTCGGCGGTCCAGCCGAACACGTTGCCGCCGAACATGATCGGCGGCAGATGGAGGCCAGATTTGCCGAGTTCTTTGGTCTGCATATGTATCAAAACCCTTCCAGAACAATTTTGCCGCGGACGCTTCCTGACTCGATCGCTTCATGCGCGCGTTTCAGATTCGCCGCGCTAATGACGCCGTAATTCGAGGTCATCGTCGTCTTTAACGTCCCGTTATCGACCATATGGGCGATTGTCTCAAGCGTGCCGTGCTGTGCCGACATGGTGGGGGTACGCAGCACGCCGCGGGCGAACATGTATTCCGTGTGCAGCGTGCCGGATTTGCGGATCAGCGTGGAAATATCGATCATGCCGGTGTTGGATTCGATGATGCCGATGGCGCCTTCCGGGGCGAGCAGCTCGGTGAGTTTCTTGAAATGCACGCGCTGATGCGTGACGCAGAAAATATACTCCGGTACCGGCAGGCCGCGCGCGGCGATCTGTGCCGCCATGTCGTGATGGTGGTTGATGACATGATGCGCGCCGAGGCCGCGGCACCATTGCTCCGTCTCCGGCCGTGACGCGGTGGCGATGATGGTGAGTTCGGTGAGCTGGGCGGCGAGCTGGATGGCGATGGAGCCGACGCCGCCGGCGCCGCCGACGATCAGCAGCGTGCCCCCGGACGAGCGGTCGCGCGGGATGCGGAAGCGGTCGAACAGCATCTCCCAGGCGGTGAGCGAGGTGAGCGGCAGCGCCGCGGCTTCGGCGAAACTCAGGCTCTTCGGCTTGTGGCCGACGATGCGGTGATCGACCAGGTGGAATTCGGCATTCGTGCCCGGGCGGGTCGGCACACCGGCGTAAAACACCTCGTCGCCAACCGAGAAATTATGCACGTCCGGGCCGATGGCGCGGACGATGCCGGCGGCATCGAAGCCGAGCACGCGCGGCTCGCCCAGCGGCTCGCCCCCCATGCGGAGTTTCGTATCGACCGGGTTTACCGAGACGGCTTTGATTTCCACCAGCAGGTCGTGATGGCGCGGCACGGGCACCGCCATCTCGAGATCCATCAGCGAATCGGCGTCGGTGATCGGTTTGGAATGGGTAAAGGCGACGGCTTTCATGAACGGGCACTTTCTTGTTGCAGGCGGCGAACGGGTTAGGCGGCTCGCTTGTGCGAAAGATAAGCCCGCTCAGCCGATCCTCAATAGCGCCGGGCCGTTGCTGCCCAGCCATGCGCTGGCGGCGGTGCGGTGCGGTGTCAGCTCGTCGGTGAGCGCCCAGAATTGCCGGCCGTGATTCATGTGCCGCAGATGCGCGAGCTCATGGCCGACAACGTAATCCTGCACGAAATCCGGCGCGCAGATCAGCCGCCAGCAGAAGGCGATGGTGCCGTCCGGGGCGCAGGAGCCCCAGCGCGTGCGCGTGTCCTTCACCCGCACGCATTTCGGCGTCAGCCCGGCCTGCCGGCCTTTTTCCGCGGCCCTTGCGGTCAGCTCCTGGCGGGCCAGGCGTTTCAGGCAGTCGCCGACGCGCCGGCTCAAAAACTCCGGCTGGCCGGTCACTAGGATGCGGCCGTCCTCGATCCAGGCGCCGCCGCGCCCGCTCGTCACCGGAGAGATCACATGCGGCAACCCGTGCACCGGCACGGCCGCACCTGGCAGGAAGGGCAGGGCGCTGGGCAGGGCCGCCAGCCGTTCCGCCACCCAGGCCTCGTGCGTTTGCAGCAGCGTCAGCCCGGCGCGGCGCGACGCGCGCAGCGGCAGAGTGATGACGACGCCACCCTGGGCCGGGTCGATGCGCAGCGAGATTTTGCGGGCGCGCGCGGAGCGGCGGAATGCCACCTGGGCCAGCGCGCCCTGGATGGGCACTAGCTCGGTGGTGATCTCAGTGCTCATCGCTTGCGTGGCAACTCGCCGGGCCATTCGACGATATGGTGTTCCAGCGGCCCGGCATCGCGCTCGCTGATCGCCTTTCCGGCGACGCTCGCCCCGGCCTCGAACACGCTCTCAGCCCGCCCGGTGATCAGCGGATGCCAGGGGGGCAGGTCCTTGCCCTCCTGCAGCCGGCGATAGGCGCAGCTCGGCGGCAGCCAGTCCACGGTTTTCAGCTTTTTCGGGGTCAGCTGCACGCAGTCGGGGATTTTCGTCCGCCGTTTCGCGTAATCGCCGCAGCGTGCGGTCTTCAGGTTCAGCAGGCCGCAGGCGACATTGGTGAAGCTGATCTCGTCGGTATCCTCGTCGCGGAGCTTATGCAGGCAGCAGCGGCCGCAGCCGTCGCAGAGGGACTCCCACTCGGCCTTGCTCATCTCCGCTAGGGTTTTCGTGTGCCAGAATCCCATCGTCCGTTACTCTAGAGCCTGATCGGTTTAGGAGAAATCATATTGCAGCGAAGAGGAGCGCTTCTTTTTTGAAAAAAAGAAGCAAAAAACTTTTGCTAAACTGGGCCGTGCGGGTTTCACCGCCTGAGGCCCTGAGTAACAAAAGTTTTTTGCGCCGCTTTTTTTCAAAAAAGCGGCTACTTTTTCGGCCAGCGGCGGTGCAGCCACAGCCAGGCGCCGGGCTTCTCGCGGATCCAGCGTTCCAGAATATTGTTCATGTCGGTGGTCATCGCCAGCACGTCGCGCTCCTTGTCGCCGCTGTCGGGCAGCGTCATCGGCGCCTCGTAGATCACATGCAGCCGGGCCGGGCCCTCGCGCACCACATGCACGGGAAAGACCGGGCATTTGAACTTGAGGGCGAAGCTGGCCATCGCCGGGGCGGTCATCGCCGGGCGGCCGAACAGCGGCACGGCGATGCCGTTATCCAGCTTCTGGTCCACCAGCAGGCCGAGATTTTGCCCGCGCATCATATGCGCATAGGCTTGGCGGGCGCCGGTGCTGCCTTTCGGGAACATCGTCACCTTGCGCTGGAAATTCGCCTCGCGCAGCTGGAGGATGACCTCGTTGACTAGGCTGTTGCTGGCGGCGCGGTACATGAAGCCGATATCGACGCCGCGTGCATAGGCGGCGGGCGGGATGATCTCCCAATTGCCGATATGGCCGGTGAAAAAGATCGTCGGCTTGCCTGCCGCCATCGCCGGGGCGACATGCTCGTCCCAGCCGGTGACATGATAGCCGGGGCCGGAGGCGGTCTCGTGCAGATGGCCGATCTGCGCCAGCTCGGCGACCGTGCTGCCGAGGTTTTCCCACACCTCGGCGACGATCTTTTTCCGCGCCGCCGCGTCCAGCTCGGGCATCGCGGCCTGCAGGTTGCGGTCGGCGACTTTCGAGACCGGGATCAGCGGGCCGATCGCCCTCGCCACGCCGCCGCCGAGCCGCGAGGCCGCAGCCGGCGGCAGGGCGCGGAAGATCGCGAGGGCGGTGCGCACCAGAGCCGCCTCGGCCTTGTGCGCTAGTGGAATTTTCGGCGTGTCGCTCATGCCAGCAGGCGCTCCAGCGCCGCCGCATCGTCCCACTCCAGGCGCACCGTGACCACCTGGCTTGCCGCCCGCAGCGTGTCGGGCAGTTTCACGTAATCCTTTGCCGTCGTCACCAATTGCGCTCCCTGTGTCACGGCCTCGCCCAGAAGCCGCGCCGAATCGCTTGCTCTATACACATGATGGTCAGGAAAAGCATGGGTCGTGACCAGTTCCCCGCCCAGCGCCCGCACCGAGGCGAAGAATTTTTCGGGCCGGCCGATCCCGGCGAAGGCGATGAGCTTGCGCCCCCGTAAATTTTCCGTGCAGGCGGGAACCAGTTGTGCGCGCAATACCGGCAGTTCCGGCGGCAAATGAGCGAGCGCGCCGGTCTCGTCGGCGCCGATCAGCACCGCTGCTTGCACCCGGGACGCCGCCGCCGCGACCGGCTCGCGCAGCGGCCCGGCGGGGAGGAGCAAAGAATTGCCAAATCCGTAGCCGCCATCGATAACCAGCACAGACAGGGTTTTGGCAAGCGACGGGTTTTGCAGCCCGTCATCCATGACGATGGCGGTGGCACCTTCGGCCAAAGCCAGCCTGGCCCCGGCGGCGCGGTCATGGGCCAGAATCGTGGGGGCGGCGGCGGCGAGCAGCAGCGCCTCGTCGCCGACATCCTCGGCGGTGTGGAGCGCCGGGTTCACCAGCACGGGCCCGGCCAGCTGGCCGCGATAGCCGCGGGTGAGGGCAAAGCGCGGGCCCGGCAGCCGCGCCAGAATATCCAGCGCCACCACCGTCTTACCGGCGCCGCCGACCCCGGCATTGCCGATGCAGATGACTTTTATACCGGGGGTGAAGCCGGGCCGGCGCAGCCGGCGCGCGGTGAGGGCGGCGGTGATGGCACCAAGCGGGGCGAGCAGCCGCGCGGCAAGGCCGCGTTTGGCCCAGAAGGCCGGCGCCTTCATCGCGCCGTCTCCAGGATGAGTGCGGCGAGGCGCTGCGGCAGATCCTCGCCGGTGCGCAAGGCAGCCGCTGCACGCATGCCCGCCGCCGCGGCTTCTTCCGGCTGGCGCAGCCAGGCGCGTACTGACGCGGTCAGGGAGGCGGTGTCCGTCACTTCGACCAGCGCATCCGCCCCGCACAGCACGGCGGCGGCTTGCAGAAAATTCTCGTTATGCGGCCCGGTGATCACCGGGCGGCCGAGCATCGCCGGTTCGAGCAAATTATGCCCGCCGAAGCCGACCAGGGAATTGCCGATGAAGGCGAAGGGTGCGGCGCGGAAGAACAGGCCGAGTTCGCCCAGCGTGTCGGCAACATAGGTGTTTCCCGCCAGCGGTGTCTCGCCGAGGGCGCGGCGCGGCGCATATCCGGCAAGTGCCGCGATCTCGGCGCCGCGCTCGGGATGGCGGGGGACGATGATCGTGACCAGCGCCGGAAATTCCGGCAGCAGCGCGCGATGCGCCTGCACGATGACCTGCTCTTCGCCTGGATGGGTGCTGGCGGCGAGCCAGAGCGGGCCGGGAAGCTGCGTGACGAAGGCGGCGAGGGCGCTCTCGTCCACCGGCAGAGTGGGGGTGAAAAATTTCAGATTACCCCATTCCAGCACGTCGCCCCGGCCAAGGGTGCGCAGATTCTCGGCATCCCCCCGCGATTGCGCATGAACATGCCGGAAGGGCCCAAGCATGCGCCGGGCCAAAGCCGGCACGCGCCGCCAGTTGCGTGCCGAGCGGGCGGAAATCCGCGCATTGATCAGCAGCCGCGGGATTCTGCGCCGGTCGCAGGCGGCCAGCAGGCCGGGCCATAATTCGCTCTCGACGAACACTGCCACATCCGGCTGCCAATGCTTTAGGAATTTTTCAACCCAGCCCGGCACGTCCAGCGGCACAAACTGGTGCCTTGCATGGGCCGGCAGGCGGGCGGCGGCGAGCTTGGCGGAGGTGACGGTGCCGGTGGTCAGCAGCACTTCCGCCCGCTCGGCCAAAGCCTGGATCACCGGCAGCACGGACATCGTCTCGCCGACACTCGCGGCATGGATCCACACCAGCTTTCCGGCTGGGCGCGGCAGCTCTGAAATGCCGTAGCGTTCCGGCAGGCGGGCCAGAATTTCCTTGCCGCGCGCGGCGCGGCGCGCCAGCATCCGGCGCAGATAGGGGGCGGCGAGCCGCCCGGCGAGGCGATAGGCGGCGATCACAGCAAGGCCGCCGCGCGGTCCATGGTTGCGTTCAGCGCCGCCGTCACCGCCGCGACGCCGTTCTGCCAATCCTCGCGCGGAACGTCGATCAGTTCGCCGCAGACCAGCACGCCGCGGCCGAACGGGAGCGGCAGGCGCATGCGGTCCCAGGAGCCGAGGGTTTTGGCGTTGCTGGTCATCGCGCCGCAGGGCAGCACTTTGCGCCCGCTCATCGCCGCCAGCTGGGCCACGCCGGGCGCGCAAACCCGGCGCGGCCCGCGCGGTCCGTCCGGGGTCAGGCCGACATTGCTTCCGCTCTCCAGCGCCCGCAACAGCGCCCGCAGCCCGGCCGCGCCGCCGCGCGAGGAGGAGCCGGATACCAGGCCTATGCCCATATGCTCGACGATGCGGCCGATCAGCTGGCCGTCGCGATGCCGGCTGGCCAGCACCACGGCGGGGCGGACCATGCCGCGCCGCTTCGCCTGCTGCCACAGGATCGGCATCGACGGCATGGCCTCGTGCCAGAACACGACGATCAGGGGCGCGCCCGTTGCCATCTCCTGGATCTGCGCCGCGCCCTCGATCCGCCAGCGCAGGGTTTTCGCCACCAGCAGCAGGTAGCGCGCCGCCAACCAGGCCAGAGCCGCGCGCAGCCGGTCGGATTGCAAAAATTTCTTCACGCGCCGGGCGGTAGCATCTGACTCAAGCGAAGGCCAGCGAAGAGCGCGCCTCAGCCGCCAAAATAGCCTGGGAGTATTTTTTGGGAGGCGGTTTTGGGAGTCTCGCGGAGTAGCGTCGGGTCGGTCGTGACGATGATCAGCCCGGCCATCGGGGTGCCGAACCCATCCACGTTCGGCCGTGCCTTGGGCAGTGTCACCCCGCCCGGCGCCGCCGCCAGCACGGCATGTACCGAGCAATAATAGTAGCGAAGCCCGGGGGTGGCGAAACGGATGCTGTAGGTGGAGATCACTCCCGCGGGGCCGGGCACGCCCGCAACCGTCCCTTTGAACACCTGGCTCTCCCGCCCGGTCGCCGGGGCGTAGCCGATGATGGTGTGCACCCCCGTATCCTCGTTGACGAACACCACCTCCTGGCCGGGGCGCACGGCGATCACGTTTTCAAGGAAGATGTTGGCGCCGTTCATATGCACGTAGACCGGCGGCAACTGGCTGGCTTGCGCGGCGGGAGCGGAAAGCAAGGCAAGCCACAACATCGCCAGCAATGGCGCGGATCGCGTCATGTGTCCCTCCTTCTTGTGGCGGACAGACTATCACGCGCCGGTAACGACTTCTATTCCGCGTAGATCATTTTCCGCGTCATGCCGCCATCGACGATGAATTCCGCGCCGGTGATGAAGCCTGACTCCGGCCCCAGCAGATAGGCGGCGAGGCTAGCGACATCCTCCACCCGCCCGACCCGCCCGGCGGGGTGCTGGGCATGGTCCTCGGGGCGGATTTTATAATGCCCTGTGTCGATCCAGCCCGGTGAGATGCAGTTCACCCTTATGTCCGGGCCAAGACTCATGGCGAGCGCATGGGTGAGGGCGAGCAGCCCGCCTTTGCTGGCGGCGTAGGATTCCGTGTCCGGCTCGGACATATGCGCGCGGGTGGAGGCGATGGTGACGACCGAGCCCTTCGCCGCGCGCAGCAGTTTCGCGCCGGCTTTCACCAGGAGAAACGTGCTGGTGAGGTTGGTGCCGAGCACGCTGGACCATTCAGCGAGGCTGAGCGCCTCCACCGGTTTGCGGATCATGAATCCGGCATTGCAGACGATCCCGTCCAGCCGTTTTTCCGTCCCGGCAATGTCGTCGATGAGGTTTTGCACCTCGGCTTCGCTGGAGACGTCGCAGACGACCGAGCGCGCGCCTTCGAGGGCGCAGAATTCCTTGTCGGCGATGACGACCTGCGCGCCGTCATGCACGAGACGCCGCGCGATGCCGGCGCCGATACCGTTCGCGCCGCCGGTGATTAAGACTACGCCCATGATCTGCTCTCCATGGGGCGGAAATTTGTGCGCGAAGCGGCTTCGTCAAGGCGCGCGCCGGCCGTTTCATGTGTGGCTCCGCTGGAGAAAAATCCCGCAACGGAGCCATGCCGCCTCAGGCTTGGAGATCCGCCGGCACGTCCTCGCGCAGAACGGCGACGTCATCGTAGCGCTTCACACGATAGAGGATCGTGGAGCCCAGCCAGCTGAGCAGAAAAATACCGATGATCGCGAAGCCGATATAGCCGAAATGATCGTTCAGCAGGCCGATCTCGTCCCAGATCCCCCCGCTGAAATTCAATTCGCTCTGCAGCAGGCCGAGGCCTTCAATGCCGCCCACCACCAGCGCGACGATAACGGAAACGATCGTGATCGTCAGATTGTAATAGAGCTTGCGGATCGGCTTCACGAACGCCCAGCCATAGGCGCCGAGCATCATGATGCCGTCGGTGGTGTCGATCAGCGACATGCCGGCGGCAAAGAGCAGGGGAAACGCCATGATCGACCACAGGGGCATGCCTTTCGCGGCTTCGGTGGCGGCGATGGCGAGCAGGGTCACCTCGGTCACCGTGTCGAACCCCAGCCCGAACAGAAACCCCAAAGGCGTCATGTGCCAGCTTTTGTTAACAAGGCGAAAGACGGGCCGGAACAGCCGGGCGAGCACGCCGCGCTTGTTGAGCAGCATGTCGAAATCCTCGTCGACATAGCGCCCGCCATTCCGCACCTGCCGGAACGTGCGATACACAGAGATGGCGATCAGCAAATTCATCAGCGCGATCAGCAGCATGAACGTGGTGGAGACGAGGGTGCCGATGATCCCGGCCGTGTTATTGAAATTCGTAAAGCGGCTGGACAAGGTCGCTTCCGTCACGCCGATCACCACGACGCCGAGAACCAGCACCAGGGAATGACCGATCGAGAAAAAGAAACCGACGGCGATCGGCCGTTTGTTCTGCTGCATCAGCTTGCGGGTCACATTGTCGATCGCGGCGATATGATCGGCATCGACCGCATGGCGCAGGCCGAAACTATAGGCGAGGACGGCGGTGCCCAGTAGCGCCGGGTGGTTATGAAAGGCGATCAGCGCCCAGGCCCAGGCGATGATATTCGTCGCGATCAGAAAAACGTAAATGCCGATCACCTTGCCGCGGATGTCCGTGGTGCCGTCGTTAAAAATAGCTCTCAGCAAGCCAAGCATTTGTAACTGCCTTTCGTCGGCGTTTGTCTTCGCAAACAAGCTCAGCCCGGCAAAAGGCTAACCCAATCGAGACACCCCGCCCGATCTGTATGCGTCGACGCCAATTCGATGGCAGGTCTCCTGGCTCACGGGTCCTGGCCGCTCACCACCTTCCCGGTTTCCCAGTGGTCATTGGTGATCGGCTCGCCGCTTACAGTTGCGGGGGCAGCCCCGGCATTGAATGTTGCCATCCGCACCGGGTTCCCTTTTCATCTCCTTGAGGAGAACCATCTGCGGCGCAGTATCGGCGATCCCGGCGCGGCAAGTCAATCACGCAACGGGCGGTGGCACCCTGGGCTTGTTGTCCGCTTCGGTGTAAAACGCGGGCTCCCTCATTCTGGTGGAAAACCCATGCTGACATTCTATTTCAACGCGTCGCCGAACCCGACCAAGGTCGCGCTGTTCCTCGAGGAAACGGGGCTCGCCTACGAGCCGCGTCCGGTCGATACGCGCAAGGGCGACCAGTTCGCCCCAGCCTATCTGGCGGTCAATCCGAACGGCAAGGTGCCGGCGATCGTCGATGGCGATGCCACCGTGTTCGACAGCAATGCTATCCTGCTCTACCTCGCGGAGAAGACCGGCAAATTCCTGCCGCCGGAGAATGCGGCCAATCGCGGGCAGTTGCTCTCCTGGCTGATGTTCGTCGCCACCGGGGTCGGGCCTTATGCGGGCCAGGCGGTGCATTTCACGCATTTCGCGCCGGAGAAGGTGCCTTACGCGCAGCACCGTTATGAGTTCGAGGCGCTGCGTCATTTCGGCGTGATCGAGGCGCATCTGGCCGGGCGCCGCTATATGGTCGGCGACACCTATACGATCGTCGACATGGATGTGTGGGGCTGGGCGCGGATGATCCCGTTCATCCTGGGGGCCGAGGCCTGGGCGAAGTTCCCGAACCTGAAGCGCCTGGTCGACGAGATCGAGGCACGGCCGGCGGCGCAGCGTGCGCTCGCGCTGAAGGAGCGTTTCACCTTCAAGGCCGAGATGGACGACGAGGCGCGGCAGAACATGTTCAAGCATCTGGCCGCTTGAATGGCGGGCGGCGGACCTTTGGGGCCGCCGCTGTTTGAGAGGAAACAGGAAAGCAGCCGCTTTTTTGAAAAAAAGCGGCGCAAAAAACTTTTTGTTGGGCTGGGCCCGTGGCGTTGAAACCACCACGGCAGAGTTTAAAAAAAAAGATTTTTTGCTTCTTTTTTTCAAAAAGGAAGCGCTTCTCTTCGCTGCAACATGATCAATCGAGGCGCTTAAGCCGCCGGCTGAACCGTCGACTTCAACTGCCCGCAAGCCGCCAGAATGTCCTGGCCGCGCGGGGTGCGCACCGGCGAGGCGTAGCCGGCGTTCATGACGATGTCCGCGAATTTGCGGATCGCCGCCGGCGTGCTGGTCTCATAGGTGCTGCCGGGCCAGGGGTTGAACGGGATCAGGTTCACCTTTGCCGGCAGCCCGGCGATGAGCTTCACCAGGGCCCGGGCATCGGCCTCGGAATCGTTCACATCCTTCAGCATCACATATTCAAACGTGATGCGCCGCGCGTTGGAGGCGGCGGGGTAGCGGCGGCAGGCGGCGATGAGTTCGGCGATCGGGTATTTGCGGTTCAGCGGCACCAGCTCGTCGCGCAGCTCATCGCGCACGGCATGCAGCGAGACCGCGAGGTTCACGCCCAGTTCCTCGCCGGCCTTGTCCATCATCGGCACCACGCCGGAGGTGGACAAGGTGATGCGCCGCCGCGACAAGGCGATGCCTTCGCCGTCCATGACGATCTTCATCGCTTTCGCGACGTTCTCGTAATTATAGAGCGGCTCGCCCATGCCCATCAGCACGATGGTGGAGAGCAGACGCGGGGTCTCGCCTTTGGGGCTCGGCCACTCGTTATACGCATCGCGCGCGGCCATGAACTGGCCGACGATCTCCGCCGCCGACAGGTTGCGCGCCAGGCGCTGCGTGCCGGTATGGCAGAAGCGGCAGGTGAGGGTGCAGCCGACCTGGGACGAGATGCAGACCGCCCCCCGGTCTTCCACCGGATCGGGGATGTAGACCGTCTCCACCTTTTCGTTGTCGCGGAAATTGAACAGGAATTTGCGGGTTTCGTCCCGGGAGAGCTGGTCCACCGCCACTTCCGGCCGGCCGATGACGAAGCGCTCGGCGAGCTTTTCCTGCAGCGGCCGGGCGATCGTGCTCATCGCGGCAAAATCGCGCACGCCCTGGTGATAGATCCAATGCCAGAGTTGCTTGGCGCGGAACGGCTTTTCGCCGGCTTCCGCCATCTCGGCCGCCAGCTCCTCGCGCGACAGGCCGACAAGGTCCCGCCGCCCATCGGGCAGCACATTGGCCGGCGGCGCAAACAGCGCCGCCTTGGCCAGAATCCGCTCGCGCTCGGTAGCGGTGAGCTCGGTTACGGACATGCCGAGCTTATGGCGCTGTACGCGCCGGAGAAGCCGTTCAGCGAGAAATCATCGGTCACGGGATGGCCATGCGGGCCGGTGCCCTTGGCTTCCGCGGCAGCGCCGTTGCGGAACGCTTCGACCGCGCCATGGCCGTCGCTGGTGAAGGCGGTGTTGCCCTGAGTGTAGAAATCGATGGCGTGGTTGTTCACGCTCATGCTCACCTTGGCATCTTTGGGGTAAGCGTAGCCGGAGGTCAGCGTCACCTCGTCATGCGCGCCCTGGCGCTCGGTCACGGTCAGCATCACCGCGCCGCGCTTGCCGATCGCCGGATCGGAGTGCTGCGCGTTGGTGAAGGCGTAGCAGGCCTTGTCCGTACCGCTGCCATAGGTCGCGGCCGTCCAGTCGCCGAACTTGCCGCCATTGGGGCCGAGCGCGGTCGGGCCGCCCGCGGCAAAAGCCAAAGTAGGAGCGAGAAAAAACAGCGTGGTGAAGATCGGTTTCATGGGGCATCACATACCGCAAAGCGGCGGGCGCTCACAAGCAGCTCATGGCTGCTCTGAGGGTTGGAATTAGCGCTGCCACGCCTAAATGACGCAAACGTTAGTGCAAGGAGAGATAAATGAACGCGAAAACGAGCCTTCCCACCGTGCCCTTCGGCAAGACCGGCATGGACATCACCCGTGTCGGCTTCGGCTCGTGGGCCATTGGCGGCGGCGACTGGGCGGTGGGCTGGGGCGACCAGGAGGATGCGGATTCGATCAAGGCAATCCAGCATGCGGTCGCGCGCGGCGTGAACTGGATCGACACCGCGGCGATCTACGGCCTCGGCCGGTCGGAAGAGGTGGTGGCCGCGGCGATGCGCGACATCCCCAAATCCGAGCGCCCGTTCGTTTTCACCAAATGCGGCCTGATCGGCGACAAGGCGAACCCGAACGAGCTGCCCAAGCGCGTCGGCGCCCCGGCCAGCATCCGCCAGGAGGTGGAAGGCTCGCTGAAGCGCCTGGAAGTCGAGCAGATCGACCTTTACCAGATGCACTGGCCGGCCAATGACGGCACGCCGGTGGAGGAATACTGGCAGGTGCTGCTGGACCTGAAGAAGCAAGGCAAGATCCGCGCCGCGGGCCTCTCCAACCACAGCGTCGCGCAGCTGGAAGCGGCCGAAAAGCTCGGCCATGTCGACACGCTGCAGCCGCCCTTCTCCGCCATCAAGCGCGAGGTGGGCGACAAGGAGCTGGCCTGGTGCCACCAGCACAATACCGGCGTGATCGTGTACAGCCCGATGCAGGCCGGCCTGCTAACCGGCGCCTTCAGCAAGGAACGCGTCGCCGCCCTGCCGAAGAACGACTGGCGCTCGCGCAATGCCGAGTTCACCGAGAATCTCGACAAAAACCTGGCGGTCGCCGCGGCGATGGAGAAGGTGGCCAAGCGCTATAACGTGTCCACCGCCTCGGTGGCCGTGGCCTGGACGCTGGCCTGGCCGGGTGTGACCGCCGCCATCGTCGGCGCGCGTAGCCCGAAGCAGGTGGATGGCTGGCTCGCCGCCGCCTCGCTGGAACTCAACGCCGCTGACATGGAAGAGATCGGCGCGGTGATCTCCGCGTCCGGCGCTGGTGTCGGCCCGGCCAAGCCGAAGGGCTAAGCCGGAAAAACAGCCGCTTTTTTGAAAAAAAGCGGCGCAAAAAACTTTTGATTCCTCTTGGGCCGTGCCGTCGAAACCAGCACGGCCCAGTTTAAAAAAGTTTTTTTGCTACTTTTTGTGAACAAAAAGTAGCCTTCCTTTCTGTCTTAATACCCGAGCACACGGTCGATCGCCGTCGGCGCTTTTGCCCCTTCCGCCAAAGCGGCCAGGTTCTTTTTAAAGATCTCCAGCGTCAGCGTGTTGTAGGTGCTGGGATCGTCCGATGACATATGCGGCGTGACGATCAGGTTTTTTGTCGTCCAGGCGCGGTGGCCTTTGGGCAGCGGTTCCTCGTGGAACACGTCGAGAATCGCACCGCCGATGCTCTCCGCCTCCAGCGCGTCGAGCAGTGCGGCTTCGTCCACCAGCCGGCCGCGGCCGATATTGATGATGCCGGCCCCTTGCGGCAGAAGTTTCAGCCGCTCCGCGGAGATCAGGTTACGGGTCTCTGGCGTGAGTGGGCAGGCCAGGAGCAGAATATCGGTCTCCGGGAGCACTTCGTCGAGCGACGCGGTGGTGACGACGCGGGCGCAATGCGCATGCGCGGCACCGGACCGGCTGACGCCGGTAACGGCCATGCCGAGGCGGCTTGCCTGCATCGCCGCGGCGCCGCCGAGGCTGCCCAGGCCGACCACGGTCAGCCGGTGGCTTTTCGCAACCCCGCATAATTTGTGGGTCCAATGCTGCTGGCGCTGTGCGGTTGCCAGGCGTGGCATGGCGTTCACCAGCATCAGAATCGCCATCAGCGCGTATTCGCCGGCCTTGTCGCCATGCGTGCCGCTATTGTTCATGATCACCACATCGGCCGGGATGTGGTCGAAGGGGTGCTGGCTGTCCACCCCGGCGGAGGTGAACTGCAGCAGGCGCAGTTTCGGGGCGGCGAACAGGTCGAGTTTTTTCAAGCCCCGCGTCGGCGCGATCAGCGCTTCGACGGTCTCTGCCTGCGCCAGGAAGTCTTCCGGGGTCGCGCCGATGGTGACGCGGTGGCCGGGAATTTCCGCTTCTGCCCATTCCGCCGCGTCCATCGGCTTGTCGAACCCGTCCAGCTCATTGTGGATATGGATATGCATTTTTTCGGTCGAATCCTCTGTGGTGGTGAAACGAGGTGGTGGAAACAGGAAGAAAGCAGCCGCTTTTTTGAAAAAAGCGGCGCAAAAAAATTTTGCTAAATTGGGCCGTGCTGGTTTCGCCGCCTCGGGCCCAGTTTAAACAAAGTTTTTTGCTTCTTTTTTTCAAAAAAGAAGCCTTTCTCTTCTTCGCTTCGACACGCGCTAATGCCCATGCCCCGGCAGTGCCAGGAGCAAAAGACTGATCAGCGCGCCGAGCAGGAAGCCGACCAGCGTGCCGTTGACGCGGATATATTGCAGGTCCTTGCCGACCCGCAGCTCCAGCTTCTCGGTGATGGTGGCGGCGTCCCAGGCGCCGACCACCTGGCCGATGAACTCGGCCACCTGGGTCTGCGCCGCGGGCAGCAGGTTGACGACCAGCCGCTCCACCGTGCCGTTGACCCGGGCGCGCGCGGCCTCGTCCCGGCCCAGCACCTCGCCGAGATTGGCGAGTGCCGCTTCGATCACCGCGACGGTACGGCCATGCGGCTTCACCGCGTCCGCCTCGAGCGCGCGGCGTAGCCGCGCCCAGACATCCCAGGCCCAGGCCTTCACCGTGTCATGCGCCAGGATGCCCTGCATTGAGCGGCCCAGTTCGGCGGCGCGTTCGGGGTCGGTCTCCAGCTTTTCGATCTCGCGGCGCGCCCATTCGTCGAAGGCGTCGCGCATCTCGGAACTGTCCGGGCTGACGCGCTCCAGCTCCTGGTTGACGGCGGTGAGCACGCGCGAGGCGACGCTGGCGCCGATCGCCCAGCCGACCAGGCGGCCGCCTTGCTCGCGCACCCGCTCCTTGATCGCCTCGCGCAGGGTTTCCTCCTGTGCCGCAAGGGTCTCTTTCAATTGATTGAGAATAAAAGAAAAAACTTCCTGATGCCGGCCGCCTTCGACGAGCCCGCCCAAAGCCCGCGCCACCACCACGCCGGCGGCGCGGCCACCGATAAGGCGTGGCAGCAGGCGCGCCAGCAGGCGCCGCGCGCGGCCGTCCTCGATGGTGGCGAGCAGCTTCGGCAGCATGGTCGCCAGCGCCTCGGCGGCGGGGTGCGTGGCGGCCGGGTCGGCGAGAAAACGCTGCAGGATGCCGGGTGAATCCAGCGTGGTGAGGAATTTTCGGATATCCGCCTCGGTGAACACATGGTTCGCCACGAAGCGCCCCAGCGCGTTGCCGAGCCGCTCCTTCTGCGCGGGCAGGATGGCGGTGTGCGGAATCGGCAGGCCGAGCGGGTGCCGGAACAAAGCGGTAACCGCAAACCAATCCGCCACGCCGCCGATGAACCCGGCTTTTGCCGCGTCGCGCAGCAGGGTGGACCAGAAATTTTCCGGCAGCGCGTAGCCGAGCACGGTCAGCGCCGCCATCAGCACCAGCAGGCCGGAGGCGAATAGCCTGTGCCGGTTGAAGGAGGCGCGCAGGCTGGCATCCGGATCGGTCGTCATGCCGTCAAACTACAGGCTTGGGGATGCGGTGCAATCTTTCCACCCGGCCGGAAAGCGTCTAGCCGGCGGCGCCGCCGAGTCGTATTTTTCTTGCACTCCCGGCCGCTTCCGGCGCATCCTTGCCCTCGGAGAACAAGCTAAAACCGCTGGAAATACCGGCGTACTTCGAAGTTTCCCGGCGTGCTTCGAAGTTTCGAGGTGCAAGGCCATGAACATAAACAACTATCAGGCTAACCATTCGCATCTGCACCGGGCGCCGCCGAAACCGCGGCGCCGCCGTTCGGACCGACCGGGCTTGGCCGCCGCCGTGCTCGGCGTGATCTGTGTTGCCGGCGTCTTCGGGCTGCTGGGGCTGCTCTACTCCCTGGGCTAGAGCCTGGTAGGGTCAGGTTGGGATAGACAAGCAGCCGCTTTTTGAAAAAAGCGGCGCAAAAACTTTTGATTCCTCTGGGCCAGTGGCCTTGGAACCAGCACGGCCCAGTTGAGCAAAGTTTTTTTGCTTCTTTTTGTTCACAAAAAGAAGCCTTCCTCTTCACTTCAATAACTCGGCCGCAAACCGATCACGCTCCAGGCGCCGCCGGTTTACAGGGCGCGTTGCTGCACGCATGATGCCGTCATGCCGTTTTTGACCGAGCCGGAGCCGCCGCGCGGCGTGCCTCTCGACGTGCTGCCGGGTATCCGCCGCATCGTCGCCCGTAATCCCAGCGTCATGACCTATCAGGGGACCAACACGTTTCTGATCGACGGGGAGGATGGTCTGACCGTGCTCGATCCCGGACCGGAGGATGCGCAGCATGTGCGGGACATCCTGGCGGCGGCGGGGGCGGTGCCGATCCGGCGCATCCTGCTCACGCATACGCATCGCGACCATTTTGGCGCGGTGGCGGCGCTTAAGGAGGCAACCGGGCTGCCGGTGCATGCCTATAAGCACAGCGCCAAGCCCGGTTTTACCCCGGATATCGGCTTGGGCGACGGCGATACGGTCGCCGGGCTCACCGCGATTTTTACCCCCGGCCATGCCGCCGACCATCTGTGTTTCGAATACCGGCTGGCCGATGGGCGCAAAATTCTGTTCAGCGGCGACCATGTGATGTCCTGGTCATCCTCGATCGTCAGCCCGCCGGATGGCGACATGCTGGCCTATTATCGTGCGCTGGAACGGCTGCTGGACCGCGATGACGAGCTGTATCTGAGCGGCCATGGCCCGGTGCTGCCGGCGCCGCGGACGCTGGTGCGCGAACTGCTGGGGCACCGGCAGCGGCGTGAGGCGACGATCCTGGCACAGCTGGAACAGCAGGATTGGAGCGTCGCAGCACTGGCGGCGAAACTTTACGCCAAGACCGACCCGTTCCTGAAAGTGGCGGCGCAGCGCAACGTGCTGGCGCATCTGCTGAAGCTGACGGCGGAAAACCGGGCCATGGAGCTAGCGCCGGACACGCAGCTGTCCCCCGACGCGCCGGTGATTTCGGCACCTCCCGGCGAGGTGCAGCGCGAGAGCGGAGGGGAAATGTCGATGATGCAGCGCGACGCGCTGCGCCGCTTCGGCCTCATGCGCTAGTGCCCCGCGTCCTTGATTTTGCGGCGAATTTCTGATTTCGATCGTTCCGGTAATGCCGGAGATGATTCGTGACTGCGAGACAAGCCGCCGTGAAGAAATACGTTGTAACGCTCAGCGACGAGGAGCGGGAACGGCTCGGCACCTTGATCGGTACCGGGAAGCGGGCTGCCCGGCAGGTGCTGAAGGCGCGCATCCTGTTGAAAGCGGATGCATCGGATGCCGGCGCGTGCTGGAGCGACAGCGAAATCGCCGCGGCGCTGGAAACCAGCGTCGACACGGTCGCGCGGACCCGGCAGAGGCTGGTTGAGGAGGGACTCGAGGCGGCGCTGAACCGGAAGCATTCGCCCAACTCTGCAAGGAAACCGATCTTTGACGGCGCTGCGGAGGCCAAGCTGATCGCCCTGGCCTGTTCCGAACCGCCCAAAGGGCGTTCGCGCTGGTCACTGAGGCTGCTGGAGGCCAAAGTGGTTGAGCTGGAAATTGTCGATCGTGCCAGCGACAACACGATCGGACGGACACTAAAAAAAACATTCTCAAGCCACACCTGAAGAAGCAATGGGTGATCCCACCAGACGGCAGCGCCGCGTTTGTCGCCGCCATGGAGGATGTGCTTGAAATCTATCACAAGCCGCATGATCCGGACTTTCCGCTGGTTTGCCTCGACGAGACCTCGAAGCAACTGATCGCCGAAACCCGCCTACCAATTCCGGCCAAGCCGGGAATGCCGGCACGACATGACTATGAGTACGCCCGTAATGGCACCGCCAACCTGTTTATGCTGTTTGCCCCGCTGGAAGGGTGGCGGCACGTCAAGGTGACGGATCGGCGCGCGACGATAGACTATGCGCAACTTCTCAAGGAACTGTCTGACACGCACTTTCCCGAGGCGCAGAAGATCAGGCTCGTGCAGGACAATTTCAACACTCACAAGCCAGCCTCACTCTACGAGGCTTTCCCCGCTGCCGAGGCGCGTCGGTTGGTCGAACGGTTTGAGTGGCATTACACCCCGAAACACGGGAGTTGGCTAAACATGGCTGAATCCGAGCTCAGCGTTCTGTCGTCGCAGTGTCTCGACCGGCGGATCCCCGATAAGCAGGCTCTGATTGACGAGGTCGCCGCTTGGCAGGACAACCGCAACCTGAACCATGCGAAGGCGAACTGGCAGTTCACCACCGCACAAGCTCGCGTCAAACTGAACAGGCTGTACCCCGCATTATGAGCGACTCGCGGCGCTAGGTTGAAACAAGCAAGCAGCGGCTTTTATAAAAGCGGCGCAAAATTTTTGTTTTTATGGGGCTGTGGGCGCGGAACCGGCACGGGCTGAAGGAGTAAAAGTTTTTTGCGCCGCTTTTTTTTCAAAAAAGCGGCTGCTTCCTGCTTCAGCTTAAACCCGGGCGGCTGCCCAGGAATTTCTGCAGATCCCCGGCTGAGAGCGGATGGGAGAACAGAAACCCCTGGCCGTGCGTGACGCCGAAGCCAAGCATTTTCTGGTAAGTTTCCGGCGTCTCGATGCCTTCGGCGATCACTGCCTGGCCGTTTGCGGTGGCGCGGGCGACAATGTCGCGGATAAAATCCTCATCGCCCACGGCATTGCTGACGACCACGCTTTTGTCGAGTTTTACGGCGCGGATCGGCATGGCCATCAAGGCCGGCAAAAGCGGGGTTTCCGGCGTGATGTCGTCGAGCGCCAGCCCGTAGCGGGCCTGGCGCAGCGCGCTGATCACCTCTTCCGCGGTCTGCAGGTCGCGCACCGGCTGCTGCTCGGTTAGCTCGAAGCGGATGTTTTTCGCGGCGACGCTCGACCCGGCCCGTAATGTCTCGATCCGCGCCAGGAGGTTGGGGTGCAGCATGGCGTCGAGCGGCAGGTTGAAGGCGATCGCGAGGTCGCAACCGCCGAAATTGAACGCGTCATATTCCGCCAAAGCGCGGCGCATGATGCAGGTGGTGAGCCGCATCGAGCGCTCGGTCCCGTTCATCGCAAGGACGATGGCTTCGGGGCCGACCGTGCCGTCTAGGGCCTCGGCGCGCGCCAGCACCTCGACATAGTCCGGCCGCAAATCCGCCAGCCGGATGATCGGCTGGTAATAGATGAGCAGCGACGCGATCAGTGCCCTGTCTGATGGCACTGCACGGACCGTCTAAAAATTTGAGTATAAGAGAAAAAAAACTCCATACCCAAGGCATTAACAAGTTTACAAGAAAGCCGCGACCGAAATCTGGCTTTCTATGTCATAAATTTAGGTCGACTTAACCTTCGGCAGGGCGCCGCTGCGGCGCAGCCGGTGTTCGCCGAGAAACAGCAGGATCGGCGCGGCAATGAAAATGGACGAGGAGGTGCCGACGACAATGCCGAACAGCATGATCCAGGCAAAGCCGGACAGTGCCGAGCCGCCGAACAGTGCCAGCGGCAACGCCGCCAGGAACACCGTGCCGGAGGTACCCAGTGTCCGATTCAGCGTCTCGTTGATGGAAAGGTCGATCAACTCGCGCAGCGGCATGGTTTTGTATTTGCGCAGATTTTCGCGCACCCGGTCATACACCACCACCTTGTCGTTGGTGGAATAGCCGATGATGGTGAGGATCGCGGCGATGGTCACTAGGTCAAACGGAATGCGGGTGACCACCATGAAGCCGATCGCCTTGGTGGTATCCAAAATCAGTGTCGTCACCGCGCCGACCGCGAACTGCCATTCGAAGCGGAACCAGATATAGGCGAGGATCATCACGAAGCTGAGGCCGAGTGCCTCGAGCCCCTGGGCGAAAAGCTGCGAGGAGACCGAGGCGCCGATCGCCTGGGTGCTGAGGATTTTGGCGCCGGGTGCGGCGGTGGAGAGGGCGGATTCCACCTCGGTGATGGCGGTCTGCGTCGCCTCGGCGTTCTGCCGGCTCTCCAGGCTGATCAGCACGCCATGGCCGCCGCCGCCAAAGCTCTGCAGCGCCGCGTCGGCAAGGCCGGCATGGGCGAGGGCGGTTCGCAAAACGGGGAAATCCGCCGGTTGCGGGGTCTGCACCTGCAGCACCACGCCGCCGCGGAAATCCAGGCCCAGATTCAGGCCGGGATAGAAGAACAGCAGCACCGAGGCGGTGGACAGCACCGCCGAGACTATCAGCCCGGCGAAGCGGCCGTTCATGAAACGGATTTTTGTGCCGTCCGGCACGAACCGGAACATCGGTTTGGTGAACATGAAAAACCTCAGACGGGAAGCGAGGAGGGACGGCGGGAGATATACCAGCGCGAGGTGATCAGCCGTACCAGCACCGTCGCCGTGAACATGGTGGTGACGATGCCGACGCAGATGGTGACGGCGAAGCCGCGCACTGGCGGCGAGCCGAAGATGAACAGCGTCACGTGCGCCAGTAGGGTGGTGACGTTACTGTCGATGATCGTGCCGTAGGCGCGCTTGAAGCCCGCCTCCAGCGCCGCCAGCGGCTTGCGTCCGGCCTTCACCTCCTCGCGCACGCGCTCGTTGATGAGCACGTTGGCGTCCACTGCCATGCCGAGGGTGAGCAGGATGCCGGCCATGCCGGGCAAGGTCAGCGTGGCGCCCATCAGCGAGAGGATTGCCAGCATGATCACCAGGTTCATCACCAGCGCGATGTTCGCGAACCAGCCGAACAGGCCATAGAACAAAGCCATGAAGCCGAGTACCAGGATGAAGCCGGCGGCGAGCGAGAGCGCGCCGTCGCGGATTGCATCGGCGCCCAGTTCCGGGCCCACGCTCTGTTCCTCGACGATGTTCAGCGGCGCGGGCAAGGCGCCGGCGCGTAGCAGCAGCGCCAGGTCGGTGGCCGATTGCGCGGTGAAATTGCCAGAAATCTGCCCGGACCCGCCGGTGATCGGCTCGCGGATGACCGGCGCCTCGATGATCTTGCCGTCGAGCACGATGGCGAAGAGCTTGCCGACATTGGCGGTGGTGATGTTGGCGAACTGGTTGGCGCCAAGCGTGTTGAAGGTGAAGTTCACCACCCATTGCCCGCTTTGCGGGTCGGTGGAGGCCTGCGCCCCTTCCAGGCTGGCGCCGTCCACCGCCACGGTGGAGAACACGTCCATGCTCTGCTGCGGGTCGTCGGCCATCGGCAGCTGCTCGTCGCCGAACGGCACGTTCGGGCCGGGCGCTGCGTTCTGGTCGACCATCTGGAAGGTCATATGCGCGGTGGTGCCGATCAGCGTGCGGATGCGGTCCGGGTCGGAGACGCCGGGGAGCTGCACGACGATCTGGTCCGCGCCCTGGCGGGCGATGGTCGGGTTGAGCACGCCGGAGGCATCGATTCGGCGCTGGATGATGGTGATGGATTGCTGCACCGCCTGCGATTCGCGGGCGATCAGCGCCGGCTGCGGGATGGTGAGATAGGCGGTGGTGCCGGCCGCGCTGACCGCGAGGTCCGGCAGGCCGGTATCGGGCATATAGGTGACGAGCTTACCAAGGGCGGCCTGCGCGGCCTGGGCATCGCCGGCGTTCAGCAGGTTCACCTCGACGCGGTGATTGGCCGGGTCGGCATGCAGCCCGGTATAGCCGAGTCCGGCGCCGCGCATCGCTTGGCGTGCCTGATCGACCAGCGAATTCAGCTCCTGTTTCTCCACGGCCGAGAAATCGAGTTGCAGCAGAAGATAACTGCCGCCGCGCAAATCGAGGCCGAGATGCACCTGGGTCCAGGGCAGAAAGCTCGGCCAGCCGCCGGGCCGGGTGGCGAGGTTCGGCAGGCTCAGCAAAATGCCGAGCGCGCAGAGCAGCATGATCCCTAAACTCTTGGCACGCGTAAAATACAGCACGTTGGCTCCGGAACTCTTGGAAACGTCTGCGGTATGGCCGTGCTCCCGGTTGCGCGCAACCCCGGCTGGCGATACCAGCAGGTTATGGCACAACGCTTAAACGTCGGGTTGATCGGGGCGGGGCATTTTGGCCGCTACCACGCATTGAAACTGGCTGGCGCCGCACGCGCCAAACTTGTCGGCCTCGCCGACCCGGATGCCGAACGCGCCAAGGCGGTGGCCTGGGAGGCGGGCTGCCCGGTGCGCAGCGTGGACGAGTTGCTGGCGGTCGCGGACGCGATCATCATCGCCGCCCCGGCGGAATTTCATTTCGACCTGGCGGCGCGCGCCTTGCGGGCCGGCAAGCATGTGCTGGTGGAAAAGCCGATCGCCGCGACGCTCGATCAGGCGGTGGCGCTGGCCGGCATCGCCCGCGAGACGGGGCTGGTGCTGCAGGTGGGACATCTGGAGCGGTTCTCCGCGGCGCATGGCGCGCTGACCGCGCGAATGGGCACGCCGCTTTATATCGAGGCGGTACGGATCGCCCCGTTCAAGCCGCGCGGCACCGATGTTTCGGTGATCCTCGACCTGATGATCCACGATCTCGACCTGATCCTGGCGCTGACCGACGCGCCGATTTTGCATGTGGACGCGGTGGGCGCACCGGTGGCCAGCGCCCATGACGACATCGCCAATGCCCGCATCCGCTTCACCAACGGCGCGGTGGCGACCATCACCGCCAGCCGCATCTCGCTGAAGACCGAGCGCAAGATGCGGATTTTTTCCCAGACCGGCTACCTCACGGTCGATTTCGCGGCGCGCAAGCTCAGCCTGGTGGGGCGGGGCATCGGCATGAAGCTGCCGGGCTTCGAGGAGTTCGGTGTCGAGCAGGCCGGCTGGCAGGACCATGACGCGCTGGCCGCCGAGCACGAGGCGTTTTTCGCCTCGGTGCTGGACGGCGCGCCGGTGCTGGTCGATGCCGAGGCCGGGCGCCGCGCGCTGGAGGCGGCGCTGGCGGTGAGCGCATCGATCGCGGAAAGCCGGGCGATGGCCGAAGCGTCCGGGCTGATTGCCGCCCCTTAGACCGAACTTTACCGCAAAAATCGCGTAACATATTGATGTGGAACAGTTTCATTTGTTGAAACATGCGCCACCTCATTTCGTCGGCAAACTACGGAAATTTCACGCTAAGGTAGTATGTCGCGCCTGTTTTTGTTCGCCAAAGTGGCTAAACGAGACGATCTTGAGTTTTCGAGCGACTCCTTGTCAAGATTTCGTCTTGCCGAAACATGCCCGCAACGAATGCCAAGATTTGTTATGTTTCAATGTCTTGTTGAAAAAAACAGGGTAAAGCTTAGAGGCTGATAGGGTTAGGTCGGAGTAGGGAAGTGGCCGCTTTTTGAAAAAAGCGGCGCAATAACTTTTGCGCGTTCGGGCCCGTGGCGCTGAAACCAGCACGGCCCAGTTTAAAAAAGTTTTTTTGCTTCTTTTTGTTCACAAAAAGAAGTCCTTCTCTTCACCCGACCTGACTTTTGCATGCTGTTTTAAGTCGAAATGCTTTCCTTCGCCGCGCTCTGCTTATTGCGCAGGTGCTTGAACAGGATGTCGCTGAGCTCGGCGCCGTCGCGGCGGCGCAGCGCGTCGAGAATCGCCTCATGTTCGCGCACCGCCTCGGCCCAGCGGTCGCGTTTGGCATCCAGATTGGCGGCGTAGCGTAGCCGCCGGATCTGCCCGGCGACGGTGGCGTACATGCCGGCGAGCGCGCGGTTGTCCGCGGCATCGACGATTTTCTGGTGGATGGACTGGTTGCAACGGAAATATTCGTGCAGGTCGCGGCGCAGGTAATAACCGTACATCTCGTGGTGCAGCGCCTCGATCTCGGTGTATTGCGCCGCCGTGATCGCCTCGCAGGCGAGGCGGCCGGCCAGGGCCTCGAGCCCGCCCATCAGGTCGAACAGCTCCTTGTAGTCCTCGGGCCGCATGGCCCGCACCCTGGCGCCGCGATTGGGCAGCAGGTCGACCAGCCCTTCCGAGGCCAGCACTTTCAGCGCCTCGCGCAAGGGCGTGCGGGAGACACCGAATTGCGTGCAAAGTTCCCGTTCGGGAATGCGGGCGCCATCCGTCAGATTGCCCTCGACAATATAGTCGCGCAGCCGCGCCAGCACCTCGTCGTGCAATGAGGCGGATTTTTGCGTCTCCGCGCGCGACTCCGCGGGGGCAGGGCGGCTGGTCTGCGCGGGCTCGTCTCCTGAGTGCAGAATTTCGATTTCCGACATAAGGGTTTTATAGCCGGATTTCCGTAATGCGTCGATTGAAACTGATCGAGACGCTTTAAATTGAATGCAAAATTCATTTGCTTTTCGGCAAAACAAATGCATTCTTGTCGCGAACGTCATCGCCAGCGCCGTAACGGAGGATACATGACCAAACCACAGGGCCCACATTTTCTGCAGATTCCGGGGCCGAGCCCGGTGCCGGAGCGCATCATGCGCGCCATGGACAGCCAGGTCATCGACCATCGCGGTCCGACCTTCCAGACGCTTGGCCATGAGGTGCTCGCGGGCTGCCAGCAGGTTTTCAAGACCAAGCAGCCGGTGATCATTTTCCCGTCTTCCGGTACGGGCGCCTGGGAGGCGGCGATCGTCAACACGCTCTCGCCCGGCGATAAAGTGCTGATGTGCGAGACCGGGCATTTCGCCACCTTGTGGCAGCAGATGGCCAAGCGTTGGGGGATCGAGGTCGATTTCATCCCCGGTGACTGGCGCCGTGCCGCCGAGCCGGCGGCGATCGAGGCGAAGCTCGCTGAGGACAAGTCGCACAGCATCAAGGCCGTGATGGTCGTGCATAACGAGACCTCGACCGGCGCCACCAGCCGCATCGCCGAGATCCGCAAGGCGATGGACAAGGCCAAGCACCCGGCGCTGCTGCTGGTGGATACCATCTCCTCGCTCGGCTCGGTGGATTTCCGCCATGACGAATGGGGCGTGGACGTGACGGTGAGCTGCTCGCAGAAAGGGCTGATGCTGCCGCCGGGCCTCGGCTTCAACGCCATCTCCGAGAAGGCGCGCGCCGCCGCGAAGACCAACAAGATGCCGCGCTCCTACTGGGACTGGGAAGAAATGCTTAAGCCCAATACCAGCGGCTTCTTCCCCTACACCCCGGCGACCACGCTGCTCTATGGCCTGAAAGAATCCATCGCCATGCTGCTGGAGGAGGGGCTGGACGAGGTGTTCCTGCGGCATCGCCGCCTGGCCGCCGCCACCCGCGCCGCCGTGCGCGCCTGGGGTCTGGAAGTGCTATGCGTCGAGCCCGCCGAATATTCGCCGGTGCTGACCGCGGTGCTGATGCCGGAAGGCCATGACGCCGACCGCTTCCGCAAGATCACGCTGGAGAAGTGCAACCTCTCGCTCGGCACCGGGCTGGCTAAGCTGGCCGGCAAAGTGTTCCGCATCGGCCATCTCGGCGACTGCAACGAGGTGGTGCTGCTCGGCGCGCTGGCGGGCGTGGAGCGCGGCCTGGCCGCTGCCGGCGTGCCGCATAACCCGGGCGGCGTGACGGCGGCGATCGCCGATCTCGCCGGGCGCAACGATGTCGAGG
Organism: uncultured Pseudomonadota bacterium; assembly: GCA_963780465.1. Classification (GTDB taxonomy): domain Bacteria; phylum Pseudomonadota; class Alphaproteobacteria; order Acetobacterales; family Acetobacteraceae; genus Acidocella. Next base: position 235,032 of record CAWACI010000016.1, read on the forward strand.
CCGCGCTGGGCAAGGCTGCCGCCGAGTAGTTATGTGCACCGCGCGCGGAACGGCTTGTTCCGCGCGCGGTTCTTTACGACAACGAAGTGAGGTTGCCACGGAAGGCGGGTAAAGCGAACGAAAGTGCGACCGGAAAAATCCGGCGATAAAACGGGAAGAAACGATTATGAGAAGAAAATTCAAAGCGACGAATGTCGTCCTCGCGCTGCTCTGCGCGATGTATTTCATTACCTATATCGACCGCGTGAATATCGGCACGGCGGCGAGCGGTATTCAGCACGACCTGCATCTCTCCAACACTCAGCTCGGCCTCGTCTTCTCGGCCTTCGCTTATCCATATCTGCTCTGCCAGATCAGCGGTGGCTGGATCGCCGACCGGTTCGGGCCGCGGACGACCTTGTTCTGGGGCGGGCTGATCTGGGCGGCGGCGACCGTGCTGACCGGCTTCGCCGGCGGCCTCGGCTCGCTGTTCGTCGTTCGCCTGCTGCTCGGGCTGGGCGAGGGTGCGACCTTCCCGACCGCGACGCGCGCCATGCAGAACTGGGTGCCGAAGCAGAAGCGCGGCTACGCGCAGGGGCTGACCCATGCCTTCGCCCGGCTCGGGAATGCGATCACACCGCCGGTCATCGCGATGCTGATGGTGGCCTTCACCTGGCGCGTCTCGTTCATTGTCGTTGGCGCCGTTAGTTGTCTCTGGGTGCTGGTCTGGTTCTGGTATTTCCGCGACGATCCGAAGGACCATCCGGCGATCACCGCCGAAGAGCTGCACACGCTGCCGCCGCCGCGCCCGGCAATGGCGCGGAGCGAGAAGCAGAATGTGCCCTGGAGCGCCCTGATCCGCCGCATGTGGCCGGTCTCGCTCACCTATTTTTGCTATGCCTGGGGGCTGTGGCTGTATCTCAACTGGATCCCGCTGTTCTTCAAGAACAACTACCATCTCAACATCCAGCATTCGGCGTTGTTTGCCTCCGGCGTGTTTTTCGCCGGCGTGATCGGCGACACGCTGGGCGGGCTGATATCGGACGGTCTGCTGCGTGCCACCGGCAATATGCGCCTGGCCCGCACCGGGGTGATCGTGGTCGGCTTCCTTGGCGCGCTCGTCTCGCTGATGCCGATTTTCTTCATTCACAGCATCAACGTGGTGGCGATCTGCCTCTCCGGCGCGTTCTTCTTCGGCGAGCTGGTGATCGGGCCGATCTGGTCGGTGCCGATGGATATCGCGCCGAAATATTCCGGCACCGCGGCGGGGCTGATGAATTCCGGCTCGGCGCTGGCGGCGATCGTCTCGCCCTTGATCGCGGGCTATGTCATCGACCTCACCGGCAATTGGTATCTGCCCTTCCTGATGACCATCGCCGTGCTGTTGGCCGGTGTGGGCTGCGCCTTCCTGATGCGTCCGGAGAAGCCTTTCGACGACCCGCTGCTGCCTGTGGGAAGTTCGATGAAGGTGGCCGCGGAATAGAGTTTGCGCCGTGCGCGGGAGCAATTCCGCGCGCGGCGCAAAAATTTTTACGCCTCTGGGCCGGTGGCAGCGAAACCAGCACGGCCCAGACTAACAAAAGTTTTTGCTTCTTTTTTTCAAAAAAGAAGCGCTTCCCTTCGCTCACTTTATATAGCCAAAATTCCGCATCACCTCGCCATGGGCGGTGATGATCGCCTGGCTTTGCGTGCTGGTCAGCACATCCCGCCATTGCCCGCTTTTGCCGGCGCGGAAGAACGCCGCCTTGGCTGCCACGCCGCGCGCGCGATAACCGTTTTTCTGCTCTTGCGTGGAGAGGACCTGAAACTCGCTGAAGGCAATGGCGCGGTGCAGCCGGGCGGGATCGGCATGGCCGCCGAGGAAGCGCATGACACGGCCGAAGGCGGCCTCGGGTTGCGCCAGCAGATCCTCGTAGCGCAGCAGCAGCCGGTTTTGGGCACCCACCCAGGACAAAGCATGCGCCGACCAGGAGCTCAAAAACTCGAACACCTGGGCATCGGTGCCGCGATTGGCCGCGCGCGGATCGGCCATGAAGGCGATGATCTCATCCAGGCTCTTGCCGGTGAAGGCAGCGTAGGAGACCGCCACGTCGCGCGGGTCGCGGACGATATAGATCGCCCCTGCGCTCACTGCCGGCGTGCAGAGCGGTACGTCGTGCAAAGCGAGATTGGCGTTATGTGTTTTGACGAAAACCGGCCCGGTATGCAGCGTCGTCAGTCGCTCATGCACGCCAGGGCGCAGTTTCTGCACCTCGGCAGGGCTCAGCGCCATGCCGGCACTTTGGAAAAGCGCCGAAGCGCATTCGACGACGGAAATATCCGTGAGCGCGTTGATGCTGTGCGGCGCTTCCGGCTGCAGTAAAAAATTATGCAGGAATGCCCGCAGCCAAGTGTTGCCGGATTTCGGATAGGAGGCGAGCCAGACGAGTTTACCCAAGCCGGAGTCCTTTATGTTCTGCAAAGTAGCCGTTTTTTTGCAGAAAAGCGGCGCAAAAAACTTCTGCTACTCTGGGTCGGTGGCAGCGAAACCAGCACGCCCAGATTTAAAAAAGTTTTTGCGCCGCTTTTTACAAAAAGCGGCCGCTTTCTCTCGTTTCAGGCGGCCTCGCGTTCCGCGTCCGGCGCGCCGAACAGGAAGTTGATGTCGTCCGAATTGAGCGCCAGGCCGCCGGCATCGGCGAAGGCGATGCTGGCGAGCTCCGCCTTGCGCTGCTGCAGCTCCAGGATCCGCTCCTCCACCGTGTCCACGGCAATGAGCTTGTACACGAACACCGAGCGCTTCTGGCCGATACGGTGCGCGCGGTCGGAGGCCTGTGCTTCCACCGCCGGGTTCCACCACGGATCGTAATGGATGACGGTGTCGGCGGAGGTGAGGTTGAGGCCGCGCCCGCCCGCTTTCAGCGAGATCAGGAACAGCGGCACTTCCCCGGCTTCGAAGGAGCGTACCGGCTCGGCGCGGTCGCGCGTGTCGCCGCGCAGCTCGACGAAGGGGATGCCGGCCTCCTGCAGACGCGGCTTCATCAGGTCGAGCATCGAGGTGAACTGCGAGAACACCAGGATGCGCCGTCCTTCGGGGATCAGCTCGCTGACCATTTCCATCAGGTCGTCGAGCTTGGCCGAGGATTCGGTGGCGCGGTTCTGCCCCACTTTCACCAGGCGCGGGTCGCAGCAGGCCTGGCGCAGTTTTAGCAGCGCATCCAGCACGATCACCCGGCTCTGCGCCAGGGTGCGCTCGGCCATCTGCTCGCGCACGGTCTCGTACAGCGTGCCGCGGATCGTCTCGTAAAGTTCGCGCTGGTCCGGGGCGAGGGTGATGCGGCGCAGGATGGTGTGCTTCGGCGGCAGCTCGGTCGCCACCTCGGATTTCGTGCGGCGCAGGATGAACGGCGAGATCCGCTGCACCAGCTGCGCGCGGCAGACCGGGTCGCCGTTCTTTTCGATCGGCGTGCGGAAGCGCTTGGCGAAGCCGCGCCGGTCGCCGAGCAGGCCCGGCATCAGGAACGCGAATTGCGACCACAACTCGTCGAGATTGTTCTCGATCGGCGTGCCGGAGAGGCAGAGCTTGTGCGTGGTGTGCAACTGGCAGACCGCGCGTGTCGCCCGCGCCTCGGGGGTCTTGATCGCCTGCGCCTCGTCCAGCGCCACGATGTGCCAGGAGATGCGCTTCATTTCCTCGATGTCGCGCGTCAGCACAGTGTAAGTGGTGATGACGACGTTCACTTCGTCCAGCCGCTCGCGGCGCTCGTGCCGGTCCATGCCGTGCAGCACCTCGGTCTTGAGATGCGGCGCGAACTTCGCCAGCTCGGCCGACCAGTTGGCGACAAGGCTGGTCGGCACGACGATCAGCGCCGGGGCGGTGAGGCGGCCCTCGGCATGTTCCACGCAGATATGCGCGATGGTCTGCGCGGTCTTGCCGAGGCCCATGTCGTCGGCGAGGAAGCCGCCCAGACCGTGGCTGGCCAGATGCTGCAGCCAGTCCACGCCGTGCTGCTGATAGGCGCGCAGCTCGGCCCTGAATTCCGGCGGCACCAGCACCGGGATGATCTCCGGCTCGCCGCGGAATTTCTCGACATAGGCCTCGATGGTCGCGGCGTTCTGCCAGGAGGTGGTGAGCACATCCTCCAGCTCCAGCACCGTGGCGGCAGCACCCACCGGCAGCACCAGCGCCTTCTCGGCGGTGCGCCCGGCGGATTCGATCAGGTCGCCCATCACCGCCAGCAGGCGCTTGATGCGCTCCGCCGGCAGCTTGATCACCCGGCCGTCATCCATGCTGGTGATGATCTCGCCCTCGACGATCTGCGCCGCCTCGATGCCGCCGCGGGCCAGCAGATGCTCCAGGATCGGCAGCAGCGGCTGGCGCACGCCGTCGATCTCGATGCCGAATTCGAGGCTGAAGCTGCCTTTCTCGGCATCCTCCACCTGCACGTCGATATTGCCGACATTGTCGGCGAGCTGCGGGCCGAAATTCGCGTCGATGCTGCTCTGCCAGCCGAGCGCTGTAAGCTCCGGCACCCGCACCGCGACAAAATGGTGCCATTTCGACGCCGCCTCCTGGCCGCGGAACACCAGCACGCGCTGGCCACGGGCGGATTTGCCGTCGGCCACGCGCATCTGCACGAAAGCGTCCGGGCGCAGCACGTCCAGGGAAGCGGCCTCGGCGGCGGTGTCGCGGCGGATGAAGGCGATCTGCCCGCCGGATCTGACGCGGATGAACTGCGCCTCATCGGCGCCATCCACCCGCACCCCGCCATAGTCGAAATCCAGCGTCAGCACGTCGATCATGCGCTGCCGGCCGAACTCGTCCGGTGCGTGCAGGCGGCGCAGGCGCAGCACCGGCGTTGCCGTGCGCTCCAGCACCGTGGCGCCCGGCTCCGGCGCCTCGGGAATGATCGGCGCGATGACGGCGGCGCGCGGGCGGCGGCCGGTCGGGCGCAGCCGGGTCGGCGCCGGCGGGACCGGGCGTTCATGCGCGGGAACGATGGTGTCGATCAGCGATTTTGGCTCGGCCTTGCGCAGGGCCGGAAAGCTCGCCAGCGCCGCCAAAGCGGTGGCCGCCAGGTGCCGGCAGCCGCGCTCGCCGCAGGAACATTCGCGCTCGGCGAAGGAGACGCGGCTGCCTTTTTTCTCCGGGGTGACGCTGGTGGCGCGCTTGGTGCCGTCCATGTCCTCGACTTCGCCGAGAATCGTGTCGCCCTCGAGCGTCACTTTTTTCACGAAACCCAGAGCGATCACGCTCTGGGCGCGGCGGAGAACAGTCGCGTCGAAAACCCGGTCAAAATCTTCAGCAGAATACGGCACCGGCATCGGCTAACCCTTCGATCTAGTTACAACTCCGGGTTTGGCCCGATCCTTCGGCCCGCGGCGAAGCGGACCAACGGGTGTAATAGCCTATTTCACGGAAAAGGGCAGGGGGGACGAGACGTTTTTTGCTGCGCTGTGGCAAAGCTGCCCTGCGGTAATGTCTGATAGGTTTAAGTTGAAATAGGAAAGCGGCCGCTTTTAAAAAAGCGGCGCAAAATTTTTGCTAATCTGGACCGTGCTGGTTTCGCTGCCACCGGCCCAGATTTGCAAAGTTTTTTTGCTGCTTTTTGTTCGCAAAAAGTAGCCTTTCTCTTGCTTTCAGCCGCGGTCCCGCTGCGCCGTGCGGAGCAGAAACTCGCGGCCGATTTTCACCATCGGCTTGCCGTCATAGGCGACGATGTCGGCGGTGGCGTAGGTCTCGCTCCAGCGTTCGGGGATGAAGCTGCCGGTGCCGACGACGTCGATCGGCGCGTGCGAATCCGCCATCACGCTGCATTTCTCCACGCCGAAACCGGAGGAGGCGACGATGCGCACGCGCTCGAAGCCTTGCCCGTCCAGCACTTCGCGCATGCGCCAGATCGCCGCGGAGGAAACGCCGGTGCCGATCAGATAGTTCAGCTCGCCCTGGCTGCGGTAGCGACGCAGCGCGCCGGGGGCGTGGCGTTCCAGCACCGCATAGCTCTGCTGCGGGTCCAGCCCCTCCATGAAGCGGCCGCCATGCGTGTCCAGCCGTACCGCCAGCCGGCCCGCATGCGCCAGCTCCGGAAACCGCAGGCAGACGGCCAGGGCATCCGTCACCTCGCGGCCAAAATAGTCGACCAGCACGGTGAGGTTCTCGCCGGGGAAGGTTTCGACGAACATTTCCGCCGCGCGCAGCGTCGAGCCGGCATAGCCGATCAGCGCATGCGGCATCGTGCCGTAGCCGAGCGGGGCACCAAAATAATGCGCCGTCCAGTCATTGGCGTTGCCGATAAACCCTTTCGCCCCTTCGGCCTGGGCCGCGCGGGAGCCGACCGCGGCGGCATAGGCCATTATCTCCTGCATCTCCGCCCCGGCGCAGTGCCTGGCCTCCATGGCGAGGAACGAGGCGTGGGGCAGCGCCATGCACATCTGGAAGGCGTTATGCGCGGCGACGCAGGCGGCGCCGATTTTTTGCAGGAAAATCGTCTCCAGATTCGCCAAAGCGGCGAAGCTGCCGGTGATATAGGCCAGCGGCTCGCCGGCCCCGACCCAGCTGCCCTCCGGGTGGACCAGGTCGATCTCGAATTTTTCGCCGCGCGATGCCGCGACGGCTTCGAGCCATTCCACCATCAGCGCCGGCGCGGAGACCACCGGCCGGCGCAGAAACACCGCATAGGTGACGCGCCGGTCGCCGAAGCGGCTGACGATCGCGCGCGTACGGTTGAAATAAGCATCCGTGCGCGCGGCGATGTCCGCGTCGTTCAGCGGCGTCGGGATCATGCGACGAGCCGCTTCGCCCGCCGCGCTTTCAGCTCCTCGGCCAGGAAGAACGCCAGTTCCAGCGACTGCTCGGCGTTCAGCCGCGGGTCGCAGAACGTCTCGTAACGGCTGCCGAGATCGGCCTCGGAGAGGCCGCGCGCGCCGCCGACGCATTCGGTCACGTCGCGGCCGGTCATCTCCACATGCGCGCCGCCGACGATGGTGCCCTCGGCGCCGTGAATGTCGAAGAAGTCGCGCAGTTCCGAGACGATGGCATCGAAGCGCCGGGTCTTGATCTTTTGCGCCGTGCTGACGGTGTTGCCGTGCATCGGGTCGCACAGCCAGACCGGGGTGCGGCCGGCCTGTTTCACCGCGCGCAGCAGGCCCGGCAGCTTGGCGCCCACCTTGTCCGCGCCCATGCGCGAGATCAGTGTCAGCCGGCCTGGCTCGTTATGCGGGTCCAGCCGGTCCATCAGCCGTAGCAGGTCGTCAGCCTCCATGCTCGGGCCGACCTTCATGCCGATCGGGTTTTTGATGCCGCGCATGAATTCCACATGCGCGCCGTCCAGCTGCCGGGTACGGTCGCCGATCCACAGGAAATGTGCTGAGCAGGCATAGTGGTCGCCGGTCGTCGAATCGACGCGGGTGAGCGCCTGCTCGTAGGGCAGCAGCAGAGATTCGTGAGAGGTGTAAAAATCCGTCTCGCGGATCTGCGGCGCGGAAATGCTGGTCAGGCCGCAGGCGCCCATGAAGCTCAGCGTCTCGTCGATGCGCCCGGCGAGGTCGCGGTAGCGCTCCACCAGCGGTGAGCGTTCGACGAAATCGAGGTTCCAGCGGTGCACCTCGTGCAGATCCGCATAGCCGCCCGAGGCGAAGGCGCGCAGCAAATTGAGCGTGCCGGCCGACTGGAAATAGCCGAACTCCATGCGCGTGGGGTCAGGGATGCGCGCCTGGGCGGAGAATTCCGGGCCGTTGACGATGTCGCCGCGGTAGGAGGGGAGGGTGACGCCGTCGACCGTCTCGCTGTCGGAGGAGCGCGGCTTGGCGAACTGCCCGGCCATGCGGCCGAGCTTCACCACCGGCACGGCGCCGCCGAAGGTCAGCACCACTGCCATCTGCAGCAGCACGCGGAAGGTGTCGCGGATCACATTGGCGGTGAAGTCGCCGAAGCTCTCCGCGCAGTCGCCGCCCTGGAGCACGAAAGCCTGGCCGGTGGCGGCAAGGCCGAGCTGCGCCTTCAGCCGACGCGCCTCGCCGGCGAACACCAGCGGCGGAAAGCGCGTCAGCCGTGCCTCCATGGCCGCGAGCTTCGCCTCGTCGGGATAGCTCGGAACCTGCCGGATCGGGCAGTTGCGCCAGCTTTCGGGGGTCCAATCTGCGTTTCCAGTCCGGACCGGGGTCGTGGTATCCATTGTGTCTCCAGAACCTCAAGTTTCGCGCTTTATCGCGCGAAACCGCGCGGAACGCTACTCGGCTGGTGAATCCTCGCCGACAACCCTGGTCTGAGTGCGCAACGTGACGAATTCCTCGGCCGCGGTGGGGTGAATGCCGATGGTGCGGTCGAAATCCGCCTTGGTCACCCCGGCGGTGATCGCCACGGCCAGGCCCTGCAGGATTTCCGGCGCGTCCTCGCCCAGCATATGCGCGCCGAGGATTTTGTCGGTTGCCTGGTCGACGATCAGCTTCATCAGCGTTTTGCGCACCCGGCCGGAGAGGTTGTGGCGCATCGGCGTGAAGCGGGTGAGGAAGATTTTCGCCGGCCCCCGCCGCGCCGCCTGCGCCTCGGTCATGCCGACCGTGCCGATCGGCGGGATGGAGAACACCGCGGTCGCGACATTCTCCAGGTTCACCGTGCGCGGCTTGTTGCCGAAAAGAGAGTCGGCCACGGCATGGCCCTCGGCGGTGGCGACCGGGGTGAGGTTCAGTCGGTCGGTGACATCGCCGATGGCGTAGATATGCGGCACCGAGGTGGCGAGGGTCTTGTCCACCAGGATCTCGCCCAGTTTCCCGCTTTTGATGCCGAGTTTTTCCAGCCCCAGCCCCTTCACGTTGGGGGCGCGGCCGGTGGCGAAGAAGACGAGATCGACCTCCAGGACCGAGAGGTCGGAGAGCGCCAGATGGTACGCGCCGTTCTCCTTCACCACGCTGGTCGGCACCGTGTCCGGATGGAGCCGAATGCCGTTCTCGTGCATCGCCTCGGCGAGGCCGACGCGCAGATCCTCGTCGAAACCGCGCAAAGGCAGCGGCTGGCGGTAGATGAGATGTGTCTCGGCGCCGAGACCTGCGAAGATGCCGGCGAATTCCACGCCGATATAACCGCTGCCGATGATGGCGATGCGCTTGGGCATCTCCTTCAGGTAGAAGGCTTCATCGGAGATAATACCGAGCTCGGCGCCGGGAATGTCCAGCCTTGTGGGGTGGCCGCCGGTGGCGATGACGATGCGCTCGGCGGTGATGTGCTGCCCCCCGACATCGAGCGTGTGGGCGTCGATGAAGGTTGCGCGGGCGTCGAAAATTTTCGCGCCGGCCTGGTCGAGCAGGCGCCGGTAGATGCCATTGAGGCGCAGGATCTCCTTGTCCTTGGCGGCGATCAGCGTCGTCCAGTCATGGCCGTTTTTGGCGATGTTCCAGCCGAAGCCGCGCGCGTCATCCGCCCCGGCGCCGTATTCCGCCGCCATGACCATGAATTTTTTTGGCACGCAGCCGATATTCACGCAGGTCCCGCCCCAGAAACGCTCCTCTGCCACGCCGACACGCGCGCCATGGCCGGCGGCGATCCGGGCGCAGCGCACGCCGGCCGAGCCGCCGCCAATCACAAACAGGTCAAAGTCCACGGGATACCTCAACAACAAAGGCTGCCCGGCAGGGCAGATGGTTGGGTCCCATGATGGCGCTGGTCGCCATGGCGTCAAGGGCAGGTCCGCGCGGTGGCGCGTGGCTTACGCCCGCCGTCATTCAGGCAGGCGCATCCAGGCGGGAATGTTTGGTGTTACCTGCGCGGTGCCGGCGTGCAGTGTTTTGCTCAGCGCATCCAGCCGTAAATTCGCCAGGGCCTGGTTGCCGGCGCTCGAGCACAGCGTGCCGATTTGCGTGTCGCCGGCCGTCACCGGCATGCCGGGCGGCGCAGGCTCGCTGAGCGTCACCGGCACCAGGCGGCGTTTGATCAGGCCGCGATATTTCGTCCGCGCCGTCAGTTCCTGGCCCATATAGCAGCCTTTGTCCCAGGAAACGCCGCCGAGCTCGTCGAACCCCGCTTCCAGCAGCAGGGTCTTGTCCGGTTCCAGGTCCGGCGGGCCGTTCGGCAGGCCGAGGCTCAGGCGGTAGGCGTCGTAATCCTGGGGTGAGGCATTGGTGGGCAGTTCCTCCGTGCTCAGGCAGCGGCAGCCGGCCTCGGGCAGTCGCGGGTCCGGGGCGGTGACCGGCACAGGTGGGGGCATGCCGTTCCAGGCGGCATAGACGCGGTATGTTGCGGATAGATCCGCCAGTTCCACGGCGGCGCGGAGTCTGTAGCGCTTCAGCCGGATGAGCAGCGGCTCGATGGTTTCACGTGGCGCGTCCAGCAACAGTTGCTCGTCATCCGCTAAAATGAAGAAATCGCTAAGATACCGCCCCTGCGGTGTCAGCAACGCCGCCCAGACGGCATGGCCAGGTGCTGCGCGCGCCGCATCGTTGGAAATCAGCCCGTTCAGATAGCTCACGCGGTCCGGTCCGGCGACGGAGATCACGCCCCGGTCGGGGAGATATGCAAAATCAACCATGGGTAGGAAAATGGGTGCTTGGCGCGGTGGCCGCAAGCCGTGCTAGACCGCCGGGCAAATGCGTATCCTTTTCATTACATCCTCGCGAATCGGCGATGCGGTGATCTCCTCGGGCATATTGGAGCAATTGCGGCAGAAAAACCCGCAGGCGCGCATCACCGTGGCGTGCGGCGCCGCCGCCGCCGGGGTGTTCTACCGGCTGCCCGGGCTGGAGCGGCTGATCATTTTCGAGAAGGAGCGGTACGACGCGCATTGGCTGCGGCTTTGGACGCGCCTGGTCGGCCATGTGTGGGACATCGCGGTGGATGTGCGCGGCTCCGGCCTCTCACTGTTTCTGGCGGCGAAGCGGCGCTGGATTCTGCGCGGCGGGCGGCGGCCGGGGCGGCGGTTCGAGCAGCTTGGCGCGGGCATGGGGTTTGCGCCGGCGCCGCTGCCAGTGGCCTGGACCGCGCCGGCGGACGAGGCGCGGGCGGCACTGCTGCTGGGCGAGGGGCCGGTGATCGGCCTTGGCCCCACGGCGAATTGGGACGGCAAGATCTGGCCGGCGGAGCGGTTCATCGCGCTGTTCCAGGCGCTGGCCCAGCAGGTTCCGGGCGTGCGGGCGGCGGTGCTCGCCGGGCCCGGCGAGGCGGAACGGGCGCGCGCCGCCCCGGTGCTGGCGGCCTTGCCCGGGGCCATCGACCTGGTCGGCAACCTGACGCTGCCGGAGGTCGCCGCCTGCCTGCGGCGCTGCAAAATTTTCATCGGCAATGATTCCGGGCTAATGCACATCGCCGCCGCGGCGGGCACGCCGACGCTCGGCCTGTTCGGCCGCTCCCGGGCGGATGAATACGCCCCGGCCGGGGTGCGCACCGCCATCGCCGTCGCGCCCGGCCCGGCGGGGGAGGCGCCGATGGACGGGCTGGCGCTGGAAACCGTGCTCGCAGCGGCGAAGGGTCTGTTATGCGCATAGCCCAGGTGATGGCCGGCGCGCCGAATGGCGGGGCGGAACTGTTCTACGAGCGCCTGACCATCGCCTTTGCTGAGGCCGGGCAGCAGGTGCTGCCCGTGGTGCGCGGCGCGCCGGAGCGGCTGCAGCGGTTGCGCGAGGCCGGGCTGGACCCGGTGTCGTGCCGGTTCGGCGGGCCGCTGGATGTGTTCACCAAAGGCCGGGTGCGGCGGACCCTGCGCGATTTCAAGGCGGAGGTAGCGATCGCCTGGATGAGCCGTGGTGCGGCGCATCTGCCGCAGGGGGCGTGGACGAATATCGGCCGGCTCGGCGGCTATTACGACCTCAAATATTTCCGCGCCTGCCGCTACCTGGTGGGCAATACGCGAGGCATCGTCGATTACATCGTGAACACCGGTTTTCCGCGCGAGCGGGCGGTGTATCTGCCGAATTTCGTCGATGATTTCGGCGATGCCACAGCCGCGGACCGGTCGGCCCTGGGCGTGCCGGAGGGGGCGCCGCTGCTGCTCGGCCTGGGGCGGCTGCATAGCGTGAAAGGGTTCGACACGCTGATCCGCGCCATGGCGCGGCTGCCGGAGGTGTATTGCGTGATCGCCGGCGAGGGGCCGGAACGGGCAATGCTGGAAAATCTGATCGCCGAGCTGGGCCTCGCCGCGCGGGTCAAGTTGCTGGGCTGGCGGCGGGATACCGGCGCGCTGCTGAAGGCGGCGGATATTTTCGTCTCCTCCTCGCGGCATGAGCCTTTGGGCAACATGGTGCTGGAAGGCTTTGCCGCGGGCACGCCGGTGCTGGCCGCCGCCTCGGAAGGGCCGAGCGAGCTGATCCGCCCGGGCGAGGACGGGGTGCTGGTGCCGATCGACGACGCAGCCGCTTTGGCGGAGGGCGCGCGCGTGATGCTCGGCGATGCGGCCCTGCGCGCGCGGCTGGCTTTATACGGGCGGCGGCGGTTCGAGGGGGAATTCTCCAAGCCCACCGTGCTCGCCGCCTGGATGGAGTTTCTCCACCGGGTTGCGCCGTAATGTGCGGCATTGCCGGCATTTCGCTGCGCCCGGGCCTGGCGGCCGATCCCGCCATGCTGGCGCAATTCGCCGCCTCGCTGGCGCATCGCGGGCCAGACGGGGCGGGCGAGTTCATCGGGCTCGATACGGCTCTGGTGCATACACGGCTGGCCATCATCGACCTCGCGACCGGCGACCAGCCGCTGTTCCATGGCCCGCTGACGCTGATCGCCAATGGCGAGATTTATAATTACCGCGAGCTGAAAGCGCAGCTGCCGGATGATTTCCGCACGCAAAGCGATTGCGAGCCGCCGCTCAAATTATTCGCGCGCGGCAGCGGCACCTATGCGGCGCCGCTGCGCGGCATGTACGCCATCGCCATCCATGACGGTGCGTTCAAGACGCTGACCCTGTCGCGCGACGATTTCGGCATTAAGCCGCTTTACGTGGCGCAAACCGGCGCAGGGCTGGCCTTCGCCTCCGAGCCGCAGGCGCTGCTCGATGCCGGGGTGGCGCGGGAGCTCGACCGGCAGAAGCTGCATGAGCTGTTGAACCTGCAATTCACCACCGGGCGGCAGAGCATTTTTGCCGGCATCGAGCGGGTGCTGCCGGGCGAGACGCTGACCATCCGGACCGGCGAGATCCTACGCCGCGAGGTGCAGCCTTTTCCCGTGCCCCAGGCCGTGCCGGCCAACGAGACCGAGGCGCTGTACCGGCTGGATGCGGTGCTGGAGAACGCGGTGGACCTGCACCAGCGCTCGGACGTGCCCTACGGCATGTTCCTCTCCGGCGGCATCGACAGTGCGGCGATCCTGGCGATGATGGCGCGGCTCAACGCCTCGCCGGTGCTGGCCTTCACCGCCGGGTTCGACGAGGCGAGCGTGGCCGACGAGCGCGATGCCGCCGCCGTCACCGCCAAGGCCGCCGGGGCGCGGCATGAGCGGGTGGAGATCACCCAGGCCATGGTCTGGGAGCATCTGCCGGAGATCGTCGCGGCGATGGACGATCCGGTGGCCGATTATGCGATCATCCCCAGCTGGTTCCTGGCGCAGAGGGCGCGCCAGGAGGTGAAGGTGATCCTCTCCGGCGAGGGGGGCGACGAGATGTTCGCGGGCTATGGCCGCTACCGTGCCGCCTCTAGGCGGTTTTTCCCGAAGCAGATGCGGGCGAAAGGCGTGTTCGACGGGCTGGACGTGCTGCGCGCGGCGCCGCATGGCTGGCGCGACGGCATCCGGGCGGCGGAGGAATTGCAGACTGGCGGCAGCCGGCTGAAGGCCGCGCAGCGCGCCGACATGACCGACTGGCTGCCGCATGATCTGCTGCTGAAACTCGACCGCTGCCTGATGGCGCATGCGGTGGAGGGGCGCACCCCGTTCATCGACAAGGAGGTGGCGGCCTTCGCGTTCTCCCTCCCAAACGAGATGGCGGTGCGCAAGGGGCTCGGCAAATACCTGCTCCGGCTGTGGCTGGAGGAGAACCTGCCGGCAGCCCGGCCGTTCGCGAAAAAACAGGGGTTCGATGTGCCGGTGGGCGCGTGGATCGCCGCACAGGCCAAAGTGCTGGGCGAGCTGCTGCCGCGCCAGCCGATCATTGCCGAGTTGGCGGAAGCGGATAAAGTCCGGGCGCTGCTGGCGAATGCCGGGCAGAAGCGCGCCGGCTTCGCCGCCTGGGTGCTGCTGTTCACCGCTTTATGGCACCGCCGGCATGTGCTGAATCTGGCCCCGGCGGGCGATGTTTTTTCTACCTTGAGGCAGATATGAACTTTGATCTTTTGCTGCAGAACGGCACCGTGGTTCTCCCCTGGGGCGAGGTGCGTGCGGATATCGGCGTGACCGGCGGGCGCATCGCCGCCATTGGCACAGGGCTCGGCGCGGCGGCGGAGGTTTTGGACGCCACGAACCTTCACGTTCTGCCGGGGATCATCGACCCGCATGTGCATTTGCGCGATGGCGGGCAGGGCGGTGTCCCCGGCGTGGAGGATATGCGCTCGGGCACGCTGGGCGCGGTGCTGGGCGGGGTGACGGCCGTTTTTGACATGCCGAACACCAACCCGGCCGCGACCGATGCCGCGACGCTGACCGCCAAGCACGACTACATCGCCGGCCACGCGTTTTGCGATGTCGGCATCTATGTCGGCGCGACCAAGGAGAATGCGGAACAGCTTGGCACGCTGGAGACCATGCCGGGCGTGTGCGCGGTCAAAGTCTTCGCGGGCTCGTCCACCGGCAACCTGATGGTCGAGGACGATGCGAACATCGAGCGGGTGATGCGCAGCGGGCGGCGGCGGATCGCCTTCCATTCCGAGGACGAGTTCCGCCTGCAGGAACGCAAGCCGATGTTCAAATCGGGTGATCCGTACAGCAACCATGCGGTTTGGCGCGACGTGGAATGCGCGTTTCTCGGCACCAGGCGGATCACGGCGCTGGCGCGCAAGACTAAGCGGGCAGGGCATATCTTGCACGTCTCCACCGCCGAGGAACTGGATTACCTGAAGGCGCATAAGGATCTGATGAGCGTCGAGGTACTGCTGAACCATCTCGTGCAGTCGGCGCCGGATGTGTACGAGCGGCTCGGCGCTTATGGCGTGATGAACCCGCCGCTGCGCGACGAGCGGCACCTGCATGCCGCTTGGGCGGCGGTGGCCGACGGCACGGTGGATACGATCGGCTCCGACCACGCGCCGCATTCCCGCGCCGCCAAGGAGAAACCCTGGCCCGATTGCGCCGCCGGCCTGACCGGTGTGCAGACGCTGCTGCCGATGATGCTGACACAGGTGAATGCGCAAAAACTCTCTTTGGCGCGGATGGTGGACCTGATGTCCGCCGGTCCGGCGCGGATCTATGGCGCGGTGGGCAAGGGGCGGGTCGCCACCGGCTACGATGCCGATTTCACGCTGGTGGACCTGAAAGCACGCCGGCGGATCGAGAATTCCTGGATCGCCAGCCAATGCGGTTGGACGCCGTTCGACGGTGTGGAGTGCACCGGTTGGCCGGTGGCGACCATTGTGCGCGGGCGCGTGGTGATGCGCGACGGCGCCGTGGCGGGCGCGCCGGAAGGCCAAGCGGTGACGTTTAGAAACTAAGCGAAGAGGAACGCTACTTTTTGTGAACAAAAAGTAGCAAAAAAACTTTTTTTAATCTGGGCCGTGCTGGTGTCAACGCCATAGGCCCAGAGGAACAAAAATTTTTTGCGCCGCTTTTTTTTAAAAAAGCGGCTGCTTCAGCTGACCTGTGGCAGCTTCCAGAAGCGCAGCGCGAAGCCCAGCATCAGCAACTGCATGGCGCAGACGATGGCGACACAGCCCGGCCAGCCATAGTCGCGCCAGGCGTCGCCCGGCACGATGCCGCCGAAACTGCCGCCGATGTAATAGAAGGTCACGTAAAACCCGACGGCGGTGGATTTCGCCTTCCGCGCCGCCATGCCGACGAAGCCGGTGGCCAGGGTCTGCTGGATGAAGATCGCGGAGCTGACCAGCAGCAGGCCAAGCTCGATGAGCAGCAGCGGCCGGGCCAGAGTAAGCGCCAGCCCGGCCACGATGATCGGCGCGGCAGCGCTCATCACCACCCGGCGGCCGAAGCGGTTGGCCAGGCGTGCGGCGACCGGGCTGACCGCCACCCCGCCGAGATAGACCACGAAAATGCCGCCCAAGGCGGCGGGCCCCAGCGAATACGGGGCGGCGGCGAGGCGGAAATTGATGAAGGTGAACACCGCCACCAGACTGAACAGCACGCCGAAGCCGACCGCGTAGGTGGCGAGCAGGCGCGGGTTGGAGAGGTGCAGCGGAAAGGATTCCAGCGCCTTGGTGAATCCGTAGAGCGGTTTGAATTTCTGTTCTCGCGGCAGGATGGCGGCGATGATCGCGGTCATGACCAAAGTGACGATGGCGATGGCGATGAAGGCCGGGCGCCAGCCGAACTCGGAAGTGACCAGACCGGCGAGCAACCGGCCGGAGAAACCGCCGAAAATGGCTCCGGATGTATAGGTGCCGGCCAGGCGCACCGTGGCCGGACCCGAGCTTTCCTCGCCTATATAGGCGATGGTGATGGTGAAGATGAACGGCAGGGTGAGACCCTGGATGAAGCGGCACAGCAAGAACAGGTCGAAGCTGTGTGCGGCGGCCGCCAGCAGCGTCGGCAGCACCAGCAACAGCCCGGCGCCGCAGATGAATTTTTTTCGTCCGAACCGGTCGGAGATCGCGCCGACGATCGGCGCCATCATTGCGGTGGCGATCAGCGGCGCGGTGACGGTGTAGCTGGTGCCTGCCTGCGCCACATGGAACGAGGCGGCCAGCACCGGCAGGATCGCCTGGGTGCACCACATATTGACGAAGGTGACGAAGCCCGCGGCGAAAACCGCCAGGTTGAGGATGGCGATTTGGGAGACCGGTTTAGAATTTACGCTCGAACACTGTGATGACATCGCCGGGCTGCGCCAATGCAAAAAGAGGGGCGCGATATTGGGCAGGGCTGCTGCCTGTATCCCGCGTGACTCCGACATAGCCCTGCACCGCCCTGTCGGTGAAGCCTCCGGCGATGGAAATTGCGGTCAGAACAGTCATGTCCGGGCGGAATGGATACTGGCCGGGGCGGCTGACCTCGCCGAGAATATAAAACGGCCGGTAGGCAGTCACCTCGACCGCCACGCTTGGCTGCAGGATCAGGCCATTTTTTTGTAATGCCTGGGCGATCACCGCCGCCAGCTGGCCGGTGCTGCTTCCGGCGGCTTGGATCAGGCCGAGCAGCGGCAAATCGACGCTGCCGCTATCGTTGACGGAAAAACTGCCGGAAAGCTGTGGCGCGTCATAGACGCGAATGATCAGCGCATCGCCCGGCCCCAGCCGGTAGGAACCGGCGGGTGGGGGGGCAGCGTGGAGAGATGCGCGCCGGGCGGCGCCAGCACGGCGCAGCCGCCAAGCCCGGCCAGGCTGAAGATGATCATTTCGCGACGGTGAATTTTGCGTCTCCCTTCCGCCTTTGGCTGAAATATTTACGGAATCGTTATAAATGAAAACCCCTGCGGGCCGAAATTGCCGGGCGCTGCGGCGCGATTGCGGTGCGCCAGGGGCTGGCGTACGGAGCCAACCCATGAACCACCGCCAAACCCTCATCGCCGCCGCGCAAAAAATGGCGGCACTCGGCCTCGCCCAAGGTACGTCCGGCAATCTCAGCCTGCGCACGGAGGAGGGGATTCTCATCACGCCCTCAGCCGTGCCCTATGACGCGCTGACGCCGGAGATGATCCCGCTATTGCTGACCAGCGGCGATTATGGCGCCTATCGCGGCCGTTACCGGCCCTCCTCGGAATGGCGGTTCCATTTGGATGTTCTGATGGCGCGGCCGGAGTTGGGGGCGGTGGTGCACCATCATGCGCCGTACACCACCGCCCTCTCGATGGCGCGGAAGGAGCTTCCGGCCTGCCATTACATGCTCGCCCGGTTCGGCGGTGCGCCGGTGCGCTGCGCCCCTTACGCGCTGTTCGGCACGGCGGAACTCTCGGCCCATGTGCTCGCCGCCCTTGAGGGCCGCACAGCCTGCCTGATGGCCAATCATGGCGGGCTCGCAGTGGGCAAGGATATCGCGTCGGCGCTGGCTGCGGCGAACGAGTTGGAGGCGCTGGCGCAGCATTACGTGTTGTCGCTGGCGGCCGGTGGCCCGGTGCTGTTGAGCGAGGCGGAGGTGCAGGAGGCGCTGGCCCAGTTCGGCGCGGTCTACGGACCGAACGTGCCGCACCGCGAGGATTAGGGGGCAAGGCGAAGAGAAGGCTACTTTTTGTGAACAAAAAGTAGCAAAAAATTTTGTTAAACTGGGCCATGCTGGTTTCAGCGCCGCAGGCTTAAAGGAGCAAAAAGTTTTTACGCCGCTTTTTTCGAAAAGCGGCTGCTTGCCTATTTCAGTGCTCTAAGAGCGCACGTCGGCCAAAGAGGGCCGCCGGACCGGTGCCGATTGCGGGCCGGGCAGGGGGGAGGCGGGCGGCGCGGTGGGAGCGGGCTGGCTGGCAGGCAAACGCGCCTCGCCGGGTAGATTGATTTTGAAGGCGGCGATGGTGCGGTTGAGGGCGTTGATCTCGATCCGCAGCGCTTGCGCGGCGGCGGTGGATTGCTCGACCATCGCGGCGTTCTGCTGCACCACCTGGTTGATCTCGCCGACTGCTTCGCTGACCTGGTTTAGGCCAAGGGACTGGCTTTGCGCCGAGGCGGCGATTTCCGAGACCAAGCCCTCGATCTGCCCGACGTTGGTGGCGATCGATTCCAGCGCCTGGCCGGTTTTGCGCACCTGATCCACGCCCTGGATCACCTGCGTGGAGGAGGTGGAGATCAGGGTCTTGATCGCTTTTGCCGCGTCGGCGGAGCGTTGCGCCAGGGCCCGCACTTCGGAGGCGACGACGGCGAAGCCGCGCCCGGCCTCGCCGGCGCGCGCCGCCTCGACCCCGGCATTCAGCGCCAGCAGATTGGTCTGGAAGGCGATGTCATCGATCAAGCCGATGATCTGGCCGATTTCCTGGGACGAGGCCTCGATCTGGTTCATCGCCCCGCCGGCCTCGGTCACCACGCCGCGCGAATTGCTGGCGGCGCCGCTGGCGGCCGAGACGGAGATATTCGCCTGGGTGGCGTGGTCTGCACCAGGTTGGCCGCCTGCTGCTCGGTGCGGCGGGAGAGATCGTCCAAGGCGAAGGCGATTTCGTCGATATTGTTGTTGATCACATTGGCGGTGGCCTGGATGGTCGAGAGCGTGCCGGCGAGGCGGCTGACGGCGTTGTTGAAGTCGTTCTTCAGGGTTGCGTATTCGCCCGGTACGTCATTGCCGATGCGATGTGTTAGGTCGCCGGCGGCCAGCGCCACCAGCGCCTCGCCGACCAGTTTCATCACCGCCTGGCTGGTTTCCTTGGCCCGCGCCTCGGCGGCGAGCTTGGCGGTTTCGCAGGCTTCGACATAGACCAAAATGGCGAGTTCCATGTCCAGGAACATCGTCTTGGTGAGGGCGGCGATCTCGGTGCCAGCTCCGCTGGGCCGGTTTTGCGGCGCCCGAAACCGCTTTGGGGCCAACGCGCCTGCATGACCGCGGCGATCAGGTGTTGCAGGATGAGGGCGTAGCTGCCGACATACCAGCGCGGTTCCAGGCCGATCCGGGCATGGACCTCGCCGACCTTGGTGACGGCATCCAGGTAGGCCTGGTCAAAGCGGGCGGTGGTGATCTTGTCCCAATGCGCGAGCTGCTGGTTTCTGGCGCCGGCCATTTTTTGCGGGTCGGCGAAGAGGTGCATGGTCTCGGGCCGGGTCTGGATTTTCGCGTACAGCGCGTCCAGCGCCAACGGCAGGGCGGTCAGCAGCACCGGCTTCAACGTGCGGAGCCGGCTGAGGAGTTTTTCGTCCATATCCGGAAAGGCGAGGCGGTCGTTGAGCGCGTCGGTATCAGACATCGAAGATCACCTTTGGAGGCCAATGGCGGCAGTCTTAGGTACAGCGGCGGTGCTTAAAGCGGGTTTAAGTTTAGGCGAGCGTTTTTATCGGCCGCGCAGTTGATCGCCCGGCCCCTTGTGCCGATATGACAAAGATGAAATCCACACCGGACATGCTCGCGCGGCTCGCCGCGTTCAGATCCGTCAGCCGTGACCCGAATGAGGAGATGATCCGTTTCATCGCCCAGGAATTGTCCGAGGCCGGGGGCGAGGTGCGGGTGCTGCCGGGGGAATGGCAGGGCAAGGCCAATCTCATCGCGCGTTTCGGCCCTCCGGGCGGGGATGGCATTGTGCTCTCCGGCCATAGCGACGTGGTGCCGGTGGACGGGCAGGACTGGTCGAACGACCCGTTCACGCTGACCGAGCAGGACGGCCGGCTGCTGGCGCGCGGCGCCTCCGACATGAAAGGCTTTATCGCGGCGGCCATGACCGCCGCCGCGCGCAGCCGGAGGCAAAACCTGCGCCGGCCGCTGCATATCGCCGTGTCGCATGACGAGGAGACCGGCTGCCTCGGCGTGCGCAGCATGCTGGCGACCCTGAAGCGGGAAGGTTTTACGGCCAGCGGCTGCATCATTGGCGAGCCGACCGGGCTGCGCGTGGCGCTGGGGCATAAGGGCAAGGTCAATGGCTGCATCTGCTGCCACGGCCTGGCGGCGCATTCGGCCAATCCGCGGCTTGGCTGCAACGCCATCTATCTCGCGATGGGCATGATCCAGGAACTGCGCGACCTGCAGGAGTTTCTGCGTACCCAAGGCGCGCATGACGCCGCCTATGCGGTGCCCTACAGCACCGTGCAGGCCGGCACCATCCATGGCGGCACGGTGCTGAACATCGTGCCGGAGCGCTGCGACGTGGAATTCGAGATCCGCTACCTGCCCGGCGACAATGTGGCGGCAGTGCTGGACCGGCTGCGCGTGGCGGCCTCGCGCGTGGCGGCGGAGGATGAGGCGCGCGGCCTGCCGGCGGAGATCGAGGTTCTGGAGCGCAATGCCTATCCGGGCGTGGAGACCGCGCCGGATAGCCCGATCGCCGCTTTGGCGATGGCGGCGAGCGGCACGCAAGTGCCCTACAAGACCGGCTTTGGCACCGAGGCCGGGCTGTTCAGCGCGCAGCTGGGGCTGGACTGCGTGGTGTGCGGCCCGGGCGATATCGACCGCGCACACAAGCCGGACGAATACATCACGCGCGACGAGCTGGAAGGCTGTGACGCGTTCCTGGACAGGATCGTCGACAGCCTTTGCTAGGGGAAGAGGAAAGAGGGGAAGGCTACTTTTTGTGAACAAAAAGTAGCAAAAATACTTTACTCCTCTGGGCCGTGCTGTTTGCAACGACACCGGCTCCAGAGGATCAAAAGTTTTTGCGCCGCTTTTTTCAAAAAGCGGCTTCTTCTTCCTGCTTAAAAAATCAGCCCCTTGCGCAGCATGCCGTGCACGCCTTTCTCGCCGTTCACGCTTTGCGTGACATGGAAATCCACCGCCAGGGAGCAGGTTTTATAGGCTTCCACCGCGGTCATGTCGCTGCGGCTGCAGATGAAGGCGATCATCTCCCGCAGCGCGATGCGCATTGCCTCGTCGAGATCCTCGTGCATGCCCATGCTGATGAAATGCGTCGGTGTTTCCGCGCGCGGGTAGCTGAAGGTTTTCGTGCCCGGATCGGTGTGCTTATGCAGGACGAAGGTGAACGTGCCGTTCAGGCACATTTCCAGCGCGGTGACGCAGACTTCGCCGTCGCCCTGCATGCCGTGGCCGTCACCGGCGAAAAAATTCGCGCCGGGGGTGAAGACGGGCAGGTACAGCGTGCTGCCGGCCACCAACTCTTTGTTATCGATATTGCCGCCATGGCGCCGCGGCTCCTTGCTGGAGAGCGCGCCGAGAAGCGGGTCGGGGGCCACGCCCATCACGCCGAAAAACGGCTGCAGCGGCAGAACCGGGCCCCAGGGGAGTTTGGCGGTGCGGGCCTCGCGGTCCACACCGATGTAGGAGACGTCGCGCAGCCAGTATTCCTGCGGCAGCGTGCCGAGCATCGGCAGCACCGCGGTCCAGCCCCAATCCGCGCCGGGTTCCACCGCGTCGATCCGCACTTCCAGCATGTCGCCCGGCATGGCGCCGGCCACGGCGATCGGTCCGGTGATGATATGCGGGCCGACGCGCGGCAGGTTGGCCTGCTGGATCGCGCGCAGCGCCGGGGGCACGTCGAAGCCGACCTGGTCGAGGTTCAGCGAGATGCCGGAGACGGTTTCCACCACCACAGTGTCACCGGAATTAACGGTGAGGACCGGTGGAATGGCGGCGTCGAACCCCCCGAAACTAACGGTTTGCGGCGATGCCGGCAGGCGATGTGTGGTCATCTCAGGACTCCCAGATTATGCTGTAAACTTCTTTGCAACAAATTTCGCCTGGCGTCACCGCCAAAGCGGCGTTTCGCAGCGTCGAACCGGCCTTGCCTCGGCCAAAACCCTGGGTTACCTCGACTGTAAGCCCTAAGGAGCACGCCCATGTCAGCCATTGCCGATATTACCGCCCGCGAAATCCTGGACAGCCGTGGCAATCCCACCATCGAGGTCGATGTTTTGTTGGAATCCGGCGCCTTCGGCCGCGCCGCGGTGCCCTCCGGCGCCTCCACAGGCGCGCATGAGGCGGTGGAACTGCGCGACGGCGACAAGTCCCGCTATGGCGGCAAGGGCGTGCGCAACGCCATCGCCGCGGTGGAAACCGAGATTTTCGACGCGATCGGCGGCATGGATGCCGAGGAGCAGATCGCCATCGACAACATCATGATCGACCTGGACGGCACGCCCAACAAGGCGCGCCTCGGCGCCAATGCCATTCTCGGCGTGTCGATGGCTCTGGCCAAGGCGGCGGCGGAGGATAACGGCATGCCGCTGTACCGCTATATCGGCGGCGTCGGCGCCCGTACGCTGCCGGTGCCGATGATGAACATCGTCAATGGCGGCAAGCATGCCGACAACCCGATCGACATCCAGGAATTCATGGTGATGCCGGTGGGGGCGGCCTCGCTCGCGGAGGCGGTGCGGATCGGCGCGGAGATTTTCCACACGCTGAAGAAGGCGCTGGCCGAGGCCGGGCACAACACCAATGTGGGCGATGAGGGCGGCTTCGCGCCCGGGCTGAAATCCGCCGACGAGGCGCTGGGCTTCATCGCCAAGGCCTGCGAGCGCGCCGGCTACAAGCCCGGCGAGGATGTGATGTTCGCCCTGGACTGCGCCGCTACGGAATTTTTCCATGACGGCGTGTACAAGCTGGAAGGCGAGGGCAAGGCTTTCGACGCGGCCGGCATGGTTGACTATCTCGCCGATCTCGCCGCGCGCTATCCTATCGCCTCGATCGAGGATGGCTGCGCCGAGGATGACTGGGCGGGCTGGAAGCTGCTCACCGACCGGCTTGGCGCGAAGCTCCAGCTCGTCGGCGACGATCTGTTCGTCACCAACCCGGCGCGTCTGCGCCGCGGCATTGCGGCAGGCACCGGCAACTCCATCCTGGTGAAGGTGAACCAGATCGGCACGCTGACCGAGACACTGGAGGCGGTGGACATCGCGCACCGCGCCGGCTTCACCGCGGTGATGTCGCACCGCTCGGGCGAGACTGAGGATGCCACCATCGCCGATCTCGCGGTCGCCACCAATTGCGGGCAGATCAAGACCGGCTCTCTGGCGCGGTCCGACCGCACCGCCAAGTACAACCAGCTGCTGCGCATCGAGGCGGAGCTGGGCCCGGTGGCGCGCTATGCCGGGCGGACGATCCTGCGCCGCTAGGGCGTGACAGGAAGGTTACTTTTTGTAAAAAAAAGTAGCAAAAAAACTTCTGTATTCTGGGCCGTGCTGGTTTCAATGGCACGGGCCCAGATTTGCAAAAGTTTTTGCGCCGCTTTTTTCAAAAAGCGGCTGCTTTTGCTGCCACCGTGTTCCGCATTGCGGTGAGGCGCATAAACCCGGTAGACTAGGAGTTGTGGTGGAGGGACGATTCTGGCACCATGGCTAGTTTCAGTCTCCGCCCCGTTTGGCGCTCATTTGGATAAGGAGACTCCCATGTCGAGCCTCGCCATTTCCTACGACACTCCCACCGTCGCCAATCCGCTCGACCTGGTCGAGCAGGTGATCTCCGCCAATGACTGGGCTTTCGATCGCCGTTCGGAGTCGGACATGGCCGCCGAGGCGCCTGGCAAATGGTGCGATTACGGCCTGTATTTCTGCTGGTCGAACGAGATTTCGGTGATGCATTTCTCCTGCGCCTTCGACCTGAAGGCCCCGGAGAAGCGCCGCTCGGCTTTGTATGAGCTGCTGGCGAAGGCGAACGAAAAACTCTGGATCGGGCATTTCGGCATGGACGAAGACACCGGCATGCCGATCTACCGCCATTCGGTGCTGCTGCGCGGCACGCCCAGCGCATCGGCGGAATCGATCGAGGATCTGGTCGATATCGCGCTGACCGAATGCGAACGCTTTTTCCCGGCTTTTCAGTTCGTGCTCTGGGGCGGCAAATCTCCCAGTGACGCGCTGGAGGCGGCGATGCTGGAGTGTATCGGCGAAGCGTGACATATCGCTTGCCATGACACAGGCTCTTCCTTCTCTTCTTCTCGTCGGCGGCGGCCGGATGGGCAGCGCCATGCTCGCCGGCTGGCGCGAACAAGGGCTTTCCGCCGCGGTGGTCGTTGACCCCGCACCGGAGGCTGCTGCGCTTGCCGGCACAGGCGTCACCGTGGTCGCAACAGCCGCGGAAATCCCCCCGGGCTTTGTGCCCGAGGCCGTGATTTTGGCGGTCAAGCCGCAAATGGCGGCGGAGGCGCTGCCGGCCTATGCCCGCTTCGCCGGCCATGCCGTGTATATTTCCATCATGGCGGGCAAGACCATTCATGCCGTCGGCGCCATGCTGGGCGTGAAGGCGGCCATCGTGCGCGCCATGCCGAACACCCCGGCCGCGGTGCGCCAGGGCGTCACCGTGGCGGTGAGCAGCCCGCATGTTTCGCCCCGGCAGCGCGAGCTGGCGCAGGATCTGCTGGCGGCCACCGGCGCGTTCGCCTGGGTCGAGGATGAGGATCTGCTCGACCCGGTGACGGCGATCTCCGGCGGCGGCCCGGCCTATGTGTTCCTGCTCACCGAATTGCTGGAGCAGGCCGGGCTCGACCAGGGGCTCCCGCCGTCTTTGGCCCGCACGCTGGCGCGGCAGACGGTGATCGGCTCCGCGGCGCTGCTGGCCGCCTCTGATGAGGATGCTGCCAAGTTGCGCGTCGCCGTGACCTCGTCCAAGGGCACGACCGAGCGGGCGCTGGCGGTGTTGCGCGCTGATGATGCCTGGCCGAAAACGTTCCGTGACGCCATCCAGGCGGCGACGGAACGGTCTCGTGAACTCTCGGGTTAATGGACAGACTGAAAGCTGGTTGCTAAACCGCGCCCACCCAAAACTCCCTGCCCAACCGGAAAGACGACTTCATGAAGATTGTTGCCTGCAACAGCAACCGCCCGCTGGCTGAGGCTGTCGCCGCCGGTTTGAACCTCCCGCTGGCGCGCGCCTCGGTGCGGCGCTTCGCCGATATGGAGGTTTTCGTTGAAATTCATGAGAATGTTCGCGGCGAGGACGTGTTCGTCATCCAGTCGACCTCGTACCCGACCAACGACAATCTTATGGAATTGCTGATCACCCTGGATGCGCTGCGCCGCGGCTCCGCCCGCCGCATCACACCGGTGATCCCGTATTTCGGCTATGCACGGCAGGATCGCAAATCCGGCCCCCGCACGCCGATTTCCGCAAAGCTGGTGGCCAACCTGATCACCGAGGCCGGCGCTAACCGCGTGCTGACCATGGATCTGCATGCCGGCCAGATCCAGGGTTTCTTCGACATTCCCGTCGACAACCTGCCCGCCGCACCGCTGTTCTCGCGCGATATCGAGGAGCGCTTTGCCGGCCGCAACATCATGATCGTCAGCCCGGATGTGGGCGGCGTGCTGCGCGCCCGTATCATCGCCCGCCGGCTGAACGCCGATCTCGCGATCATCGACAAGCGCCGCGAGCGCGCCGGCGTGTCCGAGGTGATGAACATCATCGGCGAGGTTGAGGGGCGGGACTGCATCATCATCGACGACATCGTCGATTCTGGCGGCACGCTGTGCAATGCGGCGGAAGCGCTGCTGGCCAATGGCGCGAACTCCGTCAGCGTGTATGTCAGCCATGGCGTGCTCTCCGGCGGCGCCGTGGCGCGCATCGCCGCTTCGCCGATCGAGATGCTGACCATCACCGATTCCATCGCCGCGACCGAGGCGGTGCGCCTGGCGCATAACGTGCGCCAGCTCTCCATCGCCCCCTTGCTGGCCGAGGCGATGCGCCGCATTTCCACGGAAAGTTCGGTCAGCTCGCTGTTCGACTGAGGATTTTTCGCCAAGGAGCCCGCCTGATGAAACTCTTCTACGCGCCGAACGCCTGCTCGATGGGTATTCATTTGCTGCTGGAGGAGATCGGCGAGCCCTATCAGTTGGAGAAGGTCGATTTCGCGACCGGCGCGCAATACAAGGCGCCGTTCGCCGAGATCAACCCGAAATCCAAGGTGCCGTTGCTGCAGCGCGACGATGGCAGCTATCTGACGGAATTTCCCGCCATCGCCTTCTATCTCGGCCGTGCCAAGCCGGCGGCGAAGCTGCTGCCGCCGGGGCTGGAGGGTGAGGTGCGGGCGTTGGAGTTGCTCGACTACCTGATCGCCACCGTCCATATGCGCGGCTTTACCCGCATTTTCCGCCCGGCTTTGTTCGCGCCGGGCGCGGCGGAGGAGGGAGGGGTGAAGCAGGCCGGGCGGGACATCATAGCCAAAGGCTTCGAGCTGCTGGTGCCGGTTCTGGGCGACAAGGAGTACATCCTGGGCGAGTTCTCCATCGTCGAGGGGGCGCTGTTCTTTTTGGAATACTGGGCGCGCAACCGCGCGAAGATCGCGCTGCCGGCGGCTTTCGAGGCGCATCTCGACCGCCTGCTGGCGCGTCCGGCAACGATGCGCGTGCTGCAGGCCGAGGGGCTGGCCTAGGTGCCGCTGCCCTCCACGCCGTTCTGGTATCTCCGGCACGGCGAGACGGATTATAACGCCGCCGGGCTGAGCCAGGGCGCGACCGAAATGCCGTTGAACGCCAATGGCCGCGCCCAGGCCGCCGCGGCCGGGCCGTTGCTGGCGGGGCAGGGGATTGCCGCCATCGTGTCCTCGCCGATGCTGCGCACGCGCGAGACCACGGACATCGTCAACCAGGTGCTGAAACTGCCGGTGAGCTACGAGTTCGGATCTGCGCGAGGTTGTTTTTGGCGGCATGGAAGGCAAGCCGCTGCACCCCTGGTTCACCGAATGGATGGAAGGCCGCGCGACGCCCGAGGGGGCGGAGAGTTTCGCGGCGCTGACGGCACGCGCCGAAGCGGCAATGAGCCGTGTGCTGGCGATGCCCGGGCCGCTGCTGATCGTCGCGCATGGCGGGATCTTCCGCGCCATCCGCGACCTGATGGGGCTGACCAAGGAAGGGCTGACCCCGAACGGCCTGCCGATGTTCTGCCAGCCGACGTTGAGTGGCTGGAAGATCAGCACGCCTTAACCCATCTTTGACATGATTCCGGTCATTTTGGAGGATTTTGGCCTGTTCTCGCAGAAGAAATGGCGGAAATTCGCCATTTCTTCTGCGGCTGATTTTTGTAGTGCCATAATATTTAGTTTTTAGTCGATTTTGGTTGATTTTTGCCGATTTCAGAGCGCAGTGTTGCCCCATGTTCATTCGGCGCACCAAGACCCGTAACGGCAAGACCGGAGAAGAATATTTTACCTTTCGGTTGGTGGAGACGGCCCGCATCGGCGGAGCCGTGCGGCAGCACACGGTTTTGAATTTGGGGGCACATTTCGATCTGCCGCAGGCCGAATGGACGGCCCTGGCGGTGCGGATCGAGGATGTGTTGCGCGCTCAGGCATCGCTGGTCACCCCCAGTCCGGCCATCGAAGAGTTGGCCCAACGCTACGCGGCGAGGATCGTCGCCCGCCCCGGAGACCAAGCGGCGGCCGGGGATGGGCGTCCGGCCGCGGCGGATCGGTTTCACGACGTTGATCTCGATACATTGGAGCTCATCCGGCCCCGCCATGTCGGCGTGGAGCATGCGGCGCTGACAACGTTGCGGCGTCTCGGCATCGACGACAAACTGCGTGGGCTCGGCTTCAACAAGCCGCAGATCGCCGCGGCAGTGGGGAACATCATCGGCCGTATGGCTGTTCCGGCCAGCGAGCTGGCGACTCATGACTGGTTGCAACACCGCACGGCCCTGGGGGAGTTGATCGATTACGACTATGAGGGGATGGACCTGCAACAGTTGTATCGCAGTGCCGACACTCTTCTAAAACATCGCGATGCTCTCGAGGCCCATATCTTCGGGGCCACGAAATCCCTGTTCGATTTGAGCGAGACGATCACGCTCTATGATCTGACGAACACCTATTTCGAAGGAAGCGCCGCCGGCATCGGCAAGGCAAAACGCGGCCGATCCAAGGAAAAACGCAGCGATTGTCCGTTGGTGACCATGGGATTGGTGCTCGACGTCAGCGGCTTTCCCAAACGCAGCCGCGTCTTCGCCGGCAATGCCGGCGAGGCCGGCACACTGCAAGAAATGCTGGCGGAACTGGCCGCACCGAGCGGCGCTACGGTGGTGATGGATGCCGGCATCGCCAGCGAGGCCAATCTCACCTGGCTGACTGAGCAGGGCTATCGCTATGTCGTGGTCAGTCGCAAGCAGACGCGGATCTTCGATCCCGAGAAGGCGATCGAGGTTCCGACCGCCAGAGGCCAGTCGGTACAGGTTCAGAGGGTTCAAGAGGCCGGCCGCAATGAAGTACTGCTCTACTGCTATTCACCGGCACGCGCCGAAAAGGACCGGGCGATCGACACCAAAAAGGCCGACTTCTTCGAGGCAGAGCTGACAAAACTGGCCGCCGGCCTGACGAAGCCCCGCGCCATCAAAGATCCGGGCAAGATCCGCGAACGTATCGGCCGCGCCAAGGAAAAGTACGCCCGCGCCGCCCAGCATTACACCATCGAGCTGACGCTGGACGAAGCCGGCAAGACCGTTACCGCCATCACCTGGAAAAAGGCGCCGAAGGCCAACTCTTCCATGGCCAATCCCGGCATCTATTGCCTGCGCACCACGCTGACCGAGCCGGACGACGCCACGCTATGGCGGATCTATTCCATGCTGACCAATCTGGAGGCGGTCTTCCGCTCGCTGAAAACAGACCTCGGCATGCGCCCCGTCTACCATCGCATCGAGCGCCGGGTGGAAGGCCACCTGTTCATCAGCCTGATCGCCTACTGCATCGTGCACACCATGCGCCTGCAGCTCAAGGCCCAGGGAATCAAAAACTCCTGGGATACCATCCGCGACACCCTGTCGAACCAGGTGCGCATCACCACCACCCTGCAATGCCGCGACGGACGGACCGTTCATGTCCGCAAGGGTAGCCGCCCAGAACCCCATCAACAGGAAATCTACGCCGCACTCGACCTCTCACCCAATCCGGGCGGCACCCAGCGCACCATCGTTTGATCTGCTGCCCCACAGACCGTGAATAAAAGTAGTGCCATACGAGGGCAGAAAAATAACCCATCTATATGATACAAAACAACTTTTGTGAGAAACATGTCAAAGATGGGTTAAGGAGAGAGGAAGGGCTTCTTTTTTGAAAAAAGAAGCAAAAAACTTCTGTTAATCTGGGCCGTTCTGGTTTCGCTGCCTTGGGCCCAGTTTAGCAAAAGTTTTTTGCGCCGCTTTTTTTTTAAAAAAGCGGCTGCTTGCTTGCCTGATCAGAGCGTGAGCGTCAGGCTGACCGGCACGTGGTCGGAAGGCTGCTCCCAGTCCCGCGCCTCTTTCAAGATTTTATAGCCGGTGAGGCCGCCCAGCAGGTCCGGCGTCACCCAGACATGATCCAGCCGGCGGCCACGGTTTGACGCCGCCCAGTCGCGGTTACGGTAGGACCACCAGGTGTAGAGTTTCTGGTCCGCCGGGATGAAATGCCGGATGGCGTCGGTAAAGCCTTGCGCCATCCAGGCATTCAGCCCTTCCGTTTCCGGTGGGGTGTGGCTGACGATGTTGAGCAGTTGCTTATGGCTCCACACGTCATGTTCCAGCGGCGCGATGTTGAGGTCGCCGACCAGCACCGCGCGCGACGGTGGATAGGCGGCGAAATGCGCGCGCGCCTCCTCGATGAAGTCGAGCTTGTGGGCGAATTTAGGGTTCTGTTCGCGGTCGGGAATGTCGCCGCCGGCGGGGACATAGAAATTATGCACGGTCAGCGGCGCGCCATTGGCCTGCACCTGCGCGGCCAGGTGCCGGCAATCGTTTTTTGCGCACCAGTCCGGCGTATCATCCACCAGCGTGAGCGGAAAGCGCGAGAGGATGGCGACGCCATTATAGCCCTTCATGCCGCGCTTCAGCACATGGGAAAAACCGATGGCGCCGGCAATGGCTTCCGGAAACAGTTCGTCCGGGACCTTGGTTTCCTGCAGGCAGATGATGTCGGGCTTGAGCCCGTCCATCAGCTGATGCAGCAGGTTCTGCCGCAGGCGCAGAGAGTTGATGTTCCAGGTGGCGATGGTGATTTGCATGGCGCCCTTCCTAGCGGGGTGCCGGCAAAAATCCAGAGCGTGAAGGGAAGCGCTTTTTTTTGAAAAAAAGCAGCGAAAAACTCTTCTGCTCCTGGGCCGTGCTGGTTCCAACGCCACGGTCCCAAAGGAGCAAAAAACCGCTTTTTTTAAAAAGCGGCTTCTTTAATTGCTGGGACCGACCGCGTTGGCGCCGCCGGTATTGTATTCGAACAGTGAATCCGGATACGGGCCGCCCGGCTTCACATCGTACAGGCTCACGCGCGTCTGCCGGCCTTGCGCATCGTTCACCACCCATTGCCGCAATTCCAGCGGGTCGGTGCCGAATACCAGCGTCAGGCTGCCGGCGGCGGGCTTGCCCTTGCGGATCAGGGTGATGTCATCCTCGCCGGGCTGCTGTTGGATGTTGGTGATCACCACGTTGCCCGAGGTGAGGTCGACATGCTTGGCGAGCAGAATGCCGAGCGGCGTGCTCCCCAGCGGAATGTTGGTGGTCTGGTCGAGATCAGGGTCGTAATAGACCAGCAGCCCGAACCCCGCGACCAGCAGTTGTTTGTCAGGGGGATCGTATTCGAAGCGCATTTTACCCGGGCGCTGCAGCCAAGCCTGGCCGGTGCGGGTGGAACCGTCGGCGGCGACCTGGAGAAAATTCGCGGTCAGGCCCTTCTGGTCGTTGAGATAGGTCTCGACCTGGGTGACCAAAGCCTGATCGGCGGCGGTGAGCTGCAGGGGCTGTGGCGGGGTTTGCGCCAAAGCTGGCGCAGCCCCCCACAACGCTGAGGCAACCGCCGCCGCGCCAAGGGCGCGGCGAAGCGGTTGGAAAATGTTAGCTGGCGACCCGGCGGCTGGCCGCCTCGGTTTTGTTGGAAGTGAGCGCATCAGCCATAATATGGCGGGTTTCGCGCAGAAAAGCAGCCCCCTTCACGGTGCGCTGCACCAGCACGCTGCGGCGGTCTGCCGGGTCGACCTTGCGGCGCACGAAATCCAGCTCCGTCAGCCGGTCCAAAGCGCGTGTGATCGCCGGCTTGGACACGTTCAGATCCTGCGCCAGACCGCGCACCGTGTGGCCGCCTTCGTTTAGATAACAGGTGAGAAAAACGCCCAGCTGGCGCGCGGATAGATCAACTCCGTCGCGGCGTACCAGAGAGACGACCGTATCACGAAGAATGCCAACAAGCTGATCCGATGAAAGTTGCGCTGCCATAGTCTTTAATCCTTAGAACTTACAGAATGATACGCTGGTTCCTGTAAATTCACTTCGGTTTCGATACGATCTAGTCTGATGCGTATTCGATAAGATATGTCAGAATCACATCTATTATAAAAATCGGATAAAACGATTTTTATTTCGGATTGGTTTGGAAGCTGACCTAGAAAACGACGAGAATGAACCTGCAAGAAACAACGTAGCCTGCGCTAATTATGCGTGCGTGCCGCGCCGCACAAGCTGTTGAAACATGAAAACATTGCAATTCGCCGTAACATTCCGCTTTCAATTCTCTCCAGAGCATGCCTGGGAAGCTTGCGCGCAGCGGGTTTCGATGGCGGCGAGCAGCGCACGCAGGGTCTGCGCCTCGCCGCCTTCCGGCCGTCCGGGGCGATTGGCATCGTTCCAGGCGTAGACGTCGATATGCGCCCAGGCGATGTTTTTTTGAACGAAACGTTTGAGAAATAAGGCGGCGACGATCGCGCCGGCCATTGGTTTGCTGGCGACGGTGTTGAGATCGGCAACCGTGCTGTCGATCCAGTTGTCGTAACCGTCGTACAATGGCAGGCGCCAGAGTGGATCGTGCACGGCCTGACCGGCGGTTAGAATCGTTACGGATAATTCATCATCCGTACAGAAAAAAGCGGGCAGATCAGGGCCGAGGGCGACCCGCGCAGCGCCGGTCAGCGTGGCCGCGTCGATCAGCCAATCGGGGGTGTCGATCGAAGCCTCGGCGAGCAGGTCGCACAATACCAGCCGCCCTTCGGCGTCGGTGTTGCCGACCTCGACGGTCAGTCCCGCCTGCGTCGTCAGCACGTCCGACGGACGCATGGCATGGCCGGAGATGCTGTTTTCCACGCAGCCGAGGCGCAATTGCAGCCGTACCGGCAAATTGAGGCTCATCACCGCCTGCGCCAAGCCGAGCATGATCGCCGCCCCGCCCATATCCTTTTTCATGCGCAGCATGGCGGCGCTGGGCTTCAGGTCGTAGCCGCCGGTATCAAAACAGACCCCCTTGCCGCAGAGGGAGATCAGCGGCGCATCGGCGGTGGCGGCGGAGCCTTGCCATTCCACCAGCACGGCCTCGGGCGGGCGTTCAGAGCCGGCGCCGACCGCGTGCATGGCGGGATAGCGCAGACGCAGTGCCTCGCCTTGGATGCGGCTGATGTTCGCGCCGAAGCGCGTTGCGGTCGCAATGGCGGCGTCGGCGAGTTCTTGAGGGCCGAGCAGATTGGCGGGCGTGTTGATCAGGTCGCGGGCGTGGCAGACCGCCTCGGCGATGGCGCAAGCGCGCGGGGAGGCGGCTTGCGCGGCCAGCCATGCGACCGGCTTTTGCTGGCCCTTCAGCCGGTCAAACCGGTAGGCGCCGAGCAGGAAGCCGAGTGCGGCATCATCTGCGGTGTAATCGCCGGGCTGGGGCATCCACACGCGCTCCGCCGGCAGGGCCAAGGCGGCGGCACCAAAACCATGCAGGGCCGGTCCATCGCCCAGGCCGAGCACGGCGCCGGCCAAGCCATTTTCGCCTGGCAGCAGCACGACGCTGCCGGCGGCGCCGGTAAAATGATGCAGACGCAGGGCGGCTGCATGCGCGGCCGGCATTCGCAGCAGCAGCGCGTCCACCTCGCCGGGACGCACCGCATGCAACGGATACGTTTCGGCCAAGTGGGCTCCGCCGTTCTGTTCTGCCAATCCTGCCAAATTCCGCGCCATACCCGCCTCCTTAACTGCCGGGCGGTAGTATCAGACGGCGCGGCGGAAAGTCTAATGCAGGCGTTCGATCCCGATCGCCGCGACGCGGCCTTCGCGTTGCTGCAGGGCGAAACGCACGCGCTCGCCTTCGTTCAGCTTGCGGAGGCCGGCATGCTGCACTGCGCTGATATGCACGAAAATATCATCGCCGCCCGCATCCGGGGCGATAAAGCCGTAGCCCTTGCCGGGGTTGAACCATTTGACGATGCCGGTCTGCGCTTTTTCCTGTCTTGCATTCTCTTCTTGCGTCGTTTCCATTTCGACACCTTTCATGCCGGGTTTTTTCCCGGGCGTGGGTCAGTTCTTTTTTGCGCCGGGCCTTTTAGCCGGCGGGGCAACTTAAACGCAGCGGGCGGCAAACATCAATTGCAAACATGTGCTGCAACGCAGCACATGTTTGCAATTCCACTGGGAAGGGTATGTCTTTTTTTGCGGCTTTTGTTACGACAGCAAAAACCGTTGTCTTTGCGCCCGCGCGCCGCGTCAAAAAGGTCTTTCGGGCGCGATCGGGCTGCCAGCGCTCAGGCGGCGTCTTCGCGGCGGTCGCGGATGCGGACATAGGCGATCCCGGCATGCTCTTCGCAATAGGGTTTGCCCGTGGCCGCGGCGGCGTTGCAGAAATGGAAGCTCGGCTTGCCCGGCTCGCCGATCGGCCAGCAGCAGGGCGTGGCGCGCTGGCTGGATTTCGGTGCGGGCATGATCGCGCGCAACGCCGGAGCCGGCGCGCCGATCGAGGCGGAGAGCGGCGGCAAAGTTGGGCCCTGGGTCCGCTTCGGTGTGCTCGGGCGCGGTGAAGCAGCCTGGCCTTCGACACGGCGGATCGGCGAAGGGCGTGGCGGCAGGCTCAGGCGATGCGCCTTGCCGACGACCGCGTTCTTGGAAATGTTCAGGCGGCGGCCAATTTCCGCGGTCGACAGACCTTCGGCCCACAGCGTCCGTAATTTGGCAATCGCCTCTTCCGTCCACTCCATATTGTGGCCCTCCTCACTCTCTCTACCAAATACAGTAGAGGTGGGCGAAGCAACCCGCAATATGTGGAGAGGGCTAGACGAGTCGTTTTCTGTGGAAAACTGGAATTGGCCTCACGTTGTCGCCGCTGAAGGCGTGTTGGCGGTGGTTTTACTTGATTGCCTCGTCAGGGAAAGCCCCCCAGAAATCCTCCCGCGCCAGAAACCCGGTCTCGCTGCCGGTGGAGACCTTGCAAAAATCGGCGTTCGAGTCGCAGGCGATCAGCGCACCGCCGACCCCCTGGTTGAGATAAGCGACAATGCCGGCTTCGGCATCCGGCGCGCTGCGCAAGGCCGCCTGCGTCGCGGTGACGATGAAGGTGCGGCGGGCGCGGATGGTCGCCTCATGCACCCAGCCAGTGCCGCCGTCTGGCGCCAGCACCTGGCGCCACACGTCGAACTCGCCGATGATCTCCACCGGCAGGTTGTCGCGCTGGTAGACCCAGTTGATCGGGTACTGGAACCCTGGCCCGGCGCGGAAATTCACCTCGTTGCTGCGCAGCGAGACGAAGCGGGGCACGGGCAGTTTCGTCACCGAGCCGATCGCCGGGCCGGGGCCCGCACCTTGCGGGGCGGCGCTCCAGCCGCACAGCAGCAGCAGGCCGAGTGCAGCACTTTTTAGCCGCAGACGGGGCATGCAGGATCCTTTCGCAGGCGGATTTTGCGGAATTCCATGCGCAGCGCGTCCCAGACCAGCAGCCAGCCGGACATCGAGCTGCCGATGCCGCAGATCTCCTTCAATACCTCGGTCGCCTGCAGCGTGCCCATCACCCCGGTTACGGAGCCCAGCACCCCGGCTTCCGAGCAGCTGGGCACCAGCCCTTCCGGCGGCGGTTCGGGGTAAAGGCAGCGATAGCACGGGCCTTCGGGATCCGCGTGCGGCTTGAACGTGGCGAGCTGGCCTTCAAACCGCAGCACCGCGGCGCTGATCAGCGTGCGCTTCGCCGCCACGCAGGCATCGGCCACCAGGAAGCGCGTGGTGAAATTATCCGTGCCGTCGCAGATAATGTCATAGCCTGCCACCAGCGCCGCGACATTGCCGGCGTCGAGCCGCTGGTTGTGCCGCTCGATCCGCACCAGCGGGTTGATGCGCCGCATCGCCGCCGCCATGGAATCGACCTTCGGCTGGCCGACGCAATCGCTGCTGTGCGCGATCTGCCGCTGCAGGTTGGAGAGTTCCAGCACATCGTGATCGATCAGGCCGATCGTGCCGATGCCGGCCGCGGCCAGAT
Organism: uncultured Pseudomonadota bacterium; assembly: GCA_963780465.1. Classification (GTDB taxonomy): domain Bacteria; phylum Pseudomonadota; class Alphaproteobacteria; order Acetobacterales; family Acetobacteraceae; genus Acidocella. The sequence goes on from CAWACI010000016.1 coordinate 270,722, forward strand.
ACAGGCCGAGCGGCGAGCCGAGCCCGCCGGCGCCGACGATCAGCACTTTCGCCGCCTTCAGCCTGGCCTGGCCGGTTCCACCGATATCGGCCAGCAGGATGTGCCGGGCGTAGCGTTGGATTTCTTCTTCCGAAAAATTCAGATCCATCGCGCCCTTATAGAGTGCGGTTGCGCCGGGGCCAATTGCGCTTTGGTCCGGGCTGGGGCAAATCCCTATTCACCCGGGCGCCATGCGCTTTTGCTTCTCTTCCCACTTCACGCGGTGTATCAATCTGGTAATAGAACGGAGCGGAAGGGGCGCGCATTTATTTCGGGGTGAAGCCCGATGGAGCCAAGGTTTTCATAAAATGAAGCTTATCAACGCCATCCGGATGGGCGGCACAGAAATTCTGCCGCTGGTCGAAGGTGGCAAGGGTGTCGCCGTTTCCAGCGGGATCACCTGCGGCCATTGGGCCGCCAGCGGCGGCGCGGGTACGTTTTCCGCCGTGAACGCCGACACTTACGACGAGCAAGGCTGGCCGATCCCGCAGCTTTATCACGGCCGGACCCGCCGTGACCGCCATGAAGAGCTGATCGCCTATGCGATCGAGGGCGGCGTTGCCCAAGCGCAGCGCGCCTACGATATTTCCGGCGGCAAGGGCCGCATCCACGCCAATATCCTCTGGGAGATGGGCGGGGCGGAGCGGGTGATCGCCGGGATTCTCGAACGCACCAAGGGGCTGGTGAACGGCATTACCTGCGGCGCCGGCATGCCCTATCGCCTGGCCGACATCGCCGCGCAATTCAACGTGCATTATTACCCCATCGTCTCCTCCGGCCGCGCCTTTTCCGCGCTGTGGAAGCGCGCCTATTCCAAGGTGTCGCATTTGCTGGGCGGCGTGGTGTACGAAGACCCCTGGCTGGCCGGCGGGCATAACGGCCTGTCCAACAGCGAGGACCCAACACGGCCGGAGCATCCGTTCCCCCGCGTGCTGGCGCTGCGCAAGATCATGCGCGAGTTCGGCCTCGGCGAGACGCCGATCATCATGGCCGGCGGTGTCTGGGCGCTGGAGGAATGGGAGGACTGGATCGACAATCCCGACCTCGGCCCGATCGCCTTCCAGTTCGGCACCCGCCCGTTGCTGACCAAGGAAAGCCCGATTCCGGCGAGTTGGAAGGAACGGCTTCGCACGCTGAAACCGGGCGACGTGTTCCTCAACCGCTTCTCGCCGACCGGGTTCTATTCCTCGGCGGTGAATAATGACTTCATCCAGGAACTGCGCGGCCGGAACGAGCGCCAGGTGGCGTATTCGCCGGAGCCGGTGGGCGAGCATCTGGTGGAATACGGGGTCGGCGCCCGCAAGCGCTCGGTCTATCTTACCGCGCCGGACTATGCGCGGGTGAGGGACTGGGAAGAGGCCGGTTTCACCGAGGCTTTGCGCACCCCTGATTCCACGCTGATTTTCGTCGCACCGGAAAAGGCCGAGGAAATCCACACCGACCAAGTGAACTGCATGGGCTGCCTCAGCCAGTGCCGTTTCTCCAACTGGAGCCAGGAAGGGCCGGACTACGATAACGGCAAAAAGGCCGATCCACGCAGCTTCTGCATTCAGAAGACGTTGCAGGACATTGCGCATGCAAATCCGGAAGACGAGGCGGCGCTGGATCACAACCTGATGTTCGCCGGGCACAACGCCTTCCGCTTCGCGACGGACTCCTTCTATTCGAACGGCTTTATCCCGACCGTGCGGGAATTGTTCGAGCGGATCCTCACCGGCAAATAGGCCGGCGGGGAACGAAACGGGAAATTTAGCTTCGTACCGAGTCGTAGCCGAACTCGGTACGAAGGCCGTGGCCTTTAGAGCCGGAAAGTAGCCGCTTTTTAAAAAAAGCGGCGCAAAAACTTTTGGCTGGCTGGGTCTGTGGCGTCGAAACCAGCACAGCCCAGTTTAGCAAAAAGTTTTTTTCTTCTTTTTGTTCACAAAAAGAAGCCTTCCTTATGATTTTTCCTAAACCGGTCGCGCTCAAAGCGGTGTTTTTGCGCCACGGGGGGCGCTGGTACAACTCGGAGCCGGAACGGCAAGGTGGCTGTGATCGAGCTATCCATCCGTGTCCGGAGCGCTGCATGGCCAACGTTACCGCGTTAGACCGCCCGTATGTCATCGTCCTCGGCAATGAGAAGGGCGGGTCGGGGAAATCCACCACCGCCATCCACATCATCGTCGCTTTGCTCCGGGAGGGCTACTGCGTCGGCGCCATGGATCTGGATGCCAGGCAGGGGACGCTGGCCGGTACGCTGGCGGGCCGCCAGAATTTCGCCGCGCGCAAGCAGGTGCCTTTGCCGCTGCCGGCATTCCATGCCGTGCACCGCTCGACGCTGGATCACCGCCCGGAGGCCGAGGCCGAGGAGCGCGCGCGTTTCGATGCGGCCTTCGCCGCGCTGAGCGGCGGCGTGGATGTGGTTGTCATCGACTGTCCCGGGGCGGACACCTATCTGTCGCGCTACGGCCATGCCCAGGCGGACACTCTGATCACGCCGATCAATGACAGTTTCGTCGATTTTTCGATGCTGGCGAAGGTGGACCCGGACAATCACGATATCGTCCATCCGAGCATCTATTCCGAAATGGTCTGGGAAGCGCGCAAACAGCGCTTTACCCGGGATCGCGGCAAGATCGACTGGATCGTGATGCGCAACCGGCTCGCCGCGGTGGAGGCGCGCAATAAGCGGGATGTCGGCGAGACCTTGGAGAGCCTGGCCAAGCGGATCGGCTTTCGCACGCAGAAAGGGTTTGGCGAGCGCGTGATTTTCCGTGAGCTCTATTTGCAGGGGTTGACGCTGATGGATGTGCGCGAGGCGAATATCGGCATTTCGCTTGGCCTTTCGCATATTGCGGCGCGTAATGAGGTCCGGTCGCTGATCAGCGCTATCAAGCTGCCGCCGAAACTGCCTTTAGAGCGTGGTAGGATTAGGTTGAAACAGGAAGAAGCCGCTTTTTGAAAAAGCGCCGGAAGAACTTTTGGCTGGGCTGGGCCTGTGGCGTTGAAACCGGCAGGGGGCAGTTTATCAAGTTTTCTGCTTCTTTTTCTTTAAAAAGAAGCGCTTCTCTTCTGCTTGATCGTAACGTCATAAGATCGTTCTCTTGGAAAAACAGCAATTTTGCTGCTGTCTGATGCGGCGTGGGCGCCGTTTTGTCTTAAGATTTTCGCAAGCCTGTTTTGGGGGGCGACACTATGTCGTGAACGGGTGTTGTTGCGGCATGTATTTTCGTTGAAACGGATGGGTTGTTTCGGCTAGAAAATTTTGTTTGGGATATAAGATAATGCGCAAAGCGACGACTGATGGAAGTATTCTGGGAAGATTGAGGAATTAAAAATCCATAAGTGTTTCTTCAGAGAGTTTTTTAAAATTTGAGACAATTTGGGGAGTGCTGTCAGGGTTTTTCTGACTGGTGACCGGAGGTTGCGAAAGTAAACGTTGCGGGCGCATGCCGTGCGGCGCCTTTTTTTCGAGGCACTGCCGGGTGAAGACTTTAAAGAACGATGAACGGACGAAGCGAATGCGGCGTGACCGAGTGAAGCAAAAGCGTGGGGAGGAAGCTTAAAATATTTTTTATGCGTTGAGTAAAATTATGGAGCTCCTATGAAGGTTGCATTCGTTCATGAGTGGCTGGTGACTTACGCTGGGTCAGAAAAAGTCCTGTCGGAGATGCTCAAGGAGTTTCCAGAAGCGGATCTTTTTTGTCTGATCGATTTTACCAAAGGCCGGTTCAACGACAAATTCATGGGCAAGGTGTTCAAGACCAGCTTTTTGCAGAAATTCATCCTGGTGCCACGCATCTATCGTTATTTCTTTCCGCTGATGCGGATCGCCGTCGAGCAATTCGATCTTTCTGGGTACGATCTGATTGTTTCAAATAGCCACGCGGTGGCAAAAGGTGTCATTACTGGTCCGGATCAGTTGCATATCAGCTATTGCTACACGCCGATGCGCTATGCCTGGGATCTGCAGCACCAATATCTGCGTCACCAGAATCTCAACAGGAATGTTCGGGGGATTTTTGCACGCTATTTTCTCCATGCTGCGCGGATCTGGGACACGCGTACGGCGAATGGCGTTGATCATTTCATTTCCTGTTCGAAATATATAAGCCGTCGTATCTGGAAGGCGTATCGCCGGAACGCCGATGTCATCTATCCCGGCGTCGATACGGAGTATTTTCGGATCGGTGGTCAAAAGGAAGGCTATTATTTCACCTCTTCGCGGCTGGTTCCCTATAAGCGTGTCGCGCTGATCGTCAGAGCCTTCGCGCAGATGCCGGATAAGCACCTGATCGTGATTGGCGACGGCCCGGAGTTCAAGGAGGTGAAGCGCGAAGCAGGGGCGAATGTCAGTGTTCTGGGGTTTCAGAACGACGACGTGCTATTGCGGCATATGCAAGGCGCAAAGGCATTTATTTTTGCGGCCGAAGAGGATTTCGGCATCACCCCGCTCGAGGCCCAGGCCTGCGGCACGCCGGTGATTGCCTATGGCCGCGGCGGCGCCTCGGAAACCGTGATCGACGGTGTCACCGGACTCCATTTCTGGAGCCAGAGCGTCGAGGCGATCTGCAATGCCGTCAACCGTTTCGAAAAATCCGGCATGGTGTTCGATCCGCAAACGATCCGTCAGCATGCGGAGCGGTTTTCCATTGCCCGGTTCCGGACCGAGTTCCACGACAAGATTTGTGAGCTTTGGGACGCGCATGCCAAACTCAATGACAACATCGAGGAGATGGTGGAGCCATGAAAAAGGCGTTTGTCACCGGAATTACCGGACAGGATGGCGCTTACCTCGCCGCGTTGCTCGTGCAGAAAGGCTATCGCGTGTTCGGCGGTCATCGCCGCTCAAGCTCGCATAATTTCTGGCGCCTGGCGGAGCTTGGCGTGCTCCGGCATGAGAGGTTTTCATTCATCGAGCACGATCTCGGCGATCTCGGCTCGAACATCCGCGCGATTGCCGCGATCGAACCCGATGAGATCTACAATCTCGCGGCGCAGAGTTTTGTCGGCGTCTCGTTCAAGGAGCCGACGGCCACGGCGCAGATCTCTGGTGTCGGTGCGCTGCAATTGCTGGAAGCGGTGCGCACGGTCAATCCGAAAATAAAAATATACCAGGCCTCGTCGGCGGAAATGTACGGTAAGGTGCAGGCGGTGCCGCAAAGCGAGACCACGCCGTTCTATCCGCGCAGCCCCTATGCGACGGCGAAGCTGTTCGCGCATTGGTCGGCGGTGAATTACCGGGAGGCCTATGACATGTTTGTCTGTTCCGGCATTCTGTTCAATCATAAATCACCGCTGCGCGGCACGGAGTTCGTCACGCGCAAGATTTCCCAGGCGGCGGCGCGGATCAGCCTGGGGCGGGAAACGGTGGTGCGGCTCGGCAATCTCGATGCGATGCGCGATTGGGGCTTTGCCGGCGAGTTCGTCGACGGCATGTGGCGGATGTTGCAGGAAGCACAGCCGGACACTTATGTGCTTGCCACCGGCAGGACGACCAGCGTGCGGGATTTCACGGTGCAGGCTTTCGCCACGGCGGGCATCGATGTCGAATGGGAAGGCAAGGGAGATGCGGAAATTGGCCGCTGCGCCGCCACCGGCCGCACGGTCGTCAGGGTCGATCCGCAATTCTACCGTCCGAGTGAAGTTGATGCGCTGATCGGCGATGCCGGCAAGGCGGAGCGCGTGCTCGGCTGGAAACCGGCCATGAGCGTGGCGGAATTGGCGCGGCTCATGGTTGCGGCCGATCTCGCGCGGGAGAAGGGGGCGGTGCCGCTGCCGTACCCGGTCAAGACGGCCGAGGGCGGGATGTTGGCAGCGCAAATGGCCATGGCCGCGTCGCCTATGACGATGGGGTGAAGCGCGCCCGTCCGGGCGCGGCCTGCCGCCATCAGCCGGCGAATTCCAGATGCGGTGCCGGCGTTGGGGCATCGGGGGCCGGCGCGGTTCCATTCGGCGGGTCAATCTTGAACTCACCGATCAGCCGCGCCAGGGCCGAGGCTTCGGAGGCCAGGCTCTTGCGGGCAGTTGTCGTCGCTTCCACCATGGCGGAATTCTGCTGCGTCACCTGGTCCATCTCGTTCATCGTGTCGTTGATCTGGTTGAGGCCGACCGATTGTTCGCGCGCGGCGGCGGCAATGTCGCGGACCAGCCCGCTCAAGCTGTTTACTTGTTCGGTAATGCGCAGCAGTGCCTGGCCGGTTTCGTCCACGAGTTTCGCGCCGGCGCTGACCTGCTGGTTCGAGGCGGAGATGATCGCTTTCACCTCCTTCGCGGCATCGGCCGAACGCTGGGCAAGGGCGCGCACTTCGGTCGCCACCACGGCGAAGCCGCGCCCGGCATCGCCGGCGCGCGCCGCCTCCACCCCGGCATTCAGCGCCAGCAGGTTGGTCTGGAAGGCGATATCGTCGATCACGCCGATGATGGTGCCGATCTGGTGCGACGAGGCTTCGATGGCGTTCATCGCCTGAATGGTATCGGTCACCACTTTGCCGGACGCCGTGGCGGCGGTGCTGGCGGCGGTGGCGAGTTCCGCCGCGCTGCCGGCCCCCGCCGATGTCTGGCGCACGGTCGCCGCCACCTGATCGACCGCCGCCGCGGTTGCCTCGAGCTGTGCCGCCTGCCGTTCGGTGCGGCGGGAGAGGTCGGTTGCGGCATGCATGATCTCATCAGCGCGTTTCTCGACATTGCGGGTCATGACGGCGATGCCGCGCATCGTGTTCTGCATCTTGGCCCATCTTTGACATGATTCCGGTTATTTTGGAGGATTTTGGCCTGTTCCCGACGAAGAAATGGCGGAAATTCGCCATTTCTTCTGCGGCTGATTTTTGTAGTGCCATAATATTTGTTTTTTCGTCGATTTCGGTTGATTTTTGCCGATTTCAGAGCGCAGTGTTGCCCCATGTTCATTCGGCGCACCAAGACCCGTAACGGCAAGACCGGAGAAGAATATTTTACCTTTCGGTTGGTGGAGACGGCCCGCATCGGCGGAGCCGTGCGGCAGCACACGGTTTTGAATTTGGGGGCACATTTCGATCTGCCGCAGGCCGAATGGACGGCCCTGGCGGTGCGGATCGAGGATGTGTTGCGCGCTCAGGCATCGCTGGTCACCCCCAGTCCGGCCATCGAAGAGTTGGCCCAACGCTACGCGGCGAGGATCGTCGCCCGCCCCGGAGACCAAGCGGCGGCCGGGGATGGGCGTCCGGCCGCGGCGGATCGGTTTCACGACGTTGATCTCGATACATTGGAGCTCATCCGGCCCCGCCATGTCGGCGTGGAGCATGCGGCGCTGACAACGTTGCGGCGTCTCGGCATCGACGACAAACTGCGTGGGCTCGGCTTCAACAAGCCGCAGATCGCCGCGGCAGTGGGGAACATCATCGGCCGTATGGCTGTTCCGGCCAGCGAGCTGGCAACTCATGACTGGTTGCAACACCGCACGGCCCTGGGGGAGTTGATCGATTACGACTATGAGGGGATGGACCTGCAACAGTTGTATCGCAGTGCCGACACTCTTCTAAAACATCGCGATGCTCTCGAGGCCCATATCTTCGGGGCCACGAAATCCCTGTTCGATTTGAGCGAGACGATCACGCTCTATGATCTGACGAACACCTATTTCGAAGGAAGCGCCGCCGGCATCGGCAAGGCAAAACGCGGCCGATCCAAGGAAAAACGCAGCGATTGTCCGTTGGTGACCATGGGATTGGTGCTCGACGTCAGCGGCTTTCCCAAACGCAGCCGCGTCTTCGCCGGCAATGCCGGCGAGGCCGGCACACTGCAAGAAATGCTGGCGGAACTGGCCGCACCGAGCGGCGCTACGGTGGTGATGGATGCCGGCATCGCCAGCGAGGCCAATCTCACCTGGCTGACTGAGCAGGGCTATCGCTATGTCGTGGTCAGTCGCAAGCAGACGCGGATCTTCGATCCCGAGAAGGCGATCGAGGTTCCGACCGCCAGAGGCCAGTCGGTACAGGTTCAGAGGGTTCAAGAGGCCGGCCGCAATGAAGTACTGCTCTACTGCTATTCACCGGCACGCGCCGAAAAGGACCGGGCGATCGACACCAAAAAGGCCGACTTCTTCGAGGCAGAGCTGACAAAACTGGCCGCCGGCCTGACGAAGCCCCGCGCCATCAAAGATCCGGGCAAGATCCGCGAACGTATCGGCCGCGCCAAGGAAAAGTACGCCCGCGCCGCCCAGCATTACACCATCGAGCTAACGCTGGACGAAGCCGGCAAGACCGTTACCGCCATCACCTGGAAAAAGGCGCCGAAGGCCAACTCTTCCATGGCCAATCCCGGCATTTATTGCCTGCGCACCACGCTGACCGAGCCGGACGACGCCACGCTATGGCGGATCTATTCCATGCTGACCAATCTGGAGGCGGTCTTCCGCTCGCTGAAAACCGACCTCGGCATGCGCCCCGTCTACCATCGCATCGAGCGCCGGGTGGAAGGCCACCTGTTCATCAGCCTGATCGCCTACTGCATCGTGCACACCATGCGCCTGCAGCTCAAGGCCCAGGGAATCAAAAACTCCTGGGATACCATCCGCGACACCCTGTCGAACCAGGTGCGCATCACCACCACCCTGCAATGCCGCGACGGACGGACCGTTCATGTCCGCAAGGCTAGCCGCCCAGAACCCCATCAACAGGAAATCTACGCCGCACTCGACCTCTCACCCAATCCGGGCGGCACCCAGCGCACCATCGTTTGATCTGCTGCCCCACAGACCGTGAATAAAAGTAGTGCCATACGAGGGCAGAAAAATAACCCATCTATATGATACAAAACAACTTTTGTGAAAAACATGTCAAAGATGGGTTGGTGACGGCATGGTTGAAATCCATCCGCAGCGTCTTGTACTCGGCGCTGAACCAATCCTGGATATGGCAGGTCAGGTCGGCATTGGCGAAGCGGACCAGCCCGGTGGCGAGGGCTCGAACTGTCCTCTTGTAATCTGTCTAAATATGTAAGATTCTTTATGACGTGGAAAGGTTTGTAGGTATAGGCGAGGCTGCGGCGGCTCTGGGAGTGTCGATAACGACACTTCGCCGCTGGGAGGCTTCCGGCAAAATCACTGCTGAGCATACGCCCGGCGGTCATCGGCGCTATGACCTGTCCAAGCTGCGCCCGGAGCAATTCCGGGCGGCCAGCGAGGCAGCCCGTAAGACCGTCGCCTATGCCCGCGTTTCGAGCCACGACCAGAAGGACGATTTAGAGCGCCAGAAGCAGGTTCTGGAACTTTATTGCGCCCGGCAGGGCTGGACATTCGAAGTGATAGCCGACCTTGGATCGGGCATGAATTACCGCAAAAAGGGCCTCAAAAAGCTGCTGGCGGCGATAATTGACGGCGATGTTGGACGGCTGGTGATCGCTCACCAGGACCGGCTGCTGCGCTTTGGCGCGGAACTTGTGTTCGCCATCTGCGAAGCCAAGAACGTCGAGGTGGTGATCCTCAACCAAGGTGAGGACACGACTTTCGAGGAAGACCTCGCCCAAGACGTTTTAGAAATAATCACAGTTTTCAGCGCGCGGCTCTACGGCTCGCGCTCGCACAAAAACCAGAAGCTACTGGACGGCGTGAAGCGCGCCGTGGACAAGTCCGCATCTTGCTGATTGCTCACCGCGTCGCCCTGGACCCGACGAATGTGCAGCGGACCTATTTTGCCCGCGCATCCGGCACGGCGCGCTTTGCCTGGAACTGGGCGCTGGGCGAATGGAAGCGGCAATACAAGGCACGCAAGGACGATCCAAGCCTTCCATCACCGTCCGACGCGAGCTTGCGGCGCAAGCTGAACAGCCTGAAGCGGGAAGAATTTCCGTGGATGTTCGATGTTACCAAATGCGCCGCGCAGGAAGCTATCATCGACCTTGGCGGCGCGTTTCGCGCTTTTTTTGAGAAGCGTGCCAAATACCCCAGGTTCAAGAAGAAAGGCGCGCGGGATAGTTTTTGCGCGGCCAATGAGGCGGGAACATTTCGCGCCGATGGTAAGCGCATCAAACTGCCCGTAGTCGGCTGGGTGCGGATGCGCGAGGACGTGCGGTTCTCCGGGAAGGCCAAGCGCGTCACCATTTCCCGCGAGGCCGACCGCTGGTTCGCTTCGATTATGGTCGAGACGGACGATATCCGCCCTACGATGCAGCCGTTGGCGGCCGTGGGCGTCGATCTTGGCATCACGGTCTTGGCTACGCTGAGCCAGGGCACGCCTATCCATGGGCCAAAGGCGCACAAAGCGATTCTCCAGCGTCTACGCCGCTCCAGCCGTGCACTGTCGCGCAAGAAACGCGGCTCGCGCAACGCGGCCCGCGCCCGCCGCCGCTTGGCGCGGCTGCACGCCCGTATCGCCAATATCCGCCGGGATGCCACGCACAAGGCCACGACGATGCTGGCGAAGACTTATCGCCGTATCGGCATCGAGGATTTGAACGTGCGCGGGATGGCCCGCAATCGTCATCTCGCGCGATCAATTATGGATGGCGGTTTTTTCGAGTTTCGCCGCCAGCTTGAATACAAGGCGCGGTTTTATGGCGCGACCGTCGTAGTCGCGGATCGTTGGTTTCCATCGAGCAAGACTTGTTCTTGCTGCGGCTTGGTTAAGGCCAAGCTGGCGCTGTCGCAGCGGATTTTTCAGTGCGACGAATGTGGATACGAGGCTGGGCGCGATTTTAACGCTGCCAGGAACCTCGAAAATGTGGCCGCGAGCTTCGCGGTTTCAGCCTGTGGAGAGGCTCGCTCTGGCGCGGAGCACAAGCCCCGCGTGAAACGAGCCTCGAAGAAGCAGGAACCAGACAACAAGCTCGCCGCGTAGCTTTAATCAGCTACGCGCAGGCTTGTGTAGGTTCTGGAGAGCGGTTTCGACGACGAATTGCTGCGCCTTGGCCGCCTCGGCGCGGGCCTCGTCGTTCTTCTGCCGCTCCTCTTCGACGTTTCGCCGCGCTGTGGTCAGGCTGGCATCGGCCTCGCGCAGGCGCAGCCTGGTGGTGCGGAACGAAGCGGCCGCCTTGGCCATGCGGCCGATCTCGTCATCGCGTTCCGGACAGGGGATGGCGGCGTTGAGATTTTCCGCGGCGAGTTCGGTCATATAGGTGGCCATGTCGGCGATTGGCCGCAGCACCAGCAGTGTCATCACCCGCAGGCCGAAAAGGACGAGGCATAGCATCAGCATCGTGGCGCCGAGCGACAGGGCGATGTAGAGGCGCCGCTGCCTTGCAGCCAGCGCCTGGTTGCTGGCGGTGGCTGCCGCCTCCTTCGCCGCCAGATTCCGAACCGCGGCGCGCTGCGCCTGATAGGTCGGCGCGAGCTGCGCCAAAGCCTGGGAAGCGGCCGCCTGGTGCCCCGCCGCGATCGCGGGCAGCAGCCGCCCTTCCACCTGCTGCCAGAAAGCCTGCGCATAGAGGTCGGGCTGCGTCAGCGCGGCTTGCACCGGAGGCGCCAGCGCGGCGCCCGACCAGACCGCGCGCTGGTCGTCATATTGCCGGTGCAGGGCGGCCAGTTCGTTGCCGTAGACGCTGACCGCGGCAAAGTCCCGCGCCGCGAGATTGGCGTCGAGATAGGCTTCCACGACGGAGAGCGGCGGCGCCGGCGCGAAGGCCAGCGTTTGGCCGGCGATGCTCCGGTGATCGGCGGGGCCCGGCACGGCGGGCCGTGTCAGCGCCAGGAGGCTGATCGTCTCGATCACGAGGAGGCCGAGACAGGTGAGATAGCCGAAACTGCGAATGATCGTGGAAATGGAAAACGGCATGATCGACCCGCTTCGAGAACGTTGGATCGATCTGTAATCTTGTTTCCTTAACGCAAAATTTCCCGCGCCGCGGCCGGGTGCCGCCGCGCAAGATCCGCGGCGCCTGGCGGGCCAGCCCTTGCCAAGCCAGGAAAAACTCACTTTACAGGCGCAATGTCTGCTGCACGAAACGACATGATCCGCGTCTTCCTGATCGGCGCCGGCCCCGGCGATCCGGAATTGCTGACGTTGAAGGCGGCCCGCCTGCTGCGCGCGGCCGAGGTTGTTTTGCATGACAGCCTGGTCGATCCGCGCATTCTCGCCGAGGCGCCGCGCGCCCGGCTGATCGATGTCGGCAAACGCTGTGGCCGGCACTCCGCGCCGCAGCGGGAGATCTGCCGGTTGCTGGTGGAAGAGGCGCTGGCCGGGCATGTCGTGGTGCGGCTGAAGGGCGGCGATCCGATGGTGTTCGGCCGCGCCACCGAGGAGATGGAGGCGCTGCGGGCGCATGACATCGGCTTCGAAGTGGTGCCGGGGATCACCGCGGCGACCGCCGCCGCGGCCTCGCTGCACCTCTCGCTCACCCGCCGCGGCGTGTCCCGCTCGCTGCATTTTCTCGCCGGGCATGGCGCCGAGGACGGGCTGCCGGCGCATGACTGGGCGGCGCTCACGCGCGCCGGCGGCACGCTGGTGGTCTATATGGGGGGCAAAACCTTGTCCGGCCTCGCCGGGCATTTCATCGCGGCGGGGATGCCGGCGGACATGCCGGCCGTGGCGGTCGAGGATGCCAGCCTGGAGACGCAGGCGGTGATACGCGGCACGATCGCCAGCCTGCCGGGGCAGGTGGCGGCGGCGCCGCCGCGCGGGCCGCTGCTGATCCTGATTGGCCAGGCCATGGCCGACGATGCCGGCCTCGCCGCGCCGTTGGCGGCGGCTGCCGCGCGCGCCTGAAACGGCGCGCCGGCTCCGGCCGGCTGGATACCAAACCTTAAATCCTGTCGATCATACTGCTCCTGACGCGCTTACGCATGCATGGCGGCTGCGCTGCGTGTCGGCCACCGGACAAGACGACCGCTGAACAAGCGGCCGTGCGACCGAGACAAGGAGCATGCCGTGAGACACCTGCCGATCATCGTGAAATTCCTGACGATCCTCGGGATGTTCGGCGTGTTTGCCATCGCCTCGACGGTATACTCGACCGGGCAGATGCAGCGGATCGCCGCGGCGAACCGCGCTTTGGAGGGGATGCGCGCCGATATCGAGGAATTGCTGATCACCGGCAACGCGGCCGGCGACCAGGCGGCGCTCGCCCAGCTCAGCGCTGACCGCGCGCGGTTCGAGGGGGCATGCGCGAGGCCGGCGCGCTGCTGCCCGACCATGCCGAAATTGCCACGCTGACGGCCCGTACCGAGGCGCTGCTCACCGGTGCCTGCGCCAGATCGATCGACCAGGGGGCGACCGCCACGGATCCGGCCGCGGTCGCCGCCGCGCAGGCGGAGTTCATCCAGCACTGCGAACCGCAATTCCCGGCGCTGGTGGGGGACATGTCCGGCGCGCGGCAGGCGCTGCTCGACCTTGCCGGAAAAGCGCAGGTGGCGCTGGCAGATGCCGCACAGACGACGATCCTGCTCACCTATGCCATTGTCTTCTGCGGCCTTGCGCTGGTCATGGGCGTCGCGTTTTTTGCCGTCCGCGCCTGGATCATCGTGCCGCTGCAGCAGTTGCAAGCCACCATGGATATGCTCTCCGGCGGCAATTATGACGTGGAGGTTGGGGCCGTCCTGCGCCGTGACGAGATCGGCGCCATGGCCCGCTCGGTCGAGTTGTTCAAGACGGCGGGCATCGAGCGGCTGCGCCTGAGCACTAAGGCGAAGACGATGACCGATAAGGTCGAGGCGGACCGGGTATGGGTGGAGGCGGTGCGCGCCGAGCTGGCGCGGCAGCAGGAATTTGTCGTCATCTCCGTCGCGGCCGGGCTGGAAAACCTCTCCAAGGGCAATCTGCTGTACCGCCTCGAGACGCCATTCTCCCACGATTACGAAAAGCTGCGGCAAGATTTCAACAGCGCGATGCAGACGCTGCAGAGCACGATGCGCGCCATCGCCATTGCGCAGCCGGTTGGAGCCCGGCAGTTTCAGGAAGGGCTGGTCAATGTCATCCACCATGCCGGGACGGGCGCGCAGCCAGGAGCCGCTCGCCCCCATGTCACGGTCGGCCATGCCTGGTGGATGTTGCGGCCAGGAACGGAGTTTTTGGCGGACAAGTGAATCCAGTGTCGTCGCGGCGACCATCAGTATCTTCCTCTTGGTTTGCGTTTGATTTGATATCGAAACGTTAGTGGGGGTACTGATCAAAAACGACTCGGATGCAAGATGATTTTTTGCTGCAGTGGATAAAAATTTATTTTGCCTCCACCGTGACAACGAGGCATTTTTTCGTCGTCGCCCCCAGCGGCGCACCTGGCGCGGCCGGGTATTTGCGCCTGTCAGGCGCCAGGGCATTGCATGGCCGCCTTGTCCGTATGGCAGACTTCGTGGCAGGCACGTATCCAAAGTCATGCCGATCGTGCAACACGGTAGGCGAATTGGTTAGCCGGGTTGACGACCTCTTGGTTCGCGGCGCTTGTTTTCCGGCTTAATCTGCTGTTTTTGCAAGGTGCATGCTAAAAGCGTCGCATCAGGAGGCTGCCTACGTGTCATCCATCGTTGGGGTTCGCTCGAAACTGCTCACAAGCGTTGCTCTGTTCCTGGGGCTGGGCACGCTGTCTGGCTGCATGGTGGGGCCGAATTTCGTAGCCCCCCGCCCGGCGGTGCCGGCGCACTACCTGGCCGATTTGTCCGCCACGCGCGGCGCGCCTTATGTCTCCGGGGACGCGGTGGACCCGGCCTGGTGGAATGATTTCCATGACCCGGAGCTGAGCAAGCTGGAAAGCCTGGCGGTGACGCAGAACCTGGATCTGCAGATCGCCACGCAGCGCCTGCTGGAGGCCGAGGCGCAGGCGCAGATCGAAGGCGCGGTGCTGTATCCGAGCCTTGGCGGCGCCGCCTCCTACACGCGCGAGGGGCCGAGCCAGGTGGGTGTTTTTGCCGCCTTCAGCGAGGCCAATGCCGCCAGCACGTCCGCCGCCAGCGTCGCCAATGGCAGCTCCACCGCGCCGGGCGGCGGCGCCTTGCCCGGCACCAACATCCCGGCGCTGAACCTGTACCAGTACGGTCTGCAGTCGATGTACGACCTCGACCTGTGGGGCAAGAACCGTCGCGCGGTCGAGGCCGCGGTGGCCGCAGCCGCCGCCTCGCAGGAGGCGCAACGCGCCTCGCTGCTGAATGTCGAGGCGCAGGTGGCGACCAATTACCTGCAGCTGCGCGGCACCGAGACGGTGCTGCAGATCACCCAGCGCAACCTCGCTTTTGCCGACCAGCTGGTCTCGCTGACGCTGGAGCGCCAGCAGGCCGGGCTGACCACGGCACTCGACGTCGCCAATGCCCGCGCCACCCAGGCGCAGATCCAGTCGCAGATCCCCGGGCTGATCGCGCAGCGGGACGGGTTGATCGACCAGATCGGCCTGCTGCTGGGGATCACGCCGCAAAGCCTGCCGGCGGAGCTGCTGACGCCGGCAGCGACACCGCTGACGCCGCCGAGCGTGCCGGTGGGCTTGCCCTCCGACCTGCTGCGCCGCCGCCCCGATGTGCGCGAGGCGGAGGACAGCCTGCACGAGGCGACCGCCGAGGTCGGTGTGGCGGTGGCGGAGTTCTTCCCTGATGTCGCGCTCTCCGGCTCGGTCTCGCTGCAGGCGCTGCAGTTCAAGAACCTGAACCAGTTCCGCGCCATCACCTACGCGGTCGGCCCGGACGTCACCATCCCGCTGTTTCAGGGCGGCCAGTTGAACGGCCAGCTGAAACTGCGCAAGGCGCAGCAGAAGGAGGCGGCGGTGAGCTACGCTAGAACCGTGCTGACCGCCTTCTACCAGGTGGACACGGCGCTGGTGGAATACACCCAGGAACACGCCACGCTGGACGCGCTGAAAACCGACGTGCAGCAGAGCCAGATCGCGGTGAACCTGGCCGAGGACCAATACCGCCAGGGCCTTGCCGACTACCTCACTGTGCTTAACGCGCAAGAAAGCCTGCTCTCCTCACAACAGCAGGAGGCGCAGGCGGTGCAGCGGCTTGGGACCGATCTCGTAACGTTATATCAGGCGTTAGGCGGCGGTTGGGAGGGGACGTTTCCGGTGACGAAGAAGGGCTAACATCGGGAGAGGGGTTTTTACGGCGGTATCGTTGCGATGCGAAAATCCGTCAAAAATTCTGTGGAATGGTTCGCGTTACGATAGAACCAGCGCCGAGCGCACGGCCGGAGCCAATTTCCGCGCCTTTCAAAGTCATCGAGCTCTGACCAAAAAAAGACCTTATCGCCGATCAATATATCCTTGTATCTTTACGTCTTTAGCAGGATTTAAGCGGATCATTGACGACTTAACAATAATCGAATGGATATTACCAATAGTGATATCGACTTGGTCTGCGAAAAGGCAACCGTTTCCGATTGGGATTTTTTCTGCTTCATACATCAATAATCGTACGTTGCCAGCGAATCCAGCGAACGCGCCAATTTCAAGGTGAGCGTGGTTTTCTCGGTGTGTTGTGAGATTCCAGCAATCTATATTGCTTCCAACCCGCCAAGAGCAATTTGATTATGTTGTTTTTGCCGTGATCCAAGATTTTTAACGTCGTTGTTTCGACGTCCTGGTTCAAAAATTTCTCTATCGCACAAAAATCTGTGCCGTTTTTGTTGTGGATTGTCAGCGTCTCGTAATGGTGATGTTTTTGGCGATTATCAAAGACAAAACCGGTGGCCTGTCGGCATCCTGGCCGCCGGTTTGCACCGGCGGCCAGGACCAGAATTACTTCATCGCCGCCTGCAGGTTGGCGTCGATCTTGTCCAGGAAGTCCTGGGTGTTGAGCCAGGGGGCGTCCTTGGCGATCAGCAGCGCCAGGTCCTTGGTCATGAAGCCGGCTTCCACCGTCTCCACGCAGACCCGCTCCAGCGTCTCAGCGAAGGCGGTGACATCGGGCGTGCCGTCGAACTTGCCACGATAGATCAGGCCGCGAGTCCAGGCGAAGATGCTGGCGATCGGGTTGGTGGAGGTCTGACGGCCTTTCTGATGCTCGCGGAAGTGGCGGGTCACGGTGCCGTGCGCCGCCTCGCTCTCCACCGTCTGGCCGTCCGGGCTCAGCAGCACGGAGGTCATCAGGCCGAGGCTGCCAAAGCCCTGGGCGACGATGTCGCTCTCCACGTCGCCGTCGTAGTTCTTGCAGGCCCAGACATAGCCGCCGGTCCATTTCAGCGCGCTCGCCACCATGTCGTCGATCAGCCGGTGCTCGTAGGTCAGGCCGGCGGCCTCGAACTGGGTTTTGAACTCGGCGTCGTAGATCTCCTGGAACACGTCCTTGAACATGCCGTCATAGGCTTTGAGGATGGTGTTCTTGGTGGAGAGATAGACCGGGAACTTGCGGGCCAGGCCGTAATTGAAGCTGGCGCGGGCAAAGCCCTCGATGGAGGCCTTGGTGTTGTGCATGCCCAGCGCCACGCCGGGGCCTTTGAAATCGTGCACGTCCAGCACCAGCGGCGCGCTGCCGTCGGCCGGGTGGTAGGTGAGCTGCACCTTGCCCGGGCCGGGGATCTTGGTTTCCACGGCGCGGTAGATGTCGCCGTAAGCGTGGCGGCCGATGACGATCGGCTCGGACCAGTGCGGCACCAGGCGGGGCACGTTCTTGCAGATGATCGGCTCGCGGAAGATCGTGCCGTCCAGCACGTTGCGGATCGTGCCGTTCGGGCTGCGCCACATCTTTTTCAGCTTGAATTCCTCAACCCGTGCCTCGTCCGGGGTGATGGTCGCGCATTTCACGCCGACGCCGTATTTTTTGGTGGCATGCGCCGCGTCCAGGGTCACCTGGTCGTCGGTCTGGTCGCGATATTCGATGCCGAGATCGTAATATTTGAGGTCGATGTCCAAATACGGCAGGATCAGCTTTTCCTTGATGAAACCCCAGATGATGCGGGTCATCTCGTCGCCGTCCATTTCCACGACGGGCGTTTTTACCTTGATCTTGGCCATATATATCGCTCCTTATTAATGTGAGGAACTCTCTATCATTCCCGCCGGGCGAGACAACCCTGCGGCGGTCGGCGAACAATGCATGGACGGGTTGCGCGCGCCGCGATAGGAAGCCCATCGAATCAGAGGAGTTTGAGACATGAGTGGTCGGATAGCGGCGCGGATCGATTGGGCGAGCGATTGGGACAGGGATGCCGCGCTGACCACCGCGAAACTGCTGCTGGAGATCAAGGCGGTGAATTTCCGCCCCGAGGAGCCGTACACGCTCACCTCCGGCTGGAAGTCCCCGGTCTATATCGATTGCCGGAAAATTATTTTCTTCCCCCGGGCAAGGGCGAAAATCTGCGACCTCGCGGTGGAGAAGATCAGCCGCTATGTCGGCTACGAGGCCATCCAGGCAGTGGCCGGCGGCGAGACGGCGGGCATTCCCTTCGCCGCCTGGATCGCCGAGCGCATGGGAGCGCCGATGGCCTATATCCGCAAGCAGCCCAAAGGCTTTGGCCGCAACGCGCTGATCGAGGGCGACGTGCCGGAGAACATGAACACGCTGCTGGTGGAAGACCTCACCACCGATGGCGGGAGCAAGATCCAGTTCGCCAAGGCGCTGCGCGATGCCGGGGCGATCTGCAATCATACGTTTGTGGTGTTCTTCTACGGCGTGTTCCCCGGCAGTTTCGAGACGCTGGCCAGCATGGACATCTCGCTGCACCATCTCTGCACCTGGTGGGACGTGCTGGAAGCCGCGAAAGACCAGCCGTATTTCTCCGACTCGGCGCTGGCCGGGGTGCGGAAGTTCCTGGAGAATCCGATGGCCTGGTCGGCCGCGCATGGCGGTGTCGGCACCGCGGAAGAGGCGCTGGCGCATAAGCTCGGCAAGGCGAAGTAAAGGAAAGACCTTCTTTTTGTGAACAAAAAGAAGCGAAAAAACTTTTTTTATCTGGGCCGTGCTGGTTTCGTTGCCACCGGCCCAGAGTAACAAAAGTTTTTGCGCCGCTTTTTTAAAAAGCGGCTGCTTTCTCTATCTTGATCCTCAGCGCGGCAGCGGGCACGCATAGGGTATGGAACTTCTCTCTGCCTTGCGGGCCGCCCTCGGGGACAAGGCCGTTCTCACCGAAGCCACCGACCGTGCCGGGTATGAGACCGACTGGCGGCGGCTGTTCCACAACCAGGCGCTCTGCGTCGTGCTGCCGGAAACCGCCGAGCAGGTGGCGGCGGCGGTAAAACTCTGCGCCGAGGCCGGGGTGGGCGTCGTGCCGCAGGGCGGCAATACCGGGCTGGTGGCAGGCGCCGTGCCGGTCGCGGGCGTGCCGCAAGTGGTGCTGAACCTGCGGCGCATGCGCAAAATCCTGGACATCGATACGGTCAGCGACACGATCACCGTGCAGGCCGGTGCCACGCTGCAGGAAGTGCAGGAAGCCGCCGCCTCCTCCCTGCGACTGTTTCCCGTTAGCCTGACTGCCGAGGGCACGGCGCAGATCGGCGGGGTGATCTCTACCAATGCCGGCGGGGTGCAGGTGCTCAGCTACGGCTCCATGCGCGCCCAGGTGCTGGGGCTGGAAGTGGTGCTGCCGGACGGGCGCATCTGGGACGGGCTGCGCGCCCTGCGCAAGGACAATACTGGCTTCGACCTGAAGCAGATTTTTATCGGCGGGGAGGGGATGCTCGGCATCGTCACCGCCGCCTGCCTGCGGCTGCTGCCGGCGGTGACCGACCATGCCACGGCGCTGGTCGGGGTGGCCTCGGCCGCGGCGGCGCTGGCATTGTTCCAGGCGCTGCGGGCGAAAAGCGGCGCGGCACTCACGCTGTGCGAATTTCTGGCCCGCCCAGCCATGGAACTCGGCGCCGCGCACGCCCCGGGCGGCCGTCTGCCATTCCCGGCCGAGGCCTATATGCTGGTCGAGCTTTCCGCGCATACGGATCAGGAAAATATTGTCGCGGCGCTGGAAGAGGTTTTGGCCGCGGCGCTGGAGGACGGCACCGCCACCGATGCGGTGATCGCCCAGTCCGACCGTGAGCGGTCCGATCTGCGCGCCATGCGCGAGGCCGTCTCGGAGGGCGAGCTGGTCGAGGGCGGGGCGGTGAAGCACGACATCGCTGTGAAGTTGGCGCTGATACCGGAGACGGCGGCTGCCATCGAGGCGCTGGTGGCCGCAAACTATCCGGACTGCCGGCTGAATATTTTTGGCCATATCGGCGATGGCAATTTGCACGTGAATGTACGCCCGCCCGCGGGCAAAACGCTGGCCGATCTCGCTGACCGTAAGGCGGCGATCACCGCCGACATCGAGGCGCTGGCCGTGGCCAAAGGCGGCAGTTTCAGCGCCGAGCACGGTATCGGCCAGATGCGTATCGCCGGCATGCGCGCGCATAAATCGGCCGTGGAACTGGATCTGATGCGTACGCTGAAGCGCGCGCTGGACCCGCATGGCGTGCTGAATCCCGGCAAAATGCTCCCCGAGGATGACCTGATCCCATGAGCAATCTGCCGCCACTCAGCGATTTCCCCGTTAAAACCTATGACAAGCTGCGTTACGGCGACACCGACCGGCAGGGGCATGTGAATAACGCAGTGTTCGCGACCATGTACGAGACGGGACGCGTCGACCTGCTGGAGAGCCATGGCGGCGGGCTGCTGCTGCCGGATGTCAGCTTCGTCATCGCCCGAATCTGCATCGATTATCGTGGCGAGATCTTCTGGCCCGGCACGGTGGAGATCGGCTCGGCGGTGAAAGCCGTCGGCAATACCTCCATCACCTTCACCCAGGCTTTGTTCCAGAATGGCACTTGCGTCTCCACCGCCGAGAGCGTGGTGGTGCAGGTGGATAAACACACGCGCCGCCCCGCACCGCTGAGCGAGAATGTTCGTGCAAGGCTTAAGGTGCTGATGATGAAGCAGGAAAAGTAGCCGCTTTTAAAAAAGCGGCGCAAAACTTTTTGCTCCTTTGGGCCGGTGCAGAGAAACCAGCACGGCCCAGTTTAAAAAAGTTTTTTTGCTACTTTTTGTTCACAAAAAGTAGCCTTCCTCTGCGCTTCTAAACCGCCGTCGCCGCCAAACTTTTGACCATCTGCCGATGCGGGATGCCACCGTCGAGAAACATCTCGCCTTCCGGCGCGTAGCCGAGCCCGGCATAGAACGGCATGGCCTGTTCCTGCGCGTCGAGCATGAAGCGCTTGATGCCGGAAACCGCCTCAATATGGCGCAGCAGTGCGGCGCCGATGCCCTGGCCGCGGAATTTTGTCAGCACCGCGACGCGGGTGATCTTGCCGACTGTGCCGTTCTCTTTCAGCAGCAGCCTTGCGGTGCCGGTAGGTTCATCGTCGAGGAGGGCGAGAAAATGCGCGCCTTCGCTGTCGAGGGAGTCGATCTCCTCCTCGAACGGGATTTTCTGCTCTGCCACGAACACCGCCAGGCGGATGGCGAAGCACTGCTCATAACCAGGACCCGGAAAAGCATGCCGGGCGATGGCAAGACTCACTGCTGCACCAGCCCGATCACTGTGCTCTGCGGCGGCATGTTGGGTTGCAGGGTCGGCCAGCGCGTGGCCGGGGCGTCGAAACTCGCCTGCGGGGTGGCACCGGGATGGCGCACCATGCCGAAAATCGTGCGGCTGTTGACGTCGAAGGCCGCACCGCCGATTGCCGCACCAATAGGCGCCAGATAGGCGGCGCTGATCAGGAACCGGCTCGGCCCGCCGGTCTGCATGATGAACAGCCCGTCCGCGGTGTCGGACACGCGCCCCTTCTGGTCGGTGCCGATCCAGAGTTGGCCCATCGGGTCGAGGTTCAGGGTACGTGGGTTTTTCAGCCAGGCGGTCGAACCGGCGCCATATTGCGTTAGCGGCGCGACCGCCGGGTTGCCGGCGACGATCGCGAGATTGCCGGCGAAACGCCGTGCCGTGACATCCCCGTTCGGCGGGGTGAGGAGCAGGACATGGCCGTTATCGTCGCCGGTGCGCGGGTTCAGCGCATCCGCCGAGTCGCGTGCCGGGTTGCCGCGGCAGGCCAGATAGATGCCGCTATTGCCGGGCGCGATGGCGATGCCGCCTGGCGCGTCGAAAGGCGAGCCGCCGGCATTGGCGGCGGCGTTCTCCGTGCCGGCGAGGGTGGGGATGTCGCTGCCGAGATCCACCCAGGTGATGTCGCTGCCGTCAATTCGCGCCACAGCAAGCGTGCCCGCCTCGAATGCGCTCCCATCGGTCGCCGGGGTGGCAGAAATGAAGCGGACCAAAAATCCAGCAGGATCGTCCTGGGTCATGAACAGCACCGCGCGGCCGTCCGGCGTCGTGGTCATGGCGATGCCGGCGCGCGCAAAGCGGCCAAGGGCGGTATGCTTCACCGGGAACGAGCCGGGATCGAGTGGGTTGAATTCCGTCACCCAGCCGAAGCGCGGCCCATCTGCGGGGTCACCATAGCCGTAATCGGTCTGCGCCAGCCGCGTCAGCCAGGGGGCGGTGTGGCCTTCGGCCAGTAGCGCCGTGTTCCAGGGTGTGGCGCAGCCGCTTTGCGGGGCGATCACGCCCTGCACGGTGGTGCCGATGGCGGCGGAGACGGGGCCGGAAATCTGGCACAGCGTGCCGTCGGTGAGGCGGCGGGACTGGTAGCCGCCATCCACTGTCAGCCAGCGGCCGGAGAGATATTGCAGGTTCATCACCGTGGCGCCCTGCAGCCGCCCGGAAACGTCCGGATGGTCGAGGCCGCCCGGAAACACCATGCGCGCCGGGGCGTCGGGATTGGCGAGCACCATCACTAGGCGCGGGATGCCGTCCTGTGCCGGGGGCGGGGGGATCAGGGCGGTGATGATCCCGTCATAGGGAAATTGCGTGCCCGCCTGCGCCGCGGTGAGCTTGTAGGCGGAGAAAGGCGGGGCATCGGGCAGCACCCCGTCACCCCAACGGGCGATGACGATGCGCTGGAAATCCCCCGTCACCGCGTCGTCGAGCTTCGGCGCCTGGGAAGAGGCGGGCGAATAGGCGGGCAGGGCAGTTTGCGCGTATGCTAGGCTGGCGAGGGAAGCGGCGGAAATGCCGCCCAAAAGAGCGCGGCGCTTCATTCGTGATTAGAAACCGCCGCTGGAATTGGTGCCGCCGATATCGTTCGCGCCGCCGGTGCCGCCAATGCCGTTGGCGCCGCCAAGTCCGCCCGCACCAGCGCCAACTCCGCCGGCGCCAATGCCCGGATTGTAGCTGCCGACGCCGCCGATCAACTGTTGCAGGAAGCCGGCATGACCGCCCGGCACCGGCGTCTGCGCGCCGTCCATGGCGACGTGCACGCTGTTATTCAGCCCGCGCTGCGAGATCGATTTCAGTGTGCCGTTATTATCAAAGGTCAGCACCACGACATGCTGGGTCTTCACGCCCTCGGTATTGCCGATGCGCATCTTCGTCACTTGGCTCACATAGACCCAGTTATTGGCGTTGAACTGTTCCTGGAAGGTGGGCGGGCCGAGCAGCGCCTGGACATCGGCCTGCGATGAAATGCCGGGCGTCAATTCGCCGAGGTCATGCTGCGTGACGACGATGCCGCGGTAATGCGGCGCATCGGCGAATAACGCGCAACCTGGCAGAGCGAGCAGAGCGCAGAACAGGCCGAGCAGAGGCAGCGGGGCAGAGCGCACGGGAAAATCCTTCGAGACGGTAATCCGTAGGTTGGGTCTCACGGCTGGGGCTTACGTGTCAATGTGCAGCGTCTATATAAGAGACATGGAGCAGGTTTTCAGCCGGACGATCAGGGCCGGGCATATTAAAGAGGCGTCGCAGGAGCATGTGGTGGTGGCCGATGAGGCAGCCCGCCTGTCCCTGGCGGCGTTGTATGGGTTAGAGGGAATCGCGTTGCTGCGCGGCGCCTTTGTGCTGCGGCACGACCGG
The DNA here is from genome assembly GCA_963780465.1 of uncultured Pseudomonadota bacterium. GTDB lineage: Bacteria > Pseudomonadota > Alphaproteobacteria > Acetobacterales > Acetobacteraceae > Acidocella. The sequence goes on from CAWACI010000016.1 coordinate 294,445, forward strand.
GGCGGGGTGATCGTCGCCGCGTTGGAGATGCAGGCGAAGGTGACGCAGACCTGCGTGGTCACGCTGGAGCCGTTCGAGGCACGCATTGAAGAGCGCAGCACGCTCCGATTCGTGCCGGCGCAGACCCCGCCGGAAGGCGAGGAGATGGAGATCGACCCCGAAACCCTCGAAGGGCCGGACGAAATTCCCTATATAAATGACATGATCGACCTGGGCGCGGCCCTGGCCGAGCAGTTGGCGCTGTCCCTGGATCCCTATCCGCGCAAACCCGGCGCTGAATTGCCGGATGAGTATAAGGCCGAGCCGGAAAACCCGTTCTCGGTCCTGGCGGCGCGGTTAGGCAAGGAACCGGGTTAGGCCGATCCTTGCCCGCTTTTGCTGGCGGGTATGACTTGCAGCCCGGCGATGGCTCTGCTACGCCGCGCCACTGAATCGTTCTCTTATTTACTTTTAAGGTGTCTTGCAGCCATGGCCGTTCCTAAACGTAAAACTTCCCCGTCGCGCGCCGGCATGCGTCGCAGCCACCAGGCGCTGCGCGCTGAAGCGCACGCGGAATGCGCCAATTGCGGCGAACTGAAGCGCCCGCACCATGTCTGCAGCCATTGCGGCCATTACGACAATCGTGAAGTCGTGGCCTCCGGCAAGACCGCCAAAGGCGTCGTCCGCGTCTAAAGCCTTTGGCTGACAACGCCGGCAGCGGGAACCGTCCTCAAGGGTATGCAATGAGCCGGAACCAGATACTGGCCGTGGATGCCATGGGTGGCGACCACGCGCCGGAAGCGATCATCGCCGGGCTGGAACTGGCCGCCGAGCGGCATCCGCAGGCGCAATTCCTGTTGTTTGGCAACGAAGCCGTTCTGCAGCCGCTGGTCGCCAAGACCAGGCGGCTGCAGAAGCAGGCGGTTCTGCGCCATGCCGAAGACGTCGTGGCCGGCGACATGAAGCCGACCGTGGCGCTCCGGCTGCGCGATTCCTCGATGCGCCGGGCGATCGACGCCGTGCTCAATGGCGAGGCCGCCGGTGTGATCTCGGCCGGCAATACCGGCGCGCTGCTGGCCCTCTCGAAAATTGTCTTGAAAACCCTGAAGGGCATCGACCGCCCGGCGATGGCGGCGATCGCCCCCTCGGCCAAGGGCGATGTCGTGATGCTCGATCTCGGGCTGAACGTCGTCTACGACGCCCGCAACCTGGTCGAATTCGCCCTGATGGGGCAGATGTTCGCCAAAATCGTGCTGGGGCTGCCGGCGCCGAGCTTCGGCCTGCTGAATATCGGCTCCGAGGAGGGCAAGGGCGACGAGATTCTGCGCACCGCCGCGGCTACCTTGCGCGCCAGCCCGATTGGCAAGCAGTTTTACGGGTTCGTTGAAGGTCACGACATCGCCGCCGGTACGGTTGATGTGGTGGTGACTGACGGCTTCACCGGCAACGTGGCGCTGAAGACGGGGGAGGGCGCTTTAAAACTGGTCGGCGATCTGCTGAAGCGGGTCTTCACCTCCGGTCTTCTCGCCCGCGCTGGCTACATTCTGGCCCGCGGGGCCCTCAACCGCCTGCGCGAATGGCTCGACCCGCGCCGTTATAACGGCGCCGTGCTGCTTGGCCTCAACGGCGTGGTGGTGAAATCGCATGGGGGCACGGATGCCAAGGGGTTCGCCCATGCCGTGGACGTGGCGCTGGACATGATCGGCAATGATTTCAACAGCCGCATCGCCGAAGGCTTGGCGGCGATGGACAGGGCCATCCTTTCCGCCGAGCCGGAGGCCAGCAGCCATGACTGAGCCGCGCCGCGCCGTGCTGGTCGGGACCGGTTCCTACCTGCCGGAAAAGATCGTTTCCAATGCCGAGATGGCCGAGCGGGTCGAGACCTCGGATGAATGGATTACTGAGCGCACCGGCATTCGCCAGCGGCATTTCGCCGCGCCGCACGAGACGGCAGCTTATATGGGGGCGCAAGCCGCGCGCCGCGCGCTGGAACAGGCCGGCATGGCGGCGGAGCAGGTCGGCGCCATCATCGTCGCCACCGCCACGCCCGACCAGGCCTTTCCCGCCACCGCCGTGCATATCCAGGCAGCACTCAGCGCGAAGAACGCCTTTGGCTTCGACCTCGCCGCCGCCTGCTCCGGCTTTATCTATGGGCTGTCGCTGGCCGATGCGATGATCCGCGCCGGCCAGGTGAAGGCGGTGCTGGTGATCGGCTCGGAAGTCTATTCCCGCATCCTGGATTTCAACGATCGCGGCACCTGCGTGCTGTTTGGTGACGGCGCTGGCGCGGCCCTGCTGCGTGCCGACGATAGCGGCAGCGGCGTCGGGCTGCTCTCCACCCATCTGCACGCCGATGGCACCCTGGCCGACATTCTTTATGTCGACGGCGCCACCGGCCAACGCGATAAATCCGGCTACCTGGTGATGAACGGGCGCGAGGTCTTCCGGCATGCGGTGACGTTGCTGGCCTCCGCCGTTAACGAAGCTTTGGTTGCCAACAATCTGACGCCAAACGATATTGACTGGCTGGTGCCGCATCAGGCGAACCGCCGGATCATCGACGGCGTTGGCCGCAAGCTCGGTCTGCCGGCAGAGCGGGTGGTCGTGACCGTGGACCAGCATGCGAATACTTCGGCGGCCAGCATCCCGCTGGCGCTCGACCAGGCGCGGCGCGACGGGCGGGTCCAGCCCGGCCAGCTGGTGTTGCTGGAGGCGCTGGGCGGCGGTCTGACCTGGGGCTCTGCCTTGTTGCGTTTATGACCAAAACTTAAATCGGGTTGACCCCCGAAAATCGCGTGCTAATCTTTGAAAATGAACACTTTGACGCGCGCGCAACTTACCGAGGCGATCTACGCCACCGTTGGTCTGTCGCGTAACGAATCCGCCGATCTTCTGGAGCTGATGCTGACTCGCATCGCCGATGCGCTGACCGACGGAAAATCGGTAAAAATTAGTGGGTTCGGAACTTTTTCTGTAAGGCAGAAGGGGCGGCGTATTGGCCGTAACCCAAAAACTGGTGTGGAAGTCCCGATTTTGCCGCGCCGGGTGCTGGTGTTCCGCCCCAGCCAGATGCTGCGCGAGGCGGTGAACGCCGCGCCGGCTCCTGCCAATCATGAATGACCGTTTTTATGGTAGATGAAGCTTTTCCAGGCGATGACGAGGGCGTGCCTGACGCCCATGACGAAGGCTTGCACGAAGCCCATGAGGAGGCGCAGCGTGGCCGGCTGCGCAAGACCGCCGACGCCTTCCGCACGATCAGCGAGGTGGCGGATGAGTTGCATGTGCCGCAGCATGTGCTGCGTTTCTGGGAGACCAAGTTTCCGCAGGTCCGGCCGCTGAAGCGTGGCGGCGGCCGGCGCTATTACCGGCCTGAGGATGTGCTGCTGCTGCGCCGCGTCGCTGATCTGCTGTACACCCAGGGCTATACGATCAAAGGCGTGCAGCGCCTGTTGCGCGAAGGCGGCGGCGCTCTGCATGAAAACATTCCTCCGGCCTCCGAGGATGAACGTCTGGCCGCGGAGGTGGAGCGCCATGGCATGTCGGCCGGAGAGGCGAGCGCGAGAAAGCCGGCCGTCCCGCCACAGCCTGCCATGCCGGGTCTGTTGCCCGAGCCTGAGCTTGAGGATGTGGCCGAGGAGCCGCGCCCGCTGCCGAGTCGCGCCGCCAGCCGCCACAAAATGGAACAGGAAAACGAGCGGCTGCGCAGTCTGCTGACTGAGACGCTGCAGGCGTTGGAAGAATTACGCCGGCTGATCAGTTGATCCCCGGCGGGGCGCGTGTACGAAAACACATCGCTGCCCCTTGGCCTGCAGCGCCATAGTTGCTACAGGCACCTTACGATCGGAGCGTAGCGCAGCCTGGTAGCGCATCAGTCTGGGGGACTGGGGGTCGTGGGTTCGAATCCCGCCGCTCCGACCATAACACCCTGAAATTACAACGTTTTTTATGATGCTGACGCCGTAAAGTTGTCGGTTGTCAAAACGGTTGTCAAAACACTGCGGGCCGTTTCTTCCTGTTTTTCCCAGGCGCGAATCGTGCCCAGCGCGATATCTGCCCGGCGCGGCAAATAAACGTCCAAGATCTTCTGGCAAGAGTCGATCGAATGGCCGGACACCGCGGCGATCTGCGGGGTGGTGGCACCGGCCTCGGCCATCCGCACCATGGCGGTGCGGCGCAGATCGCGGCGCTGCCGGTGGCGGCGGAGCAATTCTGCCTGGACCTCATCCTTTTTCAGTCCGGCCCGAAATAACCCTTTGGCGATGCGAAAATTCATCCGCCGCATCGTTGCGTCTCAGGCCCGCGAGAAATTCCGGCGGTTCCAGATATGGCCTTCTGGAGATGGGACCAGCAGGGGCACCAGCTCCGTCGCCTTGCGGCCGTCCGCCGTCACGCGCTGGCGCACGATGGGCGTGGCCAGACGGACGCGCAGCAGTGGCGCCAGCCGGCTATGCACCGGAACCGAAACACACTGATCGGTTTTCTGCTGCCGTAAGGATATGTGGCGGAGGTGCCTTTGCCATGTCTGATCTGTTTTTACTGGGTGAGCACCAGATGGCGCGGATTTCGCTGTTATTTCCACTATCGCACGGTGTGCCTCGGGTTGATGACCGGCGTGTGATCTGCGGGATCATCTACGTGATCCGGAACGGGTTGCAGTGGAAGGATGCCCCGAAAGCCTATGGCCCGCACAAGACCTTATACAATCGCTTTGTACGATGGAGCCTACTTGGCGTGTTCGACCGCATCTTCGTGGCGCTGGCCACGGAGGGGAGGAAGCCGGAGCGGATCATGATCGACGCCACGCACCTGAAGGCCCACCGCACGGCGGCCAGCCTGGCGCAAAAGGGGGCTTTCCCCCATAGGCGCTCTAAAATAGGCTGCGCACCGGGTATATAACATGTGGTTTTCGTTTTCGCGGTGCGTTGGCGAGGTGGCGATGAACGATCGGCTTTGCGGCGACGATGCTGGCAAGGAAAAGCGGACCGATGACGACGGAAAGCAGGATCATGAGGACCGTCTTTTGCACCGCCCAAAGAGACAGGATGTAGGCCGCATCGAGCAAGTCCTCAGGGGGACGATTCCAGGAAATCCTGGCTGATGTCGTCGCACAACAAAGCGAGAATGAGGTGGGAATACAACCAACTTCGCGATCCGCGCTCGGTCCACGTTGGGAGTTGATCGATGTGCAGCAGCGACTTCAGGCGCTTGAATGCGAGTTCGATCTGCCAGCGCAGCCGATACACCGCGAGCACCTCGTTGGCTGGATAACCACTTGCTGGCAACGAAGTGGCCAGGATCATGAATTCCGCCGCGATCAGGCTGCGCGGGTCGAGGGTCTTGCTCTTCTTTGCCGCCGCGCGGCGCAGGGCCACGCGTGTGGCCTCGGCCGCCTCGGGCGTCTTGCGCTGCACGATCAGCCGAACCGCCAACGCGGGTTCGCCGCGGCCGACCGCAGCGCGCAGATTTACCTCACGGGGGCTAAAATCGGCAGGCAGGCATTGCAGATAACCGATCAGATCGAACGGTTTTCCCGCCGGGTTGGTCAATCGCAGCGCGTTCCAGCCCAACCGCGTGATGAAGTCAGCCTTGCCGCCGCTTTCCGCGTGGAAACGCCGCAAGACCAGTGCCCGGGCATAATTGCGATCACCGATGCGGATTTCGCCGGGATGCGGGGCGCCTCGATCAAGCGCCTCGGCGCCATGCGCGTCGGTTAGTTCGAGATGCGCGAACCCGCCGCGCCCGAGATCGAGCACGCCGTGGACTCGCCAGTCGGTGCCGGTGCTGCCCGGTTTACTGACGCAGGTGCCGTCAGCGAGGCGCAAGGTGCGGCCAGGCCAGCGCAGATCGGCGCCGGGGACATTTGCCGCGAGCAAGTGTTCGACTACGGCCTCAAGAAACGCCGTCGCCTGATCCAGTCGGTATTTGACGCCGGGGTTGCTGAGTTCGGCGATCCCCTGCATCGATGCCCAGGCGGAGGTTTGGCGCAACGAAAGCCCACCAGGGCCGCGCGCAAGGGCGATCCGCAACAGCCGCGCGCCGTCGACAACCTCACGCTTGCGCTGGATCGCCTTGGTCTCCAGAGCGAGTTGATCAAGATCAAGGCCAGCCGGAAGCCGCTTCAACAGGTCGGAGAACTGGTCCGTCAGTACAGATGCCACGTTTTGCATCTGCCCCTAGAATCAAGCCGACCCGCGCCGGGTCAAGTGCTATTTTAGACCACATGTTCGCCTGAGACAGGGTTGTGACCCGTCTCACAATATGCAGGATTTCGAGGGCTGCGCTGGACTGGCCGGCGCCGAGCCTCATGCATAGGGAGACGAGTCATGGAGACGTCTATCACTTACATTGGCCTCGATGCACACAAAAATACGATAGTCGTCGCGGCGGCGGATTCCGGCCTGCGGAAGGAGGTACGTGATTACGGGACGATCGCGAACACGCCGGCGGCCTTAAAGAAACTGATTACCAAGTTAGCCGGCACCGGTCATGAACTACGGTTTTGCTATGAGGCGGGGCCTTGCGGCTACGGTATCCAACGGCAAATCGCCGCTGCAGGTCACGAATGCATTGTGGTGGCACCTTCGTTGATTCCAAAAAAGCCTGGTGACCGGGTTAAGACTGACCGGCGCGATGCGATCAATCTGGCCAAGCTGCACCGGGCGGGTGAGTTGACCGCGGTATGGGTTCCCGATGAGACGCACGAGGCTATTCGCGATTTGGTTCGGGCGCGCCTGGCGGCGGTGCGCACATTGCGTAAGGCACGCCAACAACTCTCAGGGTTCCTGCTGCGCCAGGGTTGCCACTACGGCCAGACAGCATGGACGCTTCTACACCGGCGTTGGCTGGCGGGGCTGAAGTTTAAGCAACCGGTGCATTATATCGTTCTCGAGGATTGCCTCGAAGCGGTGGATGCGGCGACCGCCCGGCGCGATCGTCTGGAGGCGCATATCGAGGCGGCGCTGCCGGCGTGGTCTTTGGCGCCGGTCGTGCAGGCCCTCCAGGCATTGCGCGGCGTGGCAATGGTGGCGGCAGCAACACTGGTTGCCGAACTGGGCGATATCACCCGCTTCACCAAACCAAGCCAGCTCATGGCATATCTTGGCTTGGTTCCGTCCGAAAACTCCAGCGGCGGAAAGCGTCGTCAGGGCGGTATCACCAAGTGTCGATGGCGGTCAGAATCCGCGCAATAACGGCGGCGGGCGAAAAGCTGGCACGAAATTTGCCGTAGCGCCACCAGGGCAGAAGGACTGTACGATAGGCCCCCTGTCAACGCCGTAAGCCGCCGAAGGCGGTGGCCGAAGGCCAGCGTTTACAGGGGCCTATCGTACAGTCACAATCGGAAGCCGGGGCTGGTGCCCGCCTGCCTGACGGCAGCCCGGTCGAACACCTTAGACGATCCGCAACGAACACGCCGCCGTTTACGCGCGGATTCTGACCGCCGTTAACACCAAGGCTGGCAATGAGGCGGCGCGGCGTATGCTGATCGAGGCGGCATGGAGTTACCGGTTCCCGGCCCGGATTAGTCGCCCACAGCTGATCCGGCAGGAGAAGCTGCCCAAGCCGGTCCGCGACATTGCATGGAAGGCGCAGGAACGACTGTGTCGCCGGTATCGCAAGTTTGCCCGTGCCGGAAAGTTGACCACGGTGATAACCACCGCGATCGCACGCGAACTGACTGGGTTTGTTTGGGCGATCGCCAATCAAGTGAAACCGGCAGCAGCCTGACACCTTCTCATTGACACCGAACATCTCGCCAAGAAAGGAGCTCACCACCCCAACTATATATCCAAAGCTGGGCAAGGCTGGAGGCACGATCACGGCCAGGGGGACCCTCGAAGGCGCTATCAGCCGGATCTTATCCGACGCTGGATTTTAGACCGAGGAAGCTCCGCGACGCATCATAGGTCCGGCGGTAACCAACCCGCGTATCAGAGCATGATCAACCGTCGTTTCATGATCGTGCTTCCTGCCCTTCCCAGTGGCGGCCGTACTGAAAAAGCTCGCAAAAGGAAGCAATGAATTTTCACGCCTGCAGCTTGAAACGGCGAACATGAGAACATGAGAGCGCCTATGGGGCTTTCCCCGCTGTCTGGGGCGAACAAAAGGCGGACTAAATTCCAAGCTGCACGCCGTCTGCGATGAGGCCGGAAGGGCGATCCTGCTGCACCTCACCGCCGGGCAGGTCAGCGACCACAAGGGCGCCAGAGCGCTTCTGCCCCACCTGCCACAGGCCAGCGCGCTGATCGCTGATCGCGGCTACGACAGCAACTGGTTCCGCCATATCCTTGCAGAGCGTGGCACCATCCCCTGTATCCCGCCTACCAAAAACCGCAAGCAGGCGTTGGAATATGACAAAACGGCTCTACCGCCAGCGCCACAAGATCGAGAACATGTTCGCAAAGCTCAAGGACTGGCGACGCATCGCCGCACGCTATGACCGCTGCGCCCATACGTTCTTCTCGGCCATCTGCATCGCAGCCTCAGTCGCCTTCTATCTCAAGGAATGAGTCCTGACCCTAGCCCCTTCACGTCGATTTTCATTCCGTCGATTTTTATGGGACCGGAATCTTCCCCATTGCCCCAATAATACAGGTGCAAGCCTCCGCGCAGCGTGGCGACAACGACAGGCGTGCTACCAAAGATCGCCTCGAGCTCCAGGCGTTTCCCCGGCGTGTCACAGTCAATTACCGTGAGGCCTGATGCGCCGGTGATGATGCCCA
>CAWACI010000017.1:0-16355 GCA_963780465.1 uncultured Pseudomonadota bacterium
TATGGTATCGTATCAACGATAAAAAGAAGAATGCGACATCACGCCTAAACTTAACCGAAAACAGGCGCACGATAATCAGTCAACCAGACAATGATGCTCAGGTAGCCGGCTTCAATTCAGAATTCTGGCCGGCTTCATCGGCATCCGCAACCAGGGTCAGCCAATTAAATTGGCCGGAACGCCGTTCGAAATTGGACAGTTTCTGCGCATCGCCATCCAGCTTGCGGCAGCACTCGGCCAGTTGCACCGGCGCGGTCTGATCCATAAGGACACCGCCAGCACCAGACAGATCCCATGCGCAAACGCCGCGCGAAACATGGGCGTTGTTGCCACCGTCTCGGCCCTTGCGTTGATCGGCTTGCGCTCGGCCTTCGGATCAACCGCCCAGTGAGGCAAAAAAACCCATGTCAACAGATCGAGGTGGCGCTCACCGGCCTGGGGGTGACGCCGCACCACCATGGCTTGCTGGCTCGCTGGCTCGGCACGATGTTCCAGTTCGGCGCCACATTCAGCACGGGACTGACCGCTCGCACCAAGGCCCTAATGGCGCTCGGCGGGGTGAATTTGGCATAATGGCCGCACATACCGACAGGCTACGGCATTTTAGCCGGAATGAGCGATCGCCATTGGCTGGCCTAGCCTGCCCTCACCTCAGGCCGAGGGGCAGATGCTTTCGCCCTCCCCTACCATTGTTGGCCCCCGATCTCCTTCGGGGAAGCCATGGGTTTGGAAAGTTTAACATCGCCAAACGAAAAGAGGCCACGGATTGCTCCGGGGCCTTTGCAAAATTGACCGAAAATATGCGGGTTCTATCTGGCCGTTACTTCCAGCCGCGGCCAGACCATCGCCCACCACCAGGCGCACAACATCGCGTTATCCCTTGCCGTGTAGCGCGGCCTGAACTGGGCACTGAAATCTGGCGTCATCATGCACTCCCCTTTGCCATCGCGAGCGCCGCCGCCTGGCAGGAGTTGGCGCGGTTGAGCCAGCCGGCCCCGAACACGGCAAAGTCAGCGTCTGCCTCGTAGGCGGCGATGCGGGCCGCGGTGAACGCCGTGATAACCGCGGCCGCGCCCATGGCCGTGACGGCCTTGAGCGTCTCGGGCCCGATATCGCCATCCTGCACGGCGCCGACGATGCCCTCCAGGATCTTATCGTTCCTGCTCTCAACTTACGCCTTCGCGCCGCATGCTCGATCAACATCGGAAACGTAAAATGCATTGCCTCGCCGCTTGGTAATATGGATGAGGGCGTCCTGCGCGCGGCCCCCCATAGGCACATCGTCGAGCACAACGGCAGCTTCGCCCTCAAAGTCGATATCGTCGCTTTCGGCAGGCAGGAACACCGGATCATGCGCACCGATGAAGTCATCCGACGCGCCCTGATACATCAACGGAAATTCCGGCAGCGCGAGCGGTGCGGATGCGTTTCCTGCACCATTGATGACACGCATGTGGTTCGGAAAGCCAGAGCCGTCCAGCCATTGATAGGCGCGCGGTAGCGGCGCCGCAAATATTATTGTTGTAAAAGACAAACATTGCATTGACGCTTGACAATCTCCGCGAAAGCACTTCACCTTTGATGTAGCCTTGTTATAGAGGTGGATATTACTTCAGCCCTAGTGCCGCGAGTCGCTCATAATGCGGGGTACAGCCTGTTCAGTTTGACGCGAGCTTGTGCGGTGGTGAACTGCCAGTTCGCCTTCGCATGGTTCAGGTTGCGGCTGTCCTGCCAAGCGGCGACCTCGTCAATCAGAGCCTGCTTATCGGGGATCCGCCGGTCGAGACACTGCGACGACAGAACGCTGAGCTCGGATTCAGCCATGTTTAGCCAACTCCCGTGTTTCGGGGTGTAATGCCACTCAAACCGTTCGACCAACCGACGCGCCTCGGCAGCGGGGAAAGCCTCGTAGAGTGAGGCTGGCTTGTGAGTGTTGAGATTGTCCTGCACGAGCCTGATCTTCTGCGCCTCGGGAAAGTGCGTGTCAGACAGTTCCTTGAGAAGTTGCGCATAGTCTATCGTCGCGCGCCGATCCGTCACCTTGACGTGCCGCCACCCTTCCAGCGGGGCAAACAGCATAAACAGGTTGGCGGTGCCATTACGGGCGTACTCATAGTCATGTCGTGCCGGCATTCCCGGCTTGGCCGGAATTGGTAGGCGGGTTTCGGCGATCAGTTGCTTCGAGGTCTCGTCGAGGCAAACCAGCGGAAAGTCCGGATCATGCGGCTTGTGATAGATTTCAAGCACATCCTCCATGGCGGCGACAAACGCGGCGCTGCCGTCTGGTGGGATCACCCATTGCTTCTTCAGGTGTGGCTTGAGAATGTTTTTTTTAGTGTCCGTCCGATCGTGTTGTCGCTGGCACGATCGACAATTTCCAGCTCAACCACTTTGGCCTCCAGCAGCCTCAGTGACCAGCGCGAACGCCCTTTGGGCGGTTCGGAACAGGCCAGGGCGATCAGCTTGGCCTCCGCAGCGCCGTCAAAGATCGGTTTCCTTGCAGAGTTGGGCGAATGCTTCCGGTTCAGCGCCGCCTCGAGTCCCTCCTCAACCAGCCTCTGCCGGGTCCGCGCGACCGTGTCGACGCTGGTTTCCAGCGCCGCGGCGATTTCGCTGTCGCTCCAGCACGCGCCGGCATCCGATGCATCCGCTTTCAACAGGATGCGCGCCTTCAGCACCTGCCGGGCAGCCCGCTTCCCGGTACCGATCAAGGTGCCGAGCCGTTCCCGCTCCTCGTCGCTGAGCGTTACAACGTATTTCTTCACGGCGGCTTGTCTCGCAGTCACGAATCATCTCCGGCATTACCGGAACGGTCGAATCAGAAATTCGCCGCAAAATCAAGGACGCGGGGCGCTAGCATCAAGCAATCGGGCGATGGCTCAACCCGAAGGGCGTGCAGGCTGGGCCTCTGCGATTAGCCGCAACACCAGGGGCAGCAGCCGCGCCACTTCGATGTCCACGCCGGCGGCGTTGGGATGGATGCCGTCGGCCTGGGCAAGAGCCGGCTTGCCCACTAGGCCCGCAAGAAACAAAGGATCGTAGATCACGCCCTGGCGTCGGCCAAGTTCCGCGAACACGGCCTTGAATTGGTTGCCGTAAGCTGTGCCGAGGCTGGGCGGCGCAATCATGCCGCTGAGCAGCACGGGGATATGCTTCGAGGCCAGGACATTGAGAATGTAAATGAGATTGTGGCGCATGATCGCGGGGGCCAGTCCGCGCAGCCCATCATTGCCACCGAGCTCGACCAAAGCTGCATCCACCGGCCCGCCGGCCAGCACCCAGTCGAGCCGCCCGGCGGCGTCCGTCGAGGTGTCGCCGGACACGGCGCCGTCGATCAACGTTACATTCTGGCCCTGGGCTTTCAGGGCTTCTGCAAGCTTCGCCTGGAACCCCTGCGAGGCAGGCAGGCCGTAGCCGGCGGTCAATGAGTCGCCCAGGATCAGCAACCGCACCGGTGCTACCGTAGCGGCGCGTGCGGCCGTCAACCCTAACCCAAGAAAGAGAAGGGTCAGGAAAGCGGCCACCGCCCGTTTGCCTTGTTGAGATGCGCCCCCATATCCACGCCACATGACCAATCAACTCCTATCATCCGCGTCGCCGGATCTCATGATCAGGCTCCGCAATCTCCAACTCACAATTTCCGCGGCTACCGGCCCCGTCAACATCCTACGGGGGATCGATCTGGATGTGCCGCGCGGAGAGAAAATCGGCGTACTCGGCCCCTCGGGCTCGGGCAAGACGAGCTTGCTCATGCTTCTCGCAGGCCTGGAGCGCGCGAGCGGCGGTACCATCGAAATCGCCGGCCAGGACATGGCTCCGCTGGACGAGGATGCCCGCGCCCGCTTTCGCCTCGCCTATCTAGGGATCGTCTTCCAGGCTTTCCACCTCATCCCCAGCATGACCGCGCAGGAGAATGTCGCCGTGCCGTTGGAACTCGGCGGGTGCCGCGACGCCAGTGAAGTGGCGGCGGCGGCGCTGAACCGGGTAGGGCTCGGACATCGCCTGACGCATCTGCCATCCCAGCTTTCCGGCGGCGAGCAGCAGCGGGTGGCGCTGGCCCGCGCTTTTGCGCCCATGCCGCGCCTGCTTCTGGCTGACGAACCTACCGGCAATCTCGATGCCGATACCGGGGGGCAAGTCATGGATTTGCTGTTCGAGCTGTGCAACGCGAACGGCGCTACTCTGTTTCTGATCACCCACGACCCCGCGCTCGCGGCACGCTGCGACCGGACCTTAAGCCTTCGTCACGGCGTCATTGCGGCATGATGCGTCTCGCTTGGCGATTGGCGCTCCGCGATCTGCGGGGCGGAACGCGCGGCCTTTTAATCGTGCTGCTCTGCCTTGGTGTGGGCGTCGCTTCGGTCGCCGGTATTGGGTCCCTCCGTGCGGCGCTGGACCAGGGGATCGCGGATAGCAGCCGTTGCATCCTAGGGGGCGATCTCGAACTTTCCACCGGGCTGGGCCCTCTGCCGCCGGCGGTCGCGGCCTGGTTCGTGAAGCGCGGCGCGCGGGTCTCGGAGACGGTGAATACCCGCTCCATTCTGGTTGTGCCTTCCGGGCACAGGCTACTCGCCGCGGCCCGCGCCGTTGGGCCGACCTGGCCTTTGCTAGGGCAGATCACGACGAGCCCCGAAGGCCAGTTCGCGGCCCTCGCGCGCGGTGTGGACGGGCGGCCCGGCCTGCTGCTGGACCCGACCGCAGCGCACAGCCTGGACCTGCATCCCGGCGACATAGTCACCCTGGGCGGCGTGAAGCTGGCTTTCCGCGGCACCATCCTGGCCTCTCCGGACAGCATCGGCGACAGCCGGTTATTCGGGGTAAGAGCCTTCGTGGCGGCATCGGCGCTCGCCGGCACGCCGCTCATCCAGCCGGGCGGTTTGGTGACCTTCAACCTCCAGGTCGCCTTGCCGCCAGGCGCCTCCGTAGGCCAAGTGACGGCGGCGTTCCGCCGCGCCTTCCCGGGCAACCCCTGGCGACTGCGCGGTACGGCTGACGCCGCACCGGATCTCACGCGCTTCGTCGATCAGGCGGCGCTGTTCATGACCCTGCTGGGGCTCGCTGCATTGGTGGTCGGCGGGATCGGCGTCGCCAACGGCGTAGAAGCCTGGCTCACGGCACGCGCCTGCACGACCGCTTCGCTGCGCTGCCTCGGCGCTTCCGCGCGCCTGATCGGCCTGATCTATGGAACGCAGCTGCTGCTTCTGGGCGTGCCGGGAATCCTGCTGGGCTTGGCCGTGGGCGCGGGAGCACCGGTGCTGATTCTACCGCTGCTGCGAGGCCAGCTTCCGTTGCCGGCACATCTTGGACTGTACCCCGAGCCGTTAGTGCTGGCGGGTACCTTCGGCCTCCTTGTGGGCCTCATCTTCGCGCTCCGCCCCTTGCGCCGCGCTACCGCCATCTCGGGTGCCGCGCTGTTCCGGCTGGCCACCTTGCCGGCGCGTGTGCCGTTCTCATGGCGGGCAATCGCGGTACAGGCGTCTGCGGTGCTCGCCTTGATCGGGCTGGCGGTGTTTTCCGCGCCGAGGCCTTATATCGTTTTCGGTTTTTGCGCCGGCACAATTCTCACCTTGCTATTACTGCGCGGCATTGCGGCATTGCTGACGCGTCTGCTGCCTTTGCTTCCCAAACCGCGCGATGCCGCGCTCGCCTTCGGCCTGCGCCGACTGCACGGGCCGGCTTCACCCCTACCACTTATGCTGCTTTCCGCCGGCGCCGGACTGACCGTGCTCGTGGCGGTGGCCGAGATCCGCGGCAGTCTCGCGGACGAGTTCACCGGCGCACTGCCCGCGAGCGCGCCGAGTTTCTACTTCATCGACATCCAGCCCGCCGATCTGCCGACATTCGAGGCGGCGTTGCGCAAGACCGGCGCCGCCCATGACCTGCGGATCATGCCCAGCCTGCGGGCGCGTATCCTCGCGGTGAAGGGCGTGCCGGTGGAACAGTTCCACGCGCCACCGCAGACGGCGCGGCCGCTAAGCACCGACGTCGCCTTCACCTATGCCGCCACGCCGCCGTCGAACGACAAGCTTGCCGCAGGCAAATGGTGGGCGCCAGATTATCTCGGCCCGCCCTTGGTTTCCTTCGATGCCCGCAGCGCGCGCAGCTGGGGTCTCAAAATCGGCGACAGCGTGACCGTCGATGTCCTCGGCCGTGACTTCAATCTCCAGATCGCCAACTTACGAAACGTCGACTGGCAATCGCTGCAGCTCAACTTCCTGATGATCGGCACGCCAGACCCGTTTTCCGGCGCGCCCCATACCCTCATCGCGACGGTTCGCGCCGATCCGGGCCAACAAGGCGCTGTACTGGCCGCGGTGACCAATGCGCTGCCCGGCGTAACCGGCATCGATGTAGGGGAAGTGCTGGCCACGCTGGCCGTCCTGCTCAACCAGATCGGCACCGCCGTCAGCCTGGTGGGGCTGATCGCGTTGGTGGCGAGCAGCCTCGTGCTGGTCAGCGCGATCGCCGCCGAGCGCGAAGCGCGGATTGCCGAGGCGGTGGTGCTCAAGACGCTGGGCGCCAGCCGGCGACAGATCCGGCGCGCCTGGCTCATGGAGTTCGCCGTTGCGGGGGGTGTCGCGGGGCTCGTTGCGGCAGTGCTCGGCACGGCGGCGGCGGCGATCACCATCCGGCAGGTCTTCCACACCGTTTGGCACTTCCAGTCCGGTGTCATGGTTGTGGCGCTGGCCGGCAACATCTTGCTGATGATGGTGCTTGGCTTCGCCTTGACGGCCCGCGCCCTGCGCCAACCCGCCGCCGCAAGGCTTCGCCTGGAGACCGGCGGCTAGCGGGAGCGACACGGCGTATTCCCGGAACCGCAATTTCCGGGCCTCCCGACCGCACATGCGTTGCCTATTTTGACGCCGCAGGTGACCGCGCCTACGGCGCGCCGGCCCGGGTGGCGACACTGGGGACCGGCGCAAATATTCTGCCAGTGATCATATTTTGCCTTGGCGACCAGAAGTTCGTCCGTCGCAGGGCGGTGCGCGAGCATCGCCCTGTCGGCCGGGCTGGTGCAGGCGGTTCAGAAAAGAGTCGGATCATGAGCCCCCACCCCGGATCCACCCGGGGTCAGCAGGTGGCAGGCGCTTGGCCCGGCTCCGGACACTCCGGCGGGTTGGGGTTGGCCCAACTGAACCAAAGGGGCGCGCGCGCCGTCGCTATCGCGCGAGACGTTGCCGGATTCTCGCCCGCCACTGCGGTGATATTTCGTCTCGGCGGCGTGGTCACACGCGCGATTGTAGTGTTTCTCATGCATGCGGCTGCCGATGGCCAGCGGGCTGGTGGCGATGCCGGGATGGGCGGGATCCTCAACGGGCGCATATGACCCGAGGGCGTGTCGGAAGCGATGCGTGGCAAAGGGGATGGAAAATTTCCGGCCAGAGCGATTTCAAAGAGCTGTGGTCAGGCCTGACGCGGTAAGGGCTTTACTCTGAGGAGAAGGCGCGGAACTGCGCCGGCGTCAGCCCCCAGCCGGCGGCCACGTGGCACCTAGAACTCATCGCGTCGCATCTTCTTTGCTAGCCCCTCAGGGCGCCTCAACTGTCGAAGCCTCGCCACCTCATCTCAGCTGATGAGCCGATGCGATCGCTGATGGTCACCCGCTCATCTTTTGACTTATGGAGCCAAATCACGAGCTAACTCTATATAAAAACTTTATTGCGAAAGCAGCATCGTCAAAAGTGAAGCAAATTCTTGTCGATATTCTCGATAAATGTATTTTATAAACGACAGACTTGGGATTTGACCACACCATTTTGATCATCTGAAGAAAACTGCGCCGGCCGAAGAAGGCGCGTATCAGAAGGGGGCTGGGAGATGCTGCGTCATGTGCCGCATTTGTCGATGTTTGTCTGGACCTGGGCGACGTTTTTCACGGTAGGGGGGGGCAGTGTCGCCCTGCAGCTACGTGCTAGCGGCACCAGACTGAGCCTCGCCGGGTTGCTCGGGCATTGCTTCCCGGCGGCGATCTGGCGGCAGAAATCCGCCTGGATCGACATTCTGCTCTATCTCGGCTCGAAGCTGATCGCCAAACTGCGCCTGAGCTATGACGTGGTATGCATGAGCGCGGTGGCGCTGCTGACGCTGCGCGCGTTGAACTGGGCGGCGCCGCATCATCCGGTGTTTGCGCCGAATCTTCTCGCGGTGCTGCTCTGCTCGCTGGTGGTCTTCCTCGTCGTCGATTTCGCCAATTACCTAACGCATTATTTGCAGCATTTCGTGCCGGTTTTGTGGGAGCTGCACAAAGTGCATCATTCGGCGACGACGCTGACGCCTTTCACGACCGAGCGGATGCATCCCTTGGGCAATATGTTTGACGGGCTGGTGGCGGGCCTGCTGGTTGGCGTGCCGATCGGGCTGTTCAGCGGGCTGTTTCATTTCAGCTTCGCCGAAATGCTGCTGCTCTTGGCCAATGCCAATATGATCGGCACGATTCTGGTGCTGGACGCGCTGCGGCATTCGCATTTCCCCGTCAGTTTCGGCCAGCTCGACCGGGTTCTGCTCAGCCCGCATATGCACCAGCTGCACCATAGTTACCGGCTCGAACATTGGGACAAGAATTTTGGCAACAAGCTGTCAATCTGGGATTGGACGTTTGGCACGATGTTCGCGCCGCGGCGGGACGAGGAGATCCCGGTCGGCCTGGGCAAGCCCGAAGAGCAAGACTACAACACCTTGCGTGGCGCCTATCTCGGCCCGCTATGGAAGATCTACCGCCTGGTCATCGGCCAGGACTATAGCGGGGCCAAATCGGACAAGCCGTTTTGCGCCCGGGTGCTGTGGCGCAGTCCGCGGCAATCCGCCCTCCTGACGCAACAGGCGCTGCGCGGGGCAGCGCAGGATAGCCCGGCGCAGCCCCGACGCACCTGATAACAGCCGGGAGCTCTGACGGCTCAACCAAGCTGCAGCTCATAAAGCTCAGGCGATCAAGAATTTGATATTCAGTTTGTTCATCCGACAGATTGTACAAAGCCTGCAGGGATTTTTGGCATGATGTCCGCCTGTGTCATGTCTCCCCTTCCTCTCGTGCGGCCAACAAACGCCGAGCAAGGGATACCTTTGGCGCGCTCCCGCGCCAGGGCGGCGTGATATTTCGTCTCGGCGGCGTGGTCACACGCGCGATTGTAGTCATGCATGCGGCTGCCGATGGCCCGCAGGCTGGAGGCGACGCCGGGATGGTCGGGATCATCAATCGGCGCATATGACCCGAGGACGTGCCGGAAGCGATGCGTGGCAAAGGGGATTTCAAATTTCCGGCCGGAGCGATTCCAAAGGGCTGTGGTCAGGCCTGACGCGGTCATGGCTGTACCGTCGGCGGAGAGCCACAGCGCCGTATTGACCGGTGCGATGCAGGCAGGATCTGCCCCCCGCTTCGTGCGAAGCAGCAAAGCGGGGCGTATTTCGGAGAGATACCGGTCGAGCCATGGTTCCAGGGTCCGCGGCACCCCGACCTCGATCCAGCGGCGATTTTTGACGTCGTCTGGCTCAAATCTAATTCGCCAACCGGCGTCGCCCCTAAACAAATGGGCGTCCAGCTGCATCGCGACGAAGCTGCGCCGCCGCAGCGCCCGCGCGGTGAGCAGGCAGATGATCAGGCCATCCCGGTATTGCGCCAACCGGTCCCGCACGCGATTCTGCGCGTCAGCCTGCGTCAGCAGTTCGAGCCCCCAACGGTACAGTTCGGCAGGATGGGGCACGGGGAATTCCTTGCGCCGGCCTTTGAGATGCCGCGCCAGTTTCACGCCGTTCGGGCGCCATATCCATTTCCAGCCCTTCGCCGGGGCCAGAATCCGCATCGCGCAACTGATGCCCGACAAGGCGAGAACGATCGACTGCGCGCTATAATTCATGGCTTTGAGTTCGCGCAGATAGGCGGCGATCCTGGCCGGCGTGACCAGCGCCTCCGGGGGCATGCTCTCATCCAGCTCGCCGCGCCCCTCCAGGAAACTGAGCCAGCGCCCGAAATTACGTGCGTTGCTGTCCAGGGAGGCGGCCCGGAGCGACCGGCCATAGGCGGGCATGTCCAAATCATCCCCCGGCGCGGTCGCCGCCAGCCACAGCGCGCGGTAGGATGCAGGCCACTCGTGCAGGCGCCGCCAGCGCCGCCGCGGGTCAGTGGTTTTGGGCATCGCTCGCTTCCTTCCCGTGGCGTGGAACATTTGCGGGACGCCGGTTCAGCGCCAGCTTCACCATCAGCCTGGTGGCCTGTCGCTCCTTCAGCACCGCCTTGTCATAGCGGGAGGCGGCAACATCCTGTTCGAAGGCGATGTAGGATTTGATCGCCGTCTCGATCCGCTTATGGCCGAGCAGCCGCCGTACGCCTTCATAGTCACCCGGATGGTATTGCAGGTGCAGCCAGGCGCAAAAATGCCGGAACAAATGGGGATGCACCTGGACATTGGCATAATCACGTACCGCGCGGACGATCCAGTTGCGCAGGTGCGCTTTGCTCAGGGGCTTGCCGGCATGCCCCGGAAACAGCCACGGACAGCCGGGCTTGGCCAGGCGCGGGCGGTAATCATCCAGCCAGAGCTGCAGCAACCCCGCCGTGGCGGCGGGAAGCTGGCGTTCAATGGGCACACCGTTTTTGACGTCCATGGCATCGACGATCATGTGCGTGATCCGGTGCTTGCCGCTGGCGGCACGGCGGAGCGACGTTTCGATGTCGAGCAGGTGTAGATTGTCGAGCCGTGGAGCTGCCGTGATCAGCAGCTCCAGCGCCGCGGCCACGCGCACGCGGCGCGCCGCGTCCAATGGATTTTTGGTCTTCTTGGCGGACGCGACGAGCAGTTCCGGCAAAGCGAGGATGATCGCCAGGGTGCCTGGTTCGATCATGGCACGCAGGCGGTCGCGGTTTTTGGGGACCACGCCCTGCTGCTTCGGGAGGACCACGGCTTTGAGGCGGTCGAGCTCCGCCTGTGTTGCTGCATCTGCTTGGCAGAAGCGGGCGACCTGGCGTAGCGCCTCGAGCACCCCGGCGGCGTACGATGAGCGCTGGCCGGTACCGCGTTCGCGCAGATGGCGGATGATGGTCTTCGCGTTGTCGATCGGCGTGAACAGGTCACGCAGGCTTTTGAGGCTGTGCGGAGAGTGCCCGCTATGCACCAAAGCCCCGGCGGCGTAGCCGAGCTGCTCCATGCGCAAGGTGACGGTGCCCGGTTTAAGGGGCCGGCTGGGACGGAACAGTGCCTGCTCCGGGGGGAGGTCGAGGTCGTCGTGCAGGGCGCCGATGTCGACCGGGCACAGCGCGGCGCGAAACCTCGCCAGTTCAAGCTGGAATTCGGCCGGGAACTGTTCCAGCGGCACCGTCAGCGCCGGCTTATGGCGCGGCCGCACAAGCGTCGGCAAATTGAGGTCCGGCTTTTGCCGGGCCAACCGGTTCCAACCACGCGCCACACGGCCCAGGTATGCTGTTCGGTTGCCGATGATCGCTGCGTGGGGCAGCGCTTCAGCGAAGCTGGAAAACACCGCGCTGCTGACCTCTGACGGGGCGAGCCCCCGATCACTGCAGAAGCGGATGAAACGGGTCATCCGATGTTGCCCGAAATCGGCACCAAGACTGTCCGCCAGCGCCATCCATGGTGGCGCTAACCCCCCGTGCGCCCTGCCGGCTGTTCCGGGATCACGCCCATCAGCTTGGCGGCCGTGCGCAGGCCAGACAAAATGTTTCGGCGTCGCCGGGTTTTGGTCTCGAACAGCTTCGGCATGTGCCCCACCGCCGAGTCAGAGATCGCCGCAGGGGCGAATGGGATATCGCGCGGTTGCCGCCGCATCAGCTTGGCCGCGGAGATGAGCGCGGAGCGTAGATCGCGCCGGGCGATTTGCGACAGTCCGGGGGCGGTGTCCACAAAAGCCAGCGCATCCGCGAAACTGGGCTCGGCCGGCGCGCCCCGACCGGGATACATGGAATATGCAGATGCCGTGTCGGCCATGCCGCCGGCCGGCACCAGGTTGGTGAAATCGGCTGCGAATCGATCCATTTTAACCTCCAGCGAAATTTGCGGAAAACTGCAGAAAGTCGGGAGCACGGGTGGGGGCAAATAAATTTTGTTGGGTCATGCCCGTTCTCACGACGGAGCTGGAACGCTTTGATTTTCCGAGCTTGTCAGCGCGTCATCATTTCCGGCCCTGAGCACGCCGGAGGCTGGCGCGGGCGCGGGAACAGCGATGCTGGCAGGCGCGGGGGCGCCATGCGCCGCGAGGGCTTCGATGTCACTGAGCCGATAAAAAAGGCTGCGACCGATCCGGACCGGCAGCAGCCATCCGCGTCGCTCTCAGTTGCGCAGCGTCCGGCAGGTCCGACTATGCAATACCGCGACCCGTCGCGCGCTTAGCAGGCCATCGGCAACTGGCGCGCTCGGAGGCCCGTTGGCCTCCTGGCCAGTGGCGGCACTGTCGGATTCGAAATCATCTGCATCTGACATTTATTTGGCTCCCTGCCTACGGAGCCAAAACTAGAAAGCCTTGGTCGCCTGCGCCCATCATCGCGGTTCAGAAAAGAGCAGGATCACGAGCCCCCACTCCGGATCCACCCGAGGGTCAGCAGATGGCAGGCGCTTTGCCCGCCTTGGGCGCGTTAGGGCCAATGCCCCCAGGTCCGAACACGCCGAAAACCAAGAATTCGTAAGCAATTTAGAATGTTTCTACGCGAGATTTGACGCCAATTGACTTTGGGCTAACTTGGGAACGCGCATGTGGCGACCGGGCGCGTACAAGTCGTTCCAGAACCCGGTTTGCCCATAATCCGCGCGACAGGCGCGTGGTGCGCCCATGTAATGTGGCAATGTAAGGAGTGACGTCGCGTAATGGCTACCGGTACGGTTAAGTGGTTTAATACCACCAAAGGTTTTGGCTTTATTGTCCCCGAGGATGGCGGCAAGGACGTGTTCGTGCACATCACCGCCGTGCAATCGGCGGGTTTGCGCGGTCTGGACGAGGGCCAGAAGGTCACGTTCGACGTCGAGATGGAGCGTGGCAAGGCAGCCGCAATCAACCTCAAAGCTGTCTGATCACTTCTCCGGCTGCCATCGGCTTTCCCTTTCGACGCCGACCAGCGCCGATCAGATAAAGGCTGAGCCTAGCCCTGCAAGCTGAAGCCATCACGCATACGCCATCGGCGATGGTACAGCAGACATTGAAGTTCTCGCCCGAGACCATCGCGGATTTCGCGCGCCAGGTGCAGGACATCGTGCCCGCCTGACCGGTCACAGATGTACCTGAACAGAAACGGGGGGCTTTTGCCCCCCGTTTCGTTATCCGACTTTCGAGTTGCCCTCGGACGAGCTATCGTGTGGTAGGAAACATTGGTGCGAGCCCACCGCTATAGATTGTCGTCGGGACGTCGATGGTGGCGGAGCCCTTCATCACTTGGTTCTGACGATTTAGTCGGACCAGATCGTACTGGGCGGGGCCGGGCTGCATCCGAAACATTGGTGCGGGCCCACCGCTATAGAAGGTCGTCGGGTCGTCGATGGTGGCGGAGCTCGTCATCACTTGGTTCTGATGATTCAGCGGGGCCGGATCGTACTGGGCGAGGCTGGGCTGCGGGTTGCTGTGCGCCTGAGCGGCAAGCGGGGACAGGGCAACGACCAGGGTAATGGCCGGCAAGATTCTCGAAGAAATAGACATTTTAGGGAATCTTTCTGGATTACGGCCCAGGCAAGTCTGAGGTCGTGATTACGTTAGCCGCCGAACAAACCACGGAAGGGGTTGGCCTGACGCCGCCATGCCATGGAGCCTGCTGCGCCGTGGTCTGCACCGCGGCGGCGAATGGCGCCAAAGCGATCGCCGAGGCGATGGCTGGCAGGAGTTCAATAGCCTATTATATTGCAATGCTTCCGTATGTGATAGGCTGGATAAATCGTCGGCGGGGCCGCAATATGTCTGTACCCGCTCCTCTCGGCAAGCGCGCAGAGGGCGTTTTGGTCCGCAAAAACCGGTCCTCTGGTGGCAGGAGAACGAATGCCTCATAATTTTTTTCAATCAATAGAAGTTTTAAATAAACAATAAAAATTCAACACGAACAAAATATGTTGGGTTTTTAGGCCGAACTTTGTGGGGTTTTTGATCTAATGATCTGATAGATCAAGAAACCTTGGTTTAATGTAGTCAAGCGCTCGGCTATATTTTTCTTGACATGGGCCGAATTGTTTTGATTCCATGCCTCATGCACATCGCCAAGGTCCCGAACCGGAACGCCCGCCCCTCGTTCCTGCTACGTGAAACCTACCGCGAGGACGGCAAGGTCAAGAACCGCACCCTTGCTAACCTCTCCAAGCTGCCGATCGAGCGCATCGAGACCTGGGGTTGCGCGCCGCTCTGCGTGGCGATCCGCTCGTTCCGATCGGCAGCAATGGCTTCGAGATCCGCCGCTCGCTGCCGCATGGCCACGTCCTTGCCGCCCTCACCATCGCCCGGCGCATCGGTCTCGACGAGTTGCTGCCCCGCAGAGCTCCGCAACGCCGTCGTGACGTGGCGTTGGCGCTCATCGTCGCCAGGCTACTCGACCCGGCCGCCAAACTGGCAACGGCGCGCATGCTCGACACCGACACCGCCAGCCATTCACTGGGCGAAACCCTCGGCCTTGGCAGCGTCACCGCCCGTGAGATTTACACCACCCTCGACTGGCTCGGCCGTGAGCAGGAATTCATCGAAAACCAACTCGCTCGGCGCCACCTCAAGAACGGCGCACTGGTGCTCTACGACGTCACCTCCACCTACCTCGAGGGACGCTGCTGTCCGCTGGCCCAGCACGGCTACAGCCGCGACAGCCGCGGTGACCGGCCGCAACTGGTGATCGGCCTGCTGTGTGCCGCGGATGGCTGTCCGGTGGCGGTCGAGGTGTTCGAAGGCAATACTGCCGATCCGGCCACCGTCACGGCCCAGATCACCAAGCTGAAGCAACGCTTCCGGTTGCGCCACGTGGTGATGGTCGGCGACCGCGGCATGATCACCAGTGCGCGGATCGAACAAGCGCTGCGGCCCGCCGGGCTGGACTGGATCACAGCACTACGCGGCCCAGCGATCCAGCAACTGGCAGCGCCAAGCGGTCCGCTGCAACTCTCCCTGTTCGACACACGGGATATGGCCGAGATCAGCAGCCCGGACTATCCGGGCGAGCGGCTGGTAGTGTGCAAAAACCCGCTGCTGGCCGAGGAACGACGGCGCAAGCGCGACGAGTTGCTGGCGCTGACCGAGGCCGACCTGAGCAAGATCCAGGCGCGGGTGACGCGTGAGAAGAACCCGCTGCACGGGGCGGCCGAGATCGGCAAGGCCGTCGGCGCCGTCCTGGGCAAGCGCAAGATGGCCAAGCACTTCGAGCTGACCATCACCGACACTGCCTTCGGTTTTACCCGCAAGGCCGAGGCCATCGCCGATGAAGCCCGGTTCGATGGCTTTTACGTGCTGCGCACCAGCCTCCCGGTCGAGATGGTCGATGCCGCCGGGACAGTGCGGGCCTACAAATCCTTGGCTCAGGTGGAACGCGCGTTCCGCTGCATCAAGACGGTCGATCTGGAGTTGCGACCGGTGTTCCACTGGACCGCGCCGCGGGTGCGGGCGCATGTGTTGCTGTGTATGCTGGCGTATTATCTGGAATGGCATATGCGCCAGCCCTTGGCGCCGATGTTGTTCGACGACCATGACCGGGCAGCGGCTGAGGCCGGGCGGGCCTCGCCGGTGGCCAAGGCCAAGGTCTCGAAGGCCGCATACCGCAAAGCGTCGACGCAGCGCACCGACGGGACCGACGGCGAAGTCCAGCCGGTGCATAGCTTTCGAACCCTGCTGGGCGATCTGGCGACGCTGACCCGCAACACGGTCTTGGCAGGACAGATGACGCTGACTGTCCAGACCACCCCGACGCCAGTGCAGCGTCGGGCGTTCAGCCTGCTGGGGATCGAATTGGCCGCCGCGTAGACAGAACGACGTGCGAGTTTGCCGTCATATCAACGAGTTGCGTCAAAAATTCGGTAAAGTTCGGTTTAGGGTTCGATGAAGGTCTGAAATGGGTCAGCGCCGGCGCCAGTCTGGCGCCCCCGGAGCAGTTGGTCGTCTCCGCTGGTGGAATGGAATGAGGCGCAAATGGGAGGGCTGCGGCAAGGCCCGGTCGGAGGTTTCAGGATGTGGGTAGTTTGGTCATGGCCGGTTTCCCGAGAGGGCTGGAGCGCTTTGATTTGCCGAGGTTGCGAGCGCGTTATCAGTCTCCGGGTTTCACCTGGGTTTCAGAAAAGTTCCGACATCGCTGGTTTTCTGTGGACGTTACTGGTCTAGCGCGCCCCCAAAGTCCCTTCAAAAACCTACACAACCAATTGAAAAATTTTTGGAAATTCATTTTTCAACTGGCAGAAACTGGCGTC
>CAWACI010000018.1:0-76463 GCA_963780465.1 uncultured Pseudomonadota bacterium
ACAAGATTACCTGGCAGGACGGCGACTATGTGTACCTCAACAAAGGCGCCAGCCAAGGTGTAAAGGTTGGTGACGAGTAATCGGCAACCGCTTGGTCGTTGACCCGACCGAGGTCGAGTGGGCGAAATGGCAGTTCGCGATCATCCGCAAGCTGGGCACCTGGTGGGAGGATGAAGGCCGCGTGCGCGTGGTCGTGGCGCAGCCCGATACTTCCGTCGCGCAAGTGGAACACTCCTGCAACTACATCCAGCGAGGAGATATCATCCTGCCGTTCAAGGAGCGCCCCACGCCGCCTCTGAAATCCGAGGGCAATTTCGACCGCTTCGCACCATTCAGCGGCAAAGCCACCGCGATGGTGATGATCGGCAAGATGTTTCAGGTGGAATTGGGAACCAACGACGTGTTTTACGTGAACCTCGGCAGCCAGCAGGGCGTGCCGTATCGGCGACTATTTCCGCATCTTCCGCTAACCGGAACCGAGCACGAAACCGCGTATCAAACGCCGCGATTCGCGTTCGACAACGACAAAGAAGCCACGATTTACGGCCGCGTGTACGGATTCGGCAGCGTTCCCAAGAAGTGGAAGTGGGACAACACGCCGCGCGAAGTCATCGGCGAGGGAATCGTGCTGCGCACGGGAACCAACTCCGCGACGGTGTTGACGACCTACACGTTGCGCGAGTTCTTCGTCGGCGATTACGTGGAACTGGAGTAGGCGATAGCGCGCAGCAGTTCGGGCTGGGATTATCCGGACTGCGCGTTCCGCGGCGTAGAGAACTGACGCCGCTTCGCTGAACACTTCCGCGGTGAACGCCTGCACGCGCGTCAGGGAATTTCCAGGCATCGCGTTCCAGACCAGCCTTAACGCACGTCTCCTCCAGAAAGCGTTGCGGCCTCCAACGGAATTCCGTGGCCACTTGCGGCAGCAGCACTCCGCGTTGCCGGCCTTGGCTGACGACCAGTCCATGCTTCCCCGGTTCGATCGCTCCAGCGTCACATCTTCCAGGGCGGACAACACGGAAAGCTCGATCTCGATCTCGCTGAGTTCCGCGGACGACAGGATCGAAGCGCGAATCGTCCAGCGCAGCGGCGCGCGCGCAATGCGCGACCACTTCGGCGAGCGCGTCGCGTCCGGGAAGCTGGCCGACGATCCGCGCAAGCGTCCGCGACGATGCAGCGTGACGAACGCGCCTGCGGGCTGATGCAAAAAAATCTCGGAGGGAAAATCCTGCAGCGGGGGTTTTTCCTGCACTGCCAGAGTGAGGGCGCTCCGGGCTAACTGCAAAAGCAACTGCTTCTCGCGATCAGCGAGTGAGGACATCCTGCGGCTTTTCTTCGGGCTTCACGAGCAAGGCGCCCTGGCGGCGCTGCTGCACGCGGAAATTAATTTGCGTCCAGAACATCTGGAAGTAATGCCCCGCCGAGGCCACCGCGCTGACCACCACCATCCACAGCAGCACGGTGCCCACCAGTTTCAGCGACGGATGATTGGCGGTTAAAATCACGGTGCATCCCGCCAGCACCTGCAAAATCATTTTCATTTTTCCCAGCGGCGACGCGGGAATGATCAACCCTTCCACCGAAGCAATTTCGCGCAGGCCCATCACCATGAATTCGCGTCCGATGATGATCACCACCATCCAGGCCTGCATCAAGCCCATTTCCACCAGGGAAATAAACGCGGCGGAAATCAGAAGTTTGTCGGCGATGGGATCCAGCAGAATTCCCAGCGTGGTGATTTCCTTGCGGGAGCGGGCGAGGTAGCCGTCCATCACGTCAGTGGCCGCGGCGGCCAGCAAAATCAATACGCCCAATACTTCGAAGTGGACAGGCAATCCCCAAAAATCAAAATTGGGCTGGCGGGTGAGCAGCACAACGACCAGCAGCGGAAGAAAAAGATCCGCAGCGTCGTCAAGCTGTTGGGCAGATTCATGAATTCCCCGGAAAAACCCTTGGCTCGTGGGCCGCGAGCATTCCAAAGGTCTGAGTCACTATAGTCCCGCAATCCAGTCGAGTCAACGGTGCGGGCGTAGAAGGCTGCGAGAATGGCGCGAGGCGGGAAAAGCAGTTGTTGCCTAGAAAGGCAAATCCCTATGCTAGTAACGCTTAGCGAACATGCCGCCCCAGACCTGTGCATATTCAACATAAGAGAAACAGAGCGATTTGCAGTTGACGGGCGGAGTGTTGCGGCTTCGTCGGAGCAATAAGTGGCTTGTTTACAGAGCGATACGAGTTCCGCGCGGGCCTATGGTATTTAAAATGTTGATTTTGTTGGGCTTTTTCACTGCCGGGAGGGGTTTCTTTATCCACAGTGATATCCACAGGAGGGTTGTGTGGGCTGAGGAATGCGCGGTGCAAAAGTTGTGGGCGAAGGCGCGGAGTTTCGGATGATCCGGGGGACTTCAGCTGCGCGAAAAAATCAAGTGTTGCGGCGAAAAACGCCGAAAAACTAGCGATTAACATTGGTCGCTGATGATTGTTTTAAGTCTATTTGCGCCGATTTTTAATATTTGGCTGACTAGCGATTAGAATTGGTCGATCGGCGGGGAGAAAAATCGAAAAATGGGCGCGGCGGTGCGGGTGTGGGGATGCGGCTTTGCAGCTGAGAAGAGATCGGCTGAGGGGGAGGCCTTCGAGGTCGCCGGTGGCGGGCACTCGGATCAGCATGAACCGTTCGAGCGTGGTGCTGGCGGGTTCTCAATTCAGGGTAAGCCCTTCGAACCTGCCGCCGGCAGGTTCTCAGGGTAAACGCTCGCGTGTGCGCATTCATATTTTAGTTTCCGTCCGAGTGTAGCGCGATGGCGCGACGAAAACAGCTGGTCAGAGGTGCAGAATAGGTACAGAACCAGTACGAGCTGTACGAAAAATGGCGTGACCTGTACGAATTGCGATGGACAGGTTTGGTACAGGTTTTTTTTCAGCGCGGGCGGAGAATGTCTTGCACCCCTAGCCTCGCGCGCGTAGGTCTGAAGGCGTGTGGGCGGCTGTTCAGAACTGAACAGACGGTCGTGTTAGAGATTCTTATGATCGAATTCTAATTCGACGGAGAACACGGCCCAGTGTCCCTTGCGGAGTGACTGCACACGGTGGTCCGGGCGGGCCTTTGCAGTTTATGTTATTCCCCATGGTTTTTAGCTTGGTGGCCACACGCGGTCGCATATCATCTCTCTCCATTGATGACAAAACTGGTATGGTATCCCGTCGGCATTTCCTTGCCCTGGGTTACCTCGGTTCCCGCCTTGTCTATTATCTTGGCCCCCCTGACGGCGATCGCTGGACCGGTTGTTACCTATAACATTTTGATCATCGCCGCCCCGATCCTGTGCGCATGGTTTGCTTACCTCGTCTGTTTTCACCTGACGAAAGATCTGGTTGCGTCGCTGGTCGGCGGCTTCCTGTTCGGCTTTTCAACCTATGAGACGGCGCAGGATACGTCTGCCTTGAATTTGAGCGCAGCTTTCTGCGTGCCGGCCTTGCTGCTGGTCGATTTTGAGCCGCCTCGATGGTTCGTTGAGCCGCAAACGGGCCGTCGCGCTCGCCGTGGTGCTGCTGACGGTACAGTTTTACATCAGTATTGAAGTTTTCGCACTAATCTTCGTGTTTGGCGGCATCGCCTGGATGTTCGCCTATTTGTACGCGGCGGAACAGCGGCCGGCATTGCGGCGCCTGTTCACCGACGCGATGATCGCGACGCCCTTTGTCATCGCTCGCGGCGGCGCCATTCCTGATCCCGATGGCAAAGACGCATCGGCAGCTTCACCATCCCGACGCATGGCCGTATTATTTTACGGCGGACCTGTTCGAACCTGGTGATCCCGTCCCGCGGCAACTTGTTCGGTGCACCGTTTTTGTTACTCTCCCGTCACTTCAATGGCGGCGTGCAGGAGCAAGACATCTACCTGGGCCTGCCGACGCTTTTTCTGATTTGGCGTTTCGCCCGGGAGCAGGGGGCGCGACCTTATGGTCGCCTGCTGATTGCATGCTTTCTTGTTTTCTTGCTGTGCAGCTTCGGGCCAAGGCTATGGATCGGGGGGCATTATTCCGCCGTCGTCCTGCCGTGGATGCTGGCCGTGCATCTGCCGCTCATTGGGCAGCGCGCTGCCCACACGCTTTCTCAATGTTTGTTTCCTTAACGGCGGCGGATCATCGCCGCGCTCTTGGATCGCCCGCCCGGAACGCCGTTGGGCGCGGCTTGCCTTTGGCCTTATCTGCTGCATCACGTTATTGCCAGAGCCGTCATCCCTGGCGTCCGCTTCCGCATTCGGCATTTTTTGCTCCGGGCCGTGTCGAGGCTGTATTAGGTCCTGATCCACGCATCCTAATTCTGCCTTTTGCCATCAATGGGCCTTCCAGCTATTGGCAAATGGAAAACAACTATCGGTTTCACCCAGACGGGCGGTTATCTGGGCTTTCCACCAGCGCCCATGCAAAAATACAAGGCGGTGGGGGAAATGTTTGGCAACGACGTGCAGCCGGATTTTGTGCCGCGAATTCGTGCGTTTTTGCCAGGCCACGCGTACGCAATATGTGGTTGTCGGCCAGGGCGCAAACCCAGTCATGGTCCAAGCAATTTCCACACTTGACTGGCCTGCGCAAAAAATCGACGACGTAACCGTATTCACGGTCCCATCCCTATGACCCAAGTGTCTGTCCCTGGTCGTCCCCTTTTATAACGAGGGGCAAGCCGTTCTCGCCTTTCACAACGCCATCCTTCCCTGTCTGGAGGCCGTTCCCGACACCGCTTGGGAGATCGTCTGCGTGGATGATGGCAGTACCGATGCCACGTTGGAACAAGCTGATCGCACTGGCCGCGGCCGATCCGCGTTTCCGCATCCTCGAGCTCTCGCGCAATTTCGGCAAGGAAGCTGCGCTGACCGCGGGCATCGACGCGGCGCGCGGGGAGGCGGTGATCCCCATCGATGCCGATCTGCAGGACCCGCCGGAACTGATCGCCCAGATGGTCGCCGCCTGGCGGGAGGGCGCGGAAGTGGTCGCTGGCCCGCCGCTCCGACCGCGCCACCGACAGCGCCATGAAGCGCAAGACCGCCGCCTGGTTCTACCGCCTGCACAACCGCATGTCGAAGACGAAAATTCCCGAAAATGTCGGGGATTTCCGGCTGATGGACCGTGTCGTGGTCGATGCGCTGAAGCAGTTGCCGGAACGGCAGCGTTTCATGAAAGGGCTGTTCGCCTGGGTCGGCTTCCGCACCGTCACCATCGACTATGCGCGCGCGCCGCGCAGCGCCGGCGTTTCGAAATTTTCCGGGTGGACGTTGTGGAATTTCGCGTTGGAGGGATTCACGAGCTTTTCCACGGCGCCGCTGCGAATCTGGACTTATCTTGGCGCATTCGGCGCGGTCAGCAGTTTTCTCTATGCGATGTTCACCGTTTTTTACACGCTGATCCACGGCATCAGCATGCCCGGCTATGCATCGCTTTTGGTCGTGGTGCTATTTCTCGGCAGCGTGCAGCTGATGAGCATCGGTCTGCTCGGCGAATATATCGGCCGGATTTATCTGGAAACCAAACAGCGCCCCGCTTATCTGGTTCGTAAAACCTATGGCGGGCGCGATGGAGCCTGATGCGTATCGCAATATGGCCGCGGTTGAGGCGCGGCATTGGTGGTTTCGTGGCCGCCGCGCCATCCTTGCCGCGACGAACCGCCGCTCGAAGCTCCGGCCCGCTGCAAAAATTCTTGAACTTGGTTCCGGCACCGCCGTACCGCCAGCGCCAGTCAACACCCGATTGGCGGGCCTGGTTCGCCGCCGCGGCACATCTGCTGGCGCATATGAACCTGCCATTCGGCCTGTCTCCGTTGGCCGTGGTCAGCGCGGCTGAATAAAGCCATACTGATCCGAGGATTGGCCGAGGGGTCAGCATGCGGATGAGCGTGGTCCAGATGTCGCCGACGGCGGACAAACGGAGAACATCGCCCAGGCCCGTGCCTTGATCGCCGGTGCCGTGGCCAGGGAGCGGCCGGATCTGCTCGCTCTGCCGGAGATCTGGAGCTGTCTCGGCGACGACGCGGGAGCAATCGCCGCGGCGGAGGCTTTGCCGGAGCCTGGTGCTACCGGAGGGGCGGCGTATGAATTTCTGCGCCAGGGCGCGATCGCCAATAACATCCATGTGCATGGCGGTTAGAGCGGCGAGTTGGCCGCCGGGCAGTTGTTCAATGCCAGTGTCGTGTTTTCCCCCGCCGGCCGCGAGTTGGCGCGCTACCGGATAATCCATCTGTTCGACATCACCCCCTGACGGCACAGGGCTATCGCGAGAGCGAAACTTATGGCGCGGGAGAGGAGGTCATGACCTGCAACATCTCCGGCACCAAGGTGGGGGCGACGGGGATCGGTCCTTTGGACCGGCAGGGTGCCATAAGGCGGCCCCGTTTAACAATACTCGCACGACTATGTGCTATAGCAATCGGCAGCATCGTCAATGGCGTTCGCACGTCGCGACACCTGGTGCTTGATGCGCTCCTCTCATTTTTCTGCTTGATCACAGCAGCATCGCCACGACGGCGGCGCTGCCGGGATCATGACGCATGGCGCGGGCCCCCGTCACGACGGGCGTCATAGCGCTCGACATTGACCAATGGCTCTCGCCGCAGACGCAGGGCCTGGGGCGCGTCGATAGGGGGGCGGGGGCACCTTGCCGTCCGTCACGCGGTGCAAGGTCGCGTCGGAATAACCCTTGCGTACAGGAAGTTTAGACACTGGTGTCCAGCGACGTCACAGCACCTTCAAGAGAGCGGCGTGAGCCCGGCAGACGAATTGCCGCAGGTTCGATCAGATGCCAGCTGAGCATTGCCGCAACGGCCGCTGCGATTGGAAACAACAGCAATCCAGTCAGATTGGCTACGGTCCCAGTGTAGCCGCTGGCCAGCCAGAGTACAGCGAATAGCGGCTTAATGCGCGCCGGAGCCTGCCACACCATTGTCGCCATGCCGATTGAGAAGCCGGTCAGATCGTACATAAAGCCGTAAGGGGTGATGAGGACGGCAAATGAAAGCGTGGCCGCCACCCTTGCCATGAGGTTGCCCTCTCTACGCCACCACAACTGCCAGACTAGTATGCTGGCGACGGCCGAACACACCCCCTGGATCAGCAAGGCGAAGTCCAGCGAGGCATGGAGGCTTCGCGCCATCATAAAGACGGTGCAGCCACCGGCCGGGAACACTTCACTGAATGGCGCCTGCAGAATTTGCCGAGAGGCTGACCGGCCGACCGTCAAAAACCAGATCCAGGGCTTGATACCTTCGATGACCAGCGACAAGCCGATCAGCGTCATCACCGTGACCGCGCAGGCATAAAATGCCGCCCAGCGCCGCTGCAGCAAAACCATAGGGAAGACTAAGGCGGCTTGCGGCTTGATGCACAGAATGCCGGCAATCGCCCCACCGAGGCGCGGGTGCCGATCGATCAACAACAATGCGCTGGCCGCCAGTGCTCCGGTGAGCGTGCCGTTCTGCCCCCCGAGGGTATCGTGCAGGGCGGCAGGGCTCAACACGCCGGCGAGAATGACGATCCAAGGCAGCCCCGCAAGGCGCAGGAGGAAACCAGCAATTCCCCAACACGTAACGCGCCAAACCCAAAAGCTGAGCGCAAGTGGCAGCTTGGCAAAAACCATCGCCAGCAAGTTCATCGTCGGCGGATAAAGCCACGCCAGCGCGCCTGATGCGGGGGAAAGAATATCGATACGGAAATTTTTCCCACCCCAAGCGGTAGGGGGTGCATCTCCCGTGTCGAGCGATTTGCCGACAAACCAGAAGCGAGCAAAATCAGATTGCGGCATCTCAGAGGTTGTCGTCATGACCTGAGAATGGCTTGCCGCGTGCATCTCAATCATAACGGCAACATTACTGGCCATAAAAAGCATGTACAGGATAACGATGGCAGCGCTGATCACGATCAGCCAAAACCGCGGCGGTTGTGGTTTTTTTTTCTGCAGCATGGTTTAGCCCCTTAACCCGGTCGTGCAGCAAACATCAATCGGGCGGCGGATTGGCCAATCAGCACCTTCGCCGGGTATATTCCATTTTCTGGTGCCAGGCGGGAGGTGGTGAACATTGATCTCAATGCCGAGGTCATCGGCGAGTTTTTGCAACTGGTGCTTCCACAGTCGCACGCGTAAACCATTGTTTCCCTCCCCATCAGCGGTAATCGTCAGACAGCTGGCGGCGAGGTGTTGTGGGTGACCGACATTGTGCCACCAACGGCGGATCGTCTGCACGGCAAAGGCCGCCGTGTCATGGTCGATCCCGACGCTGACCCAGCCTTCATTCGAGGTAAGATCGCGGCGACCAGCATCTAGAGGGTAGTATCGGCCGGCGGGTTCGACACATAGTATTTTTGCCAGGACGCTTGCAATGATCGCCTTCGGACTGCGGCATTGAAACCCGCACAGCCCAAATTAGCAAAGGATTTTTGGCTACTTTTTGTGAACAAAAAGTAGCCTTCCTTTTATCGCAAACTTATCGCGGATCAGCTGGCAAAATCGAAAATCTGGCCAAGGCCGCGCGCCTGCGCCAAAGCGACGATGGAGCGGCTCACCGTCGCATCGATAATCGCCGATCCGACTGAATCAAACACGCGGAACCGCGCGCCCTGGGCGGCAGGTGCCGGGATTGACGATCCGTCCGCCAGCAGTGTGCCCAGTTCCGCCACGATCCGATCCGCGCCATCTGCCGGAAGATAGGCGGAATTCCCCCACTTTCAGAACATCCTCGCGTTGATCGGCGATGATCTGCGAGGCTTCCAGGACAGAGGCGGCCAGTTCGCGCTTGCCCGGGCTGTCGGCGCCCATCGCGAGGATCAGCGCGCCATCGGCGATATCGCCGGCCTCCAGATAGGGGATCCGCGCCGGTGTTGCGGTGACGATGAC
The DNA here is from genome assembly GCA_963780465.1 of uncultured Pseudomonadota bacterium. Lineage (GTDB taxonomy): Bacteria > Pseudomonadota > Alphaproteobacteria > Acetobacterales > Acetobacteraceae > Acidocella. The sequence goes on from CAWACI010000018.1 coordinate 8,881, forward strand.
ATTGGCGTGCCGCGCGGCCTCACCAGGTGTGTCGTAAATGTGAACGGGCAAATCCACCCGCTGCGCCAGCGCCTCGGCCCGCGCCCGCACCCGGCTCCACAGATGCACACTGCCGATCGTCAGGCGTTGCGGCAATGCGGCCAGAACCTGGGCGGCCAGCGGCCCGGCCCCCAGCACGGCGACATTCAACGGCCCCGGCGGCGCCAGCACTTCCGCGGCGACGGTGGCCAAAGCGGCGGTCCGCATCGCGGTGATGTCGGCGGAATCGAGAATGGCCGAGACCTTGCCCGCATCGGTGTCATACAGCACCACCACGCCGCTGGCATTGCCGCCGGTCGGCCGGATATTCGCCTTCACCGAAAGCGCGCCGGGGTCGAAAATTGCGCCGGCTTTAAGATGCAGCAGCGCATTGGGCATGGCGATCTGGCCGGAGACTGGCAATGCGGTCTGCCCTTTCGCGCGGAGCAGCAGCCCGTCGCGGACCGCATCGAACAGCGCGGACCACTCAACGACCTGCCGAATATCTGAACGGGTGAGCAGCAAAGTTCCAGCCAATGACTTATCTCCTGAAGGCCCGGTTTTAGCGAAATCCCGGCTGATAAAAATGGCCTCCCGAATGGGAGGCGTGATGTGATGATGTCGCCCCCAATGGGTTCTCCAGGCGTGCAGGTCAAGATGAAGGGGCGGGGCCGCGTGGCGCCCTCCAGGGCACGGGCTGCAGGGCGGCCTGCAAATACTCGATAAAGCGCGTCGTCCGCGCCGAACGGCCATGGCGGGCATGGACCAGCGCCACAACATTGGCCGGGGGGACGCGCCAGCCGGGCAGCACCTCCACCAGTTGGTTTGCCGCCAGATCCTCCGCCACATCCCATTCCGAGCGCATCACGATGCCCATTCCGGCAAGCGCCCAGGCACGTGCAACACCGCCGTCATTGGTGGTGAGGGCGGGGTGTATCCGCACGCTCACCGCGTTCCCGTCACCCTCCGGCGCCAATCGCCAATGGGTGATATTTTCGTCGTTTTCCTTCAGCACAATGCAGGAATGGCCGGCGAGGTCGCCCGGTGTCATCGGCATGCCATGGCGGGCGACATAGTCGGGCGAGGCGCAAAGGAACCGCGCATTCGGTGCCAGCGTCCGGCCGACCAGCGAGGAATCGCGGAGTTCGCCGATATAAATCAGCACGTCCCAGATTTCCTCGCGGAACTGGAACGGGCGGTCGGAGAGCATCAGGTCAATCTGGACCTCCGGAAACGCCGTGCGAAACGCCGCCGCCTCCGGCGCGACATAGCGGCGCCCGAAACCGAGTGGCGCCAAAATCCGCAGGTGACCGGAAACAATTCCCCGCCGCGCGGCCAGCGCATCGGCGATTTGTCCAATATCATCCAGCACGCGTTGGGCATGCTGCGCCAGTAGAAGCCCTTCATCCGTCAAGGCCAGCCGCCGGCCGGACCGGTCGACCAGCCTGACGCCGAGGCGCTCCTCCATCAACCGTAACCGTTGCGTGACGGCGGAGGGGGTGATGTTCAACGCCCGCGCAACTGCGGCGAGGGAGGCAAAGCCGGGCAGGGCCACAAAAAATCGTAAGTCATCGGTGGAAATCATTAAGGTCTGTCTTAAGGAGTAATTTAGTAAATGTTAAATTCATGTTGTTGCTGCGGTGATCATAAAATGGATATATGGGCGAAGGCAGGTTTGCTGCCGCACAATTCAAGCAAAAACGGAGAGCATATGGTCCAGAAACTGGGCATCACGCCGCTATCGCGCCGAAATTTGGCGCAAACTGCCCGGTTGCGGATGCAGATCCTCCATGGCTGATAATATGGTAGAGGGCCTCGGCGCCCTAGGCTCAACCATGGCTGGCGCGGGGGGCAAACCCACCAAGCGCCGTTTTCTCATCATGGGTATGCTGTTCATCACGGTGGTGATCAACTACCTCGATCGCAGCAATCTCTCGATCGCCTCGCCGCATATATCGGCGGAATTCCATCTCACTCCAACGCAGATGGGCCTTATCTTCTCGGCCTTCGGCTGGATCTATGGGCCGATGTGCATCCCCGGCGGCTGGCTGGTGGACCGCATCAAGCCGCGAATTTTCTACCCCGCGACCATCCTGTTGTGGTCACTCGCCACCTATGGCTTCGGCGTCTCCACCGGCTTTGCGATGCTGATCGCGGTCCGGCTGCTGGTGGGCTTGTTCGAGGTGCCGAGCTTCCTGATCAACAACCGCATCGCCACCACCTGGTTCGGCGAAAACGAGCGGGCGACCTGTGTCGGCGCCTATACGGCGGCCGAATATGTGGGCCTCGCCTTCCTGCTGCCGGTCCTGGCCTGGCTGCTGACCACGTTCGGCTGGCCCTCGGTGTTTTTCGTGACCGGTACGGCTGGTGTGATCTGGTCCGTGCTCTTCTTCCTGCTGTACCGCGAACCGCGCGACATGAAGGGCGTTAATGCGGCTGAGATCGCCTACATCGCCTCCAGCGGCGGTATTCCCGATCTCACCGACCGGATCAAAGAGCGTCAGAGCAAGCGTGAGGCCGGCTCGCTCTGGGCCAATCTTGGCGTTGTTCTGGGCCGGCGCAAGCTCTGGGGCCTTTATATCGGTGAGTTCTGCTGGGCGACGACGAACACCTTCTTCCTCACCTGGTTCCCGACTTATCTCGTGCAATATCGGCACTTCAGCTTCATCAAGGCGGGGTTCTACGGTTCGGTGCCGTTCCTGGCCGCGTTTTGTGGGGTCATCTGCTCGGGGCTGCTGTCGGATTATTGCGTCCGGCGCGGGGTGAGCCTCAGCGTCGCGCGCAAAACGCCGATCATCGGCGGCATGCTGCTCGCCTCCATCATCATCGGCGCGAACTTCGTCGACAGCGCGCCGCTGGTGATCATGTTCATGGCGATCGCCTTCTTCGCGAACGGTCTGGCCTCGATCCACTGGTCGCTGGTCTCCGCCGTGGCACCTGAGCGGTTGATCGGCCTGACCAGCGGCACCTTCAACTTCGTGGGCTCGCTCGCCTTCATCACCACGCCGATCATCATCGGTCATCTGCTGACGACCGGGAGCATCAGCGGGCCTTTGACCTTTGTTTCGGTCACCGCCGCCATCGGCGCCGCCGCCTATATTCTCCTGGTCGGCAAGGTCGAGCGCGCTGCCGGCTGAACGGCAAAAATTTCATTCTTAAATTAAAATGAAAGATACGATGATTATGGCTAAAGTTGCGATTCTTGGCTTTGCTATCGAGAGCAACCGGTTTGCACCTGTCTCCACGCGCACGGATTTTGTCTCCCGCTGCTATCTTGCGGGAGACAGGCTGCTTGCCGAATCCCGTAGCCCGGCTCCGGCGATGACGCCGGAGATCCCGGCTTTCGTGCGGGCCATGGATGAGGCAGGCGCCTGGACGCCGGCGCCGATCCTCTTCGCCAACGCCGAATCCGGCGGGCCGGTGGATCATGCTTTCTTCGAGGAAGCCTGCGCGGCCTTCCGTGAGGGGCTGAAAGCCGCCATGCCGGTCGATGCCGTCTATATCTGCGAGCACGGTGCCGCCATCACGACCGAAAACCGTGATCCGGATGGCGCCGTCTTTGCGCTGGTCCGCGAAATTGTCGGGCCGAATATCCCGATCGTCGCCACGGTCGACCTGCATGCGAACATCTCGGACCGCATGGTCGATGCCGTCGACGTGCTCATCTCCTACAAGCGGAACCCGCATACGGACATGGCCGAACGCGGCGCCGAGGCGGCGGCCACCCTGCGCGAATTGCTCGGCGGCATGAAGCCGTCCGTCGCGCATATCCGCATGCCGATCTGCTCGCCGCCGACCCAGCTGCTGACGGCGCGCGGGCAGGGGCCCTATGCGGACATGATCGAAGCGGCCGAGGCGATCGAACATCCGGGGATCGTCAACATCTCCATCCTCGGCGGTTTTGCCTATGGCGACACGCCGAAAAACGGCCTGACCGTGCTCGTGACGACGCGCGATGACGCGGCCCTCGCGCAGCAGACCGCCGAGCAGCTTGCAGCCCTCGGCTGGCGCGAACGCGCCCGCTTCACGCCGGAGCTGACCTCCCCTGAAGAGGCCGTGGCGCTCGCCAAGGCGACCGGTGACGATGCCAGCCGCCCCTCCATCCTGCTCGCCGATGTCGCCGATAATCCCGGTGGCGGCGCGCGCGGCAACACGCCCTTCCTGTTCCGCCAGCTGCTGGAGGCCGATGTGCAGGGCGTGCTGTTCGGCGTGTTCACCGATCCCGAACTCGCCGCCGAGGCCCATGCGGCCGGCGTCGGCGCGCGGTTCGACGCTTTGTTCAACCGCGCCGAGACGACGGTGTTCTCCGAGCAGTTCCGGGCGCCGGCGACCGTGGAAAAACTCCATGACGGCAAGGGTGTTGGCCGGCGCGGGCAGCTCGCGGGGTGCACCTTCGACCTCGGGCCGTGCGCCGCGCTGAAGGTTGGCGGCATCACGATCATCGTGATCACCCATCGCCATCAATGCCATGAGCCGATGATGCTGGAGATGTTCGGCTATGACATCGCCCAGGCGCGGACCGTGGTGGTCAAGTCGCGCGGGCATTTCCGCGCTGCCTTCGACGAGTTTTTTCCTCCTGAGCGGATCATCTCAGTTGACGAGCCCGGCCTGACCTCGCCCATTCTCTCGCGCTTCGAGTTCACCCAATTGCCCCGCCCGGCCATCCCGCTCGACCATATTGAGAGCTGGACACCGGCGGCGCGCATGGTGCGTGCGGGGGCCGGTCAATGACCGGAACCGCCCCGCTGCCCACGCTGGATGAGCTGGACACGCCCACTCTGCTGCTCGATGTGACGCGGCTGGACCGCAACATCGCGCGGATGCGCGAGCGTCTGTCCACGCTCGGCCCCAGGCTCCGCCCGCATCTCAAGACCGCGAAATGCCTGGAAGTCGCGCGCCGCGTGATGGATGGCCCGGAAGGGCCGGTGACGGTCTCGACGCTGAAGGAGGCCGAGCAGTTCGGCGCCGCAGGCGTGCGCGATATCCTGTACGCGGCCGGCATCGCACCAGGAAAACTCAACCGCGTCACAGCGTTGCGCCGCAGCGGCGTCGATCTCTCGATCGTCGTCGACAGCGTGCAGGCGGCAGAGGCCGTGGCACGGCATGCGCGCGAGACGGCGGACCGCCTGCCGACGCTGATCGAGATCGATTCAGACGGCCACCGCGCCGGGATCCGCCGCAGCACCCATGCCGACCTCCTGGTCGAGATTGGCCGCATCCTCCACGAAGGCGGCGCCGAGCTGCGCGGCGTCATGACCCATGCCGGTGAATCCTATCACTGCCAGGGTGACGACGCGATCATGGCGATGGCCGAGCAGGAACGTGCGGAGGCCGTGGGCTGCGCCGAACTGCTCCGCGCCGCTGGCCTGCCGGCGCCGGTGGTGAGCATCGGCTCAACCCCGACGGCGCGCCTGGTCCAAGGGCTTGAAGGGGTGACCGAAGTCCGCGCCGGCGTGTTCATGTTCTTCGACCTCTTCATGACCGGCGTTGGCGTCTGCACGACCGATGACATCGCGGTCAGCGTGCTGGCCACCGTGACCGGCAGCAATGCCGAGAAGGGCTGGATCATCGTCGATGCCGGATGGATGGCGATGTCGAGCGACCGCAACACGCGCGGCCAGGCGGTCGACCAGTTCTTCGGCTTGGTTTGCGATATCGACGGCACCCCTTATCCTGATCTCGTGATGCTCAAGGCGAATCAGGAGCACGGCATCATCGCGGCACGGCCGGGAAGTGCCGCAGTGCCGCCAAATCTGCCGATCGGTGCCAAATTGCGCATCCTGCCCAACCATGCCTGCGCGACCAGCAGCAAGCACGACCATTACAACGTCCTGAAAACCGGATCCCGGCAAATCGACGCGATCTGGCAGCGTTTCAACGGCTGGTAATCCCCCCCCATTTCCACTGCACAAATTGGAAGAATAGAGACTATGAAGATCACGAAGGTTGAGCCGCTGCTCATCGACCGCTTCTGCTTTGCCCGTATCGAGACGGATAACGGGCTCGTCGGCATTGGCGAGTCAGGTGCCTGGGGGCAGCTTGAAGCTTCCGCCGCCGCGATTACCAAATATGCCGATTACCTGGTCGGGCGCGACCCGCGGCCGATCGAGCACCATTGGAACGTGATGCTCCGGGCGACGCATTTCTCCGGCGCTGCGATCAATGGTGCGATCTCGGCCATCGACATCGCGCTTTGGGATATCAAGGGCAAATTCCACGGCGTGCCGGTGTATGAGCTGCTCGGCGGGCAGGTGCGGAACAAGGCGCGGGTCTATGCGCATCTCAAGGGCCGCACGATCGAGCAGCTTGTCGAGGAAGCCAAGCGCCTGAAGGCCGCCGGGTTCAACGCGCTCGGGCATTTCAACCCGCTGCTGAACGAGGATGAAAGCGTCCCGTATTTCAAGACGCATGCCTCGAAGGTCGAGCAGGCGATTGAGAATGTGCGTCTCGTGCGCGAGGCGGTGGGGCCGGAAGTCGATCTCTGCGTGGAGATCCACCGGCGTATGACGCCGCCGGAAGCCATCGCGCTCGCCCGCGGCATCGAGCGCTATACGCCGATGTTCTACGAAGACCCGATCCGCCCGGACAACTTCGATGCCATGGGCCGCGTCGCCGACCAGATTTCCATCCCCATCGCCACTGGCGAGCGCTATATCAGCCTGCACCAGTTCCAGAACCTGCTGTCCAAGCGCGGCGCGGAATATCTGCGGCCGGATGTCTGCATGTGCGGCGGCATCACCGCCACGAAGAAGATCGCGGCACTCGCGGAAGCGAATGACACGATGATCGTTCCGCATAACCCGCTCTCGCCGGTCAGCACTGCGGCCTGCCTGCAGATCGCGGCCTGCATTCCGAACTTCGCGATCCAGGAATATCCTTCGGGCACGCCGGGCATCGACAAAAACGGTAACCTGCTCGGCGACGAGATGGTCATCGGCCTCGCACAACACGAAGCAGGCTTCATCCCCATTCCGTCCGCACCCGGCATCGGCGTGGTGTTGGCCGAAGACGTGGAGAAGCGCTTCCCGTACAAGCCGAAGCCCGTGCAGATGCGGGCGCATGTCGACGGCTCGTTCGTCGATCAGTAAGCTTTAAACCGAAGATCAGCAGTGGGCGCCCATTGCCGGGCGTCCCCTGCTGAACCCTCCGAGGCCAATTGAAGGCAGGTGCCGCCCACATTCCGCGTCGAGCGCGACAGGTGCGGCACAGCTGAAACACAGGTAAGCAAAATCCCTGCGCCACTGATAACTCCATCATTCGCCCTCAAGCATTTTCCGACGGTTTCCGCGGCTGTTCTGATGCGCACCAGAACGAGCGCCGCGTACCAGCACACACACAGGATGATGATCGGGTTTTAGATGTCTGACCCAGCTGGGCGTGAAGAACGGCTACAGTCAACAGCGCTCGCCGTTGGGGGCAGGAGGGGAAGCGGCTGGAGCTAATAGTATTTAGTAATACTTTATGGTATAAGGCGGCATGGAGGTTCCAATGCAGAACGTTGAACGCCTGAGCATTACGCTGCCAACCGAGATGGCCCGGCTGATCCGCGCCAAGGTGGAGGAAGGTGGCTACGCGTCGAATAGCGAGGTCATCCGTGAGGCTATGCGGGCATGGCAGGCTCAGGAGCAACTTCGGGCCGAACGGCTGGCAGGCATTCGCGCCAAAATTGCCGAAGCAGATGCAGACCCGCGCCCGTCACTGACGGAGGAGGATGTAGATCAGCATTTTGAAGCGCGCCGGCAGAAATCTCTAAATGCACGCGGAGAAAATGCTTAGACTGGTCTATCGCCCCGCTGCGCTTGCCGATCTTGATTCCATTTACGATTTCATAGAGCCGGAGAACCCCCGCCGCGCCCTGAGCTTCGTGCAAGATATACGCGCGCGTTGCCGGACATTATGCACTTATCCGCAGTTGGGGTTGTCCGTGATGATCTTGGTAAAGACATCCATATTTACCCCATGCACGGCCGGGTTGTCGTCGCGTATCGTGTTACGCAAGGTGTTATCGAAGTTATGCGTGTTTTCTATGGTGGGCAGGATTATGAGGCGATCCTGCGCGAAGAGGATGGTCCTCGGGATTGAGCGCTGTTGTCTGGAAGTTAAGGCGTTCTGTGGGCTTGACAGTCCTGTACTACGCGGCTCGATGCTAGATCGATTGCATTTATGTGTCGTCCTATGGGCGCTGGACATGGCTTGTTGTCTTGGATCGTTTTTGTTTTGCCGCTCCGGTGCATCCGCGTAAAATGGGCGCGTAACCTCCGACCGAGCTATTGCCGAACGGCAACGTAATTGTCTGCAACTGAAAGGCACGATACGATCGCTGGCACTGATGACATCGCTCAAAGGTTTGCAGCCCTGAGGAGTCGGCTGAACGAGCTCGACGGGGAACGGGCGGAAATTGTCGAGAGATTGAGGGCGCTTGAGCGGGAGTTGCCTGCAAAGGAAGGCGAATGCTCATCTTATGCCGGCGCTAGCGTCACGATGTCGTCACCAACCTCTGAGAAGGTTCGGCTTTTCCGCATGAGTTTCCATAATCTTGGAAGATTTTACGGCGTTTGAAGCGGGTACAGGGGGGCAGAGATTTCCAACATTCACGGTTGCGTCCATTTCTATTTTTTGGCTTATCTGGCGACATGAAGGATACCAAAGCGCAGACGTGTCTTCCGTTTCTGGAGCCACTGTCGCAGGAAGTACCTAGTCCGCCGGCGCGGCGTGCGGTGCACGTTTCCGGATATGAACGAAAAGGGCGGGATTTTTATGCCACCCCGGCCTGGGTCACGGAAGCGTTGCTTCGGCATGTGCGCTTTCGCGGACCGATCTGGGAACCTTGCTGTGGCACGGGGGCGATGTCGACGGTCTTGGCCGCCCATGGATACGAGGTCGTGTCTACCGATATTGCCGATCGTGGCTTCGGTGAGACAGGCGTGGATTTCTTTCATCGCACCGCGGTGCCGAGCGGCTGCCGCTGCATTGTGACCAATCCACCTTATGGCGATACCGGGTCCCATGTCGGGCAGGAAAAATCATCGGCCGCAATGCTGCGGTTCGTGCGCCACGCCATATCCCTGGCGGAAGCGGCGGACGGGCAGTTGGCGCTTCTGGTGCGTTTGCAATGGATCGCAGGACGGCGCGCCGCCGAATTGATGTCGGCGGCGCGGTTTTCCGCTGTGATCACGCTGATGCAGCGCATTCGCTGGTTTGACATGGGGGCAGACACGAATAGCGCTCAGCACCACCATGCTTGGGTCGTGTTCGACCAAAACCATCCCAAGGATCAGCCCCCAGTACTGCTGTTCGCCTGACCTGCTAGTATGCCCCATGGAGCGGGGGTAACGTCCTTAAATCATGCATAACATTCAGATTCCGCCTTAAATTCGCCGATACCAACGGGGGAAATTTCTGGGGGAAGGGATTTGGGCCTGAGGTGAAACGATTGCGAGGTCCCGCATAATCTGGGGCGCATGGAGCGTTGTGTCTTGTGCCTCAAACGACGTCAGGCGGCACGGGCCTCACCAAGGTTCCCCCAGTGCCGCGAAAGCGCTGCGCTCGGCGATCGTCACCATCGCTGGTAAGTCCGCCAGCCCCCGTCCGGCCAGCAGTTCATGCGCCAGCACGATGCAATCCTGCCATCGTTGGTCCGGCATCCCGTCTCCCGTGCCGGCCCGCCGCCATAAAGCCAGCATCAGAAGCCGTTCTGCCCAGGTCTCTCGGCGCGCTGGCAATACATCCTCCAATATCCGCCGCATGACCATGGCCGGCTTCGGCCGTGACTTGCCCGTCACCAACGCCCTGATCGTCGCGTCGTCCTCAAACCAGGATTGCAGCATAGGGTCCTCAGCGAGCCACGCGCCGCTGCGCTGTAAGGAGGTGGTGATCGCAGCCTCGCTGCGCGCCTCCGCATCCAATCCGGCGAACAACCGCGCGGTTTCCGCAGCCACGTCGAGACCGCGATCCTTCCAGTCCGCCGCGCCGGTTGCTTCGGCGATGGCGACGATGATCGCCATCGGTAAATTTCCCATCTCCAGACCACGGGCAATGTGGTGTTGCACGAGCATGTCGAGATAGTTCTGCCCGACCGAGAGCCACGGCGTCTGCCGCTGCGCCTCCTTGAGCGCGCGGGTGATCTCGCGGCGTGGCGCGGATAGATCGCACCAAGCATCGCGCATACCGAAGCCTTGTTTGAGCAGCAGCCCGGCGAACAGGCCGGTGCGGCCGTTCGGCGTGGTTAGGATCAGGCTCTGCGCCCCCGAGCCGTCCACCACCGAGCCGTAAATCGCCAGCACCGGTGTCGGAGCCCATTGTGCGCAGGTCACCCCCTTCACACGCGCCTTGCGGACCAGTCGGTCGATTGCATCTCGCTCGGTCTCCGGCACCCAATTGCGCACCAGCAGGGTCCGCCGCAGCATTACCGACGAGAACGTCTCCGGACCCGCGATCTGATCCAGCACTGCTGCTGCGGCCTGGCGCACGGCCAATTCAGGATCGAGCAGCAGCAGAGGCACCGCCTCGCGCATTACCGCATGTGACGACAGGCCAAGTTCGTGCGTCAGGTAGGCACGCAGATCCGGCGGTATCAGCGCGCTGCTCTCCGCCAGCACCTCGACCACCATGAACGGGTCTTCGGCCGCGCTAGCAATTTCGTCGAGCATGTCACGCAATCCCCGCGAGACTTCCGCTGGGGAAGGCAACTCGCCAGGAGTCGCATCCGCCGCAGCTCCGGCCAGTGCCTCAGCGATCTCGGGGCTGATCGGCACCTTGGCAACCTTGAGCAGCTTGACCAACTCGAACCAGTCGGCCCGTGGCATCGTGCTGGTTTGGGGCAGCGCGATCAGCTTCTCTTGGTAAGCGTCAAGCATCGAGCGCGCCCAGTCGTGGCCGCGCTCGAGCCGGTAGCGGATCAACTCCAGTTGATTGGCGAGCAACCAGCGGCAAGCGATGATCAGTGCCTCGTCGCGCTGGCCGGCGGTGCTGGCAGCCACCGCAGTGTCGAGTAACGGCCACAAACATTCAGGCCGTTCCTCCATCCAGGCCATGCCCTTCTGGTCGAGTGCCGGCGTGCCGTGCCGGCGAAAATCCTCGGCCACGGCACGTGTCAGCGTCTTGATCCGTCGGATATCGGCAGGAGTGGGGAGTGGCGGTGTCTGGATCATTCGGTTTCTTTGCTGTTAGCCGGCCCCGAAATCAACCCCGTCCGGGCAAGCCTGTCTCTTGAACGATAAATGCAATTTGGCAAAACGCGATAGCGCGTTCCAGGGCCCAGACTACCGGCGGGGGCAAATCGGGGGGGCGGGGGAGTGTCGATTTTTGTTGCAGCCCAGTTTGGGATGTAGGGGATACTCAGGTAAAAACGTTGCATGCTTGAAACTTTTGCTTGCCACGATGATCAGCGGCTGAATGTGCAGGTAACCGGTAATAACCCTGCACTCGCAGGCGCCTGGGGCCAACACCCGCAGGGATAGTGCATCCAGGTCAATCTATGAAGCCTGGATCCCTGTAGGGTGCCCATTCCGGCTCATTGAGGAACACGAAGTCGTAGTAGCTGCGGTTCGCGAGCCGTGCCGCAGCCGCCTCATCCGCGATCACCCGGCAACGCGGATGCAGCTGTAGCGCGGAAGCGCTGATGGCCGCGGTGAGTGGTCCTTCAAATGCGCGTGCTAGAATTTCCGCCTTGGCCGGTCCCGTCGCCACGAGCAGGATTTCCTCGGCATCCAGGATCGTGCCGACCCCCATCGTCAACGCCCGCCTCGGTACCGCGTCTGGATCGCCGCCAAAGAACGGCGCGTTTTGCTCGCGCGTGCGGGGGGTTAGCGTCTTGTCGCGGGTGCGCGACATGAATGCGGACAATGGCTCGTTGAAGCCGATATGCCCGTTTTCACCGATGCCCAGCAGCTGCAGCCCAATTCCGCCTGCCGCCCGTATCGCCTCCTCGTAGTCTTTTGCCGCCCGTTTGAGGTCGGTCGCGCACCCATCCAGCACGTGCGTCCGGCCGGGTGCGAAATTCACACGGTCAAACAGCAAACGCCGCATCGTGGCATGGTATGAGTGGGGGGCGCCTAGCTCGAGGCCAATATATTCGTCGAGGTTGAAGGAGGAGCAGCCGGAGAAGTCGAGCCCGTTGCGATGCATCTCGGCGAGGCGCTCGTAGATGCGCTCCATGGTCCGTCCCGTCGCGAGCCCGAGCACGAGTGTCGGCCGCTCTCTGATCCGCGACGAGATGATCCGTGCCGCAAGTTCGGTTGCGCGTTCGGCGTCCGACTGCACAATGATCTCCATGCGCTCCTCCCTGTCTTAGCACCGGCCTGTTGCCTGGTCTGCGAGAGCATTGGTCAAGCTGGCGGCGCATGTGGGGGGCGCAGTGTGCGATTATAAGGGCGGGGTGTAAAATGGCAGGCCGGTTTCGACCCTGTGCGGTCTTCACAACCTCAAGGAGCGTCCGGTCCTGTGGAACAGGTGTCACGCCGTGTCCCCCATAAAACCTCACTCAATCTGATGGTTGGCACGCCGCTAAGCAGATTCCGATTGTCTGGCCAACGGATGGTGCCGCGACTTACCCAGCCCACATAGGCACCGGGCAGTGCCGGTATAGTCCCTTCCGTTGGCCGAGCCGTGAAGCTCTGCTTAGGCACCGAAACCCCTTGTCAATTCACAAACCAGGCGGCGAGGCCGGACCAGACGCTGCGCGGTGTGCACGCCTTGGTGCGGATAGGCGGGTGATCATCTTTTGTTCCTTGGTTGCGTAATTGTTTCGGATTCTTAATGTTTTGCCCGCAGTCGGCGCGAGAAACGCGACCGTCATCGCCGGAGGAGCGCAGGCGCAATACGACACGTGGAACAGGTGTCACGCCGTGTCCCCCATAAAACCTCACTCAATCTGATGGTTGGCACGCCGCTAGGCACGGAAGCCCCTGGTTGATTCACAAACCAGGTGGCGAGGCCGGACCAGACGCTGCGCGGTGTGCACGCCTTGGTGCGTATAGGCGGGGTGATCACCTTTTGTTCCTTGGTTGCGTAATTGTTTCGTTTTCTTAATGTTTTGCCCGCAGTCGGCGCGAGAAACGCGACCGTCATCGCCGGAGGAGCGCAGGCGCAATACGACACGTGGAACAGGTGTCACGCCGTGTCCCCCATAAAACCTCACTCAATCTGATGGTTGGCACGCCGCTAGGCACGGAAGCCCCTGGTTGATTCACAAACCAGGCGGCGAGGCCGGACCAGACGCTGCGCGGTGTGCACGCCTTGGTGCGTATAGGCGGGGTGATCACCTTTTGTTCCTTGATTGCGTAATTGTTTCGTTTTCTTAATGTTTTGCCCGCAGTCGGCGCGAGAAACGCGGCCGTCATCGCCGGAGGAGCGCAGGCGCAATACGATACGTGGAACAGGTGTCACGCCGCGTTCCCCATAAAACCTAATTCAATCTGATGGTTGGCACGCCGCTAGGCACGGAAGCCCCTGGTTGATTCACAAACCAGGCGGCGAGGCCGGACCAGACGCTGCGCGGTGTGCACGCCTTGGTGCGGATAGGCGGGGTGATCACCTTTTGTTCCTTGATTGCGTAATTGTTTCGTTTTCTTAATGTTTTGCCCGCAGTCGGCGCGAGAAACGCGGCCGAGTGCTAGGGCTGCCTTAGCCGGTCTTGCGTACTTCGCGATCGTTTTCGCGGCTGGGTTTTTGCTGGGCGCCGTGCGCGTACTGTGGATCATGCCGCGCACCGGCGCGTTGACAGCGGTGGCGCTCGAATTGCCCGTGATGGTTGCGGTCTCGAGGGTTGCCGCGAGTGCGCTGATCCGATGGTTTCGTGTGGCGCCTAAAATAGCCGACCGCCTGATGATGGGAGGCGTCGGCTTCGCCGTGCTGCTGGTTGCGGAGACAGCGCTTGGTCTCCTGGGATCGCCGGCCAAGTGGCCTTCGCGTTGCTCCCGATGCTGATCAGGCGCGTGAGGAATGCTTAACAGCTTGTCAGGACCGTCAATGGACAAATCTCGAAGTCCAGAGGGCGTCGCCCTCTCGGGCGCCTTCGAGGGCTATTGCGGGTGTTTGGTGCGGTCGGTATCGGCCAGGCTATGGTAGAGCTCATTCTCCTGCGCGAAGTGCAACCTCAGTATGGCATCGAGCCCGTAGAGCACGCGCCGGAAATCGTTTGCCTCGGCCTGGCCGGGCCCTTCGGCGGGTAGGTCTGCGGTCATGCGCGTCAGCAGGCCGCCGAGCTGCTGCACCTCGCGGTGGGTTCGGTGCATGGCGGCAATCGGGTCGTCGCCGCCCAACGCGCGCTCAAGGGTCGGATAAAGCTGTGTGTCGTCCTCCGCCTCGTGCCGCAACAGCCGTTCCCGGACGAGTTTCTCAACCTCGGCCAGGGCGGCGGCTGCCTGCCGGGGCGGCGCCGTTGCGAGCTCGTCGGCCACCGCGCGCAGGCGGGCGATTGGCCCGACCAGGCGCTCGTGCTCCGCGTCGAGCCGCGCCACCTCCGCGGCGGGGAGCGTGACCCGTGGCCGCCCCGGGATGCGCACGCGCAGCACGCGCAGGGCGTTCAGGATCACGGCGACATCGATCACCTCCTGGAGCAGGGCCCCGGCCACGGGCGGCAGGAAACCCAGCGCGGCGGCGACCATGGCCAGGAAGGACAGGCCCATGCCGACCGCCACGGTTTCGAGGGCGATGCGCCGCGCCCCGCGCGCAACGGCGAGTGCCTCGGCCAGCCGGTCCAGTCGGTCGACGAGCAGCACCACGTCGGCGGCTTCCGATGAGGCGCCGGCCCCCCGCGCGCCCATGGCGATGCCAACATCGGCCGCCGCCAGGGCGGGAGCGTCGTTCACCCCGTCCCCCACCATCGCGCACGTCTCGCCCGAAATCCCTCGTGCCTCGGCGATGGCGTAGAGCTTGTCCTGTGGCTGCTGCTCCGCCCGTACCTCGTCCACGCCGAGTGCCGCACCGATGGCCTCGGCAACGTCGCGCCGGTCGCCGGTGAGCATGACGATGCGGGTGATGCCAGCTTGGCGCAGCAGACGCAGCGCCCTGGGGGCGTCCGGGCGGATCTCGTCGGCGAGGAGAATGGCGCCGAGCATCGCGCCGTCCGCCGCCACAAAAGCGCCCGTCGCGCCCTCATAGCCCATGCGGCGCAGGAACCGCCCGCCCCATTCGGCGGGTGCCGCCCGCGCGACCACATAGGCGTGACTTCCGACCGAGACGCGGCGCCCATCGATCGTGCCGGTCACACCCGCGCCGGGGTCTTCCTCCACCGCGGTCGGCAAGGCCAGAACGAGGCCGCGTGTCCGGGCGGCGGCGACCACGGCCTGGGCGATGCTGTGCTGTGAGGTTTGGTCCAGGCTGGCCGCGAGGCGCAGAATCTCATCGCCCGTCGTGCCGGCTGTCGACTGGATGGCGGCAACCCGGGCACGCCCGGCGGTGAGCGTGCCGGTCTTGTCCAGGAACAGCGTGCGCACCCGTGCCAGCGCCTCCAGCGCGCCGCCACCCTTCACCAGCACGCCGCGCCCGGCACAGCGCGACAGGCCGGAGACGATGGCCACCGGTACGCCCAGGATCAGCGGGCATGGCGTGGCAACCACCATGACGGCGAGACCACGCACCGGGTCACCACTCCAGGCCCAGGCGATCCCCGCGAGCGCGAGGGCGAGGGGTGTAAACAGGATGGCAGCCCGATCCGCGAGCCGGGCGGACGGCGCCTTTGCCTCCTGCGCCTGCCGAACGAGCCGCACGATGCCCGCGAATGTGCTGTCCGCCGCCCGCGCCGTGGCCACCATATCGAACGGCGCGCCTGCATTCACCGCACCGCTGCGCACCGCCGCACCGGTCTCGCGTGTGACCGGAATGGGCTCGCCGGTCAGGGCTAACTCGTCCAGGACTGCGGTTTGTTCCCGCACGATCCCGTCCACAGGCACGACATCCCCGGCCCGTACCAGCAGGCGGTCTCCGGAGGTGACGCTTTCGAGCGGGACGGTGGTGATCTGGCCGTCTTCGTAGCGGCTGGCGGTGCGCGGAACGCGCGCGAGCAGGGCTGACATCTCCCGTCGCGCCCGCGCCTCGGCAAAATCCTCAAGAGCCCGGCCGCCCGAGAGCATGACCCCGATCACCCCGGCGGTGACGTATTCCCCGAGCGCGAGGGCGCCGCCGATCGAGAGCAGCGCAATGATGTCGAGCCCCACTTCCCGCCGCCACAGGCTTGCCGCGCTGTCGAGCAAGACGGCGGCGAGCACCGGGACAGCCCCAGCCAGCATCAGCCATGTGGCCCAGTCCGCCCGGCCGAGCCAGCGCGCCGCCAAACCCGCACCCAGGCCACCGGCGGCCACGGCCAGCAAGGAGAGGTTGGGAATCTGTTGGCGATCAGCCACTTGCGCCTACTTGCTCGTCTGTACCCTCCGGCATTCGTTCCTCCCCGCTCGTTTCCCGTATGGATCCCGGTGACCGGAAGTATCGCTCGCTATGGGGATAGTCGGCATCGTTGTTCGGCCGCGCGCGCTGTCACGAAGATCCAGCGACAATTCGGGGCGCTTTTCATTGACATAGGTCAAAGACGGGAAGCCACGGCTTTGCGCCGAAGAGCATGAGGGAGCTGCCGCCAACGCCACGGATCACCTCGCTCTTGCGCAGATGATCGCTGCGGCGAATTCAGCCTTGCTGATCTAAATCAATGCGTCGCACCAAATACCATCAAACAACTACAGCCTCGTTTTTGATGCGAGGAAGACGGTAATGACGCGTAATATTGCGTGGTGGGCGACCGTTGGCACAACGTTTGCCGTAATGTTTGGCGTTGCGATCACCGCCGCGGCACAGACGCCGGCCGGGTCGGGGCAGGGGCCTTATGGTCCCGGTCCGGGGATGATGGGAGGTACCGGTCCGGGTATGATGGGGGGCGGTGGCCCCGGTATGATGGGTGGCACCTGGAATACCGAAAGCTACCTGGATTTGCTGAACACGAAGCTCGGCATCACTGCGAGCCAGGAACCAGCCTGGAAAGATTATGCCGATACAGTCTTGGCTGCGGGGGAGCAGATGCAAGGGCTGCACCAAACCATGTTCAAAGCAATGGGCACTGCCTCGTGGCCGGAGCGGCAGAGTATGATGAACCAAATGTTCCAGACGCGGCAGCGGGTGTTCAACACGGTGCACCAAGCCGCCGGCAAGCTGTTGCCAGTGCTTGATCCAAAGCAGAAAGCGACAGCACAGGCCGTTCTGCCAGGATTGACCTACGGCAACGGCATGATGGGTCAACCCTAAGCGTTGATCATTACGATGGTCGCGCCCCGGGGATTCTGGTGCCCCCGCTCGGCGTGGCATGGCTGGCTGCTTTCGCCGCCCCCGGCGCCATCTTGTTTAGCCTCCTCCATGGCGGCGATAACGGTTTGCTGACCATCGCGCGGGAAACCCTGCCCTTGGCCTTGTTCGGTGCTCAGGGCTACGGGCTGCGCGTCGACGTGCGCGCAGCCCGGGCCGCGCGCGCTGGGAGCATGTCGACTTCGAACGCGGGCTGTTGACCGTGCCCTGGTCAAAATCTGGCCCGCGCCGGCATATGCCGTTGTCTCCGGTTGCGAAGGCCATCCTGCAACGCCAATTCGCGCTGCGCGCTGCGCGCTGCTCGCCGGGCGGCGGCCGCGACCTGAAACCCCCGGAACCCATTCCAGGCCCGAATCAGCCGGTGATGCGATGCCCAGGCATGGAACATCCCGTCAACTTGAACCCAAGATCGGTGGCCGTCGTGGTGGGCATCGAAACTGAGGCAGGCATAGGCGGCCTGCGGCGTGTGCAACCGAATACACGGCAAGTCCACAAGATTATCCCCAGCTCTGTGGACTTTCCCTTGTCAAAACGAAAAGCGGAGCATTTCTGGTCATCGACGGCGCGCAGTTGGGAACCTGGAGGGGCGCCTCTAACGGTCGGTCATAATGCATTGAAGAGGCCCAGCACCGGTGCTGGGCCTCTTTTGTATAGGCGCCGGCCGGTTCGTCGCTCCGGAGAAGCAACTCGATCGCAGCGACGATCGCCTACTCGCCGGTGGTGCCGTGTCGCGCAAAGTGGGCCTTGAACCGGACGTAGGTTTCCGTCGCCAGGGTGGCGCCGACGCGCCGCCCCTCGGCCACCCGGCGCCGCCTGATCTCCGGCTCAGGCGGTGGTTTCGCCTCCCCCTTTCAACTCACCAGCGGGCCGCCGAGCCTCTTGCCGGAGGTCATACGCACTTCCTCCCGACCGGGCGGCGGCGTGCACGCGGCGAGGTAAGCCTTGAGCGCCTCCCGTACAGCCGGCCAGAGTGCTGCCAGCGCGCGCGCCGCGGCGCCGTTTGGTTCGATCTCCTGCGCCGTACTGCCCCACGCCATCGCGGTGGCGATCGCAACGCGTTGGTGTATCGGCGGGCACAGCAGGTCGCCCCAGTCCCGCAGCGCCGGCATCGCCTCCCGGGCCAGACGGCTGCGGGACAACACGCCGTTAAGCACGAAGCGGTACAGAACGCCGGCCTCCCTCGCCATGAACACCGTCGAAATGACGGCGGTCAGATCCAGATCACTCGGCCCCGTCGGCACGATCACCAGATCGGCGACGGCGATCGCCTGCTTCAGGATGTCAGAGAACCCGGGCGGGCAGTCGAGGGCCAGCAGATCAAGACGGTCGTCGGCTGGGTCCTTCGCTTTCGGAGGTTGGTGAATGGGTATGGCCGGGTGCTTGCGCGGACCGTGACATACGTCTCCGTGGGCAACGTGGCGCCGACGAGCCGCGGGGCGCGGTCTTTCAGTTTTCGTTGCCGGTGGAGTCTGAGGAAGATGCCGCGGCAGGGACGGCGGCGTGGGCGGCGCCGCGCGACCTGCCTGAATAATCGTTGTCATCATGCTCAGGGGGGAATAGCCTGTGTTTTGGTCGATTGCTGCACGCCGAGGGGGGCGGCGGTATGGGCGTGATTCAGAGTCTCTACCAGAATCTGGTCGCCAACCTGGCCTCGCTGCGCAGCGAGGCGGAACGCGCGCTGCGCGACAGCGAGCGGCGCCTCCGGCTGGTCGTCGAGGCCGCGCCGAACGCCATGGTGATGGTCGACCGGCGCGGCAAAATCATCATGGTTAATGCGCAGGCCGAGCGGACCTTTGGTTACGCGCGGGAAGAGCTTGTGGGGCAGCCGGTGGAAATGCTCGTGCCCGAACGTTTCCGGGGCCATCATCCTGGGCTGCGGGGGGCATTTTTTGCCGATCCGAAACCGCGGCGGATGGGGGCCGGGCGCGATCTCTACGCCGTGAAAAAGGATGGCAGCGAGTTCCCTGTCGAGATCGGCTTGAATCCGATCGAGACCGATGAGGGGCTCATGGTGCTGTCGGCGATCGTCGACATCACGCAGCGCAAAGCAGCGGATCTGGCGCTGCGCGACAGCGAGCGGCGCCTCCGGCTGGTCGTCGAGGCCGCGCCGAACGCCATGGTGATGGTCGACCGGGGCGGCAAAATCATCATGGTTAATGCGCAGGCCGAGCGGACCTTTGGTTACGCGCGGGAAGAGCTTGTGGGGCAGCCGGTGGAAATGCTCGTGCCCGAACGTTTCCGGGGCCATCATCCTGGGCTGCGGGGGGCATTTTTTGCCGATCCGAAACCGCGGCGGATGGGGGCCGGGCGCGATCTCTACGCCGTGAAAAAGGATGGCAGCGAGTTCCCTGTCGAGATCGGCTTGAATCCGATCGAGACCGATGAGGGGCTCATGGTGCTGTCGGCGATCGTCGACATCACGCAGCGCAAAGCAGCGGATCTGGCGCTGCGCAACAGCGAGCGGCGTTATAGTATATTGGTCGATGGCGTGACCGACCACGCGATCTACATGATCGATCCGAACGGCATCGTCACCAACTGGAACCGGGGCGCGGAGCGCATCAAGGGCTACAGCGCCGAGGAGATCGTCGGCCGGAACTTCTCGTGCTTCTACACGGAAGCGGACCGCGCCGCGAGCGTGCCGCAGCGCGAGCTCGAGATCGCCGACCGCGAAGGCCGGCACGAAACTGAAGCCTTGCGCGTGCGCAAGGACGGTAGCCAGTTCTGGGCCGACGTGGTGATCGATGCGCTGCGGGACGAGGATGGCCGGTTGATCGGCTTCGCCAAGATTACGCGCGACATCACCGAGCGTGTCCGTGCGGCGCGGGCGCTGGAGGAGGCGCGCCTGAAGGTCCTGCAGGAGGAGCTTGCGCGCGCTAACCGGCTGATGCAGATGGGCGTGTTGACGGCCTCGATCGCCCATGAGGTAAATCAGCCGCTTGCGGCGGTCGTCGCCAGTGCCGGCGCCGCTTTGCGCTGGCTCGAGGCAAAGCCGGCCGACCTGGAGAGCGCCCGTCAATCTCTTAAACGCATTGTCAGAGAAGGCGAACGCGCGGGCGGGGTCATCGGCCGCATCCGCGCGCTCGTCAGGAACGCGCCGACGCGCCGGGACCGCCTGAATATCAACGAAGTCATTCTCGAAGCCACCGCCATCGCCCAGTCCGATTTGGATAAACATGGTGTCAGGCTGCGAAGCGGCCTCGCGAGCGGCCTGCCTGCCGTTCTGGCGGATCGGGTCCAGATGCAGCAGGTGGTGCTCAATCTGATCGGCAACGCCATCGAGGCCATGAGCGGAGCGGACGGCGGTACCCGCGAATTGGTGCTGATCTCCGGCGAAGACGATGCGGCCAATGTATTCGTCGAAGTCCGGGATTCCGGCCGGGGACTCGATCCGGCAAGTGTTGACCGCCTGTTTGAGCTGTTCTTCACAACCAAGTCCGAGGGCATGGGTATGGGGCTCGTGATCAGTCGCACGATCGTCCAGTCCCATGGCGGACAGCTGTGGGCGGAGGCGAACCAGCCGCGCGGCGCAGTCTTTCGGTTTACGCTGCCGGTCGCGCACGAACCAGCGCCGGACCTGGAGTCACCGCCGTCCTGATAGCTGTGACCGCGCGCGCGAACCGTTGCGCCGGGGCAACTCCGGCCTGACCGCGGCAGGCTCTTCAATGACCACTCCAGGCACGAATTAGTCAGTTAGGTAGACAATGGTAGCTGTTAGGTGTGCACCGCTATCCGGCGTAACAGGGCGCACCTTCAGATGCATTTGATGCGATCGCTCAGGCAATGAGCATCCCGTCAATTCGAACCAATCCTGTTCATGGCTTGGTTCTTTGCATTTGGAGCCCTAAAAATGAACACAGCCACAGAAACGCTCGGCGCGCTGCTGCAGCGCTATGCCGGCGACAACGACGAACTGCGCGCGGTCCCGAGCATCCGCTTCGATGAGGCGCTGCAGCGCGGCGACGACCCGCTGCGGATCAACGACGATGATACTGAAGAGGAAATCCACGCCTTCCGCGTCGTGGAGGGCGTGGCCGTGGTCATGGCGAGCGACGGCAGCTGGCGGCTGTTCGAGCCCGCCGCCACAAAGGCGCCCGTCGCGCCCTCGTAGCCCATGCGGCGCAGGCAGCGCCCACTCCATTCGGCGGGCACGGCCGCGCGATCACGTAGGCGTGACTTCCGCCAAGCCCTCGGCGTCCCCACCCGGCGCTGAGACCAGTACCGTCATCGAGTTGTCATTAAGTTTCGCGTAAGTTAAGTTCTCTAACTAACAGTAACATTTTTTTGACAAAGGTCTGCAAATGAGAAATCTTCCCGTTGCCGACACAATTCTGGTGATCTTGGGCGGCATCAAACTTGGAGCGAAAGCGACAACCACGGTGCCACTCCAGGCATTGCAAAATGAAGATCATACGAACTGTCATTCTGATTTTGGTTGGTCGTGGAGTTAATTCAGTGGCGCTGAGTCTTAAGATAAGTCACCGATTTGTCATTGGTTTCGCCGTTGTGCTCGCCCTGATGGTGGGGGTGGCGGTCATGGCCGAGGTGAATGTCAGCAGCATTGCTTCAAGCTTGGCGACGATCAACGACGTCAATAGCGTCAAGGAGACCTACGCGGTCAATCTCCGCGGAACCGTTCATGAACGGGCGATCAGTACGCGCGACGTGACGCTGATAAGTGACCCCACTGATCTGGCGGCTACGATTTCACGCATCAATGGTTTTACCCGCCAGTACCGGGACAACGCGACGCTGCTCGACGAGATCATGCAGCGCGGGACTGGTGTGACACCTGACGAAGTCGCGCTCCTGGCCGAGATCAAGGTGTCGCAGAGCCGGACCGAACAGGACATTGCCGAAGTCATCAGTCTGCGAAGCGCAGGTCAAATTGATCAAGCCAGGGCTTTGGTGCTGACCGAGGCGAGGCCAGCCTTTGTCACCTGGATCGCCCAAGTCAATCAGTTCATCAACTTGGAGGATGCAAAGAGCCAAGTCCTTGGCGCCAAGGCCCGCGGCGTCGCCCAAGAATTTCTTTGGCTGAACGTCCTGGCCTGCGCGTGCGCGCTCGGTTGTGGCATACTGATCGCCTTCCTATCCATCCGCTCCATCAAGCCCGTCAACGATCTGACACAGGTGATGCGTCGTTTGGCTAACGGCGATCTGGGCATTATCATTCCGGCCGTGATGCGCCGCGATGAGGTCGGGGACATGGCCAAAGCCGTTCAAGTCTTCAAGGACAACGGGCTGAAACTCCGCGCGAGTGAACAGGAAGCGAAGGTGGTTGCCGCGCAGGTGGAAGCGGAGCGTGCGGCCAATGAGGCGGCGCGGGCCGAAGCGGCGGCGCAGCAGCGTTTCGTGGTGGAAGCGGTGGCGGCGGGCCTGGAAAAACTCTCCGGCGGCGACCTGCTGTTCCGCCTGACCATAGAGTTCTCGGCTGATTACGAGAAACTGCGCGCCGACTTCAACGCGGCGATGGAGACGCTACAGCTGACCATGCAGTCGATCGCCGCCAACACGCAGGGCGTGCATGTCGGGGCAGGCGAGATCACCCACGCCTCGGACGATCTGTCGCGGCGTACCGAGCAGCAGGCAGCCAGCTTGGAAGAGACAGCGGCGGCGTTGGATCAGATCACCGCCACGGTGCAGCGCACTGCGGAGGTGGCGAACGAGGCGCGGAGCCTGGTCTCGACCTCGAAGGAAGATGCGGAGCGTTCCGGTGTCGTGGTGCGCGATACAGTGCAGGCGATGAGCGGGATCGAGACGTCGTCTAAGAAAATCGGCAACATCATCGGCGTGATTGACGAGATTGCGTTCCAGACCAATCTGCTGGCGCTGAATGCCGGCGTGGAGGCGGCGCGGGCGGGCGATGCCGGACGCGGCTTTGCGGTGGTGGCGACCGAGGTGCGAGCGCTGGCGCAGCGCTCTGCGGATGCCGCCAAAGAGATCAAAGCACTGATCTCGGCGTCGGGCCAGCAGGTGGAGACCGGTGTGAAACTGGTGAGCGAGACCGGGCAGGCTTTGGGACGGATCGTCACGCGGGTGACGCAGCTGAACGGGCTGGTGGCGGAGGTGGCGGCTTCGGCCAAGGAGCAGGCGATCGGGCTCGGCGAGGTGAATGCCGCGGTGAACCAGATGGATCAGGTGACGCAGCAGAACGCGGCGATGGTCGAGGCGTCGACCGCGGCAAGTCACAGCCTGGCGGAAGAGGCGCAGGAGCTGGCGCATCTGGTCGGACAGTTCCGGATTGGCGAGATCGCCGGCCCCCCGGCACGCAAGCAGGCTGCGCCCAAGACGCTGCCGAAGAAGCGCGTCGTGACCACTGCCGCGCGCAAGGTCGTCGCGCTGCCGCGCCAGAATAAGGCGCTGCACCCAGCCCTGGCCGGCGCGGAAGACAATTGGAGCGAGTTCTGATCATGGCCAATGACCTGTCTGATCGTCCCATGAGCGTCAGCCATCAGTTGCTGTGCGTGCGCCTTGGCGATCAGGAATTTGCCCTGAGTATCGGCGCCATTCGTGAAATCAGGCAATCAGGGGGTGGATGTCCTCCACCCCGCTCCCGCATGCGCCATCCTACGTCAAGGGCATGATCAATCTGCGGGGCAGCGTCCTTGCCATCATCGACCTGGCGGCGCGTTTGGGCCTGCCGCGCGCGGCCATTGAACGCGACATCTGTCGTCATCGTGATCGATGACGGGGATCGTGTGGTCGGCCTCCTCGTAGACGCGGTCTCCGAGATCGTCGCCGTGACCGACGCGATGCGTCAGGTCGCGCCAGAGACCGGCAGTGCCGCTTCCCGCGAAGATGTCGAAGGGCTGCCGATGCGGGATCAGCAGATTGTCAGCGGGTTTTCCATCCAGCCCATCATGCCAAGAGAGACAATGATCGAAGCCGAGCTTGAGGCTGCGTAGAGCGTCAGAGTGGTGTCAGGAACACGTGGGAAACAGGTCCCATCAAAAACTCCATATCCGACACCCCGTATTGGGAAATGTCGGTTTTGGCCTTATCACCCGTCGCTTTGAAGAGAGATTGATGACGATCGACGCTTCCCACCTCCTCGTCTTTCAGGTGAACGACGTGAAGTGGCTGTATGACCGGTTCGGTACCGCCGCAGTGCGCACCGGCCTGGCGGACGCCATCACCGCCATGGACGCCCATGCCGGTGGGCTACTGGGGCGCCATCAGGCAGTGCCGGTGCCCCCCTCAGCGATGCCGACGCGCTGGTGGCGGGGCTTCACGATGACCGGGGCAGGCAGCGCCCTGGTGGATGTTTGCGAACAGGCCGAGGCATTGGCGGCCGCGGCTTCGGCCACCGGCCATAAGGTGCTGCTGGACGTCTTCGGCCCCGCCACTGGGGGGCGGCTGTCCTTCGAGGGCGCTGTAATCCCCCTGCCAGCCCCCCTGCCAGCCGACATCGATGCCTGGCTGGAGCAGAATTGGCAGAAAGATTCCAGCCGCCGCGCCGAGCTGGCGCCCGACGCGGCTGCCCAATTGCGGGCGGTGATTGCCGGGCAAAAGCTGCGCACATTGCTGCAGCCCATCGTCTCCCTGCCGTCCGGGCAGGTGGTGGGATACGAGGCGTTGAGCCGCGGCCCTGAGGGCAGCGCGCTGGAAACCGCGAACTCCTTGTTCGGCGCGGGCGAGCGGTTCAACCTGACGGTGGAGCTGGAACTGGCCTGCGCGCGGCAGGCGGCGGCGCTGGCCACGGCGCTGCCGGCGGGGCGCTGGCTGAGCATCAATCTGGGCCTCGACGGCCTTTTCTACACCCGGCTTGGTGGAAGCCCTGGCGCGGCCGGGCATCGTGATCGAGATCACCGAGCACCTGCCGCTCGACCAGGCGCAAGCCTATGCCCCCTGCTTTGCGAAGGCGCGCGCGGCTGGGGGCCAGGCTGGCGCTGGACGATACCGGCTGCGGCTTCGCCGATATGGAGGCGGCCCGGGCGATCCGCCCCGACATCGCCAAGCTGTGCATCACCGTGATCCGCAATGCCAATCGCTCCTCCGCGCACCTGGCCGAGATCGCCCGCACGGTCGCCGAACTCCGCAGCGTGGGCGCGGAGGTGTTGGCGGAAGGGGTGGAAACCCAGGATCAGGCCACCGCCCTGGCGGAGGCCGGCGCCAGCCTGGCGCAAGGCTGGCATTTTGGCCGGCCGGTTCCCCACACGGAGATCACCGGCGTATTGGAGCAAAAGCCGAGGCCAGGGGAAGGTGCGATTGTTCCTTGTCCGCCTATACTATCCGCCACTCCAGAGCAGACTGTCTGAAAATCGGCCCATCTCTGCCGGGCGAAAAGCCACGGTCGCTTGAGGGGAGGGGGCGTCTGCCGCTCAGTGGAGCTTGGACGGAAAAGTTGGGCTGCTCCTCTCGCACCGCGACCGACATATAATATGCACTTTTTAGCACAGTGCTCTCGGACTTAACTCTCGGTGGTTGCGTACCCCCGCAGGGGGAAAATGGTAACGGGCGATTGGTGCTCGTCAGGTGATTTAATTGTACTGGGACATGCGTCCTTTCCATTGCCGTTGCGGCCATCCCGGCCGTGAACCGCATTGTGGGCAGAAATCAGACGCCCTGTTCCGAAAACTCTGATGACTGTCATGAAAGGATGGTGGGCGCGACAGGGATTGAACCTGTGACCCTTCGCGTGTGAAGCGAATGCTCTACCGCTGAGCTACGCGCCCGGTGAGCGACGGGATAAGGGGGCAAAGGCGCGCTGTCAATTGCTTGTCGGAGGCCGTTCAATATTTTTTCGCAATGTCTTTTGGTTGTTTTTGACGGGAAGAAGGTAGTCTCCGCCAGCGTCCACCACGGTCTGTGCAATGGCCCTCTGGCAGAAGATCGCATCACCGGTGACAATCCGGTCGCGCAAATCAAGCCGGGCGAGTAACTTCAGGCATCAGGAATTTCCAGCCCCTTGCCGCGTGACGCCTCATGCGAAAGGATCGTCTGCAGACCTCCACAAAAAGCTGACAGCACGTGCTCGGCGCGGCCATCTCCATCCTTGCTTGCCCGCAGTGTCTTGCCGTCTATGGCAATATGACGGTCATCACTGTTATCCGCCAGCACGACCGCGCCCAGGATATCGGCAACGGCCTGGGCATCGAGGATGCGCAGCGTTTCGGTCAGCCTCGCGTGACAGGGGGATGGCCACGCATAAAACCCAATTGCCGTTTTTGCACGTGCGTCAGACTTCGCCCCAGAAGAAACGCTGCCTTCATGCCCCGCCGCCCACAAAGCATGGAAACCAAAATCAGACCGAGGATCGACCAAAGCCTGTAATCCCGTCCTTGCCGACCACGCGGATCGGGGATCCGTTCCAAAACCTTCTTCAACTCCATCGCCCAAACCTCAAAATCAGAGGTACTACCAATATATAAAATCGCGTCGGATCAATAGGATATGGACTCAACAAATTGCCGATGCATTTTGGGATTGCTTCCTTACCGGCCCAGGGAAACCGCCTATATTAACCCTATGGAAGCGTTGGAGCGCGCAGGAGCGGGCATGCGGAATCGGCTGGAGGCGATTCGGGGGAGGTGTTTTCGCGGGCGCGGCGCTGCGAATCGCAACCTGGTCCTCGGTTCGGTGTTACACGCATCATGAAACTTTCCCGTACCGGTAAAATCCTCGTCTTCGGTGGCTGCTACAGCAACCGCCAGGCCACCGAGGCGCTGCTCGCCGAAGCCGCCCGCCGGGGCATACCGACCACCCATATGTTCAGCCTGGGCGATATCGTCGCGTATGGCGCCGATGCTGCCGCCACGCTGCATCTGATCCGCGGCGCCGGTATCGCCGGCATCGCCGGGAATTGCGAGGTGCAGCTGGCGGCTGCCGCCGCTGACTGTAATTGCGGTTTTACTCCCGGCTCTGCCTGCGATGAGCTGGCCGCCAGCTGGTACGCCCATGCCAGCCTCCAGCTCAGCGCCGCCGACCGCGCGGCGCTCGCCGCCTTTCCCGAGCAGATTCGGCTGGATCTCGACGGGCGCTCGCTTCTGCTCGTGCATGGCAATGTCGAGCGCATCAACGCCTTCGTCTTTCCCTCTGCCAGCAATCTGGAGATCGCCCGCCAGCTCGACCTCTCCGATTGCGACGCGGTGTTCGCCGGTCATTCCGGCATTCCCTTCACCCGCCGGCTCGGCGCGAAAACCTGGCACAATCCCGGTAGCATCGGCCTGCCGGCCAATGACGGCACGCCGCGCGGCTGGTTCAGCACCGTGCAGGTGAGCGGCGGGCGCCTGCAGATCGAGAGCCACGCTCTGGACTATGATTTCGTCTCCGCCGCGATGGCGATGCGTCGGGCCCGGCTGCCGGAGGGGTATGCCGAGGCCCTGGCCAGTGGCATCTGGCCGAGCCTTGATGTGCTGCCTTGGGCCGACCGCGCGCGCACCGGGATCCCGCTCGAGGATACGCCGCAAGCCGAGCCCGTGTCCCGCCAGAAATTGGAGCGTCTCGAAACGCTCTGGATCAATACCGGCACGCTCTGCAACCTCTCCTGCATTGGTTGTTTCATGGAAAGCTCGCCGGATAACGACAGCCTGGCTTATTTTTCCCTGCGGTTTCTCAATGAGATTTTGGCAACTTCGACCGTGGAACTGCAAGAGATCGGCTTTACCGGTGGCGAGCCCTTCATGCATCCGGATATCCTGCCGATGCTGGAGGCCGTGCTGGCCACGGGCCGCCGCGTCCTGGTGCTGACCAATGCGATGCGGCCGATGCAGCGCCACGCGGCGGCCCTGGCGGCTTTGCTGCGTCGTTGGCCGGACCAGCTGGCCATTCGCGTCTCGCTCGATCATTTTCTGCCCGAAAAACACGACGCCCTGCGCGGCCGGCAGGCTTTCACAGGCGCCATCGCCGGTCTCAAATTGCTGGCCGAAGCGGGGGTAAAAATCTCGGTCGCGGCGCGCACGCCCTGGGGCGAGAGCGAGGTCGTGATGCGCCAGGGGTTTGCCGCGTTGTTCGCCGCCCAGGGGATTCCGCTGGATGCGCAAGCGCCGCATGATCTGGTGTTGTTTCCCGAAATCGACGTGGCGTCGCCGGTGCCGGAGGTGACCCACACCGCTTTGGCGGCTCTGTCCCCGGAGCGGAAGCTGATGTGCGCCACGTCGCGCATGGTGGTGCAGCGGCGCGGCGCGCTCTCTCCAGACTTCACTCCCTGCACCTTACTTCCCGACCGCTCATTGCCGCAGATCGACGTGTCGATCCCGCTCGACCATCCGCATTGCGCGCAATTCTGTGTCTACGGCCGTGCCAGCTGTGCCGGCGTCTGAAGGAGCGTTGTTGGCGTCTCGTTGTGAAGCTGTTTTTTTGGTAAAAATATTTCTTACAACATTTATATTAAATGATTTTTTTTTGGGTTTCGGGGCGGGATGCCAGCCTCCCCCCTGACGGGATGATCGCCCCGCAGAGTCGAGAAGGGCTATTTTATCGACCCTCCACCGACGGCCTCAGGTGCCATCGATGCCCGTCTGACAAAGTCATTGATCGTCATGATAAAGACCTGCTATACTCCCTCTGGTTGTCTGTTTTTTAAAACTCCATCAGAGGGTGTAAAAATCCAACGCCTCTCCGGGCTCCCGTGTTCGCCTTAGGACATCTCAAAGCCCCGATATGTCTCATGAAAGAGCAGATGGCTTCGGCCCATCAACGAATACCTAATCTGTAATGTCGTTTGAGTTCGAGACACCAAACGATTTCATCGTGGATGTGTTTCGGATCGCAGCGAACATCGAGCGCCGAAAATACAGGCGGTTACCATTCAGAGGAACGAAAAATGACAAATCAGTCTGACCCGAAGACGACTGTCGAATTGCAAAATATTGACAAAGCTGAGGCCGATGAAAACGGCCAACGGCCCGGCACTGCGGGGCGTCAGGAACAAACGACGCCAAAAGCGGGCGCCGTGAACCAGGATGCGGCTACCAAGAGCGGAGCGATCCAGGAGGCAACCCAACGTATAACCAAGCAGAGCGCGGACGTGATCCGCTTTGGCATCCGTGCGGTGACGGAAGCACAGGCGCCGCTCATGGAGGCCAGTGCGGAGCACAGCCGCCGGCTTGTGGACCAGATATCTTCTGTTGCCGGCACGTATTACGATGCCGTGCAACAAACCTCGCCTTATGTGCTGGCGCTGGTTAAGTCCGTTTACGCATTCTCCTACGGGATGCAGCAGAACCAGAATGCCAGCCTCGCCATGCTGAGAAGCTCGATGGATGGGCTGTATCGTCGACGGGAGACGTTCACCAAGATCAATGCGCCGGAGGAACTCGCCAAGCTCCAGAGCGACATCTACCTTGATGTCATAAACGTGCTGTACAAAGGCTACACGACGCTATGGCAGAACGTGGCGCAGATCACGGAAGAAACGCTGGAACCGTTGCAGGCCCAGCAGCGCCAATAGCGTTGGTGGTTTAACCGAACCGTCGCGTTCGGAATAATGGATCGCGCCGCAATGCTGGATCAGGTCGCCTCACCAGGCGGCGTGGTATGGGAGTTATAAGGCCGCTCTGAGTGGGCCTGCCGGAGGGAGGCAGAAGCGGTCCTGTTTTGAGAGAGAGCGTTTCCTATTCGGGCCAGCGTCCGACCTGCCTTCCGGCGCGCCGCGGAGGCTGCTAAACGTCCGCAATGGCTGGACATTCACAATTCAAGAACATCATGCATCGCAAGGGTGCGCAGGACGCGAAACGCGCGCGCATTTTTGCGAAAATCATCCGTGAAATCACGGTTTCCGCCCGCGAGGGCCTGCCGGACGTGAACGCCAATCCGCGCCTGCGCGCGGCGGTGGCGGCGGCGCTGAAGGCGAACATGACGCGCGATACGATCGAGCGCGCGATCAAGAAGGCGACCGGCGCCGCCGGCGGCGAGAATTACGAGGCAGTGCGCTACGAGGGCTACGGCCCGGCGGGTGTCGCCGTGATCGTCGAGGCGCTGACCGATAACCGCAACCGCACCGCCTCGGTGATCCGCGCCGCCTTCAACAAATATGGCGGGGCGCTGGGAGAGACAAACTCAGTTTCTTTTATGTTCAATCGCTTAGGTGTGGTTCGTTATCCCGCAAGTGCCGCCGATGCCGATGCGATGCTGGAAGCCGGGATCGAGGCCGGGGCCGATGACGTGGCCAGCGATGCCGAATGGCATGAGGTCACCGTCGGCATCGAGGGCTTCTTTGCCGTGCGCGACGCCCTGGAGCAGAAATTCGGCCAGCCGGCGGAAGCGCGTGTCGAATGGCGCCCGAACATGACCACGGCGCTGGACGAGGACAAGGCGGCTTCGGTGCTCAAACTGCTCGACGTGCTGGAGGATGATGACGACGTCCAGAACGTGTATGCGAATTTCGAGATCCCCGAAGACGTCATGCAGAAGCTCTCCACCTGATGTCCGCTGGCGGGGCAGGGATCGCAGAGGCCACAAGCAGCCGGCCGCCGCTGGCGGCGCCCGGTGCCGTACGGCTGCTCGGCATCGACCCCGGCCTGCGCTTCACCGGCTGGGGCATTCTCAATTCCACGGGCAACCGGCTGCGCCATGTCGCCGACGGGGTGATCTCCACCGCCGATATTTCTGACGTGCCGTTGCGGCTGAAACATCTGGACGATGCGCTGGCGGAAATTTTGCGCCGCTACGCCCCGGATGAGGCGGCGGTTGAAGAGACCTACGTGAACCGCAACGCCACGGCCACGTTGAAACTGGGCTATGCGCGCGGCGTGGCGCTGCTGGCCCCGGCGCGGCACGGGATTCCGGTGTTTGAATACGGCGCGAAAACGGTAAAACTCTCGGTGGTCGGCACTGGCGGCGCGGATAAGGACCAGGTGGGCATGATGGTGCGCCGCCTGCTGCCCGGTGCGGTGCTGAAACGCGCCGACGCGGCCGATGCGCTGGCCATCGCCATCTGCCACGCGCATCGCCGCGCCAGCACTGTCGCCTGGATGCCGGGCGCATGATCGGCCGCCTGCGCGGCGTGGTGGACGCGATCGAGGACGGCAAATGCCTGATCGACGTCGCCGGTGTTGGTTACGTGGTGTTCTGCTCCAGCCGCACGCTGGGCGAATTGCCGAACCCGCCCGGCATCGCCACGGTGCTGATCGAGACGCAGGTGCGCGAGGACGCGATCTCGCTCTATGGCTTCGCCACCGGGGCGGAGCGCGAATGGTTCCGGCTGCTCACCACGGTGCAGGGCGTGGGCGCGAAAGTGGCGCTCGGCCTGCTCTCGGCGCTCTCGCCGGACCAGCTGATCGCCGCCATCGCCTCGCAAGACAAGGCAGCGCTCACGCGCGCGCCAGGCGTGGGGCCAAAGCTCGCCATCCGCATCCTCACCGAATTGCGCGAAAAAGCCGGGGTCATGCCCGGCGGCGGGAGCAAGGTCCCGGGGGCTGCGGTGGTGCAGGGGCCGATGGCTGATGCACTCTCCGCACTCACCAATCTCGGCTATCGCCGTGCCGAGGCTGAAGCAGCACTTGGCCGCGCCGGCGATGAGCACGGTGAGGGGGCCACGCTTGACGTGCTGATCCGCGCCGGGCTGAAAGCATTGGCGAAATGAGTGAAGACCGCATCCTCTCCGGCGAGCGCGCCCCCGACGATTTCGGCGAGACGTCGCTGCGCCCGCAAAGCCTGGAGGATTTCACCGGGCAGCAGGCCAGCCGGGAGAATCTGCGCGTGTTTATCAGTGCCGCGAAAAGCCGGGGCGAGGCGCTCGACCATGTGCTGCTGCACGGCCCGCCGGGCCTGGGCAAAACCACTTTGGCGCAGATCGTGGCGCGCGAGCTTGGCGTCGGCTTTCGCGCCACCTCCGGCCCGGTGATTCAGAAATCCGGCGATCTCGCGGCGATTCTCACCAATTTGCAGCCGCGCGACGTGCTGTTCATCGACGAGATCCACCGCCTGCAGCCGGCGATCGAGGAGATCCTCTACCCGGCGATGGAGGATTTCCAGCTCGACCTGATCATCGGCGAGGGGCCGGGCGCGCGCACCGTGCGCATCGATCTTCCGCCCTTCACCCTGGTCGGCGCCACCACGCGCTCGGGCCTGCTGGCAACACCGTTGCGCGACCGCTTCGGCATCCCGCTGCGGCTGATTTTCTACACCACCGAGGAGCTCGCCCGAATCGTCGCCCGCATGGCGGAGAAGCTGGAGATGAGCCTGACGCGGGAAGGGGCGGTGGAGATCGCGCGGCGCGCCCGCGGCACGCCGCGAATCGCCGGAAGGCTGACCCGCCGCATCCGCGATTTTGCCGCTGTGGCGGGGGAGCAAAAAATTGACCGGGAGGTGGCGGACGCCGCCCTCAGCCGGCTCGATGTCGACCATCTCGGCCTGGATGCGATGGACATTCGCTATCTACGCCGGCTGGCGGACCACCATAATGGGGGGCCGGTGGGGGTGGAAACACTGGCAGCGGCGCTGGCCGAGGCGCGGGATACGCTGGAGGATGTGGTGGAGCCCTATCTGATCCAGGAAGGGTTTCTGGTCCGTACCAGCCGCGGCCGCATGCTGGGCGACCCCGGCTGGCGGCATCTCGGGCTGAAACCGCCGCAGGCGCGCCCGCCGCAACCCGATCTGCTGGGTGATGATTTTTGATCCATTGCTACGAACTGCGCGTGTATTATCAGGACACCGATGCCGGCGGCATCGTGTACCACGCCAACTACCTTGCTTTTGCCGAGCGCGCCCGGGCCGAGGCCCTGCGGGCGCTGGGCGCGCCGCACGCGCAGCTGGTCGCCGAGCACGGCGTGATGTTTGTGGTGCATCGCGCCAATTTGCATTATCAGCGCCCGGCGCGGCTGGACGAGGTGATCCGGATCGAAACCGAGATCACCAAGGTCGGCGGCGCGACGGTGACAATAAATCAACATTTCTGGCGAGACAGCGACTCGCTCGTTGTGCTGGAGGTTGCCCTAGGTTGCGCGCGCCTGGTGGATGGCAGGCCGGCCAGGATACCGGCGGACTGGGCGCGTAGGTTGAAGAGCGAAGAAGGACAGACATAGTGGATCAAGCGGTTAATTCGGCTGCACTCGCAGCGCCTGCGGCGAACCTGTCGCTCTGGGGGCTGTTCCTGGAGGCGGACATCGTCGTCAAACTGGTGATGTTGATCCTGCTGTTCGCCAGCGTCTGGGTCTGGGCGATCATCATCGAGAAGGTGCTCTCGCTGCGCCGTGTGAACCGCGAGGCGACGGAGTTCGAGGATTCCTTCTGGTCCGGCGGCAGCCTGGACGAGCTCTATGACCGCGAGGGCGCCGACCCGACCAACCCGATCGCCGCCGTGTTCGGTGCGGCGATGAGCGAGTGGAAGCGCACCGCTCGGATCTCCGGCATGGATATCGGGACGACCGCCGTGAAGGAACGCGTCGACCGCGCCATGAACGTGACAATCATGCGTGAGATGGACCGCCTTGAGCGTTACATGATCTTCCTCGCCTCGGTCGGCTCAACCGCGCCCTTCGTCGGCCTGTTCGGCACGGTCTGGGGCATCATGCACTCATTCTCGGCGATCGCGGCCATGCACAATACCGACCTCGCGGTCGTCGCCCCCGGCATCGCCGAGGCGCTGTTCGCCACCGCGATCGGCCTGGTCGCGGCGATCCCCTCGGTGCTGGCCTATAACAAGCTGAGCAACGACCTGTCGCGCTTCGCCGCACGCCTGGAAGGGTTCGGCGCGGAATTCTCGGCGATCCTGTCGCGGCAGGCCGAGGAGCGCAAATAAATGGCCGGCGGCCTCATCGGGCCCGGCAACGGGCGGCGCCGCTACCGGCCGATGGCCGAGATCAACGTCACGCCGCTGGTCGACGTGATGTTGGTGCTGCTGATCGTGTTCATGGTGACGGCGCCGATGATCACTTCCGGCGTCAACGTCAACCTGCCGCAGGCCAACGCCAAGCCGGTGAATTCCGATTCGACGCCGATCACCATCACCGTCAATTCGCAAGACCAGATCTATCTGCAGAACAGCCAGGTGCAGCTGACCAACCTGGTCTCGACCCTACAGCAGATTGCACAGAACGACCCAACCCGCCGCGTGTTTGTGCGCGGCGACAAGGATGTGAGCTACGGTGACATGCTGCAAGTGATGGCGACCATCACCCAGGGTGGCTTCACGCATGTGGCGCTTCTGGCCCAGCAGCCCAGTTCGGGGCACTGAGCGGATAAAAGGATACGATACGTGGACAGGGGCATGCGCCGTGGCGCGCTCATCTCATTTGGTCTCCATTTGGCCATCGTGCTGGCGGCGATCATCACGCTGCCGCCGCTGAAACTCGAGTCGTCGTCGGATGAGGGGGTGAGCGTGGATCTGGTCGGCCCCTCTGCGCCGCAGCAGGCGAACGCGCCGGGCAAGGTGCCGGCGCCAGCGAACACACCGACCGTGAACAAGGCCAACTTGGCGGAGAAGCAGCCGAAGCCGGCGCCGATCGTGCAGCCGCCGCCACCGCCGCCGCCGCCGCCGCCGGCGCCGGAACACGCACCGGCCTTGCCGACGCCGCCGGCACCAGCCCCGCCGCCGCCGCCGCCGACCGAGAGCCCGGCGGCGATTCCATCGCCGCCGCCCCCACCGCCGCAGCCGCCGCAGCCGAAGACCAGCACCCTGGTGCAGCCGAAGCTGCCGATGCCGCCGCAGCCGCAACCCCCGGCCCCGGCGCAGAGCCCGACGCACCAGCAGCACGTGGTGAAAACCCCGGCGCCGCTCAGCCAGAACGTGCTGAACACGCTGATGAAGCTGCAGGCGCTGCAGAAGCAGACGCAGCCGCCCACCGCGCATTACAACCCCGACCAGGGCGGCGCGCCGAATGGCGGGGGCAGCAATCAGAGCACGGCGAATTCGCGCCTCTCGGGCGCCGATCGTGGCGCGATCGGCAACCATGTGCGGCCATGCTGGACCATCGATGCCGGCGCGCCGGGCGTGTCCGGGTTCCGCGTGATGCTCACCGTCACGACCGACGCCACCGGCACGGTGCGCGAGGCCCAGGTCGCGCCGGAGGATCAGGGCAAGCTCGGCGATCCGTTCTTCAACGCCTATGCGCAACGCGCGATCGCCGCGGTGGAGAATTATCAATGTGCCACGCTGCCGCTGCCGTCCTATATGCTCGGCCATAATCAGACGTTCTCGTTCGAATTCTCGCCCTAGACCGCCTAGGTCTTGAAAAAGCCGCTTTTGTTCATTTTTTAAGAGCATGACAGGTTTAGGTCAGATCATGTTCAAGAGAAGGAAAGCGCTTCTTTTTTGAAAAAGAAGCAAAAAACTTTTGCTAAACTGGGCCGTGCTGGTTTCACCGCCTGTGGCCCAGAGTCGCAAAGGTTTTTTGCGCCGTTTTTTTGCAAAAAAGCGGCTGCTTTCCTGTTTCCACTTCGATCGATTTATCCCCGGGCTCCGGCCCGGGGTTGCATCGCCATTGCCAGGAGGTCTGCTTATGACGCGTTTCAGAATGCCCCCCTTTTCCCGCCGTGGCCTGATCGGCGCCGGCGCCGCCTCGCTGCTGGCGCCGGCGGCCTTCGCGCCGCGCGCTGATGCGCAAAGCGCGCTCGGCGGTGCGCCGGCTTCGGGTGGCAATAACGGCCCAGCCATCAGCGTGTCCGGGGCGCAGAACGCGCCGATCCCCATCGCCATCGCGCCGTTCACCGATGCCTCCGGCGTCGGCGCGCAGATCACCGGCGTGCTGAGCGGCGATCTCGGCCATTCCGGCCTGTTCCGCGCCATTGATCCGGCGAGCTTCGTGCCGAACTCGGTGAATAACGGCACGCCGGTCTGGCAGAACTGGAGCCTCCTTGGCGCGCAGGCGTTGGTGACCGGCGACGTGACCGACCAGGGCGGCGGCCAGCTGCGCGTCGAGTTCCGCCTCTGGAATGTCGCCAGCCAGCAGCAGCTGCAGGGCACCGCCTATACCACCACCGCCGCCAACTGGCGCCGCATCGCGCATATCATCGGCGACGTGGTCTACCAGCAGATGATCGGCGAGAAGGGCTATTTCGACTCGCGCGTCGCCTACATCTCCGAGGCCGGGCCGGTGACCAGCCCGGTCCGCCGCTTGGCGATCATGGATTACGACGGCGCCAACAACCAGTTCCTGACCAACGGCTCGGCGATGGCGCTGTCGCCGGAATACAATCCGACGCGCCAGCAGCTGGCGTTCGTCAGCTTCCAGGAGAACCGTCCGCGGGTCTATCTGTTCGACCTGCAGAGCGGCGCGCAGCGCCAGATCGGCTCGTTCGGCGAAATGACCATCGGCCCGCGCTTTTCGCCAGACGGCAATTCGCTGCTGATGTCGGTGTCGCGCAATGGCGGGGCGGCGATCGTGCGCGTTGACCTCGGCGGCGGCGGCATGACCCCGCTGACCGACGCCAACTCGATCAACGTCACGCCCTGCTATTCGCCGGATGGCTCGCAGATCGTCTTCAACTCCGATCGCGACGGCAACCAGCAGCTCTTTGTGATGAGCGCCAGCGGCGGCGATGCCAAGCGCATCAGCTTCGGCCCCGGCCAGTATGCCGAGCCGGTCTGGTCGCCGCGCGGCGATATGATCGCGTACACATTCTGGGGTTCTGGCGGCTTCTCGATCGGCGTGATGCAGCCGGACGGCTCGGGCGAGCGCATCCTCAGCCAGGGCTTTCTGGTCGAAGGCCCGACCTTCTGCCCGAACGGCCGGGTGCTGATGTTCTACCGCCAGACGCCGAGAGCATCGGGGCATGATTCGCGCCTGGTGACGATCGGCATCGACGGTTTCAACGAGCGCCTGGTCGACACCCCGACCAATGGGTCCGACCCGTCCTGGGGGCCGCTGCTCTCCTGATTTTTTGCGGCCGGGGCGGGGCAAGCGCCCCGGCCGCCTGAAAATTTGTTCTGTATCAAGGCCAGATAAACGTCTGGCGTGTAGTCCCATTCCCGGTTGCAACGAGAATGGGAGACTTTGACTATGAAGTGCTTTTCAGCTGTGGCACTGGCTGGCCTGCTGGCCGCGACAGCCTTCAGCCCCGCTATGGCGCAAAACTATTTTGCGGGGCCCACTGGTTACGAATTGGGCGATATCCTGGTGCATCTGCGCGCCATCGGCGTGATCCCGGAAAATTTTTCGTCTTCCGTCTCGGTCATTGGCGGCCATGTGAAGACCACGGATCAGGCGACCCCGGAAGTCGATCTTTCTTACTTCATCACGCCACATTGGTCTGTGGAGGCGATCGCCGCCACCTCGCGGCATGAGGTCACCGCCACCGGCACGGCTTTGGGCAATGTGGATGTCGGCAGTGTCTGGGCGTTGCCGCCGACCGTGACGCTGCAATACCATGCACCGCAGATCGGCATGTTCCGTCCTTATGCCGGCGTCGGTCTGAGCGTGATCTTTTTCTATGACAGCCATCCGGCGGAGCCGACCGTCACCAAGGTCGGCTACAATATCGGCGTCGGCCCGGCGCTGGATGCCGGTTTCGACGTGCCGCTGAAGGGGCGTTGGGTGGCGAATTTCGACATCAAGCAGATGTTCGTCAGCACCGAGGCGCGCATCAATCACAGTGCGATCATCGCCAAGACCGCGCTGTCGCCCACCGTGATCGGCGCCGGCATCGGCTATCAGTTTTAGGGTCCGAACGGGAAGGCAGCCGCTTTTTTGAAGAAAGCGGCGCCAAAAACTTTTGCTCCTTTAGGCCCGTGACAGCGACACCAGCACGGTCCCAAGGCGCAAAGTTTTTTTCGTCTTTTTGTTCATAAAAAAAGACGTCTCCTTTGCCTGCGCAAAAATTCACAGATCCAAAACTTGCTTTTGCCCGTCATCTTTGCGATAGGGCGCGCGCCGGCATGTGCCGGCAAATTCACACGCAGGGTGCCTTTCCTTGGGGAAACCCTTGGTCCGGTGGCTTCGGCCCTGACCCTGCGGAGGTTCAACCGGATTATATAGGAAAGTTTTGCCCCATGGCATTACCAGACGTTTCCCTGCGCAGCCTGCTCGAAATCGGGCGTCCATTTCGGCCACCATACCCGCCGCTGGAACCCGCGCATGGCGCCGTATCTGTTCGGCGTGCGCAACCAGGTGCACATCATCGACCTGCAGCAGACCGTGCCGATGCTCGAACGCGCCCTGAAGGCCGTGCGCGACGTGACCGCCGCTGGTGGCCGCGTGCTGTTCGTCGGCACCAAGCGCGCCGCCGCCGATTACGTGGCTGAGTCCGCGCAGCGCTGCGGCCAGTATTACGTCAACCACCGCTGGCTCGGTGGCATGCTGACCAACTGGAAGACCATCACCGGCTCCATCAAGCGCCTGCGCCAGATGGACGAGATGCTGGCCGGCGAAGTCCAGGGTCTGACCAAGAAAGAAATTCTCAACCTGACGCGCGACCGCGAAAAGCTGGAACGCGCGCTGGGCGGCATCAAGGATATGGGCGGCCTGCCGGACATCCTGTTCATCATCGACACCAACAAGGAAAAGCTGGCCGTCGAGGAAGCCAATAAGCTCGGCATTCCGGTGATCGCGGTGCTCAACTCCAACTCCGACCCCGCGGGCGTGACCTATCCGGTGCCGGGCAATGACGACGCGATCCGCGCCATCACCCTGTATTGCGATCTGGTCGCCGGCGCCGTGCTGGACGGCATCAGCGCCGAGCTGGGCTCCTCCGGCGCGGATCTGGGTGCTGCGGCCGAGCCGATGATCGAGGCGCTGCCGGAAGCCCCGGCCGCGACCGCCGCCTGATATGACGGGCCGGTTCCCGCAAGGCGAACCGGCACCTTTTTGTAGTGAGTTATTGCTTGCCGGTTTGGCCGGGGATTCCTGCAATCCCGGTCGGGCCGGCATTGTCCTGAGCTGAAGGAGCAAGAGAATGGCTGAAATTACCGCGGCCCTGGTGAAAGACCTGCGCGAAACCACCGGCGCTGGCATGATGGATTGCAAAAAGGCGCTGACCGAGAGCAATGGCGACATCCAGGGCGCCATCGACTGGCTGCGCAAAAAGGGCCTGTCCGCCGCCGCCAAAAAGTCCGGCCGCGTCGCCTCCGAGGGCCTGGTCGGCGTCGCTCTGGCGCCTGGCAAGGCGGCGATGGTCGAGATCAATGCCGAGACCGACTTCATTGCCCGCAACGAAGCGTTCCAGGTGTTCGTCGAGACCGCCGCGCAGATCGCGCTGACCACCGGTGAGGATGTCGAGGCACTGAAGGCCGCCGCCTATCCCGGTTCCGGTCGCAATGTCGGCGACGAGCTGGTGCATCTGGTCGCCACCATCGGCGAGAACATGACCGTGCGCCGCGTCGCCGTGATCGACGTGCCGGGTGGCGTTGCCGCCGCCTATATCCATGGCGCGCTGAAGCCGGGCCTGGGCAAGATCGGCGTCATCGTCGGCCTCGAAGGCAAGGCGGACGAGGCAATCGAGGCGCTGGGCCGGCAGATCGGCATGCATGTCGCCGCGACCCGCCCGGATGCGCTGACCGTCGCCGAGGTCGATCCGGCCGCGCTGGAACGCGAGAAGAACGTGCTCATGGAGCAGGCCCGCGCCTCTGGCAAGCCGGAAGCCATCATCGAGAAGATGGTCGAGGGCCGCGTGAAGAAGTACTACGAGGATGTGGTGCTGCTGGAGCAGGTCTGGGTGCATGACGGCGAGAGCAAGGTGAAGGCCGTGGTCGAGAAGGCCGGGGCGAAGATCACCCGTTTCGTGCGGTTCCATCTCGGCGAGGGCATCGAGAAGGAAGCCACCGACTTCGCCGCCGAGGTCGCCGCAGCTGCCGGGGTTTAAGCCTCGACGCTTGGTATGCTAAGCCGGGGCGGTTCGGGCAGTCAGCTCGGACCGCCCTTTGTCTATGGAGTGCTCATGACACCGATTCCGCAGTATAAGCGTGTCCTTCTAAAAGTTTCCGGCGAGGCCCTGATGGGGCACGGCGATTACGGGCTGGATACAGATACCGTGAACGGCATTGCCGACGATGTCGGCGATGTGGTGGCGATGGGCGTGCAGGTCTGCCTGGTGATCGGCGGCGGGAATATTTTCCGCGGCGTTGCTGGCGCCGCCGGCGGCATGGACCGCGCCCAGGCGGATTACATGGGCATGTTGGCGACGGTGATGAACGCGCTGGCGCTGCAGTCGGCGCTGGAGAAGCGCGAGGTGCCGACCCGGGTGCAATCGGCGATTCCCATGGCCTCGGTCTGCGAGCCGTATATCCGCCGCCGCGCGGAGCGGCATATGGAAAAGGGCAGGGTGGTGATCTTTGCCGCCGGCACCGGCAACCCGTTTTTCACCACCGATACGGCAGCCGCTTTGCGCGCCGCGGAAATGAACTGCGATGCGTTGCTGAAGGGCACGCAAGTGGATGGCGTGTACTCCGCCGATCCGCGCAAGGTGCAGAATGCCGTGCGCTATGAGGAACTGACCTATCTTGACGTGCTGGCGCGTGACCTCAACGTGATGGATGCCGCGGCGATCAGCTTGTCGCGTGAAAATAAATTGCCCATCATCGTTTTTAACATTCATGCTCCGGGAGCCTTCGCCGCGGTGATGCGCGGGGAAGGGCGGTTTACCCGGATCACGGAACCACGGAATTAACGCGTGACTGGTTTGGGAAAAGTTGCGCCGAAGAGAAGCGAAGCACTTCTTTTTTTGAAAAAAGAGAAGCACAAAAACTTCTATAACCGCGGCCGTCTTGCATTCACCGTTACCGGCCTAGAGTAGCCAATGTTTTTCGCCGCTTTTTTTAAAAAGCGGCTGCTTGCTTGTTTCGACCTAACCCTATTACGCTCCAAGGACGAAAAATGCCTGCCGATCTCGCCTCCCTCAAACAGGACCTCACCCGCCGCATGGATGGCGCGCTGGACGCGCTGAAGCGCGAATTCGGCGGTCTGCGCACTGGCCGCGCCAGCCCGGCGCTGCTCGACCCGGTGAAGGTCGATGCCTACGGGCAGATGATGCCGATCAACCAGGTCGCCACCGTCGCCGTGCCCGAATCGCGCATGCTTACGGTCCAGGTTTGGGACCGTTCGATGGTCAATTCCGTAGTCGCCGCGATCCGCGATTGCGGTCTGGGCCTGAATCCGCAGCCGGATGGGCAGATGGTGCGCGTGCCGTTGCCGATGCTGACTGAGGAGCGCCGCAACGAGCTGGCCAAGACCGCGGCTAAATACGCCGAGAACGCCCGTATTGCTGTGCGTGGCGTGCGCCGTGACGGCATGGAGCAGATCAAGGCGCTGCAAAAAAAGCACGAAATCAGCGAGGACGATGAGCGCAACTGGTCGGACGAGGTGCAAAAACTCACCGACAGCTACATCAAGCGCCTCGATGAAAGCCTGGCTGAAAAAGAGAAGGACATCCGCCAGGTCTAATGGCTGACCTTTCGTCTCGTCCGATTCCATTGCACGTTGCCATTATTATGGATGGCAATGGCCGTTGGGCCGCCGCGCGCGGCCTGCCGCGCGTTGCCGGCCATCGCGAGGGGGCGAAGGCAGTGCGGCGCACGATCGAGGCGGCCATCGCCCAGGGGGTGCGTTATCTCACCTTGTTCGCCTTCTCCTCGGAGAACTGGCGGCGCCCGCCGGGCGAGGTGGCGGACCTTACGTTTCTGCTCAAGCATTACCTGCGCAGCGAGTTGAACACGCTGCACGAGCAGGGGGTTTGTTTGAAGGTGATCGGCGAGCACGAGCGGTTCGGACCGAACATGGCCGAGGAGTTGGCCGCCGCTGAGGCAAAAACCGCCAATAACACGCGTCTGACGCTGGTGATGGCGATGTCTTACGGCGGACGAGCCGATATCGTCGCGGCGGCGCAGCGGATCGTCGCGGCAGGGCTGCCGCCGGAGAGCCTCAACGAGCAGATTTTCGCCCGTTATCTGGCGACAGACGGCATCCCTGACCCCGATCTGCTCATCCGCACCAGCGGGGAGGAACGTATTTCCAATTTCCTGCTCTGGCAGCTCGCTTACGCCGA
The DNA here is from genome assembly GCA_963780465.1 of uncultured Pseudomonadota bacterium. Classification (GTDB taxonomy): domain Bacteria; phylum Pseudomonadota; class Alphaproteobacteria; order Acetobacterales; family Acetobacteraceae; genus Acidocella. The sequence continues at coordinate 51,046 of CAWACI010000018.1, forward strand.
GCTATGTTTTATCGATGTATTATGGCCGGATTTTGGCGCGGACGATTTTGCTGGGGCGCTCCGAGAATACACCACCCGGGAGCGGCGTTTTGGCGCACGCCCCGTTTGACGTGTCGGCATCCTCAGTAACCGGCCGCTGGTCGGATTTCGGCATTCGCCTGCTCTCTGCCGCGGTCCTTGGGCCGGTGGCGCTGCTCTGCATTTGGGCGGGCGGGCGGGCCTGGGAAGGGCTCGTCGTCGTCGCGCTGCTTGGACTCGGTGCGGAATGGGCACGGCTCGCGAAAGGCGGAAGCAGCCTGTCCGTGATATTGGCGCTGGCGCTTGCGGCGAGCGCGGCGGTGGCCCTGCTAGGCGGCTACCCTGCTGGTTTCGCGGTGCTGGCGCTGCTCACAGCACTCCTCGCCGCGCGCTTCGGTTGGTTCTCAGCCATCGGCCTGCCTTATGCCGGCATCGGCGGACTGGCCTTGCTATGGTTGCGGCTGCAGCCGCATCATGGCCTGTACGACACGATGTTCCTGATCGTTGTCATCTGGGGCACGGATATCGGCGCCTATCTGGTCGGCCGTGTCGTCGGCGGCGCCAAATTGGCGCCGCGCATCTCCCCCGGCAAGACCTGGAGCGGCGCGATCGGCGGTCTTTTGATCGGCGGGTTCTGCGGCGCCATGCTGGCCGGCGGCATGCACGGCCCGGACCTTGCAGCGCTTCTGGCGGGATTTTTGTTAAGCATTTTCGCGCAGGCCGGCGATTTGCTCGAGAGCGCGATCAAGCGCAGACTGGGCGTCAAGGATTCCGGGCGGACCATCCCCGGACATGGCGGTTTGTTCGACCGGCTCGACGGATTTTTGGCGGCCGCACCCGTGGCGGCGATTTTGGCACTTAGCGTGCATGGAGGCTTGCCGTTATGGCGGTGAAAACTTTGTCGGTGCTCGGTTCCACGGGGAGCGTCGGCACACAAACCCTTGATATTATAGCTGAAAATCAGAACGATTATCACGTTTCCGCATTGATCGGCGGGCGCAATGTCGCGCTGCTGGCGGCGCAGGCGCGGAAATTCCGCCCCGAGATCACGGTGATCTCCGAGGACGCGCTGCTGGGCGAATTGCGCGAGGCGCTGGCGGGCAGCGGCCTTGCCTGCGCCGCCGGGCGCCAGGCCGTGCTGGAGGCGGCGGCGATGAAGGTGGATTGGACCATGTCCGCCATCACCGGCCTGGCCGGGCTGGAGCCAACGCTGGCGGCGATCCGGCATGGCGGCACCATCGCGTTCGCCTGTAAGGAAGCGCTGGTCTCGGCGGGCGACGTGTTTCTCCGCGCTGTGGCTGACGCGAAGGCGACGCTGCTGCCGGTCGATTCCGAGCATAACGCGATCATGCAGGCGATGGCGGACGGCAACGCCAAGGCCGTGGACAAGATCATCCTCACCGCTTCGGGCGGCCCGTTCCGCACGCATAAGGTTGAAGAAATGCGCGCCATCACGCCCGAGGCGGCGTTGCGCCATCCGGTCTGGTCGATGGGCGCGAAAATCTCCATCGACAGTGCGACGATGATGAACAAGGGCCTCGAAGTGATTGAGGCTGCAAGATTATTTTCGCTGCCTTCCGAGAAGATCGAGGTGCTGGTGCACCCGCAATCGGTGATCCATGGCATGGTCTGCTATGCCGATGGCAGCGTGCTGGCGCAGCTAGGCTCGCCGGATATGCGCATTCCCATCGCCCATACGCTGGCCTGGCCGCAACGGCTTGCCACCGGCGCGCCGCGGCTGGATCTCGCCGCGGTGGCAAGGCTGGACTTTTTCCCGCCCGATGAGGCGCGGTTTCCCGCTTTGCGCCTGGCGCGCGAGGCGCTGGTGGCCGGCGCTGGCGCGCCGACCGTGCTGAACGCGGCCAACGAGGTGGCGGTTGCCGCCTTCCTGGCGCGGCAGATCGGGTTTCTGGACATTGCCGGCATCGTCGAGGCGGTGCTGCAGCAATTCGGCGCGCCGCCGGTGCCCGATCTCGCTGCCGTGCTGGCGCTGGACGTTGCGGCGCGCGATGCCGCCAACGGGCTGGCAACGGCGAAAGCGGCATAGCGATGTTCGACACGATCCGCGCCCTGCTTTCTTATATCGTAGATCTTGGCGTGCTCGTCTTTTTCCATGAGCTTGGCCATTATCTGGCGGCGCGCAGCCAGGGCGTCGTGGTCGAGGCGTTCTCCGTCGGCTTCGGCCCGGCATTGCTGTCCTGGAGGGCGAAATCCGGCACGGTGTGGAAGATTTCCGCGCTGCCGCTTGGCGGCTACGTGAAGATGCAGGGCTGGGGCGAAGCGAAGCACGAAGGTGCTGCGCAGCGCGGCTCGTTTTCCGCGGCCTCGCTCGGTTCCAAGGCGCTGATCGTCGCCGCTGGGCCGATCGCCAATTTGATCCTCGCCTTCGTGCTGTTTGCCGGGTTGTTCATGTCGGTCGGGCAGGTGGTGGTGCAGCCGGTGCTGAGCTCAATTCTGCCGCATTCGCCGGCGGCGATGGCCGGGCTGCAGGCTGGCGATCGCGTGCTCGCTCTCGACGGGCAGAAAATCCGCGATTTCACGCAATTGCAAACCATCATCATGGCCCGTCCCGACGCGCCGGTGACCTTCATCCTGGACCGGAACGGCAAGGTTCTCACCCAGCAGGTGACGCTGGGTGACGCGGTGGCGGAGGGGACAAAGATCGGCCGGCTCGGCGTGGCCGGCGCGCAGTCCAGCATCCGCCACTATTCGCCGCCTGGTGCTGTGCTCGCCGCGGCGAAGGAGACCTATAGCGAGGCGAAAACGATGCTGGGCGGGCTGTACCGGCTGATCGTGCACCGCCAGGGGCTGCGCCAGCTCGCCGGCCCGCTCGGCATCGCGCAGATCAGCGGCAAGGTCACCGCCATGGGCTTCATCAGTGTCGTCAACCTGATCGCGCTGCTGTCGATCAATCTCGGCTTGATCAATCTCGTGCCGATTCCGGTGCTGGATGGCGGGCATTTACTGTTCTACGCCGCCGAGGCGATCTACGGTCGGCCAATTCCAGCCCGCGCCCAGGACATCGGCCTGCAATTCGGCATCGCGATCATCCTCTCGCTGTTCTTCGTCACCACGCTGAATGATCTGACGCGCCTCGGCGCGGTCAACTGGGTGGCGCATCTCTTCGGCTGAGGGCTTAAATCACCCCAAAACGGCGCAAGATGTCGCCGGAGTCGCGCTATTCCCGCGATGGCGGTGTCCGTTCTGCAGGGCAGGACGGACAATTACCGCCGCGTAACGCGCCACCTTGCCGTGCGGCCCGGCGCGTGCCAAACGCGCGAAGCGAAAACACTCCGGATTGCCGGAGGCATGTATGGTCTGGGAGATATCGATTGCTTAAGCCGCGCTCGGCCTTATTGGCCTCTGTTTGCCTTCTGCCGGCCCTGCTGGTCCCAAGCCCGTACGATGCCGTTCAAGCGCAGACGGTGCGCCATGCGCCGCGCCATGCCGCCAATGCGCCGGTGCCTGCGGGTGGCACGATCGCGGACATCAACGTCACCGGCAATCACCGAATCGAGGTCCAGACCATCACGTCTTATATGGTGGTGCAGCCGGGCGGGCCGTTCGATCAGCAGGAAATCAACGAATCGCTGAAGACGCTTTACGCCACCGGTCTGTTCAGCAACGTATCGATCCGGCGCGACGGCAATGATCTCGACGTGGCTGTGGTGGAGAACCCGACCGTCAACCAGGTTTACTTCTCCGGTAACAAGAACCTCACCGACAAGGATGCGCAGGCCGCGGTCAGCCTGAAATCGCGCTCGGTGTTCACGCCGGCCGCCGCCGAGGCGGACCGCCGCGCCCTGCTCGATGCTTACGCCAAGCGCGGCTATTACAGTGCCACGGTCACCCCGAACATCATCCGTCTGCCGGACAACCGCGTGAACGTGGTGTATCAGTGCAGCGAGGGGCCGCAGAGCCTGATCGGCCGCATCACCTTCATCGGCAACAACCATTTCAGCCAGAGCCGGCTGCGCGAGGTGGTCTCCAGCCGCCAATCCGCTTGGTTCCGCTTCCTGTCCAGCTCCGACCAGTATGATTCCGACCGCGTCGAGTACGATGAGTATCTGCTTCACCAGTTCTATCTGCATAACGGCTACGCCGACTTCAGCGTGATCAGCGCCAATGCCGAACTCAGCCCGGACCGGCGGTCGTTCTACCTGACCTATGACATCTCCGAGGGGCCACGCTATCGCGTCGGCAGCTTGAAAATCGTCTCCGGCATTCGCGGCTTGACCGTCAAGCAACTGAGCGGGCTGGTGCCGCTTGCCAAGGGCGAGTGGTTCGACGGTGACGCGCTGCAGGAAGGGGTCACGGCGGTCAGCCGGCGCGCGCTGAATCTCGGCTATAATTTCGCACAGGTGAACCCGGTGGTGAAAACCAATCCGGCAACCAAGACGATCGACATCGTGCTGAACGTGGTCGAAGGGCCGCGCGTGTATATCCAGCGCATCGATATCACGGGCAACACCCGCACCGAGGACAAGGTGATCCGCCGCGAGCTGACGATGGCCGAGGGCGATGCCTACAACCAGGCCAAGGCCGACCAGTCCACCACCAACATCAAGAATCTCGGTTACTTCAAGGACGAGAAGATCACCACCACACCGGGTTCGACACCGCAGCAGGTGGTGATGGACACGGCGGTGACCGAACAGGCGACCGGCCAGTTCTCGCTGGGCGGCGGCTATTCGACCGATCTCGGCGCGCTCGTGAATGCCGGTCTCAGCCAGAATAACTTTCTGGGCACCGGCGTTGACGCCTCGATCAATGCGCTGCTGGCGCAGCGCGGCACGCAGATCGATCTCGGCGTCACCGATCCGTACTTCCTCGACCGCAACCTGATCGCCGGTTTTGACCTGTTCCGGACGGTGACCAACTCATATACCGCGGCGGCGCAGGCTTACAGCTACTCGGAAAGCTCGATCGGCGCCGATATGCGTCTCGGCTACCGGTTCAACAATCATGTCCGGCAATCCTACACCTATACGATCAGCACACGCGACCTGTACGATATCCCGACCGGCTCATCGATCTATATCTATAACGAGGCTGGCGTCTCCACGCTCAGCCAGATTAGCCAGACACTGACGTTCGATTATCTGGACAACGATCTGTCGCCGACCAGCGGCGTCAATCTCGACCTGACGACCGATTTCGCCGGCCTGGGCGGCACGGCGAAATATATCCGCGTGAGTCCGGATATTTCCTATTACATCCCGCTTGAGCATGTGTTCGGCAACAAGGCGTGGGTGCTGCGGTTTACCGCCAATGGTGGGTATCTGATTCCGGTGATGGGCTATACGGATCAGATCGTCGACCGCTTCTTCCTCGGTGGCGACAATCTGCGGGGCTTCGCCGATGGCGGCGTCGGCCCGACAGACGCGGCGACCGGCGATGAGATCGGCGGCAAGATCATGTGGACCCAGTCCACCGAGCTGCATTTCCCGCTGCCGGTGTCGCCGGATCTTGGCGTCTCGGGCTTCGCCTTTGTCGATGTCGGCTCGCTCTACGGCGCGACCGCACTCCCCGGCTACCCGATCTATGACAGCGCGGCGCCGCGCGTCGGCGCCGGTATCGGCGTCTCCTGGAATACTCCGTTCGGATTGATTAACCTGTCGCTCGCCCAGCCGGTCGTGAAGCAGCGTGGCGATCAGATCCAGCAATTCCGCGTTTCTTTTGGTACGAGGTTCTAAGTGGCACTTTCCAACCGTTTACGTCCGGTTCTCTTCGCTGCGGTGGCGGCGTTTGTCGCGCCAGCGGCTTTCGCGCAATCCTCGTCGCCGGGCTATTTCATGCCGCCCGCCGCGCATCCGGCGCCAACCCCGCATGCCGCTGCCGCCCCGGCGCCGCTGCCAGCCCCGGCCCCTGCGCCGCAGCAAGCGCAGCAGCAGATGCCGCCAATTCCGCAGCTCCCCTCCCTGCCCAAGGAGGCCGCACCGCCAGTCGCCGTGGTCGGCGTGCTGAGCGTGCCGGAAGTGATGCAGAAATCCGTTGCCGCGCAGGGCGTGCAGCAGGTGATCCAGCAGCGTCAGGCCGAACTGGCCCGCGACGCCCAGGCCGCCCGCAACAAGATCCAGGCGGAACAGGCGCATATCGTCGCCGAGCGTTCGCACCTGACCGACGCGCAGCTGGAAGCGCGTGAGCAGGCGCTGCGCAACGAGATCGCCGCAACCCAGACCCGGTTCGAGGAACGCAACCAGGCGATCCAGAATTCCGGCCAGGCGGCGCTCAGCCAGATCGAATCCGAGCTGATCGCGATCATCCGTCAGGAAGCGGAAGCGCATGGTATGAACCTGGTGCTGCACCGCGAGCAGGTGGCGCTGAACGTCAATGCTTTCGATATCACCGACGAGGTGGTCGCCCAGCTCAACAAGCTGCTGCCTTCCGTGGCGGTGCCGCCCAGCATCGTGACCCCAGGTATGGTGGTGAACCCGCCCGAAGCGCAGGGTGACCAGGCAAACGGCCAATAGGTTAGGTTGATGTCTGATGTTGTAAAACCCGGTGACGCGCGGTTCTTCCAGCGTACCGGGCCGCATTCCCTGGCAACCCTTGCCGCGCTGATCGGCGCGGCGGCGGCGCAGCCTGAACGGCTGATCAGCGGCGTCGCGCCGCTGCAGACCGCCGGGCCGGAGGATGTGAGCTTTCTCGACAACCGGCGCTATGCCGAGCTGCTCGCCGGGACCAAGGCCGGGGCGGTGATCGTGCATCCGGATTTTGCCGCGCGCGTGCCGGAAGGCACGGTCGCGCTGGTGACGCCGGAGCCCTATGTCGGCTGGGCGAAGATTTCTGCTTTGTTCCATCCGGCCCCCGCGCTGCGGGCGGGCGTGCATCCGAGCGCCGTGGTCGACCCGACGGCAAAGATCGACCCCACCGCGGAAATCGGCGCCAACGCCGTGATCGGCGCGCGGGTGACGATCGGGGCAGGGACCGTGATCGGCCCGCTGACGCATATCGGCGACGGGGTGGGCATTGGCGAGCAGTGCCGGATCGGCGCGCAGGTGACCGTGTCGCACGCCATCATCGGGAACCGCGTGGTGCTGTTTCCCGGCGCGCGGATCGGCCAGGACGGGTTCGGCTTTGCCATGGGCAAGGAAGGCTTCCTGGCGGTGCCGCAGCTCGGCCGCGTGGTGATCGGCGATGGCGCGGAGATCGGTGCCAATGCTACGATCGATCGCGGATCGGCGCAGGACACCGTGATCGGTCCGGGCGTGCATATCGATAATCTGGTACAGATCGGCCATAATGTGAGCATCGGCGCCTACAGCGTCGTGGTCGCGCAGGCTGGCGTGTCCGGCTCCACGACGATCGGGCCGCAGGTGATGATCGCGGCGCAGGCGGGGTTGACCGGGCATCTGACCATCGGCCGTGGCGCGCGCATCGGCGCGCAGTCCGGCGTGATGACCGATGTTGGCCCCGGCGAGGAAGTGCTCGGCGCGCCGGCGCAGAATGCGAAGGCATTTTTTCGGGAGGTCTTGACGCTCCGCAAACTCGCCCAGTCCGGGCGGAAATCGAATAAGGCAGGTGGTTGAAAACCATGAACGACGAGACCCAATCAGAGCTTCCGCCGGTAGACATCGCCGTTGTCGACGTGAAGCAGCTGCAGCAGATGATTCCGCATCGCTACCCGTTTCTGCTGCTCGACCGCATGGTCGAGGTGCGGCATGGGCATTCCGCGGTCGGCATCAAGAACGTCACCGTCAACGAGCCGTTCTTCCAGGGGCATTTTCCCGGTCATCCGGTGATGCCGGGCGTGTTGATCGTGGAGAGCATGGCGCAGACCGCTGCGGCGTTGGTGATTTCCACGCTGGGCCCGGAGATCGGCAAGCCCATCGTCTATTTCATGTCGATCGAGAACGCGAAGTTCCGCAAGCCAGTGGTGCCGGGCGACCAACTGCGCCTGACCATGACCAAGGACCGGCGCCGTGGCAATGTCTGGCGCTTTAACGGGGTCGCGCGCGTGGATGGCGCGGTGGTCGCGGAAGCAATGATCACGGCCATGATCATGGAAGAGGTGAAGCCGGCCTGAGCGGCACTGGCCGCGCGGGGCGCGGACATAGACCGTAACAATGATTGACTCGCCGCTCCGCCGCCGCGCCCCTACAGCACTGGCGGCCTCTCTAACCGGATGACCTGATGTTGAAGTCCCTGCATGATATGATCCACCCTACCGCCTACATTGCCGAGGGGGCCAGCATTGGCGCCAATGTCAAAATTGGTCCGTTCTGCACGGTTGGCGCCCAGGTTGTGCTGGAGGATGGGGTGGAACTGGTCTCGCATGTGGTGGTGGACGGCAAAACCCGCATCGGCGCCGACGCGAAACTGTTTCCGTTCTGTACCGTTGGGCTGGAACCGCAGGACCTCAAATATAAGGGCGAGGATACCGAGACGGTGATCGGCCCGCGCACGCAGATCCGCGAGCACTGCTCGATCCATCGCGGCACCGTCACCGGCACCGGCATCACCCGCATCGGCGCGGACTGCCTGCTGATGGCGGTGGTCCATGTCGCGCATGACTGCGACATCGGCGATGGCGTGATCATTTCCAACAACGTGGTCATGGGCGGCCATGTCGAGATCGGCCCGCGCGCGGTGATCGGCGGTTCCGCGGCGCTCTTGCAATTCGTGCGCATCGGCGCCGGGGCGATGGTCGGGGGCCTGACCGGCGTACCGAGCGACGTGACACCGTATTGCTTCGTGTTCGGCTCGCGCGCGCAGCTGGTGGGGCTGAACACGATCGGCCTGCGCCGGCGCGGGCTCGATAAGGCGCAGTTGCACCATGTCCGCGCAGCCTATCGCTTTATCTTCTCCGGCCCCGGCGTGTTCGCCGACCGTGTGGTTGCCGCCCGCGCCGAATATGGCGAAAACTCCTACGTGGCCGAGATGCTGGACTTCATCGCCACGCCCGGCCGCCACGGCCTGCTGACCAGCGTTGCGCGCGCCTCGGGCGAGAGCGAAGACTGATCTTTCCATGAGCGTCGCGCCTTTGGGCATCATCGCCGGCGGCGGTCCGCTGCCCGGGCAGGTGGCGGCGGCGGCGCAGGCGGCGGGGCGGCCGGTGTTTATCGTCGGCCTGGAAGGCTTCGCCGAATCGGCCATTATCGCGCCCTATCCGCACCAGTTCTTCCGCATGGACGCCGTGGGCGCCATACGTCAGGCGCTGCAGGCGCATGGCTGCGCGGAGTTGGTGATCATTGGCCCGGTGAAGCGGCCCTCCATTTTTTCGCTGCGACCGGATGCCGAGGGCATTAAGATGCTGGCGCGGATCGGCCGCGCCGCCTTTGCCGGGGATGACGGGTTGCTCGGCGCGGTGCTGCGCGTGCTGGGCGAGGACGGGTTCCATGTGGTTGGTGCGCATGAAATTCTCGGCGATGCGCTGGGCACCCCCGGCTTGCTCACCCGGGCGGCACCTGACGAGACGGCGCTGGCCGATATCCAGCGTGGCGTCGAGGTGCTGAAAATCATCGGGGCTGCGGATATCGGCCAGGCTTGCGTCGTGCAGCAGGGGATCGTGCTGGCGGTCGAGACGGTGGAGGGAACGGATGCGATGTTGTCGCGTATTTCCGCCGTGACCCGGTCGGGCCCCGCGGGCGTTCTGGTGAAGCTCGCCAAGCCCGGCCAGGAGCGCCGCGCCGATTTGCCGACGATCGGTGTCGAAACGATACGTCAGGTGCGAAACGCCGGGCTTCGGGGTGTGGTATTTGAAGCCGGAGGTACTATCTTGGCAAACAGATCGTTAATGATCGAGGCTGCGGACGCTGCCGGGATCTTCCTGCTCGGCGTCCAGCCGTAACTGAAAGGCGATGTGATGAGCGACTTTACCTACCTGCACACGATGTTGCGGGTTCGCGACCTTGACGAGAGCGTGAAATTCTACACCACCATGCTGGGGATGAAAGAGCTCCGCCGCACCGAGGTGCCGGACGGCAAGTACACGCTGGTGTTCGTCGGTTATGGCGACGAACGGAGCAGCACCGTGCTCGAGCTCACCTATAACTGGGGCGTGGACAGCTACGAGATCGGCACCGCGTTCGGTCATCTGGCGCTCGGCGTGCCGGACATCTACGCCACCTGCGAGAGCCTGCGCAAAGCCGGCGTGAAAATCTCCCGCGAGCCGGGCCCGGTGAAGTTCGGCACCACCGTGATCGCCTTCATCGAGGATCCGGACGGCTACAAGATCGAGCTGATCGAGCGTAAGGCGCACTAATATGCGCTGGCCGTATCAGGTGCTGAATGCGGCTTTCGGCGTTGCTGACGCGGTGGTGCCGAAGGCCCTGCTGCCGAGCACGCAGCCCGACGCACTCATCAAAGCTGCAGGCACCACCCCGTCGCCAGGGGCGCGGGAAGGGCTGCGGCAGCTGATCACGGCCATCGACGCGGATTCGGAGCTGAGCTTTTTCGGCAAGGTCTCGCTCCGCTGGGACATGATCCGCCTGCTGCGCAACGCGCAGACGGTGGAGGATGCCCAGCGGCGCGATCCTGCCATTGCCGCCGCACCTGTTGCGGCGCCGATTTTTATTCTCGGTCTGCCGCGCAGCGGCACCACCTTCTTGCATTCGCTGCTGGCCGAGGACCATGACAACCAGGTGCCGCGCAACTGGCAAACAATCTATCCTGGCCCAAGGCCGGCTGAGTTCAACCCGGCCGCCGACAAGCGTGTCCGCGATGTGGACAAGCAACTGACGCTGTTCGCCGGGCTGGCACCGGGCTTTGCCGCCATGCACCCGATCACCGCCGACAGCCCGCAGGAATGCAGCGAGATCACCGCGCATGTCTTCCAAAGCCTGCGCTTTGACACCACTTTCCGGGTGCCGGGCTATCTGCATTGGGTGGAAACATACGGTCACCGCGAGGCGTTCGAATTCCACAAACGGTTCCTGCAGTATCTGCAGGCCGGCACGGCTTCGCGCTGGGTGCTGAAATGCCCGGATCATACCTTCTCATTGGATGCGATCCTGGAGGTGTACCCGGATGCGCGTTTCGTGGTGGTGCATCGCGATCCGATCGCCGTTCTGGGTTCGGTTGCGCATCTGACCGAGGTGCTGCGCAAACCGTTTCTGAAGAATATTGATCCGGCCGAGATCGGCGCCCAGGTTGGCACACGCTGGATCGAGGGGGCGAATCTGCTGCTGCAATTCGACCGCCGCGCGGATGTCGATCCGGCGCGAAAAATCCATTTGCATTACGAGGACCTGACCCGCGCGCCACTGGCCGCGATCGAGCGGATCTATGGCCAGTTCGGTCTGAGGCTGCGCGAGCAGGCGGTGCAGGCGATCTCCGCCAAAGTCGCCGCCCGGCCGCGTGGCGGCTATGGCCAGCACGCGCCTTATTCGTTGGAGACTTTCAAGCTCAGCAGGCAAACCCTGCAAGATCAGTTCGCGCCATATGTGAGCCAGTACTGTCGCTAGGGCGCGATAAGAGAGGGGAAGGGGAAGGCTTCTTTTTGTGAACAAAAAGAAGCAAAAAAACTTTGTTAATTTGAGCCGTGGTCGTTCCAACGCCCCAGGCCCAAACGAGCAAAAGTTTTTGCGCCGCTTTTTTCAAAAAGCGGCCGCTTCCCTACGTAGCTTAACGCGCTTCAGGGTTTTGCGATCGCCCTGATTTCAGCGATCAGTTGCGGCGCGGTGACCTGGAGGGAATAATTCTCAGCCACCCGCCGCCGTGCCGTAGCCCCCATTGACCGGCGCAGCGCCGCATCGTCGCGCAAGCAGCGCAGTTGCGTCACCCAGTCCTCGTCATGGCGCGGTAGGAAGCCACTAACGCCATGTTCAATGATCTGCCGATTCGCGCCGATGGCGCTGCCGATCGCGGGGCGGCCCATCGCCATATACTGGATCAGCTTGTAGCCGGATTTGCCGCGCGCCCATTCATCGTCCGGTAAGGGCATGATGCCGGCATGGCAGCGTGCGATGGCGGCCGCCTCGGTGGCTTCCGACCATGGCAAATGCTCGCAGGCCACGCCGGGCAGCCTCGCCTCCGGCGCGCCGACGATCAGTAGTTTCAGCGGCGCCTCTTCGGCCAGGCGGCGCAGCGGTGCGGCGATAACCTGCAGATAGGCGGCGGTGAGCGGCGTACCGACCCAGCCGAGGGTGAATTCCTGCGCCGGCTCCGGGGTGAGCGGGTAATGGTCGAGATCCACCACCGTGGGCAGCATCAGCAGACGTTTTGCCCCCTGCGCCTGCGCCCAGGCGTACAAGGTTTCGTTGGCGGTGATGGTCAGCGCCGCGCCCTGCACCAGCCGGGTGAATTTTTGACCCAGAGCCTGGCGCACCAGGGCGAAGTGCGACTGCTCGTAGCGCAGCGACCAGGCGTCGTCGAAATCCAGAATGTACGGACGGTCGCCGATCGCTTGGCGTTCCACCGCATAAGGCAGCCAGGGAAGCAGTTCCTTCTCGATCCAGAGCAAGTCATTCCGCCGCGCCGCCAATGCCGCGCCGGGCGCGCGCAGATAGGCGGCGGCGATATGCGGCAGGCGTGAGGATTTGCCGTAGAGCGCACGGATATAATCATCCGACAGGAACGGCCGCAGCGTGGTGCTTATACCGGCGGCCTTCAGGAACGGCCGGTACTGCGCCAGGCGCAGCCGGCTGCTGGCGCCGAGCGCGCCATAGCGAGCGGCCAGCAGCAAACGAAGGGAATCGGGTGCGGATGCCATCGGCCAGGACCTAGCCGAGCCGGGAAGGGGCCGCTAGCCCACCGCCTCGGGCACGGCTTGGTGCCGTCACGGCCGGCTCAGCCAGTCTCGCCGGTTGCAATCGCCGCTTTTGCTGCATGGATGGCCGTGGCATTGGATGTCTCCGCTGTTTTAGTGCCGCCCGGCGCAGCGGCCGCGCGGCGATGGCAGTGGTGCCGAACCTGTTGCGAAAATGCGCGATGAAAATTTTCTCGTTCGCTTCGTAGAAGTTTATTCATCACCACGCACGGTCCAGCACATCTTCGGCGATTTCGGTCCCAGGCATTTTACGTCCGGCTGGCCGGCCTGGCCTCGCGTCATCGGCGAAAGCGATGATCAGGCAGCCGCAGTCCAGCGCGGCCCTTGGCAGCCAGCGTTTCATACGGCGTATAAGGTTGCCCGCCCAGCTTACGACATAAGCTGTTGAAATCGAGATGTTTTACCAAATCGATCGGCGCAGTGCCGCGTACCGGAAACACCGAGCAGCCAAGCTTCCCCCTCATTCAAGGTAAACCAGGGCTGGATTGTGAGGGGGAAGGAAATATGGCTCCCGAAGTTGGAACCGCCCCGCCGCCCAGGCTGTGTCATCCTAAGAACTGGGCGCTATACGGCGCGCGAGAACATTTGGACGACTGGGACCGCGTTCAATCGATCTTCATCGCGATTTCGAATGACCTTGAGAAACAGATCAATGAGGCTAACGAAAAGAAGGGGATGATGGAAGCCGGTTTCGCCGAAGAGTTCATGCGCAATATCGACTGGCTCATGGATACGATGGGCGACCGTCGCAGGAACCTCCGCGAAGAAATTGGGGAGGCCATCTGATGAACGGCCAGCCCCAGCACCCGCCCCGCCCGCGCGAACCTGACACCGTTTGCCTTATCCCTGGTCCGTGCCCTTGCTCCTGGCCGTGCGCGACGGCGATCGAAAAAGCCGCTCGGTATGACGAATTCAAAGCCGCGCTTGAGGCTGGTTACCGCGGTGGGACGCTCAATGCGCAATTTCCTCTAACCCGGTGAAAAGCCGCCAGAGAAGCCGCCGGTAATGCCCGTGTGGATCTCCCACGGGATACCACCCGATCGCAAACCAGGGCGAAAGCCCAAGCCGCCGCCGCTTGTGATCGGTAAAGCTTAACCAGCAAGGCGGGCGGTAATGGGTTCCCTGTATGCAACGATTGTACCGCGTCTCCCTTGATCTTCAGGCATCCTGGAGGGTAATCACTGCAATATCGAAACGTCGGCCGTGGAGCCTGATCAATTATGAACGGTTTTCTAATCGAACACCCTAAACTGGCGGGATCTTACCATCAAAACGGACAGTTGATTCTGACCTGGTTGGGGCCAACAGGGTACACTACCGAAGTGCTCGATTGTTCAGAGCCTGAAGCAGTCGAGATCGTAGAAGCCATTGAAAATAATGACGGCCACCGGCTCCCGGAAAGGCGTACCACCGCGGCGCACCAGCAAAAACCGACCGCTTGTGATCGGTAAGGACTAACCAGCGGGGGCCGAGTGCCCCCGAAACTGGCCCAAGTTGGGCCGGGAAAATTGTCTATGTGGCCGTGGCGGAATCCATTCTACTTTAGAGGCAGGGAAAATCCCCACAGGAGCCTAACAAGCTATGAGTTTACCGATCGCACGCCTCGCCTTGACCCGGTTTGAATATCGAAACGGACAGTTGATTCTGACCTGGCTGGGGCAAACAGGGATGATCTCTGAGGCTGTTCGTTGCTCTGAGGCGGAATCAGCGGAGATAGTCGCCGCTATTCAAAAAAATGGCGGTCACCCGCTTCCTGAGGCGTGAGGCTAACGAGGGCGCGGCTGCTGGTGGCGTGACGCCAAACATGCCGGCGTCGGCAAAGTGTAGTGAGTATATATACACCTCAGCGGTCGGGCCATTCCTTGGCAGGTAGGCATTCGTCACTTGCAAGCCCGCCTCATAGCATCTGGGCATGTCCTACTGCATCCTCAGAACCGCCAAGCTGAAGTCGTCGGCGAATATCCCGGCGTCGCTCAGCCATACTTTCAGAGATCGTCCCACCGACAACGCCGCCCCTGCGCGGAAGGCATTGAATGAGCTATGCGACGGACGCTCGGCCGCCGAAGTCCTTTCCGCGATAAAAGCCCGATGGCCGGACAAGCGCCGCCGTGATGCCGTCTTATGTATAGAGTATCTGATCGCCGCGTCGCCTGAGTATTTCCAGAGTCGGGGAATCCGGCGCGGCCTATTTTGAGTCGGCCAGGTGGTGGCTGATCGACCAACACGGGGCCGAGAACGTGGTTTTCTCTGCCGTTCATAGGGATGAGCTGACGCCGCACTTGTGCGCCTACGTTGTGCCGCTTCGCGACGGCCGGCTGAATGCGAAACACTGGCTAGGCGGGAGGGGCAAGCTATCCGCCATGCAAACCGACTTTGCCCAGGCTGTCGGCCAGCGCTTCGGCCTCCGGCGCGGGATAAAAGGCAGCAAAGCCCATCACACGAAGGTCAGCCAATCCTACGCGGCCATCAATGCGCCGGAGCCGGATGTGCCGCAGGTGGAAGTCAGCACGCCGCCTGTCTTCGGCCGGGGGAACTGGGCGAAGGCCGAAGGGGACCGGATAGCGGCGGCGCTTCAGCCTGTCCTGCGTAACGCGGCCAACGCTGTGAAGTGGGGCCGGCTTCAGGATAAGAAGCGGCGCGAAGCCCAGGCGACGGCCAAGCAACAGGCGGATAAGGCCGCGCTGGCGCAGGCGGAGGTGAACAAGCTGCAGGTAGCCAATCGGCGCTTACGGGTGGCTTTGGCCGAATGGTCCAGCGTCTACAAAGACGGACTGACCGAAGATCAGGCGGAGAAGCTGACGGCGGTGGCGGACCGGCTGCGAGAGGCAAACCGTCTTGCAGCGGGAGCGGCCAATGCGCCGGCAGAGGATTCGCCCCAGGACGAGGGCCAGACGGTCGATGTTGAGCATAGGAGGAAGGGCGATTCGCCCACCCCTGGGGCGGGTGCTGAGAACTGCGACCCGGTGAGCCACCCGGCAAATGCGATCTTTTGCCACCGGATTTGCCACCCCAAAAAAATTAGACGGTGAAAAGCGGTGGTGAAGGAGGGGGGCGGGGGCTTCTGGGGCACAACATTTTTTCTGAATTTTTTGCTGTGCGAACCATGAGGGCTGTTGCCCCGACGTGCCCCCCCAATTCGGCAGGAAAGGGAAGGGGACAAACGCCTCGTAAGTGCTTGAAAAACCTGGCTCCCGAAGTTGGACTCGAACCAACGACCGAGCGATTAACAGTCGCTTGCTCTACCAGCTGAGCTATTCGGGATCGGTGAGCGGGCTATAGCCAATGCTGAGAGAGGATGCAAGCGGGGTAGGTTGATTTTGTGCGTCGTGTTTCGTACAGAGTGCGTGGTACGCGGGCGTGGTGGAACTGGTAGACGCGCCGGACTCAAAATCCGGTTCTGGTGACAGAGTGTCGGTTCGATTCCGACCGCCCGCACCATCTTCTTTATATGAGAGGGCGGCAGTTTTTTTTGGCGTTGCGCCTTTGGCGCGAACGCATTTCTGTTCTCCAAAGGACAGCGGCGCCTGGGCGCCGGAAATTATTTTAGAGAGCTTTTCAAAAAGTTGCCGCAGACCCTGGATCTGTTCGCCATCTTCCGGCTCTGGGGGCTGCATTCGGCCGCGACCGTCGTGCGGTGACCGCTGTCGAATACGTGATGATCGCCGGTATCATGGCCGTCGCTTTGGTCACGGGCGTCACGCAATCAGCCCCAGCCTGGCGCTGACCTTCTGCAGTGTCGCTTCGGAGTTATCGGCATCCGCCTGCCCGCCGAGGCAATTTCGCCCCTCAGAAAGAGGCTTTGCGCATGATGAGGCGTACTTCACGAAAAGTTTATTCGCCGAATGCCCATGCATTACGACACGAAAATTTTAAAAAATATGCAATTTATTAAAGAATATCCACAAACACATTGGCGACTTGTCTAATTAACATAACGTTTTTTTAAATCAGAACTGTTTGATGCGTTTTTTCTGTTTATAGGCACGCGCTCGCAATGAAGGATGAAAATATTGCAAAACCGCGCTCTCACGCATTTGTCATCCCCGTGTCAATGGCCGAAAAACTTGACTAAACCTCATACTTTCCGTGTATTAAGGGGCAACCCGTTGCGGGTGAATGTGGTGAGGGTTAGTTTAACTTTAAGTTATTTTCTGCGCGGCTTGCTAATCTTCAACCGTATCGCACGGTTTACCTAAAACACTAAAAGGACTTGTCATGCTCGCTAATTATATTCGCACGGCTCTCGCTCTCAAGGTGAACGAACTCAAAGTCGACCGCCGCGCCGTCACCGCCATCGAATACGCGCTGATCGCCGCGCTGATCGCCGTGGTGATCATCGGCGCCGTTACCTCGATCGGCGGAAACATGAACAATGTTTTTAACAGCGTGGCTGGCGAGCTTTAAGTCCCGCCGCGGCGCTTTGGCTGCTGCAAAAACGGCCGGGGGGCAGCCCCGGCCGTTTTTTTACCCCGCGAAGCTGCATGCATCGACAACTCCAGCCAGTTGCCGTCCGGCATTCGGCGCGGCGCGCGGATGGCGTCGCTTCAATGCGGATGGCGGAATAAATGCGCGCAAAGAAATTTCATCATTTCATGCCGTCCCTTATGCTGCCGCAACCTCTGGAAGTTGATTGCGTGGAAATATGGGGTTTTTTTCATGTTTTCTGGGCAATTTCGGCGTGATCGGCGGACGCCGGGCGCGGGCGTTGTCATGAACGCGCGGCCACGCGTCGTCCTGGCCTAACGCCAATGCCCGCTTGTCTGCGGCGGAATCCTTGGTTTGCTCGTGAGCGATTCGCAAAAATAACAGTGAAGGCGACCGCCAAGTGGTGTGACCGTTAAATTTAGGGTACGTAATTAAAAGTCAGGCATATCTCATGTGACGGAGGTCAAAGGCTACGGTGGTGAGGCAGGTCCAGTTTTCGGTGTGCGCGTGCTGACGCCGGTCTTCGTGATCCTAGCGGCCGGGCTTCTGGTCTATGCGGCGCTGCACGACATCGCGGCGCGCACAGTGCCGAACTGGTTGCCGGCCTGCCTGCTGGTGCTGGGCGTCGCCGTGCGCCTGGCGGACCATTCCCTGCTCACCGGGGCGGCAGTCGCCTTGGTCACTTTCGTCGTATTGTTGGTCATCTGGCTCGGCGGGGCGATGGGCGGCGGCGACGTCAAGCTCTGGGCGGCGACGGCGTTGCTGATCCCGCCGCTGTTGCAGTCCGAGCTCAATTTTGTGTTCCGGGTCGTGCTATTCGGAGGAGCGCTGGCGATTCTCTATTTACTGCTGCGCCTCCTGGTGCTGAAGCCGCGGGCGTCGCGTCATGGCAACCGGCTGCGCCGCATCCTCCGGACTGAGGCTTGGCGGATCGGCCGCCGCGCCCCGCTGCCTTATGCCTGCGCCATTGCCGGCGGCGCGCTGGTGACCCTCCTGCCACTCTCTTTCAGCGTTAGGTAGATCATGGTTTTTCGTCTCGGGATTTTCCTGGTTCTGATCGTCGCGCTGATCGTGGTCTCCATCTTTGGCCTGTCGATCCTCAACCAATCAAAACGACAACAGGCCGTGGCGCCGCCGCCGACCGCGCAGATCCTGGTCGCCTCCACGACGATGCAAGGCGGCAGCCTGCTGCAGCCTTCCGACATGGCAGGGGCCTCGGTGCTGGCCAATGCCGTGCCGGTCGGCGCCAGCCTCGACACGCCGGCTAACCGCTCGGCGCTGATCGGTGCAATGGTCCGTACCTCGATCACCAGCGGCACGCCGATTTTGAACAGCGCCGTCATCCATCCCGGCGATCACGGGTTCCTCGCCGCGGTGCTGGCGCCGGGCATGCGCGCGGTGACCGTGGGTGTTGACGCGATCTCCGGCGCCAACGGGCTGATCTGGCCCGGCGATAATGTCGACGTGCTGCTGACGCAGACGATCCCCGGAGCGCCAGACAGCAAGAGCATTGCCGCCGAGGTGGTGCTGAACGATGTGCGCGTGATCGCCACCGGCCAGGAACTGGTGAAGGATGCCGCACCAGGGCCGACCCCGCAGCCGCCGGCGCAGACGGTGACGCTTGAGGTGACGCCGGACGAGGCGGCGCGCTGCCTCGTGGCGACCAATCTCGGCAAATTGTCGCTCATCGTGCATTCCGCCCAGGCTCAGATCGCCACTGCGGCCGACCAGAACCAGCCGCCGGAGCAGCCGGTCTGGGCGGGCGACGTGTCCCCGGCTTTGGCCGACACGCATCCGAGATCGCCGCAGGTTTCCACCGTTCACGTCTTCCAGGGCTCTCCCGCCGAACAGGATTACAGCTTCTGATGCATAGCCGCTTTGGACTATTTCTGCTTTTCACCGTCACCGTCACCGGCTTCGGCCTTGCCGCGGGGATGGCACATGCGCAGCAGGCCGGTGATGCAACCTTAGCCACGGTCAACCGCCCGGGCTTTGTTGGCGGGATCGCCGTGGCCAAGGGGGCCGGCAAGCTGATCCGGCTGCCGCGTCCAGTCGCCAATATTTTCGCGGCTGACCCGAACGTGGTCGAGATCCGGCCGGCAAGCCCGAACACGATGTTCGTGTTCGGCAAGGATCTTGGCCAGACGACAATCGTTGCCACCGACGGCTCGGGCAACCCGATTGCACAATATTCGGTCACGGTCGGCCCCTCGGCGTTTGCGCAGAACCGGCTGCGTGCGCAGAGCCAGATCACGGCACCCGGGGAAGACGTGACGGCCGAGAGCGAGGCCGGTGGCATGATCGTGCGTGGCTCGGTGCAGACGCCGGAAGAGGCGAACCAGGTCATGCAGCAGGCGAAGCTGATCGCGCCCACAGGCACGGTGATCAACCAGCTGGAGGTGCGCGAGCCGATCCAGGTCGAGCTAAAAGTCCGTATCGCCACGATGTCGCGGGTTGTAACGCGCGAGCTCGGCATCAATTGGGGCGCGGTGACGGCGGCCGGGTTCAAGATCGGCCGCTTTACCATAACCGGCAATACCGGCACGGCGGCGCCCAGCATTTCCGGCACCACGCCCGGCACCTATGGCGTGACCTGGCCCGGCGGGACGTTCGAGGGCGTGGTCGACGCGCTAGCCTCCGACAATCTTGCCCATGTGCTCGCCGAGCCGACGCTGACCACGCTCAGCGGCACGCAAGCGAGTTTCCAAGTCGGCGGCCAGTTCCCGATCCCGATCAGCCAGACGAATGGCGCGGTGACCGTGGACTTCAAGAATTACGGCATTCTGCTCACTTTTACCCCAACCGTGTTCTCCGACGGGCGGATCGCTTTGCAGGTCGCGCCGCAGCTCAGCACGATCAGCACCGCCAATTCGGTGACAATCGCCGCCACCGGCTCATCCAGCGCCATCGTCGTGCCCTCGCTGACCGTGACCCAGGCTTCCAGCACGGTCATTCTCGGCAGCGGCCAGGGGATGGCGATGGCCGGTCTGCTTGAGGACACGACCAACCAGGCTGATAATGCGGTGCCGGGCCTGGGCGAGATGCCGGTGCTGGGCGCGTTGTTCCGCGGCGACAGTTTCCAGCGCGAGCAGCAGGAAATGGTTATTACCGTTACCCCGTATATTGTGAATCCGGTCAATCAGCCCGGTGCGCTCTCCTCGCCGGACGATGGCTGGACCCCTGCCAACGACCTGCAGCGCATTCTGCTGCTGCGCGATAACGGCACCGACACGGCCTCCACGACCATTCCCGGCGAAGCGGGGTTCATGGTGCAATGAAAGGATACGCCATGCGCCACGCTGCGTTCTTTGCGTTTTGTGCCGTGCTGTTAACACTCACGGGCTGCGAGGGCGCCTTTGACCCATTCCAGCGCCCCGGCAATTGGGCGGCCACGGGGGCCGCGAACCAGACGATCGCGCAGCAGGTGGCCACGCCCTCCGACCTGATCACCGGCAGGGGCAACCCGAATTCGAACGGCGTCGCCGCCTCAGCGGCGCTGGACAAGGCGCTGGGCCCGAACGGCGCGGGCACGGCAGCCGGGCTGCAGACGCCGGAACAGATCAGCGTGCAAGCCAGCATGAATTAGATGCGGCAATGAGAATGAACAAACGATGGGTTCACTGGACTGGAGTGGTGGGATGAACGAGCAACCTTCGCGCTTGGGTTCGTCGGAAGGCGCTTCGATGGGCCGTCCCGATCGGTTGACCGTGCTCGCATTTCTCGACGATCCGGCCACTGAGCAGGTGCTGCGGGACGGGCTTGGTGAGCTGGTGGCCAACGGCATGGATATCCGCCGCGGCAAGGTGCGCACCGCCATCGCCGCCATGGGCAAATTGCAGACCCCTGAAGTGCTGATCGTCGACATCGCCGGCGAGGACCAGCCGCTGCACGCGCTTGGCGAATTGTCCGATGTGGTGGAGCCTGGCGTGCGCGTGCTGGTGATCGGCGATACTGACGACGTCGATTTCTACCGCCATCTCACCCGCGGCATGGGGGTGATGGAATATATCTGCAAACCGATCACCCGCGAGGCGGTCGCCAGGCATTTCGCGCCGCTGGTTACGCGCAAGACGGTCGGCCAGGATACCACGCGCGGTGGCCGCGTCATCGCCGTCATGGGCGCGCGGGGCGGCGTCGGCGCCACCACCATCGCGGGCAATCTCGCCTGGATGCTAGGTGTGATGGCCAAGCGCCACACCGTGTTCCTGGAAGCAGACCTGCATATGGGCTCCGGCGCGCTGCTGCTCGGCGCAAAAACAGGTCCGGGCCTGCGCATGGCGCTGGAAACGCCCGACCGCATCGATCCGCTCTTTGTGGAACGCGCCGCGCAGCCGGTCGCCGAACGCCTGCAGGTGCTCGCTTCGGAGGAAAAACTCAACGAGCCGCTGCGTTACGCGCCCGGTGCCGCGCGCGGGCTGATCGACGCGCTCCGCGTGCGGTATAATTTCATCGTCGCCGACGTGCCGTTCCTGCCGATGCCCTGCAACCGCGAACTGATCGAGTTCGCGCATCACCGCGTCATCGTCATGGACCCATCGCTCGCCAGCGTGCGTGACACGCTGCGCCTGCTTGGCCTGCCGAACGGCCAGTGGCAGCCGCAGAGTCCGACCATCGTGCTGAACCGCCAGGGGCGGCTGGGCGGCCTGACCCGCAAGCAGATCGAGGACGCGCTGAAGGTGAAGGTCGACGTGGTGATCCCCGACATGCCGAAGCAGATGAATGAGAGTGCCAATTTCGGTGAACCGGCGATGACCGCGCGCGGCCCGTTCCGCCAGGCAATCATCGACCTGTCGCGCGAGATAGGCTTCGTCGGC
The DNA here is from genome assembly GCA_963780465.1 of uncultured Pseudomonadota bacterium. Lineage (GTDB taxonomy): Bacteria > Pseudomonadota > Alphaproteobacteria > Acetobacterales > Acetobacteraceae > Acidocella. Next base: position 73,015 of record CAWACI010000018.1, read on the forward strand.
AATCGTGACGAGGCGATTTTCGCCAGTCCGCAAGCAGGCTCGCTGGGCGGCATCTTCAAGATGCTGCGTCTGCAGAAAGGAGGGTAGTGGATGACGGATGTCAGTGTGCCCGTATTCGGCCGGCGACGTAACGAGACGGGACCGAACCCGTCAGCGGTGCGAGCCCAGGCGATGTCGGCCGGCCCCTCTCTGGCACCCGAACTTTCCGCCCGCGCCGTCGCGGATCACGCTGCGGCGACAGCCGACCACAACCACCGTCAGCGCCCGTGCCGATATTGCCGAGCTCCGCGCGCTCTGTCTGACCCGCATGGATGCCACCGCGGTCGCCTCGTTGGCGCCCGCGCGGCTGCTGATCGAGGTGGAGAGGCTGATCTCCGATCTCGCGACGGAGCGCCGCGTGCAGCTGAATGGCCGCGAGCAGCGTAACCTTGCGACCGAACTGGTCGACGACATGCTGGGGCTCGGGCCGCTGGAGCCGCTGCTGCTCGATGAGAGCATCAACGACATCATGGTCAACGGGCCGGACCACACTTTTGTGGAGCGCGGAGGCAAGCTGGTGCAGGTGCCGGTGCGCTTCCGCGACTGGTCGCATCTGACCAATATCTGCCAGCGCATTGCCGCCTCGGTGGGCCGCCGCGTCGACGAAGCAAGCCCGATGTGCGACGCGCGCCTGAAGGACGGTTCGCGCGTCAACATCATCCTGCCACCGCTGGCGATCGATGGCCCCTCTCTCTCGATCCGTAAATTCTCGAAAAAGCCGATCGATTTCGAGAAGCTGATCGCCTTCGGCTCGCTCACGCCGCCGATTGCGCGCATCCTGGAAATCGCCGCGCGCTGCCGGCTCAACATGATCGTCTCCGGCGGCACAGGTTCCGGAAAAACGACGATGATGAACGCGATGAGCCGATTCATCGACCCTTCCGAGCGTATCGTCACGGTTGAGGATGCCGCCGAATTGCAGCTGCAGCAGCCGCATGTGGTGCGGCTGGAAACCCGTCCCGCCAGCCTGGAAGGCAAGGGCGAGGTGAACGCCCGCGACCTGGTCCGCAACGCGTTGCGTATGCGTCCCGACCGCATCATCATCGGCGAGGTCCGCGGCGCCGAGGCGTTCGACATGCTGCAGGCGATGAACACCGGCCATGACGGCTCGATGTCCACGATCCACGCCAACAACACCCGCGATGCGCTCGCCCGTATCGAGAACATGGTGCAGATGTCGAGCATGGGGCTCACCCCGCGCGCCATCCGCACGCAGGTGGTGGCGGCGGTGAATATCATCGTGCAGGTGGAGCGCCAGCGCGACGGCGGCCGCCGCGTGACCCAGGTGACCGAGATCGCTGGGATCGAGGGCGAAACACAGCTGCTCAACGACATCTTCAAGTTCGAGGTGACCGGCGAGACTGCCACGGGCCGCCTGACCGGCCGTTACGAGGTCAGCCGCATCCGCTCCTCCTTCATTGAGCGGCTGCAATATTTTGGCCTGGAGCGCAGCTGGATGGCAGCGCTTGAGGAGGTGCAATGATCTCCAAGGACATCATCGTCCTCGCAGCACTGGTTCTGATCCTCGCCGCGATGGCAGCGCTCGCCATGGTCTCGGTGATACAGGGCCATGAGCGCCAGAAAAAATTTGCGAGCCGGATCAGCGACGTGGTCACGCCCAGCGCCGCGCGGCAAATACCGCCGAGGAGGAGCTGTCTCTCACGCGCACTGTCACGCGCGCCGAGCAGATCAAGGGAAAAGCCGCGAATTTCATCGGTGTCGATCTGGGCCAGTCGGAGACCTACCCGATCAAATGGTGGCTGGTGCCACCTCTGGCTTTGGCACTGACGCTGATCATCGACTGGCTCGCCTCGCACCCGCTGGGCGGCTATCCGGTGCTGCTTTACACGCTATTCTATGTCGGTACGCCGGTCATCTGGCTGCTGCTAACGAAATTCGCCTTCAACTGGTTCATGAACCGCCGCAACGCGAAGCTGCTGGAGCAGTTTCCTGACGCGCTCAACACGATCGTGCGCTGCGTACGTGTCGGCATTCCGATGGGCGAAGCACTGCGCACCGTGTCCCGCGACGCGATGGAGCCAACCAAGACTGAGTTCGATATTCTTGCCGATAAGGTCTCCATCGGCATTCCGCTCGACATCGCGCTGCGGGAATTGTCCTTGCGCATCAAGCTGACGGAATACCAGTTTTTCGCCACAGCGCTCACGCTGCAAGCGCGCTCCGGCGGCGGCATTACGCAGACGCTGGAAACGCTGGCCGAGGTGATCCGCAAGCGCGTCGGGCTGAAGGCACGCGGCTATGCGCTCACCGCCGAAGCGCGCACCAGCGCCATGATCCTCTCCGTGCTGCCCTTCGTCGCCGGCGGTGCGATCTTCGTGATGCAACGGCAATATATTGTCCTGCTGTTCACAACGAACTCCGGCCAGGCGATTCTCGGCGCCGCGATCCTACTGATGGGCATCGGCATGGGCGTCATCCAGTTCATGATCAGCAACGTCCTGAAATAGCGCCAATGCCAATGATCTATATTTTCGCGGCCATCATCGTGATGTTTGTCATCGTCGCCGTCAGCGGCTTTTTCGTGGTCGGCGAACTCGCACGCGCTGGACGTCTGGTGAACCGCATTGAATTCGTGGTTGGTGGCGGCAACAAGGCGCCCAAGACCAAGCCGGAAGGCTCGGCTCTACTGCGTTTCGTCTCCTCGTTCGGCGTGCTGATGCCCGCAGCGGCCTGCTCTCGAGGAAAACCCTGGCGGAAATGACGGCCACGCTCGAAGGGGCGGGGTTCCGCGGCGGCCGCGGCCTCGGCCTGTTCATCGGCGCGAAGATCCTTCTGGCACTGGTGGTGCCAACGGTACTGTTTTTCGTGCTGCACAATTACGGCGCCGGCACGTTCTGGACGATGGTGAAACTCGCCGGCCGGGCCGGGATCGGGCCTGCTGCTGCCGGAGACGCTGGCCAACAACATCCGCAAGCGTCATCTCACCCAGGTGGCCGCCGGCGTGCCGGATGCGCTGGACATGCTGGTGATCTGCGCCGATGCCGGGCTGGCGCTCGAGGCGGGGCTCGCGCGCGTGTCGCAGGAAATAGGCAATCTCAATCCGGCCTTGGCGATGGAACTCACCCAGACGTCGCGCGAACTGCAGATCGGCTCGGATATGCGCAAAGCCATGAAGCGCTGGGCCAACGTACCGGGCTCGATACGCTAAGGCGGCTCTCAACCACGCTCTCGCAGTCGCTGCAATACGGTACGCCACTAACCCAGGCGCTGCGCACGCTCTCCGCCGAATTGCGCCAGGAAGCCCTGGTGCTGTTCGAGGAGCGCGCCGGTCGACTGCCGACCATGATGACCATTCCAATGATCCTTTTCATCCTGCCTTGCGTGTTTCTCATCGTAGCCGGGCCGGCCATCGTTAACGTGATGGCGACTTTGCACGGGCAAAAATAATG